>NZ_JABVXF010000030.1 GCF_013349995.1 Pseudoalteromonas sp. 0303
CCCTACTCCATTAAAGTCAAGACCGTTCGCCTTAACTCGCAGCTAAAGCAGGCGAGAATGCGGCGAACTTTGTTCAAGGAGCAGAATAAAAACTCAAGTGCAAACGTTAGACCTGTACATTCGTCCGTGTCACGCTCGTAGTAAAATGTGAATTCATTAAAAGCTATTAAATCTCGCACCGCTTTTTCAAGTACCGGTTCAGTTACTTCAATTGCCATATCATTCCTCTGCTATTTATTTGGTTATAACCTATTCAACAACGACAAGTTTAGCGACTTGGTATTTAATTGCAGAGAAAGTGCCATATGCTTTAAAGCCTGTACTTATTCATCGAGTTATGGTGTTAATTTAGAAGCTGGACCTCTTGTTTTTTATTATTGAGCCAGTCACACAATGATTTACATTGTTTTTTACTTTTAAATAATTTTTTTAAAGTCTCTAAGTGAACTGCACAATACGTATTATATTGTGCTCTATCTGCACCAAATTTTTGCGCTTGCTTGTCTGTTTTGCTTAAAAGGTATTTATTCGTGATAGGATTTTCATCGAATGCACTTTTGAGCAGTAGTTTCACCCATTCATTTTTTTTTCTATTTTTCAGGGATGTTTCTAAAGCGTCTAACTCAACATTTATATCGTCAAGTAATTCGATATCATCACAAATGATGGCGTTATAGATTAACAAAGGTAACTCATTATCAATAATTTTTAAGAGTTTCCTTTGCGTATATTCACCATCTACATACGGTAGCAAGGTGTTACCATTGAGGCTTAATACATTAACCGGCTGTTTGCTCGCTAATAAAAACGTATCTACTACACAAAGCAAAGTAAGCGTGCGCTTTTGAGCTTTGCTTTGTAGCCTATTCACAGCGTGAATTTTCAAATACTTTTTTATCACCTTGATTTTTCCTTTCCGGCAAGTTGATTAATTTGTTTATTTCTTAACATATCCTCTTCTTTTAGGACGTTGTTTCTCAGATCTTCTTTGAGCGTCTTTAGTGTCATTGCTGTTCTTGGTTTCATACCCTTGCTGCCCACGAAAAACACTAAACCTTCGTTAATGTATCTGTAATTGTAATCAACTATTTCACCGGCTCTATTCCAAAACAATGGTTCGTTATTAAGCAAAATTGGCGAACCATCATGAAATACAAACTGCGACCTATAATTGATGTACACTTTTTTTAATGACTCTTCGTATTTTGGGTAGACTTCAATATTGAATGCTGTAACAGGCTCACCGCTATACGTAACAACCTGCCAAAGCTTATCTTTATCATCAAATACCACCATCGGTAATGTTTTACGTGGATCAATGACATTTGCTTTTTCTTGGGTTAAGTAAAAGGCCATAATGATTGCGCTGAGTGCAGCCACCAAAATCGCTGTATCTCTTAGTGATAACTTGAGTTTCAATTAAGACCTCTCTTACATGTTCTTTGATTTATGCTGCAGAGTGTTCACACAAACTGCGTTTGACACAATAAGCGCATGCTTTAGCACTTGGTGTAAATGACACAAAGCCTTGAGCATATTGTTTTACACGCTCCGCTAACGTATCCCGCCACCAGCCTGTTAGTTCCTGCCATTCCTTCGGGGCTTGTGCCCTGTGCTTTCCAATAGGTTTAAACATTTCTAGTGATTCATCATCTGCCAACCCACTAATGTTTGATGAGTAAGGAACAACATTTAAATAACCCACTCCATTAGCGCCTTCACTTAGTGCCGCAAGTGGCAACTGAGACTTGTCAATTTTTCTACTCAAGGCACTTGTGCATGATTCTTCGCTACTTTTATAATCTAGCGCAAGTGTTTTGTTAATATTTGCAGAATTAACCACACTATCCAGCCTGTCTTTGCGAATTTTAATTTTAAAGTCACCGAGAATAACGAAGTCAGACTTTTCCATCGCTATGACATTGAATTTGTCTCTGGCTTTTTCAATCTCTATCCATTGAGTGAGGGTGGAGCTCATTTGCTTACGTTCTTGCTCAATCAACTCATCGCTTATGTCATCACGATCTAACCAAAAGAATGCACTGTCGACAGCACGTTCAATCATGCTTTGCACATCAACCGGCTCCATCAAATGCAATTGGTCACTATGTGTCGGTGATTTTTGGGCCTTAGCGAGCTCTATGATTTCACCCCACATTGCTTCCAGCGCATTGTGCATCATCTCCCCTCTTTCACCACCAAACAAACCCATTGTGAAGTTAGGTTTATGCTCTCCAACCTTTAATCTGTTATTTGTAATAGCTTGCATTGGGCAAAGGTTCATTAAATCCAAGACTGCAACACCGCCTGGTATCGTGTTGTTGTTAGTTGCTAATGGCCCTATTTCATTATTAACAGTGTGTGTGCTGAAGCGTTGAAAACTTGCTTCTTTATAACAAATTAAATCATGGTCAAT
Source organism: Pseudoalteromonas sp. 0303 (assembly GCF_013349995.1). Lineage (GTDB taxonomy): Bacteria > Pseudomonadota > Gammaproteobacteria > Enterobacterales > Alteromonadaceae > Pseudoalteromonas. Next base: position 2,417 of record NZ_JABVXF010000030.1, read on the forward strand.
AATTGAATCAGCATCTATGTCTGCAGTTGCTTCAGTCAGGATGAATGCAGCTTCTTTTGAACCATATTGATCTTCAGTGATGTAGCTGGTGTAAAGTTCATCGCAAGATGTACTGTATCGACTAAATAGCTGATTCGTAAATTCGTGCTCACGCTCACCGCTACTGTGAGGTGTTTTGCTCTCTATTTGTAAAGCATGAGGTAAACAGGCGTTAGGCTCGGCCTTAGCTGGGAAAACGTTGTTATTACAATCCAAAACCCAAACGTAATCAAAATCTAACCCTGCAGCTTCCAATGCGCCTAACACGTTAATAGGTGAACCTTTTGTTTGTGGCGTAACAAGTGTATTTGCTGTGTATTGATTGATTAAACGCAAAGCTAGTTCTTTTGTGATGGTCCCCGTATGCGTATCAAGAGCAGCCAGCATATCGAGAGCATCAACCCATTTTTTTGCACCTAGCAGCTCTAATTCGTTTAACTCTACATTTTTAGCCCAGCCAATTACCGATAGCATGTCATTGAATGCCATAGCCCATTTACTTGGTACCATGGAGTTTGTGTTTAATGCCTCACTCAAGTTCGCAAAATCGTTTAGTGACTTTGAAAGGAATGGAGGGCAAGAGGATTTCATTGCGAGCGATTTAAGCGCTGTTTTTATACCACGGTTATCTCGCATTTTTTTTGCAAAGCGCCGCCTTTCCATTTTCTCTTTATTAGCAAAGGCAAATGGATCATTTATAATGTTAATGACCTCTTCAGACATCACTACATTTTCTAGCGACAAATAATATAGCGCTCGATTGAATAATGGGATTTGATTTAAAGGTTCACCAAGCGATACATCATAAGGCGCTGTATAGCTGCCGCTTTCCGGTAAAACCCACTGTGGTTCAAACACGTCATTCAAACTTTTGATGATGTCTTTCTTCTGCGATTTTAAGTCGGGAGACACGATAGCGATAGATTTGCCTTTTTCATTTTCTATGACTTTAGACGCCCACTTTGCGGCCACTTTAAATTGGTCTTCACTGCAGAGTGTTTCTACACGGTACCATTTTGCTTTTGACCTGAGAGGTTTTAACTCACTTAAATTAGCGTGATTGGTTATTGCATCAAACAGGTCCTGGTAAAGAGGCGGGATTTCATCAAATGCGAAGGTATAAACATTTTTTGGGAGTGACAACTCACCATTTTTAATAGCGGAGATAACTAGTTCTATTGCCATAGCTTCCGTTACATAGCCGTTAGACAGTAATTCTTTCTGCACCTGCTTTCGCCATTTTTTGAAGTGGTTGCTTAGTGCTGAATCTGGTGTGTAATTTACCAATTTCCAACGCGCTGCAATTTTATCTGCAGCCATCGCTTCACGTAACCATTCTGATGGGTTAATTAGGTTGTCACTTTGCCCTTGGCTGTACATGGCTCTTACCCAATAACTTGCTAATGCCGACTCGGTTACAAGGGCGAGCTTTGAAAACGGGGCTACATTATTGATACGCAGTGTATTAAAAGTATCTGCTATCCATTGCTTTAGCGGCAAAATGGTAGGTGTAAGGCAAGCAGATTTACACGTTTCATTGAGAATGAAATTAACAGTATAGCTTGTTAAATTAGCTGCAATTCGGTTGTTGGGTGTAATTGTTAATGAATTTTCACTTGCTAATTTTACAAGGGTGCTTGTATTTATATTCTGAATTTTGCTCATCGTAGTATGGTCTCTTAAATCTCATACTTAGAAGATAAACACTGTGTAATTTAATTCAAAAAAAGAGCACCCTATTGATTATATTGTAGTTTTCTAGTTACTGTATGAGGGAGCAATAACCTGTTATAAAAGTACCAGTTAACGCCATGCATACCGCTATTCTACTATAGTTTTCACCCTCTTTCTTCACAGTCATAACAACAGATATGCCGATAAGGATTACCCCTACACTATTCCAAGCCTTAACGTTATCTAGCCCCAAAACAAGCAATAGAATTAGCGAATACACCATCGCGACGATGGGCAATGCAATGTTTAGTGCCTGAGTTATAAATTTGTCTTTTTTTTCGTCCATCATTTAGTCTTATTCAAAAGGAACTTATTTGTCTATTTCTTGTAGCTGCTTTATTAGCTCTGGTAATTTCATCATTCTTTATCTTTCATAATTGAATCTTATTAACTTCAAATTGAGTGTACGTATAGCCAGTTAAATTAACCGCTTTGGCAGCTTCCCTAGCATCTGTTTTTTTCATAAATAAGGGAAAGCCAGATTTCAGTAAAGTTTCAACACTACGTTCATGATCAATAACAGTTTTTGTAAAACCGCCTACACCAATTGATTTTCCAATATAGTTAACGTTAATCAATATACTTCTATATGCTGGCAACTAACGGCACAACTTTATCCGTGACAGAAAAGAGATTTAAATCTGCATCTTCACAGCGCCAATCGTCAACCGCTAAAATGAAATCATTGCCCCCGTCTACATTAACAAACTCGAACCGCTCCTGATTGTGTGAAGGCTTATTAAATTCGCCATAACTAAGATTATCTTCAACGACGAATTTTTTTACAGAGTTAGTCCTAACTGACGTACATGTAACCTCACCATTCAATTTAAAAAAGTCATGAATCAGATTCAGGTAATAATCCTTTTCATAGATCTTACCTCCTGAAACGCCTACCAAGCTTCCAAACTCGCTGTTATACAAGCCAATAAACGATGTATATTCAGACGCAACGATTTTTTCATCTTCAATCATTGAGTGTGCCATTTGTCTTAATGGCCGCTCTTTCGGATTTTCAGCCAATACTTTGAAAACATTGGCGTAGGTAACACCACCACTGTCCACAACATTATTCATATACCAAGGTACAACTTTGTCGGCACTGTAAAACACGGCTAAACCGCAAGCAAATAACAACAAATATCTTTTCATCTTGATTACACTTGCATAGGCTACGCATTAAATTTTTAAGTAACCGTAGCCAAACTTAAAACTCATACATAACACCTAACTAATAAATTTTGAATCATTTCTTTTTAATCGCAGCAATAATATCCTTCGATTTAAATTTAACGACAAGCGATATAAGTACGAAGACAACTACTGCAACAACAGGATGCCCACTCAACCATATTTTGATAGTCACCGACCACAAAATCACTAAATAGAAGACGACAAGAAACAAACCAAATAAAGGGTTGGAAGCTAATATTTCACTCCAATAACTTTTTTTTATTTTCAAAAAAACTCTCCATGCAAGTAAATGGTTGGAAAAATACTGCATCCTCTTTCTACGCTTTTCCAGAAGGATACTCTATAAAAAGTAATAGTAAAAATGAAACACCGCTTACTAGTAATGAGTCCCAAAATTGGGAGTTGAAATTGTTACGAGTGTTAATCTAACTAATTTTTTAGTTATGCACGATCACAGTGTCTTGTCTTAAATACCCGCTTGAGAAAACAAACTTATTATCGCCTTGATCAATAAGTGAGTCTTTATTAAATTGCAGGAAGGTGTCTTGTCTCACCCTCATAAAATATGAACCAGTCCAGCTTTGCTCAAGATAGCCTTCGTATTCGCAAAATCCACTCTCTGTAGACTGAGACTTACAATCTTGAATAATTACCGTTGCGCCATTAAAATTACGAGGAATACCCGCACCTAATGCAAGAAAACCAAACACGCAGACAACACAAAAACACAGCTTCATAAACCCATTCATAATTTTTCCAACACTAAAATTAACACGTTAAAATTTTAGTGACGTTGCCCGAATCAAGCTCAAGATATGCCAGTGTGAAGTTATAGTGATCTTCATCAGCATTCACTTTAGTCAAAAACTTTTCTAACTGGCCTTTGAATTGTTCAACACTTTTAAATTGGTGTGCCTGTGATTTATCAGTTGTAAAGTTGCTACCGTACTTTTTACGACCATCTATTTTCTCATTTTTCAGAAAATGAATTTCATCATGATCAGGCTTAAACACATATCCTGCTAAAAACATATAATCACTCCTCTTGTTGCTCTAATTCGCTAAGTGCATATTCCGCAACCGAATGGCAATCACCACATGATAAAACGATCATCGGTTCTCCATTAGGCTTTTTACCAGCCTCGATAAATGTGTTATCAGCTTGGCAATAATCACACACAAGTCTTAGCTGTGTGACTATGTAGTTTGGTAAGTTTTGCGCCATAAGTTCACCTATCAACGTTAGTTATTGGTTTGACGTGCCGTAAGCGCCACTGTAAAAATCTAAAATTTTGAACTCATTAAAAAGCTTTTGCCCGCTTAATGTGTAATGCTCAAAAATTCGTTCAGCGTTTGTTGTTTCAATTGTCACAAAGCCTATTTTGTTACCTGCATTAATAACGGGATATTTGACTAAAATACCAGGTGCGTTACCTTCCATTGTTTCGTTAACGTGCTTTAAAAGTGCATCGTCAATTTCATCAAGCGATTCATGCCCGAATACACTCAATACAATTTCACCGTTTAATTCTTTAACATCTGCCATGATGAACTCCCGTTCTTTTTCCAATGCTGGTTAATTAGTTAATTCTTCGACATACGCATCGCGCAATGAAATTTCATCTGCACTCATTTCGTCTATCATCGAATGAATTTTGACAATATATTCTGAAAACACATCATCAGAGGGACGGACTTTTTCAAGCTGCTCCCGAATATTGCCGAGCGCGGCCAGATTAATGTTGCAACGCTCTAAATCTACTATCTGCTTTTTAGTTGCAGCCATCGATCTTCCCTCGTATTCCAACTATTTAAAATGTGCAGTAATTTTGTCACGTACCCGCTCAATTTCACGAATCGTAAATTCACTTGGCAAACCAATAATCGTTACTAAACCATCCCGTAATGCAGCCATAGTATTACCATATTGGCCTTCTGACTGATGAATTAATTCCCCTTCATCGTCTAGGTATCGCCACTCACAAACTTTGAGATCTGCACCATCATCAATTTCAATCGCTTCAACTTTACCTAGATGCATAGGTATCGAGTGAATTACACGTAATTCGGGTTCAAAAGCATTAATGTCATTAGCGGAATCAACATCAAAATAATGAGCATCATTTCTATGAAGAACCTGATCACCCAATACTTCTAAATATTGTTCATTCAAAAAAATGGTGCGTTTAGGCGAAGCAGCTAAACGCAAAAAGTATCTAGTGCCAGATTTGTATTCCCTGCTACTAACAACTACAACTACACGGCCTAAGAACGTCTGCTTTTTATCAATGCTATGCTGATGGTGCAGTTGTTTTACCAACACCCTTTGTCCTGCTTGATACATAGTCATAGAACTTATTCCAAATGCTTGTATTTCGGTTCTTTGAATAGACTTTTAGAGCCGAATTTAAGGTAAATGACTACTTGTAACCATCCCGCGAAACAGGCCATAGGTAATATTGAAAAAAACTGGGCTACATCATCAGAAAATGGGTAATAAAAATAAGTTGCTACCAAAAAAAACCAAGGTACAAAACTGCAAAAAGTCTTAATCCAAAAGTTCATATTCTGATCCCCGTTATTACAATACACTATTCACTAAATGGGGGTTGCTTAATTCTTGCAAGCTTATGCGGATATTTATCAGCCGCCGCTTTAGAGATTAAAGCCCCTTCATACTCACCAAGAGTTACACCTATTGCATTTGCAAATGCTTGCCTAGATATTATGGCCGTCTGCCAATCATCAGCTAAAACACCATCATGATAATGATGAATAGGGAAACCCTCATTGATATCTTCACCATCAATCGCAATAGCCCTAATGTGCTTATCTTCTGTTTGGACTACAGCCGTTGCCGCAGCCCAAAACGTGAAATTGGGATCATTAATTAAAATATCTATTAATTTCGCCATTACTTTTTGTATTCCAATAGGGGCGCTAAGCGCCCGTAATTATTTATATTCTTCGTATGCTCTTTTTAATAAAGAAAACACACCATCCCAACCAACAACAGCAGCCAATTTATCATTGCAGTCACCGCACAGGCCTTCCATATAACCGCAATCGTCAAAATCTACTTCACCGTTTTCGTCAGTGCAGCATTGAAAGTGATAAGCTTCATCACCCATTAAAACGACAGCGTTAAAAAAACCATCGTGTGAGCCATAATCGCCATAGTCATAGTTGAAGGTTATTTCCGCATCGACTTCAACAATAACGCTGTCTACATCAAGACCCCATACGCAAAGTGCCTCATTTATTGCATCAGCATAAGAGCCTTTATGTGCCAAATTTAAAGCTTCTTCCTCGTTGAAAGCTGCCATGAAAAAGTCGTTATTATCAGGTTGCTTAAAAATGCTTAAAGTGTTCATTTCAAATTCCTTATTAGCCTTTAGTTTGATTAACTAAGCTGCCTGTGCGGCAGTAAACCCTTAACTTGAAACCAAGTATACACGCCTAGACGTGTATAGCAAGCGTTAATTGTCGATAAAATACACTTTTTTTATTTCTTGGTTTGCTTCGCTATATCGCTTAACACCGTTGTTGACGGTATTAGGTTTTGTACCAAGCTTTGTTGCCGCTTCTGCTTGGCTTAAACCATCAACAAGTACCAGCTTGGCAGATTGAACCGCAAGGCTATTCATATCGCCTCGCATTAGCTTAACAAGCGTTTCTAATTGCTCTAATGTCATTTAATGTCCTGTGACTTTAATGCGTGAATACACACCATTGATAGCGTCTGATAGCTGCAACAAGTTACCGTTATATTTATCTGTTACAACTTGCCGTGAGCTATACCCAAATAAATCAGCGACCACACCATGATCAACATTTTTTGCTAAGTGAATGATTAGTGAGTCCTCAAATGTTTTCGCTGTAGCCCAATCAAGACCAGCTTTTTTGAGCAGCGTATTAACCTTGGTTCGCAGGTTCGTAGGCTGAATGTTAATGCCCGTTTTTACGGCTCGCTCGCTCATAGCAAAGCCGCTTAATCTGTCATTAAGTAAAGCTGGGGCGTATTTGCTAAACCCTCTAAAAGTATTCAGGTTGTGCCTGTATTCTGGCGGCAGGTCTTGCCGTTCGTACCAATCAAGATATTGTTCAAGCGCCTGACAAAACACTTCTGGCACTTCGATTACTCGATCTTTTTTATTGCGACTAAAAGCCGATGGTAAAACCCACTTTCTGTAGACCTCGCCCTTATCGCTAATTAGCTGGTGCAAGCGCAGCAAATTGTGCTCAGTGAGCGACAAAGGAACATATGCGAGTTGGCTTACTAGGTATCTATCTTTAAGCTCATATTTACCCACACAGGCTTTATTAAAGAGTGAATCGATGTCGTTTTCAGTGAATATCTGCCTTAACATCTTTTAGTTGCATAGCCTTAATATTTGACAATGCAATATAGATTACACTATCACAGTGCAATAACAAGGCAATTCATGCAATACGGCATGGGTGTTGGAATATTGGCAGGGCGGGGAAACAAAAAAGGCCGCTGTGCGACCTTGGTTTTACTTCAAGCTGAATACTGAGATTGTTTGACCGAATGTGTGATCATGCTGCAGGCGCTCAAACTGGTTTATTTGCTTGATGTGCTTAGCGCGTAGCACTGGCGGCTGCTTCAAACCAGTATCTAACATTTGCACCGTGGACGCATTGCAAAAGAACCGTGTTTGCTCGGTTACTTCATACGTGCGAGCGCCTATTTTTAGAGAGAGCAAAACAGACATTAATCAACAATTCCTTTTCTTCTAAATATTTCTTGGACCTTGGCATCTTCAATTTGCTGCTCTGTTAAGCCGTTGAACCATTTATAAATATATGACTCTTTGTTGACTGGTATATCTGCTTCTAAGCCAACCTCTCCACCCTCAGCAAAGAAGTGCGCTAACACGCTTTGATGTAAACGCCACATAAGCTTGGTACAGTGCGGATAATCAACGACAAAAGCATCAAATGTGTGATAACACTTTAAAACTCCCACATCGCCTTGCTCATGCGTTTCTAGCAGTGTCTCATCTATTAGTTGGTTTCTTTGTGACAGTAGGCCATACATTTCATAATCAATATCTTTTGGCACTTGGCTACGACCAGATTCCCAATACTGCCAAGTGCGATTAGCCACCTTACCAACGAACTCAGCCGCTTCGCTCACATCAAGGTACAGCAACTTACGCAACGCCTGTAACTCAAAATTATTTAGTTTTTGCCAGCTCATAAATGCCCCGCCTAAAAAGCGGTCGCAGCCGCTTTGTTATAAATAAAATTAAAAGTAAATACCGATGTACTTTGAAAAATCTAAGCCTGCTTTTACTGCAAGTTCACTATAAGTTGCACAGCTTTCGTTATTGTATAATGTAACACCGTTTCCGTAGCTATCTTGAAAAACAATATCGCCACAATCTTTCACTAACGCATCTGCATTAATGATTACGTATTCATCTGCATACCATTCAACAGTATCTAGTGCTGTATCAAAGTCTGCTAAAACCTTGATAGATTCTTCGATGCGAACGATACAGCTGCCATCAGAAAAAATAGAAACTTCACCTTCACTTAATTCGTGATTATGAACAACGGCAGTTTCAACAAGCTCTAAATATTTATCAACATCATCTAAAACTGTCTTAGAAAATAGTAGAGCCGGGTTTGAGTTTAGGAATTGCTGTGCTTGATTTGATGTAGTCATTTTAAATCTCTCTTTAGAGTGGCTTCGCACCATTGCGTAAGCTCTGAGCTTATCGTGTTCGCATTTGCGAACAAATGCAAGTTATTTTTTAAACTTTTTTCACTTTTTTATTCAGTAGGATTTTTGCCCAGTGCTACACAGAGGAAAAAGCCAATGCTGGAATAGTGGGAATCAAAGCCTTCAATGTTACACCTGCAACACTACAAGCAATGAAATCTATTTAATTTTCACTCATGTTTCACAAAATGATGTGGGGGTCTTTTTCTGCAGTGGATTTTCATATGTGCTAGTTTGTATGTCCGGTCATATTTTATGGTTAATTATGGAACAGATTTTAAATCAAGATGAGTACAATTTGTGTACATTGGATACGTGCTTATTGGTCGAAACGAATGCTCAATTCGTGAGTAACGAAGAACCTTTCTTTATGAATGGAGGCGAGTTGCTTAATGTCGGTGACAAATTCACACGCATAGATAAAAAAGGAAGTGCAGGCAATCCACCTCTTCATCTGGCCGATGGTTGGTATCAGCAGTACAACGGTTGCATTGACGTTCTCGGTTACAACTCGCTTCAACCTAAAGATACCATTACACGATTGCTTTTATTTAGCGCATATCAGATTGGCACAGGGGCGTGTGCGTTACAAAAAAGAGAGAGTAAATTTACTTTTCAATCAATTTGCTATATTAAAATTCGCAACTCTTTGTTTTACTACAACTCTTGTAATAGCAGCAGAGTTATAGCGTGTAACTCAATTGAGAGGTACCTTGGAAAGTGTTAGTTAATAAATCTAAATCTCAGCAACAACCAATTTCAGACATGTCCAACACTGTAAAGTTTATTGAAAATAAATCACTCAATAAAATCATCTGGTTCGTGTTTGATAGTGAGTGCGAGGCAGATGGCTATTGTCAGGTTGGCTTAAAATTAAAGGTCTGTGTGAAGGGAGTTATGAAAGATGTGCATTACGTAGATATCGTCCAAGATTTAAGTTACATGATTGAAATACTGACAGAGGCACTTCGCATCAGTGAGAAAAACAATCCGCATGATAATGCAACTTATCAGCGCGGAATTGATGCATTATCAAATTGGGAGTTCAACAATAAAGCGCGATTTGACACCCCACAGCTTCTCACGCCACTTGGCTTCAATGCGTTAAAAAATTAAGGAAGGCTACCATGGATTTATCTTTGAGATTGGAACTAGACTGCTTATACAGCAACATTGAATCAAGCATTGCATTACTTACCTCATCTCTAATGAAAGACAGTGTGGTTGATAAGTATTGTGTGTACAAAGTGGAAAAAAAGCGTGGAGCAAGAGTGGTAGAGCAAATTACATCAATGCGAACTGCAGCTGATGTGTTTTCCGATTTTGAATGTATATCCCCTGATAACAGTAAAGAAACATCTATTTATCCTGGCTACTTTGCGTTAAAACAGGATGGACCTATCGATGAGATCAGCTCTATTGTTTCCTTGATAAATGAGAATAAACGTTCACTTAAGTCATTTTTGGATAAGCACAACAAGCCAAAAGAAGTGCACTTGAGTTCAGGCCCACAAGTAAAGCTTAATCCTTTAATGTTTGAGGCCCACCCAATGAAAAATCCTAGCCAGATTTTTAGGGAAATAAGAATGTTTAATAGTCATGCGCGAATGCTACATATGAAATGGACTAGAAAGCAGCGCTATGACAAGCACTCAATTGATTCAGCTCTTCGCATAATTGCATATAACTTTGATAAGCCACCGGTGCTAAAGTACAGCACTAGCCAGTGGCAAACGAAATTAATAGAACTTAAAGCGCACCTAGAATGCTTACCTGTAAACACTGAGATCAAGCGCATCAAGCCATCACCATCCATCCCGCAGGTTGGAGTTAAATTTGACGGCTCAGCATCATGGAATAAATTTCATGGCTCGTTGCCATTAATGTTCATAACAGACGGCTCTTTAAATGTAACAGCTGGCCTAACAGATTTACTTGATGGAATGGTTATCGATAATGAAAAATTACTTGATCTTGGCTGGGTTCCTTTGTGTGAGGAGCTAGGTTTTTATTTAAGAAGCTCTCATTGATTTAATTTAGAGCATTTATAGTTGTCGCTCGTACAAAACGACTGTGAGTTACTTATTATGATGGCTTCATAAATATTATGTATCTTTGTTACATAATTACTTGGAGTGCTATCAATGAAAAAATTAGATTTATATACTGGCCTTGGTGGTTTTGTTGTTGCGGGTGATCGAGTCGGGATAAGTACAATTTTTACTTCTGAAATAGATACCTTCAACTGCAAGTTAATTGAGCAAAAACTTGAGCTTGAAAACGCTGGCGATGTTAAGAATGTCTGCGTATCAGAGCAGAGCCATCCATACAGCGACCTGATAGAGCGTGAGGACTTTGTGCCATGCGAGAAATATGGATTTAGTTCGCTATGTATTGAAGATTTTTACGAGGGTGTTATTGAATTCCCTGATATCATTACGGGTGGTTTTCCCTGTCAAAATGTTTCACAAGCTAACTTAGCTGGCTCTAACGCTGGTATTGAAGGTGAATCATCTTCGTTAGTTGAAGAGCAGTTAAGAATAATTTCAGCCCTTGAGCCTAAATACTGTGTGTTTGAGAATGCGAAAAATCTTGTAAACAGAGGTTTAGATAGGATTTTAGCGCAACTAGAAAGTTTAGGTTACGAAGCGCAATGGGGAACTGTGTCTGCTACTGCTTTTGGCTACCCACATTATAGACACCGTACTTTTCTTGTAGCTTACTTACCATCTACTAACGTAGGGAAGCTAGGAATTGATATATTTAATTCAATGAAGCGATACACTGTTAAATATGGTGAGTTCAAACTCCCCCTCCCTCACGAAGATGAAATATGGATAAAGGACTTCGCAACCGTTAAGGTGCCACGTTCAATTAAATACAGAACGAAGCGAATCAACTCACTCGGTAATGCGATTATCCCAGATATTGCAGAAGCTATATTTAACGTCCTGCTTGATGCTGAAAATGAAGCTATATCAAAGTTAAAACTGATAACTCTCGATGATGCTTATAAAAAGTCAGAAATTTCAAACATTAACAACAGTAACAGTAAAAACAAATACGGCTATATAAAAATGGCGGATGCAGGTTGTTTGAGAGGTCGTTATCTTTATGAGTCTGAATGTAGAGACACTTTGCTAAATCCAACAAACAATGAGTTTAAGGGGTTGTATTCAACTTTAATTGCGAAAGATGGTAATAATAATTTTACGTGCAAAAGCCGTTTAACAAGACCTGGCAAACTTGGTGGTTTAGTGGGTTCTATTATGTCTCTTGGTGTAAATGAGGGTGGTCTCGATCCTAATTTCTGCGAGTGGATGATGGGCTATGACTTAGATTATACACTTCTAGCTTTGTCGTGAGCTCCAATCATACCCATATTTCAAATATGTTTTATGGCCAGAGGTTGACCTGAAAAAGTATTTTGACTCAGTGATTTTATTCTAAAACACTTTTAACCAATGTCATCTGATCCCCTTCTGGCTCTGGGTTCTGCTTATTAATGAAGTTTAGCAATTTTGTTTTACTAATATCGAGTGAGTAGGCATCTTGAGATTTCGTATTTCTATAAACAGGCGCCATTTCAATGGGCGAATGCGCCTTCACAGCATAACTAAAAAACTCCAAAGATTCTGAGCGTGAAAACTCTCCGTTTTGCATACTTTTAATTGCTAAATCCAACAAATGAGCGTCATCATACCGTTCAAGCTGCAACAGTATTGATTCATAGTTATGCCCAGTCACCTCTATATAATCATCTGAAACTTCCCCATATAAAACAATTGATGCGGTAAGGAATAAACTACTTAATGCTATTGTTTTTAGCGATGTATTATTTGCTGTCACTTTAAAATTAGTCCAATTTCCAAACAGGTGTAAATTTAGGAGATGTATGGACTCCTCCCCCAAATGGGGTGAGTACGGTATAAAGAGATTGGACAATTACTTTTACCAATAAGGAATCCATACATGTCTAAATTTAACCTAATTAGCATCGACTTGGCAAAAAATGTTTTTCAAGTCGGTAAGTTTTTTCATCAAAAACTTCAAAGTAATAAAGCGGTGGGCAGAAAAGAGCTACTGACCATACTCACTACGTCACCTCGCTGTAAAGTTGTTATGGAATCATGTGGTGGTGCTCATTATTGGGCACGCAAAGCACGTAGTGTTGGTCATGAAGTCGTGATTCTAGATCCTCGATTTGTCAAAGCATTTAGAGTTGGCCAGAAAACAGATGCAAATGATGTCATTGCAATAGCTGCCGCTTCTTTCTCACCTAATGTCCGCCCGTGTAAATCACTGACGCAAGCACAGCAAAGCTTACAGTCAATAGAGCGCATGCGCGCCTTAGCTGAAAAGCAGAAGCGACAGCTGGCTAATCAAATCAGAGGCCTGTTACTTGAATTTGGGGTTGTAATCAAGCAATCAGAATGCGCGTTTAGGCAAGCTATCCCTGAGATTCTAGAGGATAGCGATAATGGGTTAACCGCAGGTTTAAGGGAGTGTCTAGCTCAGTGTTATGAATTATTTAAAGCGCAATCAACATTAAAAGAAACATTAAATGAGTTACTGACAGGTTTAGTAAAACAAGATGAGCAATGTGAACGCTTACTGGCACTTGAGGGTGTCGGGCCTATCACAGCGGTTGGTTTATTAATAAGCTTAAGTGACACAACCCATTTTACGAGCGGACGCAATGCGGCAGCCAATGTTGGTGTCACCCCTCGCCAACACTCAAGTGGTGGAAAAGTGCGAATAGGTCATATAGCCAAATACCGTGGAGAGATAACATTACGCAGTCACTTGTTTCTCGGAGCCAGAGCGGTTATCAGTCAGTTAAAGCATCGAGAGCCAAAAACGAAAAAAGAACAATGGCTCAAAGCATTAGTTGAAAGACGCGGCGTGAAGTGCGCCGCCATTGCATTAGCAAATAAAACGGTTCGGACGGCGTATGCCATGCTGAAAAAGGGCACGAGTTATGAACCCAGTTTATTAGCCAATTAATATTTAGCCTTCAATAACAGAAACAACAGTATTGACCAAGAACCTGCGTTAAGCGGTTAGACCCACCCTTGATAGCCTGTAAAGTGCCTGGCGTGTTAAAACACCGAGTAGGAGAAGAGGCACAGGGGCGCGAATACATCAAAGGGCCGAGGTAGCTCCTCATTATGAGCCCGCATATAAGCACGCAGTCTGACAAAATTAACGAAGGGTATTGTGCAATAGGAGGAGTCCATATAAGCACTTTTAGCATCTTTCTTTGAAATTGTTAGCATTGTTCCATCGTCAAATCGATATTTAACACCAACCGACTCAGACATTTTCTTTATTGGCCGATCTCTTGCTGTTACATGCCAAGCGTGAACTACTCGCGCCTAAAGGCGTCGAGCTTCCAAGATAATAGCCTAAGCTACTAACCTTTCTTTTTTGACGCTTCGTTGGACACCGCTAGTCGAGCTTTTGACTCGGCTAGTCTTACGATTGCCTCCACGTCCACTATCTGCCTGAGTTATTAGAACTCCATCGTCAGACAACACCGTTCCAGTGTCTAATATTAGGTTAATTGCCCGTTTCTTTATGACCTTTGATGCGTTGTTATCTGCATTGTCAGTATTGCCACAGTTACCGCACACAAATAGCTCTTGTGATTTACGGTTGTCGGGGTGAGTGTGATCGCATTTAGCGCACTCCTGACTGGTATACGGGGCGGGTATTTTGAAGACGGCTTTTCCTGCTTGGTAGGCCTTGTATTTGGTGTAAGTCTCTATGATGTGCCAGCCAACGTTTAAAATAGACTTGTTTAGCCCTGCCTTTTGCTTGGCTTTGTTTGACACATACCGACCTTGTTCATCCTGCTTCGCCTTTGGCTTGCGTGTCATACTTGAGGTTCGTAAAGCCTCGAACACTATGACCTTAGCCTTGCTTTCGATTAACGAACGACTTGCTTTATGTGCAAAATCGTTTCGAATATTCGCCTTTTTAGCATGGTGCGTAGCAATGCGATGTTTGGTTTTGTTTCTTCGGCTAGAGCCTTTTTTCTGGCGTGATAACTTACGTTGAAGTCGCTTGATGTAGCGGTCAGCTTTGGTCATGTTCGATTTCTGATTTTCGCAGAAATCGAACGTTATCGAGCCTGCGTGAACAGGAATTGCCACGCCACGATCTACACCAATAGTATGTTCTTCCAGATATTTTTTGGTTGAACCCTGCAAGAATTCCAAATGTTCAGCATTGCTAGGAAGTTCTTCTTCGCTATTGCCGTCTTCATAACAGAAAGACACATAATATTGACCACGCTCTTTGCGCACATATAGCGAGTTTGGGATCTCGAACTTGCCATGCGCTTTAAAGGATAAGTAACCAATATTATTAGTCTTCGTGCCGATAAATAGTCGTAAATTCCCATCTTCGCAACGTTCGAAGCGGAACACCTCGCGAGTAAGGTAGATGCTACCTCGGTCAGTTTTAGGTTTGCGCTTAGGTCGCCCACACACGCCTTTCATGAATTTTTGGTAAGTCTGATACCAGTTAACCGCACTGTTTCTGATAATCTGACTAGGGCATCGAGATAGCCAAGGGGTTAACTCCTTCGACTTGAATTGTGATGTTTTCTGGTCAATTGGGGCATAAGTGCCCGTTGGGTAGTATTTACGTGCAAAGGTGCGGTAATACTTTTCTTCGTCAACTTTCGCATTCCAAATACTGCGTGCGCAACCCATCCACTGGCTTAAAACCAGTTTTTGATGTGATGTTGGGTTAGCACGTAGCTTAATGCCAGTTAGCATGGTCTTTCAGTAGGTTGTCAATTGCGGTAACTATTATTACACTTAGCGTTAAATTGTCAATCTAGTCTATGAATGAAATGTACGAATGGAGAACAGGCAGAAGCTGCCTATTTAAAAACAATGCGCATCTAGTATTTGTTACAAAATACCGAAGAGGCGTTTTCACTAAAGAGATGTTAGATAGAACCAAAGAGATAATGGAGGAAACCTGTAAGCAAATGGATTGCGAGCTTTTAGAGTTTGGTGGTGAACATGACCACGTTCACTTAATGGTGTCTGTTCACCCCAAAGTTGCTGTATCGAATTTGGTTGGCAAATTAAAAGGGAAGTCGTCATATATGCTAAGGCGTGAGTATTGGAATCGGATTAAGACGATGCTTTGGGGAAATCACTTTTGGTCGCCTAGTTATTGTGTCGTGTCATGCGGCGGCGCGAATTTGGATGTAATTAAGCAGTACATTGAAAACCAAAACACACCGCCAAGTGAAAGAGCCATAAAAACTTCACGCGCTTTAAGTCAGAAAAAAGACTAGTTTCCTCTTGCTTGACTCGCCCTTGAAAGGGCGAGATTGCGCAAGCCTAATGTTCAACTATTTTTCTAGCTCGTTTTGTATGGCTAATATTAAATCCTCAGCTTTCAAGCCTTGGCCATGGAGAATGCCTATTAGTTGCAAAAAGTCATTTTCAACATTGTTGTTTTTGATTGCATCAATCAAGCTTTTTGCAGCCATTGGAGCAATCTTTTTTTGCGTATCTTGTAATACCCCAACAGCTTCTGCTAACTGTTCAATGTTTGGTTTTGCGTTCATTATCCTTACTCCTATTAACCTATTTTGTGTTTGACTTGATTTGCTACTAATTCAGCTGTTTTCGGGTTGGTAGCCAGTCTTAGCTGGTAAATATAGCGACGAACGGTACTTCTTCGTTGCTCTTTTATTAATTTCATTCTCGCTGGAGATGCCACCGATACATTACGCATCTTGAAGTTTGCTGAAATCGCCATTTTTTGATGTTCAATGAATCGCTCTAGTGTCATAACATGATGCTTTTAGTGTTTGAAAGCAATAAGGTAGCAAGTTTGCATGTCTCTTCAATAAAAGACCCTGACAAGTAGCACTCCTTGTTCACTCAGAATTTGGCAACTGAGGGCCGCACCAATTACTTTAATAAGACACGCACTTTCAAAAATCAACATCAATAAACCTTCAAAAAATTTTTAAAGGTGTGTGGATTTCCACTATTTTTTCAAAATTACAGTTTTTAAAAATTTTTAAAAGTTATCAATTAGAGAAGCCAAAAAAATAGATTTTGAGAGAATTTAAGTTATTTTTGTGGGAAACGACACACCTTTGAATAAATAAAGAGCAAAAGGAGTGGGAAATGACACACTTTTGAGTGGAAACTCACACACCTTTAGGTTTTCTGTGGATAACTTTATACAAAGGTGTGTCGCTTTCCAGTAAAAGGTGTGTGAATCCCCACTAAAAAACAAGGTTTGAGAGTGGAAAACGACACACCTTTTGGATTTTGACACACCTTAAACCTCTTATTTTGTCGGTTTTAGTGGAAAATGACACACCTTAAACCTATAAAACTGAACTTTTCTTATTTGTAATCAATATTTAAAGTGCGATCTTAAGATCTTAAAGAGATCTAAGATCTAAGATCTTATTTCTTAAAGCTCAATTTTTTAGGTTTTTCATAAGTTTCAAAATATTCACTTTTTTGTTGATCAACGGGTTTCTATGTGTAGGATCAAATTACATTTCAATTTAATAAGCAGATAAGTTTTGGGTTTAGATAAAAATAATCACGATTTGTTAGGTTTGAATCCTGGTGAGCAAACAGGTGATTCTTTTATGGCCCCGCGTGAAATATTATCAATGCACCAAAAGACCTCATTGTCTGCTTTTAAAATTTGGGCCTGCTTGATCACTGATGTAAACATTAAAGATTGTGGTGAAGCAGATCAGATGATCTCTTTAAATAAGATTTGGCAAACTTTAGATACTCGTATTTCATTCAATCGTTTAGAAACGTTTATCATTGAGCTACAGTCTACAATTATCAAATGTAGTGAATATCTCCCACAGGTTCAGCAATTCAAAAAGAAATCCTTTCAACTTCTCGGCCCATCTGAGATTACTGTTGATAAGAGAAACAATGTTGTCAGTTTAAAATATAGATTTGTTAAAGAGTTGCTTGATATTCTCAAAGATACAAAAACAAAAGAGCGCTTTCTAATAGAACTAAAGATCTTTACATCATTGAAAGGTCGTGGAGGGGAGCAGGCGAAGAATTTAATTTTGTTGTGTACACCCTATGTCAGTGTTGGGCAAACTAATTTCATCGAGATAAATGAACTAAAAAAATTCATGAATTTGGAAAAGTATTACTTAGATGAAAATGGCGAAACAATATTTAAATCTTTCAATAGAGATGCATTGATAGCCGCTAAGAAGCTAATTAATGAAAATCCGTATGTTGGTTTTGAAATTGACGCCATTTTGCATAAGCGCCAAGGTCGAAAAGTTACGCATGTTCAATTTGTCATTTCCAGTAAGCACGCATTAAAGCAAACCTCACATACTTTAACTAATTCTGATAATTCACCACTCGATCCGGATGAATTAAACTCTATGCTTATTAATTTCTGGCTCGATGTCACCAAAGGTGAAGCGCCTCGGTACCCAAATGCAGTGCTATCAAATGTGCTCAGAAATTTCAGAATGGTAGAAAGTTATATATCTGAAATAATAACAGACCTAACAATTAAGTATGGAGCAGGTGATCAACTAACCTATCAGATTTTCTCAATAGCTACTGCCATTAATCAGCTTTGGGTGGATGGCGCTTTAGACAAATCTAACAGTAAAATTTATAACTATGCTTATAAAATCTATACGAACCCAAGCACTGAAAAAATAAAAGCCTTATGCGATAAATTCTTGATAAGTCATGAAATAATGACAAAGGAAAATAAAAACAATAAGGCCGAAAGAGAAAAAATAATTGCGTCTAAGCAAAAAAAGGCAAAAATTGTCCTTAAAGCGCTTAAAAAATATGATAAAGAATTTAAAGCTAATGCATTAGCGTCTATAAGCGATGTTCAGATAAAGGCATTTGAAAATGAATTTAAATCTTTAGCTAAAGGCAAGCGGTTTGGTGCATGGCCTAAAAAGGCAATTGAAAGTTTACAAGAGGCTGAGCTTACAATGCCTTTAAGTTCAACTTTGACAAGCAGAACGCTTGAGCTCTATTTAACTTGGATCTCTGATAAGTGTGTTGAAGAAAAACTTATTAACGCTAAATCTGTCGTTGAATTTTTAGATTTAAACGAATCAATGAAACGTCATATCGCATATTTAGAATGCTCTTCTACAATGTCAATGTCGGAACTGGAAGCATCTCTGCATTCACTATTAGATTAATTAATACACTTCCCTTATTTCATCTATTAACAATCCATTTATTTTGCAAATATTCACTTTTATAGGGTTTTAATCTTCTCCGGTTGTAATAATCAAAAAAAAGTTACGACTGAACATATATGTTACTACCAAAACAAAAAGCTGTTTCACAAATCCAATCGAACCATAGTGGTATTTGCGCATTACCAGGTAGCGGAAAAACGTATGTAAACACTGAGCTGTGTTTGAACTTACTTAATACCAACCCTAGCAACTCTATTTTAAATATCACGTTCACGCGCACAGCTGCTGCTGAAATGAAAAAGCGGCTTTCTCAAAAATTAACGCAAGACCAGATGCGACGAGTTAAAGTGTCTACTATTGACTCTGCTATGGTCGCGATGGCAAACGCTTATTTTAAGCACACACAAAGTCGCTACAAACTGCTTATTGGTGGGAGTTACTACTTTGTGGTATTGCGCATCGTAAATGAAATAAATGACTTCACTGTCGAAGAAGTCATGGAAATTCTAGACTATTACTTGTCGTTCCCTAAGTTAATTCAATTCGAAAATGAAAAGCATCAAGCTGTATTTGATTTATACAGAAAAATCATTTCAAACACTCACCCTCAATCCTTTGATTTAAAAACATTAGCAAAGCTATTAATTTCAAAAATGGAAGCAGGGCAGATACGTCCTTACGCATATGACCACATCATTATTGATGAGTATCAAGACACAGGCCAGTTGCAATATCAATGGCTTAAACAGCATGGTTCACTCGGTAACTCTATTCTTATTGGTATTGGAGATGATGATCAGAGTCTTTACCGATTCGCAGGTAGCTTAGGATATGACAACTTTTTAAACTTAAAAAATGATTTTAATGCCGATGAATACACACTTGATACATGTTTCCGTTGTGCGCCTAAAATTTTGAAGTATGCAGAGTCAATTATAACAAAAAACAATCATCGTGTTCCTAAGGAGTTTAATGCTTTCGATGCAAGCAAGCCTGGTGTTATCAATATTTACGAGCATGACGGCATTGTAGAGTCAGTTACAACAAAATTAGCACATGGCGCTGAAAACACGGCCATACTCTGTCGAACAAATCAGCAAGCGAATGATATTGAAGTTGCATTAGGAAATGAAGGTATTGAATATCAAAGGTTAAATGCAAAAGGTGGCCTTTTATCTGACTACAATGTTTTAGCGTATGCAAAACTGCTAATTAGCGTCATCCTTGATAAAGATGTAACTAATTTAATCGATGTATTTGCTTGGCAAGGAGAAAGTGAAAAAAATCTTGTTTTCCTTGAGCGATATTTTTCTCAACGAAAAATTATCAAACCCTCTCAATTGGATATTTCTGAACTAAACAAACAGGGCTTGTCTACATCAACCAATACGATTTTAAATAATATGCAAACCTGGCGAAGGTATGCAGATGACGAAAATGTGTTTAAAACACAAAAAGCAATCATCACAGCAATTGAGTACCGGATGACAAAGTTCGCTTCCAAGCGAGTGCGGTCATTTTCTGACTTTATTACAAAGCGACTGTCAGGAAGTACATTTAAAAAGCGTGTTGAAGCATTAGACAAAATCCACCAGCAAATCAAAAATGATACCGCTGAAATAAATAGAGAAGTGATCACAATAGCAACCATGCACGCATCAAAAGGCCTTGAATGGGATTCTGTGTGGATTGTTGACGTATCCCATGAAAACATACCGCTCACAGAGAAAGAATCCATCATACAAGCTAAGAATGACGCTGTGGCCCACTTAGAGGATGAAAGGCGGCTGTATTATGTTGCAGTTACAAGAGCTGAAAGAGAACTTAACCTGACTTTTGAAAAAGAGATGAGTCAATTCATCAGTGACTCTGATTTAAGCTTAGTTAATTTCTATGACGTTAATGGGGCTAAAGTCCCTATTCCGTAAAATAGTAACTTTAATGTTTTTTGCTAAATATTCACCTTTTGGATGAATGTTTACTTTGCATCCATTATAAACGGTCAAAACGATTTTTAAAAAAGGGCTAAAGTGAGAATACTCAATTTATTAAGTTTTACCTGCTGCACGCTACTTGCTGGCTGCTCACTTACTCAAAGTAAAACGCTAAACGTTGGAGGGCAGGATTACCTTCTCAATAAAGATGGTTCAATTACCGTATCCAAAGAGCAAGTTCAATACTTGAAGGGCCAAAGCGATATTACAGTAATAGATACTGTTATGCCTGCTGGTGGCGTGGCAGTTACTGAACAAGAGCTACAGTTGTTATCTAGGGATAAGCAGCTTTTAGCTGAAACAATTGATGGCAAAGTAGTAGACACTGAAGTATTCACATTTTTGGTCAAGCAAGGCTCTTTAAAGGAGAATCTTAGCAGGCTTGCATCTAAATATTCGACGGAAAATGAGCCCTTGATGCTCGATTATGGTGATGTTGACTATTACGTTAAAGAGAGCAGCATTATCAGAGCGTATTCCGTTGATGAGCTTGTTGCAGAAGTTATTGCAAGCTTTCCGGCGTTCGCCCAAATTGATGGAGTCACATTCTTTGTGAAGAAAGGCTCATTAAAAGCAAATTTAAATCGTTTGAGTAAACAATACTCAACACCATCTGAACCTCTGGAAATTGATTACAACGGTGGAGACTTACATGTGGCTAAATCTGAACTGATTGTGGCAAGTTCCTTAGAAGAGTTAGTTTCGCTTGTTTTGGCCCCCTACCCTGTTTTCTCAGCAATTGAGTAAGAAACCCATCGACACTTATTCCCAACTTTAAGGGGGCAATATCAATAATATTGCCCCCTTTTTTTAATGCATAATTTCCAAAGTTTCACTTTCAGCCACATTAAATAACATGTTCGCCCCCTTCCAGTGCGGGTGCTCTTTTTCAAGCTTCTCAAATGAAGAGTAATGCAACGCTTTGTACTTCCCTAGTCTAATGTTTTTTATTGTTTTTTTACCAAAAGATAGTTGCCAATTATTAATTCCTAAGTAGGTTAAACTTGTTATTACACCATGTAGGTTAATTTCTAGTTTTGTTGGCGTGATTTGTTCTATCATCGGGTTTGAAGTCTCTTATATATTTAACAAAAAAAGATAATTGTTCTTAATTATTTTGATTTTTTAAGTTTCAAAAAACAACAGTTAAATTAATTTTTATTAAATTAAATCGGTTTTGTTAAACCCCTCCCCTGCTTTATCAAAGGCACTTTCACTGCAGCATTGTCTTTAGAGAGTATCTTGGACACATCCATTAATCTTGTTGCTTAGGCCCAAGCTTAACATTTAAATATTTAAGAGAGAGAAGTGTTTTGACATCCTCCCCTAGCTAATTCGCTAGAGGATTCCTGTTTCACGGCGTATTGCTTAACGGTCGAGTGACCAATTAAGGCTTACTTACGCTCCACAAGCTAACACGGTCTGCCCGACCGCTTTGATATTTAACGCGGCGTTGAGATCACGATCTAACTGAGATTCACAGCTAGGACAATCCCAACTCCTTACATGCAACGGCAAGGAATCAACAACGTGACCACAGCAATTACAGCGCTTAGAGCTTGGATACCACTTATCAACCTGAACAAGTGTGCGTCCGTACCAGTCTGCCTTGTATGCCAACTGGCGTACAAGCTCAGACCAGTTAGCATCAGCGATTGCTTTGGCAAGTTTGCGATTCTTTATCATGTTTTTAACGCTCAGACTTTCACAGCTAATCAATTGGTTTTCTTTTATCAATTGCGAAGTCAGTTTGTGGGTAAAGTCGCGGCGACAATCAGCGATTTTCGCTTGAATACGAGCAACTTTCTTTCTGGCTTTATGGAAGTTGGCAGAGCCTTTCATTTTCTTAGAAAGGATACGTTGCGCTTTCGCTAATTTCTTAGCGTATCGCTTGGTGTGGTGGGGGTTGCCAGATTTTAACCCATCAGAGGTAATAACAAGATCTTTTAAACCTAAATCAATACCGACTGTATTTTTACTAATCGGCAGTGGTTTAGGCTTGAAGCGGCAAAGACAAGAAACGAAATAACGGCCAGCGCTGTCTTTGCTGATAGTAATAGTGGTTGGTTCGCTTGGTAGTTCACGACTCCAACGAATATTAAGTGGTTGTTTGGACTTAGCAATATATAGCTGTCCGTCACGGTACTTAAATGCTGATTTGGTGAACTCAGCAGACTGTTTAGAGCGTTTCTTTTTAAAGGTTGGGTACTTAGCTCTACCCTCAAAGAAATTCTTAAAGGCGGTTTGTTGGTGGCGTAACGATTGTTGAAGTGGTACGCATGAGACATCATTTAGCCAAGATAGCTCAGGCTCTTTTTTGAGTTCAGTTAGCTTGCTAGAGGATGCGCTGTAATTCACTTTGGTTTGTTCGTTATAGAACGTATCGGTACGCCATTTAAGGATTGAGTTATAGACAAATCGCACACAGCCGAAAGTGCGCTCAAGTAATTCTACTTGCTCGCTTGTTGGGTATATGCGGTATTTATAAGCTCTCTCTTTCATAGCTCACAAGATTACACTATTTTATGTGAGTGTAAAGAATATTAAATCTACTACGAGGAGCAGCGTTCCTCCCCTCCCTCTTTCGGAAGGGGTATCCACGCTGAAAATTTGATGATCACACTTGAGAAAATAAACGTTCTTCTAAATGAAGAAATTATCGCGGCTAAAAAGTTATTTTCAGGACCATGGGCTCATGAGCCTGTAATGTGTGCTAACACATTTCAACATAAGCGATATTTAGGATTGGCAAACTCATCCGGTGAGATATCAATTAACTCTCTATTTTTAAACACATCAGCAGTCGATCTGCTTGTGAATACGCTGAAGCATGAGATATGTCATTTAATCGTTGGTGTTCATCAAAATCATAATTCCAAATTTAAGCGAGTAGCTTCGGTTTTGGGTGTGAAAGATAATGATGAATTGAAAGAATTGACGTTAATAACATCTCAGATCAAGTACAAGTATTCAGTGATTGCACACATGGCTGGTGGTAAAAAAGTTGAACTTGGTGGTGTTCATAGAAAAACAAAAAAATACACGGAATACGACCCTAAAGGTCGAAGGAAAATGAGGATTGACGGTGTATTAATTGAGAGATTTGAGTTTCTAAATAATTAAAAAATGGCCTTTCGGCCATTTTTTAATTTGTTGCAATGTTATGTTTAATTGAATGTAGATGTCGATTGTTAGTTAAGATGATAGCAACTTAACTAAATCGGAGCCTTTATTATTCAACACGCTTTCATCAATCGTTAGCACCAATTGCCCTTTGTTATTCATCTTCGCTTTGACTCCATCTTGCTGCTTGATTGACTCATACTCTTTAGGTAAAGCAGGCGCGGTTTTAGGTGCTGTGACTTTTGCTAAAATAAGCGACTTCATAGCGCTTGATGCTTTTACATACACTGATTCATCTAATACATCGTTATCATCGTATTGCTTCAGTTCAGACTCAGTTAAAAATTGCTTGAAGTCATCTAGTTGTGAAATGCAATTATCAAACTGAGTGGGGTCTTCATTGCGTATGTTTACTAGATTTAAAACAAAGCGCAGATCGATAAACTTTAGCGCTGGGAATAAGTCAAATATTGACTCCCCCAAAGTGAGTATTTTTTTTGCATTATCAGCCGTGCCTTTTGAGCAATCTAGCTCAGCAGCAATAGAGCGGATAGATTGCTCATCAAGATTGAGTTCTTTAATTTTAAACGCTAAATCAAACGTTGTAGGCTTGCTGTATTTGTCTGACGACTGTGAAAGCGCTTTAACATCATCTTCATCCATGTTGGGTGTTAAAAGCATATAAAGCGTACCATCATCTAAAAGGCTCACAGCGTGCGTACGGCGTGTTCCCTCGATAACATTAAAAGCATGCTTTGAACCGTATGCTTTAATTGGGTGTTGGTTCCTTTTGTCCCTTTTAATCTCTGGGTAAATGTCGGACACGCTCGCAAGGCTCAAGTGGCGAGTACTACGACCATTATATTCAGATACTTTACTACAAGCTTTTATGTCTTTACTTGGTATTGTAACCATCTTAAATGTGTAGCTTTTACCTGTCACAGGCCCTGTGATAACAACACCTTCGTCTTCAATTAATAAGTCATCGTCTGCAGATGGTCTAATTACTTTACGTACCATGGCTTATTGTTCCTCTATAATGCTTTCTGCATATTCAAAAAATGATACTGCTAAGTCATTTACCGCTTGTTTCGCTTTTACAAGCGTTTCTGCACCACCAGCATAGTTTCGTGGTTGCATAGTAACAACGGTGTCGTATGTCTCACCACAGCGGCTAAATACATCTGACTTAGGCAGGCTTTTGTCGAGCATTGCTGGTAAGACGGCTTTAATGTGCTTTCTAGCATCCTTATTATCGCGCTTGTTCTGCTGAAACTTTGTCATGAAACCAGCGTGCGCTAATGTTCGGATGTTGCCACCGCTCCGTTTAATCATTTTATCGAGTGATGGCAGTCTATTTAAAAACTTTAACGTTGAGTCTAAATCAACCGGATCTGGTGGTGTCGGTGTTAACCAGATATCAGCAGCTGACAGTGAGTTTAAAAGAAATGGATCTATATGCGGCCCCGTATCAACAAATATGAAATCGAAGTCTTTCTTAATTTTGCTAATAACACGATCATACAAGGCTGTAAAAATTTGATTGTCTGGAATTTCAGCCTCTTTACAGCATGTGGCCCATTCCGCCGCAATAAACGCATCTTCCATCGATGCAGGCATGAGTTTAACGCCTGGTACTGTAGTGTCGAAAACAAATTCATCAAGAATTTCTTCTCTGGTCAATTGGTTCATCATTGCTTGTGCGGTTGTTGTATCTACGCGCTCTAAAGCAAGTTTATGATTCATAAACATGGTGGCAGAACCTTGCGGATCTAAATCAATAACCAGTATGCGAAGGTCATAAG
This sequence comes from Pseudoalteromonas sp. 0303, assembly GCF_013349995.1. Classification (GTDB taxonomy): domain Bacteria; phylum Pseudomonadota; class Gammaproteobacteria; order Enterobacterales; family Alteromonadaceae; genus Pseudoalteromonas. Next base: position 28,280 of record NZ_JABVXF010000030.1, read on the forward strand.
GTACTAGGTCAGGGGCTGTTCTAAGGCCTTGAGCAAGAGATACACCACTGACTGTTTTTGATGCGCCCCCCTTGAGGTTTGCTAGAAAAGTCACTACAGCATCATAGCCTCTGTCTCGGAATTTCTCTGTATTGCGGTACTCATAAATCTTGATTACATCTTCAATTGATAATGCGTAACTAGCTAAAGCGTTTTCCTTTGAAGCTTTACCTCTGCGTTGGAATGAATAACCATCGGCCTCCATTGCTGCAACGGTGTTATCTACAACAGCTCTTGTTAAGTCAGGAAATATTTTGTGCACACTTGCTTTAGTGTAACGTTGGTCAAAGCCACCAACGCCTGCAATAAACTTCTCTTCCTCTACGCCAGTTGATAGCTGATTTAGCTTCGCTTTTGCTAACTTAGCTGTTTTAGTTAAATCCAGTTCAGAACCCATAATATTCCCATCATTATTAAGTGTGAAAGAGGTAAGCTACCGTCTAGTTAGTATGTAGCTTTTCCGCTGAAAGTTAAATATTCTACATGCATGGAAATATATTCCACTTTAATGGGCTTGTAAAGGCAGTAATAAGCTGTTTTCGCTTAGAATTTGCATGCCAACGTTGGGCGGGTGGATTTATAAAGAAAATTTTAAGGGGTGTCCAACGTTGGACACCTGAAATACACGCCTTAAATTTTGACTGCAACAACCTCACTTATATGTGTCCAACGTTGGACAGCAAGATTTAGGAATCGATTATTTCCATCTACTTCATGCTCAATGAATTAATGTAGTGGCGACTTATACTGTTAAAAATGTAGTAAAAAATATAATTGTTCTACAGTTAAGTTTAAGAGATATAGGTTACATCATGATTGATGGATTTAAAGGGCGCACATTTTCACTTGGTGACAAAGTACGGGTTTATCGCAATTTAAACAACGGTAAATGGTCTATTCTTGCCACCTCTGGTGAGTACAAGAACAAGGTTGTTGGGCACCTTGATGAGCTGGCTTTGTCAGATGTTACATTCATTGTTAGTGCTGCAGGACAGGCTCGCGTGCGCCGTGAAGGGCGTAAAAATGTTCATGCTTATGCGCAAGGGCTGCTTTCATCAGTAACAGCGGCTCCATATGGTGTGGATGTACCTATTGTAAGCTACGACCCTTATGGAAAGGATTTCTTTTTCAGGAAGGACGATGAAAATGTGAAGCTAGAAGCTTTGCAATTTCTTAACTTTTCTCATGGAAAGACTATTTGTAAGGCTTTCAACCTTACTTACACGTTATCACTTAGTAAATTAATTATTTCGAATTAGGAAAGGTGTTCTGTACTTTTCCTGCACCGCCCTCCCCTCTTGCTACCTTGGTTATATCAAAATTAAAAAGCAACCATATATGAGGAAGAACCTATGACTGCACGTAGAAAGTTAGTTAAAGAAATTCCGGTAACTGGGAATTCTGACGTTAATGTAATTGAAGTGGAATTGTACTTCGCTAAGGGGGGGATCAACTATTTCAACTATAAAAATGAGGCAAGAGGCTACTACGTCAGTGTCTGCCCTTATAAGGTGACTCATGAAGGTGGTTATAAATCTAAAGCGTACTCTGCTTTTGCTGGTGTTAAAACATTGCTTTTAGAGGCGTCACGGTTTGGTCAGAAGAAGTTCGAAACCTTGAAGGTACCAGAAGGCACCTTGAATGCGTTAATCGAGCAGGTCTTAGAGAATAATGGTCTTAGCGTGCTAGAAGAAAAGCAAGCAGCGTAAACAATATGCTAGCGAATGATATTCGCTAGCACTCGTAAGGAGGTAGTATGTTAAGTGCGATCGTTATGCATTCCCCTGTTACATTTACACAAAAAATCAGAGGTAATGAATTTACGCTTAAGAAGCTAAATGATGGTCAGTGGGAAATGACCGTCATGAATGCATCTGTAAAGGCTTATCGTAATGGGTTTGCTGTGCCTAAAGTTTTCCCCAGTTTGAAAGAAGTCGAAGCAAAATATAAATCATGGCGAGGGTTTAGCTTGATAGTCGATTCTCTTACTGAATCATATAATGAGGGGGTGGAATGAATATAGATGTGGATTTCCCGTATGAATTAACAAAAGAGCAATGGGGCGCAGCTAGAGGTAATGCGCGTGAGCAAATGAGAGGTAACAACGTTCAAGTGCGCTGTACTAAATCAGCGCATAGCGGGATGATAAGTGCGGCCAAAATGTTGGATTGGTTGGATTTCGGTGTTCGTAAGGACTTGGAGGAGCAGCTTAAGCAAGTTCAGTCAGGTGAAAAAGTTTTAACTGGATTCGCAAAAGCACGGTTTATTTACCGATTGGAGCACCCTACTACTTATCGAGATGTAATAAAAAAAGCGAAACGCCTTGGCTTAGTACATAGTTAACAATTCAATAAAAAGCTCATTATTCAATGAGCTTTTCTATTTCCAACAACTCGCAAAGTATGATGTAGATCGGGTGTCCTTTCCTGCATGTTATTTCAGCTTCTATATCATTATTTTAAATGTTAAGAAAATAATTGAGGTTTATATGTCACTTTCTAAGATTTCGACACTCGTTAAAGAAATATCTGTAAATATACCAGAGGTTGCTACAAAGCAGCTGAAATTAAGAACATGTAACGGTAAAAGAAGAGTTACACTTTCTAGTAATTGGCTGGTGGCTTTTGGTTTTGATGGTTCAAAGAAAGTTGTTGAAACCCCTCTAGGTGAAGGCAAAGGTATTTCAGTCAGATTAGCCGGTAAAAATGATGCGAAGACAAAAAAAGTATATTCACGTACTTACAAATCACGATCAGCGAACCCCTTAAACCCCGTAGCGGGTAGAAAAGAGCGTTTGATAGAAATATCAAGCCAACACCATATCAATTTTGCGCTTGGCCCTGAATGTATGTTTGTTCACATTACTTTTCGTCAAGGGGAGGTTTTGTTTCAGCCTATAATTAAAGAGCAGTATGAGCTGCTTCAAAGGGTAGATAGCAATACTAAGATCAATACACTCGTAGCTATGACAGGGGGTGTTGATTGTCACGCGTTGGAATCTAATAACTTTTCCGTTGATACTGTACTAAGTTTTAGGCCGCAAGATAAGCGTGATAACTCGGACTACACTGAGTTCGATTGTATGTCAGTGCTTGTTAATTCATCTCCACGCGTTCTTGTTAATGAAGATATTTACCAGATAATCCCTGAAACACTCGCTGAGCTTATTGGTGACACCCCTATCACTGTCGGTCATTTCAGTTTGACTTGTGAAGAGTTCTCTAACTTAAAAAACAATAAGTCAAAAATGAAAGCCTTAGAAGAGCTAGACAGTACAGTCGATATGTTTATTCCTATGCTGAACATTCTCAAGAGAATTAAATTTCCGGTCCTTGTGATTGAAAATGTAGAAGGGTTCATAAATAGTGCCTCTAATGATATTTTAACGCTTCAATTGAAGCGGCTTGGATATAAAGTTAGCCAAGGCGTTTTTAAGGCTAATGAGCTAGGTGGCAATTCATTACGAAAACGTATGTATCTCATAGCATCGACATTAGACGCCCCTATCGACCTCCCAATGCCAGAAAAAATCGAGTCGGCTAATATTTGGGATAATATAATTCTGCCCCATTGGGATGAAATCGTAGAGATGGACGTTACTGATACAAAAGTAATTAAAGACGCCTTATCAACGGGTCGCGCTAGAATTATAAGTGAAAGTAAAGGGTTCTCACCGACACTGGCTCGCTCTCAATCGCAATGCCCAAAGGATGCCGTAATCTGTGAGCGTTCAGGTCGGTATTACAGGCTCCCAGTATCCGTTCAAAAGGCAATTAACAATATTCCTGAATCTTTCGACTTGGAATGGGCACCACTTGATAAAGCGTCTCAAATTATAGGCCAGAGTATTTGTTACTCTATGCACGACAAAATTATGAAATGTGTTAGAAAGCATATACTGAATGCGGCTGCAAGTTTGAATGAAGGTTTGAGAATGCGGCAATTGGCAATGGGTTTCTAAACCCTCACCTAACACTTGATTAAAGCTAAGCTGGCTATGGCTTAAAGATAGCCGCCCTTTTTGGCTTTAGTGTTTTATGTAAATCACTAAAGCCCCCTCTTTATTCTCCTCCTCGCTATCGCTCGATAACACATTGTCTAGATGAAGGAAAAGAGCTCTTTTACTGCCGCTTTATGGTGGGTTGATATCTTAGTTACATGTTCAAGGCGAGGGTAACGCGATGTGTAACAAAGACTTATTTGATATTAATGGCTCTGAAAAGCTAACTGACAAAATGGTTGCTGAGCGTGAAGCTATCATTATGCATCACGCGAAAAACCCTAAGAGTGTATTCTTCTGCTCTCACAGCGCAGGTAAAGACAGTGCAGCAATGTATGAGTACTTGCTGCGATTAGTGCCAAAGGAGCGCATAGTTGTCGTGCATGCAACGTTAGGCTCTGTGGAGCATGATGGAGTGGTTGAACATATTAAAGAAAATATTGAGCACCCTCTTCACATCGTTCTAAATGAACGTAAAGACTTTGTTGATATGGTGCTATTGCGAGGAATGTTTCCATCACCCAAGTTCCGCCAGTGTACATCGGACCTAAAAACATCACCCATCTATTCGTTTATTAAACGCTACATGAATGAGCATGGTTATACCCATGGCTTCAATGTGTCAGGCCTGCGTGCTGAAGAAAGTGCTAAGAGAGCTATGAAAAACCCTTTGTGGATTAATAAGCAACTAACACTTAATTCAGGTAAACGCGTCGTATTCGATTGGATGCCTTGCTTTCACCTGGAAGAGTCGGAAGTCTACCAAACTATTTTAGAGGCTGGTAAACAACCACACCCTGCATACGGTGACAGGGCGTGCGGAGGCAATACTGGCAACCAGCGTTTGAGTTGTAAGTTCTGTATTATGGGGAGTACGAATGACCTGATGCGAGCAGCTATGAATTACCCTGACCATTATGCTGAAATGATCGCCTTAGAGCTGGTGGTTAATCACACTATGTTTGGTCGCAGTAGAACAATTCACACAGACTTACAACTAACTAAAGGCGTCGAGTTGGCTGGAGGTAAAGTGCTTGAATCAATTAAAAACACATCGAAACGAGCTGTGATGCCTTATAAAAACAAGGTCTTCATTCCGGTTCCACTCGATGAAAAGGTTGGGGCACCAGTAGATGAGGTTGCTGTTCAACGTCATGTTGTCCGACTTACTGAACGATTGGTTATGCTTAAGGAACGTGTGAATTCTGAGAAAGAACTCAAAGCGCTTAAGAAAAAAGAAGCAGCGAATAAAATTGGCAGCAAAAATATAAAGCGGGATGATTCAACAATAGACTTCCTGGATATGCTAAGCATATAAATGTGTAGCGAACCTATGGGTTCGCTATTTCCTTAACATTACGCTATCGCTCAATATATGTTTGATTAAGGTGGGACTTCGGTACTTACTCTGCATAAACCTTCCCAATTGATACCTTAGCGTTGATTTAACTAATGGAGTAACGCTTTGAAACAATCGGTATCAATAACTAAACGTAATACTTTTGTGCTTCTAGATATGGACTTTAAGGATTTAGCTTGTGTTGACTCTGAGTATGATGATCCGGAAACACAAGATGCTATTCAGTGGATTCGGCAACACTCATCGTTTCATCACATTGATAATAATACGCATGATGCTGGTGGAGTTTATGATTTTTTGTTTAATTTAAACATGCTTGAGTCGTATGCTTTTGATCTTAACAATAGTGAGTTAGCCCCGATGATTAAGCAGTTAAGCGATATTAAAGCTGCTGGTTACAATTACATTCTTTTTAATCAAAGTTGTTAGTATGGCTTTTCTTATATCTCAAAAGCAGTACAGGTTATTGCAAGGTTTTATACGCATTGTTATAGCGCATATCATTGCGGTGGTGAGCTTGATGGGGCGTTTTGGGCTCAGCAATTAGATTCAAATTCAATATCATGGTGTGTACAAAATGCCATTTCCTCTATTGCTCAAGAACGTATATTTATACACCTATACTTACTACTCACCTGGCAAGTAAAGGGTTCTATGTAGAAGGGGATAGTGAACTCTTTTTGCGTGAAAAAAACAGTAATACAATCTACTAATAGGTATAACCGTTACTTAGTAGAGGATGGTTGTATCTTATTTTAGGTGTGGCTACAGGGAAAACGTTTGGGAATAGGTGGTTCAGTGAGTGCCTGTGTCTCTTTTTTATTATTGGTTGGAAGTAATAAAGAATTTTTTTTATGTATAGTGTGCAGGATTAGCACACTTCTGTTTTGTTTTCAGTCAGTTAGTGTACTATTCCAGTTATTGATACTTATAAAACTTAATAGGCATATTCATGGATTCAAAAATACATACTCGACCAGAAGAAAGTTACATTCGCAGTTTTAGTGATGATGATCAAAAACGGTGGGTGATAAATATTATTGATAGAATGTGCAAGGCCTATCAGCTAGAAGGTAAGGGCTTAAAAGACCAGCTGGCAGAGCGTTTAGGCATAAGAACCAGCACAATAAAAGGTTGGGTATTCAATAGAAGAATCCCTTTTCACGCCATGGTTACATGCAATAGAGATACAGGCGCAAATCTAACTTGGTTGCTTGAAGGTAAAATGCCTAAGCTTGAGATAACAGAAGAAGTCAGTAGAACAATGGTAAAGAAAGTTTCAGAACACCTGTTTGCTGCTAATCGCTACAACTTAATTAGTACCGCTAATGGTATGGATGTGGTTGCTAATAATATTATTGAAGACGTAGAGTCAGTATTGGGTGTATCTACTTCTAATATATAGACCATAAATAAGTAGGTTAATATGCTTTCACATGTTGGCCTGTGTATCATCTATAAGTACTAAGTCTGAATGCGATAGTGAGCTTGCATTTTAGTGTCGCGCTTAACGCTATCGCTTATCTAAGCGCAAAACTAAGTCGTCAATCAACTTTTTCAGTCTACTTATCAGGTGTCCAACGTTGGACAGCGTTAATAAACCCGTATACTCAGCTTAGAGCCACCCTGATATAAGTGTCCAACGTTGGACAGTATAAACAATTACATCTATTCAACTTAACCGTCTAAAACATAGGTGTCCAACGTTGGACACCTATTGATAAAAGTATTTGTCCATTTAAATTCCCAATTTTAAAGATTTATGAGCATAGAAAACTCACGGCGCTTATAAATAAGGAAACTAGAAGAAGGAAGCCCGACGATGCGTTTGTACGATTTACCTGAAACTCACTTTCATGCACATATTCACAATTCAATAAATGTTAACACTATCATTTCTAACCAAGTGTTAAATGACTCTCTTAGTTATGAAATGCTGAGATTAATGAAATTGGTAAATGGGGGCTGTAAATCGCAATACGTCTATAGCGGAAACGTGGATTTTAAAGAATTATTCGGAACTGAATACGCTAATGTTATGTTTGATTCACTGATGCACGTATTACCAGATGAGTTAGAGCCGTTCGGTGTGATGTTTCTAGATGCATTCAATCAACCAGTCCATTACGCCGTAAGGATTTCCATTAATAAAGAGCATTACTATTTAGATGCTTATGGCTTAAATTCTGATATCAGCGTGATTAAGGAGCGGTTTGGTCGTTGTCGAATCACATCTATTAAACATTTCTCTGCAGACAATAAGTATGACCCTTTCTATTCTGGATATCAGACGCTGTTGAATGAGACCAGCAGTGTTTTCATGCTAACAAGTGAACAAGTACGCCATGAGTTTTACATGCAAATAGCCCATACGCTTTTAAACCTGATTATTTCCGACAGTGAAACACATTAACACCTGATTTAAATAGACTTTTTGGTAGGCACTTTTTCTGTTCTTAATTTTCAGATTGCTACCTTGAGCTTGGTTTATTTATGTTTAAAAGGTGATATATGAATTATTTAATTTTAAAAGGGCCATCGCTCAATGATGTTAAAAGCCTGTTGGAAAGCGATGCTTTGGAGCCAACCAAAGATGGTTTTATTAATACTGCAGAGGTTAGCAATTTTGATACCCCAGCTGCTGTTGAGTATGTAGATCAACTTCGCCTGGTAGGGCGCTTTACAAGAAGTGGCGTTGAGTTTGATATTCTTGTTAAGCGCGGCACGTTAGAAGCAGTCATGCTGAAAAAGTTTATTCAACGTAATGTCGATTCATTTGAACACCAGTTCTTACTTTCTTCTTTCCAAGTTGATGAGGCGGTGTGATGAGTGCTTTAGTATCTAAATCAAAGTCGCGAAACGCGCAAGCTAAGATGCGTTTTATGTGTGATCTGCTGAGCTCAATTAATAAAAAGAAAGGGTTCGACTCTGGTATTCAACTTGGATACGGTCTCAATTTTGATGACGTATTGCAAAATATCGTTATTGATAAAGACAGCCGGAATGTTGAATTTGCAGGTGTGCTATTACAACACCAATCATCCGGCACTGTTTTGTTTAAAGCTCACTACATCGATGACGTTACAGGTAAGCCTTTATCTAAAACCTATTCAATTAAGAATCACGGAATAAAAGCCGCGTTCTTATATGCTGTTAAAAAACGTGCCGAGTTGTGTGGTTATTCTGGACCGCTACCACTTGAACATCTTTACATCCCTTCACCTGATGAGCTGCTTTCGTTATCTGTAATTACTAAAGGTCAAACCTGGGTTGATGAGCAAGGTACCAAAGCGTTACTTCAAAATAATATGTGAGGTGTAAGCATGAGTAAAATCAAGTTGTTTATGGGGATCAGACGACCTGGTAGAGGTTTGGTTGATTGTATAGAAGGGGAGTTTACAGCGGTTGAGCACGCAACTAGTATTCCTTTTGAAAAGGGCCGAGCTTACGCCAAGCGTAAATATCAAGATCAAGAGTCATTAGTGCAAGTGTTTGCAGAACATAATAGCAAGGCAGAGCAGCTGTTGTGCGAATTTTTGCAAGTGCCGCAAACGCACCTAATACCTAAAGTACATAACCCACTATTGTCATGTTTTTCCGCGTACAAATCCATTCAGCTTGATGGCATTTCCATTTGCTATAAACAAGTGTCAGTAGGGTTTTGTTACGCTGTGGTCCGTGATGAGTGGAAGGTTATAGAACTGTGTGCTTCCCAAGTTATTCCTCAATCAGTTAAGGAGGTTTAAATATGCGAGTACCAATACAAATGACCATCGTTTTTTTATTACTGACCACCAGCTTTATAACCCAAGCCGCTGAGAATAGTTGTGAATTTCGCGGAGAATTAATACCAATAGGTGAATCGGTGTTTATAAAAGACCTTGAGCTTGTTAGAAGGGGTTTTCCGAGAGATTGGCAGGGTTACGCTCTCCGATGCACTCGTGTTGTGCTGAGCTCACGTAAAACGAAAAACCCAGATAATACAAGGGAAGCTATTGAGCTAGGAAAGCCGGTGCTGGTAATTAGCGAGTTGTATGAAAAGTTCTATGAGGAAATTCAATAGTGGGCCTTTTGCTGTCGCTCCTTTTCTGTTTGATACCTTGTCCTTAATGAACTTGATAAAGGTAAAAGGTTATGAAAGCACTGTCTCTTGATATGTATTGTATTACAATTGGTTTTACGGCTGGTCCGGATCACTTTTTCACATTGCTTGATAGTAAGCACGTTGAAAAAATAAAGCTAGCACAACAGCAATTGCAAGCATCGAAAGCAAATTCAATGAGCTTTGTGTTTAGTGGAGGTGTGTTTGTGGATACATTATTCGTTGAAGCGGTGATGGAGCGGCATGGAGTTGATTTATTAGATTTAGATGCAACATTTTTTAAATCTAGCGTTGCAATGGATAATGTTGAGCTTGTTGTCACACCGGTTGGGATTTATTTTCAAGCATCACCACTCCACCACACTAAGCAGTTTTTGTGCCGTACAGATTTAGTAAGGAATGAGAGGCTATTTGAGCAATCTAAGCTTAATTTCCTTAGTGTGTAGTTATTATTTGATTAAGGGATGAGTAGGGTACTTATGATGCCCTGCTTTTTTGACTCGATATTGTATGTTCAATTCAAATTTGGAGTGAAAACATGGAAACTATTGGAAAAGTAATTAAAGGTGATTCGTTTAGAATTGCCCCTCTAAGCTCTCAAATTGAAGCTGCGGGTGGTGTGTTAAATAATAGTACTACAGCAGAGCGTATTGATGGGACTTTTTCATACATTTATGAGTTTAATACTGGCTCAGGACGTAAGCAGCTAATAACAAAAAATGAATACTTGGTGGGTGTAATTTCCGAAGATGTCACGCATCGCGCTTACTACAACGGTGATACTAAAACGTATCTACTGTATAGCTTCGAAAAGTTTGATGAAAATGATAAACCTGTTTATGGCACACTTGTTCTTGGTAAGTCATTTAAAGAGATGCAACAAACTTTAAAAGCTAGGTTTCCTAATAGGGTGGTGTGGAACTTGTGCGACCCAATGTTAGCATTAGTCAAAAGCTGACTTGTTAAGCTGTATCGTTAGCGCGTATATTCATTTAATTGAACTGTGAATATTGGCATATTTATCTCATCTAAAAATATTGATAAATACACGGTAGCAATGCCTTAGGTTATTTGTTAAAACATATAAGAGCGCGGGGTCCGCACGTATATGCGAGATGACCTAACGAATTAATTATTTTGGCTATCGGGAGCTTCATGTCTGTAAAGTGTTTATATGAACAACGCTTTTTAAAAGAAAGGCGCTTATTTATTATATTTGCTGTAATTTCGACTATTGCCCCGTTTCTTTCCTTATTCGAATTCTTAAGGCCAGCAAGTGAAACATTCGCGACATGGTTTCAAAGAAGCGGATCAATAATGGTTGTAGTGGCTTTGCTATCAGAAATGCATGCGTATCAAATGTTTGATGTGTTTAAGCCTGATGGATTTGTGAATACCACATATGCTGAAACAGAGAAGAAATATTCACCACAAGTTAAACTATGTAATATCGTAGCTTTTATTTTAATTGCTATTGGTACGCTTATTTGGGGTTACGGGGACATTCCTTTTAGATAGCTATAACAAGCTATTCAGGCTCCGTTTATCTTCACATTTTAGCCAACTATAATTTCCTTCTGAAGAGGGTGTTGGCCCAGAAAGGAGCTAATATGAGACTTCTACTAGAGCAACTTGAAAATTCTTTAGATTCGGGGAATTATTACCTCTCCTTATTTACCGCTCTGACGCTTCCAGATATTGCAGGAGCATTGGGCTCTGAGGATGGTTTGGCGACAGGAGCGAAGTACAAAGAGTGGTATGAGAGGTGGGGAAGGCCTAGGTTTGTGGATACTATTCTTGAGAAAGTTCCTGAACATTCCAAAGCGTTTGTTACTTTTATTGAAAATCCGCTAGATGGTGAAGCTTGCTATTTATTCCGTTGCTCTTTACTTCATCAAGGGAAAGCGGCGCATCCTAAAAGTCAATTTACCCAAATCATTTTTATCGAGCCAGGGTCAACGACAAACGTAATACACTATGGTGTTATGAATGGTGCGCTTTGTATCGACTTAGCCTCCTTTTGTAAAGAGATGATACTTGGAGTTCGTATGTGGCTAGATGAGTTCGAGTCATCCGAGCAGTATCAAAGGAATTATGCTGACTTCGTACAACGGCACCCTACAGGATTAGCGCCTTATATTGTCGGTGTACCAGTAATCGCTTAAAAAGCCTAACAAGCGGTTTACCGGACAAACTTTGCAGTCTGCAATAAGCCGTCTGGAATTTTAGGTAAAGTTTTTAAATGCAAGATGTAAGATAGAGCTGTAGCTAATTCAATTAAAAAAAACAGCTTAAATGCTGGTTTTTCATTATTACTCCCATCTTTCCTCCCATACTTCCAATAGTTCTCGTTTTTCTTTTAATTTCAATAAGAGTTCATCAATTTTAGGTTTTTTTGAGCGTTCGTGGGGCCGTTTGTATATGTCTAGTGTGATATTTCTGTTTGTGTTTTTGTTAGTAAAGCTTTTATCAATATTTTCTTTATAACGGCGTACATTTTTCTTCCTGCTACAGCCACAGCCTTTAACTCGACCTAAGCTGCATTTCCGAATGATTTTGATCGTTCCGCAGATGCATTTGCATTTAAATAACTCCTTATTCGCAGTGTCTTTCCCCTTGGATTCAATTACAGTCCAATCATTAAAGGATTGATTCGGTAGTACCTTTCCCTTAGCCATATTAGACCACCAGCATTTTAGGGCGTTTAAAAAGGATTGCATCATTCGCTATTGATTCAATGCTTCTTCCTCGGCCTTCAATAGCTTCAACTTTGATTTTGACGTTATCACCGTGGTCCATGACAATCACTGTATAGCGAGAATCATTGCAAATACTAGTCATCCACTGTGCAGCTTTTGATTTAGACACCCCAAAATGTCTCGCTAGATCTTGTTCTGATTGAAAGGTTTGTATTGATAGCATGAATTCTGCAGCTTTTCTTATCGACATGTGACACCTGACACTTTTTATTGGACTACAGGCAATTTAGGTTCACAGGTAGGTTAGGCTCAACATTATTTCAAAATTTGGGAATTTTAATGGACATTTATCAATTTATGGCTCGCGCTCTCCTTGGAAAAGCTAAAGGTGATACGTTTCCCACAAAAACAAACGGTTGGTATTCGGTCACTAAGTGCCAACCAAGATGCTGCGATTCAGGTCTTCTTTGTGGAATTTCTACTTTTGTGAAATCGAATTCAGGAAATAGGGAAGGGTGACTGTTTGCAGTAAAGTGGTAATTCCTACTTCATGACATTCAAAAACCGCAAAAAATCACTTAAAGGTGTGTCTATCCCCACTAAAAGAATACGACAACGCATTTGACATAAATTACCTACAAGGTAATATTACCTATAAGGTAATGGAGCTTGTATGAGTATAAAAACAATAAAATGCCACCTTATTAGGGCGGTTTGGGAGTTTGATGATGTGTCAGTATTCCCCCTAACCTATGGGTATGAGATACGAGATATTTTGTTCGATTTGGATGCTGCAGGGGTTATTGCGGATTTGGAAGATATAGGGGCAATAAACTATAACCCAGAGCATGAAGAAGCATGGTCCATTACTGTGACTGTAAATAATGTTGAGCCTTGTGGCGCTGTTACATGTGATTTTTTTCAAGGCGATTGTTATAACGTTGACTTTAAGGAGTGTAACGCATGAGTGTACCAGATTTTGTAAATGCATCAGAACCTGTTTCAAGGCCAGAAGATTTGTATCGACCTCACCCTGGCGAAGTGTTTGCACGCAGATGTTTATCTAAAAGCAATTTAAAACGTGAAGAGGTGGCTCGTCGAATTGGTATTTCTGCCAAGCATTTGTCGCGCTTGGTGAATGGTCATGTGTCTGTAGGCGTAGAATTAGCCAGAAAGTTAGAAGCATGCACTAATATTAGCGCTGCTGCGTGGCTTCATTATCAAAATCAGTTCGATTTGTATGAACACCATAAATTAGAGCCAGCTCAGCTTATATACGCTTAAGTTCGTGCCATTTTGCTAAATGTTTTTATAAAAGCCTCTACATATACCCTATGTAGAGGCTTTTTTATTTGGTGGATTTGGTTTGTTATTGTTAAAAGGACTTTTTCTGAAGTGATCGTTAATTTCGGTATCGTGATGTTTATACCAACACTTTAAACAAGAAGGTCTTATGTATAACGAATCGAATTTAACTATCTCATTACTCAAACTTTCATTTGATTTGTTTGAGCAACAGATTACGCAGTTTGTTGATAGCTCTGATGTCACTGAGTATAACGACAGTGGTATTGATATGGTTACATTTTTGGTTGTTGTTGATGATCATGATGATAATGCATTAACAAACTTTCTTGCGGATCAAAATATTCCTTATGATATTTCGTGGGATTCTTATTCAGACCGGCATTGTACTATTCCAGCCGGTCATGCAAGCAAACGTATACTTCCAAATGGTCGTTCTCAATCTTTAGTATTCGATAATTCAGAATTAAGCGATAAAGTTCCATTCTTGGATGTGCTTGAAGCATATGAGTCAGGCCATATAGAGCAGTTCCTTAACGACCATTTAAAAAGCACGCACGTTATTTCTTGGCCTGAACAGCACGAAATCATTCGATGTATGTGCAAGTCAATGGATAGCCTCAAGAATCTAGAGCAGGCAGAATTAGACGCGTTAGTCGATGAAATGAACACCAAAATTGCCCTTTCGCAAAGTAACACTAGTCCACTTAGTGATGATGAGCTTCAGAGTGTTGAAAGTATGGCAACAGTCATAAACAATAGCGGGAGCATGATTCAGTCATATTTTCTAATTAGTAATGGGTATATTGTTGAGCCTATTGTTGTAAAACTGTCTCCAGCCGCGAAAGCGACTGCACCTGGCTTTAGTTTGATGGACTCAATGGATAAGCAAGTAGTAAAGGGTTATACCAATGAAGGTGTTAACTTAAGCCTGTCTTTTGAAGGCTATGGAGATCGTTATAGTGTGGGTTCAAAGAAAGGAACACCACTAATGGTTGAGTATTATCATGGAGAATTACGTGTTGTTATTTGGTCGGATATTAACAAGGTAGATCCAACCCACATAGTATCGCTTGAGGGAGCTAAATTGGAAAAGCTTAAAGGTTAGTAGGGTAGGGGCCGCAAGGCTCCGACCCCTTGCGGCACAAAGCTGGGCAAGTGCGTGCGAAAGCAAAATAAATTAACCAGCTTTGATAATTGAAGCATACAATTCACTGTTCCATTTCACCACGAAAAAGTGATTATTTTAAAAATACCTCTCTTTCAAATGTAAAGTTTCAATGAGGGTGTACCTAATCGACTTTACGATTTGTAACAGCTGATGTTTCTCATGGTATTTTTACTTACCGGACTTCAAAGAGGCTAGTTCGAATAAAGTATAATTATGCTCAGGTATACCAAGCCACGATAAAGTATCCTCGAATTTAGCTTTCTCCTTTGCACCATAGTAAGAAACATACCATTGGCAATGTTGCGGAACGCGCTCCTTAATTGCTTCAAAGTACTCAATATCTACATCTGACATTGAGTGGCCAAGAATATAAATGTGCTTTAACTCGACTAATCTATTAAAAAGGCTTGAGTGAGTTTTTATGGTTTCGCTAACATTTTTAAAAGTTCTTTCGTAATAAGAAAATAACTCTTCTCTAGCTTCATCGAGAGATGGTACGTATTGATCTGCCTTATATTCACGCCATTGTTCCCGCTGTTCTGGGGTTAACCCCTCGGGTGGACTTTCGTCATCTTGCTCTTCTCTAAATGTTTCTGGATCAACAGCGTGCCCCAAAATTATATTTTCCTTGTCATCATGAGTACCATGCAAATACAAAATATTGTCGGCAGAGATGCCATAATTTTTTTCAAGTGTTCTGGTAAAGTTAAAACTAATATAGAAGGCACCTGAATCTAAGTTTAATAAATATTCTGTGCCAACCTGGTGAGAATCTGCCTTACGAATGTATTCTGCAAAGGCGTTTCGTAAATCATTGCTCAAATAACCAACCATCCTTTGGGCCTCAAGGGTGCACGCATCCAAATCTTTATAATAATCATCACTGGCGGGGCAGGGGATGTATTCATTTATATGATCATCTAAGTAGCTAATATCAATATATGAAAGGTTTTCTTCAAAACAGCTCCACAAATTATCATCGGTATAATGGTAAGAAATAACCTTAGTCACAATGTCGTAAATTGCGGGGTTCTCACGTTTCAAATATTCACTAAATCCAACGTAAGTTGTAGGTAAGCGATGATGCAAGTCAAAACCATTTCCAACAATATAAAGAGTTTCCAAATTCCCGCCTTAGCATTAGTGCATACTTTAAACTTGGGGTAGTTTAGTTGGATTAAAGGAAAGGTCCAATTTTGATATGGTATCTAGTTTTGTTGTATTTGCAGGATTTGTTCGACAGTACACCAGTATTTTTTATTGATACAGTTAAGCCCCTGATATTAACTAGCCATACACCAGAATAGTGTAATGCAACATTATTATGAATACACATTTATGGTATTGCACACCAGTATTCTGTATTGATACTTTAGGCGAGAACCTTATTGTTCCCCCCTCATATAACTGATTAAGTTCTCACCATAGCTGAGAATTTACCATATAATCAATCAACAATAATGAATTAAGAAAGGAAACTGCAAATGGCAAGATTAAATTCAGATGTATTACTCAAGGTTGAAAACTCTATTCCCGTAGAGCTTAAGCAAGAAGCTTTAAATGGCTGGAGTATACTTTTGTCTAACCTACCATTCTTACTTACGGTCACTATTGTGCTGGGTAGTGCCATAGTAACTTACAAAGTACAAATGAAAGGGAAAAAGGCTGAGCATGAAAACAAAATTTCAGAGTTTCGCCACCATTGGTTACAAGAATTAAGGGAAACAGCATCTGAATTAATAAAGACTATGCACCTTTGCCAACTGCATTATATGAGGAGAGCGATTGTACTAGATTTCAAACGTAGTGCTGAAACGAACTTTCACACCTCCAACAGAATTAAGGGGACCACAGAACAAATTAACTCTTTCATGGAACAGTCAAAAACCCATTATGAAAATTTCCTTGAAGCAAGATCAAACTTTTACGGATTAGAAGCTAAGTTAAAAATGTTTTTCAAAAACGGAGATGATGCTTCTAAAGATCTCTTTAAATTATTAGATAACTTTAAGACTGAAATGCAAAAAGATAGGCACAGTTTAGATGATGCCCCCTTAAATAGTGCGGTAGCTGAACTTCAGAAAATACTAAAGGATGAATGGGAAGTTACAAAGAAACGAACTTGGCTAAATAGCCAACAAAATAACTAAATATGAAACTGTATTGGGTGAAACGTTATTTTTCACCCACAGACACAGTTAAACCCCTGCTATTAAATAGTCATACACCAGAGTGGTGTAATTCAACTTGTTAGTGAATACATATTTATGGTGTATCGCACCAGTTTTATGTGTTGATACAGCACAACCCCTTGATAGTTACTAGCCATACACCACAATGGTGTAATCCAACTTAATAATGAACACACATTTATGGTGCACCACACCAGTTTTGTGTATTGATACAGCTAAACCTCTGATAATTGCTTGTCATACACCACAATGGTGTAATTCAATTTATTAGTAAACACACATTTATGGTGTATCGCACCAGTTTTATGTGTTGATACAGCACAACCCCATGATAGTTACTAGCCAGACACCAGAATGGTGTAATCCAAACTAATAATGAACACATATTTATGGTGTATCGCACCAGTTTTATGTGTTGATACAGCACAACCCCATGATAGTTACTAGCCAGACACCAGAATGGTGTAATCCAAATTAATAATGAACACATATTTATGGTGTATCACACCAGTTTTGTGTATTGATACAGCTCAACCCCTTGATAGTTACTAGCCAGACACCAGAATGGTGTAATCCAAACTAATAATGAACACATATTTATGGTGTATCACACCAGTTATGTGTATTGATACAGCTCAACCCCTTGATAGTTACTAGCCAGACACCAGAATGGTGTAATCCAAACTAATAATGAACACATATTTATGGTGTATCACACCAGTTATGTGTATTGATACAGCTCAACCCCTTGATAGTTACTAGCCAGACACCAGAATGGTGTAATCCAAACTAATAATGAACACATATTTATGGTGTATCACACCAGTTTTGTGTATTGTGTAGCTAAATCGCAAGCAAGCTCAGGCTATACACCAGTATGCTGTAATGAATACATGCTTGTGGTGTATAAAAACCACTTTTGTGTATTGATTTACTCAAGCTACCGTTCTGTGATTACCTGTCACACCATATTGGTGTAATGCCAAGCATCTTTGAACACGTATTTATGGTGTAGAGCACTTAGATTAATACTGATAATGAGTTCAAAATTCGCGAGTAACACCAATTTTATGTAAAGATACAGCCTGCAGGCCCCTTTTATTTGATAAAAGTGCCCCTTTTAAGTTGTTGCAAAGGTGAACCGATCAAAAATACAAAACCAACACAACATCAAAAAAACAATAAGTTACAATTAAACTAACTTGCTGGCTCTCTGAAAATACAAAATTATGGTGTTACATACCAGTTTTATGTAAACTTAAAACTATGATTACACAATCTTGGTATGCGACATGTCTTCATCTAAACAATTGAGCAAAGTTCCTATTGCACGCTCTCATTTGCCTAAACACATCAAACAAGGCCACCAGCTTGTATTTAGTAGAAAAGATCTTTCGCAGCGTGAAGCTGATTTGTTTGCTCTTATGATGGCTCAAATGAAGAGTGAAGATTGGGATAAGACCACGCCGCAATACACATTTACAGCTAGTCAGCTTTCAGAATGGTTGAAAATCGACTCCAAGCATATAGGTTCTATTCTTTCTCCTGCAGCTGAGCGCCTATCAACACATAAAATTGGTATTAAAATCGATTCAGGGAATGGCGATTACGATTTTGACTATAAACCACTCTTAAAACGTATTCAGTACAAGAAGGGGGTTTTAACAATGGTACCAAACGATATGCTTGAAAGTGAGTATATTGAATTCAGGCAAGGGTTTGCACTTGTAACTACCAAGACTTACTTAGATATAAAACAAGAGTACGCAAAGCGCCTGTATGAAATTCTAAGCCGTTTTAAGAAAGATGGTTATGAAATGCACTTTCTGAAGATAGATGAGCTTAAGGGGCTTTTTGGACTGCTTGACGTTAAAGGTAAGCTTAAAGAAAACAAAAGCTCATTTTCAAATAATGGTGTATTTATGCAGCGCTGTATTAGAGACAGCATTGAAAAACTAATGGCTCATCCTATTGCTAAGAAAGAGTTCTTGTTTTTAAAAAGCCCCAACGGTGAAATTGGTTATGAGTTGCGCACGCAAGGGAAGCGTATATCAGAAATCAAATTCCTAGTAAGGTGGTTGGATAAAGGGACTGTCGATGAACTAAACATGCATGATGCACTTAAGACAGTCAAAGAGCTTATATCTAAACAAATAACAACTAAAGAAAAGTTGTCTCGCCAAGAGTTAATCAAGCTCATGTTAGCATACCGATATCTAGGGCAGGATGATGAAGCTGATAGGGTAGAGCTGGCAATTCAAAGCAAAAGTGATGAAGAAGAGCTTCAACAAGAAAAAGATGAAGATGTAAATGATGAGCTGGCATCAATCATTGAGCTTTCAAAAGGCTTGGAGTACTAATTTCACACCAGAATCATGTAAACTTAGCACCAGTTTTGTGATCAACAACACCAATTTTCGGATCATAAACACCAGTTTTGTGATCCGAAAAACCAGAATTATGATCAACAACACCATAAATCAGATCTAAAAGCCTTGTTTTTTCATTTAAAGTCAAACACTTAATGAGGCTATAGTATTAATAGTTTTAATAGAATTAATATAAATAATAGAATTAATAGTGCTTGTGGATATGTGCATACTCAATATCCATGCACTGTTTCAATGACTTGAACGCAATCTAAAGTTTAGCTGCAATATCAAAGTTGCATGAATAGTGTCACTTTTAGTTATTCTATTCCTCTTTCACAGCTTGTTCTGCTTTATAAATAATTTCATCAGCCCAATCTCTATCAAAGCCTGGCATTGCAGGAAAAGAAGCTGCTGTTTCATCTGGGATGGCGTCTATGTATTCTTGTTGAGCCTTTATTACTCTCAGTAACTCTTTAATCATCACGTTTTCCTTGTTTATTCTCTAATGCATCTAATGTAAAACAATTCTAATTCTATTTGGATCATAAAAGCTGATTACCATTTTAAATAGCTAGCTTATAACATCCTTCAAATTATTTAAGGCCAGTAAGAAACTAGCCTTAGCCTGATTTCATTATCTATAATTGCTTAAAAGAACGCTCCCAATCCTCAAAGCTTGTATTTGGTTCCACCCCGCCCAACAACCATGCTGGGCTCACGTCTAGCAATTTAGCTATACTTATGAGATTTCGAGGTCGGCCTGTTACTCCATTTTCGATTTTAGAAATAGACATATCTGTACAATCCAGTTTTTCAGCTAAATCCCTAAGTGTATAACCAGCAATAACCCGCTTCTGACGCAACCGCTCACCTAGCTTACCATCTGCTCGCAGTGCTGATACGTCTGTAGGCTCTATTTCATCTCCAACTGCCAACCAGTCCAAACCAACACTCAGGGCATCAGCTATTGCCTGCAGGTTTCTAGGGGTTTTTGTAACTCCTTCCTCTATTTTCTGTATTGAAACAGGAGTTACACCTACATCATCTGCCAATTGTTTTTGGGTCATACCTCTTTTCAAACGAGATTCGCGCAATCGGGTACCTAGACTTGTTAGAGTAAACACCTTGCCGTCTAACTGAGTTATTTTGGCTTCAACTTCCTCAACTGTGTGACTGAGTAAATCGGCAACCTTGGCCATTAATAAAGGCTCAGTTTTTAACTCGCTGTTTCTTAACATTCTGACTATTTTATTTGAAGATTGCTTAAGTTCATTTAACTCTTTATGTATTTCCACCAAATTTTGTTCTTCAGTCATTGCGTTCACCATTACCTATTTAATCTTAAAGTACATATAAACTAACACAAACAAAACAGATTGCAAACTCAAATTATTCAACAAACTTAAAGTTTATCTTTACTTCTACTTTTGGGGTTGCTTAATTAAATCAAGTTCTATCTTTTCTATTATCCATAGCGGCAATTTGAAACACTTGAATTAAGGGATTAACTTTTTGATGTCAAC
Organism: Pseudoalteromonas sp. 0303; assembly: GCF_013349995.1. Taxonomy (GTDB): domain Bacteria; phylum Pseudomonadota; class Gammaproteobacteria; order Enterobacterales; family Alteromonadaceae; genus Pseudoalteromonas. The sequence goes on from NZ_JABVXF010000030.1 coordinate 49,043, forward strand.
AAAACAGTTAAGTCTTATAAAATTGAATTAAACTTAGAAATAAACCAAGGAATATCAATTGAGCACCTTGAAATAATTAAATGGTGTGATTTGGCAGTAAAAGGCGCTTTGGGTTCATCAAATTTTTCATTTTTTGCTGAATTAACCGGCGCTGAAAGACAACGTATTTTTGATTTAGCTTCGCTGGTGCGTGAAAATGGTGCATTTGAGATGCAGTTGCTGGAAAGCTTTGGTTCTTTCAGTAGTGAGTACATTAGCGCAGATGATATACATTCAAAATCATTTAATCTTGATGAAACGTGTAATCGCATTGTGAATAATGAAGTGCGTTATGACTGTGCAACGCTTCATGTACGTGCCGATTCATTCTATTTCTCAGCTCAACCAAAGCACAGTGGTGATGATGAGGTGTTTAAAACCGCTTCTTTAAGTATTGATGAAATGCTTTCTATTGCGACTGTATTTGGCGAGAGCAATCAAGAAACAATCACTCTCCCATATAATTGATCTTAAAATTTATGAGCTGCAATTGTGTGGCTCATAATTGTTCGCTGACAGTTTTAATAGTTCATCGGAAAAATTCTTCTTTTCAATGATCAGCTCGTAAAATTCTTTTAGTACCTCGGTTGAACCATGAGCCTCAACAAGTAACTTAATTGCTCCAATCACTCTATCCCCAGCGCTAATAAAAAGCTCTGCGCTGCACGGCTTGGTTGCTTGTTTCCCGTTTGTATAGAGAAACACAATGTATTGTAGTAGCGCCTCTGAGGGTTCTGTTCTTACTTTCTCTGATATTAACTGCTTGGCATGCTCTATGTAGTCAGCTGATTCTAGTCTTTGTCTCTTCTCTTTAATGGCCCCATGAATAAAACTTTCAACATCTTTAAAACATGGGTTCTCCTGAATAAAAACACTGATAGCATTAACAAAAGGAGTCGGTAATTCAACGGCTGTTTTTTGGTTGATTACATCGTTCATTGGTATATCAAGAAGAATATTTTTATCCCTGGCAAAAAAAACGCTATTTTCAAATTCATTTAGGCCAACATCTAATTGCTCAAGCGCTTCCCCTTTAGCTATGTGTTGCTCTGCCGATTTATGCACCACTTTTGTAACTTCATGTGTTAATTCATCAAGTGTGTCAGCGCTCCCTTCACAATCCAGTAGTAACTGACGAAGCACCGGCACACTAAATTTATAAGGTTCATTCGTGCCTGGGGTTGGTGTGACGATATCAACTGAGAAAAACATAAATAGCCTCTGGTTTGTGTTATTAGCGTGTTTGATGGCCTCAATGTAGCGTGAAGATTTAAAAATACAAGCAATAGAATTGTGGTTAAAAGGCGATAAAGCCAGCTAACTCAATTGATTAACTCGTTTTAGAATATTTTTTAACTGGACGGCAAATACCGCTGGTGGCTATCGCCACTGGCAATAAATAAGAAAAAGGCAGGGGATACTTTCACTGTTTATATATACAGCTTTGTTACGGTACTCACATACACATAGCCAACTCAATGAGGTTAATCATGGCGCTAACGGTAACAAGCTCGTTTATTACAACACTTAGAAAAGCACGCACTGCTGTGCTTCGATTTAATGGTGATGCCACCGTTTTGGAAATCGAAAAGTCATTCCATAAAAAAACCTTCCGTGAAGATTTTGATGTTCACTTCGCTTCTCATCGACAAGTCTATGGCAGCTGGGTGTTTATGTACTTGAGTGGGGATGCATATTCGATTACCGATAACATCTCTGTATTAGCGCATTTCCTTAAGCGTGGTGATGTCTTGCAGTTTACAGCGCGAGACAACAGTTCAGAATCACTGCGATCTAAGAATATGGAAACAATGCAAGTGGTCGCGGTTATTTCTCGATTAGACCGCAATGGCGAGCAAAAGAACCGGTTTGAGTTGGTTGTTGGCTCGCAAACTGTAGAAAAAACGAATTGCGCAAGAAATATTCAACGCATTGTCTAAATATGATGTGGCCATGATTGCGGTCACACAAGCTAGAAGGAAATTAAGTATGTCTGTTTTTAACGCTGAAGTAGCACAACAAGTGGATGAGCTTTTAGGTAGCGGTGATATTGATTCCGCTAATGAATTGATTGAAACCTCTTTGAAGTCATTAACTCCATCAAATAAGTCATCATTAAGTGCTTGCTTGTTCACAACTAATCTTACTATCGACTCTGAATTACATATTGAAGATTATGTGTTTGCTTGGCTTGTCAATGTAACGTTACTTGGTACATTTAACCATATTGAGTCATTGCTAGATGGCAATATTGTAAAGTGGGAGGCCGTTGAGGATTATAATTGGTCTTACTTTGCGAACTTCATCAGTGTTGATCAGGATAGTCACCGCTATTGGGTTGTCACTACTAGTTATCGAATTGGTGACAATACCGGCGAGAAAATCACATTGGTCTAAGTTGATAAAAATGATATTCCCGCAACGTTTGATTTAATGTATGAGCATGAGTGTGGGCTTGCACAGTGTACCTTTGAATCAACGCAAGAGAATATTGAGTTGTTGATCGAGTATGAGTATGCAAGTCAATTAAACGGCGGTAGTTTTGATAATGAATGTTATGGTCGTCCTTGCTTTGATGTTGATGGGTATATCACTTACCCCAATAGCATTGAAGAAATTACAGGCGATGAGTTTGACGTTCTTAAAAAATATTGCCCAAGCAACACACTTTCATTTAACGGTGTAACTAATAGCGTTGCACAAGCGTTTATTGAGCATTTAGCTAAGACTGATACGCCAACCGAAGCGGTGGAATTTTTAAAACCCGTGTTTTAATCTCAATAATAGGAGTCTGTTATGACAGTTTTAGATGCTTTCATTGCTGGTGGAGTATTTGTATTAAACGGTGATGAATATACATTTTTGGCAATCGAAGATACGGGGAGGGTGAAAGCAACGCATATTGGATCTGGTATTCGTGTCTCCCTTCACCCCAGCACTGAATGTAAGGTGCAAGACTAAATGCATTTAATTGAAGACGTATCAAAGGCCGCGTAAATCGCGGCCTTTTTGTGTGTGCTTTTGCGCGCCTTTTTCTGCCGAAATATCTCTGTTTGTTACCGTTCTTCTTATCGAGAAACGCAATAAAAACAGCGTTAAGTATATAGGCAAACAAATGGAGCAACATTCATGCAACTTAAAACATTAAAAAGTATTGAAGACTTCGAGCAGCTAGCTACTGGGCAAGTAATTTTTGTGTCGAATGGTGAGAAAGAGCCGCCTAAGCACCACACACGTAAACACAAGAGTTGGAGTTTTCGAAATTACCAAGGTTTTGTTCATCGCTTTGGTTTCAGTGCGGGAAGGTACGAAATTGTCGTAGGAACTAGTCGCTCAAGTGTAATGGTAAACGCCTATGGTATTGACCAGCTTACTTTTCAGGTAGAAGCGTAGGGCTGGTATCGCAAATCTTTTACAAGAGATAAATGATCGGCTTTATGAGCTGTATAAGCGTGATAGTGTCTACGTTGATAGCCCAGCTTTATATAAGGCGCTGGTAAAGCTAAACGACAAGCTGCTTTGCATGATTGCGGAAAAAACCAATACCACACAGACACTTTCCTTTGCATCTATTGCTCATCTACCTGAAGCAAGTGGTGAAGATGACGCTAGTTTGAGTTCAGAGCTAGGCTTGCTTCAGTTTATTGAAATTACGCTTTGTGAAGTGTGTGACCGTTATGAGGCCATACTCGATAATAACCCCTATGCCACAACGCAGTTGAACAAAGTTCGCCGCATTCTCGCCTGCTTTAGCTGCGAGTTAAGGCGAACGGTCTTGACTTTAATGGAGTAGGG
>NZ_JABVXF010000031.1 GCF_013349995.1 Pseudoalteromonas sp. 0303
ACTAAAGTAGATTTTACGAAGCTGTAAGCCATAAGCTTTAAGCTGTAAGAAAATATCAGATTTCCAGATTTATGTAGGGTGAACCTCAACGCTTAACGCGAAATCAGTTCACCTTGCGCAAAGGACTCGTAAGCGCTACGCGCTTTGTCGAGAATCCTTTCCACGCCTTTTGCTTGGTGACAATAGCGTTTTGGACCCACCTGACCCCATGCCGAACTCAGTAGTGAAACGAAACAGCGCCGATGATAGTGTAGCAGCTGCTATGTGAAAGTAGGTCATCGCCAGGCTCCAAATAAGAGAAAGCCCGATTCGAAAGAGTCGGGCTTTTTTGCGTTTTGAGCTGTCAGCCAGGTAGGTTGGGTAGAGCGGAGCGAAACCCAACATAATCCATGTGAACCTCTTCATAATTCCATGGTTAAAAAACTCTTAAAATGTCTACCAGGTTGGCGGTCTGTAAAACAGCTTATTTCACCTTGCGCTAATTCGTCTTTTATTAATGAGCTTTACCTCTTCATTGTGCATGACGAATTACCACACTGTTGGGTTTCGCTGCGCTCTACCCAACCTACGCCAGGCCTTCAAGCTTTACTCTTGCAACTTTCCCCTCGCTAACTTTACTCTCGTAACTTGCTAACTTACTCACACTGCTCTATCTCTTTTACATCACCGCGGCCATCGCTTAGGTAGCATTGTTCTAGCAACGAGCAGTAGCAGATCTCGGTTTTGATGCTATTACGTTTCTTGTTTACTTTGTCCCATTGAGTTTCATTAAATCCCGTTCGCTTGAAACCAAAAAGTTTAAGTTTGCTGCCAGATGCCAGTAACCGGTTATCACTGGCACTCGTCATAATCCAGCCAAATGCTTCGAAAATATTTATGTCGGGAGAATCATCTTGCAGAGTTTGTAGCTGTGTTTCATATGCTTGTGTATCAAAACAGCATGCAGAAATTACTTTATAGATATCTAAATATGATTGGTCGTTATAATGATACTTCACATACTTTACTATCGCAGGTCCTGATCCTGAATTAGAGAGCACAAAGGTGATTTCAGATAGATTTTTTTCTTCATTAAAATTCCCCGTCATCACTTCGAGCCATGGCCAGGTTGCGGCTTTTACTTGTCGTTCTGCGGCGCTGGCTTGCAAGTAAGTGGCATAAAAGGAGGCTGCTGAAATTATAATGGCGCAGAGTGCGAGAAATAGGTTTAGCCGCTCGTTGGTAAACCATGCCTTGCGCTGGTTGCTAGCAGGCTGAGTGTTTTGCTGGGTGGTCTTTGTTTGCTCTTTAAGGTTAGAGTTTTGCTCTGTTTTAACGGTGGAACAGCTTGCGTCCTGTTGCTGATTATCCATAATTTTTAATTGTTGTTTTTATAGACTAATAAAGATACAACTTTAATTGGATAGATAAAAGAGACAGGGAGTAAAACTCCCTGATTTGGTATTAACTATTTGAGATAAATACGGTGAGCTTTTCACCCACTCTTAAGCTATCTCTTGAAAGATTATTCCATTGTTTAAGTTTAGTGATACTGACTTTGTATTGCTTTGCAATCTTCCAAAGGCTATCGCCAGATTTCACCTTATACTCGATTTGTTGATCAGCCAATTGCGGTAATATCAGTTTTTGACCAATACGAATGGTGTTTGTTTTTAGGTTATTGAAGGTTTTCAGTTGGCTAACTGTTACTTTATAGTTCTTTGCAATCACACTTAAGCTATCACCGCGTTTAACCGTGTAATGTTGCCATTGGCTATAATCATTGCTTTTTTGATTAGCTAATAGAGTTTGATAACTTGCTTGCTGATCTTTTGGGACCACAATATGTGGCGCATCAATCACTGCTGGGTATCGGATAACGCCATGGTTCAGCTCTTCAAGCTCTTGCCATTTCGCTTTATCTGCCAAGATCACTGCACCAGTTACTGGTAAAGTCGCAATAGCCTGCTCATTCTTAATCGCAGGGAATATCATTTTTTGGTGTTTTAATAATTGTGCTGCGGCCAGTAACTTAGGCACGTATTGTTTGGTTTGCGATGGTAGCTTTAAGCTAAAGAAGTCCGTCGACTTACCTTGTTTTTTATTACGAGCAATTGCCTGTAATACACGCCCTTCACCAATATTGTAGGCAGCAATAGCATGATACCAATCGCCATCAAAGCGTTTATAAAGGTATTCCATAAAATCCAAAGCTGCGCGGGTGCTGTCGATCACATCTTGGCGACCATCATACCAAGGGGTAATTTTTACTTTGAAGTATTTGGCGATTGAGGGGGTGAGTTGCCATAAACCCGATGCATGTTTGTGCGAATAGGCACTGGCATCAAAATCGCTCTCTATAAGCGGCATTAGAGCGAGTTCTATTGGTAAGTCACGGTTTTCTACTTCTGTGACGATATGATACAAATACGGCGCTGCGCGGCGGCTTATTTCTTCCATGTAATTTGGATGAGTAAGGTACCAAGCAATGCGCTTTTGCACATCTGGGTGACTTGAATCGCTAAACTGTAGTTGAATGCGAATACGCTGCCATACGTCATCAAGTTCACTTGGTTTGAGCGGTGTCACCGCGTCTACTTGTACTGTTTTAGCTTCTGCAACCACAGTGCCTGGATTGGCTTTGATGATGGGCTTCTTTTCGGGAAGTGACTCAGGGGCAGTCTGACAGCCTGTTACAATAAAAGAAACAACAACAAGGCCTAAAAATCGATTTAAAAACACGTATTAAAATACTCCGTTAACTTAGGTGCGGGTAAACTAAAGCGCCTAAGCTTAACATAGGGTGAGCTAAAAATGACCATTAGATTAACAGCTCGCTAACTTACTCACCCAATTGAAATTAAAACGAAATACTAACTTGTAACCCAGCATAACCATGGTTTTGTGCTTCCCAATAGCGGCTGTCTATTTCTCGGGCTCTGGCATAGATCTCTATTCTGAATGGCTTTGAGTCCACGCCCATACCCACACCAACATAGCCATCAATATTATTGTGGTCGTCATCATAGCGGTCGCTGTAGTCGTGGTCATCTCGGTCGTCGTATACAGCAAGCTCAATTAAATCTAAGCCCACTTCGCCATAGACAAAAAAGTCACTGAAATAACCAAATTTGATGCCGCTATCTAAGGTGAGAAATGTCTCCCGATCACCTTTTTTAGTAAATACTTCTGCTGAGCCTAGTGCCGTTGTAAATGCTGCGCCGAAATTGCTGTAGTTATTTTTAGCCATAACTTCGATGCCGGCTGAGGTGATTGAATCAGTACTATTATGCTCTGATTTAACAAACAGGTTCATATTAGGGCTGTCATAAATACCAGCAAAGCTTGTAGCAGGAATGAAGGCAAGTGATGAAAAGAGTGCTAAGGCGAGGTACTTCATAGGGCGTGTTGTCCTTTTATGATTAATTTTGCAGCAGTGTGTTTGGTATTTAGGCAAGGCAGAGCCTATGCAGTGTGGTTGTTCCACATAAATAGGCGATAACGCAGCATCAATGCCAAACACGCGCTGCCCTTCGGGTTCTTCCTAGGGGCGATTAACTCTTTGTTGCTCAATTTTTACTTAGCCCACTAGGTTACAAATCTCGCGCCGCGATTAAATCGCCCCTAGAGTGAACAAATTTCAATCAACAAAGGTCAACACGCCCTAGAATCCATTAAACGTTAATGGGTACATGATACCAAACAGCGCCTTAGCAAATTGTAAGTAATTGTTCTAACTATGTAAGCTAACCGAACACGCAGCGAAAGCAGGCTCCTTGCTGGCGTTTGATATAAACCAGATCGCCGCCATGATTGAGCATGATCTGGCGCGATAAACTTAAGCCTATTCCTGAGCCTTGTTGCTTGGTAGTAAAAAATGGCACGAAAATCATCTCAATCACATGATCGCTGATACCTGTACCATTGTCGCTGACCTCTAAATACAGTTGCTGATTAGCATTTTGTGCAATGCTTACCTCAATGCACTTTGCTGACTCTGGACTATTTAACTGCTTAAGGACATCAATGGCATTGGTAAGCAGGTTTATTATTACTTGTTCAACTTGGCCTCTATCTATCATTACTAACTGTTGGCTTTGCACCGATAAATTCAACGTAATATTAAGTTGCTTAGCTTGTTGTGAGTGCAGAGCGACAACTTGCTTGGCAAGATCGGCCAGAATATGTGGCTGTAAGTGTGGGGCGGGTAAGCTACTAACCTTTTTAAATTGCGCTATAAATTCCCCTAAATGCTCGGTTCGTGATGCGAGTGTTGTTAGGGCGAGTTGCAAGTCTTGTTTATCTTCCTGATCATCAAAACTAAGCTCAGTTGGCAGCAGTGCCGTACAAGTTTGTGCTAAAGAAGAAAGTGGCGTAATCGAATTAGCAATTTCATGAGTCAGTACTTTGGTAAGGCGCTTATAAGCTTGTTGCTCTTTTAATTGCAGCTGATCATGAATCGATTGCAAACTGATCACTTTACGAACTTTACCTTGGATTTCGGCAATACTGATCTGCACAGATAACGTATCGTGCTGCTCACCATTTTGCCATGGCACGGTATTACGGCTATTTTGCTTTGCGTCTTGGACTAGGTTGGCTATTACACCTAAATCATCGATGTGCTTTACAGCTTGTCCAAGTAAACGGCTGACCGCCGGATTGCTTTCAATAATAGTGCCTTGTTCGTCACATACTAATACTGCTAAATCGATATGAATTAATAGCGCTTGTAAGAACTGGGCTTGTTGCTCTGCATTAAAACGCGCAGCCTGAATTTGTTGTTTAACCTGCTCAAATTGCTGCTGCATAGGGTGTTGGTCGCCAAAGCCTAATGTGCTGTCTCCATTCGCTAAAGCGCGAAACACCATATCTGCACGCCTTGTTTGGTGTTTAAATAAATTAAAAATTTGCGCGGCACATACCAAATTTAAAATAACTAAAAGTGCCGAAATTGCAGAAAACCCGCTTTGCTCTACTTGCCAAAACAAAGCTATTGATAAACCAATTAGTGCAGCTAATAGGCAGGCTAAGCTAATAAAATTTCGCATAGATTAAAGTCCGTATTTTTCTAAACGACGATACATGGCTCCGCGTGTTAAGCCGAGCGCTTTTGCTGCATGACTCACGTTCCCTTGAAAATGCTTTAAAGCTGCACGAACGGTTCTTTGCTCGATGATTTCGAGATCAAAAGTGTCGTAGTCAGCGGCGCTTGAAGAGAGCTCATTTGTGCTAACAGCAGTACTTGGTGAGCTTATTACTGAGCTAATATCGAGCTCTGAACCTTCTGATAGGATGACTGCTCGCTCAATTGCATGGGCAAGTTCACGGACATTGCCCGGCCAATGATACTGACTTAAACGTGTCATATCAGATGCCGCAATCGAGAGCTCACGTTTGTATTTATGTGCAAAGTGCTGCAAGTAGTAGTTACATAGTAATGGAATGTCTTCACTGCGCTCACGCAGAGCTGGCAAACGGATCTCTACGGTATTAACACGGTACAGTAAGTCTTGCCTAAACTTGCCTTCAGTAACTGCTTGTTCGAGGTTTTCATTGGTTGCACAGATCAAACGAATATCAATATCGATGACTTTTGAACCACCAACCGGTGTTATTTGCCTGTTTTGTAGTGCCGCAAGTAGTTTAACTTGTTGGTTAAGCGGTAAATTACCTAGCTCGTCTAAAAATAAACTACCACCATGGGCCAGCTCAAATCGGCCAATGCGATCTTCTTTCGCGCCGGTAAACGCCCCTTTTTTATGGCCAAATAGTTCGCTTTCAAACAGGCTTTCGGCTAGTGAGCCCATGTCTAGGCTTATGAAAGGCTGGTTTTGGCGCTGGCTTGCATTGTGGATTGCATGGGCAGTGAGTTCTTTACCTGTGCCACTTTCGCCACTAATCAATATGTTGGCATCTGTGTTGGCTGCTTTGTCGATAACCGAAAAAACCTGCTGCATGGCATCACTTTGGCCTAAAAACTCAAATGTTTGATTGCCGATTGACTGCTGCAAGGCCTGCTTTTGTTTTGTGAGCTTACCAACTTGCTGTTTGTCTTTAGCGTGTGAAAATGCCGCCGCTACAGCACCGAGTAATTGCTCATTTTGCCAAGGCTTGGCAATAAAGTCAGAGGCACCAGCTTTAATTGCTTCGACAGCTAGCTGAATATCGCTGTAGGCCGTCATAAGCAGTACCGCAATGTTAGCGTCTTGGCTCATGATCTTTTTTAGCCAGTAGAATCCTTCTTTGCCACTAATTGAGTCTTGCGTGAAGTTCATATCGAGTAACACTACATCTATGGCTTGATCCGCCTCATGCTGTGCGTTAATGATAGCTTCGATATCAAAGGGGTTATCTGTGGTTTTTACAACCTGATAATGCTGCTTTAAAAGTAATCGTGCGGCGATAAGTACATCGGGGTTATCATCGACGATAAGAATTGATCCTGCTTGTTTCATAGCTATTTATTATTATTCCTTTATGGGAACACTAAGACTAATTGAAAATAGTAACAGTGTCCATTTATGGACGATATATGGGTTTTGAAGTGTTCTATAAGCGGACACTTGATTATATTCATCTTTATTGATTTTTATGTAAGCTGTTGTAATTTAATAAAAATAAAAGTTGGCACAAGAGTTGTTTTATCTATAGGTAATTAGCACCTAGATAACTTAAAGGCGTCAACATGGATAAGAAAATTACACGCTCAAATAACAAAGCATTTTTTAAGAAATCAGTAATAGCAGCTGCATGCTTAGCTGTTGCGGCAGCAGCTTATGGTTTCACGCAAACTGAGCAAACAGGTCGTAGTCAGCAAGTAATCGCGACAAGCTTAACGATTAGCACAGTACAACAAGGTGAATTTGTTGATGCTTTAAGTCTTCGTGGTCAGGTTATGCCTCGCACTACTATTTACCTCGACACCATTGCCGGAGGCCAAGTCGAAGAGCGACTTGTTGAGCAAGGTGAGTTAGTTAAAAAAGGCCAACCACTTGTGCGTTTAAGCAATACCAACTTGCAGCTTGATGTAATGAGCCGTGAAGCACAGGTGACTGAGCAGCTTAACTTTTTACGTAACACGCAAATGAATATGGAAACCAGCCGTTTAAACTTACGCCGTGATTTGCTTGAAATCGATCTTAAAATTACGCATTTATCGCGTCGCTTAAAACAGACTCAGCCGCTAGTGAAAACGGGTGTGTTAGCTCAAGAGCAATTATCTGAAATTCAAGAAGACTTAGCGTATTACAAAGCGCGTAAAGAACTAACTCTTGAGCGTCAAAAGCAAGAAAACAGCATTCGAGAAGTTCAGGTCGCTCAGTTAAAAGACAGTGCCGACATGCTAGAGAAAAACCTACAGTTTGCGCGTAAGAACCTTGAAAACTTACTCGTAACAGCACCTGCCGATGGTTATTTAAGTGAGCTTGATGTTGAAATTGGTGAATCAAAAGGCCGTGGTGCTCGCCTAGGGCAGATTGATATTCCTAATGAATACAAGCTAGTTGTGAGACTAGATGAGTTTTACCTGAGCCAAGTTCAAACAGGTATGCAAGTGCTTATTGAACACGAGCAAGGCGAAATTGCGGCAACAGTTAGCAAAATTGATAGCCGTGTTCAGCAATCACAGTTTCAGGTTGAAGTCGATTTACCCAATGGCACTAGCAACATAAAACGTGGGCAAAGCCTTGATGTACAGCTGATGCTAGGTGATAGCAAAGGCACAGCTTTATTACTTGAACGCGGCGCATTTTTTACCAGCTCAGGGGGTAACTGGGTTTATGTCATGGAAAAAGATGGCAATCGTGCAGTACGAAAAGACATTCGTCTTGGCAAAAAGAATCAAAACTATTATGAAGTGTTAAGTGGCCTAAGCGCCGGAGATCGCGTGATCACCTCTAGCTACAGCAACTTTGATAAAGCACAACAACTACAATTTTAAGGATAAAAACAATGATTAAATTAACTAACTTATCACGCGTATTCCGTACTCAAGATGTTGAAACAACAGCGCTTAATAACATTAACTTACAGGTAAACGAAGGCGAGTTTCTTGCCATTATGGGGCCTTCTGGCTGCGGTAAATCAACATTACTCTCTATTTTAGGTATGTTGGATTCGCCATCAGCAGGTAGTTTTGAATTTTTAGGCCAAGACATAGCAGGGTTTGGTGAAAAACAATTAGCAACACTTAGAAAAGCGTCAATTGGTTTTGTTTTCCAAAGCTTTAACTTAATTGATGAATTAACAGTATTTGAAAACGTTGAGCTGCCTCTACAGTATCAAAATATCTCAAAAAGTGAACGTAAACAGCGAGTAGAAGCAATCTTAAAACGTGTTGCAATCGACCATAGAGCAGATCACTTACCGCAGCAGCTATCGGGCGGTCAGCAGCAACGTGTAGCAGTAGCCCGAGCTCTGGTGATTAATCCAAAGCTAATCTTAGCGGATGAGCCTACGGGTAACCTTGATTCAAAAAATGGTGATGAAGTCATGGCGATGCTGCGTGAGCTAAATCGTGAAGGTACCACGGTAATTGTCGTTACCCACTCAGAAAAAGAAGGCAATTATGCTGACCGTTTAGTGCGCTTACTTGATGGCCAAGTGATGGTTGATAAAGCAAACCGTGCTCAACAAACAGCAGAGGTGGCATAACATGATTTTAAGTTATTTGATCACCGCACTGCGTGCGTTTAAAAACCAAAAACAACACTTTATTTTAAATGTTCTGGGTTTGAGTGTGGGCTTAGCTGCGGCAATTCTAGTTGCTTTATTTGCAAAAAATGAGCTTTCGTACGATAGTCAACAGCCTCATGCTGAGCGTGTTTATCGCGTTGGCCAAGACTACTCAAAACTCGGTTTATCTGTGGTGCCTATTTTTAATTATGTGCAGTCAAAGCAGGCCGAAGATTACAGCCAAGTTGAAGAAGTATTCGGATTAACTATGGTCGAGTTGACTCGTGAAGCCATGGTTGATGTGAGTTACCGCAATCAAGGCTATAAGTTAAATGCCTTATATGGTGCTACAGCAAATATTGAAAATTTCATTGCTCTGAAAACGCTGGCGGGTGATTTAACAACAGCAATGAGTACACCAGATAGCCTCGCTTTAAGTGAATCAGAAGCACTGCGCATTTTTGGTCGCACCGATGTGATTGGTGAAACACTTACGCATGAACAAGGACAGTACACAGTGCGTGCCGTGTTTGCAGACTTAACAGACAACACCCACTTTGCCTTTAAAAATCTTGTTTATGTTAAGCATGATCCGAGCGATATAAACATCAACAGTAGTTATGTTTATATGCGTTTAGCAGAGGGCACCGATACAGATGCATTAGCTAAAACCTTAACAGAGCGCTTTTTTAGTGGTTCGATGCTGGAGCAAGTTAGTTTAGAGCTGCATCCATTACTTGATTTGCACTTAACGGCTAAATCACCGTTTGAGATGAAAGCAGGTGGTGCTAAACAAGTGGTCATGATCTGTGTTGGTTTAAGTGTGTTACTTATTCTTATTGCAGGTTTTAACTTCATTAATATGACCGTCGCTCAATCGACTAAACGTGCAAAAGAAGTGGGTGTGCGTAAAGCGCTTGGCGCAAGTAAAGGCCAGTTAGTAACGCAGTTTTTATCTGAATCTGTGTTGGTATCAATGCTTTCAATGGTGATTGCATGTGCTTTAGTGGAGCTATTTTTACCAAACTTTAACCAACTAGTAGACCGCGAATTGGGCGTGAATTATGCCTCTGAATTTGGCATTGCAATTATTGTGGTCGCAATTGCTGTGGGCATATTAGCTGGGCTTTATCCTGCATTCTTTATTTCGTCATTCAGTGCAAAACGCGTTTTAAGTGGAGACTTACAACGAGGTAATACTGCAATATGGGTTCGTAAGAGCTTACTAACCTTACAGGCTTCACTAGCAATAGGTTTAATCATTGCCTCTATTACCTTGTTAAAGCAATTAACTTACTTACAAAGCTTACCTTTAGGCTATGAAACAACACAAAGATTGGTTATTTCAGAGCTACCTGTAGGCGAAGTATTCACAAAAGAAAAAAATGCCTTAGTAAACCGTATTAGTGCAATTCAAGGCGTACAGCAAACAACAGTGATTGATACCCGTTTAACTGTTTCAATCAATAATACACTTATGCCAACGTGGCCAAATGGTGAAGCGTCTGGTAGCTTAACGCCTGTAGTAGGTGCAAGCTACGATGTTGTAAAAACGCTAGGATTAAAACTGGTTGCTGGTCGTGACTTTAGTCGTGAATTTGCTGGTGATTGGGCAAGCCGTGCAAATGGAGTAACAAGTACGGGTACTATTGTGACTGAATCTGTCGCAAGGCAAGCGGGTTACACTAACATGAGTGACATTATTGGTAAGGTAATTAAAGACTCAGGTCGCGGCGTAGATATGCGTGTTGTGGGTGTGGTTGAAGATGTAAAAGTAGGTAATGCTAAAGATGCCAACTCAAATATTATGTTCTTGTGTGGCTTTAACTTTTTATCACCAGTATCAGAATTAATTTTAACGATTGATCAGCAAAACTTGCCTTATATTAAAGCTCAGATCGCTGAAGTATTAGCAAGCTCAGCCAATATCTATGAGCCAAAAATTAACTTACTCGCAGACAACTACAAAACCCTGTTAAAAGGTGATGAGCGAATTTCGAATGTGGTTTTAATCTTTACCGGTCTTGCTGTGTTCTTAACTTGTTTAGGTACCTTTGGTTTGGCTTCGTTCGCAACAGTGCGTCGTCAAAAAGAAGTGGCCGTTCGAAAAGTGCTAGGTGCTTCTCGCATCAGTATCGTAAATATCATTGCAAAAGAGTTCTTAGTGCTGGTGGGCGTAAGTATTGCTATTGCGTATCCAGTGACTTACTTGTTAGTTGGTGATTGGTTAGCAAACTTTAATGACCGTATTGAACAAGCTATATGGGTGTATTTAGTTGCCGCCGCCGCGGTGGCCGCCATTACTTGGGTTACCGTTGCAAGTTTAGCCTTTAAGGCCGCAAGCACCAGACCATCGCTTATCTTACGATATGAATAACAGTTAACTAACTCCCAACTAAAAGCCCAGCAATACAGCTGGGCTTTTTTAGTTTTAAATGCTTATTGAGGATGGTTGTCGCCTACGTAGGGCATGCTTTAGCGCGTAAAGAGAAATGGCGGTGAGGTAAATTCTATTTTTGTTTTCAGGTAAATTTGCCACATGGCAAGAAAAAGTAGCCAAATTTACAAGGGCGCACTATTTCAGAAGTGATAGGCTTTCGCTGGTATGTGTTACAAAACTTGGTTACATTAGGCTGGTTTATGTGTAGTTAAGTCGTCGTTTTGGCAAAGCAAACTAATTCTAGGGATGATTAATGCGTTTTTTCTTACTATTTTTATTTTTTTGGAGTCTGTCTAGCGCAGCTTTTGCTGAAAATATACCTTCTACAAGGCCTATCAATGAAGCGGCAGTAATAGATAAAGCAAAAAATAGTAATGACTTGGTCTACCAGCAAATATTTAGAATGCAAAGTCAGCTTGCTCGTTTGGATGAGAGGCTAGAAGTACAAAAGTCACTGGGTAATGATGTTAAGCTCCTTGAAAACGCTCAGCAAGAGCTAAAAACTCAGTTAGCAAGTTTACAAACAAAACTCGAAACGCAAGAAAAGCTGCAAACTAATCAATTGAATGGGTTTGATGAGCGGATTTCTGACATAGCAAGTAATACGAATATGTGGGGAATGG
Source organism: Pseudoalteromonas sp. 0303 (assembly GCF_013349995.1). Lineage (GTDB taxonomy): Bacteria > Pseudomonadota > Gammaproteobacteria > Enterobacterales > Alteromonadaceae > Pseudoalteromonas. The sequence continues at coordinate 11,719 of NZ_JABVXF010000031.1, forward strand.
CATTTACCATATTTGGTTTGATTATCACGGTTGCTGCAATCGCACTCGGTTTTAGTGCAAAAAACAGAGCGGTATACGAAGCCAAGCAGACTGCTAATACAACCTCAAAAAGTCATATGGAACAGTGGTTACTAGATAATAAAGATAAATTAATTGCAGAAACCAAAACTGAACTTAAAAATGTGAGTCTTCAGCTAAAAGATCGAGCTGAGAAATTAGAAGTAGAGGCAAGGGATGCACTGGAAAAAATCAAGCAAGAACAGCAACTAGCTTGGGACGCTCTCTTAGCTGAAAACAAAGATGTTGTTACCTCGAAAAGAAATAAAGAAGACAATACAACTACCAAACATAATAAACCGAAAGTATATCAAACAGCTCAAGAATGGTTTAAAGCGGGTTTAAAGGCATTTTCAAGTGGTGAATATGACGAAGCACTCAATGCTTGGAACAAGGTCTTAGGGTTAGTTGACAGCGAACAAGAGTCTAAGCTGTATGCCATTACAATGATTAACCAAGGTGTTACTTATGGGAGGTTAGGTAAGCCTGATGACGAGCTCAACAGCTACGCAACCTTGATTGAGCAGTTCAAAGACTCATCGAATGAAGAGATTCAAACTCAAGTGGCTACCGCGATGTGTAACCAAGGTCTTACTTATGAGGGGCTAGGTAGGTATGATGACGAGCTCAACAGCTATGCAACCTTGATTGAGCAGTACAAAGACTCACCGAATGAAGAGATTCAAATTCAGGTGGCTAACGCAATGTGTAACCAAGGCGTTGCTTATAATAAGCAAGGTAAACCTGATGAAGAGCTCAACAGCTACGCAACCTTGATTGAGCAGTTCAAAGAATCATTGAATGAAGAGGTTCAAATCCCAGTAGCTCAAGCAGTTTTTAATCAAGGCGTTACTTATGGTGAGCAAGGCAAGCATGATGACGAGCTCAACAGCTATGCAACCTTGATTGAGCAGTACAAAGACTCATTGAATGAAGAGATTCAAATCCTAGTGGCTAACGCGATGTGTAACCAAGGCGCTGCTTATGGTCAGCAAGGTAAATTTGAGTATGCATTCAATAGCTTCACAACCTTGATTGAGCAGTTCAAAGACTCATCGAATGAAGAGATTCAAATCCAAGTGGCTAAAGCGATATTTAACCAAGGCGTTGCTTATAATCAGCAAGGTAAACTTGATGACGAGCTCAACAGCTACGCAACCTTGATTGAGCAGTTCAAAGACTCATCGAATGAAGAGATTCAAACCCAAGTGGCTATAGCAGTTTTTAATCAAGGCGCTACTTATGGTCAGCAAGGCAAACTTGAGGATGCATTCAGCAGCTATGCAACCTTGATTGAGCAGTTCAAAGGTTCATCGAATGAAGAGGTTCAAAAAAGTATAGCTAACTCAACAGCAAATATAGCTGAATTGGCCTTACTTTATGAAACGCCAGAACAAGTACTTAATCGTGTTGTAGAGGCAGAAAAATACTCAGATAACCCAGAGCACTTAGCCGTAATGCAGTTTATTCGCTTTTTACTTGATGATAAAACGATTGAAGAGGTGCTTACTGCCTTAACCGCAATCCCAACGGAATTAAAATTAGCATGGAGTTTTAGAGAGATTAAAGATTACCTAACCTATAATTTTGAAGGGAAAAAGCAGCAACAAATACAAGCTGTTGTGCAGTATTTTGAGCAACATAAAGATATTGAGCAATTAAGGGTTGAATTAGGTATTGTAAGCTAGTCTTTTCCTTTTTATCGCCATAAATGAAGCCCTACGTAGGACGTGCTTTAGCGCGTTGGTATGAGAGTTAAAGGTCTTTAACCTTCACCGCGGGGTTACCTGCTACTAGGGTATTTGCCGCGACATCTTTGGTAACTATTGCCCCTGCGCCAATCACGGCATTATCAGCAACTTTAATACCCGCAAGTATAATAGCGCCTGCACCAACCCATACATTGTTGCCGATGCTAATCGGCGCTGCAAAATTAGTTTTTGCTAAACGCTCGGTTGGGTTTACTGCATGCGATACCGCGAGTATTTGTACATTAGGGCCTATTAAGCAGTCATCACCTATCGTAATTTGCGCATCAGTTAGCGGCGCATCGAGTACAGTACAGTTAATATTTATGAAGGTTCGATCACCTATTTTAATACCACTGCCATAATCACAATGAAAACCCGCTTCTATAACAACCTGCTCTCCACAGTGAGCAAACATGCCTTTTAGTCGTTTTAAATTGCCTTTACTCGGGCTTTTTGCAAATAAACGGCAAATTTCATGGGTATTTTTTCGTTGTTCGAGTAAGGACTTATCGAGGCTATTAAACTCTTTCATGGGGCATGTTCATGGTTATATTTGCCAATAGCTTAGCGTGTTGGTGATGAAGATCAAAATTAAAGCTGTGTAGGTTAACGATCATTCACTTGCCATTTATATTGTTTCGTTTAAAATCTCAAAACTTTCGAAACGAAACTTATATAATTCACTTTATGACAAAACGAAACACTCAACAACGTCGCCATACTATCTTAAGCCAAGTGAATGAACTTGGTGAAGTTGCTGTTGAAGCGTTAGCTGAGCAGTTTCAAACTTCTGAAGTGACGATACGTAAAGATCTGACAGCCCTTGAAAAAAGTGGCTTATTGCTACGCCGTTACGGTGGTGCTATTGCACTGCCGCAAGAAATTGTTGCAAATAGCAACGAGAAAAGCGACTCGCTTCGCAAAATGGCAATCGCACAGGCGGCTGCAAAGCTTATTAAAGACCATAACCGCATCATCATTGATAGCGGTCGCACTACAGCGGCGATGATCCCTGAGCTTGCCAAAAAGCGCGGTTTAGTGGTGATGACAAATGCTATTAATGTCGCTAACCGACTGCTTTCATTAGAAAATGAGCCAACACTTTTGATGACCGGCGGAACCTGGGATCCGCATTCAGAATCGTTTCAGGGCCAAGTTGCGGAGAATGTTCTTCGCTCTTACGACTTTGACCAACTATTTATTGGTGCCGATGGCATTGATATTGATAGAGGTACTACAACCTTCAATGAATTAGTGGGGCTAAGCCAAGTGATGGCTGAAGCGGCCCGTGAAGTAGTGGTGCTGGTAGAGTCAGAAAAAATTGGCCGAAGAATACCGAATTTAGAACTGCCTTGGCAGCGTGTAACCACTGTTATTACAGACAACAACCTAAGCGCAGACAAGCGCGAGGCGATAACAGCATGTGGTGTACAACTGATCTGTGCAGAAATTGAATAACCCGTAATAAGACCGACAACATCTTATTACGCATCATTTATGACAACACATACCGCCCAAAGTAAAACACTTTGGCATGTGCAAAAGGAGAAATTATGTGTGGAATCGTTGGGGCTGTTGCAGAACGCCCAGTAAATAAAATTCTTGTTGAAGGCCTAAAGCGCCTTGAATACCGCGGCTATGATTCAGCTGGTGTGGCTTTACTTAAAGGTACTGAGCTTAACACTGTAAAGTCAGTGGGTAAGGTTGCTAACCTTGAAGCCGCACTTAATGATGCAGCAGTTAATGGTACTACAGGTATCGCACATACGCGCTGGGCAACTCATGGTGGCGTAACTGAAGCGAATGCTCACCCACATGTTTCGAATAGCGAAATTGCCCTAGTTCATAACGGTATTATCGAAAACCATGCCAGCCTACGCGATGCGCTTAAAGGCGACGGTTATGAGTTTTTATCAGAAACAGATACTGAAGTTATGGTGCACCTTATTCACCAACTTCGCCAACAGCACGATACACTTTTAGCAGCTGTGCAAGCTGCAGTTAAGCAGTTTGAAGGTGCATTTGGTACGGTTGTTTTTGATAAAGCGAACGATAACGAAATCATCGTAGCGCGTTCAGGTAGCCCACTGGTGATTGGTTTGGGTCTTGGTGAGAACTTTATTGCCTCTGACCAACTTGCTCTATTACCTGTTACACGAAGCTTTATTTACCTTGAAGAAGGTGATGTGGCTCGTATTACCCGTGACAGTGTTGAAATTTTTGATGCAAACGGTGATGCAGTCGAACGCGAAGTGATTGAATCAAACATTACGCAAGATGCATCAGGTAAAGGCGAATATCGTCATTACATGCTGAAAGAAATTTACGAACAGCCTCTTGCTGTACGTAACACCCTTGAAGGCCGTTTACATAATGACACTGTAGCGATCGATGCCTTTGGCGAAAGCGCTCAGCAAATCTTTAAAGACGTAAAACACGTGCAAATTATTGCCTGTGGTACTTCATACCACTCAGGTATGGTTGCTCGTTACTGGCTTGAACAATTTGCTGGCGTGAGCTGTAATGTAGAGATTGCATCTGAGTTCCGTTACCGCGAATCATTTGTACATGAAAACAGCTTACTTGTGACCATTTCACAGTCTGGTGAAACAGCCGATACGCTTGCTGCACTTCGTCTTGCAAAACAGCAAGGTTACATGGCTTCAATGACCATTTGTAACGTGCCGGGTTCATCATTAGTACGTGAATCTGATTTAGCCTTTATGACTAAAGCCGGTGCTGAAATTGGTGTTGCATCAACGAAAGCTTTCACCACACAGCTTGTTGGCTTATTAATGCTAACAGCATCGATTGCGCAAGAAAAAGGCCTAGAGCAAGGTGCGATTGTAAATGCAATCAAAACACTTCCTAACAAGTTAGAAGAAGCATTACTACTTGCAGAAGGAATTGAAGATTTAGCTGAAGAGTTTGCTGATAAGCACCACTCACTATTCTTAGGTCGTGGCTCACAGTACCCAATCGCGATGGAAGGTGCGCTTAAGCTGAAAGAAATTTCATACATTCATGCTGAAGCATACGCAGCGGGTGAGCTTAAGCATGGTCCTCTTGCGTTGATTGATGCCGACATGCCAATCATTGTTGTGGCACCAAACAACGAACTACTAGAAAAGCTTAAATCAAACGTAGAAGAAGTACGTGCCCGTGGCGGTATTATCTATGTATTCGCAGATAAAGACTCAGCGTTTGAATCTGATGAAACAATGCGTGTAATCAACGTAAACCATGTGGATGACGTGATTGCTCCAGTTGTATATACAATCCCGCTACAGCTGCTCTCATACTATGTTGCGGTTATTAAAGGCACCGACGTAGACCAACCTCGAAACCTAGCAAAATCGGTGACGGTTGAGTAAGTTAAAGCATCAAGAGCCGGCTAATTAGCCGGCTTTTTTGTGCCTGTAATTTGCTTAATTACTGTTCACTGATGCAATTTGTATTGCAATTGATTAGGATGGTTAAACACTCAGGCTAAGGATAATAACAATGAAAAAGCGCAGTGTCTTAACCTCAATAGGATTGACTGTATTAGTGCTCAGCTCAGGGATTGCTTATGGGCAATCTTTTGATCTCATCATCAAAAACGCTATGTTGCTCGATGGTCTTGGCGGCAAAGCGGTTCACGCAGATGTCGGTATTGAAAGCGGCAAGATCACTAAAATTGGTGATATGGCGGCTGACAAAGCTCAACAAGTTATAGATGCCAATGGCAAGGTTGTAGCGCCGGGCTTTATCGATTTACATTCCCATGCTGAGCGTTCAATTGCAGAGCTGCCTCGGCTCGATAATTTAGTGCAGCAGGGTATCACCACTATTTTGGGCGGTAACTGTGGTTTTTCTCCTGTCGACTTTAAGCAATTTTTTGCGCAAACCGAGCGTTCACCTCTAGGGCCTAATTTAGCCTTATTAATTGGCCATAATGATGTTCGAAAAGCTGTTATGGGTGAAGAGCAACGACTTGCCAGCGCTGATGAGTTAAAAGCAATGCAAGCACTGGTAGATAAAGCGATGCAGCAGGGGGCGTTTGGTTTATCGACTGGGCTTAAATATGTTCCAGGTGTGTACTCAAACTTTGCTGAGGTAAAGGTGCTTGCTGAAACCGCTCATGCTCAGCATGGATTTTTTGCCTCTCATATGCGGGATGAAGGAGCAGAGATTGTCACGGCAATGAATGAAGTGCTCGATGTTGCAAAAGAGACCGGTATTCCTGTGCATATTTCTCATCATAAGCTGATTGGTCATCCAAATTGGGGTGAGAGTAAGCACACTATTCAGATGATTCGCGATGCTCGTAAAGCGGGTTTCGATGTCACCCTCGATCAGTATCCTTACACGGCTTCTTCTACGCGATTTGCTATTTTATTTCCTGCATGGTCATTGGCTGGTGGCCAAGCTGAAGTTGAAAAGCGCCTACAAGATCCAGAGTTAAGGCAAAAAATAAAACAAGGCTTGATCAAAAATATCCGTGAAGACAGAGGCGGTGATGACCCCGCAAGGCTGCAAATAGCGCATTATGCGGCAAACCCTGCATGGGATGGGTTAACCTTTGCTGAAGTTTTAAAACGTGAAGGGCGAGCGCAAAGTATTGATGAAGCCGCTGAACTTGCCATGGAAATTCAAGCAAATGGCGGTGCTCAGGGGATCTTCCACGCTATTAATGAAGATGATGTTAAGTACATTATGGCTTACCCAATTACTGCAATCGCCACCGATGCGGGTGGTTCAGAACTTGGTAAAGGCAACCCCCATCCAAGAGGATACGGCACCTTCCCCAGAGTATTAGGTCATTATGTGCGTGAACAAGGGGTGATTTCGTTACCTGATGCAATACGTAAAATGACCAGTTTACCCGCTGCAAGAATGGGCCTAACTGACCGAGGAGTGATAGCACAAGGCTATGCTGCTGACATTGTCATACTCGACCCTGCGACGGTTGCAGATAAATCAACGTTTAGCGCACCTCATCAGTACGCAGAAGGAATTCAATATGTCATTATTAATGGCCAAGTCATTAAATCACCGGATGGTATGACGGGTAAAAGCGCCGGGCAAATATTGCGTCATACGCTTTAGTTAAAAGAATGGCTTACATGTACTTTTTTTACGAAAAAAGTACATAAGTTATCTTCGTTTGTACCTGTAACTATGTTAGCTTAAAAAATTACCAATATTTCTTAAGGATAAGTCGTGCGACTATTTAAGTTACTCTGTATTAGTGGTTTTTTACTCTGTACTAGTCATGTAATGGCTCAACCCGCTGCAGATGATGCGGTTACACATTACAGCCAACATACGCATACTATCGAATCAAGTAATCTTAGTGAGCAACGCACTGTCGTAGTGCAATTACCTAAAAGCTATCAAACACATCCAAACAAAAGGTATCCCGTTATTTATCGTTTGGATGGGGCCGGTAATTTACCATTGATTAATGCTGTGCTTGAGCGCTTACAAGAAAATGATCAAGCGCCAGAGGTGATTGTAGTTGCTATTGAAAGCACTAATCGACTTAGAGATTTTTATCCTACAGTGAACAAAGAACCACAAGGGCCTGTTGGTGAAGGCGGTGGTGCAGCAAAGTTTTTAGCTTTCGTAGAGCAAGAACTGATGCCTTTGGTTAATAAACAGTATCGTACTCATGATTATAGAGTTATTGCCGGAGCCTCAGCTGCGGGTGTATTTGCTCTTTACGCAATGCAGGCTGATCCTGAGTTATTTCAAGCGCACATTGCTTATAGCCCTGCGGTATGGTGGAACTATGGCGCCCCGGCTAAGAGTCTAAATACCTTTGTTACTAAAGCCAAAAGTATTAACAGCTATGTATATATGAATATCGGCGAAGAAGCCGGCATTATGCGCGAAAGATACGATGATATGCAGCAAACGATGCAAAATAGTAAAGTACCAAATCTGCGCTTTAAGAGCGACGCCTTTGCAGGCGTTTCGCATAACCTAACCTCAGCTGCTGGGGCATTTAATGCGTACCATGGCTTATTTTTATCTAAACATATGCCTTTGAGTGCATTGGGCGATGATGTTTCATCAATTGATGCCTATTATCAACGTTTATCTCAGCAATGGGGCGAGCAAATAGCGCCACCAGACCGCGCTGTTCGGATGCTGGGTTACAGCTTAACGGATAACCAGCAATTTGAGCGGGCTATTGAGGTGTTTAAGTACAATATCAAAAACTACCCAAAATCAGCGTATGCACTGTCAGCTTTGTCATATGGCTATGAAATGCAAGGTAATACTCGCCAAGCATTAGTTCAAATCGAGGCTGCAATCGCTGTTGCAGATGACTCGTATCCCTACCCAGATTACTTAAAAGAGACAAAAACGAGGTTACAAGGGCAGCTATAGTTAAGCTGCCTTAAACAATCAATGGTCTTGGTGATAATAGCTCAGGGTTTGTAGGGCAAGCGCAAATACATCTGCGCTGTTATCACCATTGACGTTCTTAACTACAGTCACCGCGCGTTGATGATCAACACACATAATGGTCATGGTAATGCCACCCATACTACCGCCAGAGTGCATCACAGCATGTGGCATGTCGGCCATCAATGCTTGTAGTTCAGTATTATGTTGGTATTTTTCTCTTTGCTGATAGTTTTTGAAACCTGTCATCCAACCAATACCAAAATTGACCTGTTCACCATTATTGAGTGTGGCAGGGGTAAACATTTCATCTACTGTGGTTGCTTTTAGATAATTGCCTTGCGTGTGAGCTACTGCAAACTTGACGATATCACTTGGTGTTGCAATAAACCCACCGCCTGCCCATTTATAGCTGTGATCGGTCTGCGGTGAGTTAATTAAACGGCCCTGATCAACGCTATAAGGTCTTGCACGATGTGGGATCAGGGTAAACTGCTCATCAAAATATGTGTCGTTTAACTTAAGTGGCGCGAAGACTTCTTGTTCGATAACTTCTCTAAAATTGCGTTTTGGATCAGCGCCTTCCATCGCAGCGCTTACTAATGTCCAAGCGAATGTTGAATACTGCTGTTTGGTGCCCGGCTCAAACAGTAGGGGATCATCTTTAAACATGGCTAAAGCGCTATCAATATCGCCATACCATTTGTTGAGTAAAAACTCATTGGCGCCTTTTTTGTAATGGCGGATCCCTGCGGTATGTGACGCGAGCTGGCGCAGTGTTAAATTTGCGTGTTTTTCTGGCCAGTTAGTTACATAGTCGGTTACAGGTTTGTCTAAGTTAATCAATCCCTTGTCGTAAAGGCGCATCATAGCAGCTGTAGCAATAAGTTTAGAAACACTGCCAATGCGAACCTTATGCTCGGGACTCATTAAAACTTGGTTTTCGATATCGGCAAAACCATAACCCTTTGCCGCGATTATTCCTGATTTATCGGCCACAGCGACAGTAATGCCCGGCACCGTTTTCGCACTTACCGCCGATTGAAACGCAGCATCAATCTCTTTTGGTAGTTCAGCTGCGCTAGTGACATGGGCAGCAATCAACAGTGGTAAGCTGATGAGTGAGCGAGCTATACGGTGTTTGAGCATGGCGGCATCCTGTTTGAGTAACCTTGCAGTCACTCTTGTTATTATTTTTAAGGCATTTTTAGATTGCTCAAATTTTCTCTAGATGACAACCCATAGGCGCTTAATTGCACATTTTTCACGTTGTGATGAACATTTAAAAAGGGCGTAAATAACAACGATTGATTATTTTTTAGTTGCTTTCACTTTTTAAGCTGTTTACAGTCGCCGCGATTTTAACCATTCACACACTGTAGAGGAGTAAACAATATGACTTATACAACTTGTTCCTTTGCAGGTCGTTTTCTTGCCTAGCTCGAAGCTATTTCTTTATTAGCTTTTCAAAGCTAAGCCTGATCAATTAATCAAAGACCTGCCAAATCATTTTTCGTTAGCATTTTTCTATTGCAGAGAAAGGAATTGGTATTATGGGCAAGTCCGTCCAAAAACTTACTGATAACGTTAGCCTTATTGCGTCTAAAGAGTCGTGGATTGAAGGGCTAGCAATACAACAATTAATTAAAACTTCTGAATTACCTGGTATGCACGCTGTAGCGGGTATGCCCGATTTACACCCTGGTCGAGGTTACCCCATTGGGGCTGTCTTTTTTACAGAAGGTAGAATTTACCCCGCTTTAGTGGGGAATGATATTGGTTGCGGTATGTCGCTTTGGCAAACCAATACTAAGTTAGCCAAGTTAAATGTAGATAAGCTCGCAAAACGCTTAAGCGATGTTGAACAGCCGCTAGATGATAGTTGGCACACATTAATTAGCGAGCGAAAACATGAACTGGCTATCACACAAACTGGTTTTGATAGCGCCCTTGGCACCATAGGTGGTGGCAATCATTTCGCTGAATTTCAGGCGATTGAAGAGGTGTTTGATCAACAAGCCTTGCTTGCTTTAGGCCTACAACCTAAACAACTGCAGCTATTGGTGCACTCTGGCTCTAGAGGGTTAGGACAAGCTATTTTAGTTAAGCATATTGCAGAGCATAACCATGATGGCCTTGAGGTAGAAAGTGGTGCCTTTACAGATTATATGGTCAAACATGACGAAGCACTGCGTTGGGCTCAGTTAAACCGAGAACTGATCGCACGGCGTTTTTTACAAGCTATTCGCGCTGGCGGCGAACAGGTTTTAGATGTAAATCATAACCTTGTAAGTCAATCACAGATTGCAGGACAAGCTGGCTGGTTACATCGAAAAGGCGCTACACCCAGCGATCAAGGGGCTGTGATGATCCCGGGCTCTCGCGGTGATTACAGTTACTTAGTTAAGCCAACGGTTGAGCAAAACGTAAACTTACGCTCCCTTGCACATGGCGCTGGTCGCAAATGGAAGCGTGGAGAATGCCAAGGCCGTTTGAGTCACAAGTTTAAAAAGGAAGATTTATATCGCACTGCGTTTGGTAGCAGGGTGATCTGTAATGATAAAACGCTGCTTTATGATGAAGCACCACAAGCTTACAAAGACTGCCAAACAGTTATAGATGACCTTGTTGATGCAGGGCTGGTTACTGTAATTGCCAAATTAAAGCCTGTGCTTACCTTTAAAACACAAGGAACGTGCGGATGATCTTAGTGCAATTATCGTCAGGGGCGGGTCCTTTAGAGTGTTGTAAAGCGGTGGCAATGGCTGTTAAGCATCTTGAGTGTGATGCTAAAGCGTTAGCTATTAAGGTGAATGCTCTTGCTGTAGAGCAAGCTGAGCTTTCAGGCTGCTACAAATCGGTATTGCTTGAATTAACCGGTGCTGAGCCGCGAATTTTAAAACAGTTTGCGCAGCAATGGCATGGCTCGATGTTGTGGGTTTGTCAAAGCCCATTCAGAGCAAGGCATAAGCGTAAAAACTGGTACTTTGGCGGTCAAATATTTGAAATAGCAGAGCAAAAATTTGATAGCGAGATCCGCTTTCAGCAATGCCGCGCAAGTGGCGCGGGAGGCCAACATGTAAACACTACTGATTCGGCTGTTCGTGCTACCCATGTTGCGACAGGAATTACTGTTCGCGTAGAGAGTGAACGAAGTCAGCATGCGAATAAGTGTTTAGCCCGAGTTTTGCTAATGCAAAAACTGGCAGAGCAAGCTCAGCAGGCTGCAAGCCAGCAGCAAAAGTCGCGGTGGCAACAACACAATGAGCTGCAACGGGGTAATCCGATTCGTACGTTTAAGGGCCCTGAATTTAGCCAGACTCACAAAGGAAAAGGTATTCAACCAATACAATGGCATTAAAGCCCGCTCTGCAGGCACAAGCCCACGAGCAAGGCACACGGTAACAACGGCTGATATTAATTGGGCAGATATAATTTTTGTGATGGAACATAAGCATAAACAACGCCTTAAAGCGCAGTTTAGCCGTTTATTACAATACAAGCCGATTCAGGTACTCGATATACCCGATGAGTACCAATATATGGATGAGGCACTCATTGAAACTTTAAAGCAGTCAGTCGATGATTGCTTGTATATACAAGGTGATGAATAGCTCTTTTAATTAAAAATAAACCCCGCATTGCTGCGGGGTTTTTTGTTTTTTAACAACCAGTTAAGTATTAAAAGTTAGTCGGTGCTGGTGGCACGGTGAGTGGCTTTTTCGGGTTGTCTTTTAGCTCTTTTAATAGCTCTTCTACGGCACGTTCAATCGATGGATCTTTACCTTGGTAGATTAACTCTGGGCGGTCAACAACCTTGATATCTGGGGTGACACCTTCGTTTTCGATGATCCAGTTGCCATCGTTATCTAAAACGCGGAATGTTGCCGCGATAACTTGGCCGCCATCGACAAGGCTTGGGTTACCTGAAATACCAATTAATCCACCCCAAGTACGGGTACCAATAAGCTTACCTAACCCTGCTTGGCGGAAGTAATAAGGAATAGCATCACCGCCTGAACTTGAGTAACCATTGATCAGCATGGCTTTTGGACCATCATGAGCAAATTGTGGTGTTTTCGTAGGCTCAACACCGCGGCGCTTCCAGTAGTTAAGCGGTTTACGAGCAAGCCAGGTGATCATGTGCTCAGGAATAAAGCCGCCGCCATTGTATCGGTCATCAATAATCATGGCGTCTTTGGTGGTTTGCGGCATGTAGTTTTTGAACATGGCGCGGTTACCTTCGTAGGCTGTATTTGGTAAGTGAACATAACCAATTCGGCCATTTGATAGCTTATCAACGTAGGCTGCACGAGAGTTAACCCAGTCTAAATAGCGCAAACCTTGCTCGCTGGCGACAGGCTTAACGGTAACTTGCCATGCACCTTTGCTGCGCGGTTTACTGTTAAGAACTAACTCAACTTGCTCGCCTTGAGTGTTCTCTAGTAATTCGTAGAAGTTAGCGACCTCTTTTACTGAGCGGCCATTTACGGCAATGATGTAGTCGCCGTTATGTGCTTTTACCCCTGTTGTGCCAAGTGGTGAGCGGAAGTCTTCATGCCAGTTTTCACCTTGGAAAATTTGCTCAATTTTTACGTATCCTGATGGATCGCTGGCAAGTTTTGCACCCAATAAGCCGTGTTTTTTACGCTCTGCCTTTGGCATATCACCCGACTGCACATAAATGTGGCCTGAGTTAATTTCACCTGCGATTTCACTGAGAATGTAATCTAGGTCACTACGGTGTGAGATAGCATCAGCCATAGGTTGATACTTGGCTAAAATTGCGTCCCAATCTTGGCCGTGATGGTTTTCGTCGTAGAACCAATCACGTAATGTACGCCAGCCTTCAACATACATTTGCTGCCATTCAATTTGTGGCTCAATTTTTAAGGTCATGTTACTAAGATCTAGCTTATTCGCTGCTAGGTCTTGTTTTGCTTTTGGCTCAATTAAGCTGTAATCGTTACCCGCATGCACTAACAGATGTTCACCGTTGCTCGAAATAGTATAACTACGAATCCCTTTAGCCACAGTTTCAAGCTCGCTGTCGTGAGCTGTGCCTATCAATTGTAGGCCACCATTAGCCAGTGTTAGCACGCCACCTTTTACTGCCGTTAAACCACGATAATCTCCAGCTGGCGCATTTAAAGCGGTTACACGCTGCATAAAGTCACTGCTTTGCAGGGTATTTTTCGCTTTCTTGTCGTCATCTTTTTGTTTATCGCTGACGATCGCTGTTTCGTCACTTTGTAGTGCGATAAGTGGTTTGATGCTGTCATTTACGGCTGCGGCATAAATACGCGTTGCACGATTAAACATGTAGTCAAACTCGTAGCTGCTGAAGGCTAAGTTAAAGTCGCGCTCAGAACTAAAATACAGGTATTGACCATCAGGAGAGAAAGTTGGGTTTTGCTCATTGGTCATTTCATCCGTTAAGCGAGTCACTTTCTTTTTATCAACATTGTAGTGCCACAGCGAGGCATAGCGGTTTTCATTGTTTTTCACATACACAATGTCTTCGCTATTTGGCGACCAAGTATACTGGCGAATGCCTTCTTCATCGTAGATGCTGGTATCAATTTTGTGTTGTTTACCCGATTTTGCATCTATCCACCAGAGTGTGTGGTTTTTATCTGCAAATAAAAGTTTGGAGCTATCTGGTGACCAAATAGGTGTAAAACGCCAAATAGTTCCGTTGCTGGTTAGCTGCTTGGTGGCATTATTTTTACTGCGGTCTTTTAAGTAAATTTCGTATTCGCCACTTTCATCGCTCATATAAGCAATATAACGGCCATTTGGCGACCAACTTGCGTCAATTTCGCGGCCTTTTGCTGTGTAAGATAAGTTACGTGTTGGGCCTTGTTTAACCGGTACGCTAAATAGCTCACCGCGGGCAGTAAAGAGTGCACGCTTACCATCATGAGAAATCGACATTGAGTCGATAAAGTCACTCACATTTTTTGTGTACGGCATTGCGTATTGACGCACACCAGCAATGTTAATACTTAGCTTGCTGCTTTTTTGAGTTTTTGGATCAAAGCGATAAAGGTAACCACCGTTTTCATAAACAACAGCATTTGGGCCAGCTGATGGCCACAGTACGTCAAAGTCTTTATGGTTGGTTAGCTTTTTCGGCTCAGCGCCTTTTTGGTATTGATACAGGTTAAGGGTGTAATCACGGTCAGATACAAAGTAAATGTTGTCGCCAACCCAGGTTGGTTGCTGATCGGTAGCGCGGTTAGTGGTTAGCTGCTCTGAGGTATTGTTTTTTAGATCGTAAACCCAGACATCTTGTGCACGACCGCCACGGGTACGCTTCCAAGTACGAAATTCACGGTCAATTGGCGTGTAAACATATTTACTACCATCTGGCGAAAGCATACCGCCGCCCGTTTCTGGAATAGCCAGAGGCTGCTCAAGGCCTCCGTCAGCAGGAACCATGTATGGACGACCCATACGTTTACCCCACGGTGTGCGGTTAGCACGAAATACCACATTTTTGCCATCCGCTGTCCAATCGAGAACACGATAATCAAAACCGCCGCGTGGTGGCATTGGGCCAACATCGTTGTAGTAAGTCAGTTGCTTTAAGCCAGAACCATCGCTGTTAATTACATAAATTTGGCGGCTGCCATTGTACTCTGCTGCAAAGGCAATGCGTTTACCGTCAGGTGAAAACTTAGGGAAGGTTTCAAAGCCAATATGGTCGGTTAAGCGTTTGCTCTCGCCTGTTTGTGTATTAGCAATGTAAATATCTCCACCGTACACAAAGGTAACGCTTTGGTTATGAATATCTGGAAAGCGCAGTAAGCGCGTGTCTTTAGTTTCGTAAGCTGATGCCCAAGGTGCCAGTGTCGCAGCCATGGCCAGTGCCAACGTTGTTAGTTTTTTCATGGGATTACATCCTATTTTGGGAACTGTTACATCATAACAATTCAGTTTTAAATAGCGATGCAGTTGCGATGAACGCAGTGTTACAAAATGTGTCTAGAAATCAATCGATGAAATAGGGGCGTGAATTTAGAGGGAGTATCGGCTAAAGCAAGCTTTAGCCGACAAATCATTATTTGTAGAATACTTCTACAGTGCCTTTTACTTTTAATAGTAAAGGTTGGCCGCGGCGATCAAGGGCTTTTGGAGAAGCGACTTTGATCCAACCTTCGCTGATATTATATTCTTCAACGTCAAAACGCTCTTTGCCGTTAAGTTTTACACCAATTTCATGCTCGAATACTTCTTCCACATAAAATTTACTACGTGGATTGATAGAAAGTTGGTTTGGTAATTCTGGTTTTTGTGTATCAGTCATAATTGCGATCTGCATTGAATAAATTGTGCGCCATTGTAGGCAATACCTCGCATTGGCTCAAGTATCTGTATGGCAAATTTATGCTTTACTCGCAGGCTTGTTCTGAATGCTCAACACACATAGCTACAGCTTCACTCTTTTTGTCGTAATCGAAGGTGAGGCAGTAATCAAAACGCATGGTTAGCTCAAGTGTTTGATCATCAGTACGTTCAGGCCATTGCCAATCTCTCACTATTTGCCTTGCTGCTTTTCTAACATCTTTACTAAAGCGCTTAGGTGCTGAGTTCTCGATATTAAGGTTTTTCACAACACCATCGGGAGTAACTGCAAAGTTAACAATCGCACAGCCACTACCTTGCTGATTAAGTAGTCCCGTTGGGTATTGCACATAAGGAATATGATCAAGACGTTGCCATGTTGGCTTACCTGTGGAGGTGTCGAGTACCTGTGCTTGAATATCAACAAAAGGGTTTCGGCCTGATAAATCAGGGTTAGCGAATGAACTTATAGATGTGCATACGAGCGTTAATGCGAAAAGTGATTTATACATAGTTTTCCCTAACTTGTTTGTTTTTTAGTCATTTATTAATACTAGTGATGAACTTGCATGATGTAAACATTAAAAAGATAGGTAATAATTCTGTGCGAATGATTTGTTATACTATATCAATGCGCTTATTTGTGTTATTTTATAACAAAACATTTCCCTTAATTACTACAATCAGACCTTATGAAGTACTCAACTCTTAGTTTAGCCTTAGCTGCGGCGTTTGCAGCGAATACACATGCAGCTGATAACAGCGATATCGAAACGATCACCATTGAACATAAACAGGCGTTTCGTGGTGATATTCCAACAAAAGATTTACCGCAATCGATCACCACATTAAGTAAAGACATGATGACTGATAACGGTATTACTAAGTTTCGTGATGCACTGGATTTTTCTGCCAGTATTACTCGTAAGAATAATGGTGGCGCGCTGTGGGATAGCTATTCAATTCGTGGTTTGTCAGGTAACGAAAATATGCCGTCTGGGTACTTAGTTAACGGTTTTAGTGGTGGTCGCGGCTTTGCAGGCCCACGTGATGTATCAAACATTGAATACATCGAAGTATTAAAAGGACCAGGCTCAGCACTCTATGGCCGTTCGGAGCCGGGTGGTACCGTAAACATTATTACTAAAAAGCCACAGTTTTATCAGCAAGGGCAACTTCAAGCTGAGTTCGGTAGCGATGATCACAAGCGTATTCAAGGTGATTACACTAACGGTTTAAGTGATGATTTAGCGTTTCGTATCAATGGCGCATGGCAAGATAGTGACAGCTTCAGAGACTATGTACACCACGACAAATTCGTGATTACGCCTTCGCTTTATTATCAAATCAACGATAACTCATCGCTGACTTATGAGTTTGAGTATGTTGACCAACAGCAAATGTATGACCGCGGTATTGTGGTGTTAAATGGTGATTTTGATACCGTGCCTGAGTCACGCTTTTTAGGTAATCCAAATGATGCACCAACCAAAGTGCACTCACGCGGCCATCAATTAAATTACAGCAACGACCTTAACCAAGATTGGAGCTTGTTATTAGGTGCTAGTTACCGTACTGCAACGCTAACGGGTTATTCGTCAGATGCTGAGCTTTCACCATCGCGTCAGTCATTATTTGATGATGGCAGAACTTTAACTCGCCAGCACAGATACCGTGACTATGAGTCTGATGATTTATCGCTGCGTTTTGAATTAAGCGGTCACTTTGATGTTGCCGGTATCACCAACCATGTATTGATTGGTGTTGACGGTTACGACTATGAGCTGCGCACTGGACTTTATCGCTACCGTGGTGGTAATGGCACTTACACCATTGATATTTATGAGCCAGAGTACAGCACCACTGAAGGCCCTGAAGTGGGCATGCAGTACGAAAATAACGAACAGCAAAATGCGTACGGTATTTACCTGCAAGACCAACTAGATCTAACCGATAACTTAAAAGTGATGTTAGGTCTGCGTTTTGATGAAATTGAACAAGATATTTTTGAGACTAAGTCTGGTGTGGCATCAAACAGCAAAGAAAACCGCATTAGTCCACGTTTTGGTGTGGTTTACGCGCTTAATGACGACATTAACCTTTACTCAAGTTATTCAGAAGGCTTTTTACCACTGAGCGGCACTGATGCAGAAGGTAATCCATTCGGTTTTGAAGAAAGTGACTCGTTTGAGGTAGGCGTTAAATTTAGCTACGCCAATATCAGCGGTACGCTTGCTTACTTTGATGCGAGTAAGAGCAACATGCTGGTGGCAGATCCAGTAAATGTGGGTTATTCAACACCTGTAGGTAAAGCAAATAGCACAGGTTTTGAGTTAGATTTAACAGGTTCATTGGGTGACAATACCGAGTACAACCTATCTTATGCCTATGTTGATGCCGAGACTGCAACAGACAGTCTAAATGTTGACTGGTTAGTGCCAATTCCTAAGGGCAGTCCACTTGTGAACGTACCAAAGAATAACCTTTCGATTGGCTTAAACCATGACCTAAATCTATTCGCACAAGAAATAAAGATTGGTGGTCATTATCAATATGTGTCTGATCGCTTAGGTGACCCAGCTGATCTCACTTTCCGTTTACCGAGTTACCAAACTGTTGGTTTATTTGCTAAATGGCGAGCGACTGAACGTACTACGGTATCATTAAATGTCGATAACGTGTTTGATGAGCAGTATATCGCTAGTTCTTACAATGCATTGTGGGCTTACCCAGGGGCGCCGACACAATTTAAACTTGGCGTAAACTATGACTTCTGAGCAAGTTAAAAGCCGTATTCACAGTATCGATATCATGCGTGGTGTCGTTATTCTGTTGATGTTACTTGATCATGTGCGAGAGCGCTTTTTCTTGCATATGCAGGTGGCCGATCCCATGGTGGTTGATACCACTTCGCCGGGGCTTTTTTGGAGCCGCTTTGCTGCGCACTTTTGTGCGCCAACCTTTATCTTTTTAACCGGTTTGTCGGCGTGGCTTTATAGTCACCCAGCAAGTGGCGTGGAGCGCTCAGCACGAAGCTTTTTAATCAAGCGAGGGCTGTTTTTAATCGCCCTCGAAGTGACCCTGATTTGTTTTTCGTGGATGGGTTACTACCACACCATTTGGCTACAAGTGATGTGGGCAATTGGCCTTTGTATGTTGGCGTTAGCATTACTGATTAAGCTGCCACGCAACCTATTGCTGGTGCTTGGTTTAGTTATTGTATTTGGTCACAACTTACTGACCCCAATCAGCTTTACGCCTAATGAGTTTGGCTACTCGCTGTGGACGATTTTGCATGACCGAGGCTATCTATCACAAGGTGGTTTAATCGACGTCAAAATTAGCTACCCAGTGCTGCCTTGGATTGGCGTAATTTTGTTGGGTTACTGTGCAGGTCCTTTATATGCGCACACTCAATCGGCAGATTCGCGTAAACGAGCATTACTGCTGTTAGCCCTGTTATGTGTGGGATTATTTGCGCTGCTGCGTGGTTTTAATATTTATGGCGAAACTTTGCCATGGCAAACGTTTAGTACCACAACCGAAACCATGATGTCGGTGTTTAACGTGACTAAGTACCCACCGTCACTGAGCTTTTTGCTGATCACGTTAGCAGGCATGTTTGTTGGCTTATGGTTATTTGAAAGACCATTAAACCGCTTTACTAATGTGCTTCGAGTGTATGGCTCTGTGCCTATGTTCTTTTATATTTTCCACCTCTATGTACTGCTATTTATGTATCAAATAGGCATGCTGATCTGGGGGGCAAATCAAGGGCAATATTTAGGAGTCAGTGATATATCAGGTATATGGTTTATTACTTTGTTGTTGGCAGTAGGGCTTTATTGGCCAACCAAGAAGTTTAGTGAATACAAGCGTAAGGCTAACAAGCCTTGGTTAAAGTATTTATAACGAAAAATGCCGATATGCTAAGCATATCGGCATTACCTACTTACTATCCTAATTAACTAATCCTTAGTTAATTCGAGATTTTTTACGACGAAGTGCCATCAGTGGTGCAACTGCTAGTAGTAACCAGCCGAATGAACCGCTTGATGATTTCTTGTCTTTTTCAATCTCTGCTTCTGGAATCACCGCCTCAGGGAAAGTACAGCTACCATCGTCAGTATTGGCGCTTTCATCATAGTTAGTTGCTGAGCTATCAGTACAGCCAAGCTCTTCACCATCAGACATCACCGATAATACAAATGAACTCATTGCTGCATCAGTTGGGTTAACGCTGTCGCTAACTTTTACTGTTACATCAATATCACCATGGAAGTGCGCCGCTGGCGTGATAGTCACAGTGCTACCTGATGTGTGACCAGATACTTCATAAGTGAAGTTTTCGCCTAACACGTCGATTTGGTTGCTCACTTGGTTTTCGTCAGCATAAAGCACGTCAAAACTAATCGTTTCGTTCTCTGCCACCGACATATCAGTTAAGGCTGCCATTTCTAGGTTACCGATAACTTCTAGGTCAAGGGTGATGGTTTCATCATCTGCGCCAACTAAACCATTTGTAAGTGATAGTTGATGCGTTTGATTCGCCGCTTGTTCTCCAATGTACGCTTGGAATTTCACGTCAAACTTAGAAATCTCAGGGCCTGTGTAGTCAAGACACACAACCAGTTTGTCGTGTAGTACTTCGTCCATATTGTCGAAGCCGTACTTGTTACCGATGTTTAAATCGATTGGAATATCACCACTGATAAAGCCACGACCATCAGCAGCTTTCAAGCCGATAGAACCTTGTGCATCAACTAAGCTTAGGTTGTCATAAGCAAATAGTAGCTCGTATTCACCTGGCTCATAGTCAATGCCCATACGCATGAACATTTCAACATCAACAGATTGGCCTTCAGTTCTTGAACGCTGGATATTATCCCACTCAAGTACTAACCACTCACGAGATACCGTGTAAGTTGGTGTGATACCGGCGTTGGCGTCATAGTTACCGTAACCACCGTCAACACGCTCTGGGATCATGTTGTCACCAACCCAGAAAGGTGCGATTAGGTAAGGCGGTGGTGGCGGCTGAGTGTAACCCTCAGGCAGTTCAACGTGGAATGGCGTTGTACGGCCTTGCGAACCAAATGTGACTAAGCCTGCTGGGTTAAGTTTAATTGAGTCAAAGTGGTACTTGTTAAAGAATGGGAATGACACATCAAGGTTAGTGTTCATGATTTCTTTAAATGTGTACTCAAACTCGTTGTAGTAACGACCTTCAACACCTTCTAGTGTACGCCAGCCAAGCTCACGTAGTTCTAGGTAGTGAGGATCTGGTGAATGCGCCGATGTTAATGAACACATTTCGTCTGTGATGTTGGTGGTAATGTTATAATTACGCTCAACATTTTTAGTCGTCTCTTGAACACCAACTAGTGCTAGAGCGTTGCTATCTAACATTGGTGTTACTGGCGTTGAGTTAGATGCGACAATGCTGTCAGGAACAATGTCTACGCCCACAGGGAACTCAGTGTTTAGAGCAAACTGACGCGCTTCATCTTCGTTATTAGCAATGACGCTGATTTCGAAGTCTACTAAATCACCCACAAATGCTTTGTCTTTGTTAGCTGTAAAGGTCACGTCTTTATCAACATGCTCGATGATCACTGGAACAAAACCAAGATTACCCGCATCTTCAGGGTTGCTACCAATATCAAAGCCACCAAAGTAGATATCGCCCACTTCCATATCAGGTAGGTTATAAGCAAGGTCAAGCTCAAGTTCGTCATAACCTGGTACGCTGCTTGGGCCTGTTACGGTTAATGAACCATTGTCTTCAGTGGTCACAGCTGTTGCAAACGATACTTCGATACCTTCATCAACTTCACCATACGATAGAGTCTGTAGGCTCATGTATAACGTAAAGTATTCACCCGCTTCAGGATCAACAATATTACAGAAGTTAGTTAGGGTGTAGCTCGTTGACATACATAGCGTTTCTTCATAAGACGCAATGCCATCCCCGTTACTATCTTTACCCATGAACACAAGTACACGTGACGTGTCGTTCATGACGCTTGCGCTTAGCATTTTTGCGCCTTCTGGCACTGTCGTCCACTGAATGTGGTTGTTGTTCACAGCTTCGCCTTCACCTTCAACCTCTACGCTATCGAATGGGTCGCCTGGTGTGGTGTCGTTGAATAGGTGTACTGTTTCAACTTGGCCTTTTACTAAGCCGTACGATTGTGTGGTTAGGTTGCTAATTTCATCAGTATTGAATGGACCCACTTTCATCGTTGCAGAACGGCGGTGTGCATCAATTTGAATATACTCAGGTAAACCGGTATCACCAGCGAAAGTCCATACAGGCATTTCTAAAATTGGTGATTCAGGGTTGCTTGAGGTCATTACGATTTGACCTTGGTTACCTGTGTAATCAACAATTTCTTGTGGTGTTGCTTGTTGGCTTGCTTCAACCGTAACAACAATGCTTTGTGTCTCACCTGCTTTAATATCAAAGTTGCTTGGCTCAACACTAATTTTGCTATTACCAATCCAGTTTTCTGTATGAAGTGTCCAGCTTGCGTCTTCTGTCGCCGTAAAGGTTCTGATAAACGTACACTTAAAGCCACAGTCATTATCAACCATGTAAGCTGTGTTTAGTGCTTTTTCACGGCCACCTAGGCTTGGGTTAGCTGCATTCATGTTAGCAATGGTTTCATCAAGCAATAGGCCTGCTTTATCAGCACGCTCAACTTGCATTTTACCCGAACCCATTTCAGCAAGGGCAGCATCAAAACCATCATCGGTGTAGTTGTTTAGGTACTGTGCTAAAGCAACTTGATTGTTTGCAGTTAACATCAATGCTGATTGAATTTGCATTGGTGTCCAATCAGGATGAGATTGTTTTAACAATGCTGCCGCACCCGCAACGTGTGGGCTTGCCATTGATGTACCAGACATAGACTGCCAGTCTGAAGTGGCAGGGTTGCTAGTAAATGGTTGATCGTCTGATGATGGCGCATAGATATCAACACCCGGAGCCGCAATGTCTACAAGTAAGGTGTCAAAGCCAAAGTATGATGGACCACGACCAGAGAAGTAAGCAATGCGGTCTTTATCTACAGCATCTACAGTACCTTCGGTTGCTTCAATGGTACCCATGTGGCTGTCGCCTGTGCTTAGCCAGTCAAGTAAGCTCGTACCATCGACGTTTTTAATGTGAATGGTAGGGATAGGGTAAGTGACTGAAGGAATCGTGTAGCGATCGTAGAATGATACATGGTTATAAATAATTAAACCTTCAGCACCACCTGCCTCTACGTTTAGCGATTTAGAGTACAGCGGGTAAGAACTACGTTTACATACGACAATCACATCTTGCGCACTTTCGTCGATAGCAGTTGCTGGGTCATCAACTAAATCAAATGTCCCCTCAGGGAATGGCTTGTCACAGTTGGCAAGTGCATAGCTTGAGCTTTCATTTGGATTTTCAAAATCAGTTGCGGCAACGATTAAACCTGTTAGCTCGTTAAAGTTTACACCTGCACCAGCAAATGGTCCTGGCGCTGCAGTATCGCCACCAGTTAGGTTTTTAAGTTGTTTGTTACCAAAATTGACTTTAGTTGAAGGCGTATGAGCTGCAACTGTGGTTACCCAAGGTGAAGAGTGGTCAGCCGTTGAATATTCAGGGCCGCTGTTACCTGCCGCTACCGCCACAAATACACCGGTTTCAGCCGCATTCATGAACGCTTGCTCAATTGGGTCGCTCCATGGGTCTTCTTCAAGGCCACCTAATGAAGCATTCAGTACGTCAACATTATCTATAGCAGCTTGTTCTACAGCAGCTAAGATTGCGCTTGTTGGACAGCCTGCATAAGGGTCACCAGAACCACCCGGCCAACATACTTGGTATGAAATGATATTGGCATGAGGCGCCATACCTGATACTTGCGGGAAAGTTAAATTGGTTTCTAAACCAGATGATTGGCTTTCATACTCTGTCAGTTTGTAAGGAATATCGTAAAGGATATTACCTGCCGCTGTACCTGCAACGTGTGAACCATGGCTATTATAGTCTTCACCATTTTCTGGGCGAGTCTCTTCAAATACAGTATCAACGTAGGCTGCGGTGATCTCAGGGTATGAGTACACACCAATTAGCTTGTCGTTACACAGATCAGCAAATTCAGCGGTTGCACAGTCACCTAGGTACTTGTCTTCTAGAGGGTTGGTGTGAGTGTAGCCATCGCCGCCTACTGCTGCGAATGATGGGTGATCGGTATTGATACCCGTATCGATGATACCGACAACCGTGCCTTCACCTTTGTTGCTGCTCGGGTTGCTAGCACTTGTGCTCCACAGTGCAGAAGCACCGGTTTGCTCAATGGTATTAAACGTATTTAGGCTGTAGATTTTTGAGCGAGTGATCTTCTTAACACCAGCCACTTTAGCAAGGCGCTTCGCTTCATCTTGTGTCATTTGGGTGGTGAAACCGTTTAATGTCACATTGAATGTGCGCTCAACATTTAGCTGTAAGCCTTGCTGACTCATCGCAGTACTCAGTACTGATTGGCGCTTACTTGCTAGGTGGTTAGCGTAAGTTGCGATAGCAGGCTGCGCCATATTAAGCGTTGAGCGCGTTGCTGCTTGTTGCGTCTGCATTACCACATCTTTAGTGCTCGCAAGCCCTTTAACACCACCTTGGTAAGTTGAAATTGGTGCATCGTCCAGTTGCACGATATAAGTTTGAATACCACTAATATCTTTCTCTGGTGTGAAAACGCGGCTTTGCTTTTTAACTGTGTTATTAACCTTGTCTTCCCACACAAATTCATTGGTAACGGTTTGCTTTGGCGCATAGCCTGCAGGCTGTTCTGGCCATGCTTGGTCATTTAGCGCAGCAGCAGACGTACCTACACCTAAGTAAAGTGCAGATGCGACCATCACTGATACTTTCTTCATATTGAACATGTGATCTAACTTCCCTCGAAGGATTATAATTATGAGCTCGCGCTAGCGGCGAACGGTTGTAATCAGTAGGGATAGTGTTGAGTTGTGGCTATAACATCAATGAAATGTAAACAATTGGCACACACTGTTACAGCTTGGTACATTTTTACCGAAAAACTGTTTATCGAAACAAGATGCTTGCTCTTGCTCCGCTTAAGGTTTGTGCGTTATCTAAGCTAAATTTTGCGTTATTCCATAGGCACAGTTGCTTTACGATTGATAAGCCAAGGCCAACACCTTGGTAGCCTGTTTGGTGCACCGAAGCGGTTTTTGAAAATGGCTGCATGAGGCTGGCGCGCATGTGTTCAGGGATCCCTGGGCCATCATCTTCAATCACTAACAAAGTGCCGTTTTCGCATTGTGAAAGCCTGATATGAATTTGCGCTTTAGCAAAGCGAACCGCGTTGCCGAGTAAGTTTTGCAATAAGCGTTGAAAGCTTTGTTTATCAACGCAAATGGCTGTTAATTCGCAGTCAAGGCGAATAGCCAAAGGGCTATAGCTTTGAAACTTAGTAATGCAGGGCTGTAATAGCTCGTCTGGGCAGTAGTCTTTCACTAACAAGGTGGGCTCGCATTGTTCAAGCTCGGCATAGGTTAAAAACTCTTCGACTAAAAGCTCAAGTTCAATAATGTCTTGCAACACACTGTGCCGATAAGCGTTGTTATCAACGACTGCTTCGAGGGCGAATTTAGCCCGTGAAATAGGCGTTAAAAAGTCATGAGAAACAGCATTGATCAATTCGCGTTGGCTTTGATTACGGTTATGAAGCGCTAATGCCATATTATCAAAAGTATCGCCAATGCTCTTTAGCAAGCTAAAGCGTGTGAAGTGCACTTGTGCTGTAAAGTCGGCATTTGAAATTTTACTACTGGCTTTGCGTAGCTTAGTTAAGTCAAACAGCAGTGGGCCTGTAAAAATCACCACAGCTAAGGCAAGGCTAGAGTAAAACAGAAGGCTTACTAAAGACTGATAACCCTGATCAGCAGGCTGGCTGTAGGGGCCAATGCTTAATAAGGTCTCTCTATCATCGGCAAGTTTATGAAAGTAAAGGTTGTTATTGGCATCGTTAACGCTAATTACCTGACCTGCTAAAAGTGATGCCTGTAATTGTTCACCAAGGTAAAAGTTCGCCAGAGGTGTTTGTTTAACATCAGGGTTATTGGGGGCAAGACTTAAGATGCTTTCTGCTAATTGCTGCTCTGTACTGTAACTCGGTGGGCTTGGAAAATAGGTTTCTAGTAACCAAGCGGCGCTCCCCAGGCAAACTGCTAGGGTTAAATACAAATAGCAAAACAGGCGTAGCAAACTGCATTAACCCCACGCTTGTGGAGAAAAAATATATCCTTTACCCCAAACCGTGACGATTTTTTGTGCCGGTACCGCTTCGTCACCGAGTTTTTTGCGTAAGCGACTAATGCGGCCATCGATAGTGCGGCTTTGACCATCGTATTTACGGCCTATGGTGCCATCAAATAACTGATCTCGACTGACCAACTGACCCGCTGATTGAGCTAGTTGGATCAGTATTTCGAACTCTGCACTGGTCAATTCAAGTGGCTGGCTATGCAAATAAGCCTCGCGCTGAATAGTATTAATACTTAAAGAGCCAAAGCGAATATTATGCGCATTATGGGTAGTACTTGTTGGCTTAACAGCTTGGCTGCGGCGAATAGTATTGTTAATTCGCGCTAATAAAATAGACGGGGAAACAGGTTTGGTTAGGTAATCATCGGCGCCTAGCTCAAGGCCAGTGATATGATCGACTTGGCTCTGCCTTGCGGTCATAAAAATAATTGGCGTATCTTGATATTGTTTTAGCTCTTTAAATACCTCAAAACCATCTTCCGAGCCTAATCCGATATCGAGCAAAATTAAGTCGTATTTCTTACTACTTGCTTGGTAACAGGCATGGCAACCACTATCAAAGTGTTCAATGATATAACCATGATTGCTTAAATAATTAGAAACTAGCTGGGCAAGTTTTAAATCATCTTCAATATATAAAATAGTATGCTGGCTCATCAAAAAATACTCCATGCGATATCACGTCGGCGTTTTTTAACATGCTGGTGGAATAAACTAATTTCAGTGCTTTCTAATGGCTCTAGCTGTTCGCTAAGCAGCTCTAACACAATGTTGCGATTGTTTTGCACTGTGATTGCAAAGTTTTGCCCTTGATTTGGCTTTTGGCAGAACAGCCTAATTTGTTGATCAGTAACACGAATGCACACCGTTTCGCTGACTTCGGTATACCAATTAATCGATACATCCATCACGCAGTCTTGCTCTATCGTTACACAGTTTTCTGGTGTTGCCTCGATATAACCGGCTTGTGCGAATGTACTGCCAACAAACGCGAGGCTACAAATGAATAAGAGTGAAAAAAGCTTCGTACGCAACATCATCAGTAATTCCATGCAAAGCCAGCATAAAAAGACAGTAAGTTGCTGTCATCGATAAGGGGGCTATCGGCAATACCCGATGATAAACGTTGGTATTTTATATCGCTGATAAATTGCCATTGTTGATTAAACTGATATTGGTAACTGGCTTTTAGATTGTACTTTTGACTAGAGTGACCTAAAAAAGGGCTAAATCCGGCTCGTATCTCTTGTTGTGCGCTGCCATAGTAGTAATCCACTAAACCAGCACTTAGATGTTGTATTTCTGCGCCGAGCAAAACTAGATGCTGATCAAACAAAAACAAGCGCTGCGCAGATAATGCGCCTTGTAACCCTTTGTGATAGTTGGTGAGCTCCATTGACCAATACGCGCTAAAACGCCAGCTTTGCCAGTCAACAATAGCTTCAATACCGCTCATGGCAGACAGTTTACGTTTTGATATTTCAGTAATATCACCGCGGCGCTTTGTCACCGCTGGTGTTTCGATACCTGAACCAGGTGGTGGCGGTGTCATTGAGGGGCGGCCGCCGGTTGTTCTAATCGCGGTCAGTGCTGCTGAGTGTTTAGCAAAATACAGCCCATCTTCATTAAGTTGGGTGAATAACGACACTTGATAGTTATCGCCCCACACGGGTGTCCAAGCAAACTGAGTATTTGCAAATGAAAAGTCACCGGCAAATACCTCAATGCGCGGTAGGGCATAAAGAGGAATGTCGTCTTTTTTATAAACCGGGTTGTCGAGTTGACCATAACCTAAGCTTAAACCAAGGCTTACTCCTTCATCTGCTAAATACGCAGAGTTAGTGCTGCTTGCCATTGGTGAAAGGCAAAATGCACTAATTAGAAATAAAACTCGTAGCCCAAGTGAGCAACTACCCAGAACAGTCACAAATAAACAACCTTAATGAAAAATCCTGTTAACATTAAGTTGTTATTAATGGCTTGAACAATGAAATAATGTACCAAATTGTAGCAAGGTCTGGTTTTTGTAACCTAAATTAGTTAAGTAAATTGCTTGATAAATAAGTATATTTCACCAATTTGGTTTGGTTATTTTGAGTGGTGTCGTCATTTCTTTAGTTAGAAAAAATTATTAACAATAAAATGGTGTTAAAACCTGCGCTTAGCGGTACAAAATGGCCCTAAATACACGTCATTACTGGCATGGCGGTTTATTAAGTTGCTATTTGGGTGAGTTTTTGCGATATTATTTATATTATAATATTAACAGGAAGCTAATAAGATGACTCTGCCTAGTTCTCAATCTGCAAATGCTATTCGCATACTTGCTGTCGATGCCGTTCAACAAGCTAACTCAGGCCACCCAGGTGCGCCTATGGGTATGGCTGATATTGCAGCGGTATTGTGGCAAAACTTTCACCGCCATAACCCATTAAACCCAGACTGGTCTAACCGTGATCGCTTTGTGTTATCAAATGGCCATGGTTCAATGCTTCAATATGCATTGTTACACCTAAGCGGTTATGACGTAAGCATCGAAGATATTAAGCAATTCCGTCAGCTTCACTCTAAAACACCGGGTCACCCAGAATACGGTTACACACCGGGTGTTGAAACAACTACGGGCCCATTAGGTTCAGGTATTGCTAACGCAGTTGGTATGGCAATCGCTGAAAAAACCTTAGCAGCGCAATTCAATAAGCCAAAGTTTGATATTGTTGATCACTTCACTTACTGCTTTATGGGTGATGGCTGTTTAATGGAAGGTATCTCGCACGAAGCATGTTCGCTGGCAGGTACGTTAGGTCTAGGCAAGCTAATCGCATTTTGGGATGACAATGGCATCTCTATCGATGGTGAAGTAGAAGGTTGGTTCACCGACGATACGCCTGCACGTTTTGAATCTTACGGTTGGCAAGTTATTCGTGATGTTGATGGTCACGATATGAATGCAATTGCGGGTGCAATCGAAGCGGCACAAAGCAACACTACGCAACCAACACTAATCTGTTGTAAAACAGTGATTGGTTTTGGCTCACCAAACAAATCAGGTAGCCACGACTGTCACGGTGCACCACTGGGTCACGACGAAATCGCAGCAGTACGTGAGCAGCTAAACTGGCCGCACCCTGCATTTGAAGTTCCACAAGAAGTTTATAACGAGTGGAATAATCAAGCGAAAGGGCAAGAGCTTGAAGGTGCATGGCAGCAAAAGTTTGCAGCTTATAGCAAAGCACATCCTGAACTTGCAAAAGAATATACACGTCGTGTTCTTGAAAAAGCATTACCAGCTAACTTCGCTGAATTAGCTGATGAGTACATTGCTAAATGCCAAGCCGACATGCAAAACATTGCGACACGTAAAGCATCACAAAATGCGATCACTTTCTTTGCTAACCAGCTTCCAGAATTAATGGGTGGCTCTGCTGACCTTGCCGGTTCTAACTTAACGTTATGGCCAGAAGCAAAAGGTTTACAAGATGCAGCTGATGGTAACTACGTATTCTATGGCGTACGTGAGTTTGGTATGAGCGCAATCATGAATGGTATTGCATTACATGGTGGCTTCATTCCATTTGGCGCAACTTTCTTAATGTTTATGGAATACGCACGTAATGCAGTACGTATGGCAGCATTAATGAAAGCGCAAAGCATTTTTGTGTATACCCATGACTCAATCGGTCAAGGTGAAGATGGTCCTACTCACCAACCAATCGAGCAAATCGCTAACCTTCGTATGACACCAAATATGACTGCATGGCGTCCGTGTGATGAAACTGAAACAGCAGTAGCTTGGCGTCAATCGTTATTAAAAGAGACAGGCCCAAGTTCACTTATCTTCAGCCGTCAGGGTACCAAAGCAATGGCACGTGATGCACAGCAAGTTGCTGACATTGCAAAAGGGGGTTATGTACTTGTTGATAGCGAACAAACTGCAGAGCTTATCCTTATTGCAACGGGTTCTGAGGTAGAGTTAGCTGTGAATGCTGCTGCTGAGCTAAAAGCACAAGGCAAGCAAGTTCGCGTGGTATCTATGCCATCAACGAATCAGTTTGATAGCCAAGATAAAGCATATCGTCAAAGCGTGCTACCAGCGGGTACACCTAAGATTGCTGTTGAAGCTGCACACCGTGACTTCTGGTTCAAGTATGTTGGCCAAGATGGTGATGTACTAGGCATGGACACATTTGGTGAGTCAGCGCCAGGCGCGGTATTGCTTGAGCACTTTGGTTTCACAGTGGCAAACCTAGTTGCAAAAGCAAATGCATTACTTGCTGAATAATGTGACTGGTAAAAAATTATCGTAATCGCAACACGATAAGCCTGCTTTTACTAAAAGGCAGGCAATAAAAAAGCCCGCAAACTTTGGTTTGCGGGCTTTTTGCTGCTTAAACAATCGGTTTAAACTAATTCGCTTAAGATTGACTCTAGTTTTTCTTGGTCAATTGCGAACTGACGAATACCTTGGCTTAGCTTTTCAGTAGCCATGGCATCTTCATTCATTTCCCAGCGGAAAGCTTGCTCAGTCATTGCAGCTGGCGCTTCTGCTTTTTCTGTTGCTGGTAATAGTTTTTGAGTTAACGGTGCGTCAGTTGCAGCTAGTTCAGCAAGTAACTTAGGGCTGATAGTTAAACGGTCACAACCTGCTAATTCTTGGATTTCACCGATGTTACGGAAGCTTGCGCCCATTACAATCGTTTCGTAGCCGTGCTTTTTGAAGTAGTTGTAGATATGCGTTACTGACTTAACGCCCGGATCGTTAGCACCGTCGAAATCAGCGCTTGCATCTTGTGCTTTGTACCAGTCAAGAATACGACCAACGAATGGTGAAATTAGGTAAGCACCTACTTCGGCACAAGCGCGTGCTTGAGCAAATGCAAATACCAGCGTTAGGTTACAACGGATACCTTGCGCTTCAAGTACCTTAGCTGCTTGAATACCTTCCCATGTTGAAGCAATTTTGATTAACACGCGCGATGTGTCGATACCTTGCTCTTTATATAAAGCAACAAGCTCAAGTGCTTTATCAACAGTTGCTTGAGTATCAAATGATAAACGCGCATCCACTTCTGTTGAAACTAAACCTGGCACTTGCTCCATTAATTTAGAGCCAATTAATACCGCTAGTTTATCAGCTGCTTTTGTTACAACTTCAGCTGTGTCACTGCTTTGTGCTTTTGCCCATGATACGGCTTCGGCAGCTAGTGGGCGATATTTCTCAATTTGAATCGCGTTTAAGATTAGTGATGGGTTTGTTGTTGCATCTTGCGGTTTATATTCGTTGATTGCTTCGAAATCACCCGTGTCAGCAACAACGGTTGTTACTGCTTTAAGTTGTTCTAATTGACTAGACATAGTTATCCCATTCTTATCATACAAAAGTTAATGTAGTGGCTTTAACCTATTATTTGTGCTGAAAAAACAATCTAATCTACCAGAGAAACTGCGCAATAAATCGCCCGCCAGCAGCAAATAATCCTGTTAATAATATTTTTATAATACCTTTACAATCTGGCATTGTTGATATTATCATACAAATAAAGATAATGACTAACAATGTTAGTAAGCAATTAGTGAAAGGTAATTATGTCTCGTTATACGTTGGGATTAGACTTCGGGTCGGACTCGGTAAGAGCATTACTCGTTGATGTTGCGACTGGTGAAGAACTTGCCAGCCATTTAGTAAACTACCCGCGCTGGGCACAAGGTTTATATTGTGACCCAAGTAAAGATCAGTTTCGTCAGCATCCACAAGACTATATTGATAGCCTTGTAGAAGTAGTAAATGGTCTTTGGTCACAAGTTCCAGCAGGTACTGCAGACAAAGTAGTGGGTATGAGCTTTGATACGACAGGCTCAACACCTGTAGCAATTAATAGCCAAGGTACACCACTGGCATTAACTGAAGAATTTGCAGAAAACCCAAATGCAATGTTCATTTTGTGGAAAGACCATACGTCTATTAAAGAAGCAAATGAAATCACTGAAGCTGCAACTAACAATGATGTGAACTACCTTTCACACATGGGCGGTATCTACTCTTCTGAGTGGTACTGGGCCAAAGCATTACATATTTTCCGCGTTGATAGTAGTGTTAAAGCAGCCACATATTCATGGGTTGAGCACTGCGATTGGATGACCGCGCTAATGTGCGGCACAACACACCCTGAAGCATTAAAGCTAGGTCGTTGTGCAACGGGCCACAAACAAATGTGGAACGAGCAGTGGGGCGGTTTCCCACCAAACAGTTTCTTCAGCAATATCGATCCACTATTAGATGGTGTTGTTGATACGTTAAATGCAACGACAGAGCCAAGCGACCAAGTTGCTGGCAACTTAACTGCAGAGTGGGCCGAGAAGCTAGGTTTACCACAAGATATCGTGATTGGTTACGGTGCATTTGACTGTCACATGGGCGCAGTAGCAGCCAATGTTCGCCCTGGTGTTCTAACCAAAGTAATGGGCACTTCAACCTGTGACATCACAGTAACGTCTAAAGAACAACTAGGTGATACTTGCGTTAAAGGTATTTGTGGTCAAGTTGATGGCTCAGTAATCCCTGGGTTAATTGGCTTAGAAGCCGGTCAATCTGCATTCGGTGACTTATACGCATGGTTCAAAAACCTAGTACTTTGGCCAACTCGCCAACTTACAAATCTATCTGACGCTGAACAAGCGTTAGTTAACAAGCTAGAAGATTCAATCTTAGTTGATCTATCAAAAGCAGCGGCAGCACTGCCTGTAACAAGCAACGATGTAACTGCGCTTGATTGGGTAAATGGTCGTCGTACGCCAGATGCTGACCAAAGCGTTGCCATGGCATTAACAGGCTTAAAGATGGGCACTGATGCACCTAAGTTCTTCAAAGCACTTGTTGAAGCAACTGCCTTTGGCGCACGTGCTATCACTGAACGTTTCCGTAGCGAAGGCGTACCAATCGAGTCAGTGGTTGTTATCGGCGGTATCTCTAAAAAATCAGACTACGTAATGCAAACTTGTGCTGATGTTTGGAACTGCCCAATCGACGTTTTAGAAAGTGAGCAAAGCTGTGCATTGGGTGCGGCAATTATGGCTGCGGTTGCTGCGGGTGAGCACGCAACAGTGGCAGATGCTCAAAAAGTTATGGCGTCGTCTGTATGTCATCAGTATTTACCAAACCCTGAGCGCGTTGCTGTGTATGACGAGCTTTATGCCAACTACCAAGCACTTGCAAGCTATGTAAACGGAGACAAAGCATGAGTTTTACTGAACTAAAACGTGAAGTCTATGAAGCGAACATGGAGCTGCAACGTCGTGGCTTAGTAATTTATACCTTTGGTAACGTATCGCAAATCGACCGCGACAAAGGCGTGATTGCGATTAAACCAAGTGGTGTTTCGTACGACCAAATGAAAGCCGACGACATGGTTATCGTTGACCTTGAAAACAACATTGTTGAAGGTTCTATGCGTCCGTCTTCTGACACAAAAACACATGTTCATTTATATCGCCACTTTGATTCAATTGGCGGTGTAACACACACGCATTCGACCTATGCAACTGCATGGGCGCAAGCAAAACAAAGCATTCCTTGTCTTGGCACAACTCACGCTGACTATGTACACGGTGACATCACCTGTACTCGTGAGTTAACCGATGAGCAAGTGAATGGCGATTATGAATTAGAAACCGGTATTCAAATTACTGATGCGTATCAAGACCGCGATCCGAAAGCTGCACCTATGGTGATTGTTGCGGGTCATGCGCCTTTCACGTGGGGTAAAGATGCCGCTCAGTCTGTATACCATGCCGCGCTACTCGAAGAGATTGCACGCATGGCGTATTTAACACGCACTTTAGATCCACACGCAGCTGAACTTAAAAAAGCAGTGATGGATAAACATTATCTACGTAAGCACGGTAAAAACGCGTATTACGGTCAGAGCAAATAGCAAGAATTTAGAGGATTATTAACATGACGACGATGACGAAAGAAGTCTGGTTTGTTACCGGCTCACAACATCTTTATGGTCCTAAGGTGTTAGAAACGGTTGCCAAAGACAGCGAAGCAATTGTAGCGGGCTTAAACAGCGAAGCTAATCTACCAGTAAACTTGGTATGTAAGCCTACCGTTAAGTCACCTGAAGAAATTCACGCTGTTTGCCAAGCGGCAAATACGGATCCTAACTGTGTTGGTTTAGTTTTATGGATGCACACTTTCTCACCTGCGAAAATGTGGATTGCTGGCCTAAGCGAATTACGTAAGCCTTGGTTACACCTTCATACTCAGTTCAATGCAGCCCTTCCTTGGTCTGATATCAACATGAACTACATGAATACGCACCAAAGTGCACACGGTGACCGTGAGTTTGGTTTCATCGGTACTGTAATGCGTAAAGAGCGTAAAGTTGTTGCAGGTCACTGGCAACGTGCTGACGTACAACAGCAGTTAGATGACTGGTGTCGTGCGGCAAAAGGTTGGGCAGAAAGCCAAACACTTAAAGTTGCGCGTTTTGGCGACAACATGCGTCAAGTTGCAGTTACTGAAGGTAACAAAGTTTCAGCGCAAATTACTTTTGGTTATGAAGTACACGCGTTTGGTGTCGCTGAGCTTGTAAAAGTGGTTGATACTATCACTGAAGAAGAAGTTGATGCACAGTTAGAGCTTTATAAGCAAGACTACGTAATTGCTGACGAAACTCTACAAGACGATTACGCAGTGAAAATGCTACGCAACGAAGCACGTTTAGAGCTTGGTATGGAGCGTTTCTTAGAGAAAGGCGGCTTTAAAGCATTCACAAACTGTTTTGAAGACTTATCAGGTCTTTCTGGTCTTCCAGGTCTTGCTACACAGCGCCTAATGTCGAAAGGCTATGGTTACGGTGGTGAGGGTGACTGGAAAACAGCTGCTATGGTTCGCATCATGAAAGTAATGGGTGAAGGCCGTGACGGCGGTTGTTCATTCATGGAAGATTACACTTACAACATGGGTGAGACTGACCAAGTACTTGGCGCGCACATGTTAGAAGTGTGTCCTTCAATTGCAGCACAAAAACCACGTCTTGAAGTTCACCAGCACACTATCGGTGTGAAATGTGATGTAGGTCGTTTATTATTTACTGCAAAACCGGGTGCTGCAATCAACGTATCACCAATTGATATGGGTAACCGTTTCCGTATTCTAATCAACGAAGTAGATACAGTGGCTCCGCCAGCTGATTTACCTCACTTACCTGTTGCTTCAGCGCTTTGGGAACCAAAACCAAATCTATCTGTAGCATCAGCTGCATGGATCCACGCCGGTGGTGCACACCACACTGCATACAGCCAAGCAGTAACAACCGATATGATTATCGATTTTGCTGAAATGGCTGGCGTTGAAACTATGATCATCGATAACGATACGACGATCCGTGGTTTCAAAACAGAGCTTCGTCATAACGCAGCTTACTACATGCTAAAACGTGGCCTGTAAGAATTAGTACTTTATGTACTAGAACGTGCTGTGTGTGAGCACGTTCACCCCAAATTTTGTTGTCGATTAAGCCAGTGATGAGCCTCGCTCTTCGCTGGCTTATGCTATTGTGAAGCGAAACATTTTAGGAGTAGATATGATCGATTTAAGCGCCTACCAAGGCATTATTTTTGATATGGATGGCACCTTAATTGACTCAATGGGCAGTCACTTACAGGCATGGCAAAAAGCTTGCGAAGCCTATGGCTACCCATTCGATTACGACTACATGTACAGCTTAGGTGGCATTCCGACTGTTAAAACAATTGAAATGCTTAACGAAAAATTTGGTTTAGAACACGACCCTCTGGTTGTGGCAAAAGATAAACACCAGTTTTGGGTTGATTTACAGCACCAACCGCTAGTAATTGACGAAACCGTCGCAGTACTTGAAAAGTACCATGGTGTATTGCCTATGGGCGTTGGCACAGGCGCTGACCGCGAACATGCAATTGATCATCTAACTGATACCAATTTAATAAATAAAATTGGTGCGTTAGTGACTGCAAGTGATGTAAGTAAAGGTAAGCCAAACCCAGAAACATTCTTAAAAGTAGCAGAGCAGTTAGGTGTTGAGCCAAGCCAATGCGTGGTGTTTGAAGACACGCAAATTGGTTATCAAGCTGCCAAAAGTGCGGGAATGGATTGCATTATGGTGAAAGACGGAAAAATTCAACTTTAGCGATTAAAGTTGCAATGACACCCTTATTTGTATTATAAAACTATAAATACAATTACAAAAAGGTTATTCATATGTCATTGCAATGTGTTTTCCAAGGTTTAAAAACAACTCATCAAACAGCCAGTTCGAACACGAAAAAGTCGCGCGGGCTTTATGCATTGTTGGTGACATGTGGGATTGCCCTTACACCAGCTTGTGCTCATCAAGGAGACAATATGACTACTTCCCCTACAGCATCAATGACGGCCTATGGCGTACTGGCTGATCAAACGCCGGTTAATCAAGTAACGCTGACTAACAGCAATGGTATTAGCGTTGATGTAATCAACTACGGCGGCATTATCACGCGTATTGAAACACCAGATGCAAAAGGCGAAATGGGTAATATTGCACTGGGTTTAGATAACCTAGAAGCATACACAAAAGCGACAACTTACTATGGTGCAATCATCGGTCGTTTTGGTAACCGTATCGCAAACGGTAAATTCACGCTAAATGGCACTGAATACCAATTAGCAACCAACGATGGTGACAACCACTTACATGGTGGTGTGCAAGGTTTCGATAAAAAAGTGTGGAACATGACACCGTTCACGACGCAAAACAGTGCTGGTGTTACCTTAAGCTTAGTGAGCCCTGATGGTGACCAAGGTTACCCGGGTGAAGTAACCACAGAAGTAACTTACACGCTAACGAACAACAACACGTTAGATATGCAGTTTATTGCTACAACAAGCAAGCCTACCATTATCAATATGACGCAACACAGCTACTTTAACCTAGCGGGTAAAGGCGACATTCTTGATCACCAAATGCAAATTAACTCAAAAGCAATTACCCCTGTGGATGGTGGTTTGATCCCAACGGGTGAGTTGATGGATGTTGCAGGCACACCGTTTGACTTCCGTACTGCTAAAGCAATCGGCCAAGACATCAAAGCTAGCAACGAACAACTGAAACTTGGTAAAGGTTATGACCATAACTTTGTGCTTAAAGACACGCCAAGCAATGAACTTATTGAAGCTGCTACGGTTTACGAAGCAAACTCTGGCCGTACGTTAACAGTTTACACAGAAGAGCCTGCAGTACAGTTTTATTCAGGTAACTTCTTAGACGGTAGTACTCAGCAAGCGTCTGGCTTAGTGCATAATTTCAGAAGTGGTTTTTGTTTAGAGCCACAGCATTTCCCTGATGCACCAAATCAGCCAACGTTCCCAAGCACAACATTATTACCGGGTGACGTGTATTCAACACGCATCGTGTACGAATTTGGTACAAAATAAAGGAACACAATCGTGAAAACAACAAAGCTTAAAAGCGCAATGCAAAAGGCTGGTTTAGCCAGCGTATTTGCCTTGTCGTTTGGTGCACTGACTGGTTGTCAGACTACAGCTGAAGACAACACAGCTAAGAAAGCTGACGTGGCAGCCACAGAAAAAGCGCCAATCCAAGATAATGGTATTTTTACCAACCCACTTTTTCCTAATGGCGCCGATCCATGGCTTGAGTACTGGGATGGTAACTATTACCTAACCACAACAACATGGACATCTGAGTTAGTGATGCGTAAATCACCAACACTAGCTGGCCTTGCTGATGCAACACCAGTCAATGTTTGGTCTGATTCAAATCCTGAGCGCTGTTGTAACTTTTGGGCGTTTGAGTTCCACCGCCTAAAAGGACCAAACGGCTACCGTTGGTACATGATGTACACAGCCGGTACTGATGGCACTTTAGATAACCAACACTTAAATGTATTAGAAAGTGCTGGTGACGACCCAATGGGCCCATACGAATACAAGGGCGCATTAATGCCTAACGTATGGAACATCGACGGTAACTACTTAACATACAAAGACAAGCTATATGTGATCTACTCACAATGGCAAGGCGATCAGCAATTAAACATTATTGCTGAAATGGAAGATCCGTGGACACTGAAAGAGAACTCACCGCATACGGTGATCACGCGTCCTGAGCTAGATTGGGAAATCAGTGGTCGTAAAGTAACTGAAGGTGCTGAAATTTTACAGCACAATGGTCGTACGTTTATGACGTACTCAGCAAGCTTCTGTAATACTCCTGATTACAAACTAGGTATGCTTGAGCTTGTTGGTGACGACCCACTTAAAGCGAGTAGCTGGAAAAAATACGACAAGCCAGTATTTGAGCGTACAGAAGAAGTGTTTGGCCCAGGCCACAACGGCTTTTTCACATCGCCAGACGGTACAGAAGACTGGTTAGTTTATCACGGTAATGATTCGGTAGAGCACGGTTGTAGTGCGACTCGTTCATTACGTGCGCAAAAATTTACTTGGAACGACGATGGCACGCCAAGCTTTGGTAAACCATTAACACCAGGCGTTGAAGTAGCTCCGCCATCAGGTGAATACGGTCCACTGGTAACGCGAGTACAAGGTCAGCGCTATCAATTAGTGAATGCAACAAGTGGCTTATGTTTAGACATCGCAGCTGATCCACAAGATGCACGTGCTGTGCAACGTCAGTGTGCAAGCACCAATGGTCAATGGGTTATTGATGCAACAACAGATGGTTTTGTTCGTTTAGCTAACCGTGAAGACAGCAAGTTCTTAGAGCTTGAAAGCTGTAATGACGCAGATAACGCTAAGGTACAATCTGCAGCATGGCGCAATAACTTCTGCCAGCAATGGAAAGTAGCACCAAGCACAGATGGTAATGTCTCTATTACTAACCGTTACACAGGCAAGCCATTAGCGGTTGCTGGTTGTTCTGCCGCACAAAACCAAGCGGTTTTACAGCAAAGCGACGCAACAGCGTGTGGCGACTGGCAATTACGCCCTATGGGCAGTGTTGTCGTATTAAGCCAACAAAGTGGTAAAGCACTTAGCGTGGCGGATACAGTTAAAGCAGGTACCAATGTTGAGCAACAAGCTTACACGCATAAAGATGCACAGCAATGGTTCTTCACACCAACAGATACTGGCTATGTAAGTCTTAAACAAAGCGCTGACAGCGAGTTCTGTGCTGCGGTAGCTGATAACGCCTTAGTACCAGGTGCCAACGTAGAAATGGCCTCTTGTGCAGCGAAAACAGCACAGTGGCGCATTGCTCCAGTAGAAGGTGGTGGTGTTATGCTTATCAACCGCTACACAAAACAAGCGCTTGGTTTAAGTAACTGTGGTTTAGCTGAAAACACAAACTTCGCACAACAACCTGATTTAGGGAATAAGTGCCAAGTGTTCCATCTGCGTGAACCAAATTAAGTTATAAGTAAAAAATCGACTCAACCAAAGCCACTTCATTTATGAGTGGCTTTTTTTATAGCTGATGGCTCAAGTTAGCGAGAGTAAAGTTAGCGAGGGTAAAGTTAGCGAGGGTAAAGTTAGCGAGGGTAAAGTTAACGAGAGTAAAGTTAGCGAGAGTAAAGTTAGCGAGAGTAAAGTTAGCGAGAGTAAAGTTAGCGAGAGTAAAGTTAGCGAGAGTAAAGTTAGCGAGGTTAAAGTTAGCGAGGTTAAAGTTAACGAGAGTAAAGTTCCAAGCTGAGCGGTGAGGTTGGTTTGAGATAATTGGACTCCCCCAACCACCGAAGGTTGGACTAACATTTAAGTTAGCAGACCAAAATGTTATGGGAGTCCAT
>NZ_JABVXF010000032.1 GCF_013349995.1 Pseudoalteromonas sp. 0303
GTTGAATCAGCTCGTGAAAAACTTGAGAGGGCTTATGGTGCCCTCAACTAGTCAGAACTTGTGTGATGGAGTACTAGTGCTATTTGTGGCGCTTTTTTCTACGCATAAAAAACCAAGTTTTAGTTGATGTAAGTCATACGCGAAACTTCAACATATAAGCTAATCTGTAATTAATCAGTGAATGAAGTTGGTAACACAATGAAAAAATTACTGCTATTAACAAGTGGGGGTGATTGCCCTGGGCTCAATGGGGTGATCAGAGCGGTGGTTAAAGCAGCCGAGCATGATGGCAATTGGCAGGTGTATGGTAGCCGAAGAGCATATTGTGGTGTGCTTGAAAAGCCAAATGATATTATACACTTAACTAGTGAAGTTGTGGCGGGTATTCATGTTCGTGGTGGAACAATTCTCGAAACCGTTAATAAAGGGAACCCAACCGCATTTCCTGCTGAAATAGCGGGCGAACAAGTGTTTATTGACCGCTCTGATGAGTTAATCAGTATTATTAAGCAACTTGGATTTGATGCCGTAATTAATATTGGTGGTGATGGTTCACATAGGGTATCTCAGCACTTATTGGAACATGGCTTAAATATCGTAGGCGTGCCAAAAACTATTGATAATGACTTATATGGCACTGATTACACAATTGGTTTTCAGACTGCTGTCGACACCGCCACCGAAGCCATTGATCGTTTAATACCAACAGCGCAAAGTCATAACCGGGTAATTGTGACTGAGGTAATGGGGCGCGATGCCGGTTGGATTTGTTTGCACTCTGCTATTGCAGCTGGCGCAGAAGTCGCACTTATTCCAGAAATTCCTTACGATATTGAAGCGATTAAAGCCAAATTAACATCACGTTTTGATAAAGGCCATGGATTTGCCAACATTGTCATTTCAGAAGGAGCAAAACCTGTTTCTGGTGGTGTTGTTAGTAAACAATCAAATGAACTTGGTTACGAAAACCCAGTGCTTGGTGGCATTGCTGAGCAGCTTGCTTCACAAATACGTGTGGCGCTTGATCTTGATGTAAGAGTAACCGTATTAGGGCATATTCAACGTGGAGGCACACCTAATGCGTTTGATAGGGTGCTTGCAGCAGAGTTTGGGGTGCAAGCATTCGAGCTAGTAAAGAAAGGCCAGTTTGGTTTTATTCCTGTCAGTAAAGACGGTGAAATTAAACCAATCAGTTTAAAAGAAGCTACTTCTGAATATCGCGTCATCCCTCTAGAACATTCTTTAATAACAAGTGCCCGCGCAATGGGCATGTGTTTAGGCGAATAATCTGCGAATTGATATAACTTCAATTCGCATAACTAATAGTTTTAAAACAACTTTCTCAGTTACGTTCGTAATAATTCAATTAGCAATTTATTTATTGCACAACATTCATGCGTTAAAGCAAGCATTTTATTTAATGTAAAGTTCTTTAAAGATGGTTGATCTGTGCCTTTTTTAGTTTAGAATGATCGTTCACTCTAAACTAAGGAACTACACATGCAGCGCTCTCGCATTCCATTTTTTGCAGTGTCAGCTTTGGCTGGTGCTGTTTTATTATCAGGCTGCGGCCAATCAGAATCGGCTCAAGGGCAAACGCAGGCAGCTCAAGCTGTTCCTGTAGGCGTTATTGAGATGCAAAGCAAACCACTTACACTAACTAAAGAATTACCGGGTCGTGTGGCTGCTTCACGTATTGCGCAAATTCGTCCGCAGGTTAACGGTATTATTCAGTCTCGTATGTTTGTTGAAGGTGCTGAGGTTGAAAAAGGCCAAGCTTTATATCAGATTGACCCATCTACATTTGAAGCTGAAGTAGCAACTAGTAAAGCCGCTATTACTAAAGCTCAAGCAAGTATTGCAAATGCCAAAGCAAAAGCAGAACGCTATAAAGAGCTATTGAGCATCAAAGCAGTAAGCCAACAAGATTACGACGAAGCTGATGCAGCATACAAAGGTGCAAAAGCTGACTTACTGACAGCTCAAGCGCAGCTTAAAACCGCTGAAATCAATTTAAACTACAGCAAAGTGTTAGCGCCAATTAGTGGCCAAATTGGTAAATCAGATGTCACTGCCGGTGCCCTTGTGAGTGCAAATCAAGCAACTGCATTAGCAACCATTACTCAATTAGACCCAATCTATGTTGATTTAACCCAGTCAAGCAGTGAACTAACACGTTTGAAAAAAGCCATTGCTGCAGGTGATCTTGATAAAGATGCCGCTTTGCATTCAAAAGTTGAATTAAAGATGGAAGACGG
This sequence comes from Pseudoalteromonas sp. 0303, assembly GCF_013349995.1. GTDB lineage: Bacteria > Pseudomonadota > Gammaproteobacteria > Enterobacterales > Alteromonadaceae > Pseudoalteromonas. The sequence goes on from NZ_JABVXF010000032.1 coordinate 2,259, forward strand.
CAGTACTTATCAACATAAAGGTACATTGCAATTCTCTGAAGTGACTGTTGATCCAAGCACAGGCTCAGTAACCTTACGTGCTGAATTTCCTAACCCTGAAAAATTACTGCTGCCAGGTATGTATGTTCGTGCAGTGATTGTTGAAGGTGTGAAAAGTGATGCGATTTTAGCACCGCAACGTGGCGTAAGCAGAAACACAAAAGGTGAGCCTACTGCCATGGTTGTAAGCAAAGACAATACCGTAGAAGCACGTGTGCTTAAAACTGATCGTACTGTTGGCTCAAATTGGTTAGTGACAGACGGCCTAAACAATGGCGATAAGTTAATTGTTGAAGGTTTACAGAAAATCCGCCCAGGTGCACCAGTCAATGCAATGCCTGCAGAATCAGCAGCTAACAGCCAGTAACGGAGAAACTTAATGTCACGATTTTTTATTGATCGGCCCATATTTGCATGGGTGCTTGCTATCGTTGTGATGCTGGCAGGTATCTTAGCAATTAGAAGTTTGCCGGTTGCGCAGTATCCATCAATTGCACCACCTGCAATTAGTATTCAAGCCACATACCCTGGTGCGTCGGCCCGTACTCTAGAAGATACGGTTACACAGGTTATTGAACAAAAAATGAAAGGGCTAGATGGCTTGCTCTACATGTCGTCAACCTCAGAGTCTAACGGCTCAGCGACGTTAACCTTAACCTTTAGTGCAGATACAGACCCGGATATCGCACAGGTTCAAGTACAAAACAAATTGTCGCTTGCAACACCGTTATTACCAGAAGAAGTACAACGTCAAGGTGTCTCGGTTGCAAAATCGGCTCGTAACTTCTTAATGGTTGTAGGCTTTGTATCTGAAGACGGCAGTATGAACAACATCGATATCGGTGATTATGTTTCATCAAACGTGCTTGATATTATTTCTCGTGTAAACGGTGTCGGTGAAGTGCAGCTGTTTGGCTCTCAATATGCAATGCGTATTTGGTTAGACCCAGCTAAATTACTGAAGTACTCATTAACTCCTGCTGATATTAGTGCTGCAATCAGTGCTCAAAATGCACAAGTTTCAGCAGGTCAATTAGGTGCGTTGCCAGCAGTAAGTGGCCAACAATTAAATGCAACGGTAACTGCACAAAGCCGCTTACAAACACCTGAGCAATTTAGAAATATTTTTGTAAAAACCAATGCTGATGGTTCAGTTGTTCGTTTAAGTGATGTTGCTGATGTTGAATTAGGTGGTGAAAACTACGGTGTTGTTGCGCGTTTTAACGGCAAACCGGCATCAGGTTTAGGTGTTAAGCTTGCCAGTGGTGCTAATGCACTTGATACAGCTGATGGCGTAAAAGCGGCCCTTGCTGAACTTGAGCCTTTCTTCCCTGAAGGTTTAACAACAGTTGTTCCTTACGATACGACGCCATTCGTCTCACTTTCGATTGAAAAAGTTGTCAGCACTCTAATCGAAGCTGTTGTGCTGGTGTTCTTGGTCATGTACTTATTCTTACAGAACTTCAGAGCAACACTTATTCCGACTATTGCAGTACCTGTTGTATTGCTTGGGACGTTTGCCATCTTGCAAGTGTTTGGTTTCTCAATTAATACCCTAACCATGTTTGCGATGGTACTTGCCATCGGTCTACTGGTAGATGATGCAATCGTCGTGGTTGAAAACGTTGAACGTGTAATGACAGAAGAGAACTTATCTCCTCTTGAGGCTACACGTAAATCAATGGATGAAATCAAAGGTGCCCTTGTTGGTATTGCGATGGTGCTGTCGGCAGTATTCGTGCCTATGGCGTTCTTCCCTGGCTCAACAGGGGTTATTTATCGCCAGTTCTCAATTACCTTGGTAACTGCGATGAGTTTATCAGTACTGGTTGCATTGATTTTAACACCAGCTTTGTGTGCGACAATGCTAAAACAAAGTCATGTACATAATGATAAATCTTTATTTGGTCGTTTCTTCCTTGGCTTTAACCGTGGTTTTGACAGAACGAACTCGGGTACACAAGGTTTTGTGTCTCGCATGATCAAACACAGTAAACGCTATTTACTTATTTACGGTTTAATCGTGGGTGGCATGGTGTTTATTTTCTCACAATTACCATCGGCATTCTTACCAGATGAAGACCAAGGTATTTTGTTTAACCAAGTAAGCCTACCTGCCGGTGCAACAACAGAGCAAACGTTAAAAGTTGTTGAAAAGATGGAACATCACTTCTTAGAAGAACAATCAGAAGCGGTTAAGTCTATCTTTACGGTAACAGGTTTCAGCTTTGCAGGTTCTGGTCAAAACGCGGCAATCGGCTTTGTGGGTTTAAAACACTGGGATGAACGTCAGCGTCCTGATCTAACCGTCGGTGCGGTTGCGGGTAAAGCCATGGGATACTTCTCAACGATTAAAGAAGCGTTCGTATTTGCATTCCCACCTCCTGCGGTTGTTGAGCTTGGTACTGCAAACGGTTTCACCTTGTTCTTACAAGATAGGGTTGGTCTAGGTCACGAAAAACTACTTGAAGCACGTAACATGTTTTTAGGTATGGCTGCACAAAACCCGGTGTTATCAGGTGTGCGCCCGAATGGTCAAGAAGATAAACCTGAGCTAGAGCTTGATATTGATTTAGCGAAAGCCGAAGCATTAGGTCTTACTCAAGCAGATATCAATAATACGTTATCAACGGCTTGGGGTAGTAGCTATGTAAATGACTTTATTGACCGTGGTCGTGTGAAAAAAGTGTACTTACAAGGTACGCCTGAATCACGCATGGTGCCAGAAGACTTAGATGAGTGGTATGTACGTAACGCCAATGGTGACATGGTGCCATTTACAGCCTTTGCTCATTCTTATTGGACATATGGCTCACCTCGTCTTGAGCGTTATAACGGCTTTTCAGCGATGGAAATCCAAGGTGCGGCTGCACCGGGCTACAGTACTGGTCAAGCGATGGCTGAAGTTGAGAAAATGGTTAAGCAGTTACCACCGGGTGTATCGTTCGAATGGACAGGTATTTCATATGAAGAACGTTTAAGTGGTGGTCAAGCGCCATTACTTTATGCACTTTCATTGTTGGTTGTATTCCTTTGTTTAGCGGCGTTATATGAAAGCTGGTCAGTTCCTGCTGCAGTTATGCTAATTGTACCGCTTGGTGTATTTGGTGCGTCGATTGCGTCATTTGTATTTAATTTATCAAACGATATTTATCTCCAAGTGGGTCTATTAACCACCATAGGTCTGGCATCAAAAAATGCCATCTTAATTGTAGAGTTTGCTATTCATAAAATGGATGAAGGTATGAAACTTGTCGATGCCGCGGTAGCAGCTATTCGTCTACGTTTACGTCCAATCTTTATGACATCAATGGCATTTGTGTGTGGTGTACTACCATTGGCAATTGCATCAAGTGCAGGCTCAGGTGCACAAAACGCACTAGGTATTGCTGTTATTGGCGGTACTCTTGCGTCATCGACAATTGTGGTAATTTTTGTGCCGCTGTTCTTTGTACTAGTGCGCCGAGTATTCCCAGGCAAAACAAAATCAACTAATGAGGAGCAGGCATAATGAAAGCTAAACTTATCTCAGTGTCTGTTGCTGCACTTATGTTATCTGCCTGTAATATGGCGCCAGATATGGAGCAACGTGAATTACCCGTTGCTCAAAACTATGATATCCAAGGTACAGCGGGCGATATAAATGCGCTCAATTGGCAGTCATTTTTCAGTAATGCGCAACTTCAACAGTTGATTGCGCTCACACTTGAAAACAACAAAGACATAAAAACTGCTGCACTGAATGTGCAGCAGGTTAGAGCAATGTATCAGATTGAAGATTCAGCGCTTTACCCAAGCATTGATCTCAATGCATCGGGTACCCGTCAGCGTCTTCCGGCAGATTTATCTGGTACTGGTCAAGCAACTATCTCTGAAAACTATACAGCAACTGTAGGCCTAACCGCTTATGAGATTGATCTTTGGGGCAAAGTACGTAACCAATCAGAGCAAGCATTACAAAACCTATATTCGGCTGAATACAGTTTAACTAGTGTGCGAATTAGTTTGATCTCCGAATTAGTAAATGCATGGCTTAACTATGCGACGGATAAAGAGCTTTTGGCACTTGCAAACGAGACTTTGAAGTCTCAGCAGGAGTCTTTAGAGCTAACTCGTAAGACATTTGCTCTAGGTGCTGCTTCTCAGTTAACGCTATCGCAACTTGAAAGCACAGTAGCAACCGCTAAAGTCGATATTGCAAACTATCAGCGTTTACTAAAGCGTGATAAAAATGCCCTCGATTTTCTAGTAGGTAAAACCGTCACTGCAGATTTATTACCAAGTGAAAGTATAGATGATGTACTTAATTTGCCTGATGTGCCAGTAGGGTTACCGTCTGAGCTATTGACTCAGCGACCTGATATCAAAGCTGCAGAGCATGATTTATTGGCTGCCAATGCAAACATTGGTGTGGCAAAAGCGGCATTTTATCCAAGCATCAGTTTAACAGCGAATGCGGGGACAGCTTCAGCTGACTTGAGTAATCTTTTTGATTCAGGTTCTGGGACTTGGAGCTTTGTGCCTTCGGTAAACTTGCCTATTTTTAACATGGGTCGTAATCAAGCTAATCTCGATGTTGCAAAAGCTCAACAAGAAATGGCTATAACCAGTTACGAGCAAACCATTCAACAGGCATTCAAAGAAGTATCTGATGCCCTTGCTGACCGTGAAGGTTATATGCATCAGCTAGATGCCCTGAATGACTTGTATCAAAGTAATGAGCTATCTTTTACTTTATCGGATGCACGTTTTCAAAAAGGCGCCGACAGCTACTTGCAAGTATTGGATGCACAGCGAAATTGGTACAGTGCAGGACAACAGTTAATTTTGGGTAAGCAAGCGTATCTGGCGAGCCAAATTAATTTGTATAAAGCACTTGGTGGCGGCTGGAATGCACAAAAATCTGTGCAATAAATCAGCAAAAGCATAATTTATTTAAGGTTTTGCAGGTTCTTAGTTGTTTTGACTCTCCTCAAAGATTAAGATCCTGTAAACCTTGTTTAAATTAAAGTTAACCCTAGTCAGTAAAGCTTGGAGAAACCATGACGCAAAAAACGAAAAGACACAATGATCCTGCGCTTGCTGAGGCAAGACGTAATCAAGTGCTTTGTGCCGCAGCGGATTGTTTTCGACGTAAGGGTTATCATGGCGCGGGAATGGCCGAAATTTCTAAAACCGCGGGTATGAGTGCTGGCCACATCTACAATTATTTCGCCAGTAAAGAAGCGATTATAGAATCGATTGTTGAGCGTGATATGGAAGAAATGTTCTCAATCTTTAAAGAGTTTGCTGATAAACCCGGCGATCGTGTCACTGTATTACTAGATGGTCTAGGCAGAGGGGTTGAGCGCCATACCGATTTGAATCAAGGTGCGCTTGATTTAGAAATGCTCGCCGAAGCTGCTCGTAACGAAAAAGTGGCTAACTTATTACGAGAGTCAGATAGCCACGCTCGTGATTCTATGCGTGAATTATTAGTGGGTGAAAGAGGGCCATTACAAGGCACAGCACTTGAAGAAGTCAATGCCCGTATTGAAGTGATGTTTTCAGTAATGGGTGGCCTGTTACTGCGTAAAATGCTCAACCCAGATTTAGATATTCATGAGTTACTTAAAGCGCTACGTCCAACAATGAAAACCTTATTGTTACCATTTGAATAAAGCACTTATTAAAAGCGCTCTATAGACCATTGGATTGCCATAATTGCAATTACCACTGAGCCTGCTGGCATAATAGCTTTTTTGTACCAAGTGTTATTTCTAAGTAGCATTAGCAGTGGTAAACAGATTGCTAAAATAACCAGTTGACCAATCTCAACCCCTAAATTAAAGGCTAAAATACTCATTAGCTGGTATTCATTTGATAAACCAAGCTCACCTAAAACACTCGCAAACCCCATACCGTGTAGTAGACCAAAACAGAATGTGATCCAGCCTAAGCGCACAATCATTGGCCAAATATTATTTATTGCAGCAAATAATACTGAAAGCGCGATACCTAATTCTACCCATCGGGTGTTTGGCGATATGATATTCATAGCAGTCGCTGTGAGGGTAATTGAGTGAGCAAGTGTAAAAGCGGTGATGATCCAAGCTGTATCAATTAGAATTTGTTTTTTAGACTCGACACGTTGCCACTCGCCTTGCTTACGAACTAACACACAGCCCAGTAATAGCGCGATTAAAAACAAGATATGATCTGTGCCCATCCAAATATGTAATATGCCTTGATGTACATATTCAACAAACGTTTCTGAATAGCTCGTTTCATCAAAACTAAAAGTTTGGGTTTGTTCATTTAAAGTAAAAACTCGGCTTATATTTCCAATTGAAGAAATGGCTTTGTGATTAGCATCGACTTCGAACAGTGCGCTGTAATTTATAGAAAAGCTTTGGCTATTTGGGCAGCTAATTTGTATAGGGGTTACGATATATGATTCATTAAAATGTGAGTCAACCTTTAAATCCCCCTCACTGTTAATTGCACATATTTCATTATTTTGCTGTGCGCTAATCTTTTCAACTAGGTATTGATGAATAGTTCCTTTTTGATTTTTAATTTCTTGCCAAGTGATCACGTCATCTGCATTTTTATCAAATTCGACAACGTGTTCTAAGTCCATCACAGCCACTTTCCATTGACCATTTAAAGTTAATTGTTCATTTTCGGACTTCGTTAATTCTAAGTATGCCGTACTAAGTTGATGAGCATTTAGTTTAAAACTAAAGACCAAAAGAATTAAAAAGACAGATGATAAGTGTTTCATAAATTTCCTCAATTAATGAGCCCTGTGAGTTCAAGCAGACGTTTATCGCTTTGTAGTTTCGCTTGTTGCCAATTTATTCGAGCCCAATATTTGGCCTTGGTCATATTTCTATTTATAGTTAAATAATACCAAGCCAAATCACTTGCGTGATAGGTGTCTTGTCTCAATTCCCTTAGTGTTACTCGCTTTGTCATCTGTTCTTGCCATTTAGTCGATTTGCTTTTAACTTTTTCAGCTTGTGCTAAACGCAGTAAAATAGCATCTTCAAGGTTGGCATTTTCAGCTGTTAAAACGGCTAAAGTAGAAAGCACTGCCGAGCCATTTTTTTGAGCTAATTGTGCATCAGCCCAAAGAACCACTAGACTTACTGGTGCCGTTTTTAAATCAACGTTACTAAGATACGATAAAGCTTGTTCTGAGTAGCCTAATCTATATGCCATTTCAGCGAGTACATGACGAGTATTAATACTCATAGATGAAGAGCTCGCTATTTTTTGAAGCCCTTCATAGCTTTGTTTTAGTTCTCCATTTTGACTTTTAACATCTAGAGAACATGTCGATATTGTTTCAATGCTTGCTAAGCCAAACAATGATAAGCACTGACCTAGCGCTTCATCAAATTTACCCTTTACCATCAACAAATTAGCTTTAAGTAAAATAGCATTAACGTGCTGAGGAGCTTGTTCGGTTACATCCGTGAGGATCCGAATTGCCTCGTCAAATTGATGTTCACGTTGTAATACTCGTGCATAAAAGTAATGTATATCAGGATCATCGGAAAGTGTAACTTTATGCTCTAAGTAACGCTTTAAAATACCTTGATTGCTTTCGGTGTTACCAACATGTTGGCTTTCTGACAAAAGCTTGTTCAGCTGCGCTTTAGTAAAGTCGGTTTTGATCTTCTTGCTGGAAACGGCTATGACATCTGAATCTTTTGGAGTATAAGGTTCAGCATGAACACAGACACTAATAACCATCGCAATGTAAAATAAATATTTCATGATTTCTCCAAAGAAAAGCCATCCGTGGCCAAGATTTAACTAATTCCCGTTCACCAAATCATCAAAATTTGCTTCATTACCCGTATTTATAAATTCACGGCCATTGAGTCTTAAAGGCTGCGCACTAGAGTCCTGACTAAATGCGGCCCGTCCTATTGATGCAAAATCAACTTGCAATGTTTCTATGGTGATACTAACAGTCGCTGTAGCCTGACTATTAACGCCATCACTGACTGCAAATTGAAAACTATCCGAACCTACGGTCTCAGGGTTAGGTGTGTAGCTATAGCTGCCATCAGAATTAACATTTACGGTGCCTAAATTTGGTTCACTCACTAAACTGTACGTTAATTCATCGCCATCAGGGTCCGAGCCTTCAAGCATGTCGTTAATGACGACTTCAGTTTTGGTAGTAACCATTGCATCAACAGCGCTTGGTGCATTATTGACAGGTTCAGGCTTCATCGTATTTTTGTCATCTTTGTCATTATCACTACAGGCTGTTAATAATCCTGTGATAATAATGAGTGTGATGCTTGAGAATTTAAAATTACGCATCATTAATTTCCTCATTACTTAGAGCCGGCAATCGGGGTAGCAAGATAAGGAAAACTGCTCTCCATCATACTTGCATCAAGTGGTGCACCATCTGTAAATGGAACATTACCTACACTTGCATCCTCTGCTGTACACAAGCCAAGATCAGTATCTGTGCCATTAACTGGGATTGGGTAACATAAGCGACCCATTACTACACGTAATGCAATGTCGACTACGTCATCACCAGGTCGACGACCATTAGGGAAACCTGCTAAATCATCACCAGCTACACCAAAAGCTGATTGCTCACTTTGTGGAGTTGCAGCGATAGCTGTATTTAAACGCAGCATTTCAGATGGCGTAACAGTTGAAAGTTGATTAACACCAGGGAAACCCGTTAAAAATGCTGTAACTAAATCATTTCTTGGGAAGTTAGTAGGCGCCAATGTTTCAATATTGGTACCCAGCGTTGAATTCACAGCATCTTTAAATAAGATGTTTAAAAGCTCAGGTAGTGAAGGGTGGGTTACATAATCAGCAAATTGTGTATCATCAGATGGCGCTGATGTTGAAAATGTATCTTTATCTTTCAAGCCAATAACTAACTCATTGACCAATGGGTTACCAAGGCGAGAAACCTGTGTTAACGCACCGCCATTTACTGCTGGTTTAGCAAATGATGCATTCGGGTTTAATATACGTGCTTGTGGTAAGCTTGCAGTTGTCCAACTACCAATTGTGCCATTACCTTCACCTGTTACACAGGCTTTTGGTACTTCGACAGCAATTGAAGTGACATTTTTCATTGCTAAATCATCATTATCGGCTGATTGCGTGATACCTCCAGGGAACCCTTCACCATCGCCCGCGCCAGGCGAACTGTCACCTTCGACTGGAACATAATTAACAAGGTCAAATGTTTTGCCCAGATTCACTACAAATGGGTCTTTTCTTTGACCTACAAACACTTTACCCATGCCATCACAGCCTGGAAGTGCGACATTATAAATAAATTGATCAGCGTATTCTTGGTATGAAGCCATCGATGAGAATGTCTTATTACCAATGTAATCGAGTGGTTTATAAAAATCATTGCTGCTATTTGAGGTGTTAGTCAGCATGCTTTTTGTGCCAGAACGTTGTGGGCCAGAAATAACACTCACAGTATATGACTCACTGAAATTAACGGCAGAATTATTACCTGCAGAAACTCCACCGACATTTTTTAGAGGAACAGCAACTGTTCTTTGATTACCTTCAGGTCCAACAGTAAGTGCTACACCCATATTATTGTTTGGCAACATACTTTTGAAATTAAATGCAAATGTCATATCTTCAATAGCATCACCATCGTTATCAATATGGATGCTATAAGTCGCGTCTGGATCCATCGCAAAGTAGTTTGGCCCGCCATAGGCATCTTGCAAAGGAATATAATTGGCAATAAAGGTTACGTAGTCACCTCGGCCTTCTTCGTAACTATTAAAGGCATAAAAGTCTGTCGAATCTAACGTTGGAAAGCGCGTAATATTTGGCGCTTCACGATGGCTAGATGCTTCAGATATAGAAGTAAATAAGGTACTACAAACTGCAATCGTAATTAGAGATGGTATTACTTTCTTCATGACTTTTTCCTTAGTTTTAATTTAAGTCATTTCTAGTAACGTACTGGCAATCTTATTGGATGCAAAAAAGTTAATATTTTCTATAAAAAGTAAAAAGCCGTGTTTGAACACGGCTTTTAATTTACAAAATAATGAGTTCTGCAGTGAAAAGTACCTCGGTTGGAGAGCCATTTGGCGAGCCTCCTAGAGGCTCTAAACTGATAGCCAGTAGTGAAATTTCTGTCGCATCAAACTCTATGTGTTTTGATAATTCAAGTGTTCCCGATTTTGGAAGTAAACCTAAAGAAACCGGCGCATCTTTACCTTTTAAGATCATCCATAGCTCATAATCTTTATCAGTGCGCGGAACAAGTGCTGTTGCAGCTCGAATCGATAAGTTTTCATCTTTTACATCAATAAACCAAAGGGGTTGTTCAGCCTCATTTTTAAAAAGGGCTATTTGTTCTGATTTAACTTTCGTTATTTCCTGAGGTTGCCAAATAATTAAAGCTAACACTATACATGCAGCCGAAGCGATGAGTGACCAAGCTTGTAATATCGATGATTTAGATTTATTTGGCTTGTTTGTTATAGGTATTACCTGAGGATCGATCCTGCTAACAATTTTCTGCCAAACATGTTCATCTGGAGGCACAGATTCTATTGAACTTGCAAGATTGTTCAAGTGTTGTTCCCACATCCAAGTTGCTTCACGTGCCCGCGTTGAAGTTAGCATTAACCGAGTGAATCTATCTCTTGCTGAACCACGTAATGTCCCCAGTACATATTCAGCCGCTAACATATCAATGAGTGTTTGATTTTCATAATTCATAGCGTTAAGCACCTTTGTAGTTGCTGTAAACCACGTCGGATCCAGCTTTTGACTGTTCCAAGCGGTGTCGCGATGTGGTCAACTAATTCGTGATGAGTCAAACCTCTATAGTATGCTAAATGAATAGCCTGTCTTTGCTGAGGATCAAGCTGTTCGATACAATCTACCAATTTGCTGTTGTCTTCATAATTAACATCAATATGTAAATCATCTAAATCCTCATTTTCATCAACAAGAGTTTGTTCTTTACGGACTTTGTGATGGCGAATCATATCTAGGCTTCGATATCTAACTATGCTGATCATCCAAGACATAACAGCGCCTTTAGATGATTGATATTCACTTGCGTTATGCCAAACTTTAACAATTGCATCTTGTAAAGCTTCCTCGGCGTGCGCACGATTGCCAAGCATCTTAAGACTTATTGCGAAAAGTGTTGCGCTGGTCTTCTGATATAAGTGACCAAAAGCAATTTTATCGCCTTTAGCTGTAGCACTTAATAGGGTTAATAATTCATCGTTTTCCATAGATTTCCTTTGTTATTATTAATAACGATTAGCTGACAGTTTTAGATGCAATTCATTTATGTTTTTACAAAAAGAATGGTTTAATTTTGTAAAAGTAATTCTTTTCCATTAGTTAGCGTAGCAGGGTTGCAAGACAAGGCAAACTTACATGTGAATATTATGTAAATTTGTGTAAGTTATTCATAAAATTGTGAAAAAATGTCCTAAACTAAAATAGTAAGCTTTTTTATAAATGCTAAGTTACTGATTTTAAATAGCTAGTAGGGTTAATTTAACGGCTTTTACTGGAGTGAAACTTGCAACGTAGTATGCAATTAGAATAACAAGGAGTGATTATGTGGGCAGCATTTAGTTACTTAGCTTTAGCGATTGTATTTATAATTGCGGCTATTCGGGTAGAAACTGTTTACTTTGCGCTGTTTTTTTATTGGACGGCTTTGTCGTTGCTATTGGTGAGTGGCGCATACTTTTTTAATATCGCACGTATTTTCAGAAAACGTGAAAATGGCGTTATTCCTATCTATATTCGTTGGGCTTTTATTCCATTTTTATTGGGTGCACAACTTTACAATGCTTGGTCGAGAAAGCACGACAAAGTGCCACCATTACAACAAATTAATGAGCATTTATTTTTAGCTTGCCGTTTATTTCCTTCAGATATAGACACCATGAAAGAAATGGGTATCACGGCTATTCTAGATGTAACTTGTGAGTTTGATGGCCTTGAATGGTCTTCTACGCAAGAGAATATTCGTTATTTAAATATCCCTGTACTTGATCATAGCGTACCTACACGTGCGCAATTACACCAAGCGATTAATTGGATTGACCATCAAGTAAAAGCAGATAGACGTGTTGTAGTTCATTGCGCTTTAGGGCGTGGCCGTTCAGTATTTGTGATGGCAGCTTACTTACTTAGCCAAAACAAAGATGCCGATGTGCACCAAGTACTCGCACAAATTAAAGAGACACGAGAAACTGCAAATTTAAACAAGCGCCAGCTGCGTCATCTTGTGCGTCGCCATCGTAGAGGTGACTTACTAATCAAAAATAAAGCTGTGCTCATTGCTAATCCTGTTTCTGGCACAAAACTGTGGGAAGCTAAACGTAAGCAAATTACATCTCGTTTGTCTGAGTATTACGATTTAACTGTTTACACCACGTCAGAACAAGTAAATGGTACTGAGTTAGCCAAAGAAGCACTTGAATTGAACCCTGATGTAGTCATCGCATGCGGTGGCGATGGCACAGTAACAGAGGTGGCAAGTGTACTTGTTAATACAGACTGTAAACTGGGTATTATTCCTTTAGGTACTGCCAATGCCCTCGCTCATGTGTTGATGGGTATACAATCGAAGCTTATTCCGGTAGAGCAGGCGTGTGAGCTAATAATTGAAGGGCAGGCGAGTCGGATAGATACCGCTGTATGTAATGGCGAGCGTATGTTATTACTAGCAGGGATTGGTTTTGAACAAAAGATGATTGAAAAAGCCCATCGTGATGCTAAAAATGAGTCTGGGCAATTAGCGTATTTACAAGGATTTTGGCAAGCATTAGGTGAGCATGAAGCTCAAGAATACGTTGTTACTCTTGATAATAACGATGAGCAAACAATCAATACCACCAGTTTAATCATCGCTAACGCAGCGCCATTTACTACTTTACTTGCTCAATCTGCAGGGCAGCCAGATCATCAAGATGGTTTACTCGATGTAAATTGGCTAACACCTAGTGCCGATTCTAAAGCGAGTACTTTAAGTATTGCGGAGTTAGTGTTCTCAAGTATTACGCAAACTAGTTTTGCCATTAACAGTCACCACACAAATGCTAAACGAGTGACAGTAAGCGCAGAAAAAGGATTGAGCTATGTTATTGATGGTGAAGTGAAAACCGCAGATAAACTAGAGGTAGAGATATCACCGAAATCGCTTTCGGTGATGGTAGCAGCTGAAGATTAAGTGGTTACTTTTTGATGCTTTTCCATTGGAAAGTGCCATCATCAGCTAGGTCATTATTGATAAAGGTATCAATATATAACTGCTCTACTTTTTCTCGTGCCCAAGGGGTCTTTCGTAAAAATTTAAGACTCGACTTTACACTTGGGTCATTCTGAAAGCAGCGTACATCTACGTGCGCTGCCATACCTTCCCAACCAAGTTTTTCTTCAAGTTTAGTAACGATGTCGGCTAATTTAACGCCATGTAACGGATTATTTGGTTGATTGTCCATGATAAATCTTAGGTTATTTGCAACAGCGCAATAGTACTCTATCTGTGCGTTTTAAGCTAATTGACGTGAATCGTTTTCGCTTGTTTAGGGTAAATAATCTCGCCATTAGCACTTAGTCTGAGCCAAGCCAAATCACTGTTTGAAAAATTAGGCTGTTTGGCAGTGCAAATTAACCTAATATCGCCAACGGCAATATAGGCACCTTCGGTATAGCGTTTATTTTCATACCAACACACTTTTTGATTGTTTAATGCCTCTTGACCATCAAGCACGATTAGTGGTTTTTCCTTTGCTAGCGCTTGGTTTAGAAACGCTAAAGTAAACAAAGTACTTAACAGTAAAATTTTCTTTAACAAAATACGCCTCCCGTTGGGCAGATCTGTATAACTACACTAAGCTTATGACAAGGAATAAATAATAAAAAGGTGAACACATGCAATTTGATAAAAATATGATCGACGAACTAACCCTGCTTGCAAAATTTCCTCGCAACTCTCAAATGCAGGGAATTAAAATTCACTCTGATGCCGAAAGCTCAATTAAAGATGCAGCAAAACGTCTTTATGATAAAGGTATTACAGATAGTCCTGATGGTGGCTACTTAACCGACTTAGGGCTCGATTTAATTAACCATGTGAGTGTGATTAACTCAGCGCTTAGATAAAAAATAAAAAAGGCCCGAAGCGTTCGGGCCTTTTTAACTACAAATCTTAAAGCCTAAATTGCATCTGGCTGATTTTGTGGTGCAGCATCAATAAAGGCATCAAGCTTATTACATTGCTCATATACAGCAGCAATTTTAGGGTACTTGGTCATATCAACCTTAAAGCGCAAGGCATTAAATACTTGCGGCACTAAGCACACATCAGCAAGCGTTGGTTTGTTGCCCACACAAAAAGTATTCGCTTCATCAAGTAGTTTTTCGATACTCTCAAAGCCAACTTCTACCCAATGCTTATACCAGGTCGTTTTTGCTTCTTCATCAACACCAAGATCGTTAGCCAAGTACTTTAATACACGCAAATTATCGATAGGGTGAATATCGCACGCTACGGCATAACATAAATTACGGATCTGAGCTTTTTGCCATGCATCACCCGTTAAAAGAGGCGTTTCTGGATGAGTTTCTTCTAACCACTCTAAAATAGCCAGCGATTGCGCAAGTACACCTTGCTCAGTTTCAAGTGCAGGCAATAACCCTTGTGGGTTTTTAGCTAGGTACTCGTCGCTTTGTTGTTCTGATTTTAATAAATTAACCGTCACCAACTCGTGATCAATGTTCTTTAAATTAAGCGCAATGCGAACTCGGTATGCAGCTGATGAACGAAAATAGCTATAAAGTTTCATTATACGTCCTGTTTACCTGTGAAATGTTTTTTAATAGTGCGCCAACAGTCTGTGTAGTTAGGCTGACGCTCTTTACCTTCAAGGGCATATTTAGTTGGTGAAATAACGTAACGCGATTCGAACATAAATGCCAAAGTGTTTTCGTAGCGTTGTGGTTCAAGCTCAGCATTTGATGCTTTTTCGAATACATCTGCTTCTGGACCATGTGGCGACATACAGTTATGTAAGCTAGAACCACCAGGTACAAAGCCATGCTCTTTGGCATCGTACACACCTTCGATTAAGCCCATAAACTCACTCATAATATTACGATGGTAATAAGGTGGGCGGAAAGTGTTCTCAGCCACCATCCAACGTGGAGGGAAGATAGCAAAATCGATATTAGCGACACCTTCTGTACCCGATGGTGATGTTAATACAGTAAAGATTGATGGATCTGGGTGATCGTAACTTACTGTATTCATAACATTGAATCGAGCAAGGTCATACTTGTAAGGTGCACTGTTACCCGTCCAAGCAACCACATCCAATGGCGAGTGGCCAATATCACAACGGAACATATTGCCATTGAATTTAGCAACGAGTTCGAAATCACCTTCTACATCTTCGAAAGCCGCTACAGGGTAGTGGAAGTCACGGTCATTAGCATAACCATTTGCACCCACTGGGCCGCGCTCTGGTAAAATATAGGCATGGCCATAGTTTTCACAGATGTAGCCACGTGCTGTATCAGTAAGCAAATCGACAGCAAATTTAATACCGCGAGGAATTACGGCAATTTCTCCAGCACGAACGGTGAGTTTTCCGCACTCGGTTCTAAGTAATAGCTCACCTTGTTGCGGCACAAATAACATTTCACCATCAGCATTATAAAAGTAACGGTGTTGCATTGATTTATTAGCGACATAAATATGAATACCAATACCTGTTTGTGCATTGGCACTACCGTTGGCAGCCATAGTGACTAAACCATCTATAAAATCAGTTGGCTGTGCTGGAATTTCAATTGGATCCCAACGTAGCATTGTCGGTGGTGTTGGCACTTCTGTGATAGGAGCTGTACGAATAAGGCCATTATCAATTGGCGTGTAATCACCTTGTATTACTGACGGGCGAATGCGGTAAAACCAAGTACGACGGTTATCAGCACGGGGCGCTGTAAATGCCGTTGTGCTGAACTGCTCAGCATATAAATCGTATTTAACTTTTTGCGGGCTGAATTGACCGATAGGTAATGCACCGGGTAATGCTTCGGTTTCAAATTCATTACCAAAGCCTGTCATATATTGTAATTCGTTATTCATCACTAGACTCCTGAAAGGTTTTAGGTAAGATACTCTCATGTGAGACTAAATTCAAACTACACTGAATTTACTTGTGTAAATATTCTTTGACAGTAGTGCAGCCATGACGACAGATAATCAAACAACGCTCGATTTAAAACAGTTCTTACCTTATTCATTAACCAATATTGCAATGCAAATGAGTGAGCAGTTTAGTGAGCTATATCAACAGCAGTTCGATTTAACCGTGCCACAATGGCGTATAATTGCGAATTTGGCCCAATATGGCGAGCGTACTGCCAAAGAATTATGTGATATGGCACAAATGGATAAATCAACGGTGTCTCGTGCAGTAAAGTCGCTATTGACCAGAAACCTTATAATAGCCAAAGAAAACCCTGAGGATAAACGCGCAAATTTATTATCACTATCCGTTGAGGGGAACCGTTTGCATGAGCAAATTGTGCCATTAGCAAACGAGTGGCAAGCCGGTTTAGTGAGTGACTTAGATAGCCAAGAACTTAAACAATTTATGAACACTCTTAGTAAGCTTTCCAATCACTTAAATAAAAGTGTGTAATTCTGTAATCAAGGCTTTATAGCAATTGATTTAGACAATCGATACGTATATGATAATGGCTATCATTTACAATTAGAAACTTGGATGTCCCCCTATGAAATTAGCGTTAAACACCGTTAAAACACTAGGTCTTAGCCTAGTATTAGCATCTACTTTTATTGCCCAACCTGTATTGGCAAATGGCCCAATTGGTGAGCACGTTAATCATCTAAAAGAAAATTTAAAAGATTACTCAGAAGACGTTGAGTGGATGATCGGTAAAGTTGACACCATGGTTACCGATTATGAAACAAAAGGCGCAAAAGCAGTTAAAAGCGATGATTTAATTGAATACTGGGAATCAGTAAAGTTTCACAGTGCGATTGAAACGAATTATGTACCGGTTTATGCATCAATCTGGCAAGGCATTTATGGTATCAAAATGGCCATTGATGACAAAAAACCAGCAAGCGAAGTACGTGAGCACCAAAAGGCCTTAAATGCTGCCTTGTGGCAGGGTCTTGGAGCTGTTAAACTTGCTGCCGACTTCCAGCAAAAAGGCTTATTAAAAGCTGTAAAAGCAACTGCTTCTGAAACAATGACGCAAAGCGCTACTATCGATGAGATCAAACATAAATTAGACCGTGTTGTTGCAAAATACGCAGAACGTTTAAGCGATGAAGCAACGCAAATTGTACACGATACTTACCTTCACTTATTCGAAGGTGTTGAAGGTACACTTATCGAAAAAGATGCGAAGTTAGTAGAAGTTCTCGAAAAAGATTTTAACGTAACCCTGCCTAAAGCTATTTCTGATAAAGGGTCTGTTGACCAAGTACGTGCAGTGGTTGTTGATATGCAAGAAAAACTAGATCGCGCTAAGGTGTTACTAGAAGAAGCCGAAAAAGCACGTAAGGATGTATTTTAGTGAAGCGTAGGACCTTTATTCAAGGCCTGGCTGCGTTTGGGGTAGTGGGCGCAATGCCACTACCTCTTTCTCGTGCCTTTGCAGCCTCTGCTGCAAGCCCAATTTCAGTGAAAGACTTACCCGCCCTAGAGGGTGACTTAACCTTATATTTAGGCCGTGGTGAAGGTGGTTTGTACGAAAACGTACTGCAATCAATCCAAAAGAAAAACCCAAAACTTAATTTATCAATTCGTCGTGGCCCAACTGCTGCACTTGCCAACATGATTGTGGCTGAAGCGAAAGCGGGTGTTAAACGTGCTGATTTATTTTGGGCCGTTGACTCAGGCGCGATTGGCTTAGTCACAGACGCAGGTTTAGCTAAACCGCTACCAAGTGACTTAGAAGCGCAATTACAACCGCAGTTCCGCTATCCGGGCTGGGCACCAGTGACAGGTCGTATTCGTACATTACCTTACAACACTAAGCGTTTATCAAAAGATCAGATCCCAGATAGCATAATGGCCATTGCTGATAGCGATTTATCAATTGGTTGGGCACCTGCTTATGCTTCTTTCCAATCATTTGTCACGGCAATGCGTATTCTTGAAGGTGAAGATAAAACCGCTAAATGGCTTAAGAAAGTTCAAAAACGTTCGAAAACCTATGCCGGCGAGCTTGGTGTAGTGATGGCCGTTGAACGTGGTGAAGTGGATATTGGTTTTGCAAACCACTATTACACGTTACGTCTTAAATCAGGTAAACCAGATGCAAACCTTGATCTTGCTTTCACCAATCAAGATGCCGGTTGCTTAGTTAATGCATCAGGTGTGTTATCGCTGACAGACAACCCGAATGCAATGAACTTTATGCGCTACTTACTAAGTTCTGAAGTACAAAGCTACTTAGCACGTGAAGCCTACGAAATTCCATTGATCCAAGGTATTGACCAGCCAGCTGGATTACCAGCCTTAACGGATGTGTCACCGCCGAAAATCGATTTAACTCAATTGGCAGATTTAAGGCCAACACTCGACCTTATGCGCAGCAGCGGTGTTTTATAATGCGCATACCTGCTTCTTATCCCATGGCGCTGCTTGCAGCACTTTTGGCGTTAGTGCCAGTTTATATTCTGATCACTTTAGCTAGTGATGCGACGGCTGTTTTTGATAGTCACAATTTAAAAATTCTTGGTAACACTTTATCACTTATGGTGTTAACTGTTTTAGGCTCTATTTTAATTGGCGTGCCTCTGGCGTTTATTAGTGCCTATGTTCAACTTCCTTTTAAAAAGCTTTGGCTTGTTTTGTTTGCATCTCCACTTGCTATTCCAAGTTATATTGGCGCGTTTACTTTATATGCAGCTTTTGGCCCCGGTGGTGAAATTAATCAACTGTTAGGCTTTGAAACCCCGCCTATGTATGGCTTAACGGGGGCCGCTATTGTAATGACGCTGTACACGTTTCCATTTGTAATGCTTACAACGCGTTCGTCTTTACTTAGTCTAGATGCCAGCATGGTAAACGCGGCTCGCACTTTAGGTATGTCGATGCCGATGAGTGTGTTTAAAGTCATATTACCGCGTGTAATAAACGGTATTGCGGCGGGCTCATTACTGGTTGCACTTTATACTCTATCCGATTTTGGTACACCGGCGATGATGCGCTTAGATACCTTTACTCGCGTGATCTATGTTGAATATAACGCCTTTGGTCTAAGCCGAGCAGCGATGTTATCGCTACAATTAATGGTGATAGTAGGCTTTTTACTGTTCATCGAATCACAAATTAAAACTGCTTCTGAGCGCCACGGTAGACCGCTAATGTTATTTCCATCAAACGGGCAAAAGTTAGCCATGCTAGTGACTTTTCTACCGGTTTTATTACTTGCTATTTGTTTACCGTTAGCCATTTTTACCCTTTGGCTTGCCCGGGATGGTGTTGCTGATTTTGATTTCAGCATTGCGTGGAATTCTGCTTATGCATCTGGTATTGCGGCTATTGTTGCTGTTGTCGTTGCTGTGCCTGTAGCGCATGCTGCTTTAAGCGGTAAAGTAGGGCGCATTATGGAACGAGTCACTTATTTCGGATTTGGTATTCCGGGTATCGTAATGGGGACGGCGCTTGTTTATGGTAGCTTGCAATTACCTCTTTTATACCAAACTCTGGCATTATTAGTGATAGCCTACGTGCTACGCTTTTTACCGCTGGCAGTTGGCTCTGTGCGTACCAGTACAGAACACTTAGACTCGAGTTTAATCAAATCGGCACGTGTATTAGGTGCCAGCCCTCGTGAAGCATTTATGCGTATTACCTTGCCTTTAACACTACGCGGTATCATTGCTGGTGCAGCCTTGGTATTTTTAGAATCAATGCGAGAGCTTGAAGCGACCTTGTTACTTGGCCCAACAGGGTTTGAAACCCTATCAACTTATTTATGGCGAGTTTATGAAGCAGGTTATTTCGGTCGCGCAGCCATTCCTGGCCTATTGTTGGTAGTGATATCAGCATGTGGCTTAGCTATAATGCTCTCAGGTGAAAAGCGCAGTCAATTAGAACATTAAGGATCAGTTTAATGCTATCAGTTAGTAAGCTGTCTATCGATTATGGTAGCAATCGTGTGGTAAGTGAACTTAACTTATCACTTGGGGAAAGTGAGATCCTCATGCTAGTTGGTCCAACTGGCTGTGGTAAAAGTACAATTTTACAAGCGTTAGCTGGGCTTATTCCTATCAGCGAAGGCGAAATTAATTTAGGCTCATGGCGTGCAACACCCAAGTTAAAAGTACCACCAGAAAAGCGTAAAGTGGGTATGGTATTTCAAGACTTTGCGTTATTCCCGCATTTAACAGTGCAGCAAAATATTTGCTTTAGATTAACAGATACCTCAAAAGCAGATCACTGGATTAAGTTACTGGGTCTTGAAGCATTTCGTGATAAAAAGCCCGCTACCTTATCAGGTGGTCAAAAGCAGCGTGTAGCTCTTGCCCGTACACTCGCTCACGAACCTGACTTCGTATTACTTGACGAGCCGTTATCCAACCTAGATGCCGCTTTAAAAGACACCCTTCGTTGGGATATACGCAATGCATTAAAAGATGCGGGTGTACCTGCAATTTGGGTAACCCATGACCAAGAAGAAGCCTTATCTGTCGGTGACCGAGTTGGTGTACTTAAAGAAGGCATTATTCAGCAAATCGATACTCCTGAACGCTGTTTTAACTTACCAAGCAATCGCTTTGTAGCTCGCTTCTTAGGTGAAGCAAGTTTCATTGCCGGTAATTGTGAAGGTGATATTGCCACAACTGATTTAGGTAATGCACCAGCGATTAGGGTTGATCATGATACTGCGAAGGTTGATGTATTACTTCGCCCTGATGATATTCACCTTATTCAAAATGCAGCTACTAGCAACGGTAAAGTGACATGGGTACGTTACGAAGGTGGCAGCCGCTTATGCGCTGTAAAATTAGCGTGTGATACTGTAGTGACAAGCCGAGTAAGCCATGAAGTGATGGTACGCCCAGGTGATGCAGTGCATGTTTCTATCAATACAACACACCCACTTGCGGTTTACGCAGCTTAAATAAAAATATCTGTGCAGGTCTTACTGGCCTGCATTTTTTAGAAAGCTTTCGGCCCTCAGACGCGATGTAAAATATGTTACCTAGTAACTTGCTTCCTTTCCTCTTAAAGCTCGTAACTACTATTTTTCCCGGCTAAAGCCAGTCCTACGAAAGAATTTTTCAGGTTTTAGGATTTAGGCACTAGTTTCAGATACAAGGACGCGATGTAAAATCGCGGCTATTAGTAACTTGCTAACTTTACTCTTGAAGCTTTACTCTTGCTAACTTTCCCTTAGTAGCTTTACTCTCTTAACTAGTAACTCGCTAACTATCTCCAAAACGTATAAAGCCCGCCAGTAGGGGCGGGCTTTTGCTTTATAACAAGGTTAACTCGTTATTAGAATGTGTAACGAACACCTACACGCATTTCCCAAACTGATGCACCGCTTTGAGTTGCAGTTTTACCATTGTTAGGGCTGAAGTCAGAGTATACGTAACGACCTTGGTCATCGATTGATGTTTTGATCATACGGTTACCAACGAAGTTACCTTTCTTAAGTACACCCCAGTCATCGTTTAACATGTTTGTTAAGTTATCGATAACGAAGAATACTTCACCTTTGTGACCAGGCATGAAACCAGGTAACTCTTGAGTCATCTTAAAGTTAACTTTAGTGAACCAATCAGCATTTTGGCTGTTACGACCAACGATTTCACCGCGTTCAAGGCCTTGAGCAGAAATCCACTCGTTAAACTCAGTTACTTCTTCAGGAGTCATGTCGTAAACAACGTTAGGGTCATTTACCTCAGGGATATACATTAGCTGACGGCTACGGTTTGAGTTGCTATCACCCCAAACACCATCGCTACCGTTATATGTATAGCTGTAAGGAAGACCTTTGAATGTTTCGCTGAATAGGTTGAAACGTGTGTTGTAACCATCAAACAACTCAGTTGTGTAACCTAATGTCATAGTAAAGCGATGCGGGATCTCGTAATCAGATGTGCGTGCACCCGGGTTAGTTGGATCGTATGTCGCCATGTTACCGTAGTTAGAGCTCGCTACAGAGCTAGTCATTGGGTTAACATCTGTTGAATCTGTGTAAGCGTAAGCTAGTTGTACGCTAATACCGTTATCAAAACGCTTACTCATTGCAGCAGAAATGATGTGAGATTCACCACTGTCGCCACTCACATTAGTAAGTAATAAGTCACCGCGACGACCTTCTTTAGACTCAAGAATTGGACGACCATCAAACGTTGTGTTGCCAGAATCTTGCAACGCGATGTCTTGGATAATTGCAGCATCTTTACGTTTAGTGAATAAATAATCTAGTGAGAATACATACTCATCTTCAGTTGTGTATGTTGCACCTACTGAGTATTTCCACTCTGAAGGCATATCGAAGTCAGGGTCAACAGCATTTACTGATGAATCGCCTGCACCGATAGTTGTATTAGCAACTTCATCAAACATATCTTGTGGCACTTCGTAACCTGGTGTACCACCATTCACTGTCGGTGTATTGAATAAATCAACATCTTCACGATAAGTACCAATGTTTGTGATACCGTCGTTCGAGTAAGAGTTAGATAACCAAACATTCGGATTACCACCAGAGAATAGGCCAACACCTGCACGTACTTCTAATGCATCAGTTGCATACCATTCAAAACCAACACGTGGTTGAATTAAATCGATACCGTCGAATGTTGATTGGTTGCTGAAACCGTAGCGGTTAGTGAAGTTTTCATTGTAGTTAGGATTGTCGTCACTTGTGTATTTGTCGTAACGAAGACCAAACGTTAATGTTGCATCCAAATCTGTAAAGCTGTACTCATCTTGAACATAGAAAGTGTGTTGAGCATATGAGAAGCTTGCAGCAGCATCAGTTGGATCGTTAGTACCAGCAGCATTGTTATAGTAAATACGTGCAGCTTGACCAGCTTCAAAATCATCTACAGAATCAAAACGCCACTCACCTTGAGTGTGCTGTACGAATTGGTTAAATACGTCTAGCTTTTCGTACTCATAACCACCTGTTATCGTGTGTTGATCAAGGTAGTATGTACCTGCAAGTTTTACAGTCGTTGTTTCATAGTCTAGGTCATTTGATTGACGCGAGTCATCTGGACCGATATAGATAGTACCACCGCCTGCAGCATCAATTTGCATTTCACCAAAGCCGCTCGCTGCATCTAAAGATTGTACTGTTGCATCTAGCTCAGATTTACCAATACGAACTTCAGTTGAGAAGCTATCTGACCAATCTGAGTAAAGTGAACCGATGATTGATGTAAACTCAGCACCTTGCTTGAAGAAGTGATTATCTAAAGCTACTGTATCGCTGTATGCATCTGATTGAGATAGCGTGAAAGCGTCATTGTAGTTATAGATTAAGTTTGCACGGTGATCGTCATTAATGTTCCAATCAAGTTTAACTAAGATTTTTTCATCTTCAACTGGTGCGCTTGATGGCATGCCACCTGCGTCATAACCGTAAACGTCTTGTGCGATTTGTTGTACACGAGCAACGTCTGCAGCTGAAACACTACCTGTATTTAAACCGCCGTACTCGTACTGTTTAACACCTTCAACTTTCTCATAAGATGTGAATAAGAAAAGGTTATCTTTGATTAGTGGTAAACCAACGTTGAAGCCGTAACGTTTTTCAGTGTAATCACCGTTATCGTAGTCTTCGCCTTCGATTTTGTCGCCTTTCATTGAATCATTTGTGTAATCGAAGAAAACACCACCGTGTACTTCGTTACCACCAGATTTAGTAACTGCGTTGATGTTACATGATGTGAAACCACCGTATTGAACATCAAAAGGTGCTAGCTCAACTGCAACTTGCTCGATTGAATCAAAAGAGAAAGGAGCGCCAATAGTAGGGTAACCGTTTGAGCTCAAACCGAAGTTATCGTTCATACGAACGCCGTCTAGCGTTAAGCTGTTGAAACGTGGGTTACCACCACCACAGTTGATTGAACCGCGGCTATCATCGATTGTTACACGTGGGTCGATACGAATGATATCTTTTAAGTCACGGTTGATAGCTGGTTGGTTTTCTAAATCTTCAAGTGTGAACGTTGCAGCTGGGCCTGTACCACCAGACATACGGCTGATTGGACGACCAGTAACTACGATTTGTTCTACATCAGATTGTCTCTCTAACGTAACATTAACTGGGTAGTCAGCACCCACTTGTAGGTTGATGTTGTTGAATGTTTGATCTGCGAATACGTCAGAATCTACAACAACGCGGTAAGGACCACCTACACGTAGGCCTTTTGCTGTGAAGTAACCCGCATCGTTCGTTTCAGTTTCTTTAGTTGAACCTGAAGGTAAGTGAACGATAGTAATCTTAGTTCCTGCAGCAGGGTTGCCGCTAGGACCTTTGATTTGACCCTTGATAGCAGATGTTGTTTCATTTGCTAACGCTGCACCACTCACACCAACACATGCTGCAATAGCAAGTGATAGAGCTGTTTTGCGGAGTTGGATTTTCATTATGTTATTTCCCGTGTTAGAGGTTATGTTTCATTTATAGTTTGCTGTCAGTTGGCATCTTAAGTGCCTTTACTAACGGTTTTGCTGATTTATCAAATAGACTATTTAATAAACCTGCCAATCTTATACCGCCCTGTTGTAGGCGAGTTTTAACAACTGGTAAGTTTTTATAGATATAACTATAACTTACGTTTGTTTCATTTTCTTTATACAGAGAGTTTGCAATGTTATTAGATTCGATTAACCAATCGCTAGGTGAACTGGCAAGATAGTCCTTTATTAACGCTTGATTTGTTGTATTTATAAATTGCGCAAACTCAGTATAGGACAAATTTTCATTTTCAATGAGTTTTGTGTCCCACAAGCTATGTAAATTGGTATCTTGACCGAAGAATGTGACAGAAATATTGTTGCCGCCACGATCTTCACCACGACCAGCATGAAAAGGTTGATGGCTATCACCAACAAGATGAACTAAAAAGCGCAGTGCGAACTGTTTTTCACCTAGAGAAGCTTTTTGGTTTTGTAATACTGAGATTGAATATTCCATGCCTTCGAGGATATCTGACACGGTTTCTTTGTTATGGTGGGCATGTGAGTCGTAATGAGGTTTAGCATCGCCTTCTTTAAAGTTAATGTAATGCCAGCGCGAAGATTTCTTTTGCCAGAATTTTTCTGGAGCAGAACGCATTTCATCAGCCCACGTTGCTACCTGTGGTAAAGAATCACCATCAAGTAAAGGAACTAATGCTTGCTTGGTGGTGTCTGTAATATGCTTAGATGCAATTTCACCAATAATACGGTGACCATTCTGACCCCATGCATTAGCCGGGTTACTTAACACAGCTGAAATAACTGGTGTCGATAACAGCAACATTTTTATTGTTTTTTGTAACATTGACTCAGTGTCCAAAATGAATGTGCCCTGAAGCACGATTTCTTGATGCATATTTTCCTGAATTTAAAAGCAAATAGAAAGGACTCAATAAGATTCATAATTTCTTGTTCATATATGTTATTTATCAATAGCTTAAAATATTTAGGTAAAATTACTTGTTGTAATAAGTAAGAATAATTGTTCAAATAGAGACAACGGAGCATTGTTGGCTATTAAAATTGAATTTAAGAACAATACTAATAAAAAAATCGTCGATTGTTACATTTTTGTTTCTAGCAGTTATTTTGTTTTTTTATATCGGAATTTTGCAGGGTAAACCGGCTGTTTCTGACATCGATGCATTTATTGAAACGTCTTTCCAATGTGATACTAAATCAGAGGTTAATCTCAACGAGTTGGTGGTGTATTCATCTGGCAAAGTATTGGCTGAGGATGTTGCTAAAACTTTGTGCGCTGATGACATCATTAGTAAACAATACGGCAAGGTCACCTCTTATTGGGGTTATAAAACATCTGACACAATTGAGTTTTTAGGTAAAGGGATTGCAGATTTGATCCTGGCTAAAGAAAACTTGATTAATGCCTTTATGGCCGAGTCAACCTATAACTACCAAGCGGTTGTTGGCTTTCCTGACTACACAGCTTATTTAATTTCTAGTAAAGAAAAGCCACGCATTGAAAAAAGCTACTTTTTAGATAAACATATTGGTTTGCTTGATTACCCAACGAGCCGCTCTGGACACATTTTACCTAAACAATTATTTAAAAAATTAGATATCAACCTAGAAAACCTTAATATCACTTACGCAAGTTCCCATACTGAATTAAGAGAGCTGCTTGCAAGTGGTAAGGTCGATTTAATTTCTTCTTATTGGCAAGACAGCGACCAGCAACGTTTTTCTAAAAACTACATTACGCCTATACGTGACAATATAAGTGGTAGTCGTTGGTATTTAAAAATGCAGGATGAAAACACAGACCTTTTATGTGCAGTTCAAGCGCAGTTAACCCAATTAGCACACAATCAAAATTCTCATTACTTTAATCATGTTGAGTCTTTTTGGGAATGTGAGTCGACTCATCAAACAATGAAAGTAGGGGATAGCAATGCTGCCAATTAGAGTAAAACTTGCTTATGGCGGAGTATTTATAAGCTGTTGCTTGGTTTTATTTGCCAGCTTTATTACAGCAAAAGCTTATAAGACAACAACTAATGATGCCCTGACTCTAGCAAAAGTTGAAAACCGCATTGCCCTTGATTTAAACCATTTAAATTTACCTGATGATTTTTTAAAGCATTCAGGTAGTAAAGATATGGTACTCAATTATATCGCGCGTCTTAATGCACAATTAGCTGACTCTGGCGTGATGGTTTACTCCATTGAGGGGATCTCTGATTATCCTGCTCGTGCAGATTTAATCACTAAGCAATTGCATGCACCACAAAAATCATTAACTGTTAGCTTTGTTGTGGCTTCGTCTTTATTTGCTAAAGATGATATCGCTGTGTTGATTTTGGTGTGTTTATTTGCAGCTGCATTTACTTATTTATTATTTATAAGTGAACGCACTAAAATCCAAATTGCTAAACATGAACCAGAAGTTGCAATTCAGGCAGAAGAAAAGCCTAAATTGATAGTCGATCTTCAAAGTAAGACTTTAGCTGCTAGCTGTGCTGTTGATAAAACAGTGGCGCTTGCTAATAAACCGCTGTGCTTTTACCTTGCATTGGTTGAGTTCTGTATTGAACATCCGGATGTAGTGCTTAATCAAAATAAAGATGTACCAGAAGAATTACTGACTTTAGCAAACAAGTATTTTTACCGGTTAGTAGAGCTTGGTCACACAATACGTAAGCGCCCAAACTTTACCAATAGTTTAGAAAAAACATTAAGTGAAATTCGGGCAGCACTTGATGAAGTTTGGCAAGAGCAGCCTGAGATAAAAGAAACCTATTATCCACCTAAGGCCCATGGTGAAGGCTCCCGTTCTAGATTACATCATTATGGATTGAAAGCGATTGAGATTGCCGATATTGAAGTCATTGGGAAGTAATCTAGTTTAAAAGTAAAAAGGGAAGTCACTGACTTCCCTTTTTCTATTTAACTAGTCTTTATTTAGGAGCGTATTCAGCCGCTTTAACAGGACTATTTTGCTCAAAGAAACGTTTTAATGCCTGTGCATCTGTATCATCTGTACTCACAAAGCCTTTTTTATTG
Source organism: Pseudoalteromonas sp. 0303 (assembly GCF_013349995.1). Lineage (GTDB taxonomy): Bacteria > Pseudomonadota > Gammaproteobacteria > Enterobacterales > Alteromonadaceae > Pseudoalteromonas. The sequence goes on from NZ_JABVXF010000032.1 coordinate 30,086, forward strand.
GTAAGAGTAGGGTAACCATCACCACCAGAGGCATTATAGCTGTTAATGCTCATACGATAAGTTTTAGCCATATCAAGTGGTTTACCGGCAATTTTAACATCAGATAAAGTGTCGTTATCGCGCTTAAAGCTTAGCTTATAGTATTGTAAGTAAGCACCTGAATCAGGTGGGAAAGAAGTAACAACTTGTAAATAGTCAAATAGCTCTTGGCCTGTCATATCAATATAGGTGATACGGTTTTTAAAAGGATGAACTTTTAAAATATCTTTATAACTTACATCGCCTGCTTGAATGCTATCGCGAATACCGCCACCGCTTATCAAACCAAAATCAGCACCCACTGACTGCATTTGTGCAGCAATAATAACGCGTGCTAAGTTTACTTGCTCATAGCGTACTTTATTGCGGTCACCTTCAAGTTTTGCATCCACGTTACCTATTTTACCAGCAATTTGTGCTGCGCCTTTTTGCTGATAAACCGCAAGGATGTCTTGTAAGTTTTTGTTTGGTTCAATGTATTCAGCCGCTAGCTTTTTATTACCGTTTTCATCATCGATATAAAGATTTACAGGAATAAGTGAGTAATTGAGCAAAGTTAATTCATCGTTTTCTAATTTGAATTCAGCTTTACCAACATATTTACCCCACTCATGGGCTTGCATGATCCAAGTACCATTTTGTTGGTCAGGCTTACACTCTTTACCTGGCATAAAGCTTTTGTCAGCAACATTGGCTTCTTTCATACACACAGGCTCTTGTGAATGACCGCCAACAATAATATCAAGCATTCCTTTTGGTAAGTTGCGTGCCATAGTTACATCACCGGGTGCATTAATACCAAAGTTAGCATCAACATAGTGACCCATGTGAGTAACAGCGATGGTAATATCTGGGTTGTACTGTTTATCAATTTCTGGAGCTAACTTTGCAGTAACGTCTGTAGGGTCTTTAAATTCTAGGCCACCGATATATTGCGGGTTACCGATTTTAGCGGTATCTGTGGTAGTTAAGCCGATTACAGCAATTTTAAGCCCATTCTTTTCGAAGATTTTATAGCCTTGGTAACGAGTTTCACCAGTTGTTTTATCGATGATATTAGCTGATAGAAAAGGGAAGTTTGACCATTTTTGTTGTTGATCAAGTACTGCCAGTGGATTGTCAAACTCATGGTTACCAATTGCCATGGCATCATAACCAATTAACGACATACCTTTAAAATCGGGCTCCGCGTGTTGTAAGTCAGACTCTGGAATACCCGTATTGATATCGCCACCAGAAAGCAGTAAAACAGCATGGCCTTGTGCTTTAGCTTCGGCTTTTAGTTGATCAATTAAAGTCTTACGAGCAGCCATGCCATATTCACCTTGTTCGTTATGCCAAAAACGACCATGGTTATCATTAGTATGAAGCAGAGTTAAATATTGGGCTGAATCAGTATTATTAGAAGAGGAGCTACATGCGGTTAGGGTAACCAGTAGCGATGTTAGTAAAAAAAAGCGCATAATTGTTTGCCTGAATAGAGCAGTAGGTTAATTATGCGCTTAGTTTAAACGACTTAAGTTTAAATTAAATGTATTTTATAAACTTTTGTCGCTATTTTCTGTATTTAGTTGTCCTGTTGCGGCAAGTTGTCTGCGTTGTAGTTCTTGTTCTGCGTAATGAGACTTTTGATGATTATTGCCGACCATCCAATTTAAAAAACTAGCGGGTAACTTACTATAAGGCTCACCTTGGTGTAGGCCAAAATCGCATATTGCGTTCTCTTCATTCGCCATGGTTCATTCCTGTGTGTTCATTATTGTCGTGCTGATACTAACAAACTGAGCCTATTTGATAAGACGATTTTGATTTATTCTTTAAATTTTTTATAACCATAATGAATACATGGTGTAAATTAATGTAACTGAGATGTAATTGCTTTGGCGCGTTTTGTGTAACTGTTTTGTTTGCTATTTAAGCGTCTGTCTATTTTGTTTAAGCTTCTTGCAGTTTTATAATAAAAATTATCAGGAAAGATAAACAATGAAAAAACATCTACTTGCAACTGCTTTATTGGCTAGCTGTTTTACAGCCAATGCTACTATTGTTGAAATGCAGACAGATCTGGGCAGTATTACTGTTCACCTTTATGACCAACATACACCTGTTACCGTTGAAAACTTTTTAAACTATGTTGCAGATGGCAGCTACGACGGTACGGTTATCCATCGCTCAGTTGATAACTTTGTATTGCAAGGTGGTGGTTTTAAATTTGATACTGATTTTGAGGCGATAGAAACTGCTGACGCTATTACCAATGAGCCAGAGCTGTCGAATGTTAAAGGTACCATTGCAATGGCCAAGCTTGGTGGTAATGCTAATAGTGCGACAAGTCAGTGGTTTTTTAATTTAAAAGATAACAGCGCTAACCTCGACTTACAGAATGGTGGCTTTACTGTTTTTGGTGAAGTAACTGTACAGAGTATGGATGTTTTAGAACAAATCACCTCTTTAGTTCACTGTGGAGAAATCCCAGTAGTAAACCTTAATGAAGAGCAGTGCCCAGATACAACATCAGGTTTCAGTGGTGAAAACTTATTTTACATTAACAGCGTGACTGTGATTGATGATGATCCGAATTCGTCTGCTTCTTTGTCACCAAAAGAGAACACGCTAATTGATGAAGATAACTCTTCAGACAATGGCGGTGGTAGCTCAGGCGGGAGTCTTGCGTGGATGCTATCTTTATTAGCTCTTGCAGGCTTTAGTCGTCGTAAATAATTCCAATCAATAAAGTTAATAAGGCGCTAAAAAGCGCCTTATTTCTTTGTATTGATGTTTATTAGAAGATTCTAACTAAAATCAGCACCCACATTATTAGCATTATAAAGCTACTGACAACAAAACTATAATAGCGCGCCTTCAAGGTGTTTGAAGTTAAGTGTATTACGCTATGAATAATTCTTAATGCAACATAAACCCAAGCAAGGGCAACAAATACAGTACCTACAGCATTGACTTGCAGAGCTGTTAAACAGGCAATAAAAAACAGCACAGGCATTTCGAATTGATTGATAAAGTTACGATCTGCTACGCGAACATTATCCCCAGCCTTTTCAAGCTCCATTGTTAAGAAGTCTTTCATCTCGATGGTTTTTTGTTTTGCCGCACGAAAACGACGCTTACCCATAATGTACATGACTGCAAAAGTCAGAAAGACCTGAGTGAACATTGCTACAATTAGCCACTTTTCCATAGCTCATCCTTTGTTATAGTTATTGCTATTAATCTTAACCGTAAGTATTACATTTTCACAATGTGTTACAAAGTTTTACTGTAACTTAGCTGAAAAGCATTGAATTGCGGCGTTCGAAAACACATGATAAATAAAAATTTATTCAATTTCTAATGGATACAAAATAATGAAAAAAATAATGGGACTCAGTGCAATCGCTTTTGCAGTGTTAGCAGGTTGTTCTTCTACTTCTACCACAACGCCTCCTGCAGCTAATACTAACCTTATTCCTGACTCGTTAGTTATCAGCCCAAACGACACCCGTGAGTACAAAACATTAAAACTAGATAACGAAATTGATGTAATTTTAATTTCAGATCCTAGTGCTGAAAAATCAGCTGCTGCTTTGAGTGTAGGCGTTGGTTTATTGCACGACCCTATGTCGCAACAAGGCATGGCGCACTACCTAGAGCATATGCTGTTCCTTGGTACAGACCGCTACCCAGACACTAAAGGTTACAGTGATTTCATGACCAAAAATGGTGGCGCGCATAACGCTTACACCTGGTTAGATATCACAAACTACATGTTCAAAGTGAACAATGATGCTTACGATGAAGCACTTGATCGTTTTGCGGATTTCTTTAAATCTCCAAAGCTTTATCCTGAGTACACAGACAAAGAAAAAAATGCGGTAAACGCAGAGTGGTCAATGCGCCGTGAAATGGACTTTTTTGGCCAATTTAAACTAGCGCGTCAAATGATGGGCTCACACCCTGCAAACCGTTTCTTAATTGGTAACCTAGAAACTTTAGGGGACAAAGAAGGCAGCAATCTGCATAAAGAAACCGTTGCTTTCTATAACAAATATTATTCATCGAACATTATGAAAGTGGCGATGATCTCAAATCGTCCACTGGCTGAAATGGAAGCAAAAGCTAAACAGTATTTTGCTGATATTGAAAATAAAAAAATCGAAAAACCAACGGTGACTGATAAGTTAGACTTTTCTGTTGCTGGCGGAAAGCGTGTTTACTACTCACCAAATGAAGATGTAAAACAACTACAGTTAGAGTTCACAATTGCTGATAACAGTTCACAGTTTGCGGTTAAACCAAATCGTTTTGTTTCTTACCTTTTAAGTAACGAAATGCAAGGTAGTCCTGCGCAAATCTTGCGTGATAAAGGCTGGGTGTCACGTTTATCTGCTTCTGATGCTCCAACACAATATGGTAACTACGGCAGCTTAACGGTAAATATTGAATTGACTGATGCTGGCATGCAAAACCGCGAAGAAATTGTGGCTATGGTTATGCAGTACATTGCGCTTATTAAAGAGCAGGGTGTTGATAGCAAATACTTTAATGAAATTCGTACATCGTTAAACAATGAATTTCAATTCCTAGAAAAAGGCGATGAGTTTGGTTATGTAAGTAACTTAACTGATAGCATGCAAAAGTTCCCTGTGAACAATGCAATTAATGCACCTTATTATTATGCTAAGTTTGATGCAGACGCGGTGCAAAATGTGCTGTCGCAATTAAACGAAGATACGCTACGTATTTGGTATATTTCAAAGCAAGAAGAAACAGATTCACAGCTGCATTTTTACGATGGTAAATACCGCATTGAAGATATCAGCGAAGCAGAAGTTTCTAGCTGGAATAAACCAAGTGAATACGCTTTAGCATTACCAACAGTAAACCGCTTATTACCTGAAAGCTTCTCAATTAAAACCGCTGAGTTTAAACAACAGGCGCACCCTGAACTAGTATTTGATAAGCAAGGTGTAAAAGTTTGGCGCCAAGCAAGTCAGCAGTTTGCTGAACAGCCAAAAGGCCTTGTTGAAGTTTACATTAATACGCCGGATGCCCTTGTGAATGTAAAATCACAAGTTCTTTATGCAGTGTGGGCTGATCTTTATAACTTACAACAAAGCAAACTTAGCACAGAAGCAGCTGTCGCTGGTATGAGTTTAGGGCTACAGCCAAGTAACGGTCTTGTGTTATCGCTAAGTGGTTTCACTGATAAACAAGATGTACTTTTAGCTCAGGCGCTTGAAAATCTAACGTTAGATGTGTCTGAAGAAGGTTTTGCCCAAGCAATCGACCGTTTTAAGCGTGATTTACTCAATCAACAAAAGCAGTTCCCATTCTATCAAGCATTTGGTGAGTACTCTAAGCTTACTCGTAGTGGTAAATTTGACACTGAAACCTTGATTGCAGCGGCAGATACACTAACCCTTGCTGATTTCGCGGCTATTAAACAATCTACACTTGCTGCAAATGATTTACGCGTATTCACTTTTGGTAACTATAACCAAAACGATGTTGAATCTATTGCGAGTAAGCTAACCGCTATACTACCTAAAGGTCATCAAGCGACTGAGTTTGCCAGAAGCAAAGCCTGGTTACCTCAGCCTGGTGAGCGTATTGTACTGCAAAAAGATATAGATGTAGCGGATGTAGCAATTATTGATATGGTTGTACACCCAACCCCTGGCTATAAGCAAAAAGCACAGGCACAAATTTTACAAAGCCACTTTAGAACCGTAGCGTTTGATAAGTTACGAACTGAAGAGCAATTAGCTTATGCGGTTGGTGCATTAGCGCGTCCTATCGAAGACTACTCTGCATTGGGTCTTTATATTCAAACACCGGTTAAAGGCCCTAAAGAAATGCAAGCGCGTTTTGATGAGTTCAAAAAGCAATACGCTGTTGAGCTTGATAACATGACAGAAGAAACATTTGCACAACTTAAAAATGCAACGCTTGTGTCTTTAAAAGAGCAACCTAAGAATTTAAGTGATGAAATGTCACCGCTTATTTCTGATTGGTACCGTGAAAACTTCAACTTTGACTCTAAAGAAAAGCTTATCGCAGAAGTTGAAAAAGTAACCTTGGCTGATCTGAAAGATTACTACAAGAAAACCATGCTCAATAGTGAAGCTGCACGTTTAAATATTCAAATGCGTGGTAGTAAGTTTGCAGATAAGCCATTTGCAGATCTGAAAAACCAAACAAAAGTTGAAAACTTAGAGAGTTATTACAAAGGCATTAAATTGCAAAAGTAACCTAATAGTTGATAAACAAAAGCCCAAGCAATTGCTTGGGCTTTTTAATTTATGCGATAATCAAAAACCCTATAAATGCAGCGCTTGCTGCAAGTAAGGTATAAGGCAGTTGTGTGATAGCATGGCCGACTAAATCACACCCTGAGCCTTGTGCAGCAAGTACCGTGGAGTCAGAATAAAAGCAGGCTTGACTACCAAACGATGACGCCGACAACAAAGCACCAATCACTAAAGGAATATTGGCATCAATTGCGTAAGCCAGTGGCATTACTATAGGAATCGTTACCGCGAAAATCCCCCAGCTTGAACCCGTTGCAAAAGCAAGGACTGCCATTGCTAAAAACACCACGGCAGGTAAGTACTGTGCTGTCATATAAGGGCTTAATGTATTAATGACATATTGCGGAAGCATTAATTGGTCACACACATCTTTAAATATAAATGCAGCAACCACAGTCCCAATAGCGGGGATCATACTTTTAAAACCATCGAGCATACGCTCAACGAGTTCTGACAATGTCATTAACTTTTGTAACATGTAAAAAGGTAAAACAACGGCAAAAGTTGCAAGCAACCCTTTATATACGTCAATGTCAAAGTAAACAGTAAACGCAACAAGTAAAACTATCGGCACTAAAAAGTTATAGAGTTTGCCGTTTGATGCTGCTGTTTCAAAGTTTTCTTCCGCTGCTTTCACTGCGTATTCATCTGCTGTTTGAATATCTGTGTATTGGCTATTCGAGATCTCGATTTGATTATTCATGGCACGTAGTTGTGCTTTTTTCATCGGACCAAAAGCAGGGATCACATTTAAGCTAACCAGTAATACCACAATGACTGCAAACCAAGCGTATAACATATAAGGGATTGCTTGAATGTAGACGGCAATACCTTGGCCTTCTGGTGCAACATTATTATCAACTAACAAGCCGCCAAAAAAAACGGCCCATGTAGAGAGTGGTACAAGCACACAGATAGGCGCAGCAGTTGAGTCAACAACATAAGCGAGCATTTCACGGCTAATTTTAAACTTATCGGTGATACGCTTCATGGTTTCACCAACGGTTAATGCATTTAAGTAATCATCAATAAAAATAATCACACCTAGCACAAAGGTCATCACCAACGATGAGCGCTGGCCTTTTGCAAATTTTAACGCTAATTCGGCGAAGGCACTTGCACCTCCGGTTCTCACTAATAAAGCGATTAATGCACCAAACCCACCACAGACTAAAATTAGCCAAGCAATGGTTTCGTCTTGCATTACTTTTAATGAAATATCAGCAAAATTGGCTAACACAGCGGTTGGGCCTAGCATGGCTAAACCAAACAAAGATCCAATTAGTAAAGATAAAATAGGGCGGCGTAAAAATACGGCCAAAACCACCACCAATACTGGCGGCAGTAAACTTAACGCAGAAGGTTCTTGCATTATATTTTTCACACAGTTAAGCAATGCGAGATTGCTTACAGAAATCAGAAGTCTATCGACTCAAGTAACTGCTTTACGCGAACACACTTTTATGGACCCATTAGGGAAAGTGCCTGCGTTGGCTGGCGCCAGACAGTATAGAGGGTATACTGCTTTTGTTTTGCCCAAAACATCGCAAGAAAAATAATCCTGAATATTAATTTAGTCAATAACAATTTTTATTGCGATGATAATTATTTTACACTCATCAATAACGTCACTTTTTATTAAATGAGCAAAGGGATTATGGCATTTTCAGATACTTACAGACTCAGTAGCCATGCGGTTATCACCAACAACCAAGGGCAAGTGTTATTACTAAAAGCTGATTACGGTCAAAAAAGTTGGGGGTTACCTGGCGGCGCTTTAGATAAAGGTGAAACCATTCATCAAGCGTTACTTCGCGAATGCCAAGAAGAACTTAATTGTGACGTAGATATCGCTTATTTAAGTGGTGTTTATTATCACACAGCGTTTAACTCTCATGCGTTTATTTTCCGTGCTCATATGGCTGAGGACGCTGAGATAATGTTGAGCGATGAGCACACAGAGTTCGGCTACTTCGATATAGACGAGTTATCTAAAGTACAAAAAGAGCGTGTTCTTGACTGCCTTAATTTTAGCAATGATGTCGTTAGTAAGGTGTTTTAATAAATGTTAGATATATATTTACGTGCCGGGCAGCCTGATGATGCGACTTTTATCGTTGAGCTTTTAAACCAAGCAACATTTTTAGAGCACATTGGTAATAAAAATATTAATACGCCCGTACAAGCTGAGCATTATATTCAACAAACGTTTATAAATAGCCACCAGCAATTGGGCTTTGGCAGTTATATTGTTTGTTTAGCTGATGATACACCGGTTGGAATGGTGGGGCTCTTTCAGCGCGATGCGTTAGCTATCCCCGATTTAGGATTTGCATTGTTAGCTAAATATGAAGGCAAGGGTATTATTACAGCTGCTGCTCGGTTATTGATGGCAAAAAAACACGTATTAGAGCTTGGTGTGCTTGCTGCAATAACCTCGCAAACAAATATTGGTTCACAGAAGGTGTTACAGAAACTTGGTTTTGAGTTTATAGGCGATGTCATCATTAATGATGACAATCAGCCTCTAAAACTCTTATTAAAGAGCAAGCTTTGATACTTCGTTTGCAACCTGTTTGTTGACCTTTAGCCACGTTGACTCAAGTGTTGCGACAAGCCCTTCGTAATCACTGTCTTGAAGTGGTGTAAGCTCATTAAAATAATTGACCGCCTTTAACTTTCGGCCAGATTCAGGGTTTGTATAGTACAAACGCCAAAGCCCGGCAATGTTGGCATTGCCTTGTTCATCGCCGTTGAAGTGATGTAGCTCATATTCTAATTCATAGAAACTTTGCTGATCTAAATCGGTGATCACTGGCAAGCCGTTTATTACCATCCAATTATCAAGTTCAGTGTAAAGCTGTTGATGGGCACTGGCGGTTAACATTAAATCAGGTGATTCGCTCCATAAATGGTAGTTAGCAGCATTGACTCGGTTGTTGTCGAGAACCATAGCAATGCCACGATTATTAAGCGCACCACGTAGCTGTACGGTGTTAATTCTGAGCTGAGCTTGCGTATTTTCTGCTAAGCGTTGCATCGCAGTAATTGGCTGCGAAAATTGATAATACTCAATGGTCGAGAATGACGTTTGACTGCAGGCCGAAAGTAACAGCACTGATGCCACTGAAGCACAGAGTTTATAGTTCATTATTGTTTCCTCGGCGTTGGATCGGCAGGTAGCTCTTTATCAAAGATCAACATATTAGGTTGCTGGTTTAAACCTCTTGTGAATGGCTGTAGCTCTTCACTTAAACGTTTAAATTCAGATAAAGTCGTTTGTAACTGCTGGTGGAATGTTGAACCTTGCTCATAACTTGCCATGGTCTTTTCAAATTGTTTCATGGTTTTATCGAACTGTTGCATGCTCTTAGTCATTTCTGCAAAGTTGCGATTTATATCACCCGGTAAGTCTTGTGTATCTTGCTTATTTAGTAACTCTCTCATGTCATGAGCAAGCGCTTGGTACTCGGCAAAGGTGGTCTGCATTTGTGCCAAGCTATCTTCAATTTTAAGGTTATTTACTTTATTTAGCACATCAGAGACCTGGTCGGCTATGACTGTAATACCGCTTGATACACTCGGGAATACAGTGTACTCGGCTATTGTCTTTAATTCGGCAGGCTCTGCATTATCGTAAATATCTAAGTCAACGTACACGGCGCCAGTGAGTAAGTTACCCGGCTTTAAAGAAGCACGAAGACCATTTTTGATCCAACCATCTAAACTCGAGTACCAAAACTCGCGTGCTGCTGCACTGTCGTGGTAGAGGCGCCCATATTCAATTTTTATCAGGGCAGGTACTGCGGTATTATCGGTTCTAAAGTGTGCGGGCTTACCATCTATTATGACACTTGCAGGTGCTTCAACCACACTACCGATACGCATACCTCGGTATTCTACAGGAGCGCCAGCGCGTAAGCCGCGAATTGATTGCTCAAAGTCGATTAAGTAATAGTCAAAATCGTAAAAGCGTTCTTCTAAGGCGGCTTTGTAGCTATTACTTAAAGAAAAGCTATGGCCGTTACTGGCAACTTCACCGGGAGCTTGTTGCTCAGGAATACCAACAGAAATACCGCCTTTGAGCAATTTACTTAAGGAGCCTGTATTAACATTAATACCATCTGCAGAGAGGTCTATTTCGATGCCCGAGTTTACCCAGAAAATAGAGTTTAAGGTGATCAAGTTTTGGTATGGCTCATTGATAAAAATGCCATATTTCATCGCTTGATTCTTCCAATCAAAGGTGGCGGTTTCTATTTGGCCAATTTTGTAATCTTTAAAGTAAATACCGGTACTCACATCAAGCACTTCTGCGTTATAACTTAATAGGGTGAAGCGCCCACCTTTTACATCTTTACCAATTAGAGCCGGTTCATCTTGTAGCTCAAATCTTTCGGCCAGCTTTTTACTTTCACCCGGTGCAAATTCTAAATACACACCAGAGAGTAGGGTGCTCATGCCGCTTATGCCGGTATCGTCAATCCGTGGTTTTACAACCCAAATTTTCGCATCATCTGTGAGTAAATCGTCGTAATGTTTATCGATTTGCGCCCGTGCGATAACGCTATTTTGTTTATCTGATAAACGAACATGGTCGATTTGGCCAATCTTCACGCTACGTACTTTTATTTCTGTTTTACCCGCCACAATACCTTCTGCATGAGGCATTTTGATGAAGATGGTGGTGCCTTTATTTGCTTGATACTGGTACAACATCCATGCGCCAATTAATAAGGCAATAACTGGAATGATCCAGATGGCCGATATATTTGGCGCTGTTTTTATTTTAGCGGTTTCGCTCATGCCAAGGTCTCTTGTTTCGCAGTACTTAAGTTATCTGGGTTATCCCACAATAAACGGGGATCAAACGCATGGGCTGCCAACATTTGGCAAATAACCATGGTTGTAAAAAATATTGTGCCAATGCCAGGTGTTACTGACATTAAGTTTCCTAGTTGTACTAAGGCTACTAGAATCGCCACAACAAATACATCGATCATTGACCATTTACCAATAAATTCAGTCAATTGGTAAATACGTGTATAGCTTTTAGTTTGTCTGTTTGCTGGCCTCATCACCATAAAGCATAAAAAACTTAATATTAGCGCTTTGGCAAGGGGTACAACCACACTCGCTAAAAAGATGATCATTGCGATAGGGTACGAGCCACTATTCCATAAAATCATTACGCCACCAATAATGGTCGATGGAGTTTCATCGCCAAGGCTTGTGGTGTACATAATAGGATAGACATTAGCAGGAATATAACAGGCCACTGAGGTTAATAACCATGCTGCGGCTTTTTGCACACTAAAAGGGTTACGACTGTAAGTTTTAGAGTCGCAGCGTGAACAGATTTCGGTCGTACACAGTTGTCCACAAACATGACATGCTCTTAATCCTTGATCAATAGCACGCGTATTTGGCTGTGTTTGCTCTATATATTCTGGTTCTTTTAATTGTTGCCATAAGGTGTGCTTATTTAATTTTGCTGTGGCTGCCACATAACAGATAACAAAAGCGCTATAGGCCCAAAAGCTTACACCAAATTCAATATCGGCCATCGACATGATTTTAACCATACTGACCATCACACCAATTAAAAAAATCTCAGACATGATCCAAGGCTCTAACGCAAAGGTGGTTTTTAACAGTCTTTTTCCCCATTGATACGGCAGCGCTTTTAGTAAGCCTAAATGCAGAGGAATTATGAGTACTAATAAAAGTAGTGGCAGACCAATAATACTGGTGTCGATGAACAAACCTAAAAAGTCGTTGTCGTAATTAAAGAGAATACGTGCGGCATCTGGTAAGGTGATTGTTTGGGTAATACCACTACTGGTAAAAGACAGAAATGGGTAAAACATACTACTCAGTAGCATAACAATAGCACTTAAACTTAGTGCGACCACCATACTATCTTGGTTAGCTTGCGATGCCGAAAGCTTTGTATTGCAATGAGGGCATATTGCCACTTGTTTTGCACTTAAGTGTGGGATCTCAATGACAAGATCGCAGCTAGGACAGGCTGTTTGCAAACTTAGGGTCTCTTAAACAAGAACTTAGTTAAGTTTGCATCAAATAGTGTATAAATTCAAATGCACCTTTGTTTAATATAAGCTAATATTTGTACAAAGCGATAACGCTTTTTAATACATTTAATTCTTTAAGGTGAGCAGTGAAGCAATTATTTATCCTTTTAATGTTGTTTGTTAGTGCTAAAGGTGAGTGTTTATCTGAGCCAAATACGCAAAAGCCTATAGTTGTTGCTGCAAGCGCCTCTTTGCCTCCTTACGTCATTCAAGACACTAACAGCGGTATTCAACTCGAAATATTGAAAGCTGCTTTTAAATCGCAAGGCATATCTAATATCGATATCCATTACATGTCTAATAAGCGTGCTGAGCAGCAGCTTATGCAGGGCAAAGTAGATATTGCATTAAATTTTCCACCCGTACTCACGCCGCATGTTTATAAAAGTGACGAGCTACTGAGCTACCAAAATGTGGCGGTTAGCCTTGCCAATAAAGAGCTGAAAATTAATAGTATTTACGATTTAGCAGGTAAAAGCGTGCTTGCCTTTCAAAATGCGACGAATTTCATTGAAGCACCTTTTAAATCGGTTACCAATATTTTGCGTTCTTACGAAGAAGTAGTTAACCAAGAAGCACAAGTTGATCACCTTATGAAAGGCTGGGTCGATGTAATTATCCTAGAGCGCCGAGTGTTTTTATATTATTTAGAAAAATATAAACAAAGCGCTGAGGTAAAACCTTTTATTGTGCATGCAATCTTTAAAGAAGCACCAAGACCTGCGTTTTTTTACAGTAAAACTTTAAAAAACACCTTTAATTTGGGTCTTGGTGAGATCATTGAGTCAGGCCAATACCAAGCAATTATTCGCCTTGATGGTACTGAGTACGCGCAACTTTCAGAGCCCGAGTTACGCGAATAACGCGACGGTTTGGCGGCTTAGCGCAATTAGCTTACCATCTTCACTCCAAATGCAGCCATCTTCTAGCCCATAGCCATCCTTACTATGGTGTGTAACCGCTTCGTAGCCAATCCAAGCATCATGGGCAATTGCAGGCTCTTCTACAAATTCTATGTACCACGACATACTACTTGCTGGTGCAGGTTGCTTATACATTTGTAATAAGGTTGGTGGCCATGCATCTGTTAGGGCGATGATATGGGCTTCAGTCATTTGCTCTGGCACATGTTTGAATTTCATCCAGCCACCTAAATGTGAGGTATCTGCTCCAGAGAAAGGCATATTGCCGTCTTGTAAACACAATGCCACATGCTGGAAAAATGCCGGCATGACGCCTTCCTTATAAGGTAGAGTGAAACGCTCATCAACCGGTTTTAGCTGCATGGTCTTAGTGACATCTACACGAACATCGGACTGTCTCTGTGCACCAAAGCAGGCTTGTGTAATAACACAAACATTGCCATTTTGAATCACTTTTGCTAGTACCTGCGCACTGTTTTTACCTTCACGTAAGACTTCAACGTCGATTGAAAAATCATTGTCAGCGATTAACGGGCCAACAAAGTTAGTGCTTAAAGATAATAAACGGCGAGAGCTATCGATATGCTGACGTATTGCTTGATATAATAAAGCTGCAGATAATCCACCAAACGCTGTGCGACCTTGGCACCAGTTTTCTGGAAACTGCATTACTTTTGTTTTGTCTTTGCCTAGTTCAGCTGCCATGACGAGTAATTGTTCAAAATGCATAATTTTCCTTAACATTTATTGTTATGGTGTTTGTTATAGCATAGCTAAAGTCATCAGACCAGTTTGTTTATCCTGCAAGCAGGCTGAGAAAACAGCTCTTTTTGTGGAAAAAACGCCCATTTCGAAAATATTTCAAAAAAAAGTAATTTTTTTTCATTTTTACAGTTGAATTCAGTTTCCTGCACCCCTATCTACTAGTCATCGAACGTTTTAACGAATTTTGAAGTTGGAGAAGATTCATGGGTAGAATTATTGGAATCGATTTAGGTACTACTAACTCTTGTGTAGCAGTACTAGACGGTGATAAAGCACGCGTTATCGAAAACGCGGAAGGCGATCGCACAACACCATCGATCATTGCATATACGCAAGACGGTGAAACATTAGTTGGTCAACCTGCAAAACGCCAAGCAGTAACTAACCCAACTAACACATTATTTGCAATCAAGCGTCTAATTGGTCGTCGTTTTGAAGACGAAGAAGTACAACGCGATATCGGTATCATGCCTTTTAAAATTGTAAAAGCTGATAACGGTGATGCATGGGTTGAAGCACGTGGCGAGAAACGTGCTGCACCACAAATTTCAGCAGAAGTGCTGAAAAAAATGAAGAAAACAGCAGAAGACTTCCTAGGTGAAGCGGTTACTGAAGCAGTAATCACTGTACCTGCATACTTCAATGACTCACAACGTCAAGCAACTAAAGATGCTGGTCGTATTGCTGGTCTTGAAGTTAAACGTATCATCAATGAGCCAACTGCCGCTGCACTTGCATACGGCATGGACAAAAATAAAGGTGAAAACGTTGTTGCAGTATATGACTTAGGTGGTGGTACTTTCGATATCTCTATCATCGAAATCGACGAAGTTGAAGGCGAGCACACATTTGAAGTTCTAGCAACTAACGGTGACACTCACTTAGGTGGTGAAGACTTCGATAACCGTGTTATCAACTACTTAGTTGAAGAGTTTAAGAAAGATCAAGGTATCGACCTTAAAACTGATCCACTTGCAATGCAACGTGTTAAAGAAGCTGCTGAAAAAGCGAAGATTGAACTTTCTTCTGCACAGCAAACAGAAGTTAACTTACCGTACGTGACTGCTGACGCAACTGGTCCTAAGCACATGAACGTTAAAGTTACTCGTGCAAAACTTGAGTCACTTGTTGAAGACTTAGTAACTAAGTCAATCGAGCCACTTAAGCGCGCACTAGCTGATGCTGACTTATCAGTAAGCGACGTAAATGACATCATCCTTGTTGGTGGTCAAACACGTATGCCTTTAGTACAAAAAACAGTTGCTGAGTTCTTTGGTAAAGAGCCTCGTAAAGACGTTAATCCAGATGAAGCAGTTGCAGTAGGTGCAGCGATTCAAGGTGGTGTACTAGCTGGTGACGTTAAAGACGTACTACTACTTGACGTATCTCCGTTATCACTAGGTATCGAGACTATGGGCCAAGTAATGACAGCTCTAATTGAGAAAAACACGACGATTCCTACTAAGAAATCACAAGTTTTCTCAACAGCTGAAGACAACCAATCAGCGGTAACTATTCACGTACTACAAGGTGAGCGTAAGCGTGCAAGCGATAACAAATCACTAGGTCAATTTAACCTAGAAGGTATACGCCCAGCACAACGTGGTACTCCACAAATCGAAGTAACATTCGACGTAGATGCGGACGGTATCTTACATGTATCTGCTAAAGATAAAGATACAGGTAAAGAGCAGAAGATCACAATCCAAGCTTCTTCAGGTTTAAGCGATGATGAAGTAGAAAAAATGGTTCGTGATGCTGAAGCGCACGCTGAAGAAGATAAGAAATTCGAAGAGCTAGTAGCGACTCGTAACCAAGCTGATGCAATGGTTCACGGTACACGTAAGCAAATCGAAGAAGCGGGTGATGCATTACCTGCAGAAGATAAAGAAGCTATCGAAGCTGCGCTTACAGAGCTAGAAGCGGCGATTAAAGGTGACAACAAAGAAGAGATTGAAGCGAAAACACAAGCTCTTGCCGAGAAGTCACAAAAGCTAATGGAAATTGCACAAGCTAAAGCACAGCAGCAACAAGGCGGTGCGGATGCAGGTGCTGAGCAATCTTCTGCAAAACAAGACGACGATGTTGTTGATGCAGAGTTCGAAGAAGTGAAAGACGACAAGTAATTGCTTGTTTCGCTTCTGCCTAACGTAATAATGGCTGCTTTGTTTAGCCAATTAAGTTAGGATGAAATGATTGAGGCGCGCCAGCGATTTCGCTTGACGCGCCTTTTGCATGTATATAAATGGTAAATTGATAAGTTGCTAATCTTCTTAAATGGTCATGACCATTATACGATTTGTATCAGTCGATTTACCTTACGCAGTGTAGCTGCAGTAAAAAGAGTAGTGTGATAGATATGTCAAAAAGCGATTATTATGAAGTTCTCGGCGTGAGCAAAGATGCCAGCGAACGAGACATAAAAAAAGCGTATAAGCGCTTAGCGATGAAATATCATCCAGACCGTACCGCAGGCGATAAAGACCTTGAAGCTAAATTTAAGGAAGTAAAAGATGCCTACGAAGTACTAACTGATCCGCAAAAGCGTCAAATGTATGATCAGTATGGCCATGCAGCCTTTGAACAAGGTGGTGGCGGTCATGGCGGTGGCTTCGGCGGCGGTCATGGTGATTTTGGTGATATTTTCGGTGATGTGTTTGGAGATATCTTTGGTGGTGGCGGTGGTCGTCGTCAATCGCGTCAACAACGTGGTTCGGACTTACGTTACAACATGGACTTAAGCCTTGAAGAGGCTGTTCGTGGTAAAGATGTCGAAATTAAAGTACCAACCTGGGTTAGCTGTAAGCCATGTGACGGTAGCGGTGCAAAAGCTGGTTCTAAACCAAAAACATGTACTACCTGTCATGGTGCAGGCCAAGTACAAATGCGCCAAGGTTTCTTCGCGGTTCAGCAAACGTGTCCTACGTGTCAGGGCACAGGTCAAATTATTTCTGATCCATGTGACAGCTGTCATGGTCAAGGTCGCGTAGAAAAAACTAAGACCTTATCAGTTAAGATCCCAGCGGGTGTTGATACAGGTGACCGTATTCGTCTATCGGGCGAAGGTGAAGCGGGCATGCATGGAGCACCAGCTGGTGATTTATACGTTCAGGTTTCTGTACGTGAACATCCGATTTTCCAACGTGATGGTAATAACCTGTATTGTGAAGTGCCTATTGGCTTTACAACAGCAGCACTGGGCGGTGAAATTGAAGTTCCGACACTGGATTGCCGTGCAAAACTGAAGATCCCATCAGAAAGCCAAACGGGCAAGATGTTCCGTATGCGTGGTAAAGGCGTTAAGTCTGTACGTAGTGGCGCTCAAGGTGACTTGATCTGTAAAGTGGTTATTGAAACGCCGGTTAACCTTAATGATCGTCAACGTGAATTGCTTGAAGAACTTGAGCAAAGCATGGGTAAAGATGGCTCTAAAAACCGTCCAAAAGAAAAAGGTTTCTTTGACGGTGTGAAGAAATTCTTCGATGACCTAACTAAGTAACTCTAGTTAAGCAACTTTAGTTAGAGAGTAAAAAAGGCGCTAATAAGCTGTCTCTTATACACAAATCCCTGCTAAGAAATTAGCGGGGATTTTTTTGAACTAAATTTCAACATCATGATCAGATCTTCAAATCTTGTTTGGAGGCACATTATGATTAACGACCATACTCATTGGGCAACACAACAATTCGGTAAATCGGACTTAGGTGATCCCAGAAGAACAGCCCGTCTGGTAAAGTTAGCGTCAACTCTTGCAAAATTGCAACTAAAGTTCGCCAATGCGCTACCAGACTCGCCAAGTTGTGAACAACTGTTATCTCCCAAAGCATGGAAGCTATTATGGTTAAAGAGAATAAAAACCCCCTTGCCTGAAACCACCCCAAATATGTCATGGGCATATGAAGAGCTGGCAAAGCTAGGAGGCTGGAAAGATACCAAGCGCACAGGGTGTGCATCGGTCAGCGTGTTATGGCAAGGATGGCTTAAACTACAAGCCATCCTAGAAGGCTACGATTTAGCTAAATCTCTTGAGTCAGACTTGTGATCAAGAGACAGCTGATAAGCGCCTTTTTTATGCTTAAACTTTGGCTTATACCAATCTACAATAATACTTAATCATTTTTAGGGATTAAACCTGTCGCTACCTGCGTTAAAAATTTCTGATTTACGACTGCTTGGATGCAGGAGCAATTGCCGAGCACAACTAAATAACGAAATTTTTGCCCTGTTATCAACGAAGTTTTATTGCCTAAAAATAGACCACTTTATTAAGCGAAGTCTGTATTTTCATTTTTAGTTCAGCACAACGTAGTAGTCGGTATCAGCAAGGCAACGACATAAAGTCACATCCTCTGAAAATGTAGTGTTTTGTATTCGGCCTTTTTCTAAGCCAAGCGTATGGCATTTGCTCTGACAATCCATGTAAGCATTCCATGCTAGGTATTCGTTGCACACAAAATTCACTGCATACAATAGGGTGAGTATGATAAATAACTGTTTGGCTAGATAGAGCCCTGTGTGTCTAGACATGCTTGATACCCTGCCCAGGATTCATTACTTTAGTGTAGTCGAATTAGGCCTATTTAGTGTGTTTTGTAGCGGTTTTTCTATTGCCTTATATTCCTTGTTCACGGTATGTTTCATAAAGTCACTGCTAATTAATTAGTTATAGGAAAATCAATGACGCCGGCTATAAACTTACTGAAGAAGAAAGGTATTAGCTTTGATGTGCTCAGCTATCAGCATGAGCCTTCGCAACAACAGTTTGGTCTTGAAGCGGTTGAAAAGCTAAAGCTACCAGCAGAGCAAGTATTTAAAACATTAGTACTTGAAGATGCACGGCAAGATCATTATAAATTGAACTTATAGAATATGTAGTGATCAGATCAAGGCATAATAATCACCTTGGTCACG
>NZ_JABVXF010000033.1 GCF_013349995.1 Pseudoalteromonas sp. 0303
TAAAGAGGCTGCGGCCTCTGAAACTGAATAGCCTTGCTCAGTGACTAAAGCAACTGCTTCTTGCTTAAATTCGGTTGCATAAGATTTATTTTTACGTTTTGTCATTTAACACCTCAATATTGGAACATTGTCCATTATTAAAGTGTCCGGCTCAATTAAACCAGTTCATTTAATAATGCAACGTTTTGGGATTACATTGCCAGTAATACACCCAAGACCATGCCATTGCAGTTAGATATTGGCTGGGTCAATTACGCTGCTAAAGATCCAATCTACTTTATTAAAAAGTACCCTAACCGCACTCTTGCTACGCACATTAAAGTTCGTACGATTGAGGGAAGCAACATGAGCACGATTATCGGCGAAAACAACATTGATTGACCTGCCATCATCGATACTTTAGAGTCGCACGGCAACACCAAGTGGTTAGTGCTTGAGCAAGAAGAATATCCAAACGGATTAACCCCACTACAAAGCGTTGCTAAATCAAAACAAAATTTAGATAAGATTTTACTTGGTTTGTAGGGTTACTTTAGGAATGAGCTCGCTTTAAACACGTGAGCTCATATAAAGAAAACAAATATAAGGATATTTCTGAATCCTAACAAAAATCAGGAATTAAATAATGACCAATCTATTTAGTCGAGCTGAGGGTATTTATAACAGGTTATTTGCTATCAGATTTTTTTCTTAAATCAGCCTTAGCTTCTTCATCATCAAGGACAATCCATTTATCTTTAAACTCACCTTTCCTATTCAAATAGTTGATGAAATTAGCTAGTACTGCCAGCCTACTTTCATCGACGATATATTTTTCATTATTAACTTTAATTAATCCTTCGCTCATTAACTCTTCAAAAAGTTTGCGATCATACTCATCAATTTCACTAGGGTCATTTAAGATATCTTTGATAGTTTTAAGCTTACTAACACTTCGTGATAAATAATAATCAAAAAAGAATTCATCTTTTTCTGTTATTTTCTCGCTATCATAGTCTTTAAACGTCTGAATAAGCTTCTCTTTTCTCATTCTCTCATTTTTAGCAGAATTTCTTTCTTCAATTGTGAAAAGAGCAATTATTCCAAATAAAAAATCAGTCCATAAACAAATATTCTTATTATATTAACCCAAAGGCCTCCACCAAATGTTTTTTCTATAAATGATTGTTCATTAACTTCTGAAAAGACTCGGAGTACATCAATTTTATCTACAGTTGCCACTTTACCAAAAGCTTTTATTGTAGGAGCCTTTCCTATCTCATGCAGGACTAAAATTTTTATTTCAAAATATTCATTAGGCTCAAGTATGACATTAGAGAATCATACACTCTTTTTACTTTGTTTTTTAGCGACAAGTTTTTCCTTTAAGTAATTGTTACTAGCACTCAATAAAACTGGATCATCTGCCATTTCACCATTTTCAATTTTAAAGCCTATCGGAAAGTTTGTATCGTAAAGATTTGATAGTATTGCAGAATCCCCTTTATTTATAACTTTAAATGTAATATACCTTAAGTCTTGCTTTCTTTTGCTAAGGCTTTCTCCTTCATATAAAACATCTAGGCTACCTAATTGCTCCTTAATATCTAAAACACTTGAATCAGCTGTTACTATATAATTCAAATCGGGTTTATTCTCTTTAATAAAACCCAAATACAATGTTACACCGCCAAACAAAATAGCCATCAAAAGCCCAAAAATGACCAAAAATGACCAAAAATGACCATGCAAATTTATTATCCATATTTTTAAAACTAGTGATAAATGACATTTAATCCCTCTTAAGTTATACAATAAAGATGCATTCCATAAACTATGAATGCGACAAGCAGTTTTTTACATAGTCGTTTTCAACACAAAAGCACTAGATGCTCGATGTGAATCAGCGAGTAAGTTTACCTTCTAAAATTTACTTTTAATATAGCCTAGACTTATTAAGTAGTTTATTAATTTATCCAAGAACCCAAAAAACTCGGTTCTATTTTTAATATTAAACCTAAAATAAACAAAGCAATCAACAGTCACTTATTAACCCCACCATTAAAAACTCACACTTACAACTCAATACAAAATTTAATTTTAAATATCTCATTTTATTTCAACAAGCTAAATAAAACACAGCATTGAAAATTAATAATAAAACATTAAAAAAAGCTTTTACTTTCATTTTTTTGGCAGATTGAATTATCTAAGTGGCGGAGTACTATATTAAAAAAGCCTCTCAAGGATTGAGAATGAAAGTATTGAATTTAAGGAAGAGTTCAGAGAAAAGCACGCTTGCAGTGCTTATCACTTTAGCAGCCTTATTACTTTTCATATTAAAATCAGCATCAAAAATCCATCCATTCTACGAGCTACTTTTACTGGCTTTTACAGTTATTTCGTTTGTGGTTGTATTTTTAATGTTAAGTAGCAAGAAAAAACTTACCATTTGTCGCCATGGTATTTTTTATAGCTCTGCGTTTGGGAATGTTCATATTGAACCGAACAAAACTAAACAAATTAAACAATTTTCTAAATATGGTTTTAATTGTGTGGTAATCATTGGTCATGGCTACTTTATATTCGCGCCATTTTATTATTTAACGTCGAAACAAAAACAACGATTAAAACGATATGATAATAACTTACTGCATTGGTTAAAGGTTACGCGTAAACGCAGCAAGTTTCAGGGCTTTTAATGCAAGTCAAAGCATAAAAAGCCCTTTAAAAAGTTAGTTACTTAGTTTTGCCACTCTTTAAGTACGTCTTTCACATACTCATAGCGCCATGAGTTAAACAGATCTGGCTTTGATGCGGCTTTACGCTCATCGGCATCGAGCTTCCAATTCCAGCTGATCAGCTGGTTAATCTGTTTTTTAGAGGCCAATACATCTTCAGGAATGCCCTGCTCTTTTGCAGCTTTGGTAATTTTTTGTTTAATATCTTTAGCGGCTTTTTTATATGCCGGAAAATCGATTAAACGTTTTAGTTGTGCAGGTTGTTCGCTGACAGGAACGGCTTTACCACGCTCAATACATTTTAAAATTTCTACGCCCGAACGATTCACTTCCATTGGCTCAACACCTGGCACTCTGCGTAACGCATTTAAACTTGCAGGCTTGCGCTTAGCAATTTCAACCATGTTGTGCTCTTTTACCACGAAGTTAAGGGCGAGGTTTTTGCGCTCTGCCTTTTCACGGCGCCATGCGGCAAGTTCGCGCAATACAGCTAAATCGTGCGGTCGTAATTGCCAAGCATTTTTAATATCTTTGTAAAGCTGCTCTGCAGGTGGTTGGTAAGCACGTTTTTGCGCGACTAACTCGCTTTCGCTGATCACAATGTCAAAAAAGCCAGCTTCATCAATTTGTTTTTTAATAATTTCAAAACAAGGCAGTAAGTGGTACGTATCGGCAGCGGCATAATCTAGCTGCTTTTCTGTGAGTGGGCGCTGTAGCCAGTTAGTCCGTGATTCGCTTTTATCAATTTCGATATCAAGTAACTCTTTCACCATGTGGGCAAAGCCCATACAGTTACCATGACCTAGTATTTGTAGAGCAAATTGGGTATCAAACAGCGGTGTTGGTACAAATCCAGCGTATTTTTGAAACACTTCAATATCTTCTGACGGTGAATGCAATACTTTTAACACCTCTGGGTTTTTAAGTACTTGCCAAAAATCAAAAAGCGACAACTCAGCCAGTGGGTCGATTAACGCTAAATGCTCACCATCGTATACTTGAATAAGTGCAACTTCAGGGTAAAGCGTACGGCGACGCATAAACTCGGTATCAATTGCCAGTACCGGTTTTCCTGTTATTTTTTCTACAAAATCATTTAATTGATTTTGCGTTTCGATCAGTTGATATTGCACTTATACCCCTTTCTTTACCATAAAAAAGCCGGCTAATGCCGGCTTTAATTATTTTTGTTCGTCCTTTAAGGCTCTTCTTAGAATCTTACCAACGTTTGTTTTTGGTAGTTCATCTCTAAACTCAACGAGTTTAGGCACCTTATAGTTCGTTAAATTATCACGACAGTGCTTTATTATATCTTTTTCAGTTAAAGATTGATCTTTTTTCACGACAAAAACTTTAACTTGTTCGCCACTGACCTCATGAGGGATACCGATTGCCGCTACTTCAAGCACGCCATCGTGCATAGCAACAACTTCTTCGATCTCATTTGGGAACACGTTGAAACCAGATACGATAATCATGTCTTTCTTACGATCAACAATATAGAAGAAACCTTCATCATCGTAAGTTGCAATATCACCCGTTGCAAACCAACCGTCTTTTAAGCATTCGGCTGTTGCATCTGGGCGGTTATAGTAACCTTGCATAACTTGTGGGCCTTTAACCCAAAGCTCGCCTGGCTCCCCTTTTGCTGCTTCTTCACCATTTTCAAGCATAAGCTTAATATCAGTGCTAGGAGCAGGTAAACCAATTGAGCCGTTATAACCTTCAAGGTCGTAAGGGCTAACAGTTACAAGTGGTGCACACTCAGTTAAGCCATAACCTTCCATTAATTTGGTTTTTGTTACAGCTTGCCATTTTTCAGCAACTGGACGCTGTACCGCCATGCCACCGCCAAGTGACATTTTTAACGTTGAGAAATCAAGCTCAGCAAAACCTGGGGTATTTAGTAAACCGTTAAATAGCGTATTTACACCCGTTACAGCAGTAAATTTGTGTTGTGCTAACTCTTTTACAAAGCCAGGCATATCACGAGGGTTTGTAATAAGTACGTTTAAACCACCGTATTTCATAAATGTTAGGCAGTTCGCTGTCAGTGCAAAGATGTGGTAAAGCGGCAGTGCCGTAATAACCACTTCTTTTCCGCGCTCTAATACTTTATCTAAACAACCTGATACTTGTTCAAGGTTACCAACCATGTTGCCATGAGAAAGCATTGCACCTTTAGATACACCGGTTGTACCGCCTGTGTATTGCAAGAATGCTAAGTCGTTTAAATCAACATCTGGCTTTTTATAGCTGGCTTCGTTACCAGCAAGCGCATCTGCAAATTTGATTGCATTTGGTAATGTGTAGCTAGGCACCATTTTCTTAACGTGCTTAACCACAAAATTAACGATGTGCTTTTTAAGGCCGCCCACCATATCACCCACTTGGGTAACCACAATGTGCTTAACGTTGGTTTTTGGTAATGCTTTTTCTAGAGTATCGGCAAAGTTAGCAAGAATGAAAATTGCTGATGACTCTGAGTCATTTAATTGATGCTCTAATTCACGCACGGTGTAAAGTGGGTTTACGTTCACCACTACACAGCCCGCTCGAAGAATACCTAAAATAGTCACGGGCGTTTGCAGTAGATTCGGCATCATCACCGCTACTTTATCGCCTTTTTTCAGACCAAGATCGTTTTGGATGTACGACGCAACACGTTTTGTAGCACTGTCTAACTCACTATAGGTCAACACTTTACCCATGTTGGTAAAGGCTGGAAGGTCACTATAGTCAGCAAAACTTTTTTCAAACAAGTCGAGTAGCGAGTGATAATGCTCAGGGTCGATTGTTTCAGGCATACCTTCTGGGTAGCGTTTAAACCAGATTTTTTCCACTCTTAGCTCCTGTTTATAATTATATTTTTAATAACCTTAATCTAACTAAGGCCATTTCTCAATGGAGTAAATACTCTAATGGTGCAGATAATCCCACATTTGGTGCAATTATACAATTAACTTGCTTTATACTGCCCAATAAATGCATGAATGTGCTCTAAGGTTAATGCAGGACTTTGCATATGGCAATGGTGACCTCCAGGTATCTCATGAATTTTTAACTCCTTGTAATATTTACCATATGCCTCTAGGTTATCTCTAACAAAAGGGTAACCCTTATCCCCTAGGATAAGCTGACATGGTGCGTTAATTTGTTTGATGGTTGCAATACATTGCGCCTCATCAAAGCGAAATCCTGAGTGATTTTTAAGCTTAGGATCGGTTGTTAAATACCACTTCCCTGCTTTTTCGTAACTATTTCGTGTCATTAAAAGCTCTGCTTGTGGGTATTCAAGGTCGCCACTTGCAAGCCTTGCACTAATAATGTGCGATATTGAGTCAAATGCACGAGGGCCTTTGCTGTTTACTCGCGCTCTGTTTAAAATCGCTTTACGAAGTTGGCCGCTCACTTCATTGCTATTAGTTGTAACGCAGCCAATTCCCTCAATATAGTTTACCGTTGCCACCTTTTCAGGAAAGCAGCTCGCAAAAACACCAGCGACCATGGCGCCCATAGAATGGCCAACTAAATGCACTTTCGTTACATCAAGTGACTCAATAAACTTATATACATCATCAACATAATCAATAAAGTAATAGTGGGCGTCACTGCTTCGCCAATCAGATAAACCATGGCCAGGAAAATCAAGGCAATACCAACGCTGGTTTAACTGCGCGTTTTGTAACATAGGTATGTAACTATGTGCGTTATCAAGCCAACCATGTAAGGCAATCACAACCTCTTCGCCATGACCAAAGGTTAGGCCATGCATTGCCTGAGTGCCAGTTTGAAAAGAAAAAGGTTGCACAATTGCTCCTATTTATTAAGCGTTTCAACTTAAAGGCGTTTATTTATCGTCTGGCTAGTATACAATAATCCTCGCAGTATAAATAAGGGCACAATAATAAGGTTACATCAATGAAATTAAAATTAAGTCTTTTAGCATTATTATGCTCAGCAGGCTCAGTAATGGCTGAATCAGCACCAAAAAACATCATTTATATGATTGGTGATGGTATGGGCCCGGCGTACACAACTGCATATCGTTACTTTAAAGATGATCCAAATACTAAAGTTGTTGACCCAACTGTTTTCGATACTATTTTGCGTGGTATGGCACATACCTACCCTGATGATCATACCTATGTAACAGACAGCGCAGCGGGTGCAACAGCTCTGAGCAGTGGTCATAAAAGTTATAATGGCGCAATTGCCGTTGATACTGATAAAAAACCAGTAAAAACTATGCTTGAAGTTGCTAAAGAGCGTGGCATGACAACAGCACTCGTAGCTACTTCGCAAATCAACCACGCTACACCAGCAAGCTTTGCTTCGCACAACGAATCACGCCGTAACTACGACGAAATTGCTAACGACTATATCGATAACAAAATCGCGGGTAAATTACCGGTTGATTTAATGCTTGGTGGCGGCACGAAATATTACGTTCGTGAAGACCGTAACCTTGTAGAAGAGTTTAAAGCGGCTGGCTATCAGTACAGCGATGACTTTGCAGCAATGAATGACTTAAAGCAAGTTCCAGCGCTTGGTTTATTCGCTGAAGTCGGTTTACCGTTTGCGCTTGACGAAAATCCAACGCGCCTTACGCAAATGACAACGAAAGCACTTGATTTACTTGATGATCAAAACGACAAAGGTTTCTTTGTGATGATCGAAGGCAGCCAAATTGACTGGTGTGGTCATGCAAACGACATTGCATGTGCAATGGGCGAAATGGATGACTTTGCTAAATCAATTGAACAAGCAAAAGCGTATGTAGATAAAAACCCTGATACCCTGCTTGTTATCACTGCCGATCACTCAACAGGTGGCTTAACACTCGGTGCTCATGGTCAATATAAGTGGGAAACAGACGTGATTAAAGGTGTTAAAGCAACAGCTGGCACTATCACAAAAGATCTACTTGAAAGCGATGACTTAAAAGCAGTATGGCAAAAGTATTCTGATATCGAATTCACCGATGCTAACAGCATTAAGCTAAGCGAAGCTAAGAAAATGGGCGAGAAAGCACTGCTACTTGCTGTAAAAGATATTATCAATCATGCCAGCTTCACAGGTTGGACTACTGGCGGCCACACCGCTATTGATGTACAAGTGTTTGCCTATGGTAAACGTGCTGAAGATTTCTACGGTTCGCAAAACAATACTGCGATTGCCGACAAGCTGATTGATTTTATTAAGCAGTAATTTATATTGAATACTGTCCAATCATAAAAAAAGCCTAAACATATTGTTTAGGCTTTTTTTTATGAATTCAGTATTAGCAATTAGCTAAGCATATACATCAACGCCAATAAGGCTTTGCACTTCGGCGCGGCGCTCTAAGTTAGCAAATTCCGTATAGGTTGAAATAGCGCGACTGGTTTTTGGGTTGCTTGGTTTATCATATATTGTTTGCTGATAGCTTTGCGACTCAGCTTTAAATTCATCAGCAATAGCAACAGCTTGAGGGCTTGATTTAACATACTCTGTTGACGATTTTTGCTCAGCCGTTTGGTCTGATATCGCTTTAGGCTTATCAGTAACGGTATTTTTACGGCTATATTGACCGGGAATGTCACCGGTATAAAAGCCTGAGCCAATAGGTAAAGTCAAACTCGTAATTCCACATTAAACATGATTAAATTATGTGCCATAACTAACGGGCACGCAAGTCTCGTTACTCTCTCAGTTACTCTCGGCCTGGTAGCTTTTTCCAAGTCACTGTATCACGAACATATTTAGGCTGCGCATTCGCTGCAGTCACTGTATCACCGTTAGCGAATGCAGTGGCAACCGAGGCCAGCATGTACTTTGCATCAGGCAGTAAAATGTTTTCATTTAGACTTACATTTGCAAGTTCTGTAACAAGTGCAGGATAGGTCTGCCAACCTGTACCGACCGCAGTTGCTGCTGTTTCAGGTAACGTTAGCAACTCAGGTTTAATGACTTGCTCTTCATCAACAAGCAACATTAAACCATTATCATCAGCTTTATAGTGAGCGTAATAAATCTCACCCATACGTGCATCAATCGCAGAAAACACATCGCTGGCTTGGTCTTGCTCAAACGCTTGTTGCGCCATCATCTGCAATGTTGATACGCCAACCAAAGGTAAGCGTGCGGCATAAGCTAAACCTTGAGCAATCGCAACACTGATACGCACGCCCGTAAAGCTACCCGGTCCTTGGCCAAAACCAATCACATCTAAGTCGGTTAGTTTACATTGCGCCTTTGCGAGTAACTCATCAATTAAAGGCAAAATCTTTTGGCTGTGCTGCTGAGGGCACTCTTCAAAATGATGAAATGTTTGCCCTTGATAATGTAGCACCAGCGATAAAGCTTCAGTTGATGCATCTAAGGCAAGAATATTGTGTTTAATCATCTAAGTTACTCTAATTGATCTGTTCTAAAAACGCGTTTGCCATTGCTAAGTCGCGCGTGCGGCGCATGGGTGGCAAACTTTTTAAAAATACTTGGCCGTAATGGCGTGTTACTAAGCGGTTATCGCAAATAACCAACACACCTTTATCTTTACTATCGCGAATAAGTCGCCCTACCCCTTGCTTTAATGCAATGACCGCTTGAGGTAATTGAATATGCGCAAATGGGTCTTTGCCTTGTAACTGGCAATCTTGCATTTTTGCTTGCAATAATGGGTCATCAGGTGCGGCAAACGGCAATTTATCAATGATAACACAACTTAATGTGCTGCCTCTAACATCTACGCCTTCCCAAAATGAGGCTGTGCCGAGTAAAACGGCATTACCGTGACGGGTAAACTTCTCAAGGATAATGCGTTTAGACATTTGCCCTTGCATATAAACCGGATAATCCATTTGTGTGGTTAAACCTTCAGCCACTAAGTGCATCATACGATAGCTAGTAAAGAGCACAAAGCAGCGACCTTTTGCTGACTTAATCAACTCAAGGGTCAGCTTGATAATAGCATGAGGCATATTATTCGCATGAGACTCAGGTAAGTAGCGTGGCAAACAAAGTAGTGCTTGTTGTTGATAATCAAACGGACTTTCAACAATCATGCTTTGCGTTGGCTTTAAGCCAAGGCTAGCGTTAAAGTGTTCTAATTCATTATCGACCGATAAAGTCGCCGATGTAAACACAAAACCTGCTCCTGTGTCTTTCATCATTTGTGCGAATTTAGCCGATACATTTAGCGGTGTAATGTTTACCGTTAGGTATCGGCGAGTGGTTTCGTACCAATAACTATAGCCCGTTTGTGCGGTATCAAATACCCGCTCTAACTGACCTTTAAAGGCCAGCGTACGCTCAAACGGATGCTCTATTTTTTCGCTACGGTCTAAGCATAACTTTAATACTTGGTATAAAAAGTCGAGGTCGCTAATGACCCGGTGCAGTGCTGCACAAATATCTTTATCAGCCAGCTTTTCACGCCAATCACCACGGCTACCATCAACCCCAAACTGCAAGCGTAAATCTGCCACGCTAGTTTCTAACTTGTTGAGAGTTTTGCCTAATTGCAGCATATCAGGGATATCTGCACGGTAAATTGCTCGTAAGTCATTAATTAAATCCACCAGCTTTTTGGTGCTAACACTTTCACCAAAATAGTCACTGGCAATTTCACTGAGCTGATGAGCCTCATCAAAAATATAGGCGTCTGCAGTAGGCATTAATTCAGCAAAGCCTGTGTCTTTTACAGCCATATCTGCAAAGAATAAATGATGGTTTATCACCACCACGTCAGCTTCCATGGCATTTAAGCGGGCTTTACGAATATAGCAATCTTGAAAATCGGGGCACTCTTTACCCAAACAGTTATCAGCCGTTGAGCTAACATAAGGCAGTACCTTGGCGTCTTCTTCTATACCAATACAATCTGCTAAATCGCCTGAACGGGTTTCACTTGCAAACTTTGCCACCATCGCAAGTTGATGCATTACATCAGGATCATCTGTTGGTACATGCGCAACATGCTGACTTAAACGATAAGTACACAAATAATTCGCTCGGCCTTTTAAAAGGGCAACTTTTTTAGTGGCGCTCAGTGCTTTGACTAAATTGGGTAAATCACGGTGAAACAACTGCTCTTGTAGTGCTTTTGAACCCGTTGAGATGATGGTTTTGCCTTTTGATTTTAACGCAGGCGCTAAGTAAGCATAGGTTTTACCCGTGCCTGTGCCCGCCTCAACCACTAATTGGTGACGTTTTTTTAAGGCATCATCAACCGCAACAGCCATGTCAATTTGTGGCTGCCGAGGAGTATATCCATCAAGAGAAAGTGCAAGGGGGCCAGTGGCACTGAAAAGTTGTTTGATAAACTTCGCCAATAGATTAAAAGTGATGGGCAGATTTTACGTAACTGACTTGCCAAGGGCAAGACTAAATGAGGAAGCGTTGCTTCCTCATGGTTAAAAGTATGATTGGGTTTAAATCATTGTCCTTGAATCGTTAATGTAACGCCCGATGCAGCTCTGTAACCTTGTAAATCTATGTACCAAGTACCACCTTGTGGGTTATCAAATTGACAACTTTCTTCGTTACCATTTTTGTACGGCCGACAAAGATAATTTGAACTTGTTGACGCTGAGCCATAGTTAACATACAAATCTGCATCGCCACTACCGCCAGAAATAGTCACCGTTAAATTACTGAGGCCTGCGGGTATTTGTTGAGTAAAGCGCTGCCAACTTCCGGTAGCCACACTCACGTTTGTCTCAGTTCGGTCAACGTTTTCGCCGCCACCTGAGGTGCTATAACTTCCCGTGAGTGACACATTCGAAATCTCATTCCACGCTTCAACCATGACATGATACGTGCCAGTTTGAACTAACGACATCACACAGCTTTCATTACTTGTAGAGGTTATGGTTTTTTAACCCAACCGATTTAATCGCAGCAGGTGAATTAGCCAGGCCTTTCGCCATTGCTTTTTTCTTGTTTAGTGCCGGAGACACTGAGTCGATGTCTGCCGCAATGTCATACACCGCTGCACCATGTGCACGTTTTAATTGACCATTATCATCAAATGTTAGGCTAACTGTATCGCCGATAACTGGTAGACCTTGATACATTTGTTGATAACGACGCGTAGTGTTGCCGTTACTGGTTTTGATTTCTTTTAATACAACTAAATCATTCCCTGCACCTAAACCAACTAACTGATTTGGATTTGCACTCAATACTGATGACGCATTGGTTTGCAAAGCTTGGTTAATCCTGTTTGTTCGTTTAGGTATTTCTTGTTCGCAGCTACTGCACTTGTTGCTTGAGTCAAAGCAAAAGCAGCAAGAGTTGCTAATGTGATTTTAGATAAATTCACGTTTACGCTCCGTTAGATTGTTATGTATTTAATATTTTCCTAGTAACCGGACTGCACTGTTCCCGATTGGTGACCAGTCTAGATTGAATAGAGCGAAATTAAAAATGAAACAAAAGATTTACAAACAAAGTATTACCTATAAATTAAAAGCTCATAAATAACAGTAGGATAAAAATTTTAAGTTTATTAATTGTTAACAGGCCGGCTTGGGGTGTAAATTTATTGATATAAAATGATAACATTAAATAAATATTTGTACCTTTTATTTGTTTTTATTTTGCTCATCTCATTATTTGTGATTCACAGCCAAAAGGCTTAGATATCCATAAAAAAGTCTGGGTACATAACTTGCAACAATACCAAGTATCTAGGGTTTAAGGACTAAGCATGATTACTGATCTGATACAAAACGAATGGCTAAATGAGCCATGGCTGGTCGTCATTGGTGGTACTGTATTAGCCGCCATAGCCCTGTTTTTATTAAAGTTTGTAATCATCTATTGCTTAAGGAAATGGACCCAACGAACCGACTTTGTGTTCGACTCGTTACTGGTTGACTCACTCTCTACACCATTGACCTTGTGCACAATGATGGTGCTTGTGATCATTTTTGGTCAGTTATTAAACACCACCGGCTTTATGGCTGAGCACCCCTTACCTATTGCGGCCACCGCTAAAGCCATTTGTATTTTTGCCTTAGTGTTATTTTTAGATCATTTCTTATTTGGTACCGTTGATTATTACAGTGCCCGCTCAGTGGTAGTTTCCAATAGTCATAGCATCATTAAAGGCTTGATCCGCTGTGCAATTGTGTGTGTTGGCTTATTGGTGTTATTAGGCACGTTGGGTATATCAATCACTCCGATTATTGCCTCTTTGGGCATTACCTCTCTTGCCGTCGCTTTGGCTTTACAACCGACACTCGAAAACTTCTTTTCTGGCGTGCAGTTGGTGATTGATAAACCTATTCGGGTCGGCGACTTTATAGAGCTTGAAAGTGGCGACCAAGGCTTTGTTGAGAAAATTGGTTGGCGCTCAACCTGGGTAAAAATGTTGCCAAATAACATGATAGTCATCCCAAATAGTCAGCTGTCTAAATCGCGCATCATTAACTATTTTTACCCAGAAAAAGAGCTCAGCGTCCCCGTTGAAGTGGGAGTGCATTATGGCTCCGACCTTGAAAAAGTTGAGCAGGTTACGTTGGATGTTGCTAGGCAGATATTAAAAAGCCATGAATGGGGCGTTGATGATTACGAAACCTTTGTGGTCTTTCATACATTCGATCAATCAAGCATCAATTTTACGGTGATGTTAAGAGCAAAAGAGTACTTTAACCGCTTTTGGGTGAAATCTGCTTTTATCAAAGCATTACATCAACGTTACGCAGAAGAAGGAATTGTGATCCCTTACCCAATCAGAGCAATTAATACCAGCCAAGAATCAGCCCAGTTTAAACAGGCTGATTGACCTAACTGAACTTATCATAATTGCGCTTTTGTCAGGTTTATTTTGTCTCTTTTGAGACATTATTAACAGCGATTATACATATGCAATCAGCGCATTGAATTTTTACTCTAAAATGTCATAAAAATCGCATAAACACTGTGACATACCTATTTTAGAGGCGTACTATATGCGGCCAGAAAGTGACTGCTTTCTGCGTCTTGTTATACAAATATTTAAGGTCAAACAATGAATGCTTGGTACCTCATTTGTTTTCTTTCAGCATTAGCTATTTTTATTGCTTTTGCTAACCAATTCATCCTCAAAATGCAAACCACGATTGCTATAACAACTGGCTCTGTTGTTATTTCTTTACTTCTTATACTTGCCGTTAAAATGCTCGGTGATAGCACGGCCCTCGAAATGACTCAAATTGTCTCAAGTATCAACTTTAATCAGTTGCTATTAAAAGGCATGCTCGGGTTTTTACTGTTCGCAGGTGCGCTGGAAATCAACTTAGCAGCCCTTCGTAAGCAACGCTGGGAAATTACCGCATTAGTGTTATTTTCAACCATAACCTCAACGGTTATTGTTGGTTACTTAAGCTATTATTTATTTGCTTTTGTTGGCTGGCCAGTACCGTTTATTTATTGCTTGTTGTTTGGTGCTTTAATCAGCCCAACTGACCCGATTGCAGTGTTAGCCATTATTAAACAAATGCGAGCCCCAGAAGGTATTTCTGTGCAAGTTGAAGGTGAGTCTTTGTTTAATGATGGTATTGGTTTGGTGATTTTCACAACGATATTTTCAGTGGCCTTTTATGGCACCGAAGCCACCTTTACTGACGTTGCTGAATTGTTCTTAGTTGATGCAATTGGCGGTATCGTGTTTGGTCTCGTAATTGCCTTAGTCGGACATTTTTTAATTATTAATAGCCGCGATGTGAACATTCGTTTGCTACTAACCCTGACCATTCCAACAGCCGGCTTTGCAGCAGCGAATATTTGGGAAATCTCAGGTGCGCTTGCTATGGTCACCAGTGGTATTTTACTAGGCAATATTACTCGTTCAAAAGCAACAGAACGTACGGGGCCTGAAGATACTCGCTACGTGAAAGACTTTTGGCATGCCACCGATAGCTTTTTAAATGCATTGCTGTTTTTGATTATCGGTATGCTAATTGTCACTATGCCTATTACCCTAGAAGAAATTGGTTTAGGTTTACTGATGGTACCTGTGGTGTTACTAGCGCGATTTATAAGTGTAGGTGCACCATTTGTGTTCTTTAAAAAGTATCGCCAATACGATAAGCACTCAGTGAAAATACTCACTTGGGGTGGCTTGCGGGGTGGTTTAGCGCTGGCAATGGCAGCTGCCATCCCACGCGATCAAGTAATGATTGCAGGCTCTGATCTTCACAACCTAATTGTTATTGTCACCTACGTAGTAGTGATTTTCTCGATTATCGTACAAGGTTTAACAATTTCGCCGCTGATCCAAAGTAGTATTCAATCCGCAGAAGCGAAAAATTAAGCACTGCTTTTTAGCTTAAAGGCTCGATTATCGAGCCTTTTTTTGTGCTTTATCGGCATACATTCGCGCGTCTGCAACAGCGAGTAACTTCGTCAGTGAACAAGGTTGCTGATCAGAAAAATCGGCAATACCATAAGAAAAGCCAAGTTCAACTTGGTTATTAAAGCTATTAGGTAAGTCACTGAATGACAACAATAAGCGTTGCATTATAGTATCGCATTCGCTGGTATTTAAATCTGTAAATAAAATCACAAACTCATCACCGCTCAAACGTGCATATAAATCAGCCTTGCGACAACAGTTTTCAAGTAACCCTGCAAAATCTTTCAGTACTCTATCGCCAGCGGCATGACCAAATTTATCGTTAATTGTTTTAAAGTTATCTAAATCAATAAACACTAATTTTGCTTTTAAGTGCTGGCGAATACATAAATCAAGGTAATGCTCTGCAGTGCCAATAAAGCCGCGACGATTAGGCAGTAAGGTAAGCTCATCGGTAGTCGCTAATTGCATGATTGCAAACTCTCGCTCGACGATTGCTGCAAAGTCTTGTAAGGCTTTAATTTCTTGTTTGTTAAAACTGCGTGGTTGATGATCGATAAGGCACAAAGTGCCAATTCTATTTCCTGATTTAAGTGTAATTGGGCAACCCGCATAAAAGCGAATATTTGGGTCTCCCATTACCAGTGGGTTATCTGCAAAGCGCTTATCGTTTAAGGCATTTTCAACCACTAGGGGATCTTTGTATAAAATTGCATGGGCGCAAAATGAAATATCTCTTGCGGTCTCTGTCACATCTAGCCCCACACATGACTTAAACCACTGTCTATGCTCGTCAATTAAGCTAATAACACAAATGGGTACAGAGAAAAATTGTTGGGCAAGGCGAGTTATTCGGTCAAAGGCAGGCTCACTTTGAGAGTCTAAAACATTCAACGAACGAAGCTCTTCAAGTCTAGCTTGCTCGTTTAATGGTAATAAAGGTCGTTCCATTGAATTGCCTTGTAAGTAACAACACAAGTGTCTCTTAACGTTAGCAGAAAAAACCACTCAGTTGCATAAAAACAAATTCTTATATGGAGTATTAAGCCCATGTATCTAGGTGTTTATTACCCTCTTCATCTTCTTCTATGGCACTTTTGTTGCCTTTATCTTCTTTTTTTGAGGCTTTTTTGCGGCGTTCTATTTCACGCTTTTGGCGCTTTTCGAGCTCAATTCGCTGCACGTTCGCATCTTTTACGCCCGCAATATGGAACGCACCTTTACTTTCCAACTGTAAGCGCGTAATTCGACCTAAAAAGGGGATCATGATATCCATTTGTACCTCCTATCTATCCATTTATTATCGGCAGTTATAGCATATACTTTAATTTCGCAAAAAAATGCTTGCCAAAGATTAGCAAAGCATGTTTATCTATATACGTAACTTATTTAAACAGATTTACGCACTGGTTTATACAAACGAGTGCAATACAGGAAAAATTATGCGCTTCAATCTGACAACTATCCATCATCACCATCATTCACCGGAATAGCCTGTCAGGTTTTTCGCTGAGAGGTTATTCCTAAAAGGAACCTCTGGCGAGCAATCAACCAAATTATTTATTTTCGCCCTGAGGTTCCCTCGGGGTTTTTAGTTTTTGAATTAAAGGAAAATGAATAATGAGCAATACCAACCGTTTACGAATCGCCATCCAAAAAGGCGGCCGCTTATCAAAAGACTGCCAAGAGTTACTAAAGCAACTTGGTGTTAAATTAAATCTTCGTGAACAACGTTTAATCGCACACTCTACCAACATGCCAATTGACGTACTTCGTGTACGCGATGACGATATTCCGGGCCTAGTAATGGACGGTGTGTGTGACCTAGGTATCGTTGGTGAAAACGTACTTGTTGAAGTTCAAGCCGAACGCGAACGCCAAGGCGTGGCATTCGAAGTAAACAAACTTTCTAAACTTGATTTTGGTTACTGCCGCCTAGCACTTGCATGGCCACAAGAACTTGGTCCGCAAGATAAAAGCTGGTTTGAAGGTAAACGCATTGCCACTACTTACCCAGAAATCTTAAGCCAGTACCTAAAACGCGAAGGCATTAACGCAAGCACAGTCATGTTAACGGGCTCTGTTGAAGTTGCTCCGCGTGCTGGTTTAGCTGATGCAATTTGTGACCTAGTGTCTACCGGTGCAACCTTAGAAGCTAATGGCTTGATGCAAGGCGACACCATCTTAGAATCAAATGCATGTTTAATTCAAAACAAAGACCTTACTGATCAAAGCAAACTTGATTTAATCAACACGTTAATGCCGCGTTTACGTGGTGTGCGCCAAGCAAAAGAAAGTAAATACATCATGCTACACGCACCAAAAGCAAAGCTTGATGAAGTATGCGACTTACTACCTGGCACAGGCCAACCGACTTTACTATCGCTTGCTGGTAGCGACGATTATGTAGCACTTCACATGGTTAGCAGCGAAACCCTTTTCTGGGAAACAATGGAACAGTTAAAAGCACTAGGTGCCAACTCAATTCTTGTTATGCCAATTGAAAAAATGATGGAGTAATTATCCATGTTTCGCTGGAATGAGGAAAATCAACAAGCACAGCAGGCGGTACTTACCCGCCCTGCTGTTACTGCAAGTAAAGAGGTTGAAGCAATTTGCATCGACATCTTAAATGCAGTTAAAACACAAGGTGACGCAGCGTTATTAAAGATGGCAACAGAGTTTGATAAGCGCGAAACGCCTCGCTTATTAGTGCCAGTTGAAGAAATAAACCAAGCTGAGCAGTTATTATCAAACGAGTTAAAAGCCGCCATCGAAACGGCCTACGCCAATGTAAAACGTTTTCACCAAGCACAATTACCTAAAGACATTAAGTTAACAACACAACCAGGGGTATTGTGTGAACTTAAATATCAAGCCATTGAAGCGGTAGGTATTTACGTGCCAGGTGGCAGTGCGCCATTGCCATCGTCCGTGATCATGCAAGGGGTGCTTGCACAATTAAGTGGTGCACAAACCGTTGTGCTGACTACACCTGTGAAAGCCGATGAAACTATCAACCCTGCCATTTTATATGCGGCAAAACTATGTGGTATTAAAACCATTATAGAAAGTGGCGGCGCCGGAGCGATTGCAGCTATGGCTTACGGTACAGAGTCAGTGCCTAAAGTGAACAAGATTTTTGGCCCGGGAAATAGCTTTGTCACCATGGCAAAACAACTTGTTGCGCAAACTATTCCGGGCATGGCGATTGATATGCCAGCAGGCCCTTCTGAAGTGCTAGTGATCGCTGATGAGCGTGCAAACCCAGAGTTTATTGCGGCAGATTTATTATCTCAAGCGGAGCACGGTGCTGATTCACAGGTTATTTTACTGTGTAACAGCGAACGCATTATTGAAAAAACACAGCAAGCATTAACAGAGCAACTAGCAAAATTAAGTCGTAAAGACACTGCCGAGCAAGCCCTAGCAAACTCAAGCTTGATATTAGTCGACTCGGTTGAGCAAGCCTTTGCGGTGTCTGCGCAATATGGTCCTGAGCACCTTATTCTACAGCTTGCTGATGCGCAGCCTTATTTAAGCTTAGTGAAAAATGCCGGCTCAGTATTTGTGGGTGATTACACTCCGGAGTCTGCAGGTGACTATGCATCGGGTACGAACCACGTACTACCAACGTATGGTTACAGTGCGACCTATTCGAGCTTAAACTTACTGGACTTCTTTAGAACTTACACAGTGCAAACCATCAGTAAAAATGGCTTACGTGAATTATCTAAAGCAATTTTACCTTTGGCCGCAGCAGAGGGGCTTGATGCTCACGCTAATGCTGTTTCAATTCGTCTTGAGGCTATGAACAATGAGCGATAATTCAAAAATAACAACGCTGTTGCCAGATAACATTGCAGCGCTTACAGCCTATAGTTCAGCGAAAAGTGAAAAACTAACAGGCACAACGTGGTTAAATGCCAATGAAAGCCCGTATTCACGTACGCCAAATATCAATTTAACTGATTTAAATCGCTACCCAGATCCGCAGCCTCAGCAAGTGATCACCCGTTACGCTTGCTATGCTAATTTAGAGCCAGAGCAAGTACTGATGACCCGCGGTGCTGACGAAGGTATTGAACTATTAGTACGTACTTTTTGTAGCCCTGCTAAAGATACCATTGCACTTTTTTTGCCAACTTACGGCATGTACAAAGTCACTGCTGATACCCACAACATTGCGATTAACGGTTTAACTCAAGAGCTGTTATTAAAAGGCACAGTTGATGAGATTGTCACTGCGGTTGCTGATTCAAAGCTGGTGTTTATTTGTAATCCAAATAACCCTACCGGCAGCATGACAAGCCTAGACAAAATCAGAAAAATCACCCAGCAACTTGCGGGTAAAGCGATTGTAGTGGTGGATGAAGCTTATATAGAATTTTGCCCAGAACAAACAGCGGCAAGCCTGATCAACGAATTTAGTAACCTTGTGGTACTAAGAACCTTATCAAAAGCATTTGCACTTGCGGGTTTAAGAACAGGCTTTACGCTTGCCAACAGTGAGCTACTTGCGCCTATTCGTAAAGTGATTGCGCCTTACCCTGTATCAACGGTGGTTGCGAGCATTGCCGCAGATGCATTAAGTAGCGACAACATCGCTTCAATGCGCCGTCAGGTAACGATTTTAAATAGCTTAAAAGCCAAACTGAAAAGCTGGCTTGAGCAATCACCTGCTGTTATCAAAGTACTGAGCGGTGAAGGTAACTTCGTCACCTTAAAACTAAAAGACAAACAATCATTTAATATCGCACTTGAGCAAGGACTCGTGATGCGTGCCTTCACTTTATATGGCGAAAATGATTGGTTACGAATTTCTATCGGTAACGAGCAAGAACTAGAACAAGTAAAAATTTGGTTAGATGGCTTATCACTGACCAGCAATACAGTAGAACAGGAATTATCATGAGCAACCCGTATTTATTTATTGACCGCGATGGCACGATTATCGAAGAGCCTATCACCGACAAACAGGTTGATAGCCTAGAAAAATTAGTGTTCTTGCCGAATGTGATCCCTGCTCTATTACAACTTCAAGCGGCAGGTTACCGCCTTGTGATGGTTTCAAACCAAGATGGTTTAGGCACTGATAGCTTCCCGACCGCTGATTTTGATATTGCCCAAGACAAGATGATGGATATCTTAAACAGCCAAGGGATTAAATTTGATGAAGTTCTGATCTGCCCGCACTTTGATGAGCAAAATTGTGACTGCCGTAAACCAAAAACTGGTTTACTTACTGAGCTGATGCGCTCAGGTAAAGTCGATTTAGCACGCTCATTTGTGATTGGTGACCGCCAAACAGATATCGGACTTGCCAATAACTTATGCTGCGAAGGAATTTTGTATGACGGCAGCTGGGATGCCATTGTCACTAAGCTGACAACCGCAAACCGTGAAGGTCGTGTCACTCGTAACACCAAAGAAACGCAAATTGATGTGCAAGTTAATTTAGACCAAACAAAAAATGGCGAAATTAGCACTGGCCTTGGCTTTTTCGATCACATGCTTGACCAAATTCGTACACACGCCAATATCGGACTTAATATTCAAGCCACTGGCGACTTACACATTGATGAGCACCACCTAGTTGAAGATATCGGCATTGCACTTGGCCTTGCCCTTAAACAAGCGCTAGGTACAAAAACGCAAATTGGTCGCTATGGCTTTGCACTCCCTATGGATGAATGTAAAGCAGAAGCGCAAATTGACTTATCGGGCCGCGCCTCGTTTGTATTAAATGCTGATTTTAGCCGTGAAAAAGTGGGCGACTTAGACGTGCAAATGGTTGAGCACTTCTTTAAAAGCTTAAGTGATAATGCCGCAATGAGCCTAATTCTGTCGGTTAGCGATGGTAACTGTCATCACCAAGTTGAAGGCCTTTTTAAAGCGTTTGCAAGAGCACTTCGCGCTGCGATTGCAAAAGATGCCTCACAACAAACAGCAAGCTCTAAGGGGTGTTTATGATTGCCATAATTAATACCGGTTGTGCCAACATTAACTCAGTTCGTTTTGCCTTTGAGCGCTTAGGGAAAACGCCTGAGGTGATCACCTCACCTGAGCAACTAAAAGGCTTTGAACGTGCGATTTTACCTGGCGTAGGTCATGCTTCTGTTGCCATGAAACGCTTAAAAGACGGTGGTTGGCAGCAAGCAATTGATGAATATCAGCGTCCATTGATGGGCATTTGTTTAGGCATGCAATTACTTTGCGACAGCACTGAAGAAGGCAACGTTGATTGCCTTGGTAAAATTCCGGGTGTTGTTAAGCACTTAGAAGTGGGCACATTAACCTCACCACACATGGGGTGGAATGACCTAAGTGTGTTAAAAGAGCATGCCCTTACCAAAGGGTTATCGGCGCAAGATCAAGTGTACTTTGTGCATAGCTTTGCTCACACAGTGAACGATGCCACCCTAGTTAGCGGTGAATACGGGCAAGCTTTTTCAGCGATAGTTGCCAAAGATAACTACGCAGGCATGCAGTTCCACCCAGAGCGAAGCGCCAAAGTAGGCACCCGACTTTTACAAAACTTTTTAGATTGGCAGCTGTAAGCGCAGCAAAAAATAAGAGAAATAAACGTGATTATTCCAGCACTCGATGTATTACAAAACCAAATTGTGCGCTTATACCAAGGTAAGTATGATACAGCACAATTTTACCCTTACGAACTTGGCGCACGCTTACAAGAGTACGCAAACAGCGGCGCAGGCAAACTGCACCTAGTTGATTTAGAAGGCGCGCGCGATCCAAATAAAAAACAGTGGCAGCATATTCAAGCTGCAACCAAAGCGCTTAATGTGCCTTATCAAGTGGGCGGTGGTATTCGCTCTGAGCAAGATGTTGCTGACTGGCTTGAAGCCGGTGCTAACCAAGTCGTGATTGGCTCAATGGCCGTTGAAAAGCGCGAACAAGTAAAGGCCTGGATTGAAAAATTTGGCAGCTCTCACTTTGTTATCGCACTGGATGTTAATAAAACTGACAACGGCTGGGCACCCGCAACACATGGTTGGTTAAGTGAATCTGAGTTTGGTTTGTTCGAACTTGTTGATTTTTACGTGGCACTGGGTGTGGTTGATTTTCTGTGTACTGACATCAGTAAAGACGGCACCATGACTGGTCCTTCGTTTGCACTTTATGAAGATTTAACCAACCACAACAGCGAGATTAAAGTTCAAGCTTCAGGCGGTGTAAGCTCACTTGATGATATTGCAAAGCTGAAAAAACTGGGCGTTGGCGGTGTTATCTTAGGTAAATCATTGCTTGATGGTGCCTTTAATGTTGAGGAGGCGCTAGCATGTTATCAAAACGCATAATCCCTTGTTTAGATGTAAAAGACGGCCAAGTCGTTAAAGGTGTTAAATTTAAAGGCCATGAAGTGGTTGGTGATATTTTAACGCTTGCCAAAGCCTACAGCGATGCCGGTGCGGATGAACTGGTGTTTTATGAAATCAGTGCCAGCGTCGAAAAACGCCTACTTGATGTTAATTGGGTAGAGAATATTGCACGCCACATTGATATTCCATTTTGTGTGGCAGGCGGCATTAAATCTGTTGCCGATGCAGCACGTGTTTTAGAACGTGGTGCAGATAAAATCAGTATTAATAGCCCTGCAATTGCTCGTCCAGAACTTATCAAAGAATTACACGATGAGTTTGGTAAACAATGCGTAGTTGTGGGTATTGATAGCTTTTATGATGAAAACACTGGTGAGTATTTAGTCTACCAGCTGACTGGCGACCCAAATGCATCAAGCCGTACTCGCTACAAAACCGAAGAATGGGTTAAGCGCGTGCAAGACCTAGGCGCTGGTGAAATCGTACTAAATTGCATGAATCAAGATGGCGTGCGTAAAGGCTACGACAATGTTCAGCTATCAAAAATGCGTGCACTGTGCGATATTCCTCTGATTGCATCGGGCGGCGCAGGTACGATGCAGGACTTTGTTGATGTATTTCAGCAAAGCCAAGTTGATGGTGCGCTCGCTGCCAGCGTATTTCACAAGAACGTCATTGATATTGGCGAACTAAAACAATTTTTAATCGATAATAATGTAGCGGCAAGACTATGCAATTAACCAAAGACACTCTTTCTCAAGTCGACTTTGCCAAAAGCGAATTGATCCCAGCTATCGTGCAAGACGCACGCTCTGGGGTAATTTTAATGCAAGGCTTTATGAATCAAGATGCATTAGCTGCCACTTTCGACAAGCAAAAAGTAACCTTTTACTCGCGCTCTAAAGAGCGTTTATGGACCAAAGGCGAAACATCAGAAAACTACCTTGAAGTAGTCTCAGTACACACCGACTGCGATTACGACTCACTATTAGTACTGGCAAACCCACTTGGGCCAACATGCCACCTAGGTACACAAAGCTGCTTCGGCGATGATGCTAAACCTAGCTTGTCGTTTTTAGCTGAGCTTGAACAAGTGATTGTTTCGCGTAAAGACGATGATCCAAGCAAAAGCTACACAGCGTCTTTGTTTGCAAAAGACTTAAGCCGTAGTTGCCAAAAAGTGGGTGAAGAAGGTGTTGAAGTTGCCCTTGCAGCCATGAAACATGATAACGATGAATTAACCAATGAATCAGCAGACTTACTGTATCACTTAACAGTGTTATTACAGCGCCAAGGCTTATCGCTGGCTGATGTGGTGAGCTGTTTAAAAGGCCGCCATAATTAATAATTATAGAGTGTGGTATCTAAATACCGCACTCTATTGCTGTTTTAATGCTTCTAACACAATTTTAAATGCCGGAG
Source organism: Pseudoalteromonas sp. 0303 (assembly GCF_013349995.1). Taxonomy (GTDB): domain Bacteria; phylum Pseudomonadota; class Gammaproteobacteria; order Enterobacterales; family Alteromonadaceae; genus Pseudoalteromonas. Next base: position 23,811 of record NZ_JABVXF010000033.1, read on the forward strand.
ACGGTTGCCTTCGGCTCGGGTAATACAAATAATAACCAGGAAATGCAGGGCACCAATCAGCCAACACTTTAATTAAATTACCATTTTTTATATGCTCACCAAACTCTTCTTCAGGTAGAAACGCAATACCTAACCCCTTTAACGCCGCCTCAACAATATGATGAGAGGTATTAAAGATTAATTGACCGCGTACATTCACATTAAGTTCTTCACCCTCTTTTTCAAACTCCCACGCATATAAACCGCCATGAGTCGGAAAGCGAATATTGATACAATTATGTGCAGTAAGATCCTTTGGCGTGTTAGGCTTTGGATGCTTAGTAAAATACTCAGGGCTTGCAACGGCTGCCATATTGAGCTCTTTACCAATAGGCACTGCAATCATATCTTTATCTATAGTTTCGCCAAGACGAACGCCAGCGTCGATACGCTGAGCAACAATGTCTGTGTAGCCATAGTTAACATTAAACTCAATATTAATATCGGGGTATTGCTTTAATACATTGGCCAGTTTTGGGAGTAATGTGTTCTGAATGATAAAGTCACCACAGGTAATTTTTACCGTACCCGCAGGTTTGTCTCTGAGTTCAGTTAACGCTTCTAACTCATTTTCAATATCATCAAAACGATGCCCTATTGCATTGAGTAAACGCTCCCCGGCGAGTGTCGGTGATACGCTTCGAGTTGTTCTGGTTAACAAACGAATATCTAAATTTGCTTCTAGTGAACGAATAGCCTGACTCAAAGCTGACTGAGTCACGCCTAACTGGGCCGCAGCACGCGTAAAACTGCCAGTTCTTGCCACAATGACAAAATAGTTCAATTCATTGAGGTTTTGTTTGATCATCCACCAGCCTTTTAATAAGTATTACTAATAAAGCATATTAGTATTCATTAGCTAGTCTATTCAACCTATGTCTGAAAAAATACTCCATCACATTTAACTGTATGGACTAGCATGACAAATTACTCAACCTATCAAGATGATCAGCCTATGGAGCAGCAAGCTAATTGGAGTGGGGTTTTTGCGATGACATTATGTATTTTCGCCTTAATAGCCTGCGAGTTTATGCCTGTAAGCTTATTAACACCTATGGCTGAAGATTTATCAATTAGTAAAGGCATGGTTGGTCAGGGGTTAGCAATATCTGGCTTTTTTGCGGTGGTCACGAGTCTATTCATGAGTCCTTTATTTGCTAAAAGTGATCGAAAAACCTTACTAGTCGCTCTAACCTTGATAATGCTACTGTCAACTTTAACAATCTCTGTAGCTGATAGTTACGCTGTTTATATGCTTGGTCGTGCGTTAATCGGCTTAGTCATTGGTGGCTATTGGTCACTTTCAACTGCTTCTGCAATGCGCTTAGTTCCCGAGGAAAAAGTGCCTAAAGCACTGGCAGTATTTAATGGTGGTAATGGTCTTGCCATGATAATTGCAGCACCACTTGGCAGTTATTTAGGCAGTGTTCTTGGCTGGCGAGGCGCGTTTATGTGTTTAGTGCCATTTATTGCTATTGCTGTATTTTGGCAATGGCAGGCTTTGCCTAGCATGCCAGCTCAGCAGCAATCAAAAGGACCTTTTTCTGCATTTAAGTTATTTAAAAAGCCACTCGTCCGTTTTGGTATGCTAGCTGTCGCGCTGCTATTTATGGGGCAATTTACTTTATTTACCTATGTAAGGCCCTTTTTAGAGTCAGCGTTTCAAGCCACCAGCCAACAAGTCTCTATGGTGTTATTTGTTATCGGTTTTGCAGGCTTTATTGGCACCTTATTGATCAGCAAGGTGATAAAGCTCAGTTTAGCGTTTGCATTAATAGCAGCTCCTGCGGTTATGGCTTTAATAGCATTTTGTTTAGCTAATCAAATATCTCTTTTTAACATCAACATCGTATTACTTGGATTATGGGGGTTAATTGCAACTGCAGCGCCTGTTGCTTGGTGGAGCTGGGTAGCTCGTGCTTTACCAAAAGATGCTGAAGTTGCAGGAGGATTGATGGTAGCAATTATTCAATTTTCGATAGCGCTAGGCTCAACATTCGGCGGCATATTATTCGATGTTTATGACTACCCTATTACCTTCTTTGTTAGCGCAGCTATCTTATTTTTTGCAGCTATTGCCAGCTATTTCACTATAAAAACACCCTAAAAAATCATTAGGTGGCTCATACTTGGGCTACCTAATGTTCATTTTAAGCACCTAAAAATACATTCGACACTTTTAGGCAATAAATCGACTGTTCTAATATAACGCCAAACTGCACAAATAACCGACAATAACCTCATCAAAGCTGCATTGTGAAAACAAATTGCAGTCCCTGTTAAGCAAAAAATAGGAGAGAGTTATGACAACCTCAACTGATAATTTTTACCAAAGCGATGCTGTTAACTTTGAAAAAGTAATTTTCAAAAACCAATTACAAATGAATGTAGTCGGTAATCTTTTTACACCTAAAAATGCAGAGAAAGGTGCGAATCTTCCGGCACTTGTAATTGGTCATCCTATGGGTGCGGTAAAAGAGCAAAGTGCTACTTTATATGCAACTAAACTTGCAGAGCTAGGCTTTGTAACTTTGGCAGTTGATCTTAGCTTCTGGGGCGAAAGTGACGGCGAACCACGTAATACTGTACTACCTGATTTATACGCAGAGTCATTCAGTGCCGGTGTCGATTACCTTGCTAGCCGTTCATACGTCAACAAAGAAAGCATTGGTGGTTTAGGTGTATGTGGTAGTGGTGGTTTCATCATTAGTGCCGCAAAAATTGACCCACGTATCAAAGCTGTGGCAACAGTTAGTATGTATGACATGGGTGGCGCAACGCGCAATGGTTTAGGCAACTCTATTGATCTTGATATGCGTAAAGATATGCTCGATGAGGCTGCAGAGCAGCGTAATGTTGAGTACCTTGGTGGCGAAGTACAATACACTGGCGGCTGCCCCCATCACATTGATGAAAGCTCACACCCAATTGCAAAAGAGTTTTATGACTTTTACCGCACTGAGCGTGGTGAATATACACCAGAGCGTTCATCAGCAGATTTAACAACACACCCAACATTAAGCAGCAATGTGCGTTTTATGAACTTTTATCCATTTAACGATATTGAGACTATTTCACCACGTCCATTGCTGTTTGTTGCTGGTGAACACGCTCACTCATTTGAGTTTAGCCAACAAGCCTATGATTTAGCTGCTGAACCTAAACAATTATTGGTTGTACCAAATGCAGGTCATGTTGATTTATATGATGATGTGGGTTTAATTCCATTCACTAAAATTGCTGAATTTTTCACAGCAAGTCTTTAACTAAAACGTGTCATGGTAACGAATGGGACATAGGGATATGCCCATTCGTTTTTTATATCAATTCGCTTAATTAACTATTATTGCCCATTGGTATTATAAGTAGCCGGCTATTTAGCCGTTGCTAAAAAAGCTTCTACATCTCGTTTTGGTGATAAACCAAAAAACCGAGAATACTCACGAGAAAATTGTGAAGGGCTTTCGTAGCCAACCTTAAAAGCAGCACCTGAGGCATCCATACTCTCGCCAACCATCAACCTTCTAGCTTCCATTAACCTTAAACGCTTTTGATATTGCAACGGACTCATTGAAGTTAGGTCTCGAAAATGATGATGGAAAGTCGATTTACTCATTTTAGCAAGACCCGCTAAGTCCTCTACACTCAAGGGTTGATCATAGTTTTCTTTTAACCACTTAACACTACGAGCAATTCTCAGCCCTTGGCTACCTGTTGACACTATATGGCGAAGCTCTGCCCCATGCTCACTGTTAAGTACACGCCAAAAAATTTCGCGTTTAATTAATGGCGCAAGCACTGGCATAGACTCAGGATCATCAACCAGATCAATTAATCGTGTAAAAGCGTTAAGGAGCGGTTCTGTCATCTCACCTAAGGTCATTCCCTTATTGAGTGATTGCTTGTTTAATTTGTCGAGCGGTATTTGCGAAATCAGTTCACCTAACATAGCCAAATCAAGCTTTAACACTAAGCCTAAATAAGGTGCGTCGTCTTTTGCTTCAAGAACTTGCATTTTTGCAGGCAAATCAATAGAGGTAATCAAATACTTGTGTGGGTCATACTTGAACACATCTTCGCCCAAGGTCATGCTTTTTGCCCCTTGTAGCACCAGTGCAATACTTGGTTCAACCACACACATTGAACAAGAGGTGGCGGCCTGTGTTTGTCGATAAAAAAACAAATCCTCAATCACGCTATCAGCAGTTTCTTGCTGGCCAATAAGCGGCGCAATCCTGTCTGCTAAAGCAGCGCTCATTTTAGCAATAGCATCATAATCTGAATGCATAACCAACCCAATTAAATTCAAGATACTTAACTATACGCTCGGTTATACAATATTGACCAGTGATAAATTTGCCGCCTCGGACTAATAGGCAATAACTTGCGTGCATTGTACTTTTTAAAGGCACAGTTTTTAGCCAAAATGAAGATTCGTTCGGTTACAAACACATGGAGAAAAGTATGAAGTATATTATCGGTACCCTTATCATAACGATGAGTGCATTTAGTCATGCAGAAAACGCCTCTTCACAACGTTTAGAATTACCGCAAATCACAGTGCAAAAAAATGGCACTCAGTACCCAATGACTGGGCTCGACAAGTATTTCACGGGCAAAGTACGCGTCGAGCCTAGTTTCCAAGCTCATGGCGAAGCGAAAGCCGCTGGTGCCATGGTAACATTTGAGCCCGGCGCTCGAACAAACTGGCACACCCACCCTGTTGGCCAAACCTTAATTGTTACATCAGGTATGGGCTGGGTTAATCAGTGGCATGGACAACCTCAGGTTATAAAACCAGGTGACGTTGTACATATTCCTGCTAATGTTAAACATTGGCACGGTGCTACAGATAAAACAGCCATGATGCACTTAGCTATTCAAGAATCAAAAGACGGTAAGGTTGTTGATTGGTTAGAGCCAGTAACAGATAAGCAATATTTAAAAAAGCAGTAAAGATGGTAAGTGAAATGCAAATAAAGTTCACCAGTAACGGCAAAACTATGCAAGCGACGCTAGAAAGTAACAATGCCGCTAAGCATTTTTATCAACTTCTACCATTGACTTTAAAAGTAGAAGACTTCGCCAATGCTGAGAAAATTGCCACTTTACCAGAGAAATTAAATCTACAAGGCTTACCTGCTGGCACCGATGCCGGCGCAGGAGACATCACTTATTACGCACCTTGGGGTAACCTTGCGCTCTTTTATAAGCAGCAGAGTTATGCAAATGGTCTTATAAAACTTGGCAAAATAACGGGCGATAGTCAGTTTTTTAAAAGTTTAGGCCAAGCGGATGTCACTATAGAGCCCTTGTAGTAGATACTAACTCTCCAGTTAGCAAAGCTGCTTCTGTACGCCACAAAGCAGCTTTTTTATTGCCTGACTTTATCTGCCCAGTGCTTTTAAAACATCACGAGCAAAATCATGCTCACTAAAGCCTTTAAGCCCTGCAAGGTCGTACCCTCGCCTAACAATCACTAACTGCTCGCTTGGAATGATCACTAAAAATTGACCACGGTTGCCTCGCGCTGCAATGGTATCGTTTGGTAACTCAGGAAAACGTTCGTTATAAAGCCACCACTGTGCGCCGTATCCCGGTGCCGTTACAGAGGGTTGAGCAGGGGCAGGTTTACTAATATAACTTAACCAGTCTTTTGGTAATATTTGCTCACCTTGCCAGCGGCCATTATTCAGGTGTAATAGCCCCAAGCGAGCAAGATCCCGCGAAGTAGTCCACACTTGCGATGACAAAATAAAGTCACTTTGCCAATCTGACTCTAAAAACGTGTGCTGCATGCCGATTTTATCGAGTAAATTGTCATATGGGTAACGCAAATAGCTCGCTTCATCGTTGAACGTTTCTCGTAAGGTACGTAGCGCTAACATGGTGTCGTTATTGGCGTATTTCCAACGGCTACCAGGCTTTACTTCTAACGCAGTATGAGTCGCAGTATCAGACACTAAACCGCCGCCCATATAGACACGATCCGTACGATTGCCCGCTTTATTACTGTCTAAACCTGATGCCATGTGAAGCAAGTTTTCAAGGGTAATTTCGCCGCGTGGGTCAAGCGGGTGAGACCAGCTTTCAAGCCCCGTAGGCTTTGTAACATCAAGCCGCTTTTGCGCTACCGCCACACCAATAATGCTCGCGCCAATACTTTTTGCAACAGACCAAGTACGCTGGGCAGTTTCAGGTGTAAAACCTGCTTTATATTGCTCTGCTAGAATCGCATCAGGGCTTGCTATCAAAATTGCCGAAGTTCGTGCGCCTTCACCATAATGACGAGTAAAAGCCTGTGCAATAACCTCATCAAGCGCCTTATTGCCCGTCGCTTTATTAACACCATTTAGCATTTGCCAAGGCTTACCATCATCCTTTTGGTAGGCTAAGTTTTCTTTAAACGGTGCTTGCACGAGTTTTGCAGCTTTAAGGCTTGCCCCTACGGGTAAATCAACACAGCCTAAACGAGGCCGCCACACCGATATGCGCTGCTTATCTTTATCGTAATCAACAATGACTCGTTTGTGCTCAGTATCAATGTTCGCTTTTAGTGTTTTTACAGTGTCTGCTATTAAAGGGTAAATACCGGTAAGTTCATCTATATTGATTTGATCTTTGCTTTTGCCAGCGTTAAACGTGGCACTACAGGTAAAATTGGCGACGTACCCAGCGGCATAAGCGTTCAAGGTTGTATCTGTTTCTTCGCTACAAACAAAAAAGCTAGTGCACAACAACGTACTCAGGAAGGTTATTTTTTTCATTATTACTCCATGGAGGCCAAAGAGTTTAAGTTAGCAAAAGAAAAAAATAATGATATGTTTTTACGGCAGTATTCGCTCTTTAAGCGATAAATTACCGAATAAAAAAGGAACAACAAAAAACGCCATACTAGGTATGGCGTTTGGCTTACTCAATCTAAAAATTATTTAAAATGTCGAGGCATCAATTACATAACGATAGCGCGCTTTTTTCTCCACCACGCTTTGCCATGCATTATTGATTTCAGAGGCTTTGATTAACTGGGTTGCTGGCAGAATATTATTCTTAGCACAGTAATCAACAACTTCTTGCGTTTCTTGCATATCACCAATTAACGAAGCATTAAAGTTTACGCGGCTTGCAGCCAATGCTAATGCATTCATATTTAATGAAAACTCTTCTGGCATACCCACTTGGGTATACGTGCCGAATGGTTTTACTAATGATGCATATTTAGCGATATCATATTTCACTGGCAAGGTATTAATTAAATAATCAAGCTGCGACTTATGCTCGTTGTAAGCGTCTTCACCGTCAACAACAACCACTTTAGCGCCAAAGGCTTTAATATCGGCTACTTTATCTTTTGAGCTTGTGAACGCATAGACATCAGCACCTTGTGACACAGCCAATTTAACAGCTAAGTGCCCAAGCCCACCAATACCAACAACACCTACTTTATCGCCTTTTTTCAAGTTGAATTTAAGCAGCGGAGAATACGTTGTAATGCCGGCACATAATAAAGGAGCAGCATGCTCTAAACTAATGTTTTCAGGAATATGCACTGCAAAATGATCGCGAACAACAATGTTATTCGAGTAACCACCTTGTGTTATACCTGTCGGTGAGCGCTCATCAGGGTAACCATAAGTAAATTTTGTTTCTGGGCAATATTGCTCGCCTTGATCTTTACAGCTATTACAGTCAAGACAGCTATCAACCATACAGCCTACACCAGCACGGTCGCCCACTTTAAACTTAGTCACATTCTTACCGACCGCAGTTACAATACCTGCAATTTCATGACCTGGTACTTGAGGGTATTGCTGTGCGCCCCAATGCCCTTTCATCTGATGAATATCTGAGTGGCAAATACTGGCGAATTTAATTTCGATTAAAATATCGTTATCGCCTACTGGGCGTCTTTCGAACTCCCATGGCTTTAGTAAGCCTGAATTATCAAAAGCCGCATAGCCACGAGATTTTATATTGCCATTTGCAAGCTGCTCAGATGATGCTGCAAATGAAGGCGCCGCAAAGCCACCTAATAACAGGCCTGCACCTAAAGCTGAACTCGTTTTAATAAAATTACGACGTGATAAGTCTTGCGTTTCATGTTTGTCACACATCTCAATGTACCTTATGCTAAATAATCTTCATCTGAAACAGCTTCGAACCAGTCAACAGGTTTACCATCGAGTGCTTCTTGAACTGCTACATGCTTCATTGCACTATCAGCAGTCGCACCATGCCAGTGTCGCTTCCCGCAATTACACCAAATTAAATCACCTGGATTGATGACTGTTTTCTCACCACCCTCGCACTGTGTCCAACCTTGACCTTCTGTAACTAATAAAACTTGGCCGAGTGGATGAGAATGCCAATTTGTGCGAGCTCCTTTTGAAAACTCCACCACAGCAACACCAACGCGGGCAGGTGCTGGTGCATTAAATAAAGTACTGATTTGCACTTTACCTGTGAAACATTCTGCTGGCCCTGCAATTGGATCTTGAGAACCTGACTTAATTACTTGCATATCGTTTGTTTGCGCTGAATCACTCATATGTTTCTCCTTGGCTTGCTTAGGTTATGGTCTACTATTTCAGTCTAAAGCATAGTTAAAAACCATAAATGCCTGAAGCTCGCGCTTTCTTGCCTATTTGTGTAAAAAAGTTTTTAAAGCCTTTAAACCTTTTTTATCAGCACCTACGACTAAGCTAATAACACCACACATATGAAAGGGAAGAACCATGTTAAGTACAGTAAAAACGCTTTCACTCATTGCCGCAGGCTTATTATCAGCACAAACATTTGCTTGGGGTGATATGCCACTACAAGAAACTAAAAACCTAACGCTAGATGCAGCCTCATTAAGCGCTTTAAAAGTAGAAGCAGGCTCTGGTTTTTTACACATTACCGGTAGTGACAGTGATGAAGTAACCGTTAAAGCCGAGATTTATCAAGAAAAGCCTCATGATGAATACTGCTTAAACCTTGAAGCCAAAGGCAATAACGCAGCGCTTAGTGCAGGCCAGTGCGATTACCACACCAATAAGCAAACTCGCATTGATTTAACCGTTGCTATCCCTCGCTCATTTAATGTAAATGTGCACGATGGCTCTGGTGAAATTATCATTAGCAAAGTTGCGAATACTGTGATCAACGATGGTTCAGGTTCAATTACCGCAAATGACATTACAGGCACATTAGAAATCAATGATGGTTCGGGTAGCATAGAGGCACGCAATATCAGCCGTGATATTAAAATTCATGACGGCTCAGGTAATATTGATGTTGCCAACGCACAGGGCAATATTGAAGTACATGATGGCTCTGGCGGTATCGACTTAAATGATATTTCGGGTGATGTTGTCGTTTCAGATGGCTCAGGCAGCATTCGCGTTGATACTGCAGCAAACTTTGAGTTACTAAGTGATGGCTCTGGCTCAGTAAAAGTAACCAACATTGCAGGCAAAACCAAGATGTAAGCTCACGCTTTTATAGTTTTTAGCAACTATAATGCCTTCCTTTGCGAAGGCATTTTAAATTGTAATTACCAATCTTTATTAGCATTTTTACAAGGGCTTAGGTATCCTTTAGGAAACGTTTAAGGAACTGCTATTTAAAAGGATAGCCTGATATGAAAAAGCCACTCGCCGCCTTACTAACTGGCCTTGTTTTAACTGGTTGTACAGGACTAACAACTGAACAACAAGCGGCCATTGATAACCTAACCCCTTGCGAGAAAATCAACGCCCTATTAGGTGCTTACGACAACCGCTTTGAAGGCTTAAAACGTAGCCGTGTAAATACTAAATACATGGAAACATGGACAGCGAAATACAACCTTATTGCCGATAACTGTCAAATCACGGCGCTTGATAAAGACAATGTTACCTACCGCTGTGTTGGCAACTACGAGCAACAGCAACAAGCTGTCGCTGATCACACTCGTGCAGTTAATTTTACCCAAGCTTGTTTAGCGGGTAATAATTGGCACCAAACACAAAAAGAGTCAGCTGAATCGTTACGCACCACGTTTGTGCTTGACGAAAACAACCCTGTTATCTCAATTCATTCGGGTAAAACCCTATCACGCAAACAGCCTTGGTCTACCACGCTTGAAATTGGTAAGCCAATTGAAGGTAAGTAATACACTCATGAAGGCTATATTAGCCTTCACATCACTATGACAAATTCAAAAAAACCAACCAGTCAATTTAAAACAGATTGCATCGGTCAATGTCATCGCCTAAATGGTTATTGCACTGGCTGTGGTCGCAGTAATGATGAAATTTTTGATTGGATCATTTTATCCGAGCAAGAAAAGCAAGCGATTTTAAATACTCCTCGCCCTGACATAAAAGCGAAATAGTTCTGACACCCAAGCGTCATTAAAGCTTGTTAGCCTGATTCAAACTGACCATCAGGTAACGATAATGACCGCTATTTTTGTAATTAACTTAGCAAGCTCTACTGAACGATTAAACCGTGTTAGCCATGAGCTCAACGCACAAAATTTGGCATTTGAACGCCTTGATGCAATTGATGGAAGAGAGCTGTCTGATACAGAGATAGCCAAGCACTATAGTGCTGATTTAAATATAAAAAAATACCATAAGCCATTGAGTAAAGGTGAAATTGGCTGTTACCTGAGTCACAGAAAAGCATGGCAAACCATTGTCGATAGGCAATTAGATTACGCCATTATTTTAGAAGATGACTTTGTTCTCGACCGCTCTATTCACAGTGCAATTGAAAACATTAGTACATTAAAACAGCCTTGGCAGCTAATAAAATTGGCCGCTTATAAAGACCGAAATCGGGAAATTGCCTTTACAAAGCCCCTTGCTGATGAGCAACACTTAGTTATTCATAAAAAGCTTATGTCTGGCTGCTGTGCAACTGCTGTTAGTTTTGAAGGTGCAAAAGCGCTATTAAAAGCCACAGCCATATTTGGCCGCCCCGTTGACTGCGATTTACAGCACGTGTGGGAAACCGGTGTTTATGGATACTCTTTGCTGCCCTACCCGGTATCACAACCTGATAATTCACAAAGTGATATTCGTGATAGATCAGTAAAAGTTAAAAAGTCGTTTTGGCGACGTAAAAAACAACAGCTACAAAGTGCACTACTAAACGCAAAATACACTAAGCAGTTTGTAAAAACGCAGCAAGTACCAAACAAAAAGAAAGGAGCCGCAGCTCCTCTCTTACCAATCAAAAATCATTAACGATTTATTTTGCTTGGCTGTTATTTAGCTTGATTTGGGTGGTCAACACCCATCCATGCTTTAAACAATGCCATTTGAGCTGGTGTTGCATCTTTTAATGCTTTGACCTTTTTCTCTTTATCAAAGTCTTCGCTAAGTGTTAGCGTTGTGCTTTGTAATGCATCGCGTCTAATGAAATCAACAGTCACTGTGTCGCCTGCTTTAAACGTTTCAAGGCTGGCTGTTAAATCTTTACCAACATGCTTTTTGTTAAACGCCACGATTTTGTCATCAGTCGTTAAGCCCGCTTGCCATGCAGCGCCACCACGGCGAACATGAGTTAGGGTTAATAACTCACCGCTGTTTTTTGCAAACGAATCAATACTAGGTACTGATTTTGCGCCTTCAGGGCGAATTAAACCTAAACCTACTTTTGCAAGTAGCTCATCAAAGTCGATAGCAGCTGGCTCATCCACATTCGCTTGCCACCAAGCGCTGTAATCACGACCTGTAAGCTCTTTTAAAATTGCTTTAACATCATCTGGCGTAAAACCATCTGGTAAACGATGCTTGTTGTAAAGCGCGCGGTGAACGTCGCGGTAACTGATTTTGCCATCGCTTTTTTCTAGCAAATCAATATCAAGTGCCATTGAAATCAATGAACCTTCTAAATAGATATTAGTGCTATAGTTGCGAGCGTGGTCGCCGCCTTGGTTAATCCACTTATCAAAGCTTGTTTCGGTTGCACTTTGTACTTCGCGACCCGGTGTTTGTAAGTGACGATTAACGGTTTTCGTTAACGTACCGAAGAACTCATCAGTTGTTTCAATGCCAGCGCGTACCATTAAGTGATCTTCAAAGTAGCTGGTTGAGCCCTCTGCAATCCATAATGTTTTCGCGTAGTTAATATTGGTGTAGTCATACGGCGCGATACCTTTAGGGCGGTATGCTTTTACGTTCCAAGTGTGAATAAATTCGTGAGCTGCGGTGCTGATAAACGCAAGGTAATCTTTACGAGAACCAAAACGGTCACGTGGGCGCTGGATAATGGTTGAATTTAAATGCTCTGTTGCACCGCCTGCTCCTGACGTAGCATGCACCATAAATACGTAACGCTCATACGGGTAGTTATCCCAAATTACGTTACCCGTTGTCACTAGCTTTTTAAGGTCAGTTAGCATTTGTTCTACATCGTAGTTGCCTTCCCCCCAAATAACGAGTTCGTATTCACGACCATCAACAGTGAACTTATGTAGCTCATTGATACCCGTTTCGATTGGTGAATCAACTAAAATATCGTAATCAGCGGCCTTAAAACTGTGTTTAGAACCCGCATTTTCCATACCCGATACTGAGCGCCATTCTTTTGGTACATTTAGCTCAACTTTAACTGGGTCTTGGCGGAATGATTCGCTGAACATGAAAAAGCCAGATGCATCAATGAAGGCATGACTGTCATCAATATGACGAGCACGTTTACCTAGCTCGTTAGCGTAAACTTGGTAATCTACATTGACTTGAGTAGGTTCGTTTAGATGAACACGCCAAGTGCTGTGGTCAATTTTTTCCCACTTTAAAGCCTTACCATCATCATCTTTTGCTTCGAAAAAGCGCACGCCATTGGCAAGATTTAAAATTTCGTAACGGCCAGTACGCCAAGCTGGAAGTTTAATATCTAAATGTGCTTGTGCTGTTTGCGGAAACTCAACACTTACATTACCTAAATGGTGCTCAGGCTGAGTGATAGACAGTGAGTAGTTCACATCTGCAAACGCACTGCTAGAACAGGCCGCCAAAATAGACATTGCCAAAAACTTTTTCATAACAACTCTTTTTATTACTATCAAAATTGCGAAACAGCCTAACAATTGCGAGAAAAAATGTGAATTAAAAACCGATAAACAGCCATTGCAACAAGTTTGATAGACAAAATAGCTAAGTTTTTGACTTGGAACCTACATTTCGTATTAATTTGTTGTAAACTTAGCTAATAGAAATTTGAATTTTTGATGGCGGTATTACTAGGTGCAGCAACAGCATGATGTTCTTAATAAAAAGTTAAAGCAAGCGATCGACGCTCGAACAGTGGTCGAAGATGCGCGCAAACATCAAGTTGAAGTTCTTTCTCAGTTTGCAGCGAAACTATCGCTAAGCTGTAAAGGACTAGACATTGAACTAGACAATCGTTTAGCGAAATTTAGAAATGCCCTTAAAAAAGGGGTTAAATTCGAATTACTCACCCCCTTTATCGATGATGTGCTTGGCCTGTTAAAACAACAAGAAACTAAGCAAATGGCACTGCAACGTGAGCTAAATGAAAGCGTCACTGACGCAGGCAAGCAGCTGCAAAAAGTACGAGGCTTGCCTGAAGATGCACGTCGTTCGCTACGTTACTTACTCGATCACGAATTAAATAATATTCAGTCTAATCATGACTTTGTGCCACTACTTTCAAAGCTGATTTTAATTTATCATCAAGCCTTACAAGCCAAGCTTGCAACAACAAATACAGCTGAGGCGCAAATAAGACCAGAGCTTGCCACACAGCTGCTTTCTCTTGCCAATGACTTAGTGCTCGAAGATGAAAGTGCCGAGCAAATTAAGACTATCAAAAGTAAAATAACCCACAATGATAGTGTTGACGATCTGCTTGATTCTGCACTGAATATTATCAGCATCGTTACGCGCAATATGAGCAAAGAGCGCCAATCAGCGCAAAGCTTTTTGATCTCATTAAATCAAACAATCGAAGATTTACATCATTCCATTGTTTCTACCAGCAAGCATTCAGAATCTCTGAGCGCTGAATACGACACGCTTAACAAGCAAATCGAAAGCAAAATTAAAAACTTGCATACGCAAACACAGCAAGCGACGTCTATTTCTTCGCTTAAAGAGCTTGTAGAAGAAGAATTAAAATCATTAAGTGATGATTTAATTGCGAAAGAAAAGCTAGAACAAACCGAACGCGAAAACTTACTCGCTAGCTTTAACGATATTAATAGCCGCATTAGTCATTTAGAAACCAAGCTTTCGACCTATAAGCAGCGCCTAAATGAGCAGCGCTTTAAAAGCTTACTCGATGGCCTAACTAAGTTGCCAAACCGTGCTGCATTTGATGAACGCTTTAACCATGAATTTAACTTATTTAATGTGCAAGAATCAGATATCACCTTTGTAGTGATTGATGTAGACCACTTTAAATCAATCAATGACCAATATGGCCACAGTGCCGGTGATAAAACACTGCAAGTAATTGCTAAAGCATTACAAAAATCAATTCGTAAATCAGACTTTATTGCCCGTTACGGCGGCGAAGAGTTTGTGTTACTAATGAGTGGAATGTCGATTGAAAATGCCGCTGTGCCACTTGAAAAACTGCGCAAAACAATTCAAGGCATTCCGTTTAAATTTAAAAATAAGCAAGTAGAAATCACCATTTCTCTTGGTGCAACCCAGTTGAAAAAAGGTGATACCCCGCTGATTGCCTTTGACCGTGCAGATGAAGCACTATACAAAGCCAAGAACGAGGGACGAAATAAAGTTTGCATTAGCAAATAAAGGCCTCATCTAGTATGTGAGGTCTTTGACACACAATGATAAAGGCTCATAGACGAGCCGGGAGAGTGCTTATGTTAAAACAACTGAATCCTACAGGTGTACTGGATTTACTATCGCAACTAGAAGTTGATCTACTCGAACAATCATCCACCAGCGAGCGCTATAAATTATTTAGGAACTGTGTGCTCGCGGTTCTAAATGTGGGCAGCCACACCGATTCAAGCTCTGAAATTTACAATAAATACGAAGACTTTGATATTCGCTTATTAAGCCGCGAACGCGGGATTAAGATCGAACTTGAAAATCCACCCGAATCCGCCTTTGTTGACGGCGAAATTATTACCGGTATTCATGAACATATCTTCTCGGTTATTCGCGATATTCTGTTTATTTGTCAAAAGTACGAAAAAGATTTAACAGAACAAAAAGCCATTACTCATATGGTATTCGATATGCTGCGAAACGCAGGCGCATTGAGAGTAAATAGTGACCCAAGCATGATAGTTTGTTGGGGCGGCCACTCTATTAACGAAGTGGAATACAAATATACCAAACAAGTTGGCTATGAGCTTGGCCTTCGTGGCTTAAACATTTGTACCGGCTGTGGCCCTGGTGCAATGAAAGGCCCAATGAAAGGTGCCACTATTGGCCATGCCAAGCAACGTATTACTAATAATCGTTACTTAGGTTTAACCGAGCCAAGTATTATTGCCGCTGAGCCACCTAACCCGATTGTAAATGAGCTGGTGATTTTGCCTGATATCGAAAAGCGTTTAGAGGCTTTTATTCGTACAGCCCATGGCATTATAATCTTCCCAGGTGGGGCGGGTACCGCAGAAGAGCTGTTATACCTTTTAGGTATTTTGCTACACCCAGATAACGAAAAACAATGTTTACCAGTGATCCTTACTGGTCCTAAAGAAAGTGAAAACTACTTTATTGAGCTGTGTAAATTCGTTGAAAAAACGCTTGGTAAAGCGGCGCTAGATAAGTTTGAAGTGATCATCGATGATCCAGAGCGCGTTGGTAAAACGCTTAAAGAGAAGATGGTGGAAGTGCGCGAATACCGCAAGAGCCAAGGTGATGCCTACTACTTTAATTGGACACTAAAAATCGATCATGATTTCCAACAGCCGTTTGCACCAACTCATGCTAATATGTCGAGCTTAGATTTACATTTAGATCAACCAACTCAGCAACTCGCAGCTAATTTACGCCGTGCGTTTTCAGGCATTGTAGCTGGTAATGTTAAAGACGAAGGCTTACAAGCCATCAAACAACATGGCCGATTTGTGCTAAGTGGTGAACCTGCGCTTATGGCTGATATGGACAAACTACTGGCAGCATTTGTTGAGCAAGGCCGAATGAAGTTGCCTGGCAGTAAGTATATTCCTTGCTATGAGATCAAAGCCTAACAGGAGCCTATGTGACAACCCAATTACTTTTAATAGATGCGCTAAATCTTATTAGGCGCATCTATGCTGTTGATAGTAATCAGAGTCATCACAGTGAAGAGCATATGATAAAAGCAAGCTGTGCCCGCGTGGCACATGCTTGCAAAAAGTTACGCCAGCAAACGAATGCGACTCACGCGATTGCCGTGTTTGATGGTGAAAGAAGTTGGCGTTATCACTACTTTGAGGCCTACAAAAGCACTCGTTCACCAATGCCTGACATCCTCAAGCAAAACTTATCACGCTTTAAACAAGCAATTGAAGACACTGGCATTGTGGTGTTTTCACCTGATAATGATGAAGCCGACGATATAATTGCTACTCTTGCTTACAAGGCCGCATCTAATAATGTGCATTCTACTATCGTTTCTACCGATAAAGGGTTTTTGCCGTTTTTATCTGAGCAAATTGCAATATTTGATTACTTCAAAAAACAGTATATTGAGCTTGAAGATATCAAGCAGCGCTTTGATGTACCAAAGCATCGACTTGCTGATTTTTGGGCTTTAGCTGGTGATAAAACCAATGATATTCCGGGCGTTAAAGGGATAGGTAATAAGTCGGCGCAGCAATTAATCAACGATTATGAGTCGATAGAAGCGGCCATGAACGATAATGAGCTAAACCCGACTCTTAAACGTAAGCTGAGTTCAGAAATGGACATGTTCGTAATATCAAAAAACCTTGTTATGCTGCGTACCGATATTAACTTAGGCTTTAGTTTAAAGCAGTTAAGGCTCAATTAGTCGCAATCTCGTAGCACAGTTTGCCAACTAAGCGTATACTGAAAATTCGCGTTAGTTTTATAGAGTTACACATGTTTAAAAAGGTTTTCCAATATCTGGTACTTGGATTAGGTGTTTATGCACTGATAGCAACCCTAGTGATCACTTTTTATAAAGATGATCCGCAAGCCATGATCTGGCAAGACCGCGAAGCTTTTAATAAACGCTATATCGCAAAACTATCGATTGATAAGCCCGAAAACCTTAATGCGGTGCTTGATTATTTAGGTAGCCCCGATCTAACCTATGCTAAACGAGTCGAAGACAATGTTTGGCAGATTATTTTTTACCGCACTCAGCATGTTAAATCTGATGGCATAACCACCATCGATGAATGCACAGGCCTACTATTTAAAAATGGTCAGCTGGTATTATGGGGGCCAAGTGCCTATGAAAGCTATCAACAAGAAACCTAACCGCTTATGATGGAAAACGTGACGCCACGGGAATTGGCACGCTTATTTGATAGTACACACCAGCTACTTAAGCTTTATCATAAAAAGCAAAAATGGTCACAAATTTTCCCTTTATTAAGTAACCTAGCTGAGCGTTATTACCTAATATACCAAGCTTGCCCAAAAGGGATGCAAGCACAACTAAGCTTGTATGTACCGAACCATGGTTACACCACAAACTTAGTTGTAAACCAATGTGTTGTAGCCTGCATTTTGTGCCGCAGCCTTAACTACAACCAAGCCATTAGCGAACAAATTATTAGCTGCTGTTTAGCCAATTACCTCTGCGTGCAATCACAAAGTAATAAGTTAGCGGCAGGACAGACCCTGACGGCTCAAGATAAAAAGCTTTGGCAGTGCCGTCATCAATTAGCAGCAAAATTACTAAAAGATTCAGGCCCACATACGCTTTCTATTCAGCATTTATTAGCGCGTTTAAATAAATATAAACAAGCCCTATTAAGCGCGCCAAAAATTATGATTTACGATGGCGCAACAACCTTAGTTGCTTTGGCTAATATTATTGCCATGAATACGACTTACCGCGAGTCGGGTGGTCACATTAGTGTGCACAAAGCCTTAGCTGATATTTATTTACGCACCCCTAATGAATTTGCCCAAAATGCTATAAAAGCACTGATTGCGCATATTGGCCCTTACTTTCCGGCCAGTGAAGTAAAGTACGCCGAACAAGTACTTATTTATTTAGCCACAGATGAACATGGCCGCCATATATTGGTTGATGCCAGCCGCCCTGAAAAAATTCGTTGGCATCGCTTCAAAGCAAACTTAACTATTTTTGACAAACAAAGGCATTGTAAAGACTCTCGTTTGCTATACACAGTTTGGTTTAGTGAAAACATTAACTTTGCTGAGCCACAGCCAATAAATCAGCAGCGCAGGCAGCACTATTTAGAGTTAATTAGCACGTTAAAAGTATCGCAAGAATATAGCTTTCGTGGCTTAAACAAACTTTTAAGCCCCTACCCTGAATTGATAACCCAGCTTACCGTTGCTTCTAAACCCTACAATAAAGAGCAGCAAAGAGCTAAAGACTTGCGCCATTGTTTATCTATGGTCGGATACGATAACGCCCCTGCTATTATCCAAAAAGTATTATTTCAACGCTTGGTTGCAACCACCTCTCACCCGCTTTTTCAGCATATATCTAAGCGCCTTGAGAATATGGTGCGCATTATTCAGGCGTTATTTAAGCACAACGATTCTATTCAATTTGAGCAAGTTACTTTGCCCTTATATGCCTACGTTCTTTATCTTTGCGAACATCAAGCAACCAGAATTTCTCGTAAAACTGTATTTGAGCAGGCCGAAGAACAGGCAATAAGTCCACCGCTTGCCTGTTTGTTTGGGGTTAGTCACTTAAATCAAGAGCCACTAACGGCGTATTTAAATCAACTGATTGGCGATAACAGTTGGACACAGCATTTACTTGGTAGTGAGCAACATAAAAAGCAAACACTCGATATCAATGAAAAACATTGGGTCGCGATTAAGCTATTTACTTATTATGTTTTTCAGCCCAAAGCACTATTTAGTAGTTGGCAAGAACAGATTATTTTCGACAGCTTATCGGCTGCTGGATGGCAATCAAAAGCAGATTTTTATGCATATCTGAAAAACTGTGAATTTGCAGACAATTTTTAGATTGTGTTGTTAAAAAGTGCGAAAACGTTAAATAAATATGAACTTTAGTCTGTTTATAGTCAGTATTCACAGGATAAACTGGCAAAAAGCTGAATAAATTGCTATAAAAGCCGCTTAAATTTTCAAACACATCCACGTAAACCCTCTAACAAGTAAATCGCATGCTATTTCGCGATAAGTTTACGTGTTTATCTACTCATAAATAGGAAAAGTAAATGGCTAAACAAACCATCACAGTGATCAAAGGCGACGGCATTGGTCCTAGCATTATTGATTCAGCACTTGAGATCCTTAAAGCTGCAGGTTGCGATTTTGATTATGAATTCGTTGATGCTGGCCTTGCTGCCCTAGAAAAAACTGGTGAGTTACTTCCGCAAGAAACAATCGACACAATCGCGCGTAACAAGATCACTTTAAAAGGTCCTTTAACGACGCCAGTTGGTGAAGGTTTTACTTCAATCAACGTAACTTTACGTAAAAAGTTTGGCCTTTACGCTAACGTACGTCCTGTTAAATCATTCGCAGGTACACAAGCTCGTTACGACGACATCGACATCATCACTATTCGTGAAAACACACAAGGCATGTACTCAGGTCTTGGCCAAGTGGTTTCTGAAGATGGTAACGAAGCAGAAGCAATGTCAAAAATCACCCGTGAAGGTGCAGAAAAAATCGTTACTTTTGCATACGAACTAGCGGTACGTGAAGGCCGTAAAAAAGTGACTGCTGTACACAAAGCTAACATCCTTAAATCTACATCTGGTTTATTCTTAAAAGTTGCACGTGAAGTAGCTGAGCGTTACCCACAAATCGAATCAACAGAAATGATTGTTGATGCAACTTGTATGAAACTAGTTATGACTCCTGATGAGTTTGATGTAATTGTTACTACAAACTTATTCGGTGACATCCTATCTGACTTATGTGCTGGTCTTGTTGGTGGTTTAGGTATGGCTCCTGGCGCAAACATCAGTGAAGATGCAGCAATTTTCGAAGCTGTACACGGTAGCGCACCAGACATCGCTGGTAAAAACCTTGCAAACCCAACGTCAGTGATCTTAGCATCTATCCAAATGCTAGAGCACTTAGGTATGGGCGACACTGCAGAGCGCATCCGTAGCGCAGTTGCTGATGTTATCAAATCAGGCGACCGTACAACTCGCGACCTAGGCGGCAGCCACGGTACTACAGACTTCACTCAAGCTGTAATTGAGCGCCTATAAAAAAACATTTGTTTAAGGCTTATGACAAGCTAATAACCCTTAAACACCTCTTTCCAAAAGCCAGTCTCCGACTGGCTTTTTTATTCCCTCTACTAAATTGAATACTTAATTGGACATCCACTTTTATCTTTTAGCTTATTTGGACATCCACTTTTATCTTTTTAGTAAAACCTCAACATAAAACTAGACACCCAACTTAAAATTTCTCACTTCTTAAAATTATGGCTAAACTTAAATTGTTCAACTCATGGAGGAGAAGAGCATGGCAACCCCACGTAGAAACTTAATTAGCGTTTCAAACACGCCTTACTATCATTGTATTTCACGCTGCGTTCGTCGCGCTTATTTGTGCGGGCAAGACCCACTAACGGGTCGTTCATATGAACACCGGCGCGATTGGGTTGAAAAGAAACTATTTCAACTTGGCAGGATATTTTGTATTGATATTTGCGCCTATGCGGTTATGAGTAATCACACTCATTTAGTATTGCACATCGATATAGCAAAAGCTAAACGTCTCAATAATAAAGCGATTCTGATTAGGTGGCACAAGTTATTTAAAAGTACATTCCTTTGCCAACGGTTCTTAAATGGCGAATTGCTAACACAAGCAGAGCTCGCTGCGGTTAATGCCAGAGTAAATTTATATCGAGAACGGCTCAGCAGTATTAGTTGGTTTATGCGTGTTCTTAATGAGAGTATTGCACGAAAAGCAAATCA
Organism: Pseudoalteromonas sp. 0303; assembly: GCF_013349995.1. Classification (GTDB taxonomy): domain Bacteria; phylum Pseudomonadota; class Gammaproteobacteria; order Enterobacterales; family Alteromonadaceae; genus Pseudoalteromonas. The sequence continues at coordinate 44,911 of NZ_JABVXF010000033.1, forward strand.
AGAAGATGAATGTAAAGGACGGTTTTGGGAAGGTCGCTTTAAATCACAAGCTTTACTTGATGAAGCAGCACTTGTCGCTTGCCTCGCTTATGTAGATTTAAATCCTGTTAGAGCAAAAGCGGCTGATTTACCTGAGCAATCTGACTACACCAGTATTAAATCTAGATTTAATGTAGCTCAAAATAATAAGCAACCAAAATCGCTTATGCGCTTTGCAGGTAAGTCTCGTAAACATATGCCTAAGGGACTACCATTTGAGCTCAAGACATATCTGCAACTTGTAGATTGGACTGGCCGCTCAATACGAAAAGATAAGCCTGGGAAAATCCCAGAAGAGGCATTACCAATACTTGAAAGATTAAACATCTGTACAGAAAACTGGCTTACACTCACCACTTCCTTTACCCGCTCGTTTAAAAATACTGCAGGTAAAGAACAAGCTATCACAGCTTATACAAAACATATGAAGCGAAAACGAAGAAGCTCTATAGCTAATAGCTTAGCCTTGTTTACTTAGTTACGGATTCGACACTAGAAATCAATCTTACAAATCCAATCCTTTTAATTCTAGAGGCATAACGACTTGTGCAACTAGCGCTGACCAGTGTGTAAAACTAAAAATTAAATCAGCACACAAGACTGAAATGTAATTAATAACAATGAAAAATCACTACTTCCCTAGCAATTCAACTTGTTCTCAATAATTCACATCTATCTTTAGCTGATTCTTATTAAAAATAAGATGGGTGTCTGGTTAAATATTTAAGTTGGCTGTCTATTAAAAATTAACCAAACCGTATGGTAGCGAGGTGTTAAAATGGGTGTCTAATTTAAAAAAGAATCCGATTCTGATAGTAGCTAAGTTATGCAAGGCAGTAACGTAAATGCATTATCTATTGGTATAGTTAGCAATTTGCCACACGAACAATTCAATGCATAGTTACACCCAAAAATAATGATAACAAAGCATGTAGATGCAACAAAAATATAAAAAAACAAAAATAAAGAAAAATTAATGCAAAAAGCTACATTTGCGGTTGACATCAGTTTCCAAAACGCTTAAAAATACTCCTAACATTTTTAAACAGCAGCCATCTAGTCGGCTGTGCATTTTTTAGAAGAAAATTAAAAAATAATGAATATTCGCCGTCACCTTTTAGTTGTCAACGTTCTCGTACTGGTCTTAGTTACAAGCCCAGCGGGAGGCTATTAAAAGGTGAAAGCACGCTTTTAAAAAACCCCCGCCATATGCGGGGGTTTTTTTATGCATTTATGCTTGCCACACAGAGGAATGAGGATGAGTACAACTGAATATAATGGATCCGAACTAGTTGTTCGGGCACTTAAAGAATTGAATGTTAAGTATATTTTTGGCTACCCTGGCGGGTCTGTTCTTGATTTATATGACGCGTTATTTCAACAAGAAGATATTGAACATATCTTAGTACGTCACGAACAAGCCGCTACTCATATGGCTGATGGTTATGCCCGGGCTACCGGTGAAGTCGGTGTGGTGCTAGCAACTTCTGGCCCTGGCGCTACAAACTGTGTAACAGGTATCGCGACAGCGTACATGGATTCTATCCCAATGGTGGTGTTATCTGGCCAAGTTCCTACTGGTTTAATTGGTGATGATGCATTCCAAGAAACTGATATTGTTGGTTGTTCTCGCCCTATCGTAAAGCACAGCTATAACTGTCGTAGCGCAAAAGAGATCCCTGCAATCTTAGCTAAAGCATTCTACTTAGCCAGCACAGGCCGCCCTGGCCCGGTTGTGGTTGAATTACCTAAAGATATGCTTAATCCAGAGCTAAAGTTCCCATTCGAATTTCCAAAAACAACTGAGCTTCGAACTTATAACCCGAACACTAAAGGCCACTCAAAACAAATTCGCAAAGCAGTTAGCGCAATTTTAGAAGCTAAAAAACTGGTTATTTACTCAGGTGGCGGCATTATTCTATCAAATACCTCTGAGCAACTAACTCACTTGGTTGAATCATTAAATGCGCCAATCACTAACACCTTAATGGGCCTAGGTGGTATCAGCGGTACTCACCCTAACTTTATTGGTATGTTAGGTATGCATGGTAGCCTTGAGGCAAATAAAGCCATGGCAAATGCTGATGTTATTCTAGCTTTAGGCGCTCGATTCGATGATCGGGTAACAAATAACGTTAAAAAGTTCTGCCCTAATGCCACTATCGTTCATGTTGATGTTGACCCAACCTCTATTTCTAAAACAATTAAAGCGCACATCCCGGTTGTTGGCTGCTTGAAAACAGTGCTTGAGCAGTTACAAACGGCGATTGATAAGAGCCCTATTTCAATTGATCGTTCTGCACAAGAAGACTGGTGGCGTCAAATTATTAGCTGGCGTGAACAAAAATGCCTAAGCTACAGCACTGATGGCGATAAAATCAAACCACAAGCCGTTATCGAGGCAATTTACAAAGCAACCAATGGAGATGCTTACATTAGCTCTGATGTAGGTCAGCATCAAATGTTTGCTGCTCAGTATTATCCGTTTAAACACCCTCGCCAATGGATTAATTCGGGTGGCTTAGGCACCATGGGCTTTGGTTTACCTGCGGCAATGGGCGTTAAGCTTGCCTTCCCTGATAAAGAGTCTATCTGCGTGACGGGTGATGGTTCAATTCAGATGAACATTCAAGAGCTATCAACTTGCTTACAATACAATTTGGCTGTGAAAGTTGTGTCGTTGAATAACCGCTCACTGGGCATGGTACGTCAATGGCAAGATATGATGTATTCAGGTCGTCACTCATCTTCTTACATGGAATCACTTCCTGATTTTGTAAAATTAGTAGAAAGCTATGGCCACGTGGGTATTCGTGTTGATCATATTGATGAATTACAGCCTGCTATTGAAAAAGCCATGTCTATTAACGACAGACTGGTATTTTTAGACATCTGTGTAGATGAAAAAGAACATGTTTACCCTATGCAAATCAAGCTAGGGGCAGTCGATGATATGTGGTTACGTAAAGGAGTAAAAGCATAATGCGCCGTATTTTATCAATCTTATTAGAAAACGAACCTGGCTCGTTATCGCGCATTGTAGGCTTATTTTCACAGCGCGCTTACAACATCGATAGCTTGACTGTTGGCACGACTGACGATCATTCTCTTTCGCGTATTACCATTACAACCATGGGTGATGATCGCATCGTTGAGCAAATTACTAAGCAAGTTAACAAACTGGTAGATGTTCTAAAGATTATTGACTTAACCGAAATGGCGCACATCGAGCGTGAGCTATTATTGGTGAAAGTTTTTGCCCAAGATGAAACCACTCGTGCAGCGGTAACGCGTGTTGCTGATGTGTTCCAAGGTGCTATTTTAGATATGGGTCGCCACAGTTACACACTGCAACTTGTAGCGAGCACAGAAAAAATTGAATCTTTCCTTGATACCCTGCGTCATGAATCAGACATTATTGAAGTTGTACGTTCAGGTGCGGTTGGTATTGGTCGTGGTGATAAAGCGTTAAAGGCATAAGCCTTTTTCGCTAGCGCGACAAAACTCCAGATACAAAAAAAAGGGCTATAAGCCCAATGCCAGTCAGTTAAGCTGACTGGCATTTCTTTTTTTATGTGGGTACTTTGATGGCTTAGGCTTTATCGCTCTTG
>NZ_JABVXF010000034.1 GCF_013349995.1 Pseudoalteromonas sp. 0303
ATTATGAGCCCGCATATAAGCACGCAGTCTGACAAAATTAACGAAGGGTATTGTGCAATAGGAGGAGTCCATATAAGGCACTTCAGTGCCGAATTCAGACCAGAACAAACACATTCACGGCCAAAGCCATACCTACAAGTACACTTTGCCTAGAACCTCCAGCTGAGGAAGACGCAGCACCAAACACCTCCACCGCGCGGCTGATCGCTGACGGCTGAAAGCTCTTCTTATGATGGGTTTCACTCCGCTCTAGCCAACCTACGCCAGACCTCAAAACTTTACTCTTTCAACTTTCCCCTCGCTAACTTATGTAACCTACCAACCCAATTTACCCTTTGTTGCAATTTTAATCTTGGTTTAGTACCTGAGCTATGTAAAACTATTTGCGTTTTTAAACCACAATCAGGTGACATGAATGTCTCAAATAAAAGCTTGGAAACTTATTAGCCTGTTTTGTTTGGTAAGCTTGCTTATGGGCTGTGAGTCGAAAGAAGAGCAGCTGAAACAAACAATACAACAATCCATAGAAAAAGCTGAAGTTGAATTAAATCAACTCGGTACAGCGCTTGATAATGGCTCTTTGCGTAATGCGACGATACTTAAACAATACGGCAAGGTGCTTGCTGAGCAGCAACCGCAACTTTCTGAGATCGCCCGTGTAATTAGTCTTGATGCGACTCGTGAAGGGGCTATTTATTCAGGTCTTACACAACGCTTAGCTGATGTTAAGTCTACGTATCTAATACCACCATATGAAGATACTCTTCATCAACTTGATCTTATTCGTGATGCTGCCAAACCGTCTTTATTTCAGGATGCGCTGACAGATCCTATCAATATGCTTGCCGATATGTCGCAAGGCTCACTAGCGCGGGTTGGTGCAATTAGTGAAGCTGCTGAAGGTGAAAGTGTTGGTAACCAGTTAGTTGGTAACCCTAACTATGGGCAATGGCAAACAAATAGCAGCGGTACCAGTTTTTGGGTTTGGTACGGTATGTATCGCATGTTGGGCGATGTATTCGACCGAGTTGAATATGGTCGCTGGAGCCGTCATAGAAAGTATAGCTATTACAATGACTATGGCCGTTATCGTTATTCGAGCCCAAAACAGATTAAAGCACAACAAACGGTAGAGACGCGGACTCGACAGTCTTATCAACGCCAAGGTAAACAATTCACTAGTCCGTATGCCACTAAGCGCAGTGGTGCATCTGGATTAAGCCGTAGCAGCTATACGCCGCCACGCACACGCAGTAGCTATGCTTCTAGCAGTAGTTACAGTAGAAGCTCTGGGTCATTACGCAACAGCTCGAGCAGAACATCACGTGGCATTAGCCGCGGTAAGTAGTGAAAAGAATAACCACCGGAGTTACAACACATGTATGAATTTAATGGAATAACAACTTGGTCGTTGCAAGCTTTAGCAATCGACTTTGCAATCATTATCGCTTTATTTGTCAGCCTAAAATTTATCAAAGGCTGGGTATCTAACTTACACGCTAATGATGAAATAACTGAGCGTGACAATTTTGCTTTTGGTATTAGCTTTGCGGCAGGACTTGTGGCACTGGCTATTGTTCTAAGTGGCGTGAGCAGTGGCTCATTTGCACCGACTTTACAACAAGAAGCATTACAAATGCTAGGTTATGGTGTGATGGCGATTGTGCTTATCAAGCTAGGTCACTTCTTCCAAGACAAGGTAGCGCTTCGTAAAGTGAGCCTGCATGACGAAATCGTAAAAGGTAATGCGACTGCTGCACTCATTGATTTTGGCCATGTGGTGAGTGTGGCTATTGTTATTCGCTCAGCTTTATTTTGGGTGGCGACTGAAGGCTGGCATGGTATTCCAATTGTGATCGCAGCTTTTGCCATTGGCAGCATTGCGATGCTACTGATCAGTCAATATAGAGTGCAGTTATTCAAGCGTACTAATCGCAGTGGTGATTGCTTACAGCAAGCGGTTATTGACGGTAACTTAGCAGTAGGTATTCGTTACGCTGGCTTTTTAGTGGGTAGTGCATTGGCATTAACTGCTGCATCAGGTATTGCTCCTTATGCGGCTGACAACATTATTGCTAGTTTAGGTTACTGGGCATTAAGTGCTGCAGTGAGTTTAGTTGCTTTCATTTTACTACACTTAGTGACTATCAAAATCATCCTATCTGGTTGTGATATTTCAGATGAAGTGAACCGCCAGAAGAACGTGGGTGTAGCAGCTATCTCTGCAGCAATCTCATTTGCGATTGGCTCGACTATGGCAACCTTGTTAGGTGCCTAATTAAGTGTCTACTACAACAAGCGCCCCAAGTAGAGCCAATCTACTTGGGCATGATTTCCTATTAATAACTGTTATGGCCGTACTCGCTGGGTGCGGCCTTATTTATGAGTACCTGCTATCTCATTATGCAGGTCGTGTCTTAGGCTCGGTCGAGAGTGCCATTTATGCCATGATCGGCACCATGATTGTCGCTATGGGTATCGGTGCATTTTTAGCACGTTGGTTTAAAGATGCATTTACTGCTTTCGCGTGGCTAGAGAGTATTATTGCCTTGGTCGGCATGGGCTGTATTTTAGCGATAGCGAGTGTTATCGCTGTCAGTTATTCATTGCCGCATATCTTCTCCGAAATTTTTAACTTGCCTGCAGATACCGTACTTAATGGCTATGTATTTGAAAAGCTACAAGAGTGGTCACGTTTCTTACCCTATGTGTTTGGTCTGTTACTCGGGCTATTGATCGGTATGGAGATCCCGCTGATTGCGCGTATTCGCCAGCAAGTTTATGGCCGCTTTTTAGAAAATAATGCGGGAACTATTTACGGGGCGGATTATATCGGTGCCGGTGTCGGTGCTGCTATTTGGGTGAGCATTATGCTTGCTATGCCAATTATGCAAGCAGCAGCTTGGACGGCGTTGTTTAATATTATTGCTGGTCTCGTGTTTTTATGGCGCTATCATCAACATGTTCGCTTCGCTAAGCTACTGCTAGTTTGCCATGTGCTGTTGTTGGTGTTTTTTGCGTTTGTGCTTGTGCTTGGCACCAGCTGGATGAAAAACCTAAGCAATGTTTTATACAAAGATAAAGTTATCTACTCGCAAGCAACTAAGTATCAGCACCTAGTTTTAACTGAGCGTTTGAGCCGCAATCAGCCCAATGCGATTACCGATCTTTACCTCAATGGCCGTTTACAATTCTCAAGTGTGGATGAGCAAATTTATCATTCAATGCTTGTCTATCCTGCTATGTTGGCCTCAAATCGCCATGACAGCGTGTTGATCATCGGTGGCGGTGACGGGCTTGCATTACGTGATGTTCTGAAGTGGCCAGTAGAGCATGTCACTCTGGTTGACTTAGATGGTCAGCTGTTAAACTTATTTGGTAATGATGTTGGCGACTATGATGCGCCAGAGAAAATCAGAACACGTTTAACAGCGCTAAATAAACATTCTATGAGCGATCCCCGGGCTGATATTCGCATTGCAGATGCCTTTTTAGAAGTCGAAGCAATGCTGGCAAAAGGCGAGCGCTTTGACACTATTTTAATTGACCTACCAGACCCTAATCACCCTGATCTCAACAAGATGTACAGTGACTATTTTTACAATCATGTACGTCAGTTATTGGCGCCTGACGGGGCTGTGGCCGTGCAATCAACATCCCCTTATCATGCGAAGAAAGCATTTTTGAGTATTGCTAAAACAATGAAAGCTGCGGGTTTTGGTTATGTTGAGCAATACCAACAAAATATTCCTTCGTTTGGTCAATGGGGTTGGACAATCGCGACTACCGCTGGAAAATCAGCAAGTCAGCGAATTCGTGAAACTAACGAATTACCGGTGCCATCTCGTTGGGTAAGCAAAGAATATTTATTGGCTTCTTTTGTGTTTCCGAATCATTTTTTTGAACAAGTAAACACGATTGAAGTCAATAGATTAGGTTCAGGAACCTTATATGATTATTACCGCCAAGCGTGGCAAGTTGAAACCGAATTGTACAAAAATTGATATTTTATAGTTGACATAATATGTCGGCTATGCAAATCTTAACTCAGACATAATATGTCAAAACGTAAAAAGGTGAGACATGGAATTAAATGAACTATCAATCAAACTGGCTTCTTTTGAAACAGAAGGTGTGAGCTTTGAGTCTTTCTTGATTGCCAACGAAGGTGAGCAAGATGTGTTACAAGTTATCGTCGATGGGAATGATGAGTTACCTATCTTTGTTACTCAAACAGAAGAGCAATTACTGTGTATTAGCTACCTGTTTGCTGAAAACGAAGTACAAGCAGATATGCGTAATGAGTTAAACGAAACGTTACTACGTTTAAATGTACCAATCCCATTAAGCGCATTTGCAAAAATTGATGATAAATACGCTATTTTTGGCGCGTTATCGGTTAATTCATCGTTTGATGATATTACCCATGAGTTGGTAACACTGGCAGACAATGCGATTGATGCACTTGAAGCCGTGACCATTTATTTAAACGATTAATTAGCAATTTCTGGAGTTAAGATTATGAGTATTTTAAAGAAACTATTTACAGCTGTACGTGGTGGCGCTCGTGAAGCAGGACAAGCAATTGTTGATGCAAACGGTATCCGTATCTTTGAACAAGAAATTGCTGATGCACAAAATGCCCTACAACGCGCTAAAAAAAGCCTGACTGAAGTAATGGCAAAAGAGATGCAAACGAAGCGTAAAATTAGCGCACTAGATGCATCAATTGCAGAACATGAAGCGTATGCAGGTCAAGCACTTGAAAAAGGTAACGAAGCTCTTGCATTAGAAATCGCAGAAAAAATCGGTGATTTTGAAGCTGAGAAAGCAGAGCACGAAGAAGTGTTAGCTGGTTTTAGTAACCACATTGTGCAACTAAAGCAGCAAGTTAAAGATGCTGAAAAGTCGATTAAAGAAAACCAACGTCAATTAACGATGGTTAAAACGACAGAGAGTGTGCAGCAAGCAACAATGGCTGTTAATAGCACGCTAAATACTAATAGCTCATCAATGACATCAGCACGTGAGTCTCTAGAGCGTATTAAGCAGCGTCAGCAAGACCGCCAAGACCAGTTAGGTGCGGCTAAGCAATTAGAAGCTGATACTAATGGCGATGATTTAAAAGCGAAAATGGCTGAAGCGGGTATTGGTGATACCAACCCGAAAAGCGCGGATATTCTGGCGCGTATTAAAGCAAAACAAAATAGCTAATCAGTTAACACAAAGACAAAAGGTAACCCACGCACTGGGTTACCTTTTTTGCTTCAACAAGGAGTCAGCCAATGTTTAACTTTTTCAAATCTAAAAAAGCACCAGAGCGTCAGCTTACTGATCCAAGCCAATTACTCGTTGGTGATATGCTGACGGTGATTGATTCGTTTGCTTACCCAAGCTGGTTAAAAGGACAGACACTGCGTGTTATTGATGTGCAAACGTATCAGTATCAACGTAGTGCAGAGTATGAGTTGGTACTCGAAAGCGAATCTGGCCAAGTGGTGTTTTTGCAAATTGAATCAGATGACGGTGAGCAATGGGCAAATTTTGCGATCAAAATCCAACGCGACGATGTTGATGAGATTTTTACCCTTGATGAGTTCGCTCGTATTTTTGATGAAGACGAATTAACGGCAATTAACGTGCAAAATAGTCCGGAGCGTTTTAGTCACTTTTTAGCATCGAGCTACAAGCAATCAGAAGCGCCTTATGTGTGTTATTTCCATAATAAGGACTACCGTGATAAGCCTTTACCTCGTTATGAAGATGAAGGCGGTGAACCGTGTGAAATGATCTGTTTAAGCTCAGATGATGAATCGCATAGTTTAAATATTGAGATTTGGGAAGGCGGTGAAACAGAGGTATCACTTACGTTAACCAGACCAATTAGCGATATTGTTGACTTATTTCCTGGGGATGCCAAGTGAGTGATGCAAAAGCCAAATGGCAGCGTCAGGAGCAAGCCGTTAGAGCCACGCAAATGGCGTTCGATTTAAGCTCTGAAGTGCAAAAATCAATTAAGAAGCAAGCCATTGACCAAGAGCTTACGCCATCAGATATGATCCGTAAGATTTTGGAGCTCGACGTTAAGTCGAAAAAAACCAGACAGCGTTTATCGTTTAACTTAAATGATGAAGAGATTGCTTTATTGGCTGAGCGCTTTGGTGTTGCAGCTGATGATAAGCGTGCTGTGAAGCAGCGCGTGGCTGAATTACTCATTGCACACAGTAAAAAAAGCTAAGGTTTTGCCTTTACTTCTTTAAGCCCTTACACTGAGACTAGATGTTTTAAAGAAGTGGCATAACTGTGGATATTATTTTACTTGCGTATTTAGTTATTTTTGCATTATTTGGTACTGCAGCAAGTTACTTTGTTCGCTACATTTATGCTTACTGGGTGCATAATACAATGCAGGTTAAATACATATATAAGGCCGGGATTTGTATCATCAGCGTGGTGATTGTTTCCGGCCTTATTGCATTGTTTACTTAATCTCGATTGCTTGGCACTGCTGTGAAATACACAGTGATTGTACAGGCAGAACTGGTGAGCAATCGTTAACAGTTAATGCTTGATCAGATGACTTCTCAGCCGCTGTAATTCGCTCTGCAAGTTGCTCTGCTTGCTCTTGTGTATTGTTTAACGTTGAATAAACCACATAGCGACTTGGCCCACCACATGCCCGTTCACCAACTTCTAACACCTTACATTGAAAGCTCGCGGTACAGCTATTATTGCTAACGATATCGTTCAGCTGATCGTTTAAATCACCTAAATCAACGCGCGCAGAACTACCCGACGTTGTTGTTTCGCAACCGCTTAAAGCAATGCTTGCTAACACAGTTGTGGTGATGAAAAGTTTCTTGAAAGTCGATGAACGAACCATTATTGCTTATTCCTTAGTATACACTTGCCGCTGAGCCTTCGATTCTAACACAAGTATTCTCAGAACACTGCGCACCTGGTGCGGTTAGATGCTGACAAATACTCATCATGTCGTTTGCTGCGTTAAATTGCTTTTCAAGGGCGGTGATATCTTTTGCAAGTTTTTCAACCTCAGCCGTGTCAGCTGTTTTGGTTGAATAAACAATGAAGCTACTTGGGCCGCCACAGGCACGATTACCAACAGGTAATACTTTACATTGGGTGCTGTTGTCACAGCTTGGATCATCGATTAATTGTTTAAGTTGCTCATGGGCAGAGCTAATAGTGGCTTTATCTGGGGCTGCTTTGGTCACTTCCTCAGCGTTTTTTATTTCAACGGCTTTTGGTGCCTCGACAAGTTTATTGCTGGTTGCCGTTGATTCGGCTTGCTCATTAGTTGCAGCGTCCGAGCACGCAGTTAATAACACAGGAAATAAAATTGCCAATAGTGGATAGCGCATAACATACCTAAAAATCGTTGAATAAGTACTCACTATCATACACATTGCTCAAAGTGGAGCAATAAAAACGTTAGCTTTCAGTAAGTAGCTCTGTATTCACAGAGCTACAGTAAGATAAAAGTTTTACACCTATCTGCAATAAATAGGTATTACAAACCACCTTGGGTTAGTTTGGCAGGGTTCAGTAACTCGCTCAGTTCTTCGCGCGAAATATCCGTATGCTCAGCAGCAACATCAATAATAGGACGACCTTCTTTATAAGCTAATTTGGCAATTTTTGCGGCTTTGCTATAGCCGATCACCGGATTAAGTGCAGTAACCAGAATTGGGTTTTTAGCGAGCGCTTTATCAACATTGCTTTGGTTTACTTTAAAGCTGGCAATCGCTTTATCTGCCAGTGCTTCACTGCTATTTGCTAACAGTTCGATACTTTGCAAAATGTTTAAGGCAATCACTGGCAGCATTACATTGAGCTCAAAGTTACCCGCTTGACCAGCCACTGTAATGGTCGCGTCATTGCCAATTACTTGTGCGCTGACCATAGCGGCCGCTTCAGGGATCACAGGGTTTACTTTACCCGGCATAATTGATGAGCCCGGTTGTAAAGCCTCAAGCTCAATTTCTCCAAGCCCTGCAAGAGGGCCTGAGTTCATCCAGCGTAAGTCATTGGCTATTTTCATTTGTGCTACAGCAAGTACCTTTAGCTGGCCTGACAGCGCAACAATGGCGTCTTGTGAGCCGATGTTATAAAAGAAGTTTTTACTTGGGCTAAAGCGAATACCTACATTCTCACTCAAGTGTTGGCAAAACTCACCGGCAAACGCTGGATCGGCATTTATGCCGGTACCAACTGCTGTGCCACCTTGTGCAAGTTCACAAACTCGCTCAAGAGCTTGGCGAATGCCTGCCATTGCATGATCCACTTGTAACTGCCATGCCGCCAGTGTTTGTGCAAAACTCACAGGCATTGCATCCATTAAATGAGTGCGACCGGTTTTAACAATATGGCCTACTTCGGCTTGTTTGCTTTGTAGGCTTTGACTGAGTTTATCGAGTTTAGGAAACAGCTCATAAATGATGTTAATAGCGCTACTTACAGCAATCGCAGTGGGGATCACATCATTTGAGCTTTGTCCCATGTTCACATCATCGTTGGGGTGAATGGTTTCTCCTGCAAATTGGCTCGCCAGCGTTGCAATGACTTCATTGGCATTCATATTTGAGCTAGTGCCAGAGCCTGTCTGAAATACATCAACAGGAAACTCTGAAAAATGCTTACCATCGATGACCTCTTGGCATGCTTGCTCAATGGCTTTGGCTTTACCTTGGCTCAAATGGCCTAAAGCAGCATTACTTTGCGCGGCAGCTTGCTTAATGTAGGCGAGGGCGGTGATAAATTGCTTAGGCATGGCTAAGCCACTAATTTGAAAATTGTTGATAGCGCGTTGCGTTTGAGCTTGATACAAAGCATTGGCAGGGACTTGTAGCTCACCCATGCTATCTGATTCGGTTCTAAATTGGCTCATAAACACTCCTAAATCGGGTTAAATTCTTGGCTGAGAAGGCACGCTTCTCGCTCCAAACTGAAATACTTTTCAATACAGTTATGAGTTTTGTAGTAACGCTTTAGCGCAAGTTGCGGTTTATAAAGCTGAGCTAAACATTGTTTACGAATTGCATTATGCACTAATGAATCACACATCTTTTCAAGTAGTTCATGAAAGGTACGTCTTAGATACAGCTCTTGCAAAATAAAGTTGTGATGCTTTTCGTAATAGCGTGAAATGTTTAAACCCGCTTCAACATAGTTAGCAACAAGTGCAGGGGCATGTAGCCCAGGTCTTTGGCAAACACATTTCATTTGCCGCTGATAATGGAGCATAGCATTGTGAGAGTGCATAGAAAAACCGATTAACTGTAATGATAATTGTTATCATTACAGTTAATCGGTTTTAGTGCAAGTCTTATATAATGAAGCTAAGACTGAATGGATTAACTGTGTGTGATTAATTGTAGCCGAGAATAAAAATCTGGTCTGTTTCATGTTTTTTCGGCGCCTGTACATTTTCTTTGTTACATTGAGAAAGAAGATCGATCACGGTTGCTCTGTCGTCACAACTTGTTAAGGCGGCTTTTTCGCTTTCAGCACGTTCGCTGGCTGCAAGTGCTGCATCTACAGCGGTGTAGGGTGAGATATACATAATATTGCTCCTATTGATTAATTCACTTAAGAAATAGCATAAGCTGTACCAATATTGATCAATAAATTTAACTTGTTGAAAATAATGGTTTTATGTTTTTAACTAATAAATTCACCGCGACTTTATTATTTATTTTTGCTTTACTGTTGTGCACTAATTACCAAACATGGTGCACTAATTTGTATGGATAAACCCTTCTCTCAAGCCTGTGAAAACAATAAATTACCTATTTTAAACGTATTAGCAGAGTTCTTTTCTGATGTGACGGATGTATTAGAAGTCGGCTCAGGTACTGGGCAACATAGTGTGCATTTTGCAACGCATTTAGCACATTTGCAGTGGCATTGTAGTGATCGCGAGGTTAATCACCCGGGGATTTTACAATGGCATCAAGAAGCTGCATTAACTAACTTGCATGCGCCACTGACACTCGACCTTAATGATCCTTGGCCGGTTGAAACTGTGAATGCCATTTTTACGGCGAATACAATGCACATTATTAGCTGGCCACTGGTGGAGCGCTTTTTCCAAGGTGTAGCAAAGCATTTAGCGTCTAAAGGTAAATTGTGTATTTATGGACCATTTAAATATCAAGGTAAGTTTACCAGTGCTAGTAATGCTGAATTCGATGCTTTTTTAAAACAGCAAGATGCACATAGTGCAATCCGTGATTTTGAAGCGATTTGCCAACTTGCAGAGCAAGCTGGCTTAACCTTGGTTGAAGATGTGCAAATGCCAGCGAATAACCAATTATTGCTGTTTAAAAGGCAGTAAGCTTTCGCAATGGGCTTTATAGAGCGCCATATGTTGGCGTTCTCTAGTTATAAAATCGCTAATGGCAGCTGCAAAATCACCGTGCTGAATATGATGCAGTGAATAGGTAGATACGGGCTTAAAACCGCGACTTATTTTATGCTCACCTTGTGCGCCAGAATGGAACTGTTTAAGTTTGTTGGCAATGCAGTATTCAATGCCTTGGTAATAGCAAAGCTCAAAGTGCAAACTATCAAGCTCATAATTTGTTCCCCAGTATCGACCGTATAAACAGTTCTGATCTTTAAAACTGAGTGTGGCGGCAATCACTTCTCCTTGATACTTAGCGAACATTAACACCAGTTTGTCGGCCATGCTTTGCTGTAATAACTCAAAAAAGGCGGTATTCAAATAACCATTGTGGCCTGAGCGCTTCAAATAGGTTTGGCGGTAAAAATGACTAAATTTCTGCATATGCTGTTTGTTGATGTCAGAACCTTCGAGCCATTCTATGGTTATCTGTTGTTCAGCTATTTTAGCGCGTTCTTTTTTGAGCGATTTACGTTTTCTTGCGGTGAGTGAAGCTAAAAAGTCCTCAAAGTCATTATAGCCTTCATTAAACCACTGAAACTGCACGCCATGACGTTGCATTACGGTGTCGCTAGTTAATGCTGTCGCTTGTTGCTGGAGGCAAAAATTTATATGCCAACCTGACCAGTCTAATTGCGCTGCCGTTGCTGTGAGTATGTGCTGAATATACGCATAGACTTCAGCGGGCTTATTGTGATTTATACTAATTCGTTGCCCTGCAATAGGTGTGAAGGGTACGCCACACAGCCATTTAGGATAATACTCTAGGCCATGTTGTTGATAGGCCTCAGCCCAAGCCCAGTCAAATACATATTCACCATAAGAGTGGTGTTTTAGGTACCCGGGTAGTAAGGCTATGACCTGCTCTTGCTGGTAAATTGCTAGGTGCATGGGTTGCCAGCCCGACTCTTCACTCACACAGCCTGCTTGTTCTAAAGCAGCTAAAAAAGCGTGATCGGTAAAGGGCGTATCATCAAAAAATGATTGCCAAAGAGCGGCATCAATCTCGCTTATTTGATAAAACCAGCGGTGGCTAAACTCACTCATTGTGCTGCCGATTCAATATCTTTGATAAAACCGTTGATATGCATAGCAAGCATATCGAAATAAGGGTTAAACGTGAGTCGTGCAAAGGGTTTGTGCGCTTGTAAATTTTCGGCTGTTCGTTCACCCATCACAACGTCTTTTTGGTATTTGCAGGCTGTATAAAGCGTGTCGTCATCTAAGTAGCTGCCGCAATTGCGATACAATGCTGTGCGACCGTAGTAAGGGTTGCTGGGTTTATTAACAATACCAATATGTGACATTCCTTTGATTTTTTTACAGTCATCGGTGTTGCAGTCATCACGAATTATTTGGTAATCAGCTGGAAAGCTGGCGGGAATATTATCGTCATCACCATAGTATACAAGCCGATCAAGCTGGTTATTCTTGCGTGTTTTTGGGTCGTGTAGCTTAGTTAAAATTTTAAAGGTCGCTTGGTTATCTATTGTGGTGTCAACATCACTAAAGGTGCTAAATATCGCTACATTAGGGAGTTGGCGATGACGTAGTTCATCAAGGCTAATACGACTCATTGCTTCGTGACTAGCTGAGGCTGCACTAAATGGAAACGACTCATATTTGGCAAAATCAAGGTCCGCGTCTTTATCAATCCAATTCACAAATGGAATCGCATCAACCCATTTCGCTAGCCAACCGTTTTTATTGTGTGGCTCGCTTGCGGGTGAAAACAACATAGCAGCAGTAATCTTATTATCGACCGGGCCTTGAGTTAAGTAATCAATAACCAGTGCAGCACCCGTTGAGTAGCCCCCTAATATCACCTGATCAAAATCTTTTAATGTGCGCTCAATGGCATACACGCTAGCCTTTTGCCAATCATCGGCATCGATGTCTCTAAGTGCAGCAGGAGCGGTACCATGCCCAGGTAGTAAAATTGTGCGTACCGTATACCCTTGTTGATAATACACTTGTGCAAGGTCGTGATAGGTAAAGGGTGAGTCGGTTAAACCGTGGATCAAGAGCACGGCTTTACGGCTATTGGCCTGTTTAAGTTCAAATGGGCTTATTAAATCGGCAACAGTCGCGTTAGCTGGTCGAGCGCCTTGTGCAACAAGCTGCTGATAGGTATCTGTGTAAACAGGGCATGGCAAACTAGCACGCGGGTTTTCGCTACTAATTTGCAGGTAAGCAGCGGTTAAATAGTCACTAAATGCTTGCTCGATATTATAGCTAAAGGTGCTATGGGTGCGTGGTAATGGCTCTCTAAACAGTCCTTCGCGCTTACTTTTCATCATCAGTTCTTGGTCTTCAAGCTGAGTAAGGCAGGTTTGTTGTTGCGCCATTAATGAGCTGCTAAAGAGCCCACTGATGGCCCAAGAGATAGCAACTAAGTTGATGAATTTCATATTTTAAGCATCCTTTTAAAGCCTGTTTTTAGCTTATCGAGTTATGTTTTATTTGCAAGCAAGGTGCGTCAAGCGAGCGGTAAATGACGCTTAGTGAACGCTTGTTTTAAGACCACTGTCGATTCGATGTTAGCAATACAATCAATACTACCTAATTTATGTTTCACAAAGCTTTCATAGCTTTCTAAATCAGCGGCAACGATCTTCAGCAGGTAATCATAACTGCCTGAAATAACAGAACACTCAAGTACATGGTCAAGCTTCTCAACCTGCTGTTCAAATTGCTCAGCAGCGGCAACAGAGTTTTGGTTTAAGCGAACAAAGGCATACACAGATACATTTAACTCAACGGCTTTAGGATTGATGGCAGCATGATAACCGCTGATCACATTTGCTGATTCGAGTTTTTTAATGCGGCGTAGGCAAGGGGTATCGGACAGGCTAACCGAGTGTGCCAGCTCTGAGACAGAAGTTCTCGCATTATCCTGTAAAGCATTAAGTAATTGTTGGTCTTTTTTATCTAATTTCATTTTTATTTGAGTGATTTTCACTAATCTAGATGGATTCTAGTCTATATTTTGGCGATTAGCACTCATTGAACTCTGTTAACATTATCGCAATATAATTATTTTGGAGTGAGCCTGTGACTGAGAACACTAAGGCATTTGATAGCTGGCTTCGCACCCGTTTTGTTGAGATCAACAGCGAATTAGAAAAACTATATTGGCAACAAGACGATAAAGCGAATGTAGAGGGTGTCGGTGAGCACCTTAAACGTCAATTAGAGCAAGAAGGTAATGAGCATATTCGTGCCTTACTGGCAGAGGGCAATACCGATGAAGGCTTTGATAATGCCTTTGACTTATTAGGTAATGTTGGCTTGTATATGGCGGCATGCCGTCGACATGAAATCACTGAGCCTTCTCGTGAAACAAGCTCACCGCTTGTTGAAGCTTCTGCGTTGGCAATGCACATTGGTGCATCTATTGGTGTAACCCCGCGTTTTGCAACGGCGCATTTAACCACCCACAACAAAGCGGTTGATGGTTTGTATAAGCGTTTTACTGACCTTGAAGATGAGAAAATCTTTATCGATTACAATACCAAGGGCATTTTAGCGTATAAGCGCGCGGCAGATGCTTTATTAAAAATTCAGCCGTT
This sequence comes from Pseudoalteromonas sp. 0303, assembly GCF_013349995.1. Classification (GTDB taxonomy): domain Bacteria; phylum Pseudomonadota; class Gammaproteobacteria; order Enterobacterales; family Alteromonadaceae; genus Pseudoalteromonas. The sequence goes on from NZ_JABVXF010000034.1 coordinate 13,999, forward strand.
AGGGATATCACACCCTATCGCGGCAGATTTACTCGCAGTAGCAAAACAAGCATTGCTTGATGTGATTGAGTCGAACAATACGTTATACAACAAGCTCGATACAGACCGCTTTTTCTATTGTGTACGCCCGTATTACAAGCCGTATCGAGTAGGTAAAGAAGTATATCGTGGCGCGAATGCTGGTGATTTTGCGGGCATTAATGTTATTGATTTATTGCTTGGTCTTTGTTTTGCTAATGAACCTAGTTACTCGCAAATGCTGGTGGATAAATTCTTGTATATGATGCCTGAAGATCAGCAGATCCTGCGTGAAAGCATGCGTATGACAAGCATTATGGATGACTTTTTAGCGGCAGAAGCTGAGCGCGATAGCGAATGGTTACAAACTAACTTAAAGCTGTTCATTCAAGTGTGTAAACTGCATGGTGATACTGCCATTGGCCACCATAATCAGTTGGTCAGTAAATACATAGCGCAGCCTTCACAGCAAATGCAGCAACAACATATGGATAAAGTCACAGCCAGTGGGCCGCCTTTGCATGTGTTACTTAACTCACTAGAGCAGTTACGTGATCGCCGTGCGGCAGCAAAAAGGGACGATATTCGAACTCGGTTTGATGATTTAACTAAGTTAAAACAGTGGATTAAGTAATGAACAAAAACGATTTCGTAATTCCACAAGGCAGCTATTTGCTTAATCATTCTGTGGGGCGACCCTTAAAATCTGCTGAGCAGCATTTTCATCAGCAGTTTTTTGCCGCTTGGCAAAATGAAAATACAGAACCATGGCAACAGTGGTTGCAAGGTGTTGAGGCATTTACGAGTAGTCTCGCTAAATTATTTAACTCGCAAAGTGAGTTATTTTGTCCACAAGTTAACTTATCGAGTGGTTTAACCAAGCTGTTGATGTCGCACCCACGACTGCAACAAGAAAATTGCAAAGTGTTAATGGCAGAAAGTGACTTTCCAAGCATGGGTTTTGCGATGCAAAAAGCCCTACCTGAAAGTGCTGAAATCGTGTTTATTGGTAAGCATGAAGATTTAACTGATGCGCAGGTTTGGCAGTCATATTTAGCAAATAATGATATTGATTTAGTCTTTATAAGCCATGTTTATTCAAATACGGGTCAGCAAGCGCCTATTAACGAAATTATCAATATCGCAAAGCAACACAACACATTGAGCTTACTTGATGTTGCGCAGTCTGCGGGTATTTTAGAGGTCGACTTAACTAAGCTTGATGCCGATTTTATGTTGGGCTCGAGTGTAAAATGGTTATGTGGTGGACCGGGTGCTGCTTATTTATGGGTTAACAGCAAGCAGCTATCACTTTGTCAGCCACAAGATGTTGGCTGGTTTTCTCATCAAAATCCGTTTGAGTTTGATATTAAGCACTTTGCTTATCATCAAACCGCGTTACGCTTTTGGGGCGGTACCCCTTCAGTTGCACCTTATATTTTGGCTTCGCATAGTATTAATTACTTTGCTGATCTTGGTATTGAGAAAGTACGCGCTCATAACTTAGCAATGCTCGCTCAGTTTCATGATCAATTAGCTGATTATATGCGCTCACCCATACAGGCTGACAAATGCTCTGGTACGGCTATTATGCATTTTGGCGAGCAACAAGCGGCTGTTAAAGCTGCGCTTATTTCAGCGAACATTGCGGTTGATGAACGTCACTTAGGCTTAAGAGTTTCTGCTCATATTTATAATGATCAGCAGGATATAGATACTTTTATCACGACTGTGAAAAGCGCTTTATAACAAAACGCTTAATTAAGTGTTATTGCGAGTTGGTATTACGTTAAGTGCTTGTCGAGCCTTTGCTTTGACGGAACGCCAGTGCGTCATTGGCTTTTTGGGGACCAGCGCTAAAATTTGCTCAAAGTCGATGTCATCAATACTGACTTCGTTGCTGTGGGCAAACATAATCCGTTTTGGTTGTAGCGCTTTTAGCATCAACAAAGAGCTTAAATACAGCTTTGGGTAAAAAACAGGAAAGGGTGGCACAAGCTGCCCTTTTACTTTTACTAGTAAATCAGCAATGTAAATTCGCTCGCTAGGAATATGATACAGGCTAATATCTCGGTCAGTGTGACCTGGGCTATGTAGTGCTTGCCAATCGTCAAAGCCGGGTAGGGTTGCATCAGTTGCAAGGTAATAATCTGCATCTAGATGGCGGCTGTACCAAAGGTTGTGGCGTTTTTTATTTAACCTACCTGCGACCCACCAAGCTAAAGCGATATCGGTTAAATGCATTAAGAAACCATCAATGCCTCTATACCATTGACCTGGAGCATTCGACGCCGCTATTTTACCGCCACTTAACTTTCTTAGTGCATGCGCTCCACCGGCATGATCTGGGTGCATATGGGTGACTACAATCAGTTTTAAGTCAGTAATGGGGCGCTTTAGTTGTTCGGTAATATAGTCAAATACTGTATCAACATCAGCACGGCAACATCCATCAAGCAGCATCAATTTATCTGGATATTCAACTAAATAGATATTTTGAATATAACCTTCGAGCGTGTGAATGTGCAAAACAATTGACCCCTAAACTAAATCAGCAAATGTTGTTATATCATGTCTGACCAGTTTTAGTAAGTTAAGCTAATTGGATTGCGTGCCTCGCTCTTTGAGCTGCTTTTTGTTTTCTTCTAACTGTGCTACCTGTTTTTCGAGGATGCTGATTTGGCTCTTATAGTAAGCGTTAATACGCTCACTTTGTTTGCTGATAGCATCATCAATAGATGCTGCGCCTAACCTATTTGCGGCATCTTGCGTCATATTATTGAGTTTATCGATGCGCTCACTTTGCTTCTTTTGGAGCTCATTGATTTCTAGTTGAAGGCGCTCTATTTCACGATCGGCTTTTTGAATTTTTAAATAATCTTCAACACTTAAGTCAGCAGGCTTTTGTGGTTTTTGCGGCTGCTCTGTAGCTGGTGTTTTGCTAGATGCTGGTGGCGGTGCAATTTTCACGATTACTGCATCTTTTCCACAAGGTTTCTCCGTAAAGGTGGCAACCCCGTCAATCATGCACTTATAAATAGTGGCTTGACTGTAGGCGCTGGCAAATAGGGCAAGAGTAAAAAATGCAAAACGAAACATAGCATCACTTTGTGTAGCAAATAGATACTTAGCATGCATGAAATATAATGAAGTGTGCAAGTTTTCGGGCATAAAAAAACCGCTTAAAAGCGGTTTTTAATAATAAAATGGTGGAGAAGGAGGGATTCGAACCCTCGATAGAGCTACAAACCCTATACTCCCTTAGCAGGGGAGCGCCTTCGGCCACTCGGCCACCTCTCCAGCGCATAATTCTGATTGTAATTTGCTGAAATTAATCAACAAATAAAAATAAGTGGTGGAGAGATAGGGATTTGAACCCTAGAGGGGCTACAAACCCCTGCCGGTTTTCAAGACCGGTGCATTCGACCACTCTGCCATCTCTCCACATCGTGATGCGAGAATAATACTTAGCTGAATCGGCTGTGTAAATAGGAAAAAGTTTGTTTGCTTGTTTTTTGAGCGTAAAGAGGGAGTTTTTTGTAAAAAGGTTTAATTAATTGCTGTTTTTAACTTAAAAGAAAGGGGTTGGAGCAGTAAACGGAGGAGCTAAAGAAGGATCTTCGTTAGTGGTTGGGTGTTTACTGCACCGATAAAGTAACCATGGTTGGGGATTACTTGTGTTGTACTGCGCCGCCAAGAGCTAACTTTTTGCCGTAGCGATTTAGTTTTGCCAACATTTTTGCTTTGCGGTTTGTTGGTTTTACGGCAACATGAGTTGCAGCGTTTTGGTTTAATGTATTAATTGGGTTCATTACTTTGCTCCGGGTTGTGTTTGGTTGAAAACGTGAGTATTTTGCAATCAAACTGGACAAAAATAAAACGATAAAAATTGAGTCTGTCGGATAACTTTTTCTAATCCAAAAGCCTTTTATTAACATGGGGTTAAGTTTTTGTCTAAGTGATATTTTGCATGCTTATGCAGTTTCTTTAACGCTGAAGTGTAGGTAAATAAAGGTTTTTAGTTTTTGTTATTTTTATTTATGCGTTTTTAGAGTGAGAAAGTGACTAATTATTCAGATTAATATAATTTGAATGAGTGTGGTGTTTTTGCCGTGCAAGAAAAGAAGTAACCGTTGATGTTGATAATAATAAAGCCAAGTGACAAAAAAATCATAAAAACAGTGTTGATTGGCTACTAAAAGAATGTAAAAAAAGACAGATTGAGCCTAAATTGTATTTAACCACAGGCAAGTTTGAGAATGATTGCGCTGATATAGCGCTTTTGGCTAAAAACGAAACTCAAGTTGTGGTGATTGGTGGTGATGGGACGCTTCATGTAGCCGTTAATGCATTAATGTCGAGTCGCTGTTCTATCGCGTTAATTCCGGCTGGCACAGGGAATGATTTTGCTCGTGGCTTTGCGTGTAAACAACAAGCTTGGTATGACGCTGTTTTTAATAGCCGTACAGAGTTAATCGATATTGGGCAAATCAATCAACGCTATTTTATTAATGTGGCGGGAATAGGTTTTGACGCTGAAGTCGTGACTCAACTAAATAAAGCCGGAAGTTTTAGCTCGTTTGGCTACACTTGGCAGGGCATCAAGCAGCTATTTTCATTTAAGGCACAGTCACTTCAGGGTGAGTTTAATGGTAAAGCACTCAGCTACAGTAATTTAGCGACGATTTTTGCTAATCATCATTACTTTGGTGGTGGCTTAAAGATTGCCCCTCGGGCAAAGTTAAATGATGGTCAGCTTGATTGCTACTGCATGCCAGCTGGCGGTTTGTTGAAAAACCTGATCAGCTTTTTGTATTTACTGCTCGTAAAGCATCATGGTTTGCAAGCGCTAGAATATACCCAGTTAACAACTGCAGAGGTCACCACGAAAGGGTTGGCTATAGAAGCCGATGGTGAGCTTGTTGGTTTTACTCCGGCTAAGATTAAGATTCACAAACAAGCACTTCGTTTTCATATGCCATAAAAAAGCGCCGGCAAATTTGCCGGCGCTTGGTGTTAGAGGCGACATAGTCACTTCTAACTGGGGACGGAGCTTTTTTGCTGTAGGTTACGTGCAGCAAAAAATGCTTTAATTTGTCGAGTAGGAGTCAGCACGATAGCATTACCGAATAACACCAAGCTAAATCCCATAAAGGTATTCGCTTGCCATTCAAATCCTTCAAATAAAGTACTTAACACCACTGCAACCAGTGGGAATAACACGATCACATAGCTTGCGCGCTCAGGGCCGATGTTTTTAAGTAGCGCGAAGTAACAAGCAAATGCGATTACGGTGCCAAACACTGCTAAGTAGAAAAGCGATACCCAATAGCTACTTGGGGCGTTCAACGTGAGCTCAACGTCGCTTACTAAAACATAAGCAGCTAGACCTAAAGCGCTGTATAACATACCCCAGGCATTGCCTTGAAGTACGCCAATGTTACGTTGTGAATTTCGAACACTGACCATATTCCCCAATGAAGCCACAAAGGTTCCAGATAGCGCAAGTAGTAACCCGACCAACGCACCGTTACTCAAGTCGAATTGCTGAATTTTTGGCCAAAATAAGCTGGCAATACCCATTACGCCAAGTAGAGCCCCAAAGTAAATTCGTTTCGCAATTGGCTTTGCGAAGAACAAGCGGGTGTTAATAATGTTCATCAATAGCAACATCGAAAACGCTATTGAGGCCATTGCTGAGGTGAGATAGTTCTGCGCCCAATACAGCACTAAATAATTTAAACCAAAGTTAAATAAGGCTAATAAAGCAAAAAATCCGTGATCACGCAGTGAATAATGCATAGGTAGCTTTTTCATGAGCACAAAGGCCCACATTAAAATAGCTGCAATGGCAAAGCGGTAAAATAAAGAGACCTCAACAGCGACATCACCTAGTTGAAACTCAATAGCTAGCCAAGTCGATCCCCAGATCAGTACTGTAGCAAGGTAGAGAGCGGCGCTTTTCATAGTTAGTACCCAAAAATTGAAAGTATGTTCATTTTAATCCTCTTCTGTATACTTAACATATACAGAAAACTAGAAATGCAACCTATACAGTTTGGTGGGCTATGTCACAAGTTATCAGTCGTAGTAACAGTGAGTTCTTATATCAACAAGTTATTCAGCTAGTTAGAGATCTTTGCTTGCAAGGCTCGTTATTACCGGGTGAAAAGTTACCTTCGCTCAGAAAAATGGCAGACAAGCTCAACATCAGTATTCCTACTGTAAAACAAGCGTATCAATTACTTGAAGGGCAAGGATTGATTGAAGCAAGAGAAAAGTCAGGGTACTTTTTAAAGTCTTCACAGTTAAATCAGTCACGACCAAAGCGAGTTAGGCTCAGTCGAGAGCCGACCACAGTCAATAAGCAAGGCTTGATTGAGCAAGTCTACAGCGCTATCCATAAAGCTAATGTGGTGCCATTTGGTATCGCCAACCCTGTAGCCGCTGCACCGACAGATAAAGCACTGGCACGAACAATGCGCCGAGTAATGACATTAGCGGGCGCATCGGCAATTAATTACGGGCCGATGGATGGCTTTGCACCACTTAAAAAACAACTCATTCATCGCTATCTGGATTTTGGCATTGGGGTTGATAGCGATGAATTAGTGATCACCAATGGTGCTCAAGAGGCATTGGCGATTGCCCTTAAGTGTGTCGCTAAACCCGGTGATGTTATTGCTATCGAGTCGCCTTGTTATTTTGGCATTATCGAATTAATTGAAAGCTTAGGTTTAAAGGCACTGGAAATACCGCTGTGTCCTGATGAAGGAATATGGCTAGATGACTTGGCTCAAGCACTCGATGAACATGATATAAAAGCCTGTGTGTTTTCAACCTCATTAAATAACCCAGTTGGCAGTTTTATGCCTGATGCCAAGCGTGAGCAATTAGTGGCACTTTTAGAGCAGCGTGACGTGGTGCTTATTGAGGATGATGTTTATGGCGACTTACATTTTACAGCTAAGCGTGCCACTCCTGCGCAAGCTTATTCAAAAAAGGGCTTAGTGATCACCTGCGCGTCGTTTTCAAAAACAGCTGCTCCCAGTTATCGCATAGGTTGGATCATTGCCGGTAAGTTTGCTGAACAAGCAAGACGACACAAACGCGCGCTTAGTTGCTCCGCGCCACTTATAAACCAGTGGACCTTGTATGAGTTTATAGCTAGCGGTGAGTACGACCGTAACATTCGTTTGCTTAGACAGCGCTTAAGTACCAACAAAGAGCGTATGATTTGGTGCCTGCAGCAATATATGCCAAGTTGTGCGCGTATAAGTAACCCGCAAGGGGGCTGTGTTATCTGGGTTGACCTTGGTAGCCAATATGATGCGGTAAAGTTATTCCATTTGGCACTTGAGGCGGGGATCAGTATTACTCCAGGGTTGATATTCTCAGCGGGTAAAAAATACCGTAGCTGTTTTCGTTTAAGTTATGGCTTGCCTTGGTCTGAAAACTTAGAGCAGGCGATTAAAACGTTATCGCAGCTGACTGTGCTGGCCAAAAAATAAAAAAGCGCAGAGCAAGCTCTGCGCGAAAGGACCAAGTGTTTTGGTTCAGGGATGTTAATTAGTCAATTACTCTGCATTCTGTTTGAAAGTAAATAGTTGATACTCTTTTAGCTCTGGTACTAGAACCACTAGCTCTTGCTCTTTATGAGCGATGTCAGCAAAGCTGCCGCATAATGCATCTGCACGCTCTTCAAGTTGAGCTGCCTGTGTTTCTACACGCGCTTCGATTTGTGCGCCCATGTTTTCCATACGTTGCTCAAACTCATCCATGTCGCCACCTGAACCTAAAAGTTCAGAGCCTAGCGCCACTAAAATACTGCCCATCGATTGCATCATGGCTGACTCGACAGCCGATTCGATTTGCTCATCGAATTGGTCTTCAAAGTTTTGGCCAAATTTTTCGAAATTTTGCTGACCCATGGTGAACGCACCTTGCTGATAGAAAGCGTTTTGTACTTCTACGCTGATATCGTCCATTAATTCTGAAATGTCGCTTAGGCCATCAATATTGAAAGCATTTGATACTTCTTCGATGGCTACACCAGCTATTTTTACACCATCAAGTGCGATATTTGCTACTTCAGGAAGTTGGCTGCGTAAGCTGTCTGAGTAATCTGCAATTGCTTGCTGTTGTGAAGCATCAAGCGACACGCTTTGACCATCGATATATAAAGTGTGTTGATCGATGATTTTCATAGTGCGATTATCGGCTGTGTATACTTCTAACTCGCTTGGTGTAATGCGTACATCATTTATAAATTCAACATCACACTGCTCACCGCTGAATGAAATATTTGTATCATTATCGTTATGAGCCATTGCGCCGGTAGCGATAAATAAAGAACTTACTAACAATAACTTTTTCATTTTTTTCTTTCCTGTTTGAAATGACACAAATACATAATCAAATTGAATGCCAAAATTTATAAATTCAATTAATTCAAAATCTTGCTGTGTTTTGAGGCTTTTTCAAAAATTGCGGTGAATAACTTTTTAACCATTTTTTAGTCAAATTAACTAAAAAATACACATGCATAAATGACTTTTATCGAAACGATAAAAAACTCTCACTTTTCAGAAATCAAATTTAGCGCTATTTATTCACAATATTGACATATGACCTATTTAGCATGGGTGTATGGCTTTATTTTGGTGGTTTTTTAGATACTAAATTACTACTGAGCTTTTTAATCTTTGCCAATTCATCGAGCAAATTTTAATCTCAAGAATTGGTCTCAAACACTTTATGGAGTGGGTTGTGGGTAAGACATTTAGTTATGACGCGCTAGATGACGATTTTGTTGAAGACGAGTACGAAATGGTCGGGCGTAATCAACACGACAAGAAAAAGCAACGCGTAAAGAAGAAGTTGGAAGACTATCTTGAACAAAAACGCTTGCGCAGAAACTTAGGCGATGACGACTTTGACGAGTACTTGAACGACTAAGCATAAATTTAGATAAAGAGGCAATTTGCCTCTTTATTGCTTTTAGACTTTGTTATTTGCCCAGTGCTGCTGCGATGTCTGACTCTAGCTGTTCAGGTTTTGTCAGTGGCGCATAGCGCTTAATTGCCTTGCCATCTTTACCAATTAAAAATTTGGTGAAGTTCCATTTTATTTTGCGGGTGATAAATCCCGGTAACTCTGATTTTAGGTATCTAAAAACAGGGTGAGCATGTTCGCCATTCACATCGACTTTGCTCATCATTAAAAAGCTAACGCCGTAGTTAATTAGGCAGCCTTCTTTAATTTCTTTTGCATCACCTGGTTCTTGTTTTCCAAATTGGTTACATGGAAAACCAATTATTACTAAACCTTGCTCATGATACTTTTCATGCAGTGCTTGTAAGCCTTCATATTGTGGAGTGAAACCACATTTACTTGCTGTATTTACAATAAGTACGACCTTGTTTTCAAAATCAGAAAAGTCAACGGTTTGGCCTTGTAGGCTGGTGGCTGAGAGTTGGTGAAATTCGCTCATAATGATAACTTTTTATTATTGTTGCATTGATTCTAACTTGCTTGGAGTTTTTCTAAAAGGGTAAATTTTAATCAGCGGTTTTTCTTACTTGGCGTTAAGTATCGCAGCTAACTTAAAATTATAAATAATCCCATTCCTGCCAGTGTTGTGTAGTATATGTTATGTGTTTTATAAGCCACGATAACAGACACAATAGCAGCACTTAGATAAGGATTTTGCCAGTCTAGATTTATCCCTTCGTCATTAATAAACACAATGGGCACCCAAATTGCGGTGAGTACGGCTGGGGCGCTAAAACTTAAAAATTGCTGCATTTTCGGGCCGACTTTAAACGGTAATGCGCGGTGCAAAAATAAGTAACGTGTGAAGAAGGTAATACACGCCATTAATAAAATGGTGATCATCATAGCGTATGCTCCTCTTTTGCTTGCCAGCGACTAATTAGATAACCAACCGTCATAGCGATAAGAGCCGCGGTGACAAGCCAAAGTTGAAAGCCCTGACTTTTCAATAGCGTTGCAACAACGCCTGCGGTGATCACTGTAGCCAGTGTTGCAAGGTTCTTTACTCCCGGAATAACTAAAGCAATAAACGTGGCAGCGATGGCAAAATCAAGGCCAAGGTGTGTTAAATCGGGAAGTAAGCTTCCTGCGACAATACCTAGTAAGGTCCAAATATTCCAGGCAATATAAAAACTAAAGCCGGCACTGAGTGCGTAAATAAGGCGAACTTTTGTGCGGTAGGCTTTGTGATGATGCGAAAAAGCAAATAATTCATCGGTTAGCACAAAACTCACTGGCAGTCGCCAACGAAAGGGTTGGTCAATGACTTTGTGGCGAATAGCTAAACCATATAAAAAGTGCCGTGAGCTAATAATGAGTGTGGTAAATAAAATAGTTAAAAGCGGCGTATTGCCTGCCATTAATTCAATCGCAACGAGCTGTGCTGAGCCTGCAAATACCAACAACGACATAGCTTGTGTTTCTAAAGCACTGAAACCATTTTGAACTGCTAACGAGCCACATAGAATTCCCCAAGGTAACACCGCAAGGCATAACGGGAGCATGTCGAAAAATCCTTTTAGCAAGGCTCTTATTGTTGATTTATGCATTTTATCGCTCATGTTTGTTGTTATGGCTCAGATCAAAACAGCTGAAATAGAGGTGTGTCAAAATAACTGAAGTTTGCAATAATGTATAGCCGAGCCTGTTGCTGAAATCATTAGCGTCTTTTAAAGGGAAAGTTACAATGTCAAAAGTTAAAGTATGGGATGGCTTTATAAGAAGCTTCCATTGGTTATTAGTTGCGGCCATCGCAACCCTCTATTTTAGTGCTGAAGAAGGTATGTTGGAGCTGCATTTTGCTGCAGGCTACTTCACTCTAGCGCTTATTATTACACGCCTTGTTTGGGGCCTTATTGGTAGTAAAACGGCAAAGCTGTCTGCACTGATTCATTCACCAATCGCCGCAATTAAATCGTTTACAAGCAATGAACATAAGGCGGGTCACGGCGCGGCGGGGAGTTATATGGTGATAACCTTTTTTGCGTTACTTATTGTACAGCTAACCTCTGGCTTAATGACTAGTGACGATATATTAACGGATGGTCCACTAGTCGAGCATGTATCCTCAGATACCGTAGAGTTTGCCGGTTGGTTACATCACTTAAACTTTGACATTTTGTTGTATGCCATTGTGTTGCATGTATTGGCGATTGTGATTTACCGCATTAAAGGAAAAAACTTAGTGAAACCTATGCTAACGGGTAGTAGCGACCAAGTTGCGGTTACTGAGCCTGTTACTAAATCACCGTTGGTAGCTTTTGTTATTTTTGCAGTGTGCTTAGTGGTGCTATTTACGACTTGGGGTGCAGAGCCCCTCAGCTATTTGCTTGGGTAGGTAATTCAAGCACGAAAAAAACTAGGAAGTGACGTGGTGCGCGATGTATTTCATCGTACAGCACAGATTTGGCATGAACGCTCAGAGCATCCTCATTGGTGTGGATTGAACCTGTATGGAGTAGATGGCGTAGTCTGGCGAACACCAGATACTAAAACGAATAGCTCAGCGTTTGCTCGTACTGCTAATAAAGCAAGCGAAGCCGGTTACCCGCAAGTGCGCATGGTCTGCCTGATGGAGTTGAGTAGCCATTTAATCGTCGATAGTGCTTTTGACAGTGTCGCTGAAAACGAAATGAACTTAGCTAGCCAACTGGTGAAGCGGGTGCCGGATAATAGTTTGACGTTGTTTGATAAAGGCTTTTATTCCCTCGGTTTGCTGCATGATTGGCAGCAACAAGGGCAAAATACTCACTGGTTATTACCGTTGAAGAAAGGGACACAGTACGAGGAGATCAGAAGTTTAGGCCGACAAGATAAGTTAGTACGTTTGACCACAACCAGCCAGGCGAGAAAAAAAACGTCCGAGTTTACCTGACACCATAGAGGCAAGGCTATTAACCCGTCAAATCAAGGGAAAAGAAGTGCATATTCTCACCTCAATGACTGATCAAATGGCGTATCCAAGTGCGGAGATAGTGGATTTATACGGGCATCGTTGGGAAATTGAAATGGGTTACCGGTAAATGAAACAACACCTATTGGAAAGTCGTTTTACGCTGCGCAGCAACCTACCGGAGCTTATTTATCAGGAGTTGTGGGGACTGCTACTCGCGTACAATCTTATCCGCTATAAAATGGTGCTAATGGCTAAATCTTTGAAAGGGGTTTTCGCCAACCAATTAAGCTTTCGAGATGCTTCATCGCATATCATCCATAAACTTACTCAAATGCCGATATATGCACCGGGTAACGTCCCCAAACTTATCTTAGATATAGAGCGTAATGCAAGCCAATTCAAACTGGAAGGAAAGCGCGAGAGAAGCTACCCAAGGACATTAAAAGTATCGAAAAATCGATATCCAGTTGCCAAAAAGAAAAAAGCCGCTCACCTTAAGTGAACGGCATTATGCCAAGTGGCAGCTTTTTTGTGTTGTTTTACTTATGCTTCAAGCGCTTTACTAATTAAGCGATCGATATATTGCTTATGGGCTTTAGCTGCGGTGTCTGCACCCCATGGTACGCTCATATCAGCAATTTGATTTAACTGATAAAGCGCGGCAGCTTTGGCTAGGTTATCGTGCTTGCTCGCTTTGCCTAAACCAGCAATCGCGATTAGCTGATTCACATATTCAACTTGTAGATTGTGACTTAGGGTATTTGCTTTTTTGCTGTCTACAAAAATGCTTGCTGTTAAGTCATTCATAAATTGGTTAAGTGAATACTCGTTGCCATACATTGCGCTGTCTGAAATACGCAGCATAACTGCTGGGTGCAACAACTGAGCAAGTACCAGCTTTTGCATGCCTAAAATCATGCCATGTGGTTTAGGGTCTTCGTTCTTACCATAATGATTAAAACCACGACGCTGCTGTAGCAGGTAGTTATACAGTGGCTGCATGCTAGCAAGCACATTTGGCGAGAATACTTTGTCGGCTAACACTTGCATTGCATGTTGCTGGCGCTCAAGTGGCACTGGCGTAAATGGTGCACCATTTTTGTCATCGCCCACCACATTACGTTCTACATAAACACCACCAATTTGACGAGATACCACGCCTGCTTGTGTTCTGTAGCTTCTAAATAAAATGTTCGCTGAGGTAACCAGCTGTTGGTATGACTCACCATTAACCGTGGCATTGTCTTTAAGTTCGGTAAACAGCTTATTGATAAGTTCCATACGATCATCAGCATATGCGGCAGGGTTAGATGACATATCACCAATCATTACACGTGGGTCGATATGGCGGCCTGGGGCACGCATATCATCAGCATCATTACCAAAAGCTAAAGCATGCTCAGATGAGCGAGCGAGAATTTTTTCAAGGCGCTGCTGCTCAGCGGCTTTATCTGCTAATGCTTGGCTGTAGCCGTACTCAATCGCCCAATCATCGTATGGGCCAGGTTTTGTTTGGAAGATATCACCTTGTTGCATGCCAATAGGGGCAATGTTTGCTGGTGCATAGTCCATAACTGAGCCCGTTACGATACCTTGCGTTTTACTCTTATCGTGAACTTCTTTTTCATCCCACAAAATAGATGATTTCATATTGTGGTTAAGACCTAGGGTATGGCCCACTTCGTGTAAAACTAGCTGAGTTAAGCCTTGGCGTAAAATCTCTTTGTCTTCAATGCTCGCACCTGTGCCTAAGCCTTTAGCAAGTAGCATGTTTTCTTGAATGCTGTGGCCCAGTGAGCAATGTAAATCTGTGCTGCTTTGGCTAGTTTCAAGCGTGGCTGCACCTTGAGTGTATAAGGTGTCGTACATCCAACGGTTTTTCATGAAAACGTACTCTAACATGATGTCAGAGCCTAATATTTCACCGGTTAATGGGTTCGCAAGGGCAGGACCATAACCGCCAAATGAAGGGCGTGGTGATGCAGTCCAACGCAACACGTTGTAGTTAATATCGCCCGCATCCCAATCGGCGTCATCAGGTTGTACTTTTACTTCGATGGCATTTTTAAAGCCCGCTTTTTCAAATGAGCTATTCCACGCGAGCACGGCATCACGAATGGTGTCTCGCCACTCAACCGGTGTGGTATTTTCAATCCACCAAGTAATCGGTTTAACTGGCTCTGAAAGTGCAGCTGATGGGTCTTTCTTTTGTAAGTCCCAGCGCTTGATGACATCTTCATAAGGTGCCCAATCCGCTGATGTCATATTGTCGAATTCGTTAGTGAAATAACCAATACGCGCGTCATCTTGGCGAGCTTGATAATCATTTTTCGGTAGCGCGACAAATGAATGCTGTACTTTAATTGAAACGTTACGAGGATCGCTTACGGCTTTTGAACCTCGTACTGTTGGGTTAGCATTAGAAAATACGTAATCCACTACAACATCTAGGTTATTTGGGTAAGGGCGCTGTTTAACAATACGCGATTTTTTGTCGTTTAACTTACCAAGTTTAAAACGTTTGCTGGCATTTTTATCTTTAGGATTCGCCCAAGGTGACACTTTATGCAGTGCTTCACTTAAAAAGAGCTTATCAACTTTAAAAGCAATTTTACCGTCTTCTTCTTTTTCGATTTTAATACTCGCAAGGACAGCTTCGCTGATGTTGGCATCGGCAGAGCGTGCTAGGGCTGAGTTTTCATCAAATTTATAGCGCGGTGTTTTGCTAATAATATCAATGCGGTCAAAGTATTTACGAAACTCAATTAGTTTTGTCTCGCGGTATGCCCCTCTGAAGTGGCCTGCGTCAGTAACACCATCAACGGTGTGAGCAAAGTACACAAATGGTGTATCAAGTTGAGATTGGTCGATAACCATTAAGTTATCGCCGGTTTTCGCATCTTGGTAAATGCTGAAAACACCGGCAAACTCGCTTTTATCTTTGATCATTTCAGCCAGTGTTTTTGGCTTCTTTTCTTCTTTTTTTGTTTCGGCGGCGTGGCCATTCATGGCAAACGCTAAGCTTAGTGCCAGCGCAATGTTTGTTATTTTCATTGTTTACTCGTTCCTTTTATTATTTCTCAATCAAGTTTAATGAATTAACCTCTTGATAAAAGGCTGTTTGTTAATAAGTGTGAAGGTGGTTTTGTAAGTTTTTGATATTAGGTGGCTTTTGTTTGTAACAAATTGTTCTTAGATAAGTTTTGGTTTTTGTGTTGCCAATTTATCTGTTTTTGTAACAGTTCCTTACAAATGTCACATTAATGTTTCTGTCAGCTTTGGTATGATAGGGCCAGTGAAAATTTTATAGGTGTAAGTTATGCGCACAAGTTTATTAAAATGGATATTACCGTTTGTTGCATTAATCGTTGGTGTTGCTGGTTTTAAGGCAATCAACGCGATTGCTCAAGAGCCTAAAGACAAGGATGTAGTTGATGTGCGTCCTTTAGTACAGGTTGAGCCGGTAGCAAGTGATGATCATCAAGTGATTATTAACAGTTACGGTGAAGTGAAACCGCTTGAAAGTACTTTACTTGCCTCGCAAGTGGCTGGTGAAGTTACAAGCTGGCACCCAAACTTTGTTGCGGGTGGCATCGTAGCTCGCGGTGAAGTGTTATTTACCATCGAAAAAGACAACTACGAAGCAGCTGTACTACAAGCTGAAGCGTCACTTGCTAGTGCTCAAGCGGCACTGATCGAAGAGCAAGCACAAGCTAAAGTGGCAGAGGATGAAGCAAGACGTTACCCAGAACGTGAGCGCACCGACTTATTCCTACGTAAACCTCAAGTTTTAAGTGCGCAAGCTGCTGTTAAATCAGCGCAAGCGGCATTAAAACGTGCCGAACGTGACCTTGCTCGCTGTGAGGTAAAAGCACCTTACGATGCGCTGGTGATCAGCCGTGAAATTGGTGTCGGCCAATACATTAATGTAGGCAGCCAAGTTGCTGAAATTAATAATATTGAAAGTGCGGAAATCATTGTACCAATTGCTGGTTTCGATAGTGTATTTTTGCCAAAACGCTTAAAAGGCGTAAAGGCGACCATTATCAATAAAGGCTTAAACAGCTTTACTCGTGAAGCCGAAATTGACCGTGACCTAGGCGTTGTTGACAACGCGACGCGTATGAGCAATTTAGTTGTTCGTGTTGATGACCCATACGGCTTAAAGCACGACGTACAACCTATTAAATTTGGTGCTTACGTACAAGTGAGCTTTGCCGGTGCAACACTACAAAACATCTACCGTTTACCACAGTCTTTAGTGAATAACCAAACGGTGTGGATTGTGAACGACGAGAATAAACTTGAACCACGTAAAGTAACCGTAGTGCGTGAAGAAGGTGAGTACTTCTACATTAGTGATGGCCTTGAAGTGAATGACCAGTTGGTTCTGACGCTGCCTGAGTACCCGCAAGAGGGTATGGAAGTGAAGGTTGCTGGAATGAAAGAAATGACAAGCGATGCAGAAACTGCAGCGGTTGAAACGCTTTAAGGTAGCACTATGACTGATACAAACACAGAAAAACAGTCTGGCCTTATAGCTTATTTTGCCAATAACTCGGTCGCTGCTAACTTAATGATGGTGTTTATCATCATCATGGGGATCATTAGTTATTTCACTATTCAGCGCCAGATGTTCCCAAATGTTGAAATTAACTATATTGAAGTACAAGCCAATTATCCGGGGGCCTCACCACAGGAAATCGAAGAAAGTATTCTGATTAAAATTGAAGAGTCACTAAAAGATGTAACCGAGATTAAACGTGGTGTATATCGCTCATTTCGAAATAGTGGCCGTGCAAGTTTAGAGATCAACACTGATGCAGAACTTACTGATGTACTCGATAAAGTGAAGCTACGGGTAGACAGTATTGCGACTTTCCCTGCGGGAATGGAGCCGGTGACGATTAGTCAGGTTGAGTTTCGCCAAGATGTGATTGGTATGACGCTAGTAGGTGATATTCCACTTACTGAGTTAAAGCCAGTTGCAAATAAAATTGAAGATGAATTACTGCAATTATCCAATGTGTCACTGGTGCAAAACGATGTACCACTTGATGAAATTGCAATTGAAATTGACCCTGATTCACTACGTCAATACAACCTTACTTTAAGTGAGGTGGCAAGTGCAGTACGTCGTTACTCTGCGAATATCTCGGCAGGTCAACTACGTACTGACGCAGGTATTATCTCGGTACGTGTTGAAAATCAATACTACAGCGGTGATGAGTTCCGCCAGATCCCAGTAAAAATTGGTGCTAATGGCGCGAAAGTGCTGCTAAACGACATCGCTGTGATTAAAGACCAATTCACAGAAGGTGAGCGCTACTTTAAATTTAATGGTGAAAATGCCGTTTATTTATCAGTAAAAGCAACCAAAGAACAAAACATGATCCCGGTTGCTGATTCAGTTAAAGCGTTCATTGAGCAAAAGAATAAAGAGCTACCGGCGGGCCTGCGTCTTGAGCCATTAATGGACATGACTTACTACCTAAATGCCCGTTTAGACATGATGAAAAGCAATTTATTCCAAGGGGCTATCTTGGTTGCCATTATGTTGTCTATCTTCTTGCGCTTTAAGTTGGCACTTTGGGTAATGATTGGTTTACCTGTGTGTTTCTTAGGTGCAATGATGATGATGCCATTATTTGGTATCAGTATTAATATCGTGTCGTTATTTGCCTTTATTATGGTACTCGGGATCGTGGTCGATGATGCCATCGTCATAGGGGAAAGTGCCTACACCGAAATTGAGAAAAAAGGCGGTGGTGTTGTAAATGTCGTAAATGGCGCAAAACGCGTTGCTACCCCAGCAACATTTGGTGTTTTAACAACGATTGCTGTATTTGCACCATTTACTCTATCAAGTGGCCCAGAGAGTGCATTTTTCTTCGGTATCGCCGTGGTGGTTATTCTGTGTCTGATATTCAGTTTGATTGAATCGAAACTTATTTTACCGGCACACATTGCCCATACTAAGTTCCCGCCAATTAATCAAAATAGTTGGCGAGCGCGTTTTAACAAACGTTTCTTTAACTTTGTAAATGGCCCATATAAGCGTTTTATTGAGCTGTGTGTGGAGTGGCGTTGGTTTGTGCTATTTGCGTTTATCGGTTTATTGATTTTGACGTTTGGCTTAATTTCATCAAATCAAGTGCGTGTGGTACCAACACCAAAAGTACCTCATGACTTTCCGCAAATTCGTTTAGAAATGAATGAAAATGCCTCGGATATGCAAACGATTAATGCTATTCGTGAAATCGAAGCCATGGTTAACAAGGTAGACCAAGAGACAGAACGAGAATTTGGCCAAAAGTTAATTCGCGATATCTTAGTGTTCAACCAAGGTCGTACTGAAGCACAATTACTTGCTCCGCTGGTAGATGAAGAGCTTCGCCCGTATAACGCATTCGAATTATCTCGTCGTTGGCGTGAGCAAATGCCAAGTATCCCAGGTGTGAAATCGCTGCAAATTTACGATGATGTAAATGGCGGTGGTATGGATGGTGAGTTTGGTTACTTACTTTACGGCCCAGATATCGATACCTTAAATGAGGCAGGTCGTCGTTTTATCCAACTACTACAACAGCAAAAAGGCTTATTTGATATTAGTTCGACTATCGATCCGGCGAGCAAAGAGGTGCAATTAAGCTTAAAACCTGTGGCATATGATCTAGGTTTAGACCTTGCCAACATTGCTAACCAAGTAGGCGCAAGCTTCTACGGTGGTGAAGCTCAGCGTGTTATTCGTCGCGGTGAAGAAGTGCGTGTTATGGTTCGTTACCCGAAACTAACACGTGAAGCGTTTGCATCATTAAAGCACGCTGTTATCACAACGCCTGCAGGCCAAGAGGTGATGCTGGGTGATGTTGTTGAACTGAACGAAAAACCAGGTATTAGCTATATTCGCCGTGAAGGTGGCTATCGTACTGTGTATATCTACGGCAGTATCGATGAAGAAGCGATTGAACCGGGTGAAGTGGTTAAGCAAGTGGACGAGAACTTATTACCTCAGTTAAAAGAGGAATACCCATCAGTTAAAACTGAGCTAGGTGGTTCTATTGAAGAGCAACAAGCGCAAGCTAATGAGCAAATCATGTTCTTCATCGGCGGTATGATTTTAGTGTATATCTTGCTTGCAGTGCCGCTTAAGAGCTATTCGCAGCCTCTAATTGTTATGTCGGTTATTCCATTTAGCTTAACCGGTGCAATTTGGGGTCACTTCTGGTTTGGTCTAGATATTAGCTTGATGTCGGGCTTTGGCTTGATTGCTGCAGCGGGTGTTGTAATTAATGACTCGTTAGTTATGACCGACTTTGTAAACCAAGCACGCCGCGAAGGTATTTCAACTCGCGACGCAGTTATTGAAGCAGGTTGTGCGCGCTTTAGAGCAATCACCCTGACATCAATTACAACCTTTGCTGGTGTACTACCGATTATGTTCGAAACCAGCTTGCAAGCTAAATTTGTAATTCCAATGGCGGTTGCACTTGGTTTTGCGGTTATGTTTGCAACTCTAATCACTTTAGTACTAGTACCTTGTTTGTATATTGTAATGAGTGATGTGGGTAATGGCTTCTTGAATGTATTCCGTGCAGGGCACCGAGTCGCGACCAGAAGAAAGCTAGCAAGGGATTAACAGCCCATTTGCGAAAAAGCCAGCCAAGAGGTTGGCTTTTTTGTACCTAACACATTTGCTAGTAACTATTTGCTATATAAGACGTTTGGTTACATTCTTTTGTTTGATTTGTGATTCGGTCACGATTATACTCAGTCTTGTTTTTGGCAAACTAACTGAAAGGTTAGGACGCAAAGTTTCCGGTCTAAGGTTTTAAACTATGATAGCGGGACCGCTGATAAGCACATAATCTAGTGCTTTGGTTCACTTGCCTCAAACTAAAAGTATTTATTTTGTTCGGTTGTTAGATAATGCCAATTAGTTGTTCTTAGGGTGATATTTTGTTTATGCATACGTCAATGGCCTCCGGGAAGTGGTTGCCGATTGGTTGCTTAAATCATCATACCCAACTGTTTGTTGGAGATAGGGTGATTGTAACCTTTTATGACATGCAAGGAGAGCTAGTCGATTTATCATTCGAATACCCGATCAGTAGTTCCGATCAGGGTGAGCCTCATAATTGGCCACGTTCTGTTGCCGAGCATATAAACGTGCATGTTCCGCTGGTAAAAGCGGGCAAAATGACTGAACAAGGTTTAGTGGTTGCGTACCGTTCAAACCAAATTTATGCCCTTGAAGGCTCGGGCATTACGCATGTAAAAGTGGCGTTTAATTGCATCGCAAAATGTAAAGAGCGAGTGCAAGATAGTCTGCAAGATTATGACTATGTCTACCCACAAGCATGCAGCGATTACAGTGCAGGTGTTAAAGTACTGCAGCCAAAAACGGGCCATATTTATATGTGCAAACCGTGGCCATTTAGCGAGTTTTGTCGTGTTAAAGATTCACACAACCCGCTGTTTGAGCCAGGTGTAGGAAAAAGCTGGGCTATGGCTTGGCAGCAAGTATCGCATTAATAGTTTCCCCCTAAATGCTATTTTAGCATTGCTTAGCCCACTCAATTTGAGTGGGCTTTTTTAATACCAACCCGCAATAATACTTAATTAAGCTGATTGGTATAATTCTGTGATAAACTGCTAGCAATTCGTTTTTTATTTTGGTTTTTTCTTGTGTCGTCAAATTCGTATTCTTTGTCTTTATTAGCGCATCCTCCTGTTGCAAAAAAACAGCCTCAGCAATTAACTACTCACCAACAGACTCGCACCGATAACTATTATTGGATGCGTGATGATGAGCGCGAAAATGAGGATGTATTAGCGCACTTAAATGCCGAAAACGATTATTGCGATAAACAACTTGCCGACATAAAACCACTGCGCGAACAGCTATTTAATGAGCTAAAAGACCGTATTGTTAAAGACGACAACACGGTACCCGTGAAAGATGGCCAATATTGGTATCACTCAGAAGTACGTGGTGATGATGAATATGCACGCCATTATCGCAGCAGCTCAATAGAAGCGCGCGATAAGACCTTGTTGTTAGATGTAAATCAATTAGCCGGCGATTACGAATTTTATGAATTAGGCGAAGTGGCTATTAGCCCTGATGAGCAGTTACTTGCTTACTCTGAAGACACCGAAGGTCGCCGTATTTATACCGTGCGTTTTAAAAATATCGCCAGTGGTGAGATGTTTAGTGATGTGCTGGAATACACCGAAGGTCAAGTGGTGTGGGCTAATGATAACAAAACGGTGTTTTATGTGAAAAAAGACCTGCAAACCTTATTGGGTTTTCAGGTTTACCGCCATGTTTTAGGCACCCCGCAAGCCGATGACGTACTTGTTTATGAAGAGCAAGATAAAAGCTTCTTTATGGGGCTTGGCAAAAGCCGCGATGAAAGCCTTATTATTATTGACCTTGCGACCACAGAAACAAACGATACTTGGGTGCTTGATGCCAATAACCCTGGGGGTGAATTTAGCGCCTTAATGCCACGCGAAGAAGGCCATGAGTTTGATGTCGATAAGCTAGGTGATACCTTTTACATTGTTACCAACTGGCAAGCGAAAAACTTTCGTTTAATGACCGCGACGCAAAGCACCATTGCCGATAAAAGTCTTTGGCAGGAGCATACACCGCATCGCGAGAACGTGTTGCTAGAAGGGGTCGAAATTTTCAATGACTACCTTATCCTCACTGAACGAGAGCTTGGCCAAACACGTTTTGTGGTAGTGGATCAGCAAGCAGAGCGTCTTACTTTAGAGTTTGATGACCCTTGCTATTATGCTGCTATTGCCATGAACCCTGAGCCGAATGTGAGCTCTGCGCGTATTTACTATTCAAGCTTAACGACGCCAGGTTCTTTGTATGATGTTGATTTAAAAACAGGTAACAAAATCTTATTAAAACAACAGCAAGTGCTCGGGGATTTTAACCCAGAGCATTATCGCTCAGAACGCTTAATGGTTACCGCAAGAGATGGTGAGCAAGTGCCGGTTTCTTTGGTTTATCGTATTGATAAATTTAATAAAGATGGTACTAACCCGCTGTTGCAATATGGCTATGGCGCGTACGGTATTACCATCGATCCTAGCTTTTCAAGTAGCTCACTAAGCTTGCTTGACCGAGGCTTTGTTTATGCGATTGCACATATTCGTGGCGGCGAAATGCTAGGTCGTCATTGGTATGAGCAAGGTAAAAAGCAAAATAAGCAAAATAGCTTTAGCGATTTTATTGATGTTACTCATGCGCTTACAGAGCAAGGCTATGCACACCCAGAAAAAGTATTTGCGTCTGGTGGCAGTGCTGGTGGCTTATTAATGGGCGCTGTGGTTAACCAAGCACCTGAGCTTTATTTAGGTATTGGTTGTCATGTACCATTTTTAGATGTGCTAACCACTATGCTTGATGAGAGTATTCCACTGACGACCAATGAATATGACGAATGGGGTAACCCAAATGATCCTGCGTTTTATGATGTGATTCAGGCGTACTCGCCGTACGATAATATCAAGTCGCAGGCTTACCCTAATATTCTTGTTACCACCGGGTTCCACGACTCTCAAGTGCAATACTGGGAGCCAATGAAATGGGTTGCTAAGCTGCGTGAACTTAAAACCGATGACAACATTTTGGTGTTTAAAACCGACATGGATGCAGGCCATGGCGGCGCATCGGGTCGCTTTAAAAGCCTTGAGGAAAAGGCATTAGAAATGGCGTTTTTTATTGCTTTATTACCGAATTAAGGCTTAGATAAATAAGTAAATAAATTTTATAAGCGTAAACTTAAGTTGTATTTCAAAGGGGTGAGCATGTTTAAAGCCCATGGTGATTGGCGTTATTTTGTTGAGCCGCCAGTGATTTATGTGGAAGTTAGTGGCAGCTTTAATAAAGAAGCCGTTGCTTCATTTAGTATTGAAGTCGGTCAAGAAATCATGAAGTACCCTGAAAATTCAATTCAGTATGCTGTGGTTAATTTGGAACAATTTGAATTAGCAACTGCAGATAGTATTGAGATTGCAAAGGCTTACTTTCAGGCTGTAAAAGCGCGGGGTTACAAACGCGTTGATTATATTAAAGCGAATATCATTGCTCGCAATTTATTAGAGACAGTTTGGTCAGGTGTAGAAATGGATATTAATTTTCACCCAGATGCTGAAAGCTTTTTTCAAGCAAGACCCGAGTACGATAATTTAAGAAAGTGGTTAAAGTAAGGAGACCACCCGAAATTCAGTGTTCGTGCGCTTTATCAATTCATAACGTTGTTCAAACTGTTGCTGCTGCAATCTTGATGGATATCCTTGAATAGGTTTACTGTCTAAACTACCTAGCCCATGCTCTAGCTAACTAGCAACTAAAAAAGCCCATACTCTTCGGTTTCTTCTGCTTCGTGGCGCATAAGGTGCTCTGGGCGGAAGATGGCACTTGGGTCTAATAATAAGCTGTGTTTATGATTCATTTTAATTAGTCCGCGCATCATGTTTTTAGTTTGCGGATCAACATCAAAACCAACCGAGGTAAGTTGGTCTAACGGCTTGATGTCTTCTTTCTTTACGTTGATGTTGTCTTCTACTTTGTCGACTAGAAGGCCTATATGAGGCGTTACGCCGTCTTTTGTGGTGAAGATGATGATTGGCTTGTAATCAAGAATGATCTGCTCACGTGCCGATTCAAACAATCTAATAAGCTGGTTGAATGTTTGGCGCTTTTTCTCTGCAAATAGGCTAATCACCTTGTCGTGAGGTTGGCTTTTTTGCAATTCTAATAACTCACCGGCCATAGCATGTAATTCACGGTGTGGCTTATCAAACTTGGCTAAGATACTTTGTAAATCTTCGTTATCGGTTTCGAAGTTGTTATACCAACGACCGAAAGCACATTTGTCTGGATCTGTGGCTTTTGTAAAAGGCGCACCTGTTACTAGGCTATTTTCTAGAGCATCTAGCCAATCTAAATGGTCTTTCTCTCTTTCGACTAAAAGGTCGGATAATTCGGTATTGGTCTCTTTGGTTGAGTGATTGTTTAATACAATTCCTAAATCAAAGATAGGCGTTGGGGTTTCCATATAATCTTTAACCCCAATGAAGCTTTTATTTTCATTTGGCAACGACGTTAAATTTCCTTCGTAACGCTCAGTTAGAAGAATATCGAGAATTTTTAGTGAAATGGTCTTTTGGCCAACTCGAAAATTAATCAGATCCATATTTCCCTCAAAGCCTTGTTAAGTCTCTATAGCATAGAACATTATTGTAATTTAGTCGTAGTTTAACCTAATTACTTTTAAAATATGAGCGGTAGATTTTTTTGTTATTTCCAGAAGTGTGAGTGTTAAATAGATCAGCGAAATCTGATGTATCAGTAAAGAGTCGATTTAGCTCGGTCAGTAGGCATTGATTGTTTAGTGGTGTTGGGCATTTTTGGGCAGCGCTAACAAGTGCAACAGCATTCAAATAACCTTCAAATATAATTCTATTCGCACTAGTGTGATAAGGCTCTATATCTTCAATAAATTGCTTACACCAAGGGTTTTTACAGTTATTTGGGTCAGGTACCACTTCAGTGACCATAATGTTGGCGGGCTGCTTAATTCGCTGATATAAATCATGACTCGATACGAAAGACACCGAAGTATAGTCTGGGTTGAAGCTTTGTTTGTTTGCAGCGTTAACAAATTCAGCGAGAGGCTTGTAGGTGCCGACTAAACAAATTGCGGTTGCATTACTTTCTTTTAGAAGCGCTAAAGCTTTTGAAATATCATCACTATTGCGCTTAAACCGTGCGACTTCTACAGGTTTAATACCATGTATTTTTAGGGCGTTAACGAGATTGCTCTCTACCATATAACCAAACTCATCGGCTTGGATCATTAAGCCAATTTTTTCATGCTTACGCTCTTTAACTAGGTAGTTAATTTGCTCTATGGCTTCATCTTGGTAGCTCGCACGAAGATTAAATACATTCGGCATTGAGCTGTTATGTAAAAAGTCAGCGCCTGTAAATGGCATGAGAAATGGAATACGGTGTCTATCTAGCAGGGGCTTAATTGCATGAGCTGTTGGCGTGCCCATAGAGCCAAAAATCGCATGGATCTTTTGATCAAATAAAAACTCGCGGGTATTCACTACGGTATTTTTTGGCTCATAGCCATCATCAGCTAAGATCAGATCGATACTTTGGCCATTAATACCGTTTTCTTTGTTGATTTTGTTAAAGTAAATATTACTGCCAAGCGCTAGCTGTTCACCTATTTGCTTAGCAGGTCCAGTCAGTGCCGTCGACATCCCGAGTTTAATGGTAGGTTGTTCGTGTTCAGCTAAAGCTAACTGAGATAGTAGCAAGGCATAAAAACATAAACACTTAATGGCTGTTATTTTGAAGTGATTTATAGTGAGCATACCAACCTTGCACTGCGGTTTTGAACTGTGAGTCTAAGTCTTTTTTACCTGTAAAACCGGCTTCTTCGATCAAGCTATTTACAGGGGTTTGCTGTAATACTAGTCGAATAAGGATGAATTTT
Organism: Pseudoalteromonas sp. 0303; assembly: GCF_013349995.1. Taxonomy (GTDB): domain Bacteria; phylum Pseudomonadota; class Gammaproteobacteria; order Enterobacterales; family Alteromonadaceae; genus Pseudoalteromonas. The sequence goes on from NZ_JABVXF010000034.1 coordinate 39,505, forward strand.
GTATGTTCATCTAATAAATTTAGACTAATTGGTGTGCTCCAAATCATTTTCCATAGCAATGGCTGTACTTGGAAGAGGTTAATGTCACCGGTTAACAGTCGCTCAGCTCTTGTATTTAAGGCAGAAGATAAGGAACTTTTTGGTAAGCCTTTGAATAGTTCTGCAATAAGCTGCCAAGGAAGTGAGCTAAAATGACCAAGGAGTTGCAAAGACAGGTCTTGTTTAAATTCCTCTATTAAGAGTGCTGCGCTATCTGTGCTTTGCTTACCTAACGCTTTAATCACTAAAGCAGCATGTTCAGCCGTTGCTTTGTCATGACTAAATCCAAGCTTAACAATATTAAAGCCATTACTTTGCCAAAACTTAACTAACGCTGCATTGGCGCCAAAACTGGCACCAAAATAACTGCAATTATTTAATTGGCTTTCGCAGTAGTTTAACAGGGCTGAGCCAATACCTTGTTGATGACATTCAGGTGCAACAGCTATTCTCACAACTCTCGCTGAGCGTTTACACAAGTCTTCTGTATTTCCGCTCAATTGAGTCAGAGTTTGCGCCATTAAATGACCATGAGGCCTGCGCTTTCCTTTTATTACTTGCTCTGCGATTTCTGGTGCTAAGCCACCCTCAATAGCGATTAAGCAAACGGCTTTTAATGCATTTTCTTGTTTGCAGATCGATAGCTGTAACTCTGGGGCATCAAGCAATTGGCGTAAGTCGTTTACCGTGGTTTGGTAATGAGCCAACGCCAGTAGCGCCATAACTTGGCTAAGTAGCTGCTCATCATCAACAAGTTGCTCTTTGCTTATGTTTTCAAATTGGTAAGACTTACCACTCTGCGTATCTAGGTACTTTGCATCGAGAAGTAATAGTTCGCGTAGGCTATTTTCGAGAGGGTCATGTTTAGCAAAACGAATTGGCTCATCCAAAGTAATAGTCTTTAGCGATTTATATTGGCTACGTAAGTAATGTAAAAAGCGCAACGTGTAACCACGCCCATTCCCTTCATAACCAACCATAGTGCTCGCAAATACGATTCGTGGATAACTTTTTAGTATCTCTAATAGCATAGGAACCGGAATCGCCGCAGCTTCGTCGACAAATAACAGATCGCAGTCTGGCTTTTCATGTAGCAGTATATCTGGCGCAATATAGCTAAGGTTAGCTAGTTGTTTACAGTTTTGCTCTTTGCTAACACCAAGCTCAGTGGCTAAATGCTTAAAACTTGTTTGTACGGCTTTGGCTTGGGTGGCACAAATAAGGATTCTTTTATCTTGAAGACTTGCTGCTGCAATCCCTAAAGCAGCTGACTTACCACGACCTCGGTCTGCACTGATCACAAAAGGACGATTAGCGCGCCCTGTTGCGGTTTTAATAATTTGCTCAACACATGCTTGTTGTTGCTGATAATTTATCTCAGCAGTTGCTGGCGATACTGATTGGTAAGCAGGGAGCGAGTGTTCAGTAAAATAATGTGGCTGCAACTTTAGCTTGGAGAATAAACGCTGATTAAAAAAGCTGTGTTTAATTTCTTCGCCATAAGAGGTAATACTAGTGAGTGCAGGGTCTTGCCACTTATCGTCATCGGGCAGCAACAGTATCAGTACACCACCTGCTTTTACGGTACCTGCAAGCGCGGCTAGTTTATCGGCATATAAGCCGCTAAAACCATCAAAAATTGCGTGATGAAACTCTTGACCAAGAATTTGGTGAGCATGTTTTGGAAACTCACTATTTGCTAATAATGAGTTGCTACTGAAAACATAGGTATTTTTAAGCGCTAATTGGTTTGCAAACTGATAGCACCAAGTTTCGCTGCCTTGCACAATGACAAGCTGGCGATGCTTTGCGATCACCAGCTCATTACACAGTGCTGTTAAATACTCATTATAAGGCTTGAAGTCTTGCATACTGTGTTACAAGCCATTTGCTGCCTAGGTCATCAAAGTTCACTTGAATACGTGACTGTGCGCCGCTACCTTCGTAATTGAGTACGGTTCCTGCGCCGAACTTGGCGTGTAATACGCGTTGTCCTAAGTTAAAGCCGCTATCTTCAAATGCGGCATGTGTTACTGATGGACTAAAGCGACCTGCCGCGGGTGGTCTTGAAACCTGTGTTTTAATACGAATTTCTTCGATACAGTCTTCTGGCATTTCACGTAAAAAGCGTGATGGGCTGTGGTATTTTTCTTGGCCGTATAAACGGCGACTTTCTGCGTGGCTAATGTATAGTTTTTCCATCGCGCGAGTCATACCAACATAGCAGAGGCGGCGTTCTTCTTCTAAACGGCCAGACTCTTCATTACTTTGTTGCGATGGAAACATGCCCTCTTCAACACCAACCATAAATACCAGTGGGAATTCTAGGCCTTTTGCTGAGTGCAGTGTCATCATTTGCACCGCGTCTTCGTGCTCGTCAGCTTGACCTTCGCCAGACTCTAGTGAGGTATAAGCCAAAAATCCCTGTAGTGGTGAGCTGAACTCTTCATCTTCAGGGAGTTCGTATTGACCACAAGCACTGATAAGCTCTTCTAAGTTTTCTACGCGGGCACGGCCTTTTTCACCTTTTTCAGCTTGATACATTGCCATTAACCCTGAGGTTTGAATGGCGTATTTCGCTTGCTCTTCTAAGGTGAGATCGCTGATTTTATCTTCGATATGCTCAACAAGTTCTAAGAATTTAGTGACGGCACTTGCTGCACGGCCAGATAGATGCTGCTGCTCTACAATAGCCTTTGCGGCATACCAAAGTGGCAATGATTCATTGCGCGCGCAATCACGGATATGGCTTAGCGTTTTATCACCAATGCCGCGGGCTGGGGTGTTAATAACGCGCTCGAAAGCAGCATCATCTTGACGGTTACCCACTAAACGTAAATATGAAAGCGCATCTTTGATCTCTTGACGTTCGAAGAAGCGCATACCGCCGTAAATACGGTATTTTAAGCCTTCTTGTAGCATTGCTTCCTCGAGTACACGAGATTGCGCATTGTTACGGTATAAAATGGCTGCGTCTTGTAATGCATTACCTGCATTTAGCCAGCTACGTAATTTGCTGCTAACAAAGCGCGCTTCATCTAATTCATTAAACGCAGCGTAAACAGAAATAGGCTCACCATCATTGCCGTCTGTCCACAGGCTTTTGCCCATGCGTTCAGCATTGTTTTTGATCAGCGCATTTGACGCTTTTAATATTGTTGCCGTTGAACGGTAGTTTTGTTCAAGGCGAATGGTTTCGGCTTCGAAGTCAGTTAAGAAGCGTTTGATATTCTCAATTTTTGCGCCACGCCAGCCATAGATACTTTGGTCATCATCACCTACGATCATAATACTGTTGGTGTTACCTGCGAGTAATTTTAACCAAGCGTACTGGATTGTATTGGTATCCTGGAACTCGTCTACCAGCATGTGGGCAAAACGCTGTTGATAGTGACGTAAAAGAGTAGGGTGATTCTTAAGTACTTCGTAGCAGCGCAGCAGTATTTCTGCAAAGTCGACTAAACCTGCACGGTCACAAGCCTCTTGATATGCAGCATAGACTTTCAGCATCATTTGCTCATTAATATCGTAGGCTTGAATGTCTTTAGGACGTAGACCTTCATCTTTTTTCGCGCTGATATACCAACCAAATTGTTTTGCTGGCCATTTTTTATCATCGATGTTCATCGCTTTGAGTAAGCGTTTGATCATACGTTGTTGATCGTCAGAATCTAAGATTTGAAAGCTTTCAGGCAAGTTCGCTTCACGGTGATGGGCGCGTAAAATCCGATGAGATAAGCCGTGGAAGGTACCAATCCACATACCACCAACCGGTGCTTTTAACGTTTCTTCTACACGGGTACGCATTTCTTTCGCGGCTTTGTTAGTGAAGGTTACCGCAAAGATGCTGTATGCAGAAGCTTGCTCAACTTGCATGAGCCATGCGATGCGATGAACAAGTACTCGAGTTTTACCAGAACCTGCACCTGCAAGTACCAGCATATTTTGCAATGGGGCTGCGACTGCATCCCGTTGTTTATCATTTAAGCCATCGAGTAATTCAGAAACGTCCATCGTTACGCCTTTTCAATCTATAATGGGTGGAGTATAACAGGTGTTTATGCAAGGCTAAATAAAATACTGTTTTTATAAACAGCTATTTTGGCAAGTTATTAAAATTGTAAATGAAAATTGTGAATTTGACCGATTTTTAGCAAAAAGAACTAAAATTAAAATAACGCTACTTTTTAACACTTTGATTTGTAAGTCATAATAAGTTGGCATAAAGTGTGATTATAAAAAGTATAATCATTAAAAACTACAGAGGTTAGTATGGCAGAGCAAGGTTCTGGCGGTAATGTAATCGCAGCAATATGTAATATCTTTTTTCCTGGTTTAGGACAATTGGTACAAGGTCGTTTAATGGCGGCTATTGCATTCTTTTTAGCATGGGTTATTAGTGGTGCACTAATTTATGTGGCAGTTGGTTTTATTCTACTGCCAATCGTATACCTATGGGCGATTATTGATGCTGCGCGCTTCAAATCGCGACTCTAGCTATTTAATTAGCACAAACTCGAGCGCCACTTAGGCGCTCGAGTTGTTTTAAGATGACAAAACTCGCTACGTTTAGCTGCAAACGGTATAATTAGCAGATAATGTATTAAGAGTACCCTCCATGGAATATCAATTTATCCGCGACCCTATTAGCGGCTTACGCATTAAAATTTCCTCTGAACACGCCATCATAGGCCGTTGGCTAAACGAAGAAGTCGGAAAAGAAAAAATTGCGATGGTGCAAGCGTTGATCTCTGCTGTTAAAAGCAGTCATGAGTCTTTAACCTTACAAGGTCAAGAAATTGATTTGATCTTAAGTAAAGACGAAGCGCTGTTCGAAGCACATGCATTACATCAAGACAACGAAGATTTAGTTGCTTATCAAGATGATGATTTAATGCTTGAAGAAGAGGGCTTGTGCAGCGGTTGTGGTTTTGAAGACTTTGTCGATTTAATTGAATCTTGGCAAGAATTTACACAAAGCCGATAAGCAGACACATGTTCTGCTTATCGGTTGCTAATTTATTGCTCACTCACTGATTTAACAGCGGCTAGTAATAAATCTTCTGTTAAGCGTACTTTGTAATTTGGGTTGGCGTATTGAAAATGAACTAACCCATTTGTATCTATCACGAATACTGCGGGTACTGGCAGTGCTACTTTTGGCTCACCTTCTAACGAGACAAAGTTAACCCCAAGCTTATTACGGTAAATCTTTGCTGTTTTGTCATCTAAATAAAATGCTAAACCTAACATTTGCGCCAAAGTAAGGCTGTCGTCAGAAAGCAATTGATAGCTAGGAGCAGTAATTTTTGTTTCAGCGAGTTTTTCAGGGCTATCTGGTGAAACGGCAATTAGTTGCGCGTCTAAGCTTGCTAATTCTTTCTCTATTTTTTGCACGCTGGCCAATTGTTTTGAACAATATGGGCACCAGCCACCACGATAAACAATCAGCACGGTAGTTTTTTCTTTAAAGCGCTCAGCTAGCGAGACGGTTTTACCGTATTGGTCTTTCAATTCAACATTTGGCACCGTTAAGCCAGGTAATAACGGACTAACTTGCTCTGCTGATTCGGCAATATTGGTTGCAGTTGCAGCGATAACGTGGCTTGATAGTACAAACAGTGCACTAATGAATAGAGATTTAAACATGGGCTTCCTCGGTTATTTTTATCAACTGCAAAGATGACCTGATTGTTACGGGATTTATTTCATCTTTACCTACATCAAACTCAAATTTAACTGTAGTATATAGGCAAATAAAAAATGCAAGTTGGGATAAAGAATGTCTGCTAATTTACAAAAACTCGTTGTTATGCTCGAGATGCAAAATGCGATGAATACCAAAGTTCATGAGCAATGGTTTAGCCAAGGTTTTGAATGGTATCGTGCAATTTGGGTTGAGTGTGCTGAAATGCTGGATCACTACGGTTGGAAGTGGTGGAAGAAACAAACCCCAGATACAGAACAAGTTATTTTAGAGTTAGTTGATATTTTCCATTTTGGTTTATCTTTACGCATTGATGGTGAAACCAGCTATGAGCAGTTAGCTGCGCAACTTGAAGCTGAGTTAAGTGCGCCAGTTCAAGCCGATGACTTTAAACAAACACTCGAATTATTAGCCGCGTCAGCAGTCGCTGAAAAGAGTTTTAATGCCGCTGCATTTGCAGGTTGTATGGCGCAAATCGGTATGGATATCGATGATTTATACCGTGGCTACGTTGGTAAAAACACCTTGAATTTCTTCCGCCAAGATCATGGTTACAAAGAAGGTAGTTATATCAAGGTATGGAATGGCCAAGAAGATAACGAGCACTTAGTTGAAGTGGTAAAAAGCCTAGATACAGAGCATGCAGATTTTGCAAAACTTGTATACCAAGGCTTAGAGCAGCGTTACCCGAAGTAATCATTCAACGGGTATAAGCTCGCGAAAATCGATGGTTGATAAAAAGCCATCGAACTGCTTATGCGGTTGCTGACTATCAGGGTTGGCAACCGCAAGTATATGACCAATACCAAACTCTTTTGCTGCATCTAGCACGGCAGGGCTGTCATCCACAAATAAAGTCCGTTCCTTATCAAACTGCCATTCTTGATGTACTTGTTGCCATAATGGTTGATGCTCTTTACTCACGCCATATTGATGAGTTGAGATCACCCCATCTAAGTAATTATCGATAGCAGTATGTTCAAACTTTAACATGGCACAATCTGGGTGCGCGTTAGTAAGCATGATCAATTGTTTGCCTGCTTTTCTAAGCTCAGTTAAAAACGGCGGAACATCTTCACGAATTCTGATTAAATGTTGAATGTCGCGTTTTAACGCCATAATTGGTAAATCAAGTTGTTGTTGCCAATAATCTAAGCAGTACCAATTAATTTGTCCGTGAACTTGTTGATAACGATGTAAAATGTCAGCTTTTGCTTCGTCTAAGCTGATTTTATGTTTACGCGCATATTGCTCGGGAATAACGGTTAGCCAAAAGTAATTATCGTAATGCAAATCGAGTAGGGTGCCATCCATATCTAACAACACAGTATCGATTTTTGACCAATTTAACATAGGCAATTCACTTTAAAAGATTTATGATGAGCATAACTGCCATGATAGCAAATTAATGCCAATGACACAGAAAAAGCATCCTACACCACCGCAAATTTTGTCTAATGAAGTTGTCGCTAAAAGTCGACTATTTACTGTTGAATCTCTCGAATTGAAGTTCTCAAATGATGAGCAAAGGCAATACGAAAGAATTCGTGGCGGTGGCAGAGGGGCTGTTATGATTGTGCCAGTAACGGCCGATAACGAACTGTTATTAGTGCGAGAATATTGTGCAGGCACCAATGATTATCAGTTGGGTTTTCCAAAGGGCCTGATTGACCCAGGCGAAACACCACAGCAAGCCGCAGACCGTGAGCTTAAAGAAGAAGTTGGTTTTGGTGCTAAGCATTTCGCTGAACTTAAAAAAGTCAGCATGGCGCCGAGTTACTTTAATGCCACTATGCATATTTTATATGCTGAAGATCTCTACCCTGAAACCTTACCTGGTGATGAGCCTGAACCGCTTGTCGTTGTAAAATGGCCAATAAGTGATTGGCAATCATTATTGCAACAAGAAGACTTTACTGAAGCACGAAGTGTCGCAGCTTTGCTATTATTAACAAAGTACTTAGAGTCGGGAGCGGGCAATGAATGATTTTTTAGAACCGTGTATTCGGTTAGCTGAGCAAGCAGGCGATGCCATTATGGCCATTTATCAGCAGGATGATATTGGTGCTGAGCAAAAGTCAGATCATACTCCGGTCACCAAGGCTGACTTAGCATCGAACGATGTATTAATGGCTGGTTTGAAAGCCATAGCCCCTGATATTCCAATTATGTCAGAAGAAACACCCATTCCGGCGCTGGCAGACAGAAAAGATTGGCACCGTTATTGGCTGCTTGATCCTATGGATGGTACTGGGGAGTTTATTCTCGAAAGCGGTGATTTTGCAGTTAATATCGCGTTAGTTGAAAATAATCGCCCTGTGCTGGGTGTTATTCATTGGCCAGCGAAACAAGTGACTTATTTTGCAAGCTATCAAAATGGCGCATTTAAACGTGAAAATGGCCAAGATCAGCAAATTTCGGTAGCAACACCCGATAACTTAACCTTAGCTGTAAGCCGCAGACAAAAAATTGAAGCGGTCAGTCAGTATTTAAATACTCAGTTTGCGACGGTGGCATTAGGCTCATGTTCATTAAAGGCTTGTATCATCGCAGAGGGTAAAGCTGATTGTTTTTTACGTATCGGGCCAACGGGTGAGTGGGATACTGGAGCGTCACAAGTGATTGTAGAAGAAGCTGGTGGCTGTATTACCGATGCCGAATTCAACCCGTTAACTTACAATCAACGAGAAAGCACAGAAAACCCTGACTTTATTGTGATGGGTCACCCTGATTGGGAGTGGCAAAAAATGATTAGTCCTCATCAGCGTGCTTTCTAGCTTTGTTTTGTGTGCTTTTTGTTCGTTTGAGTTAAATTTGTCACTATAACCCTTGATTTCTAATCTTATTGCTATATGATAGCGCTCTCTCTGAAACAGGGCAGCAATAACATGCTTATGTTACTCAGAGATTACAGGCGCGGGATGGAGCAGAATGATAAATCATTCGTCGGACTCGCTAATACCTGAAGTCGAAGGTCGTCGGTTTAAATCCGGCTTCTGGGACTCTAAACATACAGGCGCGGGATGGAGCAGCCTGGTAGCTCGTCGGGCTCATAACCCGAAGGTCGTCGGTTCAAATCCGGCTCCCGCAACCAATCTTTATAAAGATTGGTGTAATGTTGGAACTATAAAGGTCGTCGGTTCACTCTTCACCTTCACAGCTCCCGCAACCAATTCTTTGAATTGGCTGACTTCTTAAATTAAGTGGGAAGTAAAATAAACTTAATATTCAGGCGCGGGATGGAGCAGCCTGGTAGCTCGTCGGGCTCATAACCCGAAGGTCGTCGGTTCAAATCCGGCTCCCGCA
>NZ_JABVXF010000035.1 GCF_013349995.1 Pseudoalteromonas sp. 0303
AGTTAGTTGCCTAACTACGGATTGTGCATGATCATTCTGATCGGTCAACTGATCAACTTCTTAACTGATCAGCATTAACCCTTAGGTGCTTTTAATTAACTCGGTTGTTGCCAATATTTAGCATATAAATTTGGGTAGGTTTGTTTTAAAAACTTAGCTTTATCTTTAAAACGTTTACCTTTTGGTTGCTCAAGGCCTGATGGCACAAAGGGTAATTCGTCATCATTACGTTCTTCGTAAAGCATACCGGCAATTAAATCGTACTCATCTAAATACGGGTAAGGCTGTTCGTTTAAATGATAAACTGGCGTACACTCGGCAATTGAGTCTGGGTTTTCAAGCGCCTTTAAAAAAGCCTGTTCACCACGTGAAATAAGCCAACATAAAAACTCAGAAAAACCATAATCGTCGTTACAACCAGCCATTACATAAGCGGCACCAAATAAGTCCCAGGTATAGGCTTTGCGCATACGTAGGTTAAACTGCTTATCAAATTCCATCAGCTGCTGGTCAGATAAATCAGTCAGCTTTGCTTTTAAAGCATTACAAACAGACTCAGGCTCGGCAGTTTTATCTTCGGCGGTCACGAGTTGCCAAAATTCACTTTCGCTTAAAACACTCATGATAAAATCTCTTTCACGCGCCCTACTTGACCATCATCAAGCTGAACTTTAATACCATGCGGGTGGTTTGGTGATTTAGTTAAAATACGTGACACCACACCTTGAGTTAACTGACCTGTTCGTTGATCTTGTTTTAAAACAATGTTGACTTCGCAGCCAATTGAAATTTGTGAACGCGTAGGCACTGCCATTGCTATATCTCTTTCAATAATTTTTGCCGATTATAGCCATTTGCAGCTGGCTTACCAAATTAAACCTGTTTGATTGGGCTGTTTTTAAGCAGCTCCTTTGGCAATATCTCATTTAAACGGTTAGTGATTGCTTCAGCTTTGCCTTTTATTTGAAAGTCATAACCTTGCCCGTTGCCATCTAATATGACGGCTAAATAGTTATCAGCAACTTTCAGTTGCGTAATACGGCTTAATTCAAGAGTTGCTTCTTTATCGCCATAATAAACCTGCTTAACCGTTAAGCTCGAGCCTGTTGCCGTGAGTGTTTTACTAAGGGCTGTTTTGGCTGCAAACTTTTCTGTTGAACGATAAGCCTGCACCATAAAACCGATAGCAAATATAAAACCGGTAAAACTTGAAATAGGTAATGAGTCTGATTGCAAGCTGTACACACCTATACAAATAAATAACATTGCAAGGGCTAGATTTAATCTAACCATCTGTTTAGGGGTTAAATTTACGTACATTATTATTCCTTTAAAAACGCAATTGCTTTTGCATTGACAGCGAAATCTATAGCGCTCAATTCTTTGATAATTAAACTAGAAATTAACTGGGTTTGCTCAGCGGTTATCGGCAGCTCTTTACAATAACAACTTACTTTTAGTGATTGCGGTAGCTTTTTTAGGTCAGCAGTATGCGTTAACCATGAAAATTCGTGTACGTGCTCTTTTGCTTGTTCGCACGCTTGCGTTAATGCAACTCGAATAGCCTTATCTAGACGTTTTTCAGTTTTAGTCATGTTCTGCTTGTTGTTTTTTAAATTCTTCGTAGCTATCTTGCTGGCGCTTTACGCACTCATGGTACTCTTTATCTGCCATATGATTGCATTCACTTAAACGCGCCGATTGAATTTCATGATAACGGGCATCTGAGCTACAAGCTGATAAAAGTATTGCAAGGGTCGCAATCACGGCCAATTTTAAGGCATTTAGAAACATTAAATTTCCTTTATGTAGTTATACATTGGTGCTGTGTTTTCCTGTATATTGCGTGGGTTTAAATATTATTACCAAAGGGTTCTATATGATGTTGTCGCAGTTACAACAGCTGTTTCAGCGTATCGATAAAAGTAAAATTTTTCAATCATTTGTTATTGCTGTCATTGTTATTTCAGCGCTAACAGTGGGTGCACACACCTACTCTTTACACCCAACTGCAGAGCTTGCCTTACATTGGATGGACTTAGGTATCACGGTATTCTTTTTAGTTGAGCTCGTGATACGGTTTATCGCAAGCCGTGGTTTTAAAGACTTTTTCAGCAAAGGCTGGAATATCTTCGATTTTATAATCGTGGTGGGAAGCCTTTACCCTGCAGCTGGCTCTACGATTTTTATCGCTCGATTACTGCGTATTTTCCGCGTATTGCGACTTGTATCTATGATCCCAGAGCTCAGACTGCTGGTTAACTCACTTTTAAAAGCCATTCCACAAATGGGCTATATTGCCCTGCTCATGTTCGTGATCTTCTATATTTATGCCGCCATGGGTAGCATGCTGTTTGCTGATATAAATCCAGTACTGTGGGGTGATGTGTCTATTTCTATGCTTACCCTGTTCAGAATCGCCACGTTCGAGGATTGGACCGATGTTATGTATGAAACTATGGCTGTGTATGAACTCAGCTGGATTTTCTACCTAACGTTCATCTTCTTAACGGCCTTTGTATTTTTAAACATGATGGTTGGAGCAATTTTAGAAGTTATGTCTGAAGAGCATCGTAACGCCCGTGAAGAGCAAACATCTGATGCCGACATGCCAGCAACCAAAGGGCAAATTGCTCAGCTGCAAGCTGAAATGGCTGAACTAAAACATCTATTGAAAGAAAAGCAGTAAGGTTTTTAGATAATAGTTTTTAGCTATTAGGCGCTAGGACCTAGACCCTAGCGCCTTTTTTACCCTCGCTTTTCTACCTTCCATGGTGGGTTTAAGCGGTTTTCTCCCGCCCAATACAATTTAATTTTATTCCCTGATGGGTCTTTTAGAATTGCTTCCGTCCATAAATAACGCTGGGCTGTTGGCGGCTGTTCAAAGCTAATGCCTTTTTCAACAAGGCTTGCATAGAGCTCATCGAGCTGCTCATGTTCAAAATAAATGACCGCACTATTACTAAACTCTTCAGTTTCTAATGACAGCGAAAATGTGGCATCACCATCTGGGCATTGAAAGCGTGCGTAATGCGGTGTATCCACAATCTGAATCATTCCCAGTGTTAAGTAAAAAGCCACCGCTTCATTCATATCCTTTACAGGTAACGTCACCTGATTAAGATTCATTTGCTACTCTCATGTAATGCTTTATTCGTTGCTTCAGCATATCGCGTTCATTAAATTAAGCAAAAGATATGTTATGAGTTAGCGAGTTGCGAGAGTAAAGTTAGCAAGTTACGAGAGCAAAGTTTGTAGGAGGCGTTTCAACGCCGAACATTTATGGTTCACGGCAAAAGCCGTTCCTACATGAAAATGTTCAAGCTTTTGTCGCCATAAATGACGACTTACAAAGACTAGCCATTGGTAAAAACTAATTGAGATGGGTTGTCTGTTTGAATAAACAAGACTCTTGTCACTGTTGAACCTGATTCATCTTTTGATGTGTTTGTGAAAAGGTAGTTTTCATCAAAAGTACTCAACTTATCAAGATCAAAATCAGAGTTAGCCTCATGGTGAAATGACATAGCACAGACTTTACCTCTACAAGCAAAGTCTTCAGCATAAACGTCGTTTGTGCGAATTTGACTCAACATCTCGAGCAGCTTAACTTCTCTTACTATTGAATTATCGTTTTCTTCTGCACCTCGTACATTATTCAAAAAGTCATGAAATTCAGGAATTGTGATTGCGCCAAATACGCTTTGCTGTTTAATTTGCCCATTATCAGTAATGAATGAATTGGTAACAGATTCTGATGATGAAAAATGTCTATCAGCTAAATTCGTTTGTTGACCTTGCTCTTCACTCACCTTATTACCTTCAGGCTCTGAACTGGCTAATTGTTTAACTTGAATAGTGCTTTGATGTATATCTTTGTTATTCGTCGAGATCACTTCTTTATTAGAATCACTATTAACTTGGCTCTCTATTACGGTAGCCGTCACCTCACTATTGTTGCTCGATGAAGTAACCAAATAAGTTATTAGCGAACTGATAGCAATCAAAATTAAAACTGTGAATCCATTTAGTTTAACCATTAAAAATCCTTTTATTTTTGAAGCTTAATCCATTGAAGATAAAATAGATTAATTTGTATGACAAGTAATAAATTTTTAGTTTTTAAGATACGAGAGTAAAGTTAGCGAGTTACAAGGTGAAAGTTTCTAGGAGGCGTTTCAACGCCGAACATTTATGGTTCACGGTTATTGTCGCCATAAATGACGACCTACAAGGTACCATCGTAGGCGTGAAACTTGTTTCGCGCGTTTGTAGGTCGTGCTTTAGCGCGTAATTTGAAAAATGTTCAAGGTGTTGTTGCTATAAATGGCGACCTACATGGCTGCAGCCATTCCTACGCGAGTTCCATGTGTAATATTGGAAATGGCTTGCCCATATCATCTAATGGCGAGCGTGAGGCAATTTTAAAGCCCATATGCTGATAAAACCCAACTGCAAGTGGGTTTTGCTCATTAACATCCACTTTGTTGGCAGCTAATTGCTCAACAGCATAGTTCAAGAGTGTTTTACCTATCCCCTTACCTCTTGCGGCATTTAAAATAAACAACATTTCTATTTTGCACTCATGTACGCCAACGAATCCTAAAATTGTTTTATTTTCATCCTTAATGCACTTTAAAGTTACATTAGGAAACGCCTGCTCAATAATGATTGGCTTAAAAAAGGCTATGTCGTCTTCTGTTATAAAATCATGGGTTGCTCGTACTGAGTTTTCCCATACAGCAAGTAGCTCTGGGTAATCTTCAGCGTTCACATTGTCTATTTTCATTGATTAAATACTCATCATTGCTGATAGCAAAGTAACATCAGGTTTTATAATTCACACAAGTATTATTCATGCAATAAACCAAAGTAAAGTATTGTCACGATTTAAGACATAACTCCCGCGAGCGATAAGTATGACATTTAGTTGACAGATACATGGAATGTACTAACTTTAGTTTTAGTAGTTAACATGCTTTTAACAAAGCAGTGCTTGATACTTTCCAACCAATTGGCAGCATTTGCGGGATGCAAATTAGCTGCCTATTCCTACTTCATGTTTAAGCATATAGCTAAGTAAGGCTTGGGCATCCGGGTGTTTATCTGATTTTAACCCTGTTACAACACCTTGTTGATCCGCTGCCGATTTATGCTGGCCTAACTTTTCTTTTCCCTGAATTGAATCAAGTTCGATTTTAATACCCACTATGCCACGAAGTAACTTGGCTTGATAATCAGCTGGCAACAAACTGGTATCGTTTAAAATACTTGGCTCGTATTGGCGAATCAGCTCATCTAGGCAAGCTAAGGTGTGGTCATCATCGAGGTATTCTACTTTGCCCTTGGCATGCACCGCAGCGTAGTTCCAAGTTGATACAGCTGGCTTCTCGCTATACCAAGTAGGAGATATATAACTATGAGGGCCATTAAAAACCACTAATACATGGGTATCTTGCAAGCTTTTGCCATGACGGTTAGCCCGTGACACATGACCATATAAGGTACCAAACTCGCCCTCATCGGGCTTATAAACTAAAGGTAAATGAGTTGCCTCAAACTCACTATCAACCATCAGTGCAAAGCTGTAGGTTTTAATGAACTGCGACACTCGCTCTGGTGTCATTTTCCATTTATTAGGGGTGTGCATTACTTTCCTTTAGTGCTAAAAAAGGCCAGCAAAATGCTAGCCTTAATATTGAGTTGTGTGATTATTGTTGGCCATCAACAATAATGCGTAACATGCGACGAAGTGGCTCAGCTGCACCCCATAACAGTTGATCACCAACCGTAAACGCACTGATATACTCTGGGCCCATCGCTAATTTACGAATACGACCTACCGGAATAGACAGTGTGCCAGTTACTTTTACAGGTGTTAAGTCTGTAGCGGTAATATCGCGATCATTCGGGATCACTTTTACCCACTCATTGTGAGAAGCAAGAATTTCTTCAATTTTATCAACGCTAATGTCTTTGCGCAGCTTAATTGTCATTGCTTGTGAGTGACAACGCATTGCGCCAATGCGAACACATAAGCCATCAACGGGTACTGGTTGCTCACTGCTACCTAAAATTTTGTTTGCTTCAACTTGCGCTTTCCACTCTTCTTTACTTTGACCGCTTGGCATTGGTACATCAATCCAAGGGATAAGGCTACCAGCTAGAGGCACACCAAACTGGTCTTGTGGTAAATCGCTTGAGGCAATTTTTTCGGTGACTAACTTATCAATCTCAAGAATCGCAGCATTTGGATCTGCAAGCTTGTCTGCCACTGTTTCGTGAATTGCACCCATTTGCGCAATTAACTCTTTCATGTTGCGTGCGCCTGCACCAGAAGCCGCTTGATATGTCATAGGGCTTACCCATTCAATCAAGTCTTGTTCAAATAAACCGCCTAGGGCTAATAGCATAAGTGATACGGTACAGTTACCGCCCACATAGGTTTTAACACCTTGCTCTAAGCCTGCACTGATAACGTCTTTGTTTACTGGGTCTAGCACAATAATACTGTCGTCACTCATACGCAGTGCCGATGCCGCATCAATCCAGTAACCTTGCCAACCTGATTCACGTAATTGCGGGTAAACGGCTTTGGTGTAGTCACCGCCTTGGCAAGTAACAATAATATCCATCTTCGCAAGCTCAGCGATATCATTGGCATCTAAAAGCGGTTTAGCAGGACCCGCAAGATCAGGACCTAATTGACCGGTTTGTGAGGTGGTGAAAAAAGTCGTGTCGATATTAGAAAAATCATTTTCTTGCTGCATACGTTCTAATAACACAGAGCCAACCATGCCCCGCCAACCGACTAATCCTACTTTTTTCATTGTTTGTTCCACTGTTTGATTCATTCAAATTACCTAAACTGTTAAAAATTAAAGTCCATTGCGTGAGAGTTTAATTTTTACAGAAGTAATCTAGCATTGCGGCCCAAGCAAAACCAGCGCTAACCGAGTAACATCAAAATTTTTCATCATCGTTTATTTAAGTAATGTACAAGCGTCTGGTAGCACCATGTTTAGCGCGCCAGCATGCACTTCAAAACGCTGTTGTTTTGAGGTGATTGGCTCGCCATCTAAATTTATTGGCATTTCTGTTTGTGTTTGCCATTCAAGCCAAGGCACTTGAAAGCGTTTTACCCACTGTTGTGATGAATTAGGATAGTTACTTAGCTCTTCGATAACCGCTGGTACATCTGAAATTGCAAATGATGTAAACGCCACTAAATCAACCAAGCCATCATTTATGTACGCATGGGGCGCAAGGGGCTGACCACCACCCGCTTGGCGTCCATTACACACGGCAGCGGCAATAATATCGCCCGAAGTTCGTTCACCATCAGGCAGCGTTAACTCGCCACTGTAAGGTACAAAACTTAGTGCTTGTACAAGCCCTGCCAAGGTATACGCGCCACCACCGAGTAAGTTTTTCAGTGCAGGCGGTGTGGTTGCGGTAATTTTTGCCCCAAAGCCAGCACTGGCTACATTTACGAAATAACGCTTATCAACCTCTACCGTATCAATTGCATGCGGCTGCCCCTGTGCGGCCAGTTTCAGCGCTGGCAAGTACCCGTGAGGAATATTAGCGGCTGTAGCAAAATCATTTGCTGTGCCCATAGGTAAAATTGCAAGCTCTAAACGTTGTGACTTTTCCAGTTTCATTAATGCATTAACGGCTTCATTAACGGTGCCATCACCACCAGCTACGACAATACGTTTTACACCTTCTGCGACGGCTTCATTAATAAAGCGCTCAATGTCACCGCCTTCATAAGTAACACGCACCGCAAGTGGCTGACGAGTTCGAAATTGACCGATGGCATCACGAAGCTGCTCATCAGCCGCTTTTTTACCATTTATAATTAACCGTAAGTCCATTTTTAATCCCTTTTTAAACACGTTGAACTACCATAACACGCAATGGTTTAATATACCCAAACTACCTCAAGATGCGAGTTTCAGTTGGAATTAAAAGCGATTTAGGCAAGGCATTGATTGCAAGTAATAGTGGTTCTATTGCTAAAATCAATAACGCAGTATAAATCGCTTTTAAACCAACCCTTTGGGCGCTTCACAGGCACTTACTCTCATCGTTGTTATTTCTTAAAAGGGACTGCCATTCTTGCAAAGTAACGCCTTGATATTAAGCACCTGTGAAACGCTGAATTCTGCATCTTGAGGTGGTTTGGGTATAGAAACAAAAAAGCCCTGCTAGTGCAGGGCTAAATCAACGTTAGGATTTATTATTGTATCCTTCCTTGGGGAGTTTAATTAAAACTCGTAGCTAAAGCCTAAGCTAAACTTAGTGCCTTCTTCTTTCTTCCAAAGCGATAAACCTTCTTGTTCAATTTCTTTATCTTGACCAAGGATGTTTTCAATTTTGAACTTAACTTTTGTGTTGAAGTTCGGGAAGTAAGAATAAACTAAATCAAGCGAATGGAATGGCTTCTCTTCAGCATCTTCATTACCGCGAGTACCCGGTACAATAATACGTGGACCAAACACGTTATATACAAGTGATGTCGAATGGAAACCATCAGCAGAGTCATAACCCATCTGTAAGTTTGCTACCCACTCAGAGTGACCCACTAAACGGCGCTCATCGTTAGTAACAATGTTAGACACTGTATCTGCATCAAGTGCATCTTTTAATTGCTGCTCAAACAATGAATCAACGCCGTCAGAATCATCGATACCTAGTTTCACAGTTGAATCAGATAGCGTAACGTTACCCGACAAGAACACACTCGACCAATCAGCACTGATAAAGCTAAAGTCAGTCAAGAAATCAACTTCAATACCCGTTAACTCACCTGATTCAGCGTTTGCAGTTAATAGCTGTGGCGCAGCACCACCAACACCTGCAAGCTCTACCATTTCAATAGGGTTTGTGATGTCTTTGTAGAACAATGCAACTGATAGGTTATTACCCGATGCCATATACCATTCAAAACGGAAGTCAGCATTTTTCAGTTTTGAACTTTGTAGTGTCGGTGAACCACGAACTAGGAACTCTGTTAACGGGTCAACGAAGAACGTTGAACTTACATCACGCATATCAGGGCGAATAGTTGTTTCGCTTAAATTTAAACGAAATTGCATTTCTTCATCCATGATATAAGTCACAGCTAAAGAAGGATAAAAATCGTCTTCTTTAATTGCTACTTCAGCGAGTTCATCCGTTGTGGCATCAAATAAGTTACTATGCGCCTTAAATGGTACTGATACTTGGGCAAAATCTTCCCAACGAATACCACCGGTAATACGCCAAGTGTTGTCTAGGAAATAATCAGCCATAAAGTAATATGCATCTAACTTATGGGCTGCACTGTATTTATCGCCGTCTGTTGTTCTGTCATCAAAAATGCCAGAACCCGTTGAGCTTGCATAGAAAGCATCATTATTGATGTTATCGTAAGCAAAAATCTCATCTAAACGTGAACCAAATGAATAATCATCTGAAATACCGCGGTGTGTAATACCGAATGTGGTGTTATTTGCTGTACGAGTTTTCTCTGAGAAGTCGCCACCCACTTTTAGCTCAAGCTCATAGCCTTCACCATAAAATGGCATACCCATGTTCCAACCCCAAGTATCAACTTCGTCATGAAGCACTTGGAATTCACGTGTTACGTTAGTTGCTGAAACGTCTTGTAATTGCTCAGAAACAAACACACCATCGTCGTAGTTACGTTGGAAAACAGCGTCTACACCACCTGGTGCATCACGGTTTGCACGGCTTGTACCTGCGTACCAATCAACAAACAAGTTGTTAAAGTCGATAAAGTTGTGTGTACCTTTTAATTGGCTAGAGAACATTTCACGCTCTTCATACACAACATCAACACGGCGAAGATCACGTACACCTTCTTCCGTTTCGTTGGCATCATAGAAATTACGATTACGAACACGGTCACGCATGTCATGCAGGGCAATATTAGTCAGTTCAATTTTATGGTTTGAATTAAACTCATAACCAATATTGAAGGTACCACTCCAACGCACATTTTGTTCAGTCGATGTACCATCGTAATACTGAGCAAAACACTTGTCTTCACACCCTAAGCTGCCGAGGTTTGTACCACTTTTTTCTTGTGCTACTTCCCACTCATTTTCGTAAGAAACCGCAGCTAACACACCAAATGTACCCATTTCACTTTCAAAGCGATCGCCTAATGAAACTGAAAAGCTCATTTCAGGATCAACGTCTTTTTCAGTTGCTGAAATGTTCCAATCAAGCGCCGACATCAATGCTTGGCGTTCAGCCAGTGTTGTGTTGATATCGCCTTCAAGGCCCGCACCATAAAAGGCATCGATGAACTCACTTGGTAACGCACGAGTACCATCATCACGCCCCATCCAGTCATCATCACCACCTTCATAGAAGTAGCCTGTATCACTGTTATTGGTGTTATAAGAAGTACCAATATCGACTTTAAATAAAAAATCAGTCGGAATTGATTTGGTTCTAATATTTACGTTACCACCACCAAAATGCGCAGGCATATCGGGTGAAAACGATTTTTGAACACTTAAACTTTCAATAATATCTGATGGAAATAAGTCAAGCGGTACAACTGAGCGAGTTGGATCTGGACTTGGTACATACATGCTATTAAGCTGAGTACTCGAATATCGCTCACCTAAACCACGAACATAAATGAACTTGCCATCAACAAGTGTCAAACCTGTTACACGACGAAGTGCCGATGCAGCATCGCCATCACCAGTACGAGAGATTTGCTCTGCACCCATGATATCGGCAACGAAAGCTTGATTTTGACGCTCTTGAAGAACCGCGCCGGCACTCCCTTTTAAACGCTGTCCTACAGCAACCACTTCTTCAATTTCTTGTGCTTCATCCGCTGCATAGGCAGTATTCACTGATAAGCCAACTAATGCTGCAAGCACTGCGTGGTTTATCTTTGAACGCACAAGTTTAGAGGGGGTAAAAGATTTCATTATTATACTCCGAAAACAAAACTAGAAGCTGGCCGGGGTTGCCCCCGACCATGGATTAGAAGGGCTTAGTTAAGACCTACTTTTACCCAACCTGCTGTCCAGTCTGTTTGCGCATCCATTGCACCGATGTAATCTACTTGGTCGAAGAAGCTATTTAGGCTTGAAGCATCGAAACCGCTACCAAGTAGTGCTGATTCAGCACTTGGTTGATAGCCGTTGTCGCTTAGACCTAACATTGCTGCATCCATGATAGAGTTACCTTCTTGGCCTTCGAACCAAGATTGAACATTACCCGTACCAATTGCTTGGCTTGAGAAGTTGTTATCTGTTGCACATGCAACTACTGAGTGGCTGATAGTAAGTGAACCATCTTCAGCGCGAGGTGCTGAATCTGCGCCAACTCGTAAGCAGTTTTTATAACCTTCGCCACCTGTTACTACTACGTTTTTCAGCATACCTGCAGTACCTGCACGTAAACGGATACCGTTTACACCATCTGCACCGATGATAGTTACGTTAGAGATAGTAGGAGTTGTTAAAGGTGATGCATCTGAATCAAACTCTGAGTTATCAGCTTCAATTGCATTGTCACCTTCAGATGAAGACTGCTTGATTAATACGTATTGTGCATTACCAGTCCAACCGAATGACCAATCTAGCGAGTCATCACCAATGTTTGTTAGTACTAAGTGGCTGATGCTTGCAGTACCACCGAAGAACTCAACACCGTCATCAAGGTTTTCGTGAACGTGGATATAATCAAGTTCAGTTTGGCTACCAACACCTGCAAGTGAAATACCGTTAAGCTCATCACCGTTACCAAGTGTTTTACCTGCTTGTTTTACAACAACATACTTAAGTGTACCTGAGTTATCTTCTGGTTGATTACCACCAAATTGACCAGCATCACCTTCTGCAGCAACACCACAGTTTGCTAGTTCATCAGCCGTTGTTTCACCCACTTGGTCACCACAAGAGTTAGCTGGTGCGTTACCAAGAAGCACTACACCACCCCATTGACCAATGCCTGTTTCAGCACCTGTCATATCTTGGATAGATGTCATAACGATTGGTTGAGTTGCAGTACCTACCGCTTCAATCTTCGAGTCACGACGAACAACTAAGAAGTCATCACCGCTTTCACCGATTAGCGTTGTACCAAATTGAACATAAAGCGTTGCACTATCTGTACGGTCACCACCCACTGCCGTGCGGCCTTTAAGGATCCAGTGAGCATCGTTAGTTAATGTCACGTCAGATGTGAAAACAACATCTTGTGCTAACTGATAAACTGGCTTATCGGTAATTTGTGGGAAGCTTGCAGAAACATCAGTTGCTAAACCTTGCTCCATTGCGTTAGTGATATCAGCAGGGAAGCTAGGGTTAACAGCAACTGTCCAACCTTCCATCCAGTTGTTGTCACCGTCAAATGCACCAATGTAGCTTGTTTTAGTGAAGAATGGGTCAAGGTCTGACGCATCAACACCTGCACCTAATAGCGGCGAGCTTGATTTAGGCGTGAAACCATCTGTAGCAAGGTTTAATGTCGCTGCAGTAAGTGTTTGGTTACCAGTTTGACCTTCGAACCAAGACTGAACATTACCAGAACCGATTGCTTCAGAACCGAAGTTATTGTCTGCACTACATGCTACCACTGAATTCTCGATAGAAAGCTCACCAGATTCAGCATTTGCTACAGAGTCAGAACCTACACGTAAACAGTTTTTGTAACCTTCTGGGCCTGTCACAACCATGTTACGGATAACACCCGCAGTACCTGCACGAAGACGAACACCGTTTTTACCGTCAGCACCAACAATCGTTACGTTTGAAAGTAGTGGCTTAGTTAATGGTGTAGCGTTTGAATCGAATTCTGAGTTATCAGCTTCGATTGCATTGTCACCTTCAACAGATGATTGTTGGATATAAACGTTCTGTGCGCGACCTGTCCAACCAAATGACCAGTCAAACGCGTCATCACCAATATCAGTTAGTACAACGTTACGAACGTTGACAGTACCACCGAAGAACTCGATACCATCGTCAAGGTTTTGGTGAACCTGGATGTATTCCACTTTTGTTTGAGAACCAACACCCGCGAATGAAATACCATTTAGCTCATCGCCATTACCCAGTGTTTTACCTGCGTGTTTAACAACAACATAACGAACAACACCCGAGTTGTCTTCTGCATCATCACCACCGAATTGACCTGCATCACCTTCAGCTGCAACACCACAGTTTGCTAGCTCTTCAGGTGTTGTTTCACCTTGTTGGTCACCACATGAGTTAGCCGGTGCATTACCAAGTAATACTAAACCACCCCATTGACCGATGCCTGTCTCTGCACCTGTCATATCTTGGATAGATGTCATAGTGATTGGTGCTGTTGCATTACCATTTGCGTTAATTTGTGAGCCACGACGAACAACTAAGAAGTCATCGCCTGTTTCACCAATTAATGTAGTACCCGCTTGAACATATAATGTTGCGCTATCAGTACGGTCACCACCTACTGCTGTACGACCATTTAAGATCCAGTGAGCGTCATTTGTTAATGTTACATCTGCAGTGAAGGTTGTATCTTCAGCTAAGCGATACACTGGCTTGTCAGTAATTTGTGGGAATTCAGATGAAACGTCTGTCGCAAGACCTTGCGCCATTGCATTTTCGATATCAGTTGGGAAACCGCCATTGATAGCAACAGTCCAACCTTCCATCCAGTTATTTGTTGCGCTAAATGCACCGATTTGACCATTCGCTAATAATGGTGAACCCGCTAAAGGCATATAACCATTATCATCTAGCATTAAATCTGCTGGTGTAAGAGTTTGGTTACCGTCTTGGCCTTCAAACCATGCTTGTACAGTACCACCATTAATTGTTTCGCTACCGAAGTTATTAGCAGCTGTTTGACAAGCAACAATTGAGTTAGTGATAGTTAGAGAGCCATCTTCTGCACGAGGCACTGAATCAGAACCGACACGTAAACAGTTTTCATACGTTGCAGGGCCTGTAACGAAAACGTTTTTCAGCATACCTGCAGTACCTGCACGTAGGCGAATACCATTGTTACCTTCAGCACCCACGATTGTTACGTTTTCAATTGTAGGGTTAGTCAGTGGTGTAGCGTCTGAATCAAACTCTGAGTTATCCGCTTCAATCGCGTTGTCACCTAAGTTCGCAGCTTGTTGAATGTATACGTTTTTCGCCGTACCAGTCCAACCAAATGACCAATCTAGTGAGTCATCACCAATGCTTGTAAGTACCACGTTACTTACGTTTACTGTACCACCAAAGAACTCGATACCATCATCTAAGTTTTCGTGTACTTGAATGTAATCAACAGTCGTTGCAGAACCAACACCAGCAAATGAAATACCGTTTAATTCGTCACCATTACCCAGTGTTTTACCTGCATGTTTAACAACTAAGTATTTCAATGTACCAGAGTTATCATCTGCAACGTTACCACCAAATTGACCTGCATCACCTTCTGCAGCAACACCACAGTTTGCAAGTTCGTCTGCAGTTGCTTCGCCTTCTTGGTCACCACAAGAGTTTGCAGGTGCATTACCAAGCAGAACTAAACCACCCCACTGACCGATAGACGTTTCAACATTAGTTACATCTTGAATCGAAGTCATCGTGATTGGCTGGCTTACAGTACCTACTGATTCGATTTGTGAACCACGACGAACAACCAAGAAGTCGTCACCCGATTCACCAATTAATGTAGTGCCTTGTTGGATATATAAAACAGCGTTATCAGCACGGTCATTACCTACAGCTGTACGACCATTTAAAATCCAGTGAGCATCGTTTGTTAGTGTTACATCAGCTGTGAATGTAGTGTCTGCTGATAAACGGTAAACTGGTTTATCTGTAATCGTTGGGAATTCTGAAGAAACATCTGTTGCTAAACCTTGTGTTAAAGCATTTTCGATGTCAGTTGGGAAACCAGTTGTTGCGTTTTGAGAATCATCACGACCTGATTGGTCGCCACCGTTATCACCATTGTCACCACCATTATCGATGATGTTAGTGACGTTATCGCCTTCGTTGACAGTGGTGTCGCCTTCTTTAACGACTAAATCACCACCACAACCAGCTAAAGAAACTGCTGCAGCTACCAAACTAACTTTGAATAAGTCAGATAATTTCATTGTTCACTCCGTTAAGATAGATATTTAATTATTGTGTTAGCGCATAAACTCAAGTCACCAAAAAGCACTGGCACTTAATGCTTTTGGGTCACTTGAGTTTTAAACTGCGACTACCTTACGGGAGCTGTATGACAAACTAGTTACACTTTAATAAACATAAAATGACAATATTAATTATATAAAAAAGAGTAAGTTAGTTAATTTTAGAAACGGAAAAAAGCCGCCCGAAGGCAGCTTTGGTGTTGCGATTATAAATTAGTTTTTTTGTACGCTTACCTGTTGAATACGATTTAGAGTAAAGCGGTACGTAATGTTTCGGCGTGCACTTTTTCACGCTTCACATACTTGATCCATTGCTCAGCTAAACGCTGCGACTTTTTGTGTTTTTCCGCTTGCTCAAACGCTAAAATCGAGGCATCAAAGTTTTGTAAATTGTACTGCGCCATACCTAAGGCAACATATACATTTGATTCAAACTCTAAGCCGCCTTTATCAAGGGCTTTACGTGCTGCATCCGCTGCTTCTTCGTATTTTTCAAGGTTAATGCTTACCTCTGCAATACGTTGTTCGTACTGACCATGCGTTACTAAATCAGCGGCTTTTGCAAAGTAAGCAAGTGACTTTTCAGCTTCTTTTGCTTGTACCATTGCTTCTGCAACAAAGGCATAGTTTTTCGCTGATTTTTCAGCGACACCGTCTTGCATAGCTTTACTCATCACGTTCGCCGCTTTAAAAGCCAGGCCGTTGTATAAATACACTTGTGATAATTGACGTAAATCTGATTTAGATTTCATGAAACCTTGTTGGTATGCCGCTTCTAAAATCGCTAATTGCTTTTTCTCTGCTCCCGTTTCACCGTACATGCCACCTAACTGAACCCAGTACTCTGGCTTGTTGTAAAGCTTAACTAAACGCTCAAGTACCTCGACCACTTTGTCAGACTGATTAAGTGAGTAGTACATTGCACGTTGTAAGATTAACCAGTTTTCTTTCGGCATCTCACCTTTGCTGTCGGCTTGTGCGATAGCTAAGTTAATGTTGTCAATGCCTTTTTGGTAATCTTTAAGCTGATAATACGCTTGAGATTTCAATACATAATAAGCATCTGTTTTAGGCTTGTCGTTAATCACATCCCACTGTGCTAAATATT
This sequence comes from Pseudoalteromonas sp. 0303, assembly GCF_013349995.1. Lineage (GTDB taxonomy): Bacteria > Pseudomonadota > Gammaproteobacteria > Enterobacterales > Alteromonadaceae > Pseudoalteromonas. Next base: position 16,281 of record NZ_JABVXF010000035.1, read on the forward strand.
TGATTACCTTTTCGTAATCGCTATTAGCCATGGCAAGTTGCGCTAAGCTAAAGGTGGTGCTTACACGTAATGTTTCAGGAATCGCATCTTCGTTTACTACTTTTTCAAACGACGCAATTGCTTTATCAAGGTCGTTTTCGTTGTAGTAAATAAAACCATAGAAATTATGCATCATGGCAATTTCATACGAGTTCATGCTCGAAGAGCGCTCTTGAATACTATCAAGAGCTTCTAGCCCTGCTTTTGCATCACCATCATCAGCCAGCTTTTGTGCTCGTGCTAATTGGCTATACACTTTTTCGCGCAGTGCAGGTACTCGTTTAGTTTTTTGTTCTTGTGCGTAAGCCGTTGCCAGTGTGACACCTGGTAACATGCTAACAACGCTTGGGACTACAAGGCTGCTTGTGAAAGCAGCCGCGCAAATCACGGCAACTTTTAAAGGTTTCATAATCGCATTCCTCTTTTCTAACCGTTAATTTGGAAAGAAATTTTGTTCTGTACGCCCGCTACTTCAACAGCTTCACCGTTAACAACGCGCGGTTTATATTTAAATTTAAGTGCTGCATCCATCGCAGCGCGGTCAAACAATGACTCTGGTTCAGCTTTAATAACTTTCGGGTCACGTACTGTGCCTTGCCTGGTTACTGTAAACTCAACAATCACATAGCCTTCGATCCCACGCGATAAAGCTCGGCGCGGATAAACAGGCGCTACTTTTACAATCGGTAAGTATTCACCGTCGCTTGATTCAAGGGCTAAGCCGCCAGCTAAGTTAACGTCGGCTTCAACACTGGCACCAAAGTCAAAGTTGGCATTGCTCGCGTTAGGATCACTGTTTTGCATTTGCGGTGATTCCATTGGCGGAGGTGGCTCTTTTGGCGTTGGTGGCTTTTGCGGTTTACGTTCTTTCTTTTGCACTGTCTCTTCTTTTTTCAGACGAACAAAATCAAGTACGTTTCCTTTTACGGGCTCAGACATGGCCCCTTCACCACCGGTGATCAGTGCCTGCATGCCTAAAAACAGCATAACAGTCACGATACCAGCGATGATTAATGCAACTATATAACGCATCGCTCACATTCCTTATGATGCTTCTTGCGCAGCAATCGACACATCAAATGCGCCTGCAGCACGCGATGCATCCATTACTTTAATAAGTACATCGGTTGTGGCTTTTTTATCAGCTTGAATAACCACGCTACCTTGTGGATTTTCAGCTTTTAAGCGCTCGATATTTGCTTGTACTGCACGAACATCTACTTGGCGTTTGTTGATCCAAATTTCACCTTTGTCAGAAATAGCAACTAAGATGTTGGCACGCTCTTTTTTCACTGCCGTTGCCGCTTCAGGGCGGTTTACATCAATACCGGCTTCTTTTACGAATGATGCTGTTACGATAAAGAAGATAAGCATGATGAAAACAACGTCTAGCATTGGCGTCATGTTGATTTCTTCAGCGTCGTCTTCTTGAAATAAATTACCTAGTGGCGCTCTCATTGTTAGTCTCCTAGTGGGTGATGCTTACATCACCCTAAAATTCGTTTAGTGGTCTAAGACCATGTTGTCTTCAAGTAATTGCACTTCGCGTTTTGCACGACGTTGTAAGAACGTTGATGCGAAAACCCCTGAAAGTGCCCCCACCATACCGGCCATTGTTGGGATAGTGGCTTTAGACACCCCTGATGCCATCGAACGTGCACTGCCTGTGCCTGTAATTGCCATTACATCAAATACTTCGATCATGCCGGTTACGGTACCTAACAGACCTAAAAGTGGACATAACGCAACCATTACGTTGATTAGCGCAAGGTTATTATTTAGTTGCATGCCAGCGCGTGAAATCATCGCTTGGCGAATTTGCTCTGCGTTCCAGCTGTTACGCTCTGCTCTATTGCTCCAAGTGCTTTTTACGTCTTTCTTGTAGCGTTTAAAGCCACCAAAAAAGTACATAAAACGCTCAAGTATCAATAACCACATCGCGAAGATGAGGACCCCGATGACCAAGAGAACTTGGCCACCTGTGTCGAGGAAATCACGTAGAGCATTGATTGCATCAATCAATAGCACCATGATTTATGCTCCTTTCTCGCTTCGCTCTGCGATGATACCTGCGCTTTGCTCTTGTAAAATCAACAGCATATTTTTAGAACGCGTGTTAAGAAGTGTGTATAAGAATACTGTTGGGATAGCCACAACCAGACCAAGTACCGTTGTTACAAGTGCCTGAGAAATACCACCCGCCATTAGTTTAGGGTCACCTGTACCGAACAAGGTAATTGCTTGGAAGGTGTTAATCATACCGGTTACCGTACCTAGTAGACCAAGTAGTGGTGCTACTACAGAGATAATCTTAATTAGCGTCAGGTTACGAGTAATTTTTGGCATTTCACGAATGATAGCTTCACTTAATTTAAGCTCAAGCGTGTCGTACGCTACATCTGGGTACTGGTCTTTCACTTTCATTACGCGACCAAGCGGGTTGTCATCACGTGCCACTGTGTCTTTAAGCTGACGACGGATTTTGCTACCCATAATCATCAGAGATACAAAACGCTCAAGTGCAATTAGTAAAGCGATTAAGCCGACACCTAAGATGATGTAACCAACCGTACCACCTTGGTGAACTTGCTCTTCAGTATCTGGTGCTTGTACTAAAAGACCTAAGATTGAACCACCTGTTGGGTCAAGTGCGAACGGTACAACACCTGAGTTTGCTTGTTGTAAATCAGCTGCAGTTGCTGTGTAACGGCTGCTTGGCTGACGCGTAAGCTGGCTGATTGTATTTGTAGCCGGTGTGTACTCAAGATATTTACCATCTGCGATTAAGTTAAATGCACCAACACGCACCACTTCTTTTTGTGCTTTGCTGCCACCTTCAACGATTACATCGGTTGTAAAGCGAGATACTTTACCTTGCTCAGTCATTTCGCGTTGTAATTCAAACCATACTTTTTCGATATCATCGATAGAAGCAAGCTTTGACGTTGAACCCATTTTTTGTGCTAGCTCATCCATGAAGTTACTACGACCAGGAAGCTCTGCAGAAACAACTGACGTCATGAATTTATTGCTTGAATCGCCCGCTACTTGTTGTAACACACCGAATAGCTCTTTAAGTGAACCCATACGGTTTGAAAGTGTGTCTGTTAAGTTAGCAAGCTTTACTTCGTTTTCTTCAAACTGAGTTTCTAAACGCTCTGATTCGTTTAGCATTGCTGTACGTTTTGCTTGTGTATCTTTAAGCATTTGTACTTGCTCGTTTTGACGCGCCATGAACTCTTGTTCACGTTGTTTATTTTCAGCGCTTTGCTGTGCTTTACCTTGCTCTAATGTTTTTAGTAATGAGTCTAAATCCATTGGCTCAGCCGCTAGGCTGCTACCAGCAAAACCAAGGCCAGCTGCAAACACGGCCATTTTTGTCATTTTCGTTAATAATTTCATCTCAAACCTCTTATTCAGCAGCGTGGACTGGCAGTGTTAACATATCTGGGGCAAGTTGCTTACGTGCAATGCGTAAACCTTTGTTGATTTGGCTGATTGCAGAATCTGGTAATTCAACAAACGATTTTGTTTCTTTATCCCAGCTACCTGCTTTTTTGCCGTCGCGTGTTAAATAAATAAGTTCTAAACGACCGATACGTAAGAAATCCACTTCGCGCTCTTGGCCATCTACATTCAGTAATGATGTGTACGCTTCGATAGTGCGACCGTAATCAACTTCTACTTGGTAAGCTTCAAGTAAGCGGCGGAATTTTTCACTAGAAGTGATGTCTGCGCGGTCCATCATTTCTTTTAATGATGCAATACGCTTGCTACGTTCTTCAGTTAAGAAAGGCACGTCTAGTGCAACGAATTGCTCAAGGCCTGTGATCATACGCATCATTAACGGCGTAATTTGACGCTCGATAACCGATACCTGATCCATTGACTCGTTTAACGCGTCCATTTCAGCAATTTGGTTGTTTAATTGCTTAGTAAGTTGCGCGTTATAAACAGTTAAGCCATCAATTTCTTTATTAAGGGCTTTGAATTGTTGTAAACGACCTTGCATTGAATCTGCAATCTTGTCGATTTTAGTTTGTGATTGCGCTGCAGATTTGTTTATCTCGCTGCTTTTATCAATTACTTTATCTAGATCGTTTGCATGTACTGCTGCAGATGCCGCTACAATACCTGCTAAAATCAGTGGTTTAACGCCTTTCATCGCATACACCTTTACTCGTTAAGTTAGCTTAATTTGCTAGTTGGGTTGTTTTATTGTGCGAAAGGATAACGATGAAAAATGACAAGCATGTTGCGCAAAAAATACAAAAATATGACAGCTGTAACAATTAGTTTATATTGCGCAAAGATAAGGCAAAAGTTGCAGGGTTTCGGGAACTAAATATGGGATGTTATTTGCTGATATGTGCTTTGCCAGTCTTGATAATTAACAGGAATAGCAGCGTAGAGCCCTTTATTTTCAAGGACTAAAGATGGAAATCCTTGAATAGGTAAGCTTCTGGCTTGGTTTATTTCGGCCAAAAGTAATGAATTTATTTTTTCACTTTCAATTTCGTTAATGAATGCGTTTTTTTCTAACCCTATTTGCTCAGCAAGGCTTGCAAGAGTGTTGATGTCAGATGGATTTTGTGCATCTAAGTAGTAGGCTTTTTGAATGGCGTAAAGCATTTCACATTCTTTATTGTGTTGCCTTGCAACAAGCACAGCACGGCATGCAGGATAAGTAGAGCGGCGTGGTTGCGCGGTCTGCCAAAACTCATGATTAAATGGGGTGCCAAGTTGCTGTTCTATACGCTGCCATGTTTGCTGTAAAAACTGCTGCATCTCTTTAGGCATTGGCTCATCTGAATCAGGCGCAAGGCCACCCACTTTATATTCAATAGCAAGTTTATCACCAAGGGCAGTTTTTAGTTTTAACCAGGTTTCTCTGTAGCCCCAGCACCAACTACACATTGGGTCGTATACATAAATTAGCTTTGCCATTTAGCTTATCTCAGTTAAATCAGAGACCACTACATTACGCCCTTTAGCTTTGGCTTTATAGAGGTTGTCGTCAGCTTGTTTAATCGCTTTACTAAATTGGCTGCCTCGTTCAAGGCTAGCAATGCCAATACTACAGGTAATAGTCACAGACTGCCCCACATCATAAGGGATCTGTTTTTCGGCGACATAACTACGCAGTTTTTCAGCCACGGCATGGGCAATATTAAGCCCGGCTTTTGGCAGCAAAATAATAAACTCTTCGCCGCCATAGCGTGCTTTTATATCTGTGCCACGTAATTTATCGTGCAGCATAGAGGTAAAGGCTATTAATGCCTGATCGCCAAAGTCATGACCATAAGTATCGTTAAGTGATTTAAAGTTATCTAAATCAATTAATAATACCGACATAGGTAAATAATTAGCCGCTTCAGCTTCAAGGCGCGGCTGAATATGCTCATATATGTAACGACGATTGGCAAGGCCTGTTAGTGGGTCTGTTAATGCATCGCGTTTTTCTATTAAGGTAATATCAGCAATTTTTTGATGGCTTTTTTGCCTAAAGTATTCACTGATCCCAGAAAACAAAATCACCATAGTGAAAGAGGCTAAAAAGCGTGAAGTTTCAACTTGCCCGTAATGCGCTTGGCCAAAGTTGGGGCTAAACAGCAGTGCAACTGCACTAGCATACATAATCCCAACCAACACACTGCCCACTTTTAACCCTAAGGTGACATAAGCCACAATAGGGTAAAACATAAGCCAATATAAAGCGGTGTTTTCTTTGCCGCCGGTGTATACCAAAGCTACACAGAGCAGCAAAATGATCGATAAAATAATGCAGCTTACAGAGACTAAAGCACCAGTGCGAAAGTAATAGAGCATGCACAGCACAATAGTTATATCGCTCACCACTAACATAATAGTGAGCGGTAAGGCGTAAATTTGATAGTTAGATAACACTAACGAAGTGATTAATACGATGGCAAAAAAAGCCATGGCAAATAACGTGAAGGCACGACGCTGTTTATCCGCCGTGTCGACACTGTTTAAAGTAATGGCATTAAGCCAATTTTGATCCAAAATTGCAGTCTCTTAACAACTAAACTTTAAATTTAAGTACCAATTGTTCTAGCTCATAGAACTGGGCTTTTAATTTAGTGCACTCATTCAAGGTGTTATTAAGATTACTTTGACCTTGATTTGAAAGCTCACTAATTGAGTGTATGTCACTGTCTAAACTTTGAATCACTTGATTTTGCTCAGTCGTGGCATTGGCAACACTGTGGTTCACCTCATCAATTGACTCAATGGCACGGGTTACCTCTGCCATTTTATCGCCAGCTACATGAGCTTGCTCAACACTCTTTTCACTGTCGCGAATACTGGCCGTCATAACTTCAACGGCAGACGCAGAACCTTGTTGTAACTGAGAAATAGTGTCTTCGATTTCTTGAGTTGATTGTTGTGTACGGTGCGCAAGTTGGCGTACTTCGTCAGCTACAACCGCAAAACCACGACCTGCTTCACCTGCACGGGCTGCCTCTATCGCTGCATTAAGTGCTAGCAAGTTAGTTTGCTCACTCACACCTTTGATCACTTCAAGCACTTGGCCGATGCTTACAGTGTGCGCATCTAAACTGTTTATGGTTTTTTGCGCCTGCTCCATATTGCGAGACAAGGCATTAATAGCTGATAAGTTGTCAGCTAATGCAGATTGGCTTTGTAATGATTGGCTGTTAGCACTGGTTGCTAATGTTGACGCATTACTTGCACTATTTGAGATTTCTACCGCACTCGATGTCAGTTCATTGATTGCAGTTGCCACGTTATCAGTACGTTTTGTTTGGTCAGCATACATGTCGAGCGTGCCTTGAGTTTGATTAACTAAACTCTCAACTAAGCGCTCAAGCTCAACGGTGGTATTTTTAACTTGCTCGATTGATGTATGAATTTTCTCGATGAACGCATTAAAGTAATGGCTTAGCTCACCAAACTCGTCATTATTTTCAACCTCAAGTCGGCGGGTTAAATCCCCCTCACCTTGCGCAATATCTTTAATTGCATCGTTTAAGCGTTGCATTGGGCGCATTAAATAGCGAAGTAAAAACTGCATCATTAATACAATCGCAACTATACCCATTAGCATGTAAATAGCCGCCATATTTCTAAATGAGGCAACTGATGAGTAAGCAATTTCTTCGTTGATCACCACACCTAAATACCAATCAACGTTTTGAATTCCTTTGATTTTGGTAAACGATACTAATTTGTCTAAGCCACCTACCTGTACTTCAACAAACTCAGGTTGTAACGACAAGCTTTTACCGAATAAGTCACTCATGTTTTTGTCGTTAAATTTAGTTTCTGGGTGGCTTAAAATGCGGCCTTCACTATCTAGCAAAAAGCCATAACCAAACCCTAAAAAGTCAATTTCGTTGACGATTTTAGTAATGGTTTTCATGTCGATGTCGGCACCTGCAACCCCACTAAACACACCGTTAGCTTGCATAGGCGCTACAGCTGAAATAGTCAGTTCATTGGTGGTTACGTCAATATAAGGGGCAGTAAAGGCAGTGTTTGTTTTGTTTTCAACAAGCTTGTACCACGGACGTGTTGTTGCATCGTAGTCTGGCGGTAAGACAACAGATTGGTCGTTTAATACAAAGGTGCCATCCGTGATACCGATGTAGGTATTTTTAAAACTCCCCGCTTTGTCGGCTGTGTTCAGCTGCGTAAGCGTAAGCTCTTTGCTATCACCAAGTCGATAGGTATCAGCAACTGACGAAACAATGGCTAATTTAGCATTTAACCAGTTAGCTATGTTTTGCGACACTGACTGAGAAATCTCTTGAAGAACAAGCGAAAGCTGCTCCTGCGTTTGGCTGCGCATAGAGATGAAGTTATTAATGGTGAATAAACCGAGCACTATCACTAAAACCAGTGATGCAGCCACAGTTACCTTGGTGGTAAATTTAAGAGTGCTTTGCATGACAAACCTGTTTGTTATTTTTTTCGTTGTTAGCCTATTTATATTTAACAAATTTAAAGCTCTTTGTCTTATAAAATTAAGCTAAAACTAGAAAAACGTTCCTTTTATTAAAGTACGCTTTCTTTGAAAATCAATTACTTTGTTAACGGCAGCCAATTTCACTTCTTAAGTCGTATTAATAAAAAAGCAGCAAAAAACCCTTTGGAACGTTCCTATAAATTGTTACTTAAACCGTCCCTGAATACGTATTCATTAAATCATTTTGTCATCTAGTTTTTTTCGGTATAGCAAAAAAATGGCACAAAAAAACCCCGCAACTCAGTGCGGGGTTTTTATTGATAGTAATTTTAGCTGATGCGTTTTTTCCAGCTATCAGCTAAACGTACAACATTTAAGCCATACCAAGCGATAAATGCATAACAAATCACTGGTACAAAGAAGCTTTGTTGGATGTTTACTGTATCAGCAACTACACCTTGTACTAATGGTACTAAGGCACCACCAACGATTGCTAAACATAACCAACCCGAACCTTTACTGGTTAGTGAGCCTAAACCTTCAATAGCAACAGAGAAAATAGTCGGGAACATAATTGAGTTGAATAAACCAATTGCAAGTACTGAGTAAAGCGCCACATCACCTTCAGTGAATATAGTCACTAACAGCAATATAATAACCATCATGGCATTAAAGAATAACGCTTTTGAAGGCGCAATTTTTTGTAGTGCTGCAGAGCCAATGAAACGACCCACCATTGCACCACCCCAATAATAAGCAATTAAGCTTGCAGCCGCATGCTCTTCAAGGCCAGCAATGTGTTCTTCACCAAAATAGTTTACTAAGAAGCTACCAATTGAAACCTCAGCACCTACGTAACAGAAGATGCCTATAACACCCATCATTAAATGAGGTGCTTCGGCAAGGCTGTGGCCTTTCGCTTTACAGTCTTGCTCTTCTGTATGCTCTGCAATCACCGGTAATTTAAAGAAGGCAAATACTACAGCAATGGTCAGTAGTGCTGCTGCAAGCATAAGGTAAGGCACTTTTACAGATTCTGCAGTTGCTGCGTTTGCAGCTAATGTGCCTGCTGTACCAAAGAATAAAATACCACCCACATATGGACCAACTGTGGTACCTAGTGAGTTAAGTGCTTGTGCTAAATTTAAACGTGACGACGCCGTTTTTTCAGGACCTAACGCCACAACATACGGGTTAGCAGATACCTGTAATACGGTAATACCTGCTGCTAGAACAAATAACGCACCTAAGAATAACCAGTACTCATGCACAACAACTGCTGGGTAAAATAACATACAGCCAATTGATGCCACGACTAAGCCGGTTAGTACGCCATTTTTATAGCCCATTTTTTTAACCAACATACCCGCAGGTAGCGATACAATAAAATAAGCACCAAAGAAACAAAACTGAACCAGCATTGCCTCTGTGTAGGTTAAATCGAATACCCCTTTTAAGCGCGGGATCAACACGTCATTTAAAACTGTAATGAAACCCCATAAAAAGAACAGGGTTGTCATTGCTGTCAGTGGTAGCAGGTAGTTTTTATTTTGCTGCGAACCATCGGCGACAAACGATTGGTTTGTATTTATTTCACTCACGTGGTTTTCACTCCGTTAACAAGTTACCTTTGATTCTACACATTGAAGTAAAAATAGCACAAAGATTTACTAGGAACGTTCCAATATTTTTATTTCCTGCTATAGTTGCAAGATGAACACAGATTTATTAATAACCCATGGCCACAGTTAACTTTAAAAGCCCTGATTTTCTTAAGCAGCATATCCAAGATACCCTTGCTTTTTATCACCCCCATTGTGTTGATCATTCAGCCCATGGCTTAGCTGGCTTTTATCAGTTCTTTAAAAATAATGGCGCGATTTACGATAAACACACTCGCCATTTAGTCTCGAGCACCCGCTTTGTTTTTAACTATGCAATGGCGTACATAGAGTTTAAAGACCCAGAATATTTAAGCCTCACTAAACATGGTTTAGCTCACCTTGAACATGCGCATAAACAAGCATCTGGTGGTTATGCTTGGCTTATTGAGCAAGGTGATAACGGCAAAGTAACCGTGTTAGACGACACCAATCATTGCTACGGGCTTGCTTTTGTAATGCTTGCAAACGCAGTTGCTTCAAAAGCAGGGGTGAACGACTGCAAAAAAACTATTTCACAGGTATGGAATTTATTAGAGCAGCACTACTTTGAACCCCAGCATAATGCCTATTTAGATGAGCAAAATGCTGATTTTAGCTGTGCAGATGACTATCGCGGCCAAAATGCCAATATGCATTTATGCGAAGCCTTACTCATGTGTTTTGAAGCAACTAACGAGACCCGTTATTTAAAACGCGCTAAACAGCTTGCCGAAACTTTTACCGTAAAACTGGCAGCCCACAGCCAGCAGTTGGTGTGGGAGCACTACTCTAAAAATTGGCAACTCGATTTAGATTACAACAAAGATGACCCGCAGCATTTATTTAGACCTTGGGGATTTCAACCAGGGCATCAAACTGAGTGGGCAAAACTGTTACTTATTTTAAACCGCCATATTGATGAACCTTGGCTGGTAACACGCGCTAAAAGCCTGTTTGATGAAACCTTGAGCATCGCATGGGATCAGCAACATGGGGGCATTTTCTATGGCTTTGCACCAGATAAACAAATATGTGATAGCGATAAGTACTTTTGGGTGCAGGCCGAATCATTAGCCGCAGCTGCCCTACTAGCTGATGCCACAAATGACGAAAGCTATTGGCAATGGTACGAAAAAATTTGGCAGTACAGTTGGCAACATATGGTAGATCACCAATATGGTGCGTGGTATCGCATTTTATCAGCACAAAACCAACCATACAGTGACGAAAAATCGCCAGCAGGCAAAACCGACTACCATACTATGGGTGCCTGCTACGAAGTATTAAGAACCTTAACCTTGAGGAATGCATAATGAGTTTAGTGTGTTTTGGCGAAGCATTAATCGACTTTTTATCAGATGGTAAACAACCAGAGTCATTTACCAAATACGCAGGTGGCGCACCAGCTAATGTGGCTGTTGCAGCAGCAAAACTAGGCCTAAACACCAGCTTTTGCGGTATGTTAGGTGATGATATGTTCGGTCACTTTATTAAACAAGAGCTTGATCAGCATGCGGTAAACACCCAGTACTGTACATTCACCGATGCGGCAAAAACAGCATTGGCGTTTGTATCACTTGATGACAGTGGCGAACGCTCGTTTAGTTTTTATCGCCCACCAGCCGCCGATTTACTGTATCGCGTGGACGATTTTGACCATGCAATGTTTGCAAATCACGCCATCATGCATGTATGCAGCAACAGTTTGACTGAGCACAACATTTATCAAACCACTATTTATGGTTTAACTCAGGTGAAAAAAGCCGGTGCAATCTGTAGTTTTGATATGAATTTGCGCGAAAACCTATGGCCAAGTATGCGCCATACACTCGATAGAATGTGGCATGTTATTTCATTGGCAGATATCGTAAAACTGTCATTTGAAGAGCTTGAGTTTTTAAATCAAAAAAGCCATCAAGCAATGCCACTTGAGCATACTATAGATGCCATTTTAAAGGCCGGTGTAACCTGTTTGCTAGTTACCAATGGCGGCGAAGCAATCAGCTTTTACCACGCAGACTTTAAAGGCCAAGTTAACCCACCAGCTACGAAAGTGGTTGATACCACCGCCGCAGGTGATGCGTTTATTGGCGGCATGCTATCAAAGATTGGTCAGCACTGTGAAAACAAACAAAGCTTTAAAGCGTTTTGCCAAACCCCAGCTAATATCGAACAAACCATTGCTTATGCAGCGAAAGCTGGCGCTTTTGCAGTAAGCCGTTATGGTGCATTTGCGTCTTTACCAAGCGCAGCCGATTTAGCCTAGAACTTTGTTTAGGTTGAGTAAAAAGCCCGGCATTAGTAATTAATGCCGGGCTTTTTAGATATTGCTCAGTTTTACATTTATCGACAATTAGTAAATACCTAAACACCTTCATGCTTGGATCGAACACCACATGATCCCCCGCTTTTAAAGCAATGCTAATTTCTCCATTTCAACGTTAAGTTGTTCACTGATTGAATAACAAAACGAAAATATTTCATCATCAAATCAATGCAAAAAAGCCCAGCGTTTCTATAGTTAATACTGTGATTTACTTAAAAGGATTTGATTATGCTCACTTTAAAACAACCTCGTGTGTTAACGCTTTTATCTTTAAGTTTAGTATTCGCCTCACCAACCGTTTATGCCGACCAATGGCAATTTTCTGTAGAGCCTTATTTAATGGCCACTGCGATTGATGGCAGCTCGGCAATCGGCACTATAGAAGCCCCCCTTGAAGTCGAATTTGATACCATTTTAAACAACCTCGACAGCGCATTTATGCTCCATCTTGAGGGATATCATCAATCAAACTGGGGTTTTATTGCTGACTGGGGCTATATGGATTTAAGTAAATCTCATAACGCCCCAAAACTTGGCGTGCTCAGTGCCCGGGTGCGCCAAGCCGTGCTCGAATTAAGTGTTGCGTACCGTTTTTCTAGTCCTTCGATGGGTGATTGGGTTAACTATGTGGGTATTCGTCGCTGGGATAACACCTACGAATTCGATCTTGATCCTAACTTTATGTCACAAGTGTCAGTGGTCGACAGAGATGAAGATTGGATTGACCTCATTTTTGGCTTTCACTTTAACAAACAATTAAGCGAACATTGGCAACTAACAACTGCTGGAGATCTCGGTGGCTTTAACTTAAATGCTAAATTGACTGGCAGCTTTAAATTAGGTGCGGTGTATCAAATAAACCCGCATTGGGATCTGGGTATGAGCTATAAAACCACGTATGTAGATTACCAAACCGGCCAACGCGGAAATAAAAACTTCTTTAGTTATGATACATTTACCCACGGCCCGCAAATAAGCGTGAGCTATCAGTTTTAGTCGTTAGCCTGCTAGTAATTTGTTTCTATTTCATGGTATGTTTTTTAACTAATTAAAGAAAAAGGAATTCATCCTATGAATAATAAGCTTCTTGCTGGGGGCGCAATTGCGATTGTTGCAGGTGCGTTGTTGTACTCACAAAATAAAGCCAGTGTTGATGTAGATTTACCTGAGCTTGCATACGTACCTGCCGACACGGCGGTTTTTTATGGTCAACTTAAACCGTTTCCGTACAGCAAATACTTTGCGCTTATGCCAGATGCAATGAAAGGCACGAGCGATTTAACGCCCATCATTGCTGAGCTTAAAACTGTTGATGATAAGAATGCCCTATTCCTTGCATCACTGATGGAAAAATACCAACAATCACTGAGCTCTTACGATGCCTTCAAATCGATTTGGGGCTTTGGTGATGACTACAAAGGCATGATGTATGCGCAAGGTTTAATGCCGATTGTGCGTTTTCAGGTCGCTGATCAAAGCAGCATTATCAATAGCATTAAGCAATCTGCTGATGAAGCCGGTATTGCTTATACAACTGAAAGCCTTGAAGGCGTAAGCTACACACGCTTTGCCATTGAGCTTGAAGGCTTAGATAACTTTAACCTAATTGCATCAACTCATAACAATTGGGCTACCATCACGCTAACCACTGCACTTTCTAATGATCAAGATTTACGTATTGCCCTTGGCGTAGAAAAACCGGCTCAATCACTGGCTGAAACTAAAAAACTACCTGAGCTTATTAAAACTTTTTCGCTTGATGGCAACTCGGTTGGCTTTGTTGATCATCAACGTATCGCCAATGCTGTAACTGGCAAAGAAGACTCTCGCTTACACCAGATGCTCAAAGAGCTACTTGATAAAGCCCAGCAATCAAACGCATTAGCAGCGATTTCAACACCTGAGTGTCAAGATGATATTGCTGCCATTGCCGCTAAATGGCCTGCAACAGTATCAGGCACAACAAAAACCCGTATTACTGCCGACTACGCCGACTTTGACGTAAAAGCAGTACTGCAAAGCACAGATCAAGACTTACTAAATACGCTTCAAGCCGTGCGTGGTTTTGTGCCAAAACATACCACTGGGCTTGACGGGCAAATGATGAGTGTTGCTTATGGTATTGATGTAGCAAAAGTCCTGCCACTGGCCAATACACTAACTGGTGCAATTAAGTCAGCTGAGTTTAACTGTGGTCCTATCGTCGCACTACAAAATGAAATGCAAGAAGTGAGTACCGCTGGCCTTGCTATGATGTCGGGCTTTGCAAATGGCGTACAAGGCATGAGTGTCAGCGTTCAAGATGCTGTATTTACTATCGATGACTACAATGGCCCACAAATAGAGAAACTTGATGCCATCGTTACCCTATCTGCGACCGACGCCCATGGCTTGTATTCAATTGCACAAGGTTTTGTACCGCCGCTTGCTGACATAAAACTACCAGCCAATGGTGATGCAGTACTGATCAATGAATACATTCCATCGCCTGTGCCACTTAACTTTGATATTAAAATGGCCCTTAAAGGCAATCATATTGTGATTTTCACCGGTGATAAGTCAGCGCAGATTGCCGAGACTTTAGAGTCGCAAAGTGTCACTAAAAATGGCTTTGTGAACATGGCATTCGACGTACAAAAAATCTTATTACCTTTACTTGATACGATTGCATCAACGGGTCAATTAACGAATGAAGAAATGGCTGAGCTTGATTCGCTACGCGACCAACCTGTGGGTGTTTATTTTGCCACAGACATTACAGACAACGGCATTGGCCTTGAAAGTAACGTACAAATTACTAAAAAGTAGTTTTGAGTTTGAATCTAAAAAGAGCGCTATTTAGCGCTCTTTTTTTGTTGCCATTTAAGTGAGTTGTTAGTGTCTCGACTATTGCAAATGGTGTCGTTTGAACTCTCAATACCACCGAGTTTGGCAAGTCGGTCGTACAGCACAACATTGCAGGTTGCGGCTAGGTTCATACAGCCAATGGTTGGTACATACACTACTTCATCACACCATTTCAACACATCTTTACTAACCGAGCCATCTTCAGGGCCAAATACATAAAATGCGTTTTCAGGGTGCTTAAATTCAGGCAGTGGCGTTGCACCTTCAACAAGCTCAATCACCACCGTTGTGGCACCTTCAGGCTTTGCTTGCTCTAGGCTTTCAACTTGCGTAAGTGGAATGTGCTCAAGCACATTTTTGGTATCGGTGTGATACTTATTAGCGCGTAAATAGCGGCTACCAGTAAAAAACACTTGCTTGGCATTGTAACAACCCGCGGCACGTAATACGCCACCCACATTGGTTGGGCTTTTGGGGTTTAACAAGCCAATGCTTGCTTTAAGGGCGTTCATTAATCAATGTCTCTGGTTGGCCACTCGGCCACGTAAAGGTCAAAGTCATCTAGGTCTACATCACAGTCTTTCACTGTTTTGTCACGCACAGAAATACCCAGCTCATGCATCATATCTTTACTGCCACCGTTCAGTAGCGGGTGCCAAGACGCAAGGCCACGGCCTTCGTAAAGGCGGCGGTAGCTACAGCTTTGTGGCATAAAAAAGATATCTTTGAGGTTTTCTTTAGTGAGCTTTACACATGAAGGCACCAAGGTTTGGCGGTTCGCATATTCGCTACACCCACAGGTGTCGTTGTCTAGGTATTGGCAAACGATATTAGTGAAGATCAGTTCTTCACCCTCGCGAAGTTGATCCGTTGCGGTAAATTCATCTTCGTCTTCACTGTCGATAAATGTGTTTAAACAACATTTACCACAGCCGTCACAAATGGCTTCCCATTCGGGTTGTGACATTTGCTCAAGCGAGCGCTTAAGCCAAAATTGATCTTCTAACATGGTATTACTCAAAGCCCCTAAACAGCGCGCATTCTAGCGTAAAGCCAGCATGCGCGCAAAGGCGGTTATTTTTGCTCGTTAACCCAACGCTTAATTTTCTCTTCAAGAATCGGCATAGGTAATGCGCCATCAATTAGAACTTGCGTATGGAAAGCTTTAATATCGAACTTATCGCCTAGCTCTTTGCTAGCGTAGTCACGTAGTTCTTGAATTTTGAACTGACCTAACTTGTACGACAGCGCTTGGCCCGGCCATGCAATGTAACGCTCAACTTCGGCGATAATGTCGCTTTCGGCCATTGATGAGTTAGCCAACATGTAATCAATACCTTGTTGACGTGTCCAACCTTTCGCGTGGAAACCAGTATCAAGCACTAAGCGCATTGCACGTAATTGCTCATCTGATAAACGGCCGTACCACATGTAAGGGTCGGTAAATAAGCCAAGCTCTTTACCTAAGCTTTCTGCATACAATGCCCAACCTTCTGCAAATACCGTGTAACCACCGAATTTACGAAACAGCGGTAACCCCTCAATTTCTTGTTGCAAGGCAATTTGGAAGTGGTGACCCGGTGCGGCTTCGTGAATAGACAGGGTTTCAAGTAAAAACTTAGGCTGTGCTTTTAGGTTAAAGGTATTGATATAGAAAATACCCGGGCGTGAGCCATCTGGTGCAGGCGACTGGTAAGATGCACCCGCAGCTGATTCTGCGCGGAAATCTTCAACTGCTTTTACAACGTATGGCGCTTTTGGCGCAATATCGAACATTTGCGGCAGCTTAGCATCAATCTTTTCTTTTACTGCTTCGTACGCAGCAATTAACTCTTCTGGCGTATCGTAGTAAAACTCATCTGAGGTTCTTAGGTGTTCAAAAAACGCTTTTAAATCGCCTTCAAAACCGACAGTCTCTTTGACTTTTTTCATCTCAGATAAGATGCGCGATACTTCGCTTAAGCCTATGTCATGAATTTCATCGGCGTTTAGGCTCAGCGTAGTATGCTGTTTAATTTGATACTCATACCATGCTTTACCATTTGGCAGGTCGCTGTAACCAATGCTTTCACGGGCATTTGGAATATATTCATTCGCTAAAAAGTCAGCCATTTTTTTATACGCAGGCACTAAACGCTCGCTGATCATCGCCGTGTACGCGCTTGTTAGCTGTGCTTTTTGTTCGTCGCTGAAAGACTCAGGTAACTGAGCAATTGGCCCCCAGAATAATGACTCTTCTGGTTTTTCTACAATATGAGTTTGAAATTGCGGTAATAGTTTTTCAGCAAGTGGTTTAGGAAGAACTACTTTGTCTTTCATGCCTTGGCGCATTGACTGCTCAACACTGTCTAACCAAGCGATGAAACCGTCAGCACGTTTTTCAAATGCTTGATAATCTTCAACCGTGTTAAAAGGTTGTGCGCTTTGCCCAGAACCTAGCGCAGCAAAGGTATTATGCGCCCCGCCCATTTGGTTAATCGGCATTAAGTAACTTGGAAACTGAGCGCCTTCAATCGCAAGGTCTAAATCGCGGGCTAGAATTTCGTAGCTCAATAATGACTGACCTGTTAATTGCGCTTTGTCGATATTTGCTAGTTTGTTCTTGTATTCTTTAACAAAGTTAAGCTGCTCATCGCGGTTTGCTTTACTGATAGGTGCGATAAATTGGTCGTTATATTCGCTGCGACCAATATAAGTACCGCCAATTGGATTAAACTTTAAGCCTGCTTCAAAGTAGTCTGCTAGTAATGTATCAAGTTGCTCTGTGGCTGACGTTGCGCTTGGCGCTTGTTTGCTTACTTCTTGAGTTGGTTTTTCGTTGCTTGGCGTTGATTCATTACAACCAAGTAATGCAAACATCACTGCCGAACTAAGTAGTGCTAGTTTTACGTTTTTCATTCTTTCCCTGCCCTTATATTAAGTACGCGTAAATTATGAGGGTTTAGTTCCCTATTTAGCAAGTATCGCTGCAACTTATCGCAGTTTATTTACACTTTGTAAGCTGATTGCTAGAGTGTCGGCTCGACTTACCAATTTTGAATAAAAATGAAAAAGACAGCTCTTGCTATTAGCTTAGGCCTTGCTTGCCTAACCTCTTTAAATACCTACGCAACCACCTACTTATCGGCAAAAGCCATGGTAGATGTAAATTCAGGTAAACTGATTAAATCACCACTTATTAGTATAGATAACGGTCAAATTACAGCTGTACAAAGTAATAAACAGCCTAGCTTAAAAGACGGCGATAAGCATATTCAATTACTAGAACTGACTTTGGTGCCAGGCTTAATGGATATGCATGTGCATTTAACGAGCGATCCTACCGTGCCACGCAGTGAGCGAATTGGTCAATCGATTCCGCGTAAAGCAATTAAAGCGGCGCACTTTGCCGAAAAAACACTGTATGCAGGTTTTACAACGCTGCGTAACTTAGGCGCAGAAGGCTACAGCGTGATTGCAGTACGCGATGGCATTAACGCAGGCGATATTGTTGGCCCACGTATTTGGGCGGCTGGCCCGTCGTTAGGTGTTACTGGCGGTCACTGCGATAACAACCGTTTACCACCAGAAATGAAATACACCGCCGAAGGCGTTGCTGATGGCCCATGGGCTGTGCGCGCTAAAGTGCGAGAAAACATTAAGTACGGTGCCAATGCCATTAAATTTTGCGCTACAGGCGGGGTATTTTCAAAAGGCACAAAAGTCGGTATTCAACAATATAGCCAAGACGAAATGAACGCCATTGTTGACGAAGCTCATTTACGCGGCCTAACCGTTGCAGCCCATGCGCACGGTACCAGTGGTATTAAAGCAGCCATTGTTGCCGGTGTAGACAGTGTTGAGCATGTTAGCTTTGTCGATGACGAAGCCATTAAACTTGCCAAAAAACACGGCACTTGGTTCTCAATGGATATTTACAACACTGAGTACACCCTTGCCTTTGGCGAACAAAACGGGGTTGCAGAAGAAAACCTCAATAAAGAACGCCAAGTATCTAAAAAGCAACGTGATAGCTTTAACCGTGCAGTAAAAGCAGGCGTAAACATGGTATTTGGTACCGATGCAGCAATTTACCCTCATGGCGATAACGCGAAGCAGTTTTCGCGTATGGTTGAATTTGGTATGACACCCCTACAAGCATTGCAGTCTGCCACCATCAATAGTGCCAAACTACTTAAAGCTGATGATCAACTTGGCCAAATCAAAAGCGGTTTCTTAGCCGATATTATCGCCGTTAAAGGCAACCCGCTTGAAAACATTGCTGTACTTGAAGATGTACAATTTGTTATGAAAGACGGTAAAGTTTTTAAATAAGCTATTATGCTGGCTTTGCATTAGTGAAGTCAGCAATCTTCCTTTGTATCTATATCGTAAACAAAATTACCAACCATAAAACCAGTTGTTAGCAACTTGTATCTAAACAAAGAAATTACCCAAAACAGATAAATAAAACTTGAAATGAAAATAGCTCGCATTATCATTGCCGAAAAATTTCGACAATTTACCTATAATGACGACATATAAATATTCAATTTTAGCCCTAGCCTGCTTAAGCGCATTCAATGCAACCGCCAACGATTTAGATTCTGTTGAACGTATTACCGTTTACGACAAACAAAACCGTGTAGTACTTGAATCTGGCCTTGCCACTAAATCAAATATGACCCTAATGGAAACGCCAGCCCCAGTTGTGGTTGTAGACCAAGAGCTTATCAACTCGCAAGGCGCGACAAACTTACAAGACTTAGTACGTAACATCAGTGGTGTTACCCAAGCCGGTAATAACTACGGTATTGGCGATAACTTAGTGATCCGCGGTTTAGGCGCTAACTATACATACGATGGCATGTATGGCGGTGCAGGCCTGGGTAACACCTTTAACCCAACACGCTCAATGACCAATGTTGAATCTGTAGAAGTTCTTAAAGGCCCTGCAACGGGCTTATATGGTATGGGTAGCGCAGGCGGTGTTATCAACCTAATCGAAAAGAAACCACAATTTACTGAGCAGCACACCGTTAATGCCGAGCTTGGTCAATGGGATAGCTACTCATTAGGCTTTGATAGCACAGCAGCATTAACCGACAATCTTGCTTATCGCGTTAACGCAAAAACCGCTCGCAGCGATGGCTACCGCGACTTAAAAGACGACCGAGATGAAATTTATGGCGCATTAAAATACGTATTAAGCGACAAACAAGACATCATGATTTCTGCCGCTTATATCAAAGATGCCATTGCCGTTGATTCAATTGGCCACCCTATTCGTATTTTTAACAGCGACTCAGTGAATGGTAAAACCGCAGGTGAAGTAACCGCTGCCGATTTAATTAACGATGCAACGGCAAAAGGCCTGCAACTAACCGAACAGCAACGCCAACAATTAGCAGACTCACTGGCAGCAAATGATGGGCTAACACCTTACACCTTTGGTCATAACGGTATTATCTCGCCAATGGCAAATGATAACGAAGGCGAAGAGCTACGCTTTAAGTTAACTCATAACTACTTCATTACCGATAATTTATTTTTAAATCAGCAACTACAATACCGTAATTACGAATCGAGCTTTGCCCGCCAAACAGGTGCTTATAACTATGTTTATTGGAACCGCAGAGGCGTGATAAATGCCGACCCGCGCGCTCCTTTAGTGGTTGATGACGTACTTTACCCATTTGCCGCGCGTCGCCAAGAGTACCGCCAAGTAGAAGCTGACGAAAAATCATGGCAATACTTTGCTGACTTGCGTTATGACTTTAGCTTTGCCGGTATTGATAACGAACTACTTGTAAACGCCAACTACGAAGACCGCGATATTCGTTTTAAACAATACTCAATTTACGATGCCGACAAGGTCATTAAAAACAAAGATGGAGAGGTTATTTACCAAGGTCAATTACCTTACATTTTTGATATTCGTAACCCGAACTGGGGCGAAGGCAGCTTTTTTGATTACGACCCGCTAAAAACCAGCGATTACAACAAAAAGGTTCAAGCTTGGGGTGTGGGTATTCAACATGTTGCCTATATTCACGATACCTTTACAACCCGAGTAGGCGTTGCCTTTAACCGTATTAAACAAAGCTACGAACACTTTGGTGTTGATGCGCGCTACCGCGCAAGTGCCGCCGAGCCAACGCCAGAAGCAGATACATCAGACAGCGGTATGACCTACAACCTTGGTGCAACCTACAAACTGAGCGATGATATTTCGTTCTTTGTAAACCACTCTAAAGGCCGTACTGCCTACAGCGTGCTTGGTAGTGTATCGGGTAACGAAGCAGACCGCGATGACGCCGAGTCAGTCAGTAACGACATTGGTATGCGTGTAAAAGCCTTTGACGATCAACTACTAGCATCACTGGTGGTATTTGATAGTGCTCGAACAAACCTTGAGTATGCCAACCCAGATTACGAAGCCGGTGTATCTGATGCCTCAGTACCAAAAAGCTTTTACGATGGTGAAGAGCAAACCAAAGGTGTTGAACTTGATTTAAATGCCGATTTAAACGAGCAGTGGAAACTTAACATAAACGCGGTTTATCAAGACGCCCGCGATAAGAAAAACCCTAACTCATCATCTTTCGATACTCGTCAAAAAGGTGTGCCTTATGTAACAGCAAGCAGCTGGTTAAGCTATGACGCTAAATGGTTTAATTTAGCCGAGCCACTGACAATTAGTGCAGGCGTGCAATATGTTGATGACCGCAGCACAAACTCAACCTCGTTTGGTATTCCTGATGGCTACGTACCTAGCTACACGGTGTACGACGCCGCCATTCAATACCATACAGATGATTGGAAACTACAGTTAAACCTAAATAACTTGTTTAACAAAACCTATTACTCAAAAGCAATGTTCTTAGGCGGCATGCCAGGAGAAGAGCGTGATGCTAAATTAACCTTTAGCTACACACTTTAATTATAAATTGATAGCAAAAAGCGCGGCTTAGTTAAGTCGCGCTTTTTTGTTTTGTGGGAGCAAGTTTGACTAGTGGCTTGTTTTTGGAAAAGTCAGTTAACGCCACAGGACGGCACTGTATAAAAGAAAGGCCTTAATAAACGGCGAATAAAAAGCGACGAAGGATAAAAGCCAACTGTTTTTGTCCTTTTAAACGACTTGTTAGCTTACCGATACTTTCCTGCAGATTTTGTTACATGGCAATTTTCAAATGAGTTTAAACGTAAAAATAATTGAATCTCTTCAATTGAAGATTCTGACTTAGGCCCTAAAATAACTTCTTTTATAGCTTTATGTTCATACCCTATTAATCTAACAGGTGTGTAAGCAATTAGACCATTTGAAGAAGCCCTAAAATCTAGTCTCAAATCAAAGTCACTTGGCGAGCTATAGCTTTGGACTTTTAACGGTTCATACCATAATGAAGAGAATAGTCTAACTTCTTGCTCTTCTTCATAAAATGAACTTTTTAGTAAACAAGAAGCTTCCATAAGTTCAGTATAAAATAAGACATGATTTAAACTAGTAGGCTCTCCGTCTTTTTTTTTGAAAGGAACTCCATTTGTTTCTCTAAATGAAAGCATCTTATCCTTAATAAAATTTGTAAAAGACTCTTTATTGTAAAACACATCTTCGAGTTTGAACCTAGGTTTACTCACAGTATACTCAGACCCTACTTCTTTTCTATGCTCTACCGGAACTTGATGCCTCTCTGAATTTGCTTTAAATAAGTCATTTTCTAAAAAGCCAATTGAAACTCCACAACCATCACCAGCATAAGAACGCCATTGACTTAACAGATCTTTATTCTTTGAAAAAGAAGTGCCTACGTAAAAGAAACGAACGTGTTCTATATCATTATCTTTGAATGTTCCTTTTTGTTCGGGGAATACTGTGTCCCATAAATCCCTGATAATTGAAAAGCCTAGAACAAGTTCAGCAGGGTCATTCATTTTTTTTAAATCACAAGCCCATATTTTTTGACTCTTAACAATATTAAGGAAACCTTCAGGTCTGCAATAATGATAGATCATGAATACTCCTTTTAAGCTAACGCTCTGCTAAAGTGTGAGCAACGCAATACAAAAGCCTCCGCACACCACCTTAATCAGGAAAATCAACACATAGTAAAAATGCAACGCGTTGCGAATCACTCTTAAACAGTTTGTTATAAATACTTATTCCAGTTCTTTTACCTTGCGAGCCATTAGCTGTGATCTGCTTATCAAGATCTCGTAGTATTTTTCACATGGTTTAACGTCAATGAATCGATAGAGCTCTCGTCCAGCTTTTGTTAGAAACTCTGTTCGATTTTCACGATGACCTTTCAGCGTCATTGCAAACTTATAGCTATTATATTCAATTACATATCGCTCATTCTTGGTAAAGTGGAATTGTTGCTGAGGTTGTACCAAACCAAGATCTTGAAGGTGACGAATATCTGCCTCTCGTATCCCTCGATTTTCGATATGCTTGTTAAGTGATGAGTATTTAAAACGCAACAGCTCACCGTTAACCTGAAAAAGGAACTGACAGTAACTATTAAATAACTTTATATCATTGTTACTCAGAGATTGAAGGACAAGCAATGTAGCTCTACTACACGCTTCTGGTTCTAAAACCTCACCCGCAAGTATTTTAGCCCAAAGTTCTTGGACATTTTCAATAGAAACATCTTGGCATTTATCAAAATAAAACGACAACCAATCCACATCTATAGTTACACCATCGGCAATATCATTATGATCAAGGAAGTTAATTGATTTATCGATTATACCCTCGATATTTTCTTGTCGACGCGTCTCTTGCGTTGAAATCCGTCTAGCAGCTCTGAGAGCAAGTGCGTCAGACTCTCCTTTAGCCATAATAACAAGCGAATCAGATTCGGCCCTAGCTTTTCGGCGAATCCTCGTTGGCTCATACAAAACACCAATAGTGTTACTCACTGCATCAATCAACTTACATGCAGGTTCAGATAGTGCTTTTAAGTCGATTAGACTAGTTTCTGTCATTGTGCTTTCACCAAGTATAGATTGCCGTGTATTTAAAACATTTTAGTATTTATGCGACATGCAGTTTGTGTTGCATAATCGCTTGTTAGGCTGAGGCGCTACCTGCTCGGTGTGTCAGAGTTGGTGTTGTTTATGCTGCGGGAATTTGCTTTTTAGTGTTTTAGCTTAGCTTTTATTTCTGCTTTCCCTGCACTGCTCAGCGTATGTTCAGTTATCATTACACCTAACTTTAGCTAGATATGCAATAATATTTTTTACAAGGAAAATGTGTAAGACCAATAAGTTAACTTTTTGATCCTGCAAACAATGAAAACTGTCAGATTCAATTGAATCACTCAACAAACCTGACAGTACTTGATTAAAGACTAAGCTTAAAGCGTCATCACGATTCGACCAGTGATGTCGCCTTTTAGCATGTCGTCAAATATATCGTTGATATCTTCTAGGCGTTTTTCTTCAATAATGGCTTTAACTTTACCTTTTGCTGCAAAGTCGAGGCATTCTTGTAAGTCTTTCCGCGTACCAACGATTGAGCCTACAACAGATACCCCATTTAATACGGTATCAAAAATTGGCAGTGGCATATCTTCGGGTGGCAAACCTACAAGTACGCATTTACCGCCACGGCGTACGCTTTTATAGGCTTGTTCAAAACCGGGTTTTGATACGGCAGTACACACAACACCATGTGCGCCGCCTACTTGTTCAAAAATGGTTTCTGAAGGCACTTGCTTCATAAAATCTATGGTGATGTCTGCGCCAAGCTCTTTGGCTAGTGCCAACTTGCTCTCGCCGGTATCAACGGCAATTACATTAAAGCCCATTGCTTTTGCGTATTGCACTGCTAAGTGGCCAAGGCCGCCAACACCAACAATTGCAACCCAATCACCCGCTTTGGCATCAGTCACTTTAAGCGCTTTATAAGTCGTAACCCCAGCACAAAATAGTGGTGCGGCTTCTGCAAAGCCTAATCCTTCAGGAATTTTAACCACGTAATCACCATGAGCTACACAGTACTCGGCGTAACCTCCATCGACTGAATACCCCGTGTTGTGCTGCTCAAGGCATAAAGTTTCTTTACCTTCTAAACAAAACTCACAATGACCACAGGCGCTGTATAACCAAGGAACACCGACACGGTCGCCTACTGATAAGTGTTTAATGTTTGCGCCTACTTTTTCGATAGTACCTACCCCTTCATGGCCCGGTACTAATGGCATTTTCGGTTTGACTGGCCAATCTCCATGACAAGCATGTAAATCTGTGTGGCACACTCCACACGCGGCAATTTTAACTAGCACATCGTTAATTCCCACCTCTGGGCATGGGATATCTTCGATAGTTAATTTACCTTTGTACTCTTTATTTACTGCAGCTTTCATAACCTTCCTCCATGGTATAAATTGCGATTCAGCCTATACGATAAACTTATTGACTGTCACTATTATTGATCCACATCAAATAGCTAACCACTGCGGTATTTAATTAAACTATTATTTAATTTCAATAACTTAAATTTAAAATGTGGCGTATCCACACTTTAGTAGTAGCAGATTGCATAGTGGCTATTTCTTTTAGTTATACCCCGAGCGTGCTAGCATTTAATTTCTGAAATTTTTGAATACTAAAAATTATGAGCCTATCTGAAAAAAACTTAGCTTTTGTTATGCACTGCGGTGAAATGGGTAGCCGTTGGGGCTTTAACCGCACCATTGGTCAAATGTGTGGATTATTAACCATTACTAAAGAGCCAATGACCGCCAATGAAATTGCCGATACCTTAAGTATCTCGCGCGGAAACGTCAGCATGGGCATTAAAGAGCTACAGTCTTGGCGCTTAATTAAAGTGCATCATATTCCGGGCGACCGTAAAGAATACTACGGTCCTGCTGGCAGCATTTGGGATATGGCCAACCGCGTATTCGAAGAGCGTAAAAAGCGCGAGATAGACCCAACCCTTAGCCTGCTTCGCGATAACATTTTAGAAGAAGCCCACAATGATGATGAACGCTTTGCTCAACAGCAAATGCAAGAAATTCACGACCTACTTGAAACCGTAACCAAATGGTCTGCAGAGCTACAACGCTTAAGCCCTGAGCAACTTCAAAGCCTAATGAAACTAGGCTCTGGCATTGGCAAGGTACTTGATTTTAAAGACAAGATTTTGAAAAAGCCGGGGAAAGGGGAATAAGTTAGCGAGTTACAAGGGAAAAATTTGTAGGTCGTGCTTTAGCGCGTCATTTGAGAAATGTTTAAGGTTTTGTCGCCATAAATGACGACCTACGCCAATCCCCTCTCGGCGTAGGATGCGTTTAACGCCGAACATGTAGCTGCGATTTTATATCGCGTCCCATAGCCTAAATCCTAGCGCCTAATGTTTTCTATCGTAGGCGTGAAACTTGTTTCGCGCGCTCTCTTGTAGGTCGTGCTTTAGCGCGTTTTGAACGGGTAATCATAACTACACTTGCCTTTGCTATACTAATGACTAAACGTTTATTTACGTTCTGACTTAAAAGGATATTAAGCTATGTATAAACAGACAGAAATAAATTACTCGTTAATTGTTATTTTATTAGTGATTAGTGCCTTTATAATTTTATCGCCTGAACTGGCTGACCTCAAAATAATTATATTATCGATAAACCTGCTTGTTACTTTGTTGTTCTTTTCACTAACAATAGTCATCAATGAGCAAACGCTTCGTTGGTATTTTGGGTTTGGGATTATTAGCAAAGATGTTGAATTATCTCAGATTGCAGAGACCTCAGTTTACAAAACAAAGTGGTATCAAGGAATTGGCATTCGTATGCTAAATGATGGCTGGTTATACAATGCGTCAGTTGGACAAGCCATTAAAATAACTTTAACTGACGGAAAAAACATATACCTTGGCTGTAAAGACGCTGATGCACTGCAACAAGCACTCAAAGTTAAGGTTTAAAAATTGTATCGAAGGGAAAGTTACAAGAGTAAAGTTAGCAAGTATATTTTAATAATTTTGTATTTTTCCTCTTAAGCGCAGCGCCTCTTGAACTCTTTGTGAGTAATTCACTTAGAGATCTTTTGCAGTAGTAATAAAAAAGCGCGAGATAAACTCGCGCTTTCTGCAAATCCCCTAGTGCCTAGAACCTAGTTACCTAGGCTCTAGTATCTAATCACTTAATCGCTGGGTAACCGATGCGGTCTGATAAGTAACCAACACTGGTTGCAAAGTAATACGAGCGATTCCAGTGCATAAGTGCTTTGTAGTTATCGTAGGCTAGATACATACGGCCGTTTACGTCATCTGGCATTACCATTGCGGCGGTAACATCAACGTTTGGTAAGTCGCTACCATCCATTTTACGCACACCAAGAGCTTGCCAATCAGCAAGGCTGCGCTCTGACTCTTTCCAATACTCTAACCATTGGCTGCGTGTTCTAGTGCCACGCTTAAGAATATTTGAGTTATCAAAGCCTTCAGGTAGTTTAACTTGGCGACCCCAGGTTAAATCATCGTTCCAACCTGCTTGCTTAAGGTAGTTAGCAATTGAAGCGAATGCGTCTTCTTCTGTGGTCCAAATGTCTTTGCGGCCATCACCGTTGTAATCAACAGCGTAAGCGTTAAATGAGGTTGGCATAAACTGCGTTTGCCCCATTGCACCAGCCCAAGAGCCTTTGAACTTATCAAGGGTAATGTGACCCTCTTTTAAGATATCAAGCGCAGCCCAAAGTTGGTTTTTATACATGGTTTCGCGGCGACCATCAAAAGCAAGCGTAACTAATGATGCAATTACACTGTGACCACCTTGGATTTTACCAAAGTTACTTTCAAGGCCCCAAAGTGCGACAATAAAGCGTGCTTGAACGCCGTATTCTTTAGCGACTTTTTCAAGAACCTCTTGGTTTTCTTTGTATAACTTACGCGCGCGGTCAATTTTCCATTGCGGCACACGTTTTGGTAAATAAGTTTCGAGGGTTTCTTTTACTTCTGGCTGATTTTTATCAGCTGAGATCACTTTCTTTTTGAATTTAGCTGTTGCAAGTGCTTGATCAACTAAGGCTTCATCATAGCCTTTTTCAAGTGCTTCTTTTTTTAATGCTGCAACGTAAACGTCAAAATCAGCTTGTGTCTTTTGTTCTGCCAATACTGAAGTACTTAGTGAAGCACTGAGTAAAATGACGGCAAGTTTTTTAATCACTCTCAACTCCCTTGTCTTTTTTAAATTGGGTTAACAGATTTTCTTCCGGCGGAGGTAATTGCAAGTAGAACCCTTGGTGAATTAACGCTTGCTTAACCGCGTCTAAGTCTGCCACACCTAACTTTTCACGGCTTGCTAGATTAATCATCATCACGTACTTAGGTTGACCAAACGTTTCTAGTAATGGTTCTGGTACGCGTGAGAAATCATCTCTTTTTTCTACAAAAAGGTATGTATCCGCTTTTTTAATACTTTTATACACCGCAGTTAGCATTATGGCCCTATAATATCTTGCTTAACGAAGGCGCACACTATAACATGAGTGATATAATAAGTTAGAAAAAATAGATTAGATTTTTACTGTATATGCCTTGTTCAGCCTGTGTTTATACTTAAATAATGCTAATCCAGACAATTCAATTGAGCGTGTATGTCGGAACAAATTTTTGAATTAAAAGGGAACCTTTTTACGTTATCTGTTTTACATTTATTTTCAGCAGATACAGCCCTTTTAAGTAAGCAGTTAGATGAGAAAATCGCCCAAGCACCTAAGTTCTTTGCCGGTGCGCCTATCGTAATCAACTTAAGCGACGTACAAGATGAAGCGCTTGATTTCTCTTTCTTAAAATCAATGTTAAGCGGCCTTTCGTTAAACCCTGTTGGGGTTTGTAATGGCTCTCAAGAGCAAAACGAAAGCGCAAAAGCTGCGGGCCTGTCGGTGTTAAATTATTCACAAGACGTTAAGGGTGCAACCGCTAAACAACAAACAAATACATCTATCGTTGAAAAAACCGTTCACCTGCCTGCGCAAGTTATTCATGGCACTGTACGTTCGGGTCAGCAAGTGTATGCAAAAGACCGCGACCTAATCGTAATTGGTGCTGTAAGTCATGGCGCCGAAGTGATTAGCGATGGCAACGTGCACATTTATGGCACTCTTCGTGGCCGTGCAATTGCTGGGGCTAAAGGTTACAACGAAGCAAATATATTTTGCCAAAAATTAGAAGCAGAACTTGTTTCGATTAATGGTAGTTATTGGATCAGCGACTCTCTACAAGGTGAACACTGGGGCAGCGCAGTACAAATCCAACAAAAAAATGATTCATTAGAAATTTCAGCTTTGGTTAAAGGATAAATCTCATGGCAAAAGTGATTGTCGTTACTTCTGGTAAAGGTGGTGTTGGTAAAACCACATCGAGTGCTGCGATTGGCACAGGTTTAGCGCTTAAAGGCTTTAAAACCGTTATTATCGACTTTGATATTGGTCTACGTAACCTTGACCTTATCATGGGTTGTGAACGCCGTGTTGTTTATGACTTCGTAAACGTAATCAATGGCGAAGCTAACTTAAATCAAGCACTTATTAAAGATAAGCGCGTTGATAAGCTACATATTTTACCTGCCTCACAAACCCGTGATAAAGACGCCCTAACCCGTGACGGTGTTGAGCGCGTACTAAACGAGCTGAAAAAAGATTTTGATTACATTGTGTGTGATTCTCCAGCGGGTATCGAAGCTGGTGCAATGATGGCAATGTACTTCGCTGATGAAGCGATTGTAACAACGAACCCAGAAGTATCATCAGTACGTGACTCTGACCGTATTCTTGGCATTTTACACAGCAAATCAAAACGTGCTGAAGAAGGCCTTGAAAGCGTAAAAGAACATCTACTATTAACTCGCTATAATCCTGAGCGTGTTGAAAAAGGCGAAATGCTTTCGGTAGAAGACGTACAAGAAATCTTAGCGATTAAACTACTGGGCGTTATTCCTGAATCACAAGCTGTACTGAGTGCATCAAACTCTGGTCAACCGGTTATCCTTGATGGTGAATCGGATGCAGGCCAAGCATACACAGATGCAATCAATCGTTTATTAGGCGAAACTGTTGATTTTCGTTTCTTAGACGTAGAGAAAAAAGGCTTATTTAAACGGATTTTTGGAGGTTAATGTGTCTTTACTTGACTACTTCCGCTCAGAAAAGAAAAGCAGTGCGTCATTAGCAAAAGAGCGATTGCAGATCATTGTCGCGCACGAACGTTCACAGCGTGGTACACCAGATTACTTACCACAGCTAAAACAAGACATCCTTGATGTTATTCGTAAATATGTGAATGTAAACACTGATGCAGTTCAGGTGCAGTTTGACCAAAACGAAGATGACTTAGCCGTACTTGAGCTAAACGTCACCTTACCTGACGAAGAAAAGAAATAGTCAAAATTGGGCGCTTAGTTTTTAACAGCGCCCTTTTTTATTTCTGCCACTGCATATGAAACTCATAGTCGTCTTCGCCTAGAGTTTTAAACCCTGCCCGTTGATAAAGCCCATACGCTGGATTCGCTTTTAGCACCGTTAAATTAATCTCTGCTGTTTGTGCTTTTAGTGCATCTAACACCTTAGTGCCTAACCCTTTGCCCTGCTCTTTAGGTGCAATTTGTAGCTGTAATAAACTGATTGCTTGGTCACTTACGATGAACTTGGCAGCGCCTACACATTGCCCATCATTTAACACTAAATGACTATGCTCAAAGTGCTCAGCCACTCGTTCTTGATGCTGCTCAAGTGATAAAAACAACCCCTGATTTTCTAAGTGCTCAACCATGGTATTTAATCTTAAGTCGAGCAAATAAGCTTTGTCTTGCTCTGTAGCTGCTACAAATGAAATACCAAGCCTTCACCAGTTTTCAGGTATGTCACGTCGCCAGCCCAAATCTAATTGGGTGCTACCGGATTAAAGTTCTGGTTAAGCAAATTATCTGCAACTGCATCAGAGTGCTTACGCTTAGTTGTTA
>NZ_JABVXF010000036.1 GCF_013349995.1 Pseudoalteromonas sp. 0303
TAGTGACAATGTGGGCGTTATTAGATCAGAAAAGAGGCGGATGTTAAAGCCTTTTTACAAAGTGCGATCCCGCCGTGACAATGCCACGAAGAAGCGCACCATTGTTTTTGCTGTCGCGAAGTTTATGAGCCAGAAGGACTTAACTGAAAAGCGCATTGAGTTTTGCCAGTTGCCTTACGCTATCCATCGTATTATGGGGGCGTAACATGGAGTTAAAAGACTACCAAAACGGTGTGTTGGATAAACTGGACTATTACTTAAAAAAGCTGGCCGACACCAAGGAAGAAGCGGAAGACTTTGTTGCATTTCAGAAAATGAAAGGCAAAGAGGCCCGCTTAACCGATTACGCCAAAGATACGTGGGAAGCTCTGGTACAGGAGCGCCGTATTGACCTACTTAAAGACAAAAGCGGTCACCTAGTGCCTGCGCCTTATATCACAAGATTTGATGGCTTAGAGCGGCCAATTCCTAATGTATGCCTGAAAGTACCGACGGGTGGTGGTAAAACCTTACTTGGTGTTGCTGCGGTTGAGCGCCTGCAAACGGATTTGTTTACGCAACAAACTGGTATGGTGCTGTGGGTAGTGCCGTCGGATGCCATTTACAAGCAAACCTGGAAACAGTTGGCCAATCGTGAGCATCCGTATCGACAAATGCTAGAGCGTGCTTCGGGTGGGCGCGTAAAAGTGCTCGAAAAGAACGATGCATTTACCAAGCGGGATACCGACGAAAACCTGTGCGTTATGTTGTTGATGCTGCAATCCAGTGCGCGTCAATCCAAAGAAACCTTGCGCATGTTCCGCGATAGCGGGCGATTTACCACTTTCTTCCCGATTGAAGATGACACCACAGCCAATGAGGCGCTATTGAGCAGTATTCGCAATCTAGATTGTAACGATCTATCCGATTACGGTTGGCAAGAAGGCATAGCCCCAGGCTCAGTGTCAGTTAAACAAAGCTTAGGCAATGTGTTACGCATGGTTCGCCCAGTGATTATTGTGGATGAGGGGCATAAAGCCTATAGCGAAACCGCAAGAGAAACCCTGTGTGGCTTTAACCCTAAGTTTATTCTTGAGCTCTCGGCCACACCTAACGCAAACGGCAAGCATCACTCAAATGTACTGGTGAACGTGTCTGGGCAAGCGTTGAAAGATGAGCAAATGATTAAGTTACCCATCAACTTAATCAACGAAGACAAAAGTGAGTGGAAGCATACCTTGTCGCTTGCGCACGCTAAACTGGCAGAGCTTGAACAGGATGCCGGGCAGCTTCAAAACGAAACCGGTCGCTATATTCGGCCCATCATGCTGATCCGAGTTGAGCGCACAGGTAAAGACCAACGAGATTCAGCCTTTGTGCATGCGGAAGACGCCCGTGAGTATTTGATAGAAAAACTGGGCGTAAATGAAAATGAAATTCGCCTGAAAACGTCTGACAAAGACGAGTTGGGTGATGATGATTTGCTCAGCGAAATGTGCCCTGTTAAATACATCATCACAAAGGATGCGCTACGTGAAGGTTGGGATTGCCCCTTTGCTTATGTGTTAACCGTGTTGTCTAAAATGACCGCAAAAACGGCAATCACCCAAATGATTGGCCGGGTACTCCGTCAACCACATGCGCGATTGACGCAAAAACCAAGTTTAGATGAGTGTTATGTCTACACCTTTGATCAGGATGTGATGGAAGCCGTCGCCGGTGTTAAGCAAGGTTTAGAAGAAGAAGGTATGGGGGATGTGGCGAATCAGGTTAAAGCCTCAGAAGCCAATAAACCCGCCGCGGTAGTGAGCAAAGAAACCTTATTGCGTAGAGAGCGTTTTCGTAACCTACCGAAAATATTCTTGCCTCGGGTTTTACACCGTGATGCAGGGTACAAAGATGGCTACCGTTTGTTTGACTATGAACGGGATGTGCTGGGTGACCTAGATTGGGAATCGCTGTCTTATTTGAATGCTGATAACTTCCAGCTAGTGGACGACAAGTTACAGCGCACGATTGCCCGTATCGACTACAAAATGTCAAAGGATAACCAAGGCGAATTGGACTTGGCCGATCCGGTTCACGAGAACATCGAGTTTGACCCGAATGCAGGCCTGGATATCTCGTTTATGGTAAGGCAGCTCACCGATGTTATTCCAAATCCATGGCAAGCCATGCGGGTATTAACGCACACGTTAGACATCTTGCGTGGTAATGGCGTTTCTGAGGAGGCTTTGTTTACTAACCGCCTTGAACTACTCAAAGAGATGAAGCGCGACGTTAAACAACAGGTCGCGCAATTATCGGAGCAAATCTTCAGATCTAAGTTGGACAAGGGTGATATTTCCCTACGTCTACTCGCTTCAGATAACAAGAAGCTAAATTGGGAACTGGCGCAAACCCTAGAGGTTAATGTCAGTGAGCATGAGCAGGTGCTTCGCCGCAAGGATGGATCTGAACTCGAAAAAAGCTTGTTCGAAAAGGTCTATCAAAATGGGCTGAACAATTTAGAGCGCGACACAGCTTGGTATTTGGATAAGCAAGAGTCTGTGTATTGGTGGCATCGTATTGCAGTAAATCAACGTGAATACAGCCTGCAAGGCTGGCAAAAACAAAAGGTTTACCCTGACTTGTTGGTGTGCGTCGAACAGCCAAACTCTGGCAGTTACCGCTTCTCTGTACTGGAAACCAAGGGTGAGCATTTAAAAGGAAACGATGATACTGAGTACAAACGCCGATTGTTTGAGCTATTAACTGAGCACGTCAAGACGGCGGTAGATGCTGGCGAACTTACGTTGGAAGCAGCGTCGGGTGGTATGTCGTTCAAAATGCTTATGGAAGACAGTTGGTCACAAGAGATTGTGCCTGAATTGAATTAATGAGTCATTTGTTGGTGTTGTGTTGTCTCCAACCTTGTCGCCCCTTCTAAAAGAGGGGCGAAACTCAAAAGGAATATCAAGTTAACGAGGATTTAGATGAGTCAGCCAATACCGACTTCTTATAATCAAATCATTGCGCATACGATTGAACAGGCGCTTGCCCTATCGGTGAATGCAAAGAGCGAAAATGCTATTGCTGGCTTTTGTCAGTTACAAGGCCCAACAGGCGGGGGCAAAAGTAGTTCGCTTTATCGTAGTCCAGACGGGAAAATTCCAGCAAGCCTTGAGTTTATAAAATCCAAAGGGTTGCAGGCCATATTGGTCACCCATCGCTGGAACATCCTGCATGACATTTATGAAAGTGCCACAAGTGCAAAAGACAGCTCAGGTAATCCACTGCTCGTTAGTATCCTTTATGCTCAGGATGAAACTGTTGTTAGTGCGGTTTCTCAAAGGGCACTGCCACACGAACAAGGCGTTCAAAAGTCTGACTTGCCCGATCCTTATAAGGCCATTGAGGACATCCATGGTTTAGGAGTGTTTCGTTCTAATGCTGATAAAGAGGCTCTCGTTCGTGCTTGCCACAACGTTGCTGCCATTGCCCGTAATGTTGAGTACAAAAAGAAAAATCCTGATTCGATGGGCGTCTTACTCGAACGAGAAGAGCAGGAACTAAGAAAACTGTGTGGCTTTGTCGAGCGCACACTACTTGGGTGCATGTCGTCCTTAGAGAAGGCCGTGAAGTATGCCAGTAAGCACCATGGCAAGACGCATGAACTCACAGCGCAAGCAAAAGAAAAGCTTCGTTTATATAGAGAAAATAAATGGGTGCGTCGAATTTTCCCGGCGATTGCCTGGCACGATGATAAGCAACATTTGCTGGTGTTAACGACGCAGAAGCTGTTCGCTTCCTTTTACGACGGTAAACAGAAAGTCAGAATGTCGAGCGGCCAACTGGCCGGAAAAGTAGTATTTGTTGACGAGTTTGATTACCAAGCGGACATTCTACAGACGTTACTTGCCCAGTCTCAAATGGTGCAAGAGCCGCCTGAGTGTATTGGTCAATTACTTGAAGGGGGCAAGCGTCTTTTAGCGCGAATGCAGTTTGTTACTGCACAGCCTATACCTGAGCTTTACAGTGAGCTGAAACAGCTTATTGCGGAGCTAGAGGAGGATTTGACCAGCAAAGGTGTCGATCTCAATCAGTCTAGGGCGCTGGTAATCCCTTTAAAGCAGTATGAATCCGGTGTGCCGTTCGAAAAGAAATATCTGTTTCGCTCAGATCATTTAGTAACCAGTGAGCCTTTGCAATTACAGCAAAAACCTCACGGCTTTGAAGTGAAAAGTTATGGGCAAAGCGATGAAGCATCAGTTGATGTCGGTGATTTTTTGCGTGTGATGGAGAAATATATCAGACGCTTCAGTTTGCTATTGTCGCAGTTCGCAACCGATGAGTCCGAAGCCTATGAGTATCTCGTTCGGCTAAACCGATTGCTGTTTGATCCTGCGAATGACTATCGACCATCCTACTACAGCACAGCGTTACCCAGCTTATCGCTGTTCTCCTTGCCTCGCACTAGCTTGCCTGAGTTAGAAGCGCTGAGTAAATCAAATCGATTACCCAATACTCAGACGAATATGTTTGGCCTAACAACTTGGCTGTTAACCACGGATGAAGCCGAAGCGGATATTGACCCGCTGAGGATCAAGATTAAACGCGCACTATTGCCGACAACGCCTGAAGGGTTAATGGTTTCGTTATCGAGTCGAAACCTCGTTTTTGCACTATCCGCAACCTCTTATATCGAAAGAGGGATTGGTCATTTCGATATACGTTGGATTGAAAGTGCTTTGCGTTACGTGGCTCAGGCTCGCAACCCATACTGTACCGAGAGTTTTTTGGGCGATAGCTTTGAGCAGCGCCCCGAAGATTGGTTTAAGAAGCCAATTCCGTATTTACAAACTGACGAGGATAAGCAGCTGCAAATGGCAGTGATCCGATCGTTGGTTAAAGAAAAATCTGAAAAGCGTCGCTCGACACTGAAAACCACGATCCACGACTTTGATGATGCTATCAATGCGCCAGTTTTTCAGGAAGCAAAACTGCATTTGAACGCTGCATTTTTTGAGGCTGAGCACTCAGATTACAAGTATGAATACCGGCAGTCTGTGTTATTTAAATTACTGCACGTTCTACATTTGGCAGCGAATGAGCCACAACATAAAGGTCACCTGGCTTTTGTTAACTCAGTCAAATACCTTCGGAAATGGTTGATAAGTGATACCGCTGAAAACAGTAGGATGAGCGCGGATTGGCTTGAAATGGAGCGTTTAACCACTGGCGTATTGTCTTCTTTTGATGATGTGTTTATTCCTTTGGCTGTCAATGGTAAGCCCATGATGATTTGCTTGCTCAATGCTGAAGCACAAAAGCGAGAAGGATTTGAGCACGCATATCAAGCGGCGTTCGACTCTGGCCGTACCGTGGTGGTAATGACACAAACTGCATCCGCTACCAATGGCATTAATTTGGATTACTCCTTGCCTAACTCTCAAGGGCAGATGGATCTGACGTCGCTGTTTATTATTGAAAGTAAGCACTTTTACTTTTCACCATGGGATAGCAATGACGATGATGACGAAATGTCTCATGCTGGCTTTCAGCTCAGAAACTTAGAAAAATTAGTCAGGCGTTCAGAGTTTTCACGTAAGCAGCAGCGGCAATTTATTATGCCGTTAATGAATAACTCAGTCGCTAAAATCCAGGAGCTAAACAAGCTCTATAAAGCGACAAATGACTACGTTAAGAATCTTGCCGCTGACGTGCAGCAGCAAGTTGGTCGTATTGAACGTGCTTGGACGTATGTGCCCCATGTCGCCATTCATTTAAGCGATGATTTAGCAGGCCATCTTCGCAACTACGGCCAATTAACCGTTTGTACTAACAACCGAAATTGGGTTTCAAACCTTAATAATCAGCTGATTGATGATCTTACTCATTCCGAAGATGCATCGGTTTCCAACTTTCTTACCCTGTTGAAAACGCGATCCCAAGATGGCTCTGCTGCGGTAGATATTATTGATAACAAGTTAGTTTCCGCTATCCGAGATGCACGACAAGGTAAGGGTTGTATCGAAGATATTTCAGGACTTTGGCATGAACTAGGCCGCGCTGTATTGCAGCATGATCTCCAATGGATGCCGCATAACAATACGTTTGGCATTACTGAGCCTTTGTGTCGTTGGGCGTGCTTTGAACGGCCCAAGGAAACAAAGGTTACTGGTGAAATATGGTACGACCCAAAAAGTTGGCAGTTCTTTGAAAAGCGTGCAGCGGGATTGATCAAATATAACCCACAGACGCTTTATGAGGTTGTTAATCGGCAACCTGCTATTTCGGATTGGTTTAATCGTAAAGGTTTTCGAACGTCGTTTCAGCCGTTTGCCAACGACATTGAAGAGCAATTTGCATTTCATCCCGTTGTGATTCAGCGAATTTTACAAGGGCGTATTGGTGAGGAAGGTATTCGCGCACTGCTGAGTGACAAGCAGCTAGCCACTAAACAAGACGTCTACAACCATGAGTTGTTTGAATTATATGATTTTGAGATAGCAAACGCGGATGTTTTTGTTGATGCTAAATTTTGGTCTATAGCTGCACTGGAGCAGTCGGATGAAGGCTTTGAGCAATGGCTTGCTTCTGGTAAACGTCCTGAATTTGCGCCTTTGGGATTAATTAAGAAGCTGGAAAAGATCCGACAAATCCGTGGTGAAAATGCCATTTTGGTTATCGCGAACCTATTGACTGGTGAAGATTGTTCCTTATCGGGCTTTTCTGAAATGTTGGAGCCGGTAAAAATTGAAAATGCTTCAATCCTGTTTCTACCAGGTTGTTTGGTGAGCGATGGATATCAAATGACGTCTGGCTTTAAGTGGTTTTCGAAAATAGTTTGGCAGCGTATGGGGGAGCAAGGTTAATGGATAAAAATAAAGATTTGAGGAAGTTGCCGCTGTCTCATTTGGTTTATTTGAATAGCGAG
Organism: Pseudoalteromonas sp. 0303; assembly: GCF_013349995.1. Taxonomy (GTDB): domain Bacteria; phylum Pseudomonadota; class Gammaproteobacteria; order Enterobacterales; family Alteromonadaceae; genus Pseudoalteromonas. Next base: position 6,899 of record NZ_JABVXF010000036.1, read on the forward strand.
GTTGATGCAGATAAAGCCAACAAATTTGTGGTTTATCACTATCCACTCATCAATAACAACTATCAGTGGAAAGAGAAGAAAGCCTGGGAAGAACGTATCGATGCTGAACTAGACAGTCGGCAGTTTGCCTATTTAATGAAAAAAAATGCTAATCAGTTTGGTCTCTATGTGGCTTTACAAAGTTCAAGTGATATTCCTCCATCTATTGTAGACGCTGAGTTGCAACCTATTACTCCCGTTCGAGTTGAATATTCACCAGTGTTAAATCCTGTGTGGATTCGACTAATGATGCGATCATTACGGGCTTTTGGCGGTCATTGTAAAGGCGCTTACAGTTTAGGTTGTCCGTTATTGAAAGTAGATAGCTGGGCTGGCGGTGTTAATGCGATCAGCCTAGATTGTAGAACTCAGCAGTTAAATGATGGTAATACCACTGAAATTGCTCTGTTCTATACCAATGTTCCATTAAGACCGTTATCTAATGATGATGATATAGATCGCATTAAGAAGCCTCTATGGGTCTATGACAAAAATAAGGTACTCGTCAGGTGGTATCCTGGCCATGAAAGAAAACCGAGAGGTACGCTGTTTAAAGAAATTGGAAAGAGTAAAAATTCACGGAAACAGCGTCCGTTTCTGGATCTTTCTACACCAACTAGGTTTGAGCAAAGTTGGCCTATGGTGTTAAAACCAGTGCAAGATGCGTTTATCTGTTTTGCGCGTGACTATGGTTTTGAACTTTCAGCTAAAACATTAAATCTCCAACCACTGTCGTTGAAAACAAAGCATAAGGCCAATAAGGCTAAGTCATCTTTCCCAAGCATCGAGATATCCGGTGAAATCAAGGTTATAGACCTAAGAGTTAATACCGTTGTTGCTTGTGAAGAAATCTTAGACTTATTTAAATCGCTCATTGCACAGAAAGGCGTCGATGTTTCGTGGGATTTACTAGATGGAATTGCGGTAAATGACTTTGAACGGATAAAGCTTGACCGTTCGGATCGCGTTTTGATTCTGCTTGATCAGGAAAAAGGTATTGAAGATGACCGTTATCCACTAACGAAGTCTTTAGTTGGACGGTGTGCAGTTCAACATATCAATGTTAATCCTCATGATGTAACGGGAGATCCAGTCGAAAAAAGGTTATTAATCGAGTCAAAAAGAGACGATGACCCGATAAAGCTATACGTTGCGTCTGAAGGTGGATATTACACCTACAACTACGAATTATTAGATACCAAGGCATACAAAGAAGCGATTATTAGAAAGCTTGAAGTGGTTCTTAAAGAGTTAGAGCTTAAACGTTTACTCATTGACGTAGACCGGCCTGTTTCTCAGGTTTTGCCATTGCAACGCGCCTGTTTAAATGAATCAACCATTGTCATTACTGATGGTTATTTGTTTACGGTTTCAAACGACAGGCCGGTGTTGATCCCCTTCGATCCCACTGATTCTGGTATGACTTTGAAAATAAATGAGTACCTCGCCAATTTCGAAACATCCGTAGATGATTTGCTCACTTTGATGAATGAGAAGTGGCCCTATAGTTATCGTCAGAATGTCGTAATGGATTACTACGGTACTGAAGTTGATAAACAACGACGATTTGCGGCAAGAATTACGCTTGTTTTGAGTAAGGATAAGGATTCACAAGTATCAATCATGATGCAAGATCCATCTTACGACCAAACGAATGTATTGCCACTGGGTATGGAAGATGCGCTTTCGGATTTAACCAAGAAACAGAAGCCTTATCCGTTGACGGATTGGGTTCTGCCAGATAGTGAAGTATTGCTCAATATTGTCAAAGAATTGAGTGATGATGGCGTGTTATCCAGCCAAAAGGCAACAATGCGATTTGAAAGTGAGTTACCCGAATTAGTTGAATTATGGCAAGAACAATTAGTTTCGCTTCATCAGCAAAATGAAACGAAGGTGACTTACTATCAGGTAAAAAAAGAGGTTATTCAGCGTTGGTTAGATAAGCGAGGAAAGAAAAAAGATACATCAATCAGCGGTAGTTTAGATACCTTGTTATCTCGATACTTTGATAAGCCTTTAAATGACATCAAACGCTGGATGAGTAACATTCCGGGTATTCAACGCATATGGTACGACAAAGAAAAGGGATATTTTGTTGTCGGTGGATTAACCTCTCCAAAAGCTCAGTTGATGAGACAGCCAAGCATCCGACAATGGCACACCTTGCAAGGTGAATTGGACATCGAATTACTTGCTGATTTGCTAGATGTTGATTGGGTTCGTATGAATCAGCTTGCGGGTAACCCCTGCGTCACAACATTAATCAAGCGATGGAAAGAGATAAATCCCGAGTCTAGAGATGCGATTTTGCTCAGTTGCTAAATGACTTTATTAAATAATTCTGTAAATGAAATTGAAGCGATAAAAAATGCTAAGTAATAGGATAAATAACCATGTTCACGGTAAATCATCAAACCAACAGGATTAGTCCTGTTAGGGCAAAGAAGTTCAGTGAGCTTGGCTTTTCTGAGCGAAAACACCTTCAGGAATGGTTGGCGCATGAACCTTCTGCGCTGGGTGAAGAGTTATTAATTATTCAAAAGGAGTTCGATGGCTTTGATGATACCCGCGAACGCTTAGATTTACTTGCGCTAGATAAAGATGGCAACTTGGTTATCATTGAAAATAAACTGGATGACAGCGGTCGTGATGTGGTCTGGCAGGCGCTTAAATATGCCTCCTACTGCGCCAGTTTGACCAAAGCGCAGATAGTTGAAATCTACCAACAGTACTTGGATCGCTATGAACTTGTAACAGGAGAAGTTGACCCGTTAAATGGCCCCCAAGGTGCTGCACTTAATGCCAGTCAAAGAATTTGTGAATTTCTGGATGCGCCAGATCTGGATGAGGTCAAGCTCAATCTAGGTAACAGCCAGCGTATTATGTTGGTTGCGGCAAACTTTCGCAAAGAAGTGACCAGTACTGCACTTTGGCTCTTGGGGCAAGGCATTAGTATTGCTTGCTTCAAAATTACCCCTTATTCGTTGGGAGAGCAGCTACTCATCAATATTGACCAGATCATCCCCACGCCCGAAGCGAAGGAGCTGATGATCGGTATTAATGCTAAAGAAGCGGAAGAAAAAACGACCGAAGTGGTACTGAAAAACCGCCATACGGTGCGTCGCGAATACTGGGAGCGAGCCTTAGAGGCGTTTCAGAAAAGTCCGTGCCAGCTCTACAACAACATTAGCCCAAGTAAAGATCATTGGCTATCAGCAGGTTCTGGACTGAGTGGTTGTCCGTATAACCTGATTTTTCTGCAAAAAGAGCTTCGAGTTGAGCTTTGGATTAGCCGTGGAATTACCGAAGAGAATAAATATCTCTTTGATTCATTGCTTGGGTCCAAACAGGACATTGAACAAGTATTTGGTGCGGAGCTTGAATGGATGAGATTGGATGAAAAGAAATCTTGTCGTATTCAGTTTTCAACCAAAGCCGATGGCTTCAACAAAGATACGTGGCCCAATGCGGTTGCGTGGCACTTAGAGCAGATGACTAAGTTAGAAAAAGCTTTAAAAGGGCCGCTGCAAAAAGCGGCTGAAGCGCTAAAAAACAAACCGGCAGAGGTATCCTGATTCCCGTAAGCTGAATTTTAGTATTTCAACTCGCTTGTTTCATCGGGTGCTAAAAGACCTAAATACATTGTCTGCACATATAAGTATTAAATCTTTGAATCTAATTAGCCAGCAACACTAGATTGAACCTTCACACTATCGTGTCGGAGGTTCACTATGTTCAAAAACCTATTTTTTCAAACAAAAGCACTACCAGAGCTGTCATCTCAACTGGATGCAGAAATTCCACGCTACCCGCCATTCCTAAAGGGGTTGCCAGCTGCGTCCCCCGAGGATTTGCAGTCCACACAAGACGAGCTAATTGCCAAACTGCGCCAGGTACTTGGCTTTAACCTGCGTGATTTTCAAAGGCTAATTCAGCCCTGCATTGATCATCTGGCTGCTTATGTTCATTTGTTGCCAGCTTCTGAGCATCATCATCACAGTGGCGCTGGTGGTTTATTACGTCATTCGTTGGAAGTTGCTTTCTGGGCTGCACAAGCTGCTGAAGGGATCATCTTTGTTGCCAGCGGCACACCGGTTGAAAAAAAAGAGCTGGAACCAAGGTGGCGTGTTGCGGCCGCTCTTGGCGGTTTGTTCCATGATATTGGTAAGCCTGTTTCAGACTTGTCCATTACAGACGAAGATGGACGCTATCAGTGGAACCCTTTTTTAGAGACCTTATCCCAGTGGACCAGTAACAACAGCATTGAACGCTATTTCATTCGCTGGCGCGACGGACGGTGCAAGCGGCACTAGCAATTTTCAATTTTGGTATTAAACCGGGTGATGACACCTGAGTTGCTCGCCTGGTTAACCCAACCGGGCCCTGAAATTTTGCAAGCCATGCTGGAAGCAATTGGCAATACCGATCCAGAGCATGTCCTGTCCAAATTGGTCATTGAAGCTGACCAAACCAGTGTCCAGCGAGACCTGAAAGCTCAACGCATTTCCGTTGACGACAATGCCCTTGGTGTCCCAGTCGAACGCTATCTACTTGATGCCATGAGGCGATTGCTTGCCAGTTCCCAGTGCTGGTCAATCAGCGAGACGCCAGAGTCTGGGTACGAAAATCGAATCAATCAACCCATCTTTACCTGGTTTGGAAAAGCGCGGCTAAGGACATCATTGAGCTGTTGGCCAAAGACAAGATACCTGGCATTCCACGAGATCCCGATACCCTTGCGGACATCCTCATTGAGCGAGGATTGGCCACTAAATCCACCTCAAATGAGCGATATGAAAGCCTTGCCCCTGAAGTGCTGATCAAAGACGACAAGCCAATCTGGTTAGCCATGCTGCATATAGTTGAGGCCGATTTATTGTTCAGCTCGAATGTACCAAGTGGTGTGACACTGTTTAGTAAACCTGATTGGGAAGCAACACAGCAAACACAAGCAGAGCCTCAGAGTCGTTCTTGTGAGCAGCAAGGCTTGTCTGAAGCGTCATCATCAATTGAACTCAGCAATTCGGCTGAGTCGCCATCGACAAAATCATCCGAACAAGATGATGAACTTCGTCATGCCAGTGATGTTAATCACCTTCAGGCAACTGAAAATGTTCCGGGTGATGGATGCGAAAAGCCTAACGATTCAAACGATGCCGCTATCTCAAATAACGTAAGCCAGCAAAACGAAGCAACATTGAATCTCCCTGAATCTTTGGCGTGGCTCCCAGAGGCCAGCAGTGCGTTGGTTATGGTTGGTGAGCAAGTCCTGATCCGCTATCCCGATGCCGTAAGACATTGGTGTGCTCCCCGAAAACTGCTTGCTGAACTCAGTCAATTAGATTGGCTTGAACTAGATCCGGCAAACCCGACGCGTAAAGCCAGAACTGTGACTACAAATGATGGCGTTCAGGAGCAAGGGTTACTGCTGAAACTATCGATTTCTAAAGGGCTTACTTCACTGATTGACCTTCCCAAACAAGACGCAGAATCAGCGGCAGCAATTCAGAACGAAGAGGCTTCACAGCGTCCGAGTCGAACTGAGACAACCAATGCCCAAGCAAGAGAGCCCGCCAAAAGAGCGGAGCGTAAGCAAAAGCCGATTGCGCCCAATGCGAACTCAAGTACAGACCCCAAACACGCGCAGCGGCAACAGATGGTTAATTTTGTGAAAGATTTGCCCATCTTACTGACCGATGGCGATTACCCAGACGTGGATCATAGTGCCGATGGTATTCGCGTCACGATACAAACCTTACGCCAAGTCGCCAATGAGCATGGCATTCCAGCCGGACAGCTGCTTCGGGGGATCTCGGCCAGTGACCAATGCCAGTTTGATGAGGGGGAAACGGTTTTGTTTACCGCTCACGCTAAACGTTAATCCTTTTGAAATTAATCGGATTGCAAACGGTTATTTTGCGGAGCATGAATGAAAGAAAACGCATACGAGATGCCTTGGCGCACGAACTATGAAGCCATGGCAGCAGCAGGTTGGCTGGTCGGAGCAACTGGGGCAATTGCCGCAGAAATGCTGACTGAGCTACCACCTGAGCCATTTTGGTGGATGACAGGGATTTCCTCGGGCATGGCGTTGTATCGCCTGCCTGAGGCTTACCGTCTTTATAAGTTGCAGATGGGGCTAAAAGGCAAACCATTGGCATTTATGGAGCTGTCGCATTTGCAAAAGGTGATGGCAAAACATCCTGATGAATTGTGGTTAGGGTATGGCTTTGAGTGGGACCAACGTCATGCCCAACGCGCTTATGAAATCCTAAAAAGGGATAAGCAAACCTTGCTTAACCAAGGTCACGGCAAACAAATGGGTTCGACCTGGATTCATGGTGTTGAGCCCAAAGAAGAAGATGTTTACCAGCCAGTTGGTCACACTGAGGGGCACACCTTAATTGTCGGCACCACCGGTGCGGGAAAAACACGATGCTTTGATGCGATGATCACTCAGGCCATTTTGCGCAATGAAGCTGTGATTATTATTGACCCCAAGGGAGACAAAGAACTTAAGGATAATGCACAGCGAGCCTGTATTGCCGCCGGTAGTCCTGAGCGCTTTGTGTATTTTCATCCGGGGTTTCCAGAGCATTCAGTACGACTTAATCCCCTGAGGAACTTTAACCGGGGTACTGAAATCGCCAGCCGAATTGCGGCACTAATCCCATCCGAAACCGGTGCTGATCCATTTAAAGCCTTTGGCCAAATGGCACTGAATAACATAGTGCAAGGTTTGTTGCTTACGTCACAACGTCCTGATCTGAAAACACTGAGACGATTCTTGGAAGGTGGCCCAGAAGGCTTGGTAGTAAAAGCCGTCACAGCCTGGGGGGAGCAGGTGTATCCGAACTTTAGTGTGGAGATTAAACGCTTTACTGAAAAGGCCAATACCTTGGCTAAACAAGCCATGGCGATGCTGCTTTTTTATTACGAACGCATTCAGCCCGTTGCCGCCAATACCGATTTGGAAGGGCTATTGAGTATGTTTGAGCATGACAGAACCCACTATTCCAAGATGGTGGCTTCATTGATGCCGGTGCTCAATATGCTCACCTCAAGTGAACTAGGTCCATTGCTATCACCTATTGCAAACGATGTGGATGACAGCCGGTTAATTACGGATTCTGGCCGTATTATCAACAATGCCCAAGTGGCGTATATCGGGTTGGATTCATTGACCGACGCCATGGTTGGTAGCGCCATTGGTTCGCTGCTTTTATCCGATCTCACCGCCGTGGCCGGTGACCGCTATAACTATGGTGTTGAAAATCGTCCCGTAAATATCTTCATCGATGAGGCGGCTGAAGTCGTCAACGATCCCTTTATTCAACTGCTCAACAAAGGCCGTGGCGCAAAAATGCGTTGTGTGATTGCTACTCAGACCTTTGCTGACTTTGCCGCTCGTACAGGCAGTGAAGCTAAGGCTCGCCAGGTGTTAGGTAACATCAACAACTTGATAGCTCTTCGGGTGATGGATGCCGAAACGCAGCAGTACATTACTGACAATCTGCCAAAGACTCGGTTGCAGTACATCATGCAAACTCAAGGTATGTCGTCCAACTCGGACAGCCCCGCGTTGTTTACCGGCAATCATGGCGAGCGCTTGATGGAAGAAGAAGGTGATATGTTTCCACCGCAGTTATTAGGCCAGCTTCCCAATCTGGAGTACATCGCCAAGCTTTCAGGTGGCCGTGTGATCAAAGGCCGTATTCCTATTTTAACCAGCTCTACACAGGCAGCATAAGGAGTCTGTATGCATCATTCTGTCTGTCTGAAAATGACAACACTTACCAGTAAAGAAATGCTCGCTCAGTGGCAGCAACATAACCCTCAGTTCAAGGAAACCTTAAGACTGCTTGAAACCGACTGGCCTCATGCTTTGGCCTCGGTGTTTTGCTTGGCGGACTACTTAACGGATGCGTTCACGTTAGATGGCCATTCCATCTTTGATTTGTGTCTGTGTAATGGCTTGGGCAGTTATGAAGAAGTTAGTTGTGATGATGACAGTGTCCGACTGTGGCATTTCATTGAGGCATTGACCTGGACTGCCGCCAGTGCTTTAACGGGGATTCGCCTGCGTGATCCTGACCATTTCGAGTGGGCCGCCGTAGATGGTGTGTATTTCTACTCCTGGATTCGTAATCGTCCAAATCGGATGGCGTATTTGGCTGAAGGACGCATCGACGTGCGTTATGTCAGTGGCCATACGACGACAAAGCGGCTTCAACAAGTGATTAAAGCCCGGATTATGACGCCAACCGTTGCAGCCATGCTGACCCGAGTCGAAGAGGATGTTTGGCATGAGCAAGCATAAGTCGGTTTGGCTACTTTGTCTGGCGCTGATGCTGGAGATTATTGCCATTGGCGTGTTAGTGCCCGGTGATTGGACTGGCCGGGTCATTAGTAAAGAGAAGCAGATGATCCAAAACCAATTGGGCGCACAAACAAGCTATTGGATTGGTCAAACTAGCCATAGCTGGTATCAGTCATGGGTTGTGGATACGCAGATGGAGCAAACTGTGCGTGATTTTCTGATCCCCACTGAAGAGCAGCGACTGCGCTCTAAAGGGATGGAGAACATGGGAGGCTTTTGGTTTGTCTGGGTAGAAGACCGTATTCAGGCATTTTTTGATGTGTTGTACCAAGTGTTCACTCGATTTGCTTTGCTGATGGTCTGGTTGCCCTTTGCGCTTATTCTCATGTTACCGGCGCTGTGGGACGGCTTGATGACCTGGAAAATTAAGAAGACAACCTTTGATTTTTCGAGCCCTATCATTCACCGCTACAGCATGATCATCCTGGGCTCAGGCGTCATTTTGCTGTTTATGGGATTGTTTGCCCCGCTGGCTATTCCACCGGTGGTACTACCGTCGATGATCATCGGTTTAGCATTGATGGCAGGGTTGGCGTTAAGTCACTTGCAGAAGAAGATATGAGGCCTAGGTTAATGTCTACTAAGACAGGATGATAACATCGAAAGATGATATGAATATTCGCGTTTTTCACATCATGATTAGATGTGATTGTGAGCTTTATTCAAATCATGCTATGATTTGAATATGCTATTATTTAAATCAAAAGGCGACAAGATGTGGATCTGGCAACAAGCTGACTGGCCAAACTTTATCTGGGATGAAAAGGTTATTGACCCCAAGTTACGAGACATTCGCTTTCACCAAGGAATGTTGTTGGGCAAGATGTCGAGTCAACCTAAAGACCAAAAACAAAGTATGTTAGACACGCTATTGGCGAACATTATTCATTCGAGTGCCATTGAAGGTGAGAAGCTCAATGCTTTTTCTGTTCGCTCGTCGTTGGCTAATAAACTTGGTCTTTCTGAAGAAAAACCATTTCCAACCACTGAACGCACTGATGGCCTTGCAGAAATAATGCTAGATGCGGTGGAGAATTTAGACTCGCCGCTCTCACTTGAGAGAATATTACAATGGCATAAACGACTGTTTCCTGAAGGTTACACCATGTTTAATCCTGTGATAGGGGGGCAGTTACGCGGCGAAGAGCCTATGCAGGTAGTGTCGGGTAGGATTGATAAACCCACGGTGCATTTTGAAGCGCCGAGCCGAGATGTGCTTGAGTCCGAACTAGGCGTGTTTATTCGCTGGTTTAATGACTCTCGTGAGGACCCTGCTTTAGATCCATTGCTTAGAGCGGCGATAACACATCTCTGGTTTGTGACGCTCCATCCTTTGGATGACGGCAATGGTAGGATCACCCGCTTACTCACTGATTTGGCGCTGGCCCAGGCTGAGCGCCAATCTGTCCGTTTCTATGCAATGTCAGTGGCGATTCTAGCCAACCGTAAAAGCTACTACGAAATATTAGAGCAATCCCAGAAAGGTGAACTTGATATTACCGCTTGGCTTATGTGGTTTTTAAACACCTTAGGTGAAACATTCACCAATGTGCTCGAAGAAATCGACCAAACGGTTTTTAAAACAAACTTCTGGCGAAATGTCGATCAAACGCGACTGTCCTCGGAACAAGTAAAAGTGCTCAATCGAATGCTTGATGGAGATTTTGACCAAGGCATTAATACGTCGCAATACCATAAAGTGGCGAAAGTGAGTAAACCAACCGCATCTCGTCATTTAGCTGCGTTGGTCGAGCTTGGTTGCTTGGTAAAAAGTGAAGCCGGGGGGCGGAGCACTCGGTATAAACTGGCGCACGTGAGTTAAAAACACGAACATTGAGAGAATTACGCCAATATAACTAGCGACAATTTCAACTAGCTTAAGGTTTGCGTGTTCGAGCGATTTTGCGTGTAAGATTCCGTTCGATGAGAGCAAATTCGCGACTTAGCTTATGAAATTCTCTTGCAACACTAGGATTTTTAAGTGCTTTATCTTTCAATGTTTTTAGAGACATCAATTTTACCCCTAAGCTAGTTCATAAGATTGGACTTTCAGCGTTGTCTTTTGATTTCTGAGAGCTGATAAATCATAAGCATTTTGCAGGCGCAACCAGTGGTCAGCAGAGGGCTTAGCAAAAGCCAACTCCAAGCGCACGGCCATTTCAGGAGTTATTGCACCTCGTCCGTTCAATACATTGGATAGGGTTTTACGGCTTACATTTAAGTGTTCTGCAACATCGGTAATCGTCAACTCAAACGGCTCGATGATCAACTCTTTTAATATCTCACCAGGGTGAGCTGGATTATGCATAGTCATTAGTGATAATCCTCGTAGTTAACAATTTCCGCATTTCGTTCATTGAATCTGAATGTAACGTGCCAATTGCTGTGAACTAATTGTAACCCTTAAGGTTGCGATATCAATCTGATTGTAAGAGCAGAATCACCAAGCCACCTCAAAACCTTAAAGAATTCGGCATCTAGCTGACCACTGAAGCTGCCAATCCCGAGGCATCCTTCACTTCTCAATTCAAACAACGAGGAGTGACTATGGAACCTGTGAGTATTCCATCCTATATCGATGACCCGCCGCACTTCCTGCTTTGGAGTGCCGATGAGATGGCTCCCATTCTGTTGGGGCTAGTGATCGGCATTTTTACCGGTAATGCCTTGGTTTTATGCCTGTTGGGGTTGGTGACAACCAAGCTCTATCGGCGTTTTCGTGATGGTCGCCCGGATGGTTTGATTCTTCACGCCATCTACTGGGCCGGACTGTTGCCAACCAAAGCCAAGACGATCCCTAACCCATTTATCAGGAGCTATCTGCCGTGAAGTTCGACGTGTTTTTAAAATCATGGCAAGGCACGCAATTAGAGAACCGATGGCAACGGTTCCTGATTGCGGTGCTGGTGCTATCTAACTTGCTGCTTGCGGTTGCGGCATTTTCTCGCAATACCGTGGTAGCCATTCAACCGCCAACCTTGTCTGAAACGGCTGAAGTGTCACGAAACCAGGCTACTCAGCCTTACTTGGAATCCTGGGGGCTCTACCTGGCTGAGCTTATGGGCAACGTGACGCCGGGTAATGTGTCTTTTATCCGGGGTGCTATTGAGCCGCTACTTTCTCCAGCGGTGTACCAGCAAGTGGTCGATGCACTGGAGATTCAGGCAAGACAGATCCGTGAAGACCGAGTCACGCTCAAATTCCAACCCAGACAAGTGGAATACGAGTATGAAACCGGCCATGTCTTTGTGACCGGTTACTCCTTGGTTTCTGGGCCATCTGGAGATGAGCAGCGCCAAACTCGCACCTATGAGTTTGACATCGATATTGAGCAATACCATCCAAAACTTAGCTGGATGGATACGTATGAGGGGCAAGCTAGAACGAAGCGAGTTCGTGAAAAGTTGACCCAAGAGCAAAACCGGAGGGTGAATGATGCGAACCAAAATTAGTCGATGGATGACACCAAGCTTAATCGCAATTAGCTTGAGTGGCGTTCTGTTATCACAAGCGTCGTATGCAGACGTGGAATTACCGATTGTGCCAGCCAGTGTGATGAAGCAGTCTGCTACTGCAAATCCACCGGTTCAAAGCAATTCGGTTGCAGCGGATACGCCAACAACGCTACTGATGACACCGGGGGTTAATGAACTGATCCCTGTAGCACTTGGTCATCTGAATCGAATTGTGACGCCGTTTGAATCGCCTCAGGTGAGAACAACCAGTGATGCTCAGACGCAAATCAAGGGGAATGTTGTATATGTAGCCACGGACAAAGAATCACCGGTTTCACTTTACATCACTCCGCCTGGTCAGGAAGCGCCCGCATTATCTGTCACCTTAGTGCCTCGTCGTATTCCACCGCGTGAAATTACCTTAGCTATTGATGGTCAGCAGTGGCCTATTAAGGGCGTCGTGAACCGCAAAGCCGCCACTTGGGAAACAGCTCAGCCATACGTTGATAACCTACGAGACTTACTCAGACGCCTTGCATTAAATGAGTTGCCACAAGGCTATGACATCCGTTTGGCTGTCCAAACTGACATAAGCCCTAAATGTTTTCAGCCAGGCTTAAAGTTTGGTTTTAAGCAGGGGCAAATTGTGACGGGACATTACTTCACCGTCTATGTAGGACTGGTTGAAAGCTTTGCCGATGAGCCGATAGAAGCCAGTGAAATAGCCTGTCATGCACCGGATATAGTGGCAAGCGCCTACTGGCCTCGCAATATCTTGTTGCCGGGTGAAAAGACTGAGTTGTATGTGGTTGTTCGCAATCATCGTGAAGAAGCGGTGGAAAGTCAGCGACCTTCGCTTCTTGTGGGAGGTGAATAACGATGAAAGCACAATGGGAACAAATGAGCCCGAACATGAAGCGTGGCCTATCGGTTGCTGGTATTGCTGGTGGTCTCATTCTTATGGTGATGGTGTTTTCACCTAATCCTGATGATGGCTCAAGCAGTCGGAACCGACAGGAAACGATCCGGCACATTCTTACAGATACCAATACTCGTGATGTTGGGGTCGATAGTTTGGCTGCAAACGTAAAACTACTCAGTGAGCGCAACGAGCAGTTACGCCGTGAAGTTGAACGCTTGCGTCGTGACGTCGATTCAGGACGGCTAAACCCAGGTTCGCCTTCAATACCAAGTGAGGTTAATGCGGAGTTGGCTCGCCTTCGAGCGGAGCTTGATGATGTTCGCGCTGGAGGTGATTCAGTAGCTGAAGGCACAAATAGCCGGTTTGAAGTGCCTTTATCTGCCATGGAATTGCCTAAAGAAGAAAAGCCACTGCCGTCTAACCCAGACGACTATTTTGCCAATGCGCCGCTGCCAGATCCGCTCTATCAACAGCCAGTCAATGGTCAAGGGACACGAGCACGGGATGTTCCATTGCCGCCAATCACGATTCGTATGATTGAGCCTGAAGTGGTTGCCGAACCAGACGTTGTTGTGCAAGAAGCGCCGCCTTTGTATCTACCGGCGGGCAGCATCATCTCAGGTACTTTGATCACAGGTTTGGATGCTCCTACTCACGAGTCCGCAAGACGTGAACCTTTTCCTGCATTGCTGAGGATTCAAAAGGAAGCCATTTTACCCAACCGATTTAGAGCGGATATCAAAGAGTGTTTCTTGATCGCCGCAGGTTACGGTGATTTGAGCTCTGAGCGTGCGTATTTGCGAGGCGAGACCATTTCATGTGTGAGAGAAGATGGTGGCGTCATTGAAACGCGACTGGATTCTTATGCCGTGGGTGAAGACGGCAAAGCCGGTATTCGTGGCCGATTAGTGTCGAAACAAGGCCAGCTGGTGGCCAAATCGATGATGGCCGGATTCCTTCAGGGCTTGGCTGGCGCATTTGATGTGAATCCTGTACCAACGATTCAGACGGGTAATGCCGGTGATACTCAGCTGTACCAGCAAGTCATGAGCCAAGAAGCATTACAAGGCGCTGCGATTAAAGGCACTGGTAAAGCATTGGATCGAGTGGCCAAGTTCTATTTGGACATGGCTGAAAATATGTTCCCAGTCATAGAGGTAGACGCTGCAAGGAAAATTGAAGTCATCGTCACTCGTGGGGCCTCGTTGTCGTTGGCCACTTCACAAGGGGTAGGTGCAAGAAGATGAAAAAATCCTGCATGTTGCTAACCGATCGAAGTCCGTTTCAGACAATAAGATGTGTATCCAGAGGAGAGTGAATCATGACGACATCAATGCAGAACAACCCAAAGCACCAGTCAAAACAGTGGTCTAAAGCTGGATTACTTTTATTGGCAGTCGGCTCAACCTTATTGTCTGGCTGTAGTTCATTGGGTCTTGGGAGTAGTGAATATGGATGCCCAGGTATGCCTGACGGTGTGCGCTGTTTATCCGCTCATGAAGTCTATGAGCTTACCAGTAATGGCGCTGCACCCAAGACGATTGATGCTGTGGCGACTCGAATTGGTTCTCCCTCTGGGTATTCACAATCTGATTTAGAGACAGGACTGCTGAGCCATCCAGCATTACCCGAGACGCAGCAATCTGCACCTATTCGCATTCCTTCAAGGGTAATGCGGATTTGGATTGCGCCTTGGGAGGATGACCGTGGAGATCTGAATTTATCCAGCTACGTGTTTACCGAAATTGAACCGCGCCGGTGGGATATTGGGGTGTCAGCACCTCGAACAGTTTCGCCAGTGCTACGTCCACTTCAGACTCAAAGCGATTCAGCGTCAGCGGGAGCTGCTGGTAAGCGCGATAACTTGAGTATCTACGGAGAAACTAACGAATGACAAATGCAGTTCGCACCATTCAAACTCAGCGCCTAATGACCATTGGTGCGCTTGGTTTAATGGCGTTAATGATTTCGGAGCCCTCATTTGCGGGCACCGGTGGTGATGCTTTCACCGATGTGTGGGATACCCTAAAAGATTGGACCCAAGGTACTTTGGGACGGATCGTAGCGGGAGCCATGGTTCTGGTGGGTATTGTGGGCGGTATCGCTCGCCAAAGCTTGATGGCTTTTGCCTTGGGCATTGGAGGCGGTATGGGTCTCTACAATACGCCAACAGTCGTTGAAAGTGTCATGTCTGCAACTTTACCTGTTGTTGCCAGCACTCAAGAAGTCGTTGGCACAACAGTTCCAGCAATCAGCGCCGTCTTACTGGGCACCTGATAAACTCTATAGAGACCTTTAAAAGGTTTGGGTCTACAAAGTCACTGCTTTGTGGACCCAATTTTTACATTCTAAATTCATTATTTGTAACGTTGCCTAGTAACTCGTTACTCACAGTTTTAAATAGTTTCGCCAAAGTATTTTGCAGGTAAACTTGAAACTTATCCTGAGCTAGGGTTCTATCAAATACATCTGTTGGTAAGAAACGTTTCATTTCTGCAATGAACGCTTCACTAGACACAATATCAGGAAGTCGTTCGAGAAAGTTTTCCAACATTTTGTTGAAGTGCTCAAGTTTATAATCTGACACTTTGTTTTTAACTAAGTCCATATTGAGTGTCGCGCCTTGTTGCTGTAACCAAGCTAAATCCCATATATCTCGGTGGCGGACATACCTTGTAGTGGCAGGTAAAGAAATGATTTTATCCGCCATGACCTCATCCAAGCTTTCTGTCAGAATTAGCGTATCACTGTATCCATCAGGCAAAAAATCGTAGTTTATTTGAAGAGGTTGCGGCTCTCTTGTATAGGCTGGAATGTTTGCCACTTCTACTTTGATTTTTTGTTTTGGCAGATCTTTTCTCTCAGGAGAAGTCACTACCGCTATTTGCCACTTATCAATGCTCAATTCAGAATATTTAGGATCTTGCTTTAGATCCTTTGGTTCTTTTACTGTCACTTCAAGCCCGTATCGTTCGCCAATGTACTTTTCTATACAATATTTCATGTCTGCCAACATTGCTGAGCTGAAATCCTTCCCGCCAGCAAAATCCAGATCTTCGCTGAAACGATTGCCGCCATAACAAAGGCGCAATGAAGTGCCACCTTGAAAAGTTAGTTTGTCTAGAAGTCCACCTTTCTCTAGCGCAAATAAAATATCGTAGTGTAAGAGCTCTTTCTCTATCACTGAACGCATATGAGATACATTTTCAACTTGCATTGCTTTATTTACCAATTGCGCGAAATTTTCTTGATCAATTTTCATATAGCCCATCCTTGCTTACTAAATGTGTATTTCGGCCAACTCGTTTTAAGTCTCTGTATGCAGTTTGTTTCGTTGCTAACCTAAGCGGTCTGCCGACTAAACTGGTATTTTCTAAAATATCCATTGGATCTCGTTTCGTATGCGTAAATTCAATTGTACCCAAAGGTGTCTTGAATTCACCGGAACGTCCCGTTGTCATAACAGTTAAGCGATCTACTGGAATTTGCGAAATAACTCCAAAATCAGAAAGTGCAGACTCTAGGCTAATGTAGTTATATTCTCCACGCCGAATGGTTTTAGCAATTTGCTCCAACGTATCGCTGCCTTTCGACTGCGCTAAATTGTATAAGTACACACCATTAATGATACGGGTGAGTAAGCCATCGTCTTGCAAACGTTTAATTCCTGCACGCAATGCTCGTTCATTATCTTGATGAAAGATTTTCGCCAGATCTGAATTAGTAAAAACACAGCGACCACGCTTGTCGTATTCTAAGAGCTTTTTAATTGCCTCAGCCTTTTTCACAATACGCCTCTAGTTATCAAAGATGACACTTAAACATGTCATAAGTGTAGATTTAATCCTTGCGGAGTGCAAGTATACAATAACGACACTAAAAAATGTCAAACTTGTAAACTTGACTTCTGGGAGGAAAGGGCTTGGTTAGTTTACGCGGTGATGAAATTTAACACCCAGAGTGTGAAAAAGAGGATTTAGATAAACTAGATAAATTAGGGGAAGCCTGTAAGGCTGCCAGAATGAGAGCTATACCTCTACTAATAGTGCGTAACAACACGTGGCACCCTAGCAAGGCATCCAATTCTTCAATCTATCTAACCGAGTCCACATAGGACAACTGCATAGACTGGAGCCTCGATTTACATTAACGAGGACTCCTCATGCGAAAACTATCTCCAATTATTCTGGCGCTTGCGCTGTCTCCATTGGTTCAAGCCGAACCTGTGTCTGAAGTGTCGCCCGTTGGCAAAATTGACGGCATGGTTTCTTTGCCTGTCACGGGTATGAAAGCTGTCGAAAGCAATGGCCGTATTGTTTTCATGTCAGACAGTGGCCGGTTCGTCATTGATGGCACACTCTATGATGCCTGGTCCAAAAAGCCGCTTACCAGCCTTGATGAAATTCGAGAAGCGGGAAACACGCTGGATTTAAGTCGCCTTGGCTTAAAAATGGATGATTTGAACCCACTGACTTTAGGCGAAGGCAAAAAGAAAGTGGTGGTCTTTGTTGACCCACGATGCCCGCACTGCCATGAGCTTTTGAAACAAGCTTTACCGCTAACCAAAGAATACACCTTCCAAATACTTCCTGTGCCAGTGCTTGGTCCTGATTCAGAGCGTCAGGTTCGCCAGCTTGGCTGTGCGCGTGACAAAAAAGCGGCCACCGATGCATTGCTGAATGGCCGGATTGGTAACCTAGAACAGGATGATGCCTGCAACTTAGAACCAATGCAGCGTACCTTGGTGACGGCTCAAATCCTGGGCATTCAAGGTGTGCCTTTCATCGTCGCCAATGATGGTCGCATCAGCCGAGGCCGTCCTTATGATCTTTCTGCTTGGTTGGAGGGGCGTTAATGAAAGCCTCTCTGTATTCAGGGCAACGCGCTTCAGAGCTCTTGCCTGTATTGGCCTATTCCGACGATGAGCAACTGTTTTTCATGGAAGACCAGAGTGTTGGCTTTGGTTTTCTATGTGACCCATTGCCGGGTGGTGATGAGTCTGTTGCAGACAGGGTTAATGTTCTACTCAACAACGACTGGCCAAAAGACACTTTGCTGCAATTTGGCCTGTACGCATCCCCTGATATTCAAACCGACCTTCAGCGCATGATGGGCTTACGGCATCGTCAATCCGATCCATTGCTTAGGGCGTCGATACGCAAACGTGTGGATTTCCTCGATGGGGGCACGGTTCAACCGATAGAAGAATCGACCCAGACTCAGGTACGCAACTTTCAACTGATCGTCACCTGCAAATTGCCTTTGGAAAGTCCTATACCGACGGAGCGTGAGTTGAGTCGAGCATCCGCGCTTCGAGCTTCTTTCTCTCAGGCGTTGGCAACGGTTGGTTTTCGCGTCACTGAGATGACTGACCGAAATTGGCTCGCGGCATTAAGTGCGCAACTTAACTGGGGAAAAGATGCTTCTTGGCGTAATCCATCTCCAATCCGCAGTGAGGCAGATAAACCACTTCGAGAGCAAGTGTTGGATTATGACCGAGCTATCAAGGTGGATAGCCAAGGTCTAATGTTGGGTGATTACCGAGTTAAAACCTTATCGTTTAAGCGCTTGCCTGAGCGGATCTGGTTTGGTCATGCCGCAAGTTTTGCGGGCGATATGATGACGGGCAGTCGCGGTTTACGCGGCAGCTTTTTGCTGAATGTCACCATTCACTTTCCCTCAGCTGAGGCGATGCGATCTCGTTTAGAGACGAAGCGTCAGTGGGCGGTCAATCAGGCCTATGGCCCGATGCTCAAGTTTGTGCCGGTGCTTGCAGCCAAGAAAAAGGGATTTGATGTTCTTTTTGAAGCTTTGCAAGAAGGTGATCGTCCTATTCGGGCCAATATGACTTTGACGCTGTTTTCACCAACGGAAGAAGCGTCCATCAGCTCTGTTTCAAATGCTCGAACCTATTTCAAAGAACTCGGATTTGAGCTGATGGAAGACAAGTACTTCTGTTTGCCCATTTTCCTGAATGCCTTGCCATTTGGTGCTGATCGCCAGGCGATGAACGACTTGTTTCGATTCAAGACCATGGCGACACGGCATGTGATCCCTCTCTTGCCTTTGTTTGCGGATTGGAAAGGCACTGGCACGCCGGTGATTAACTTTGTTTCCCGTAATGGCCAGATCATGAGTGTATCCCTTTATGACTCGGGCAGTAATTACAACTGTTGCATAGCAGCGCAATCGGGTTCGGGTAAGTCATTCCTGGTGAACGAAATCATCTCCTCCTACTTATCTGAAGGCGGGCAATGCTGGGTGATTGATGTTGGCCGCTCCTATGAAAAACTGTGTGAAGTTTATGACGGAGAGTTCTTACAGTTCGGGCGGGACAGTGGCATTTGCTTAAACCCGTTTGAAATCGTTGAGGACTATGACGAAGAAGCGGATGTACTGGTTGGGTTATTGGCCGCAATGGCCGCACCTACGCAGTCATTAACCGATTTTCAGATGGCCAACCTAAAACGTCAGACCCGTGAACTGTGGGAGAAAAAAGGTCGTGCGATGTTGGTTGATGATGTGGCAGAGGCTTTAAAAAATCATGAAGACCGACGTGTGCAAGACGTGGGTGAGCAGCTCTATCCGTTTACGACACAGGGCGAATATGGCCGCTTCTTTAATGGCCACAACAATATTCGCTTCAAAAACCGTTTCACCGTTTTGGAGTTAGAAGAGCTCAAGGGGCGCAAGCACCTGCAACAAGTGGTGTTGCTTCAGCTTATCTACCAAATCCAACAAGAGATGTACTTAGGTGAGCGGGATCGTCGCAAGATTGTGTTCATTGACGAAGCCTGGGATCTGCTGACTCAAGGTGATGTCGGTAAGTTCATCGAAACGGGTTACCGTCGATTTCGAAAATATGGCGGCAGTGCTGTGACGGTAACGCAGTCGGTCAACGATTTGTATGACAGCCCTACAGGAAAAGCCATCGCTGAAAACTCGGCCAATATGTACCTGCTTGGCCAAAAAGCCGAAACCATCAACGCGCTCAAAAAAGAAGGCCGTTTGCCATTAGGTGAAGGCGGTTATGAGTACCTGAAAACGGTTCATACCGTCACGGGTGTCTATTCCGAAATTTTCTTTATTACCGAGATGGGCACCGGGATTGGCCGCCTCATCGTCGATCCGTTTCACAAGCTGTTGTACTCGTCCCGTGCAGAAGATGTAAACGCGATTAAGCAGTTAACGCGCAAAGGCCTTTCTGTTGCTGATGCCATCTCCCAGTTGTTAAAGGAGCGAGGCTATGAATAAGACCACGCTTTGGCCATTTATGGCCTCTATTACTTTGTCTATTGCTGGTAGCGGTTTAATGACCAGTTGGCTCTTAATGAAAACACTCGAACCCATCCACAGCCAGTTGGCGTTAAGTACGCCCATTGCAGTCGTGGATTTTGGGGAGGCGGTGTTGTCACTGGGTCCTAATGCCAGCGAACAAGACATCGAATCCAGGTTGTTTCAGACCAATCAGCAAATTGAAAAGTTAAAAGCAGCCGGTTTTATCGTGCTGGATGCCCAAGCGGTGGTGGGTGCAGATGATTCTGTATTCGTGCCAGTAGGCTCAAAGGAGGTGTCTCATGCAGATACTCCGTAAAAGAATGCCTTGGCGGCCATACCTCATCCGGTTGACCGTTCTTGCGTTAATCATGGCCTTGGTAGGCACCTACGCCATGATGCGCTACCGAATAGGTATTGATACCCAGCAAGAGCGCTGCCTGCCTGATACCACGGTGTACCTGATTGACCTATGGAATAAAGAGCCCGTTAAGGATGGTTTGTATGCCTTCCACTCAAAAGGACTTGCTCCGTTATATAACGACGGTACTCGTATGCTGAAACGCCTAACAGGGATGCCTGGGGATGAAGTCAATGTGACTCCTGAGCATGTGCTGGTGAATGGTGCTCAAGTCTCTACCGGCATGGCATTAGCCCAGCGTCTTGGTGTGGCTGAAACAGAATTTAGCCGCTCATTGACGCTGCAAGAAAACGAATATTGGTTTTCCGGCGAGGCTGCAACAAGTTTCGACTCCCGCTATTGGAATGCCGTTAAGCGCGAGCAGATTGTCGGTCGCGCTTGGCCGCTTTGGTAGGAGGTAGATGATGCAAAGACTATGTCTCTTATTTTGGTTGGTTGCTCCATTGTCTTGGGTTCAAGTTTCCTGGGCACAAGAGCCTTATCCGTTGTCAGACGAAGACAAAAAGATCGTCGAAATGAGCCGCAGCATTTTACAAAGTGCTGTGGATGGCTCATCTGAATTTATTGAGCCTTTTGCACCGGTTGAACAACCTGTGTCGCTCAAACACAGCGATGAATGGTTGATATTTGCGTCGTCCTCATTGGGTGATTCGTCACTGAAGCAGCTATTTAAAGAGGCCAGTGCTACCGGCGCTATTGTGTTGTTTCGGGGAATTCCTGAAGGAAAGACCTTGGGGGCGGCTATCCGTGATTGGCATACCCTGATGGCGGGACTTGATCCTGTTCCTCAGGTTCGAATCGATCCGAAAGCCTTTGTGCACTGGCGGGTGACTAGCGTGCCTGCCATTTTCCGCATAGACGATGACAAGGTGACTGCAAGTGCACTAGGGGTTTACAGCAAGGACTGGTTGCAGCGACAAATTGAAACTGGCAATAGCGGTTCATTGGGTCAACGCGGTCCGATTCATTCGATTTTAGAACCGGATTTGATGCAAGTGGCGATGCAGCGTTTACAGTCGCTTGACCTCGGCGCGTTAAAGAAAAAAGCCATTGAGCGTTTCTGGTCTCGCCAAACATTTACTGACTTACCCAAAGCCACGCAGTATCGGATAAGAATGGTTGATCCAACCATCGTCATGCAGCGGCCACTATTGGATGCTAATGGCCGAACATTGATCCCAGCAGGAACGCGTATTAACCCGCTCAAAGCCTTGCCATTTACTCAGCAGCTCGTGGTGTTTAATGCGTCGAACTCTGAGGAAGTGGACGCAGTAGCGCATTGGCTTAAGACGCAAGATAGGACACTGCGCCGCATTACGCTTATCACCACGCAGCTCGACCGTGCCCAAGGCTGGAATCGCCTCAATGCGCTCGAAAAGACATTGGATAGTCCGGTTTACCTTCTCAATGCCTCGCTAAAGCAGCGCTTTGATCTGCAAGTCACCCCATCGTTTGTTCAAGCAAAGGGGTTTGCGTTTGAAATAGAAGAAATTCCAGCAAAGGAGCTTGTTCATGAAAAAGCTCAATAATACGTATCGTCGGTTGCGGACTCTCGTTGTCATGCTTGTCCTGGGCGCATCTATTCCTGCTAAAGCCGACCTGACCTGCCCAGACGCGGGTTTATTGTCGGGCAAGTTGCTGACGGATGTTTGCTGGTCATGCATTTTTCCTATCCGGGTTGCAGGGCTTCCTCTTGGCTCTGGCAATGTCCCAAGCGGCGCATCAAACAAGTCATTTTGCTTATGTGAAGACAACTTAGGTGTGCCAAGGCCAGGTATTGTTACCAGCATGTGGGAGCCAGCGCGTTTGATTGAACTGGTCAGAACGCCAGGTTGTTCGCCTTCACTGGGAGGGATTCGCTTACCGTTAGGTGATAGGCGATTGCAAGGTGGTCATGGCGAGGGTGAATACGATACCGGTGATCTTGCTTTCTACCATTACCATTATTACGCCTTTCTGCTTTTGGTCATGCTCGATTTGTTCATGGATGGCAATTGCAATGCCGATGGTTACATGGACTTTGACTTGATGTATTTGTCGGAATTGGACCCAACATGGCTGAACGATGAACTGGCCTTTTTTACTCAGCCTGAAGCGGCTGCCGTTGCCAATCCATTGGCTATTTCGGCTTGTACCGCTGACGCTGCTTCATCAACGTTTGGTAAACCAATCGACCAGTTGTTTTGGTGTGCTGGCAGTTGGGGCCATCTCTATCCCTTATCTGGCCATACCTTAGCCTTTGGCTCATTAGCAGAAAACACCAGCCATTTAGCAGCGCGAGCAATCGCGGCTCAACACAGGCGTGGTCTTGCAAGGCGAACAATGGGGAACAGTGCGCTATGCCGACCTGTTATCGAACCCATGCTGCCGAAATCCCAATACAAGATGAGTATGTTCTTCCCTGTACCGGAAACTGAAAGTGCGCATGTCATCGGTGAAAGCACCATGAAATGGGGAGAGTGGCGAACGATCCCCGGTGCCGGTGAAGATGCGCTCTACATTTTGTGGCGCTGGCAAGACTGCTGTAACTCGGGAGGTTAACTATGAAACCAACACTTTTTACCCGAGTGTTAGCGGGTATTTTATCTATAACTATGGCGTGCTTGCCCTTACATGGTGTGGCCGCTGATGTGCAGCGCCAATCCGGCTTAAGCGGACAACAAGAAGGTAAGCAATTGCTGCAAAACTGGACGATGCCCGCACTCAATGGCAATACATTGTCGGTGCCGAATGGCAGTGGAAATGAGACGATTAACTTGCAAGAGCTTTTCCCTGGTATGGATCAGGGTTCATTGGATGTCTTAACGGGCGTTTATGGTTCTGATGCCAGCATGAATCAATTGGGGACGCAGCGCCAAGAGAGCATGGCATCCGAAAGTGGCGCTACGGGTGAGGCGTTTCGCTCGCTCCAGCAAATCAAAGACAGGTCTCGGCCAGATATGGTCAATGATCCGCTTTGGGCATTAACTGATGCGGTTCAAACTGACCCCAACCTATTAACCCAAAGCTTCCCAGGCTGTGAGTCTCAAGGTGAAGGCAGCCCAAATTACCAGCAATGTGACAGGCTCAATACAGCGGTTAACAGCTGCACTATTACTCACGATTACACGGCAGGCATTATTGAGCATGTTTCAGGACCGATGAACCTTCGCTCTTGTGGTGAGGGTTGTCTTGAGGTTTGGATAGGGCGAATTGGCGACAACTACTGGAGTGGTAGTTGTAAAGTGTTTGAACAGGCCATCACACTCAAAGTCGTGAATCCCGATGCGATTACCTCAGCCGTACTTGAGTACGCCAAATGGGATGACTACATGCAAGTGTGGCTTGGCGATCAGAAAGTCTGGTCTGGGCCGAACAATAACTTTCCACCAGAAACGGCAGGTCGCTGCGAGCTCAGTACCAGTTGGGAGCGCAATCCAAATACCGATCTCACTGCCAAGCTAAAAGCGGTAGAACCAGGTTTAGAAGTGCCGGTAAAAATTCGCGTATCGGTCACTGGTAGTGGTGAGGGGTATGCACGCATCAAGGTACGCTTTGATCCAACCAAGGTGGTGATGAATGATAGTTGGTCGCCGCAATCCTGTATCGAACAAGCAGCGGATATTCCGACAAAGTTTTCAGACTACAGCATTCAATGCACGGATCAGCCGTCTTCAACCAACGGATGTACGGTGGTCAATGGTGTTTCAGTTTGTGGATCCTACTTTGCCCCAAGCCCTGTGGCTGGCATATCGCCTTTGTGTCGGCGTGTACAAGTGAGTGTGGATGACGAAAGCTATAAGGGGATTGAAAATCAGGCCTGCCAGGTGCTTGAAGCGAACCCTTCCTGTGGCTTCATGTCGTCAGAATGTGCCGAGACCAATGATAAAGGTGAATGCATTCGTTTTACCGATACCTATGACTGTGGATTGCAAACCAGCGATCCAAAGTGCGTGGTATCCAATCTTATGCCGAGTAGTTTTGAGGCCTGTGAGCCTACTCAGACGATTACGCCATTTACTGAAACCAAGCATGTACCGGATTACCAGGTGTGCGAAAAGATCAGCACGCTTACTCAGTGTCAGTTAGAGCGACGTGTATCTGCCGAAACACATCAACAAAGCTTGTCCATTGAGCGCGGTTGCTTTAGCTCTGAAACGCTCAGTTTTGTTCCTCAGCACAGTAACACCATGCAAACTGGAAACGCGACGCTGAGTATTTTTGATAATCAAAATACTGAGATAAAAATCACCGAGTCGCCATCCAAGGCAAATGGTTGGAAAACGACACTCTCATTGACGGGCAATAAGGAGACGGTGACTGAGACGAAACCGTCCATTAAGTACCCTGAAATGACCTGTCCAAAAGGAACCTTGGTTGGCTCATTGTGTAAAGTCGTCAATGGTTCGATTATTTCGTGGCATGAACCCCAGGAAGTCACTCGTTCCAGATGCGAATCCGGCTGGAACAAAGTCGATTTCGACACTTGCAGCCGAGAAGTTCAGAAGTGTTTGGCTCCTGCGAAACTGAGCGCTTCCTTGACCTTCTCCGGCAAGTACTTAGAGCAAGACGTTGTTCATCAATCAAGTGATCCGGGCATAGGCCAATGCTTGATGCAAACGGATCAGTTTACTGCGGTGCAGTGGCAGTGTTTGGATACGGGGACAAAACGAATCGAGGGGTTAACGGTTGGTAGTGGCGAGTTGGCAAAGCTTGGAAGTCTTTATCCGGCGGTTGTTTCGTCTCCTGCTCATTTAACCAGTCGTGGTAGCTCTGATGGACTGGGGCTCTCATGCTGGAGGGCAAAAGCGACCTACAATGCCTCGACTGCTCACCCAGAGTTCAACATGGGCAGCTCAGATAGCTGGGTAGATGCCAATGGTAATATACAAACCATCGTCAATAACGGACAAAACACGACCACCAATACGTGTTCCGCGCTGGAGCAAAACCCAGCCTGCCAGTATGTCAGAACCGAATGCACTGAAGGCGGAGCTGGTCATGAAGGCTTCTGCTATATCCAAAGTTTGGTGTATGACTGCGGACAAAGCGTAGAAGTGCAAAACGCTCGAATGGAAACTCAATACAACTGTGAGGGGCCAGTTCGCTGTATGGGCACAGATTGTTTAGAGCCAGAGTCAATCAAGCAGGCTAACTTTGCAGAGGCCGCTGCGATGCTTAATGCAGCGCAGTTTATGACCAATGATATGTCATGCACGGGAGCTGATGGCCAAGATAACGTCGAGTGTACGGTCTTTAAAGGTAATGCTGGCCAGTGCAAAAAAGCCGTTGGCGGCATAGTGGATTGCTGTGAAAAGCCAAGTGGCGTGTCGTTATCGGATTACATCACGATGATAGTTGCGGTCAACAAGCTTGATACGGCAGTCATGGCCATGAATCCGTCGTCGGCAATCTATGGTTCCTGGAATACGCTCAGGGAGCCAATCACGAGCACTTGGAGTGCGGTCAAAGAGCCTTTTGTGTCTGCATGGGACTCTCTCATGGGGGCTGGGCCATCAACGGCTGCTGGCGCGGGAGCGGAGCAAGCTGCGACTGGCTTTATGCAGGTGTTGACCAACAAAACGGCTGAGTGGGTAGGCACGACCTTTGGTTCGGGGGCGCAATCGGCACTGTTTAGTAACGTTGGTGGCGCAGTTGGAGCCGATGGTGTCGTTTCGGGTGGTAACTTTGCGCTGGGTGGCGCTGCGGGCGCGGTTCTGAGTGCGGTTATGACGGCCTACATGATTTACTCAGTCACCATGATCCTCATTCAGCTTATCTGGAAATGTGAGCAGAGTGAGTTTGAGATGAACGCTAAGCGGGTATTGAAGAGTTGTCACTATGTGGGCTCTTACTGCAAGTCTAAGTTCTTAGGTGCCTGTGTTGAGAAACGGCAATCATATTGCTGCTTTACTTCGCCGCTTTCACGGATCATTCAAGAGCAAGTGCGTCCGCAATTGGGCCTTGGCTGGGGCAGTGCGAAATCTCCCAACTGTGAAGGCTTGACTGCGAGTCAGTTAAACCTGGTAGATTGGAGCCAAGTCAATCTCGATGAATGGATAGGTATTTTATCGATAACAGGCAACCTACCCGAAGTACCGTCACTGGATCTGGAAAGACTGACTGGCTCAGGAAGTACGCTAAACGTGGATGGAAACCGTCAAAGTGCCGCAGACAGAGCCATTGAAAGGCTAAACGGAATGGATGCACAGAAACTGCGTCAGGAGGCGACGGAAGAAATTTCGGGAAATAATTGAGCACGTCCTTCTAAAATAGCTGCGCCAATAATGTTCCATATTGGTTACTTTAATGCGTTTTTCCGCTTTAAAGTAACCATTTTTGTACTTTGTGATCACAGATCGAACATATTTCAGCTAACGCGCTTTTGCCCCAAAACGTGTTAATGTAATTACTCTATAGGTCGGCTTTGAGCGAAAAGCAGTCTCTCCAGCTTTTCAGATATTTGTGCTCTTTCGCACGGCAACTGTCAATAGTAAGGGACTGAGAATATTAACTAATTCAAGTCGTGTTTTCTGATAAACTAAGATGAACGTATGGGCAAGGCTTTTAACGAAAATAGTATGTCGAATCCTCACAAATCCTTTTTTGAGACCGAAATAGATAGGTTATATAAAAATGGGCCTTTCAGTTCCAAAATGTACGTACAAGTAAGACAGTCCAAAGCCTTTATGGAAAAATTCTATATGAAAAAAATAGAATTGGATGATATGGCAAAGGCAGCTTTCTTATCTCGATTTCACTATGTTAGAGTATTTCGACGTATGTATGGCTTAACGCCAAGGGCATACTTGAGAGATATTAGGATATCAAAAGCAAAAGAACTTTTAAAAAATGGCGAGACAATTACAACAGTCTGTTTTGAAGTTGGTTACGACAGCCTATCAACATTCTCTTCGGTTTTTAAGAAGTGCGCTGGTTGCACTCCCAAAGAGTATCAACTAAGAAACAAAGCAATCTAGAATAAGTTTTTTTCATGAATTAGGTTAATCTAAATATATTCTATTAATTCAGGTTAAGGTATCAAATATGTTAAAAATTTACGTAACTAGTGTTCCCGTTGACGATCAAGACAAAGCTTTAAATTTCTATACAAAAATTTTGGGTTTCATAAAGAAAAACGAGGTTCCATTAGGGGAGTATAAGTGGCTAACCGTTGTATCTCCTGACGAGCAATCTGGTGTTGAACTTTTATTAGAGCCTATGGCATTTGAACCCGCAAAATTGTACCAACAATCTCTTAGAGAAGCAGGTATACCTTGGACTTCATTTGCAGTTGATGATGTTGAAAGAGAATTCGAGAGGTTAAAAGAATTAGGTGTCGAATTTTCCATCCCTCCAAAAGAAGCTGGAACAGTGAAAATAGCTGTACTAGACGACACTTGTGGAAATTACATTCAGTTAATGCAGCAATTGTAATTGGTTAAAAACAACCATATAAGACACTCTCTTATATGGTTGTAATCTTCAGCACAAATATAACTAGCTAATGTCCGTTATTGGCACAGAGCTGTCATTCGGCTCTGAAGCGTTTTTGTCCAAAACTGTTTTACAAAGTCCACAACTGCAATTTAGAAGAGCCCCTTCGAGAGGGGCTGGTTGATGGGAGCCCAGTTGGCTAGTTGGCGGGGGTATCTGTTTCCTCTTCAGTGATATCGTCATCGGTTGAAGGCACAGCTTGCTCAACTTCTGCTTCTTTACCCTTAGCTTGGGCTGATTTTCGTGCTCGAATTTCGATATCAATTATGCGTCGAGCCAGTTTGATAATGCGCTGTTGCCATGCGTAGTTGCCATCAACACGTTGTTTGTTGCTAAGCACGCTAGATAACCAAAGTGTGTCCATTGAAATCATCAATGCATCGAGTTTGCGAACTAAGCCGACAAACTGGCCAACCTGGGGCGAGCTGATTTTGGCGTTGAAGGTTATCGGGTCGGTGTAGTCAGGTACTTCATCGATGCCATTGGACTCCATCAGTTTGTCCAAACGATCTTGTTCGTTGTCTACCGCCTTAGCGCAATCTTCGATCAACTGGCTAATGATCTGTTCCACTTCATCAATTTCGTTCTCATCGCCAATGATGCGCAGGATGACATCGATTCCGTAAAGCGCACTGACCGTCCGTCTAAAAACACGGTCAACGACACGTTGCGCCTGTAAGCTGTTAATTGTAAATGATTGTTCAAAGATGGGTTTTGAGTAATTGGGTTTTGCTTGGGCCATAAGTTTGCTCCTGATATGACAATAATCAGTTCCTAGCCTAATCCTCTGTGAGGTAATGGCCTTTCAGCTAGGTGGAAGAATTGAGCATCTTTCTGACTATCCTGTCTGGATAAGACGGTTACACTGACTTTCAAATATTGCTGATCTGTTTCAGTGATATCTGCGCCTGAGAGCATGAGCTCAAAGGAAGCCCGCCGCTGAGTTTTCTCAGTGGTACTAAGAGGTAGCTAGCCTCCTTAAACAAATAGCCTGCATGTTTTTACATGCTCAACCATGCGTTCCTTGCGGTTCGCCTTTTCACCACCCAACTGGGGGAGTTTTCCCCAGTTGGGGGTGACTCCTTCAAAACTAAATTAAGGAGTCACCAATGGAATATATCTTCGGATTTATTATCCAAATCGCAGGCATTATGTTGCTTGCAAAACTGAGCTGGTCGCTTTTGCGATTGGTTGCTCGTCAAAGCGTGCGCCCGTTTCGATTTGTCCTTACTCAAATCAAGCGTTTGCTCACACCAACACCAAAACGTCGTCCAATGGCAGTGCCTAAAGCTCCTGGTATGCCCCGTTTGACATCTGCGTTTTACAAAGAGCCACATCAGTACGATATGGCTTTACTCGAAATACCAACCTATCTGCGCCGTCAGCCTTCTTTGCCCAGCCGGGCAGAAACGACTGTGTGCACAGAGTTCAACTAAGACGAGGAGAACATCATGAAAAACCAAGTAACACTCATAGGCTACGTTGGCTCTGAGCCAGAGACGCGAGCCTATCCATCAGGTGATTTAGTGACCAGCATTTCGCTGGCCACTTCTGAGAAATGGCGCGACCGTCAATCCAATGAGCTCAAAGAGCATACGGAATGGCATCGGGTCGTTTTTCGAGATCGTGGTGGATTTAAGTTAGGGCTAAGAGCAAAAGATTTAATCCAAAAAGGAGCGAAGCTTTTTGTTCAAGGGCCTCAGCGCACGCGCTCATGGGAGAAAGATGGCATTAAGCATCGATTGACCGAAGTGGACGCGGACGAGTTTCTGCTTCTTGATAGTGTGAACAAAGCATCTGAGCCATCACCGGCGGATGATGCGGGCTCCCAAGCTAATTGGGCACAAACTTATCCTGAACCAGATTTTTAACCGAGCGAAAACGCTTTAACCCAGCCGGGAGTACTTTCCCGTCGGGGCAGACTCCCACTTTGATTGTCGGAGTCCACAATGGAAAAACCAAAGCTAATCCAACGCTTTGCTGAGCGCTTTAGTGTCGATCCAAACAAACTGTTCGATACCCTAAAAGCAACAGCATTCAAGCAACGTGACGGTAGTGCACCGACCAATGAGCAGATGATGGCGCTCTTGGTAGTTGCAGATCAGTACGGCTTGAACCCTTTCACCAAAGAGATTTTTGCGTTCCCTGATAAACAAGCTGGGATTATTCCAGTGGTAGGTGTCGATGGATGGTCTCGCATCATCAATCAACACGACCAGTTTGATGGCATGGAGTTTAAGACTTCAGAAAACAAAGTCTCACTGGATGGCGCGAAAGAATGCCCGGAATGGATGGAATGCATCATCTACCGGCGCGACCGTTCGCACCCAGTCAAAATCACTGAATACCTGGATGAAGTCTATCGACCGCCTTTTGAAGGTAACGGCAAAAATGGCCCTTACCGTGTAGATGGTCCATGGCAGACGCACACTAAGCGAATGCTAAGACATAAATCCATGATCCAGTGTTCCCGCATTGCGTTTGGCTTTGTGGGAATTTTCGATCAAGACGAAGCGGAGCGAATTATCGAAGGCCAAGCAACACATGTTGTTGAGCCATCTGTGATTCCACCCGAGCAAGTTGATGATCGAACCCGAGGGCTTGTTTACAAGCTTATCGAGCGGGCGGAAGCTTCAAATGCTTGGAATAGTGCATTGGAATATGCCAATGAACATTTTCAAGGTGTTGAACTGACGTTTGCGAAACAAGAAATATTTAATGCACAGCAACAAGCAGCCAAAGCGCTCACACAGCCTTTAGCTTCTTAGCGCCACGCATTCATTCTACTAACCCTGTCGGGATTATTCTCCCGTCAGGGGGAAGGTCTCGTCTTTTTTTGGAGATCTTCCATGACTAAATCAGCCTCACTTTTTCGCTTGGTATTGGTTGTTGCCCTTGTCGTAGGTTCGATTCAAGCCGGTAAATCGGCAATTGATTCGGTTCAAGCAAGTGTTGTTCAGCACCAAACAGCGATAGCACAAGCTGCAAAGTAACCACTTAACCCTGAAGGGGAGTTCTCTCCTTCGGGGGAGTCTCCCCTCAAAGGAGGCAATATGAAGGTTATCGACCTATCACAACGTACTCCTGCATGGCACCAGTGGCGCATTGCAGGGGTTACGGCATCTGAAGCCCCAATTATTATGGGGCGTTCACCCTACAAAACACCTTGGCGATTGTGGGCAGAAAAAACCGGATTCGTATTACCGGAAGACCTGTCGAATAATCCTAATGTGCTTCGCGGTATTCGGTTGGAGCCTCAAGCAAGGCGAGCATTTGAGAATGCGCACAATGACTTTCTTCTGCCGTTATGTGCAGAAGCCGATCATAACGCAATCTTTCGGGCCAGCTTTGATGGCATCAACGATGCGGGTGAACCCGTTGAATTGAAATGTCCTTGCCAGTCAGTTTTTGAGGATGTGCAAGCTCACAGAGAACAAAGTGAGGCGTACCAGTTGTATTGGGTGCAAGTTCAGCATCAAATACTGGTCGCCAATAGCACTCGTGGTTGGTTGGTATTCTATTTTGACGCTCAACTGATTGAGTTTGAAATACAACGAGACGCCGCGTTCTTAACTGAGTTGCAAGAAACAGCGCTTCAGTTTTGGGAGTTAGTACAGACCAAAAAAGAACCGTCAAAATGCCCTGAGCAAGATTGTTTTGTTCCCAAGGGTGAAGCCCAATACCGCTGGACATCGTTGTCTCGCCAGTATTGCTCAGCACATGCCGAAGTGGTTCGACTGGAAAATCACATTAAATCTTTGAAAGAGGAAATGCGAGACGCTCAGTCAAAATTGGTCGCTATGATGGGTAACTACGCTCATGCGGATTATGCTGGGGTCAAACTCAGTCGCTACATGATGGCGGGCACGGTGGACTATAAGCAATTGGCCACCGATAAGTTAGGCGATCTGGATGAACAGGTTTTAGCCGCTTACCGAAAAGCGCCACAAGAGCGGTTGCGCATCAGCACCAATAAGCCAGAGCAGCTCGTTGAAACACCAATCAAAATCAGTCTTGAGCAAGAAAACTTGGTTCTGCCAGGTGACTCGCCGAGCTCATTTTATTTTTAACGTTCACTTGGAGCCGATGTCGGCTCCTTTCTCATGCGCTTACATCGAGTGCATCAGAAAGCAGTTTCACTCGTAGCCAATGCTGGGTACGAATGATAGAGCGAGCTGAACTCTTACATACACAGCCATACCACAATCAACACACCACCCGACGGGGACTTCATTCCCTGTTGGGGCATGGGGCCTCGTCAAAACTGATGAGGTTTACCATGACTGAACAATCCCCATTTTTGGTTCAAGTGAATCAAGCGTTTAATGTCCCGGCTCCTGATGCTTTCGTTCTGGAAGGATTTAGTGCCGACACTACCCATCCAAACATTCCCGTTCGCAAGGACGAGTATGTTTTTAGAAAAGAAGACTTACGTGACGTATTGGCGTTTTTGTCTCACCCAGACGGTGACGGTTTGTATATTACAGGCCCCACTGGATGCGGTAAGACCTCGCTAATTTGCCAAGTTGCTTCTCGATTGAATTGGCCTGTTCAGCAAATTACTGCGCACGGTCGATTGGAGTTGTCCGATCTTATCGGTCACCACACGCTGGTTAATGGCAACATGACCTTTGTGTATGGACCGCTGGCACTGGCTGTCAAGCATGGCCATTTGCTGATCATTAATGAAATGGATCTTGCTGAGCCTGCTGAATTGGCTGGGCTCAATGACATTTTGGAAGGTGCCCCGTTGGTCATCGCACAAAATGGCGGTGAGATCATCATGCCACATGCCAAGTTTCGTTTTATCGCTACCGGCAACAGTGCGGGCAGCGGTGACCAAACGGGCTTGTATCAAGGTGTGCTCCAACAGAATTTGGCTTTTCTTGATCGCTTTAGAATCATCGAAGCGACCTATGCAGAGCCTTCTGTAGAGGAAGCCATTCTGGAGAACGTTGCGCCGGGCTTGCCAGAAGTCTTTCGCCAAAAAATGGTGAAAGTGGCTGGTGACATTCGTCGTCTCTTTATTGGGGGCGCGGATGGCGGTGCTGAGCTTAGTATCACCATGTCCACTCGGACCTTGGTGCGCTGGGCAAAGTTAACACTTGCTTTTAAAGGCGCTCCTAACGCAGTGGAATATGCACTGGTTCGGTCTTTGACGGCTCGTGCTGAGTTGGAGCAACGAGAAGCCATTCACCGTATTGCCGCTGATGTCTTCGGTGACCATTGGGAGGATTGATGATGGATAAGTGCTTTGCTCTTTACCGTTACAGTCATTCTGATGGGACAGCCAAAGAATGGGCCATTTACGTTGGATCAGATACCCAGGAGATTGAAGTTCGGTTTGGAAAAGCCGGTCAATTGTCGCAGCAGCGATTGATTGACTCGACTGATCCTAAGGCTGAAGCAGACCGAAGAATCAATGAGAAAATCAACAAGGGTTATCGATTTGTTGGACACGTCGGCATTGATCATCAAGGGCGGCCATTTGAACTCTCAAATGCGCTTGATAGCGTCGCGTGCGCCAATAACGTCAGTTGGGAGTTTCGTACTCGCAAGGACGTCAATGGCCAAATCTCGCTGGCGCAAAAAGCGTTGTTCGATATGGCAAAGCTGCTTGAAGCCTATGGCTTGGCTGTTATTGATGATAACCAGGTCAGGATTGGAGAATGGTCATTAGGGTTTTGCAAAAGCGGATTACCTAGTACCAATCAAATCAGCATGGTGTCAGGTGAAGGCGCTGGCATTGTTAACACTGATGATGGCCCGTGGCCATTGTTGCTGTTACTGGCCTTTAAGCGTCAATTACCACCATTGTGTTCGCTCACAGTAGCGAGTCCTGAAGGGATAGAAGTATCCGACCAACTGAAGTTGGAAAAAGATGTATTGCGGTTACTAGGCAGTGATTTAGAGCGGGTTCGCCCGATTGCTGAAGCACTGGACTTAATGCCTGCGAAAATCGATCTCAACCAATCGTCGCCTGATTCGCAAAATTACTATTTCTGATAGTGATGTTGCCATTAGCGCGTCAACGACTACCACCCAAATGGGGGCCATTGCTCCTGTTGGGAGTGGTGCGTCCCCATCTCGCATGAGGATGTACTATGAGTATTCAAACCCTCGACAAACTTTTGATTTGTCACATCGACTGTTCCATCTGGAGCGGTAGAAAAAAACTAAGGCCTGAAGATTTCAGACTAGCCAATGGCAGCCAACTTCCACCGAAGGATGTTGCCAGCTTAGGGAGTAAAAAAATTTGCGACCCTGAGGCATTGGCGAACTTTGAAAGGCTTAAGAAAGAAGCGCAGCGCTTGTGTGAGCAAGTCGGTGTGCGGTTCTTAGGTGGCTATGCCGTCCCTGAAGACCGAATTGATCAAATTGTTCCAGAACTTGACCGGATCGGTCAGGAGTTTGCGCAGTGCAAGCAGTTGTTCTTGGACAACTATGATCAGGTGACGTTTGACTGGGTTGCAAAACACCCGGAATTTGCAGATGCAATCCGGCGTGCGCTGTCACCCATCGAAGACGTGGAACAACGGCTTCAGTTCGATTATGCCATCTATCGAATGCAACCGGCTGACCAAGCTGGTGGCTTAGATGACAAGGTCAATGGTATGGGACACACCCTCTTTAGGGAGGTGGCTCGTGATGCCAATGATCTCTTTGAGCGTTCCGTTGCAGGTAAGAATCAAATCAGTCAGCGAGCCCTTAACCCTCTCAAACGGTTAAGAGACAAGTTGGATGGTTTGTCATTCCTGGATCATCGAGTTCAGCCGATGGTCGAAGCGATGGACAATTTATTTGTTCGTCTGCCGAAGACCGGCCCTGTGACAGACAATCTCTATCACGAACTGATGGCGACCATTTTAATTTTGTCTGATCCAGACAAGATGAGAATGCACGGTGAAGGACAATTGGATATCAGACAACTGATGCCCAAACCTGAACCTAAACCCGCACAGCCAGTATCTGCTCAGGCAGATAACTTGTGTGCAATACCACAACCAACCGTCAGACCAAACCTTGGTTCGACTGTACCAAACTCATTTTATTTCTAACGTCCTTGAGGGCATGTTGCCCTGAAGGGCGCATGTCCTCTGAACTATGTAAGAGGAAATTATGCAATCAACCATCCATAACCCCAGCCAACTGAACCAGTTTGAAGCACATTTTCGTGGTGTGACTGATGCGGTTGAAAGTGAATCGATACCAGAAGTGGCGTGTTGTCGAACGTTAGTACAACGGTCGTACTCAACACATAGTGTCGTGATCCCCAAGAACCCTGTTTTGATCGCAGATGCGGACGCACAAGGAGTTTGGGTAACGGCCATGGTATTTGTTCCAAACATGGCATTGCAGCAAACCGCTTATGAGCGGGCCTGGCTGCAATATCAACACGAGGTGTCTACTCAGTTACAAGACCAGTACGGTCTGACATTGGATGACATCCTGAGTTTAGACCAGCTTAAAACGTCATTTGAGCAGCACGAGAGTCCAGCTCAATTGGTGGCTTGGTTAGGTCAAAAATACGACCTGGATAAGCTAAAAGCACAGGTTTAAACACTTACATTCCCAGCGGGGAAACGCTCCCGCTGAGGGAGTATTCCCCCTAATAATTAGGAGACTCCCATGAATCATCCATTAAAAAACGCACTGCCAATCGTTGCCGCCGCTTATGGCGAAAAGTTTGGTGTGAAGGTGCTTATTCAAGGACAAGATGCGTTTACCGATGGTGAGCGGATTGTGATCCCAACAGCAAACCCAGACGACCCACACTATCAACAGATAGCTTGGGGTTATCTGGCTCATGAAGCGGCGCATATTCGGCATACCAATTTTGACATGGTGCAGAAGGCGTCGTCTAAACCGATCCGTAAGGCACTTCTCAATATCATTGAGGACGTTCGCATTGAAAACGAATTGGCAAAGGATTACCCCGGAACCCGGCGCAGTATTTCGCAAGTGATTGAGTACATGGTAGACACTCAGCAAATGTGTGTACCTGAACAGCTTGAGCCTGCATCTAACTTGCAAGCCTGGTTGTTGTGCCGCTTGAGATGCCATTTTCTGGGCCAGAAAGCGCTGACGCCTTTGTATCAAGCAGTTGATGAAAGAGTGAGACAACTCTTTCCTGCCGCAGCGATGAGCCGGTTAAGCGCCATGCTGACAGCAGTGCCTAGCTTAGGGTCTACAGCACGGCAAGATCATTATAAATTGAACTTATAGAATATGTAGTGATCAGATCAAGGCATAATAATCACCTTGGTCACG
>NZ_JABVXF010000037.1 GCF_013349995.1 Pseudoalteromonas sp. 0303
TGACAATCATCTAGCTCTGCCCAAGATTTAGCGTCGTACCGGCCATCCGGTAATAGATAAGCATCATCTTTATTCAACTCATCCTGCGTCACTTCAGCAAATACACGATTAATATCTACACCTACCATTAATTTATCCCTAATTTCATTCTTATAATTTAATACTCTCAAATAACCTGTAATTGTCTAGTTAAGACACGCATACGAATCAATAAATTTCCACGTATGAAATTGGCTTGTATAAGGCATTAATTTTCAGATAAGGAAATTGGTAACTCGACTGAATAAACTCAGCCGATTTCAAAAGAAGTCACACCAAAAATACGATTTAATGGCAAACTCGGACATTCGCAGGTATACATTCTGGCGGTTTCGAACGACACTTGCATGTTGTACTTCTGTGCTAAAGCGACAGCAGCTTGATTTATTTCTGGCGTATCAAGGAAAATAGCGTCAGAGGCACTCACTTTAGATTTTAAAGCAAGGAACAAAGATTCAGCCAATTCTGGTGAGTCGGCAAATAAAGGGCCAATCTTAAAGCCGTTCTGACATTTGCGAATTACCCCGTATCCTGCCAATTCCCCATTGCTCATTACGCCCAAAGCGTCGCATTGGGGTTGGCTTAACCAGGCTCTAGTAAAGTTTGCCCTATTTACTGGGAAAAAAGCCTGTTCGTATGCGTCAATAATTTCGAATGGCACGGCATTAAGATCTACAATATCTGCATTTTGCGGTGACCTACTCCTGCAAAACGGATATTGCGATAAGCCAAGTTAAAACCAGATTTTTTATAGTTTTCTTGCTGTTCCACCACACCATCAAGGCCGATATTCAACCCTTCAAGGCGCTTTAATGCGGCATTCCAGATTTGTATTCCGTAACCTTTGCCACGGTAATCAGGTTTAACAATGTAGAAGCCAATAAAGCCAAATACATCGCGGTAATTAATAGCAGAAATTGTAGCGATAGGCTCATCGTCTAGAAAACCAACCAGAAATCCTTCAGGATCAGCAGCAAAATAACAATCTGCATCATTAAGGCCTGGATTCCAACCTTCTGCTGCAGCCCAATCAATCATGAGTTCGACTTCCTGTTTGGTCATGGTTTTGATTGTAAAGTGTTTACTCTGCATCTGCTTTCCTTAAAAAATTGAAAATAACTAAAACTTAATAGCTCTTTGTAAAGGGTGCTACTTAGAGTATGCCTATTTTTACAATTGCATACCTAAATATAGACAGCTAACTAATTGGAGCATGCTTAAGTTAGCCGCTATAAAAACGTATAGATATTCTAGAGCAATTATATTTTACTTGCTGTTATTTCAATCCTGTACACTTCAACACCCTCAGTGCCCACCTCAATCGTTGCAGGTTCATTAAGGTTTACCATTAACTTAGGTTCTTGAAATTTAAGAATATCATCTGCAGTCACTGTTTGAGTTTTGTCTTCTTCAGTTTTAACAACGTGCGTTTTTACAAGTTGATTATTCAAATAAAGGTTAAGGTCTAATTGCAAACTTTCTGCAGCTGAGGCACCAAATGCAGCGAGAGATAACAGTACCATTCCTAACTTTTTCATTATATTTTCCTTAATAGTAGGCTTACCCCAAAATGGGAAAAACCAACTTATCAGGTACTGAGACTTGGCGCAATTGTTTAACACTCTGTAAGTTAAGTGTTTTTATTCGAATATGAAGCAAATTTTCGTGACGACCTATTTCTTGACTGGTGATGACTCAAAGATCTCGTAATGTCGCTCAACACAGCTGGTTACTTTACCCCATAAAGAGTTTTTAACTCTTTGCTGATGATATTCAAATGCCGATTTATCTATAAATTCTTCAAATACATCAAAGCGAAGTGGGATTTCTGCATGTTCAGTAACACTGAAAGTAATGCAACCAGGCTCTTCTAAGGTAAGACGCCTATTAGTCACCAACTCAGATTTAACGTTCTCTAAGTCAGACTCAGGAACTAAAATAAACCCTTTCAACGTTACTTTTGACATAAATATCCTTTTAGAATGAGTCGGAACATAACGACAAGAACTGAACAGTCGCAAATTGCTGGCGCCCTGATATATTTATCTGGTCCCCAACAAGTAATGATCCAGTTTTAATAATTGATCTAATGCCTTTAAAACTTACCGCTTAAAGCTTAAAGCTATTAACTTCCAGCTATTCGCTTTCTTCCACCAAACCAACATAAATCTGGCTATTGGCATCTACCTGAAAGCAGCTGATCAGGTTTTCTTTCACCAACTCTAACATGGCGATAAAACTAACGACAACACCACTTCTGCCCTCTTCTACCGTAAAAAGAGTACTAAAAGGCAACTGTGATTGCGCTTCTGAGAGTTTATCTAAGATTAAGCTCATC
Source organism: Pseudoalteromonas sp. 0303 (assembly GCF_013349995.1). Taxonomy (GTDB): domain Bacteria; phylum Pseudomonadota; class Gammaproteobacteria; order Enterobacterales; family Alteromonadaceae; genus Pseudoalteromonas. Next base: position 2,378 of record NZ_JABVXF010000037.1, read on the forward strand.
CGTTCACGGGTCGATAAGGCTTCTGCGGTAATATGATGGTGTTCAAATGTTTTAGCTCGGGCCATAACGTCGCTTAGTGCAACTAACAGGTCTTTCATGTCAACGTCAGGTAACAGTACCTCACGCTCACTCAATTCTGGCACCAGTGCTTCGGCTACAAATATATCGCGGCCTTCGCGAGGGATCTCATCAAGATTTTCTGCGGCTTTTTTAAATTGTTCGTATTCTTGTAAACGTCTTACAAGCTCAGCTCGTGGGTCTTCTTCCTCTTCAAGCTCTTCATGTTTTGGTAATAATAATCGTGATTTAATTTGTGCTAATAACGCCGCCATCACAAGGTATTCACCAGCCAGTTCAAGCTGAAACTCGCTCATCATTTCAACATAACTAACGTATTGCTCTGTAATACTAAAAATAGAGAGCTCTAGTACATCGAGTTTATGTTTTTTGATTAAATACAAAAGTAAATCGAGAGGACCTTCAAAGGTTTCTAAAATGATCTCTAATGCATCGGGTGGGATGTATAAGTCTTCAGGTTTATCGACCACCGCTTTGCCATGCAAAAAAGCCAGTGGCAGCTTTTGCTGTACTGGCTCTTGTAAATTATCTGGCGCGTCAAGCTCTGGGCTAGTCAATGAAGTCTCTACTCAAATGGTTTAGTATCACCACAACCCACACGTAAGATTTCGATATCATCATCCGACAAGTCAATTACTGTGGTTGCCTGTTCAGGAAGATAACCACCATGAATAATTAAATCAACTTGCTTTTCAATGCGATCGCGAATTTCATCAGGATCAGCCTCGGTATATTGCTCACCCGGTAAAATTAAAGAACACGACATTAACGGCTCACCTAATTCAGCCAATAAAGCACAGGTGATTGGGTGTTCGATAACACGAATACCAATGGTTTTTTTCTTTTCGTTTAATAAACGCTTTGGTACTTCTTTAGTGCCTTTAAAGATGAAAGTATAAGGCCCAGGGGTGTTATTTTTAATTAATCTAAATAACTGATTATCAACACGAGCATAGGTAGATAGCTCTGATAAGTCACGGCAGACTAAAGTAAAGTTATGGTGTTTTTCAATACCACGAATACGTTCGATGCGCTCTTTTGCTTGCTTATTACCAATGTTACAGCCAAGTGCATAACCCGAATCGGTTGGGTAAACAATAACACCGCCCTGCTTGATAATATCAACCGCTTGGCTGATTAAGCGTGGTTGCGGATTATCTGGATGAATATGAAAAAACTGACTCATTACACGCTCCTATTGCCCTTCCCATGCTTGCCAAACCCCTTGGCAATCTTTTGGTAAGTATAAATTTTTACCTAACTCCAACCAACTGGTCGGAAAATGAAAATCTGACCCTTGTGACGCAAGTAAGCCATATTCACGACTCAGTTCACCTAAAAACTGGCGCTCACTGGGTGCTTGCTGTGGTTGTGCCACTTCCATAGCATCGCCACCCGCGTCTTTAAATTCAATAATTAACTTACGTAGCCATTTGTTAGACATTTGATAACGCCCAGGATGAGCAAGAACGGCAACCCCACCGGCTTGGTGAATGGCAGTAATTGCGGTTTGCATATCACACCAACTACTTGGTACATAGCCTGTTTTTCCTCGCCCTAAGTATTTTTTAAATACCCCAGGAAAGTTTTTAGCAACACCACGCTCAATCAGAGCTCGGGCAAAATGCGCCCGTGTGATCTGAGCGTTTTCAGCAAATGTTTTTGCTTGGTCGTAAATGCCTTCAAAACCATTTTTAGCAAGGCGACGACCGATCTCTAAAGCGCGATCTTCACGCTTGCCTTGTTGCGCTTGTAATAATGACAACAGTGAGTCATTTTCATCATCAACATTTAAGCCAACAATATGAATTTCGAAGCTTTCCCATTTTGTTGATACTTCAACACCAGCAATTAATTTAAGCGGTAAATTATCATCAGCTATGACTTGGCGAGCTGGTTTTATGGCACTTAACGTGTCGTGATCGGTAATTGCAAACACATCTATGTTTTTCTCAACCGCGCGGTGTAACAATTGCTCGACTGATAGCTGACCATCTGAGTATGTGGTGTGGCTATGTAAATCGTATTTTATCAAAGGGAAAGACTGCTTTACGTAAGTTCTTGAATCAATGATGTGAGTATAACAAAAATTTAGTGCCAAGGCGTGATTATCTTTTTAGGTTAGACATATATACCCACATAAATGGGCAATTGCGAGGGGTAAATGCCCAACACGTATTAATATGTAAATTAATGCTTGACAGTATTGGCTTAGGTACGCTTTACTGTATGCACTTTCAGACACGTTAAATAAGAAACAACAATGAACAAAACAATTCAAATCACAATTTGGTGGTGGCACTCGTAACTAGCGGGTGACGAATTGTCGTGTCTAACGATTTCAAAACCCGCTCATGTAGCGGGTTTTTTTATATCTAAATTTTAAGGTTTTATAATGAATTACATAGCAACTCTTACACATCATTGGTGGTGGCGCCTGGCTTAGCGGGACGGTAAGGGTCTATCTAATTTATAGGCATCTTTATACGAACCCCGCCAAGCATAGCTTCGCGGGGTTTTGTTTTTTAAAGAGTTTTTGGGAATGAGGGAGAATGAGGTTTGATTTTTAGTCATATAACAACGACACCGGGTGAAGTAACCAGTATCACTCAAGTGCGCGACTACATCAGTAGCCCACTTGCGTTATACAGTTTACTCGATAAGCCTAATTCACTGCTGTTAGAGTCTGCTGAAATTGATTCTAAAGACAGTGTAAAAAGTCTAATTTTGGTTGACTCAGCGCTACGTATTGTTTGCCAAGGCAAACAGGTCACACTCACTGCACAGTCAAATAACGGCAAACAATTACTGCCTTATTTACAAACTCATGTGCAAAACTGCTCTGCTGAGCTTGTAGAAGACACATTAACGTTAACCTACAACGAGGTAGCAAGCGACATTGATGAAGCCAGTAAATTAGTAGCAGATAACGCTTTTAGTGCGCTACGTAGCTGTATTAATAGTATTAAAAGCACCACAGACAACCCATTTTCTGTGTTCTTAGGCGGTGTATTTGCCTACGATATGGTTGCTAATTTCGAAACTCTTTCTGATGTGCCTGACGGCGAAAACAGCTGCCCAGATTATGTTTTCTACCTAGCCGAAACGTTAGTTGTCATCGACCATCAAGCAAAAACAACCGAGCTAATTGGCAATGTATTTAACGGCCCTGAAGTTCATGCTAATTGCTTTGAGGTTGGTCAACAGTTAGAGCGTTTAAATGCCGTATGTGACAATGCACAAAGCTACCAAGGGCAAAAGCAAACCGGCTCAAACCCAATTTCTGTTGATGTTAGCGACGAGCAATACTGCGAACATGTCATCAAGTTAAAAAACAACATCGTTGATGGCGATATTTTCCAAGTTGTTCCATCACGTACTTTCTCTCTCGCCTGCCCTGACTCACTTCATGCTTACAGCCAACTAAAACAACAAAACCCAAGCCCATATATGTTTTACATGCGCGATGAAGAATTTGTGTTATTCGGCGCATCACCCGAGTCAGCCCTCAAATACTGCGCAGAGAGTAAACAAGTTGAGGTATACCCAATTGCTGGTACTCGCCCTCGTGGCAAGTTTGCTAACGGGCAAATTAATCCAGACCTAGACAGCCGCATTGAGCTTGAACTTCGCAACGACCAAAAGGAACGTGCCGAGCACCTGATGTTAGTTGATTTAGCGCGAAATGATGTAGCCCGTATTAGCGTACCAGGCACACGTCACGCGAAAGAATTATTAAAAGTAGACCGCTACTCACAAGTGATGCATTTAGTTTCACGCGTGGTGGGTACTTTAAAACCTGAACTCGATGCGCTACATGCTTACCAAGCTTGTATGAACATGGGCACCTTAGTGGGTGCACCTAAAGTACGCGCGGCTGAGTTAGTTCGTCAAACCGAACAAAAACGCCGCGGCAGCTATGGCGGTGCTGTGGGTTATTTAACGGGCGATGGCGCCATGGATAGCTGTATTGTTATTCGCTCTGCCTTTGTTAAAAATGGCACGGCCTACGTACAAGCAGGTGCAGGTGTTGTGTTTGATTCAGATCCACAATCAGAAGCCAATGAAACCCGCGCTAAAGCACAAGCTGTGATCACTGCGATTCAATCGACTTACGAGGCACAATAATGACGACAACATCAGCCTATAAAATCTACTTTTTAGATAACTTTGATTCATTTAGTTATAACTTAGTCGATGAACTTTCTATGTTAGGGTGCCAGTTAGTGGTATACCGTAATAACATCAGTGCACAAAGCATCTTCGACAAAATGTGCCAAGAGACCGTACCTGTGTTACTAGTGCTATCACCTGGCCCCGGCGCACCATCTGATGCAGGTTGTTTAATGGAACTCATTGAACTGTGTAAAGGCCGTTTCCCTATGCTGGGCATCTGTTTAGGCCAGCAAGCACTAACACAAAGCTACGGTGGGGTTATTGGTCATGCAGGCGAAACTGTGCATGGCAAGTCATCAATTATTGCGTTGACTGAGCACCCAGTATTCGCGGGTATGGGCGATAAAATGCCAGTTGCTCGTTATCATTCATTAATGGCAATCAAAGTCCCTGATGACGTTGAAGTAATTGCTTGTTATGAAAATATTCCGATGGCAATTTACCATCAACAAGATAATGCCCTTGGCTATCAGTTTCATCCTGAATCAATTTTAACGCCAAATGGCGCATTGCTATTACAGCAAAGCATTGAATTTTTAACCGCACGCGTGCAGTAGAGGAATAACATGGAAGCAACAACTCAAACCCAGTTAAACCAATTATTAGCAAAGCAAGATTTATCGTTTTCGCAAGCAACTCAATTGTTTGATGCCATCATGAATGGCAAGCTTAATGATATTGAATTAACTGCAGCACTTATCGCCCTAAAACTAAAAGGCGAAACAAGTGATGAAATCGCCGGTGCTGCGGCATCAATGCGCGCCAATGCAGTGCCATTTCAAACCAACAAAACCTTGCTTGCTGATAGCTGTGGTACCGGTGGCGATGGCTCAAACACAATTAATATTAGTACCACGGCTGCTATTGTTGCCGCCGCTGCGGGCATCAATATGGTCAAACATGGTAATCGCAGTGTGTCGAGTAATTCGGGCTCTGCGGATTTACTTAAAGCCTTGGGTATCAATATAGATATGAGCCCTGAGCAAGCGGCCCATTGTTTAGAAAATACCGGCTTTACATTTTTATTTGCGCCGCATTATCACAGTGGTGTACGCCATGCGATGGGTGTGCGTACGGCCCTTAAAAGCCGCACAATTTTTAATATCTTAGGGCCACTGGCCAACCCTGCTGCCCCTGAGGTGCAATTGCTTGGTGTTTATGACCCTTCGCTGTGCTTACCAATGGCCGAAACCTTAAAAACCCTTGGCACAAAACGCGCTATGGTGGTTCACGGTGCAGGCACTGACGAAATTGCCTTACACGGGACAACCAAAGTGGTTGAACTTAATAACGGTGAACTGAGCGAATACACGCTAACAGCGAGCGATTTTGGTCTTGCAAACTATTCACTTGAACAACTAGCAGGCCAAGGCCCAGAATATAACGCAAAAGCAAGCTTAGCGATTTTACAAGGTCAAGGTGAAATGGCGCATAACGCAGCCATTATAGCCAACGTTGCCGCCCTTCTTTATTTAACCGATAAAGCAAGCGATTTAAAAGCAGCCGCAGATCAAGTAAGCGAATTATTAGCATCAGGCAAAGCGATGGACACATTGAACGCAATTATTGAGGTAAGTCATGGCTAACGTGTTAGACAAAATTGTTGCCGACAAACGTATTGAATTAGAACAAAGAAAAGTACAGCGCCCGCTTGAGTCATTCATTAGCGAGGTTGTGCCAACCAAGCGAGACTTTGAAGGCGCATTAGCAGCAACCGGTACGCAGTTTATTTTAGAATGTAAAAAGGCCTCACCGTCAAAAGGGCTTATTCGCGAACCATTCAATTTAGAGGAAATTACATCGGTTTATAAAAAGTACGCAACCTGTATGAGCGTACTAACGGATGAAAAATATTTCCAAGGCAGCTATCAGTACCTTGAATACGTGCGCAGCCAAGTGGAACAGCCGCTTATTTGTAAAGATTTCTTTATTGATGAGTACCAAGTTTATTTAGCACGCTTATCTGGTGGTGATGCCATTTTATTAATGCTCTCAGTTCTTGATGACGAGCAATATTTAGCGCTTCACAAGGTGGCTGATTCTTTAAATATGTCAGTACTCACTGAAGTCAGTAATGAGCAAGAAGTTAGTCGTGCACTTGCACTTAATGCCAGCCTAATTGGTATCAATAACCGCGACCTTCGTGATTTAAGTACTGATCTTGCAACAACTGAGCGTTTACGTCAGCTTATCCCAAATGACAAAGTAGTGATTTCAGAATCGGGCATTTATACCCATAAAGATGTAAAACGTCTTGCACCATTATGCGATGGCTTTTTAATTGGCAGCTCACTGATGGCTGAACGCGACTTAGAAGCCGCGTGTCGTAAAGTGATTTTAGGTGAGAACAAAGTGTGCGGTTTAACCCGTTCACAAGATGCGATGGCAGCCTACGCCAGTGGTGCTGTGTATGGTGGCTTAATTTTTTATCCTAAGTCACCGCGCTATGTCGATATAGACTGTGCCAAGCAAGTTACGCAAAGTGCCCCACTCGCGTATGTAGGTGTGTTTGTCAATGCACCTCTAGAACAAGTGGTCGATTATGCACAAAGCTTAAAATTAGCGGCCGTGCAATTACATGGCGATGAGAATAGCGAGTATATTCAAAGCCTCAGAAAGCAATTACCGCTTGGCTGTGAAATTTGGAAAGCCCAAGCCGTTAAAGGTGAATTACCTAAACCGCTTGAAGGGGTTGATCGCCATTTATACGATACTTACAGCAAAAGCCAAAAAGGCGGCACAGGCGAAGCATTTGATTGGTCAGTGCTAGAGACGGCAACCGTGCCGTTTATGTTAGCCGGGGGTTTAAACCCAGAAAATATCCATGCAGCGCTTTATCGCGGTGCTAACGGCCTTGACCTAAATTCTGGCGTTGAAGCGTCAGCGGGTAAAAAGTGCCAAACAAAATTACAAAATGCGTTTTCGCATATCAGAAATTATTGAGGTTAGAATGCAAAATCCAGCTTATTTCGGTGAATTCGGTGGTATGTTTGTACCACAGCTGCTTGTGCCAGCACTCAAGCAACTAGAAGCAGAGTTTAATAAATCACAAAACGATCCTGCTTTTCAGGCTGAGTTTGAAAAACTATTAAATGAATACGCAGGTCGCCCTACACCATTAACACTGACACGTAACTTAGTTAAAAACCCTAAGGTAAAACTGTATTTAAAGCGTGAAGATTTACTCCATGGTGGTGCGCACAAAACCAATCAAGTACTTGGTCAAGCACTCCTTACCAAACGCATGGGTAAAAAAGAAGTCATTGCAGAAACAGGTGCCGGCCAACACGGTGTTGCAACGGCCCTAGCCTGTGCCTTACTAGGCTTAAAATGCCGTATTTACATGGGTGCAAAAGACGTTGAACGTCAGCAACCAAATGTATTTCGTATGAAACTAATGGGCGCAGAGGTTATTCCTGTCACAGCGGGCTCTGGTACCTTAAAAGATGCCGTAAACGAAGCCCTTCGTGACTGGTCAGCAAATTACAAAGATGCTCACTATTTACTAGGCACTGCAGCAGGCCCTCACCCATTCCCAACCATGGTGCGTGAGTTCCAAAAAATGATTGGTGAAGAAGCAAAACAACAAGTGCTTAAAGCAGAAGGTCGCTTACCAGATGCTGTGCTTGCTTGTGTAGGTGGTGGTTCTAACGCCATTGGAATGTTTACAGACTTTATTGATGAGCCAAGCGTTAAACTAATTGGTGTAGAGCCCGCAGGTAAAGGCTTAGATACCCACCAGCATGGTGCAACCTTATGTAAAGGCACCAAAGGCATTTTACACGGGACCTATACCTACATTATGCAAGATGATGATGGTCAAATTGAAGAGTCTTACTCTGTATCAGCAGGTCTAGATTACCCTGCTGTTGGCCCACAGCATGCTCACTTGCATGAAACTGGCCGTGCTGAGTACGTAGGTATTACCGATACTGAAGCGCTTGAAGCATTCCAACTACTGGCTAAGAACGAAGGGATCATTCCTGCACTTGAATCAAGCCATGCCCTAGCATATGCCCTTAAATATGCCGAGCAACAAACCGAAGACACCATTTTAGTGGTTAACCTAAGCGGCCGAGGCGATAAAGATTTGGCTCACGTACACAGTGTTTTATCAGAAGGAGGCGCACTATGAGCCAGACTAACCGTTACGGACAACTGTTCGCCACATTAAATGAAACCAACCAAGGTGCTTTTGTACCCTTCGTTACGATTGGCGATCCTAATAAAGCACTGAGTGTAGAAATCATCAAAAGCTTAATTGATGGCGGCGCTGATGCCCTTGAGCTAGGTATTCCATTTTCTGATCCGATTGCTGATGGCCCAGTGATCCAAGCTGCTAACATTCGTGCACTTGATGAAAACATTAATACCCAAGATTGCTTTGATATCATCAAACAAGTGCGCCAGTACAATGCCGATATTCCAATTGGCCTGTTATTGTATTCAAACTTAGTGTTTAAACGTGGCATTGAGAAGTTTTATCAAGATGCTAAAGAAGCCGGTGTCGATTCAATTTTAGTGGCTGACGTGCCGCTACATGAATCAAAGCTATTTCGCCAAACAGCAATGAAAAATGGCATTGACCCAATTTTTATTGCTACACCGAATGCTGATGATGACACTTTACGAGAGTGTGCGTCATATGGCCGTGGTTACACATACCTTCTTTCACGCGCAGGTGTGACAGGCACAGAAACCAAGGCACAAATGCCAGCAGATTCATTAGTTAAAAAACTAAAAGATTACCATGCTGCACCGGCATTATTAGGCTTTGGTGTATCAACACCGGAAGATGTTAAATCAGCACTTGAGTCAGGAGCCGCTGGTGCGATTTCAGGCTCTGCGGTTGTTAAAATCATCGAGGCAAACCTTGATGATCAAGCAGCAATGCTAACTGGTTTAAAAGAGTTTGTAGCCAGTATGAAAGCAGCTACAAAGTAAGTTTGTTTTATTACCTCAAAAAGGGCCATAAAGGCCCTTTTTTGTGCTTAACAATTAATGATGACGGTGCACACCCTCTTTAATCTCTTCGATAAACTTACGATTAAAGGCCTCTAAGTCGGCTGGGCTTCGGCTTGTGACTATGCCCTCATCTACACACACCTCTTGATCAACCCAATTAGCTCCTGCATTGATCAAATCTGTTTTGATACTTGGGTATGAGGTTACTTTGCGCTCCCGTAGTTTGTTAATTTCGGCTAATAGCCATGGACCGTGGCAAATCGCGGCGATAGGTTTGTTTTTACCGGCACTGAAAAAACCATCAACAAAGGCTTTTGCTTCGCTATCTTGACGTAACGTATCTGGGTTGAATAAGCCACCAGGCAGAAGTAACGCGTCATACTCTGCAGAGTCTGCTTCGCTGACTACACGGTCAACACTGACTCGCTCACCCCATTGGTTTTCATCCCATGCTGTGATATCGCCACGCTCAAGTGACACAACTTCGACAAGTGCACCAGCTTCTAATAATGCGCTTCGTGGTGACAATAGCTCGCTTTGCTCAAAACCATTGGTTGCAAGAATGGCAATCTTTTTACCATTCAGTTGGCTATTTAAATTTGACATGTTATCTCCTTATTTAGGTAAACCTAAACAATTAATAGCAGACAACATGCCAAACTTAATAGATTGAAAATATTGAATAAATTTTCAAGTGTTCTATTTATGCTCTGTAAATACTACACCCGCTTTGCAAATCCTGCTTATAAACCGTCTTTGAGTGCTTTAGCAGGTTTAAAAACTGGCTTGTTAGCGCCTTCTATTTCAATTTCTTCACCGGTTTGTGGGTTGCGTCCTTTGCGTGCTGGGTAATAACTTAGAGCAAACGTACCAAAGCCATTAATTTGCACTTGGTCGCCCTCAGAAAGAGACTTTTCGATAGCATTTAACATGCTGGTTAAGGCAGCTTGAGTGTCTTTTTTTGTTAATTCACTGTGGGCAGCCATTTGCGATACTAACGCGGCTTTATTCATAAAAAGTGCTCCAAAATACGCCGCTTAATCATCTGAGGTTAAGCGGAAAAAGATAAGGTAAAACAACCTAAACGCAGGTTTAGGCCAGATTGGCTCGGGAGGCTAAGCTTTCAGGGCTGTTAAGTCAACCTTGTATCTTGCGTGATAACTTGATACAACCCAGTATCTTTTTAAATTAGAGCATTTATAAATTTATGCATGCGATTATTGAATACATCCCGCTGATTTTATTTTTTGCGGTTTTCAAGTTAGTTGATATTTATTGGGCAACAGCCTTGCTGATGCTAACCACCTTAATTCAAGTTGCTTACTGTTATTTTAAAGATGGTAAAGTGCCAACCCGTCACTGGGTGTTTTTTGCTATAGCGGTGGTGTTAGGTACCCTCACCTTAGTGTTCCACGATGAGCAGTTTGTGAAATGGAAAGCCACCATTGTGTATGCCATTTTCAGTGTTACTTTGTTAGTAAGCCGCTATGTACTTGGCAAAAACCTAGTGAAAAAAGCGCTTAGCTCGATTTTAGAAAATGCCTCTGAGAGTAAACAAGAAATCAACGTACCTGAAGCGCTCTGGAACAAACTTAACCTATTTTGGGTTGCGGTGACTGCAGGTATCTCGGCGCTGAATATCTACATTGCCTATAACTTCTCGCTCGATTTTTGGGTTAACTTTAAAGTGTTTGGCTTAATGGGCATTACCTTTGTTTGCGTGTTAGCAACGATCATCACCCTATTCAAATACTTACCTGAAGATGACGAAGAGAAAGATCAAAAGCAATCTTAATGTCATAAATCTGTCGTCTTAGCTTGTTAGCGTAAACAAAAAACACGCTGAGACGACATTGAACGCTAACCAATACCGCTGGCTTGAATTTACCCTCATATTTGTTTCTTTGCCGCTATTAGGCTTCTTTCTTCGTGCCTACCTCGCTAACTGGCTTATTCCTGCCCTTATTATTTTAATGGCCGTGTGCGGCATGTTGCTTTTATCTGATCCCCATTTTAAACGCTTTCGTTTAACTAGCCTTGGGCAATTTAGTGCGGTAAAACGTCGCTTATTTAGTTTCTTCTTTTTAGGGGCGTTATTCTCCGGAATGTTTTACGGCATCATGAACCAAGAAAACTGGTTTTCACTGCCACGAAACTCATTTAACGATTGGCTAATGTTGTTATTGCTCTACCCCATTTTATCGGTGATGCCGCAAGAACTTATTTTTAGAACCTATTTTTTCCATCGTTATAAACGCATTATGCCAAGTAAAACAGTGCGTATTATTGTCAGCGCATCAGTGTTTGCGTTAGCTCACATTGTCTATGCGAATGTATTGGCCGTACTGTTGGCATTTTTAGGGGGGCTGTTGTTTTCTTATACGTACGCGCAAAGCCGCTCAACCTTCGTGTGTGTGATTGAACATAGCTTATGGGGACTTTGGATGTTTACCCTTGGCTTGGGTGATGTGCTTGATGCGGGGGCCTTTTAATGTAATAGGTATAAAAAAGCCGCGCAAAGTGCGCGGCTAAGTATTAAACTGGTTTTTAAAATCCGAAAATACTAAATGCAAAAAACTTAGTCGCCACCGTATTTACAAAGATTAGTAATAAAATGGCAGGGATAAACGTTGATAGCGAGAAGTTCACATACTTCTCTGTAAAGCTACCAACATAGCCTTCACAGCCTTGGCTTAGCTCTGCCGATAAGTTTGCTTTTTTCCAACGATACATAACGAATAAACACACCATTAAACCATTAAGCGGTAAAATTGTGTCGTAAAACACATCATAAACGATATCAAATAAGCTCTTATCTGCACCGCCATAGCTAACAAACTTTGTAAGCGAGTCAACCATACCAAATGACATGGTACACAGCACAGTCAATACACCTGTAGATAAGGTTAAGATAGCCAGTGCTTTTTTACGGCTGATACCTTTGCGGTCACTTAATGTTGCAGTTGGCACCTCTACAATTGATACAAGTGACGTAATTGCAGCAAAAAAGACAAGTAAGAAGAATACAAACGCAACAATTGATGCACCCACGTAGCCAATATCAGCTTGTAACGCTAATAAAATTTTTGGTAGGTAGACAAAAATCATCGATACTGACGAGTCAGATAAAGTACTTGGGTCAGTATCTGGGTTAAAACTGAAAATAGCTGGAAGCACCATTAGACCAGCAATAAATGCCACCATCGAATCAGTAACTGCAACCATTTTTGCACTACCAACAATATCGTCTTTCTTAGAGATATACGATGCATAGGTCATTAAGATACCCATACCTAGTGACAACGAGAAAAACGCTTGAGCTAATGCACCATTTAATACGCTGGCATCCATTTTTGAAAAGTCAGGCACAACATAGTACTTAACACCGGCCATTGCGTTATCAAGAGTTAGTACGTATACAACCAATGCGGTGAGTAGTACAAATAAAGCTGGCATCATAAACTTAGCCGCTTTTTCAATACCTTCTTTAACACCGCCCACTAAAATCAAGTTAACGATGATGGCAACCACGGCCATGTAACCAAACACGGTGTAGCTATTGATAAAAGTGCCAAAGTTATCTGGCTGGGCCAAGGCATCTAGATTACCAAATGCGGTTTGCGATAAATAACCGAAAATCCATACCGTGATCACCATATAAAAAACAGCAATCATAAATGGCGTTAATACGGCTAAAAAGCCAGCAAAGTTCCATTTAGGATCATTGCCCGCTAAAAATTTGTATGAACCAAGTGGATCTTTTTGCGCTTTACGACCCATGGCCATTTCAGCCATCATCACTGGCAAACAGATAAAAATGACAAACAATGCATAGACTAAAAGGAAAGCACCACCGCCGTTTTTTGTAGCTGAAACCGGAAAACCCACTAAGTTTCCGATACCTACAGCAGAACCGGCTGCCGCTAAAATAAAACCGAGGCGGGAGCTAAAATGCTCGCGTTTTTCGCTCATTTAAAAACCTTATTATTATTTTCTCAACCCAGCGACTCTACCAGTGTTACACCGCGTATTTCAAGCTTTATAAGTTAAAGTTATATGGGTTTGTGTAAAGATTATTACGCGAATAATCTCTCGTCTATTGCTAAGAATATGCTACTATTTTTTAAAAATAACATTGAGAACACACCATGCTGTATATGATTTATTCAACTGATGTTGAAAATAGTTTAGAGGCTCGCAAATCTGCACGCCCTGCTCACTTAGCACGCCTTCAAGAATTAGACGATCAAAACCGTTTATTTACGGCAGGCCCATTGCCAGCCATTGATAGTGAAGATCCGGCTGACGCTGGTTTTACTGGTTCATTAGTGGTAGCAGAATTTGACTCATTAGAAGCTGCACGCGAATGGGCTGCAAACGATCCGTATATTGCGGCGGGTGTTTACGACAACTCAGTCGTAAAACCATTTAAAAAAGTATTTGGTTAACCTCTGAACTTAACTGAATCAATAATTCAGTGTTTGTTCACGGCTTATTAACTAAGATTTGGCTATTGAATTACAGAATTTAACGTAATTACTTGAATTTTAGTTAATTGGTTAATTAAACTAAATGGGTCTGGTTTAGGAGTTCCCCGTCATGCGCATATTATTAGCCTTCAGTTTTAGTCTTTTATTTGCATTATCAAGCTTTCATGCTGATGCCAATAAGAAACAAGCCCAAGAGGTGACTAAAAAGCAGGCTGTGACGATCGCCAAAAAATCTGAAGACGGCCGAACCCTAAAAATCACAGAGCAAGATAAAGTATTTACCGTAAGAATTTTAAAAACGAACGGCCACGTGGTTGATGTCCATGTGAACAAAAAAACTGGCGAAGTGAAAAAGGATTAAGAATGCGAATTTTAGTTATTGAAGATGATTTACACTTAGCAGATAACCTTCGTAATGCCCTAGAAAAAGAGCGTTACAGCGTTGACCTTTGTCACGATGGTGAAGCTGGTTTATTCCATATTACCGAATACCCGCTAGATATGGCGGTAGTCGATTTAGGCTTACCTAAAGTAGATGGTATTGAATTAATTACCAAAGCACGTGCACAAGGTATTACTATTCCTATTTTGATTTTAACGGCACGTGACCGTTGGCAAGATAAAGTAGAAGGCTTAGATGCTGGTGCAGATGACTACCTAACTAAACCTTTCCACGTTGAAGAGCTAATTGCCCGCTGTAATGCACTTATCCGCCGCAGCGCAGGTAAAGCAAACCCAGAAATGACAGCTGGCCCTATTAAAATTCATACTCGCTCACAGCAAGTATGGGTAAACGATAAAGAACTTAGCTTAACAGCATACGAATACAAAGTTTTAGAATACCTAATGGTTAATCCACAAAAGGTAATTTCTAAATCTGAATTAACAGAGCACATTTACGACCAAGACTTCGACCTTGATTCAAACGTGATTGAAGTTTTCGTATTGCGTTTACGTAAGAAGCTTGACCCTGATGGTACCCTAAACCCAGTTGAAACATTACGCGGCCGTGGTTATAGGCTAAAAAGTCAGTGGTAGCATCGCAAATACCGCTTAAAGTAAGGCAAGGATTTATCCTTGTCTTTGTTTTATTAGTCGCCCTACCAATTCTGTTTTTCTCAATTGGTAAGGCTTACTACGCCTCTTTGGTCGAAGCGACCGAAAAAACCCTCGAAGCTCACTTATATTCATTAATCTCTGAAGTCGATTTCACTGAACGCGGCATCGTTATGCCAAGTACTATCTTAACGCCAGAGCTAAACAGATTAAACTCAGACACCTATGCGATGGTTTATCGCGGTGACTTGCCGGTTTGGTACTCCGAATCGGCGACCAATATCAACTTTATTCCTGATAACTTTGAAGCCCCTGCAGGCTCTGCTGATTTTCGCCGTGTTGAATACAACAATACCGTGTACTGGCAGTTAACGCTTACCGTTATTTTAGAAAACATTGACCAATCAGAGCATGCACGTTTTATTCTATTAAAGCGTAATGATGCCCTACTGAGGCTGATGGATGGCTTTAAGCAAACACTCGTAAATTGGATGTATGTCATGGGTGTGGCCATTGCTGCGCTAATGGCAATCGGTTTTGTTTGGAGTGCAAGGCCACTGCAACGACTCGACAAAGAAATAAAAGCCATTGAGTCGGGTGATAACCAACAAATTAAAGGTCTTTACCCGGTTGAACTACAAACTATTAAAGCCGATTTAAACTTATTGCTTGAATCGCAGCAGCGCCAAAAAGAACGTTATCGCGCGTCATTAAGCGACCTTGCTCATGCATTAAAAACACCTTTGGCAGTGCTTAAATCTAGCCCATTGGCCAATGATGCGGATGCACAAGAGCAGCTGGACCGTATTAATGTGATGATCGAACACCAGTTAAAGCGCGCTGCAACAGGTGCGTCTGACACCTGGAAGAAACAAACTCATATCAAGCCTGTTATTGATTCAATCTTAAGCGCGATGAGCAAGGTTTATCGCGACAAAGATATTATTTTTACCTCAGAGGTCAGCGAAAAAGACTATTTCTTAGGTGATAAAACAGATTTGATGGAACTACTTGGTAATTTAATCGATAATGCCTGTAAAGCTTGCCGTTCACAGGTCGATATAAAGGTTAAGCAGAACAAAAAGTTAACGCTCAGTATAAGTGATGATGGCCCAGGTGTACCTGAGCACAAGCGTGAATCATTACTAACTCGCGGTACCAGACTCGATACCTACGAAAGCGGCCATGGTGTCGGCATGGCTATCGTGTCGGATTTAGTCAACTCGTATAATGGCACATTAACCATTAAAGACGCAGAGAAACTAGCCGGTGCTGAGTTTATATTAGAGTTTAATTACCATGATAAAAAATAAAACATCAATACTCGTAAAAGGCAGCTTTTTAGCTTTAATTGCAAGTGCATCACATGCTCAAGCAGAGCAAACGTGTGAGCTTGCGAGCAACAATACCGATGACACAAAACGCTATATTCAATGTCTAGATCAAGTTATCGCCGATATTCAGCGTGACCAAAAGATGTGGATTAATAAGCTCACTATGGATCTTGAGAAAATTAAAGAAGATACTGGTAACAGCCAATTGCTACCAATTTTTAATCGCAGCATCAAGAACCAAGAGCGTTATTTAGAAGACAGCTGTCGTTGGCGTTATTTACAAAAAATGCCAAATGGTACGAAAGCCGCTATTGCTTACAAGCAATGTGAAATTGAGATCCTAAAAAACCATGTGCAGGTTTTACAGCGACCTCTAAAGTGATAACTGTTGAACATATCGAAAAGTAAAAAAGGCGCTTAAGCGCCTTTTTAATCTTCAAGTTTTAGCTCTTCGCCATTGCCAAGCAAGGTAGCAAGCCATCGCCCTTCTTGACTAGTCTCTAAGGCTATTTTAACTATCATGGTCAATGGAACTGATAACAGCATACCCACGGTCCCCATCAGCCAGCCCCAGAAAATCAAGGATAAAAACACCACTAGCGTCGATAAACCCAGCCCTTTACCCATAAAACGCGGCTCGACGATATTACCCATCACCGTGTTTATAACTAAATAGCCACCAGCAATAAACCCTGCAACCAGTGGGCCTTGAGTGATCAAAGCGAGTAACACTGGAGGCACAGCGGCAATGATAGAGCCAATATTAGGAATGTAGTTAAGCATAAAGGCCACTACAGCCCAAAGTATAAAATAATCAACATCAAGAGCCC
This sequence comes from Pseudoalteromonas sp. 0303, assembly GCF_013349995.1. Taxonomy (GTDB): domain Bacteria; phylum Pseudomonadota; class Gammaproteobacteria; order Enterobacterales; family Alteromonadaceae; genus Pseudoalteromonas. The sequence goes on from NZ_JABVXF010000037.1 coordinate 19,307, forward strand.
AAAGCATAAAGCCTGCAAGCATACCTGTGCCTAAGCTAACCAGCGTTTTAATAGCCAGATAAGAATTAATTGAATCTAAGAATCGGTCAACCTGCTGCATTTTCATTTCAGGATCGTCCAGTGCTAAATGCACTTTTTTACTCAGCATAGGTCCTTCAAACAACATGAACACCACGGTTAGGATAATCAAAAACAAATTCGCCATCACGCCACCAAGGCCTGTGAGCATGTTGGTTGCAACATCAATCATTTTGCCCGGATCGAATAAAGAAATAATCTGTTCTTTATCAATCAGGATGTTATAACTCGCTGCAACATTAACCACCCAGACAAACTCTTCTTTTAGTTGTGCTTTGTACTCAGGCAGCTTTTCAGAGAAATCTGTCATCGATTGCCCAACCAACCCGGCAAGGCTTATCCCTACACCAACAATCATCAACATAACAAACACAACGGCAATCCCTTTAGGGATACCGTATTTAGCAAAGAAACGAATTAAGGGATTACAAATAATGGCAATAAAGGCTGCCAACACAAATGGGATAACAATCACACTTGCAGCTTTAATACCCGCTAAAACAACGACTAAAGCAGCAAATATCACTAAACTTTTATTTACACCAGTCAGGCTCGACAAAATAAAATCCTTGTTAGTTTTTTTATCAGTGTAAGTGAAATACGCCGCAAAAGAAATCACAAAGCAGCTGGCACAATTAATGCTCATTATACGTGCATAATTTGAACAATTTATGATACATATAAGTAAGCGTGCTTTAAAAGGAGCTTTATATGGCACATTTATCCGAACAAGAACTCTCTTTTTTCAACCGTTTATTCGAGGCTGAACGGACTGATAGCGATCCAACCGATACAAAAATGTCTGTTAGGCTTAATTTGCCTGATAAATTAAATGGTTTACTTACCAATGCCAAACTGACACTACTGGCTGAAGTAGGGATTTATCAGTTGTGGTTTCCGCTTGAATTTAGCAAGGACGAGAATGGCCAACTGTTCCCTGTACTTAGCGCACCAGAAGTAATAGATACCAAAGGTATCGAACGCAGCTGGCGTACGCCAGATCTTGAAATACACACCGAACAATTTCAAATATTGTCTTTATCAAGTACGGGCGTGTTACTTAAGCCAAAGCGTCAATCACCCGATCTTAATAAAGAGATACTGTTGGCATTTAATTTACCTACTGAAGATCACATTATTCTTAGTGTGAAGCCAATACGAACGACCAGTAAAGGAATTGCCGGAAAAATAATGCAAGTGTGTCAGGGTGAAGATGCACTGCGTAAATACTTATTTGAGACCCATAAGCACCATCATGCAAAGCTGTACGAGCAAGGTAACTTTACTACTGAGCTTATCTAGTTGCAGCAGCTTAACAGCTTAGATAAGCTTGGCGTTTTGCAGCAAGTCACAACAAGGTATTTTATGAGTTACCCTATTGGAACCCCAGGTAAGCCGTGGAACGAAGAAGATAAGAAAGCATGGTTTGAATTACAGTCAGTAAAGCGTAGCTATTTAGATGATGTTGTATCGCAACTAGACTCTTTATCAAGCGATTTCAATATTGAGCAATATGGCGCATTAAGTTACGACAGCGACAAATACCCACTTTACATTTTAAAGAGCAAGCAGTGGCAAGCTGATAAACCTGTTGTGCTGGTTACCGGTGGTGTTCATGGTTACGAAACAAGTGGTGTGCATGGTGCTTTAGCGTTTGCTAAGAGAAGTGCCAAAGACTACTTTGCTGATTTTAATATTTTAGTGGCTCCGTGTATCAGCCCATGGGGTTATGAAACGATTAACCGCTGGAATCCAAATGCCACTGATCCAAATCGCTCTTTCTATGCAGATAGCCCGGCTGAAGAGTCTGCAGCAATCATGCAGTATTTAGCCGACAACGCTATTGCACCTTATGTGCATATTGACCTACACGAAACGACAGACACTGATAATAGTGAGTTTCGCCCTGCGCTAGCAGCACGTGATGCAACGACCCACGATAACTGGAACATCCCGGATGGCTTTTATCTTGTCGCTGATAGTGAGCGCCCGCATGAAGCATTTCAAACAGCGATTATAAAATCAGTTGAGAAAGTAACCCACATCGCACCAAGTGATGAGAATAACCAGTTGATTGGTGTACCACAAACTCAATTTGGTGTGATTAATTACCAAGCGAAAAAGCTGGGGTTATGTATGGGCTTAACCGATGCAGAATATGTTACAACAACAGAGGTTTACCCTGATAGCCCACAGGCCAATGACGCAATTTGTATTGATGCACAAGTAGCCTCAATTACCGGTGCATTGAACTATATTGTTAACGAATAGTTAGTTATATTTTAAATCTGAGGTGAATGATTTATTCACCTCAAACCTAAATAGCTAGATAAAATCTACATATATACAAATTTAATGAAAAAGTTATGTTTTTTGGAATTTGTATACTAAATAACTAGACACATACATAGAATTGTATAAAATTCGCGCTCTTTTTAATTCAAAAGGGAAGCAAATTGGAATTTAAGAATCACTATGGCAGTGTCAGTATCATCACCGATGGTCCAATTATTATTGGACAATTTTCTGGTAATATTAACGCACGTTTAGTCAATGACTTTGCAGTCGATTTAAAAAAGCATATTTCTGCTTTAGCTGGAAAGCCGTGGGCGTATATTAGTCATTCTACCCAATTACTTGCTACCACCCCTGATGCAGAACGTGGTTTTACCCAATTATTTCGTGCCCTGCAAGGCACTAACTGTATAGCCACCGCTTATATGTTTAGCTCGTCTATTGTGCTTAATCAGATGAAACGCATTATTGCGCAAGCGCAATCACCGATTCAAATAATGGACTGTTTATTTGATGATTTAGACAGCGCTAAGGCTTATGTGCTTAAGCAGCTCGAATTTGCAGAAATGGCTTGTTAAAAACAAGCCATCTTCGTTTCTAGAGCCGTGATTGAGGTTAATCTCGGTAAAACTTAGTTTCTTTAGTTATTGCGATATCAGCATCTTCTAATGCTTGAATGTGAAAGCTGATAGGCGTTACTTTTGATTTCAGCTCGTAGCCATCTGCAACCACAGTGACAGGCACACGCTTCATCTGACCTGCCTCAACAGTTATCGTTTCAGGCACTTGTAAGCTTGCTTCTTCAATACCACTGATTCCGATTGAATAGTTCAAGCTATGCTGTGTTTTGTTGATAATTGATAAGGTATATGGGTTTTCTACTAAGCCTTCAAAATTAACGCGGTACAGGGCATTACGGTCACGAATGACAGAAGCCTCAATAGGTGTACGCATTGCCATCCACACAACCATGCCAACGACAAACAGCGCTGTTAAACCACCATAGCCAAGCAGTTTTAACCTAAATGGATTGGTCGTTTTGCCTTCCATTTGTTTTTCAGAGGCGTACTTGATAAGGCCTTTTTGATAGTTGAATTTTTCCATAGTGCTATCGCACGCATCAATACATAAGCCACAGTTTATGCATTCATACTGCAAGCCATTACGAATATCGATACCGGCTGGGCATACTTCAACACATAGGTTACAGTCTACGCAGTCACCTAAGCCTAACTCTTTAGGGTCGGCTTTACGTTTACGCGCACCACGAGACTCCCCTCGCGCTTGATCGTAGGTAACAACTAACGTGTCTTTATCAAACATTACTGATTGAAAACGTGAATAAGGGCATGCGACAGTACACATTTTTTCGCGTAGAAAGCCCGCATTACCATAGGTACAAAAAGCGAACAGGAATACCCAAAAGCTGACGATCCCAGACATTTCTAAGGTAAATAAACTCATGTATAAAGACTTAGCGGGGATGAAATAAGCCATAAATGACATAGATGTAAGCAAAGAGATAACCAGCCAAGCTGCATGCTTAGTGATTTTCTTTTGCCATTTACTCACTGACCAATCAGCTTTATCAAGTTTAATACGCTGATTACGGTTACCTTCCACTTTATGTTCGACCCAAGTAAACATCAGCATCCAAATTGTTTGTGGGCAAGTGTAACCACACCAGACACGACCTAACCAGTTAGTGACGAAAAACAAAGCAAACGCCCCTGTCATAAATAACATGGCTAAGATCATAAAATCTTGTGGTAATAGCGTTAAGCCAAATAAAGTAAATTTTTGGCTGGCTACGTCGAGTAATACAGCTTGACGGCCATCATAGGGGATCCACGGAATGGCGATGAACGTCAGCATTAGCACCCAGCCTAAATAACGGCGGATACGTTGGAAATACCCCTTTTGCTCACGAATATAAATTGGCCCTTCTTGGTTGTAGGGCTTGATGATTAAGTCTTGCTCTTTAATATCAAATTTCATTTTGCTACTTACTTTTGTGTCGGTAATCACCTGACAGAGCAACAATCAGGCCAACACAAATTCAAAATAAGTCATTGATATTAAATAATTAAATTTATATTTAAACGTTCAAAAGCACGATATATCGCGAATACTCGCGATATATCACGAATTAGCGCTTTATTGACAGCTTTTTCATCTTTGATCTAAGGGTACTTTCTGGCAGGCCCAGCAAGGTTGCGGCACCATTTTCACCTGATATTTGCCCGTTACAGCGTTTTAGCACATCACAAATATGCTGCTTTTGTACAGCATCAAGAGAAACCACCTGCTCATTTGATTGCTCGTTACTCAAAGGTGCAGACAGCTGTAATACAGCTTGCTTAGACAGAATAGCTTCACGTTCTAGGATATTTTGTAGCTCACGAATATTACCAGGCCAATCATAATTAGCTAACTTAGTGAGTGTTGCTTTGCTTAGCCCTTTTAACTGTTTACCTAAGCGCTTGTTTAACTGCGTAATAATATTTGCTGCAAGTAGTGGAATATCTTCCTTGCGTTCACGAAGCGCAGGCACACGAATAGGAAAGACATTTAGGCGATAATACAAGTCCATTCGAAAGCTACCCTGCTCAACCATTTGCCACAAGTTACGGTTTGTTGCAGCTAACACTCGGATATCAACTTTTAAAGTTTGACTGCCCCCAACGCGCTCAAACTCTTGCTCTTGTAGTACCCGCAGTAATTTACTTTGCGCCTCTAATGGCAGCTCTGCCACTTCATCTAAAAATAAAGTGCCTTTATCAGCCAGTTCAAAACGCCCTTTTCTGCGTTCATTAGCGCCAGTAAACGCCCCTTTCTCATGACCAAATAACTCAGACTCAATTAAGTTGGCGGAAAACGCCGCGCAGTTTACTTTTATGAAAGGTTGCTCAGCACGATTGCTCAAGCGGTGAAGGTTTCGTGCCACTAGCTCTTTACCCGTGCCGTTTTCACCTAAAATCAAAACCGTACTATTGGTTTGGCTTACCAAGGTAATTTGCTCGAGCATACTTTGAAATGAATGACTTTGCCCAACTAAGCCAGAGTCTTGCCAATCTTCATTTAACTCTGAAATAAGGTAAGCATTTTCAGCTTGTAGCTGCTCAGATAAGTGCTGAACTTGTGCTAAGGCATCACGCAACGCCACTTCTGTTTGCTGTTGTTTGGATACATCGCGAAAAATCGCGACTGCCCCAATCAAGGCACCATTTTTATAAACTGGCGTTGAAGTATACTCAACAGCAAAATAGCTTCCATCTTTACGCCAGAATACTTCATCGTTTACATGACGGTGCTTGCCATCGAACATAGTGCAATATATTTGGCATTCATCAGCAGGATATGGTGAGCCATCTTTACGAGTATGGTGATGATATTGGTGTATTTTTTTACCAAGGAGTTCGTCTGCTTTCCAGCCTGTCATGCGCTCCGCAGCAGGGTTTACAAAAACTGCATTACCCGATAAATCGAAGCCATAAATACCTTCACCTACGGCATTTAGCAGTAATGTGGGGTCGTTTAAAAATTCCTTGATCATTGCCATCACTCAATTCGCGAAATATCACGAGCAATTATGACAAGGTTGAACATGCTTAACAAGCAATTACAAAAAAAGCGGCTAGAAGCCGCTTTAAAATATCAAATAGTTTTACAGTGTGGGCACTAAAATAATTTCACCCTGAGATACTTTCATATCTAATGGTAGTTTGCTCAACAATGCGACTTTAGGGTCGTTCATATTTAGCTTATAGACAGGGTTAACCGCTAAAAAGCCGTTAATCACTTGCATTGCTTGGTCATCTAATAAGTTTAAACTGCCCTTGAAACCCGCGGTGTCGATTGTTGTATCAACCAGTTTTACATTACGTAAAAAGACCGCTTTTTTCTCGCTGTCATAAAATGGGCTACCTTCAATTTGTAGCTTTAAACGTACTGGATACTTAAGCGCAAATGCTTTGATGACAGCACTAGAATCGGCTCCTAAAACCACCACATCACGCTTATCTGGGCCAACATTGACACTCAGGTCGTTTACTGCAAAATCAACTGGTAAGCCCATCAGCTTAATCTGTTCACTTAGTTTTGGTAATTGATTAGCAAGGGCTGCTTCAATTTCAGAATTGGTAAACGAGTAAACAGACATCCCTTGATCTGTACTTTTACATGCCCCTAAAAATAAACAGGTAAGTAGTAATAAAATTCTCATTGTTTTCCTCAAAAACACACGGAAAAAAACCGCTTAAAAAAGCGGTTTTATTCGTTAAATTGCAAATATTGCTTTAAGCCTTGCTAGTGTGTCAGCTGAAACTGAACCCTCACTGACTGCAAGTAATTGCTTTAAGTAATAATAAACATCTGCGTGCTCGCCACGGTGTTTATCATCTAACATCGCAACTTGCTCTGTCATACGTAACTGACTATCAGCCGATTCAACGCCCGCTAGAATTTCGATACGAGTTAACAGCTGCGCAGCGTTTAGATTAGTTATTAATGAAGCTTGGAACTGCGAAGGCAGTTCACTGTGGCTCTCAAGAGCTGCAAATAAAGCCGTTAATTTAGACTGCTCTGCTTGTTTGCTGATTTGCGCTGTTTTTGCGCTAATCGCGGTCTCTAACTGGGTCACGCGTGCCGATAATGCTTTTGAGTACTCAAGCTCTGCAAGCTTCACTGTTAAATCTTTAAGCTGTGCAAGGTGCACTACGGTCTCAAGTGCAGACTCAAGCTCACTTAATTGCTCTGCGGCAACTTCGTCATTTTGTTGCTGAACTTGCTTTTGCTGTTCAAACTCGGCACTGCGCTTAGCAAAGGTGTCGTCATTAACTCGTCTGAATTGCTGCCATAAAGTGTTTTCAGCTTTCATTCCAGCAAAGCCAATAGTCTGCCATGTTTGTTGAAGTGCTTTTAGCTCCTGGCAAGCAGCAGCTAAATCATCGCTTTGTGATAACTGTGTTGCTTGCTCAACAAGTGCCGCTTTTTGCTCAGCATTTGCTTTATGAAATGCAGCAAGTTGACCTTGAACTTGTGATTGCGCAGCTTTAAATTGCGCTTGTAGTTCACGGTATGTTTTAGGATCGACGTTACCTGCAGAACGCCACGCTTTTGCGGTACGGTTGAACTTGCTTTCAAACTGCTTCCAATCAAACTCATCAGAAGAGGTATCAAGCTCTGTTAACTGCTGCATTTGCGAGATTATTTCAACGCGCTGTGCTTTAGCTTGTTCACGTTGCTGCTCCTGCTCTGCAAAATACTCACGACACGGCGCAAACAGTAATTCAATTTGTTGATCGAATAACTCGCCTTGTTGCTTTTCTGCATCAGTATCTAAACGCCCTAACTCATTCCAACGACGTCGTAACTGTTTAACTTGCTCTGCGCGTTGTTTAGGGTCAGTGCACTCGGTTGCAACAAGTTCATTTACTTCAACAAGTAATGCATCACGCTTTGGCGCTGATGCGTATTTTTGCCAATCTTTTGCTTCTGCTAATTGCGCTTCTAAATCAGCTTTCAAGCTATTTAATGGCTGCTTATAATAGTCTGTAAGTGTTGCGTATAGCTCTTCAAAACCTTTAAACACACCAAAGGCAACATTAAAGCGACCTTGGTCAATTAAGCGTTTTACATCACGAGCTTTACGCTTCGCTGTTTGCTGATTTTTCTCAAACTTATTGGTCAGCGGTGCCATCGCTTGCTGCCAGCGGTTTACTGTTTCAGCTAAATTGGCTTTAAAGCGACCTTGTAAACGACTAGGAATACTAGCCAGCTTTTTGCGCGCTAATTTTTGCTGTTGCTCAAACTGCTGTTTTAGCCCGTCAAACTCGCTTTCGTCTTCAGTTGTCGCAACTGAGTTTAATTGATCAAATGCCTCTTTAAACTCAGCAATAGCACTAACCAGTTGCGGTAACTGCTCAACTTGGTTAAATAAATTTGTTAAATGTTGTTTTACATCACGCACAGTTTTGTTATCAGCTAAGTCCGACTCTGCTAACGCATCTTTTGCCTCTGCAACTTTTGCCTCGAGCCAATCTTGCTGAATTTGCTCTGGCGTTTCTAAGCCTAATTGCAATGCATTTTCAATTTCTTCGCCAATTGCTTCAAGGCTTGCCAGTGCTAATACCTGACGTTGTTGTTCAGCTAACGCTTGCTGCGCGGCTTCATGCTCTTTACTTAAACCTGCAATATGAGACTCAAGCTTTTGCGTAATCGCTGAATACTTCTTATCTAACGTGCTTACTTGCTCATCGCTCAGCCATTTTAGTTCGATAGCTTGCCACTGCTGTAATAACTCAGCATGTTGCATCGACACTAACTGAAAGTCATTTTTATCACGAAGCGCATTAAGCTTTGCTAAAACCACACGTGTATCAGCTTCTACTTTGGCAGGCATTTCTATCGCTAAGCGTTCATTGTCAAGATGAGTCGCCAGTTGTGTGTGTGCCTCACCTTTTGCATGCTTTAATAGTGATTTAGCAAGTTGATGATTAATCACAAGCTCAACAAGTTGCAATTGCAGCTCTTCACGGCCTTCTTTAAAAGCTTTATCAATTAAGCTTGGGTTTGCTAAACGCTTTAATAACTTAACACGAACTTGAAGTTCTTTTTCTGCAAAGGCGAGCTTCTCAAGAGTTTTGACTGGTGCATAACGCTCAATAAACTCATTTTTGATATTTGCATCTAGCTGGCTATCGGTATTTAAAACCGCTTGGTTAATATGCTGTTCTGCAACGTCTTTAAGTGCTTGGTCTTGCTTGTATGCTTGCCACCATAAAACAATATCGTTCACTTTGTTTAATGCTTTTTTGCGGATCTCAGCTGAGCTGTCTTCAAGGGCAATGCTATTTAAGATGCTAAGGTCACGCTCTGTATCAAGACGTTCTACCGCAGCTAAACGCACTTGGTTTTTAGGATGCTTCCACTTTGGAGTAAACAGGTGTTTAAAGATCATTTTCACTAAACCTAGCTATTTCATTTTCTGATGCGAATTCTTTTTGCAATTGAGCTTTGCTCTTTTGCACCATTTCACCATTTGCGCCAATGGTAAACTGCTCATTGCTTTGCGAAACTTTAGCTTGATAAAGCATCACGAGTTGAACGGTTTGTTGTTTTTGTTCTTCAGACAAAGGAGTGCCGTCAGGCCACTTACCCGTTGAGGCACCATACTGAAGACGTTCAAATACTTCTGGGGTGATATTTTTAACGATGTGATCAATATTCATGTTACTTTTTCTTTTTTAAAACAACTAAATAGATGCGGCTTACAAGATACCACACAAAACCTACTGCCATTGCCGATGTATAGGCATACCACTCAAGAGACTTTGCTTCGGGGTGCATAAAGTAATAACAGAAAAAGCCCCCTAAAAATAAAATCAGTGCGAGGAAAGACTGATTCATAAACTTTTGTTGTCTACGAATGCGCGTTTCTTTTTGCATTTGCTGCAATTGCTCATTGCTTAGATCGGTGACTTGGCATTCACAATGCGGGCATTGCTTATGTTTGTCAGATATTGATTTTGCACACTGCGGGCAACTAATAATCGCCATATCTTTCTCCATACTACGCATAAAAAAGGCGCCTTTAGGCGCCCTTTATTGTACTTGTTTTATGAGTCGATGTCTTATTTGAATTTCATTCATTTGTGAAGATTCGAAAACCTGCACAACTAAATTCACTACAAAAACTCAAAAACCTGATTTATTGTTTCTGTTTCGCCTTTTCAGCTAGACGCTTTTCCCAGAAAGTCGCATTTTTAATGCCTAATTTAACTGGATCAAAAGTGATTTCGCCACCGGCTTTCTTTTGATCTTCGTAATCACGTAAGCAGTTAAGAGCAGGTTTTGCGACAAAGAAAATAGCCAAAATACCGACAATGTTGATCCAGGCCATTAAGCCTACGCCAATATCACCAATATTCCAGATATAACCAGAGCTGTTTACCATGCCGTAAGCCACCATAAACATGATGACAAGCTTAACAATAACCAGTGGAATATTGCCTTTGAAATAACGGTTTAAGTAAGCAACGTTCGTTTCAGCAATATAGTAATAAGCAAGAATTGTGGTAAATGCGAAGAAGAATAAAGCAATACCAACGAATGCTTCACCAAAGCCACCAAATACGCTAAATAATGCCATTTGTGTGAAAGCAGCAGAGCCTACTTCTGTTGCAGCATCAACGTTTTGCACAATGAATTGACCTGCAGGTAACTCACCCACAATGTTGTATTGTTTTGTGATTAAAATCATTAACGCAGTTGCTGTACAAACAAAAATGGTATCAACATAAACAGAAAATGCTTGCACTAAGCCTTGCTGAGCTGGGTGATCAACTTCAGCAGCTGATGCTGCATGTGGACCCGTACCTTGACCTGCTTCGTTTGAGTAAATACCACGTTTAACACCCCAACCAATAGCAGCACCAAAGCCTGCTTGCGCGGTGAATGCATCAGATAAGATCATTGAGAAGATACCTGGCACTTTATCTAGGTTCAAGAACACCACGATTAAAGCTAACACGATGTAACCTAGCGCCATAAATGGCACCACGATTTGTGTGAAGTTTGCGATACGTTTAATGCCACCAAAGATGATAAATGCAAGCACAATTAAGATGATTGCAAGCGCAACAAGCTTAAAGCTACCTACTTCACCAAAGCTGGTGCTTACTAATGTGCCTTCACCAAAGACTTGTGTGAATGCATTACCTACCGCATTGGCTTGAACGCCCGGAAGGAACACACCACAAGCAATAATCGCCGATACTGCAAATAATACGGCTAACCACTTTTGCTGTAAGCAGCGGTCGAAGTAAAATGCTGGACCGCCGCGATATTGACCATCTTCTTCTGATTTATAAATCTGACCAAGAGTTGACTCGGCATACGCAGTACTTGCGCCAAGGAACGCAACTATCCACATCCAAAAAATCGCCCCTGGACCACCAAAGCCGATTGCTGCAGCAACCCCGGCAATATTACCGACACCTACACGGCCTGATAACGATACAGCAAGTGCTTGGAATGAAGAAATACCCGTATCTGAATTATTAGAGCTAAGCAATAATTTACACATTTCTTTAAAATGTCTAACTTGTGCGAATCGGGTTAAAACGGAATAAAACAGACCTGCACCTAGACATAAATAAATGAGTGCACTACTCCAAATTATGTCATTAACGGCGCTTACTAAAGCTTCCATGGATATCCTCTATGATTATATTTTTTATTGTTAGTTACGATACTCAGCGTGAGCTTGTGAGAATGCGCGACACGATGACTGTGAGAAATAAAAATGAGATTTTGTTACTTCACAGCTGAACATATTGAATATTAACTTAAACCCACTAAGTTTGTTAACAGTTAATTTTCAATATGCTAAATGTACCTACCTCGTTAACATTTGATGCATCCTGCTCTACACCGTCATTTTTCAGTCAACAGATACAATTACGGGCATCAGTTTTGCTGATGCCCGTAAGGTTCGTTATCTTAATTTATCAACCACGTTAACAATAGCCGCTAACGTATCTTGACCAAATTGATACGAGCGACGATCTGACCAGCCGTAATCTGGATCTGGTAAATCATCGTTATCTTTAAATGGCATCTCTACCGTGTAAGCTAATGCATTAAATTCATGCGCAACAGCAGAAGAACCGACAGTTAGGTTAGCCTGGCCCGGCTCATCTTTTGGATAACCATGTTCGTCTTGGAACTCAGGCGTCACAGTTAAAAGCGCAGCTTTAAAGCTATCTTCTAACTCTTTTAAGCGATCATCGTAGCCTGGGATACCTTCACTACCCGCAACAAAGTTATAAGGAATTGCCTCGTCACCATGAATATCTAAGTGCATATCAAGGCCCGTTTCACGCATTTTGTTAAGCACTAAGAAAACTTCAGGGCTATTTTCCATGCTCGGTGTTTGCCATTCACGGTTCAAGTTAACACCTTTAGCGTTAGTACGTAGGTGACCACGCACACTGCCATCTGGGTTCATATTTGGCACGATGTAGAATACCGCTTTAGATAATAGTGCCGCTGCATGCGGGTCTTCATCATCAAGTAATTTATGAAGTAAACCTTCAACGTACCACTCAGCCATAGTTTCGCCTGGGTGCTGGCGCGCCGTGATCCAGATTTTTTTCTTCTCACTGCTAGGAATACCCACACGTAAAACACTCATGTCACGGCCATCAAGGGTTTCGCCTAATGTTTCTATTTCACAAGCATGCTGGCTTTGTGCCCATGCTAGTAAATCTAAGTGGCGGTCATAGCTGTATGGCGCAAAGTAAGCAAAGTACATGCTGCTACACTCAGGCTCAACTTCGAATGATAGCGTGCCGTTTGCGTACTCAGATGGTACACGGAACCAAGTTTGACGGTCGTATGATGCAACCGCATGATAACCTTCCCAGCCATCAGGGTATGCTGAGTTCTCTAGGTTATTAATGTGTAATTTATGGTTTTGAAACGCAGTTGTTTCAAGACGAAAGTGAAACCACTGGAAAAAATCAGACTGATTGTCTTTATTGATTTCTAATTGAATATTCAGTGGATCAACGGCTTCAATAACCTTGATATTACCACTGTCAAAATTGCTGGTGATTTTCATTCTATAAACCTATTGGTTAAAAATAATTCTTAGCTATTCGCTTGTTAGTTAAGAATTAAGTCAACGCTCTGTAGTTAGAACGTTTTGTTAGTAATATGGTGTAGACCCTTAACAGCCTATCACATGCTGAAAATTTGCAAAAACTTTCACGACTAAAAAAGCCAGCATAATGCTGGCTTCTAGATTCTTTATAACTTAGGTATTAGCGAGGTAAGCTTGGGAAAGTTACTTCAGCCATATCACGCATACAGCGTACTACCTGACAGCTATAACCAAACTCATTATCGTACCAAACGTAAAGTACAACGCGGTTGTCATCTACGATTGTCGCTTGTGAATCAACAACACCTGCGTAACGGCTACCTACTAAGTCAGTCGATACGATTTCAGTAGACGCTGTGTAATCGATTTGATCACGAAGGTCTGAATGAAGTGCTGTTTCACGTAAGAACGCATTTAGTTCTTCAACAGTTGTACCTTTTTCAAGATTTAAGTTCAAGATAGCCATTGATACGTTTGGCGTAGGAACACGGATAGCGTTACCAGTTAGTTTACCTTCAAGCTCAGGTAAAGCTTTAGAAACCGCTTTTGCAGCACCTGTTGAAGTGATAACCATGTTAAGTGCAGCAGCACGGCCACGACGCTCAGCTTTGTGGTAGTTATCAATTAAGTTTTGGTCATTTGTGTACGAGTGAACTGTTTCAACGTGACCGTTTTTGATACCAAACTTATCGTTAAGTGCTTTTAACGTAGGGGTAATAGCATTGGTTGTACAGCTTGCTGCACACACAATCTTATCTTCAGATTTGATATCTTGGTTGTTTACACCGTATACGATGTTTTTGATGTTGCCTTTAGCTGGTGCAGTTAATAATACTTTTGCTGCGCCTTTTGCTTCTAAGTGCTGGCCAAGGCCTGCTTCGTCTTTCCAGATACCTGTGTTATCAACAACAAGTGCATTCTCGATGCCGTAAGCTGTGTAATCAACTTCGCTAGGAGAGTTAGCATAGATAACTTGAATGTAGCTACCGTTAGCTTTAATTGCATTGCGCTCTTTATCAATTGTGATTGAGCCATTGAATGGACCGTGGATAGAGTCACGGCGAAGTAAGCTTGCACGCTTTTCTAAGTCGCCGTCTTTACCGCCACGTACAACGATTGCACGTAAACGTAGGTCTGCATAAGGACCTGACTTTTCGATTAATAGACGAGCTAATAAACGACCGATACGACCGAAACCGTATAACACAACATCACGTGGCTCTTTGCGCTCTGAGTTTGCGATTTCTGCTAGTTCGTCAGTTAAGTATTCTTCAACTGAGCGACCTTTCGCAGCATCGTTAAACAAATAACCATACGCTAGTTTACCAATATCGATACGTGCTGAGTTTAAGTCCATTTTGCTAATTGCTTCTAAGAAAGGGAAGCTTTCACGTAAACGTAGTTTTGTACCTTCAAACTGAGCAACTGTTTTGTGTGCTTTGATGATATCGATTGTACTGGCATTAACGAGAGGACGGCCATATACAGCGATTTCGATACCACGATTACGGTAAAGTCTACCAATAATAGGTTGCATACTTTCTGCGTAATCTTGACGTTCTTGCCAGCTGCTTGTGTATTCTAACTCGTGAGATGAGGTCATTTTTTTTACCTAATTAAACAATTTTGAACGGATAGCCTTAAAAAATGTGTTGTGATTTGAGAGCAACACATCTCAGGCAGGGGTATTCTAATTTAAACTCGAACGATTCTCCACTGTTACAGAACAAATCATTGCGCTAGAATAAAGTAGTACAGATTAAGTAGAGGTTAAGGAATGTTATTAAGAGCAAGCGTGTTGCTTGGTTTATTGGCATTAGCAGGCTGTGAAGATCCGCTTACACTGGCGAAAGTGTGCGACGAAACACCTGGTTTCTGTAGTGATTTAAATAAAGATAGTCACTGTAAAGAGCAACGTGCCGAGGTTATCATTCAACGTTATGTTGAATATAAGTCACCAACAGACGAAAACAAATACCAATTATTAAAGGATTTTGAGAAATACGATCAATGTGTGTCGCTTGCCGCCAAGATTGAGCATATAAAACTAAAAGAAAAAACCACATCTCGTGTTGAAGGTCATTTAACAAGCATCAAAGAAATGACACGAATTTTTCAAGATACCAAAAATACTGATCACCCAGGTTTATTGTATTACCATTGGTCGCGTAATAACGACCAGTCTGCGTTAACTAAATTACTCGCTCTTGAAGAAAAACAAGATAAACGCGTAACTGAAAATGCCGAAATGCAGTTTTTCTTAGCAAGCTACTACGTGAAGTTTGATGATGAAAAAACCATTGATTTGCTTTACAAAACGCTAGAGCTAAATAAAGCAGGTGAAGCACCCAACCCTGAGATCTACCCTACTCTTGTGAGCTTATTCTACAAACATGAAAAGTATAAGCATGCCTACACCTTTGCACGTGTAGCACAATTATCAGGGTATGAAGATGTCGATATTTTACCTATTGAGCATCAACTCGCTGCCGCAGGCAAAAGCCTAGACAGCTTAGATGATTTAGCACAAAAAACCTACGACAGTATCCAAGAAGGAAGCTTCGTATCACCACGCGGGTTTTAGGTTTTAATAACTCGCAAGTAAAATGCTTAACAAATAAAAAAGGCAGCTAACGCTGCCTTTTCTTATTTTGCTTTGCTTGTGCCAACTTCTACACGAGTTTTTAGCTTCTGACCTGGTCTAAAAGTCACAACTCGGCGCGCCGAAATAGGAATATCTTCACCTGTTTTCGGATTGCGGCCTGGACGTTCTTTCTTGTCTCGAAGATCAAAGTTACCAAATCCAGAGAGCTTAACCTGCTCGCCTTTTTCTAGCGCTGAGCGGATTTCTTCAAAAAACGCTTCAACTAAATCTTTGGCATCTTTTTTATTGATCCCGAGTTTTTCAAATAGGTGTTCAGCTATGTCGGCTTTAGTAAGCGCCATATCTAGTCCCTCAACGATGCGTTAAATTGTTCGGCCAGTGCGGCCACCACATTATCAACTACTTGATTGATATCTTTCTCTTCGAGCGTTCTATCAACCGCTTGCAGTGTTAGAGCAATCGCCAAACTCTTATAATTTGGCTCAATACCTTTGCCCTTATACACATCGAATAAGTTTAGGTCAACCAATTGATTTCCGCCAACTTTTTCTATGACATTTAAAATATCGCCAGATTTTACGTGATCTTCCACTAAAATCGCGATATCACGGCGGTTTGACGGGAATTTCGACACTGCCACTGCTTCTGGTAATTTTCTTTTTTCTAGTGCAGACATTTCGATTTCAAACACAAATGCTGTGTTGTTGATATCTAGTGACTTTTGCACTTGTGGGTGCACTGCACCAAAGAAACCTACTTTTTTACCATCAACATAAATAACGGCTGATTGGCCTGGATGTAAGCCATCAGACTGCTCTGCTTTTATCTCAAAACGTGATGAATCGTTACTAATTGCTAAAAGTGCTTCAACATCACCTTTTAAGTCATAGAAATCAACGCTACGCTTTTCTTGAACCCAATGTTCACCGTGTGCAAGACCAGAGATTACACCACCAATGACAGCCACTTGGTTTACACCGTTTTCAGCATTTTCGTCACGTAAGAATTTTAAGCCGTGCTCAAATAAACGTACACGTGGTTGCTGACGGTTTTGATTATAAACTAATGACGCTAATAAACCCGGCATTAAGCTAACACGCATTGCTGACATTTCAACAGAAATTGGGTGTGGTAATACAAGCGCATCACTTTGCGGGTGTAAAATTGCTTGTGCTTTTGGATCAACAAAGCTGTACGTAATTGCTTCTTGGTAACCACGAGTTACAAGCGTATTGCGGAATTTAGTGACCGCAACATGAGACTCGTCATGGTTAGTCATTTTTAATTTAGCAGTTGGTGCAACGTTAGGAATACTGTTATAGCCGTAAACACGCGCAACTTCTTCAATTAAATCTTCTTCGATACGAATATCAAAGCGATAGCTAGGTACGTCAGCACTCCATACACCATCAACAATTTTCACGTCTAAACCTAAACGCGTTAAGATGTCAGTTACTTTTGCATCATCAATGTGGTGGCCAATTACACGGTCTAAACGCTCTCGACGTAAACGCACTTCTGTTACTTTTGGTAATTTGTCAGTTGCGACTGCTTCAACAACTGGGCCTGCTTCACCGCCAACAATCTCAAGAAGTAATGCTGTCGCACGTTCCATTGCATCTTTTTGCAGTGCAAAATCGACACCACGCTCGTAACGGTGTGACGCATCAGTGTGTAAACCGTAGCTACGTGCTTGACCAGCAATAGCGACAGGGTTAAAGAACGCACTTTCTAATAAGATGTCTGAAGTTGCTTCCGTTACACCAGACTTTTCACCACCAAAAATACCTGCAATAGCAAGCGCTTTGTTGTGATCAGCAATAACAAGCGTAGACTCGTTTAGTTTAGCTGTGTTGCCATCTAACAGAACTAACTCTTCACCCGCGTTTGCGCTACGTACTTTAATACCACCTTCAATCGCATTTAAATCAAATGCGTGCATTGGGTGACCTAGCTCTAATAACACGTAGTTTGTTACATCA
Organism: Pseudoalteromonas sp. 0303; assembly: GCF_013349995.1. Taxonomy (GTDB): domain Bacteria; phylum Pseudomonadota; class Gammaproteobacteria; order Enterobacterales; family Alteromonadaceae; genus Pseudoalteromonas. The sequence continues at coordinate 36,936 of NZ_JABVXF010000037.1, forward strand.
ACAACAGGGTCAATTGAGCGAATACCACTGCGACGAAGCTTCTCTACCATCCAAAGAGGTGTTTCTGCATCAAGGTTGATACCTTTAATTACACGACCTAAATAACGAGGACACGCTTCATCATTCACAAGCTCAATCGATACTTTGTCATCAATCGTTGCAGCAACTGGTGCGATTTCAAGTGTGTTTACATCAACACTGTTAAGTACGCCTACTTCACGCGCTAGGCCTTTAATACCTAGGCAATCACCACGGTTAGGTGTTAAGTCAACATCAATAATGTTGTCGTCTAGGCTTAAGTACTCACGTAAATCAGTACCGATTGGTGCATCACTTGGTAATTCCATGATGCCATCACCTTCTTCGCTGATACCTAACTCAACGAATGCGCACAGCATACCGTGTGAAGGTTGACCACGAAGTTTGGCTTTTTTAATTTTGAAGTCGCCAGGTAATACAGCGCCAACTGTCGCAACAGCTACTTTTAAACCTTGACGACAGTTAGGTGCACCACACACGATATCAAGTAGCTCATCACCACCTACGTTTACTTTAGTTACACGTAATTTATCAGCATCTGGGTGTTGACCACACTCAACAACTTCACCAACAACAACGCCAGTGAACTCTGCTGCTGCAGGCTCAACACCGTCAACTTCAAGACCAGCCATTGATAACTGTTCCGAAAGAGCCTGTGTGTCGATTGCTGGGTTAACCCACTCTCTTAACCACTTTTCACTAAATTTCATTTTATATCTTCACTCTTAACGGAACTGGTTTAGGAATTTTAAATCGTTTTCGAAAAATGCACGTAAGTCGTTTACGCCGTAACGCAACATAGTCAAGCGCTCTACACCCATACCGAATGCGAAGCCCGTGTATTTTTCTGGATCAATACCCACTGATTTAAGAACGTTAGGGTGAACCATGCCACAGCCTAATACCTCTAACCACTTGCCGTTTTTACCCATAACATCAACCTCAGCTGATGGTTCAGTAAATGGGAAGTAAGAAGGACGGAAACGGATTTCCATATCTTCTTCAAAGAAGTTACGTAAGAAGTCGTGCAGAATACCTTTTAACTCAGTGAAGCTTACATCTGTATCAACCATTAAGCCTTCCACTTGGTGGAACATTGGCGTGTGTGTTTGGTCATAATCGTTACGATAAACACGACCTGGTGAAATGATACGTAGTGGTGGCTGCTCAGTTTCCATAGTACGGATTTGTACGCCACTAGTTTGTGTACGTAACACAAGCTTAGGGTTGAAATAGAAAGTATCGTGATCAGCTCGCGCTGGGTGGTGCTCAGGAATATTTAGCGCATCGAAGTTATGAAAATCATCTTCAACTTCAGGACCTGATTTAACCGCAAAACCTAACTCACCAAAAAAGCTTTCAATACGTTCAATAGTACGAGTTACTGGGTGTAAGCCACCTGTTGGCATAACACGACCCGGTAAAGTTACGTCGATCGTTTCTGCAGCTAGTTTCTCTTCAAGAGCCTTACTTGCTAGTAACTCACGCTTTTCGTTAATGGCTGTTTGTACTTCTTGTTTTGCTTGGTTAATCACTTGACCCGCTTCTTTACGCTCTTCAGGGGCAATCTTGCCTAGCGTTTTAAGTAAGCTGGTGATTTCACCTTTTTTACCAAGGTAATTAACCCTGATATCTTCTAGTTGCGCGATTTCATTCGCACTGGCAACTGCCTCAAGTGCTTGCGCTAAAATATTTTCTAAGTTCATTGAGTACCTGGTCTTTCACAGAAGGATTTTTGTAATAGCTAATGATAACTGAAAGCAAGGACTAGATTCTAGCCCTACTAAAGCTTTAACGTTGATTTTATAAAAGGAATTGTTAATTTTCTTTGTGCAGCCATTGAGGCATGGTCAAGTTTGTCTAAAACGTCTAATAATGCACGCATATCGCGGCTTAATCGCGTTAATAAAAAGCGCGCACATTCATCAGTTAGTTCAAGGCCGCGCATATGAGCACGGCGTACGAGGGCTTCCGCTTTATCATCATCGCTCATTGAGCGAATTTGTAATGTTGTGCCCCACTTCAAACGCGATACTAAATCAGGAAGATTGATATGCAGCATGTCAGGTAATAAATCAGCTGTGACCACAAGGTATTTACCCGGCTCATTAAAGCGATTAAAAAAGTTAAATAATCCTTTCTCCCATGCATCGTTGCCTGCCACTAAGTGCACGTCATCGATACATAACACATCAAGATTTTCCAGACCTTCAAGCACAACAGGACCATAATCAATCACTTCACGCATTGAAAGTAACATGGTTGATAAACCGCGCTCTTGGGCATGAATACAGGTCGCGTACAATAGGTGGGATTTACCAGAATCACCTAAACCGCATAAGTAGGTATATTGAAATTTATTACTGAGCTTTGTGAACGCATCTTTAAGGTGACTCACTTCAAGAGAGTTTTCGCCACCAAAATAAGAAGTAAATGTTTCATCATCAGGCAAAGTAACTGGCAATGCCATTTGCATTGGTTCTTGCACTTCGATTAAAGCCCCTGCCACTGATATTCAAGCTCATCTTTATTGACCACTTGATAAAAATCACGCGGGTCCTGATACGCTTTAAAGGCACTATCAAGTTCTAACGCTTTTCTAAAATCATTCATGCTGCCAGTGTGATTAACTATAAATTGTACGGTATCAGGCGTACGTACAGATATCACAGCGCGAGTAACAACACTTAAGCTCTCTAAACGGCGTTTAGCAAATTCAATATCAACAAAGTTATTGATACCTTTAAGATAGAAGGTTGCTGTCGCAAGTTGGCCAATCATTGTTGGATCAATGGCATATTCTGCTGCTAAACCACCCGCTAAACTGTCAATCATATCTGCAACAATTTGCTGCTTATCACCCATCAAACGATTGGTATCAAATAATTCTGCATTAGTAAAACGCCAATCTAGGATCCAGGTTTCTGAATCAGCTTGTTGGTACATTCTTGCAGTAATACTGCGCTCTGCACTATAACGACTCGATGCACGCTCTACGGGTTCTGAGAAATTACCCCACACTTCTGGGATACCAACAATAGCGCGGTCTTGTAAATCAAGTAATGGCACAACCACAGGTAAACCACGGCGACCAGCTTTGTCGTATATAAGCTGTTCGAGCTGCGGGTAAGACTCTTGAGTAACCAATTCACGGCGCCAGTTATCTTCAATGCCTAACCAGATAGCCACTAAAGGACGACGCGTGCCCCACAATGGCAAGCCAAGATCTTTGATTAATGCATTAATCTTATTTGCCTCAAACTTAACAACCAGATTTAAACTGCCATCTGCTTTTTCGTCATATTCGAATTTGAGCATGTAATCTGAAATGTCACGTGTGCGCTGTTTAGCAACAGGGTTTTGATCTGCGCTTGTATCACCACTCACTTTCACCAGCACATTTAGCAGTGCTTCACGGCTTGCTGCCAAACGAGCATCACGTGATTTGTCTGCAACTTTAAGAGTATCTTGATATAAATTAGTCACCTCAACAGCGAAAGTTGAAGCACTCGAAAATAATAATAATAAACAAATAAGTAATCTAGACACAGGCCATTAGTTCTTGCTTTTAAACTGATTTGATCCTAAATCAAAGCCATAAACAAAGCAAAGTTAATTTAATGAACGGTAGCTGAGCGAGTTCGTGAGTTACAAGTTGGGAGTTAGCAAGGGGAAAGTTAGCGAGTTAGAAAGGGTAAAGTTTGAGATCTGGCGTAGGTTGGGTAGAGCGCAGCGAAACCCAACACATCACAGAGCTATCAGCTTTCAGCCGTCAGCGATCAGCCGCGCAGTGTGGGTTTTTGGGTAATAGTCTCCCTCTGCCGAAGCTTCTAGGCTCTAGGCTCTAGGTAAAGTGTACTTGTAGGTATGGCTTTAGCCGTGAATGTGTTTGTTATGGTCTAGATTCGGCACTGAAGTGCCTTATATGGACTCCTCCTATTGCACAATACCCTTCGTTAATTTTGTCAGACTGCGTGCTTATATGCGGGCTCATAAT
>NZ_JABVXF010000038.1 GCF_013349995.1 Pseudoalteromonas sp. 0303
GATGCCGAGATTGCTAATATGGGTGCTGCACAGCAGCAACTTAATTTTACGCAATCAACCCGTACCTTAAACCAAGTGGTTGAGCGCCATTATCAAGCTGCGCCACAAGTTATGAATAACCCTTGGTTACAACAACGCAGCAAGTTTTTTAACAAAGAACGCCAATTCTTACATTAATGTAATTATAAAAACTAGAATTAAGCTAACTCCTCCCAATTTTTAATTTTCCTATATAATGTAGAGGCGCTTATTCCTAATTTAACAGCTGCAAGTGGTATATTTCCATTACATATATGCACTGCTGACTCTATAGCTTCTTTTTCTACTTGCCACAATGGTATGATCTCATCTGTAAGCTCAGCTTCAATTTCGCTCAACAGAGACTTTTTAGCAGTACTCACATTACTCTTTAATGCTTCTCTCTTAAATTGAGGGAGCATATCTAATTCTACAGTATCTCCTTCATTCATTACGACACAATTTTCAATAACATTCTGAAGCTCTCTGATATTACCAGGCCAATCATATGACAAAAATGCCTTTTCAGTGTTTTTACTAAATCCCTTGAATAGCTTATTTGCTGATTTACACTTTTGTTGGAGGAAAAAATGAGCAAGGATAATGATGTCCTCCTCTCTTTCTCTAAGAGGAGGTAAGTTTACAGGTATAACGTTTAATCTATAATATAAATCTTCTCTGAACCTACCATCAGCTACTTCCTTTTGGGGATTCCTATTCGTCGCACATACAACTCTTACGTCACTACTAACAACATCTGAAGAGCCTACCCTTGAATATAAACCTGTTTGTAAGAACCGTAGAAGCTTAGCTTGAAGAGGCAAAGCCATCTCACAAAGCTCGTCTAAAAAAAGAGTACCACCATTCGCCATTTCAACAGCGCCTTTTCGGTCTGAGATGGCACCACTAAAAGCACCTTTAACATGACCAAAAAATTCTGATTCAAATAAGTCGGCAGGGATAGCTGCACAATTTATCGCAACAAATGATTTATCATGCCTATTGCTGCAATCATGAAGATATTCAGCACACACTTCTTTCCCAGTACCACTCTCACCAGTCACAAACACTGATGCCTTAGAACGAGCTGCTGAATTAAGAATTCGCTTTACTGTTTGAACCGAAATTGAATCACCGATAAAGTCAATATCTGATTTAACCTTTGCTCCTGGTAGGTTTGTGCTGACTGTTTGAGTACCACTTGATATGGATTGTTCTAGTGCACTTTGGACAGCAGATAAAAGTATCTCATTCTCAAATGGTTTCTCAATAAAGTCATAGGCCCCTTCACGCATAGCTGTAACCGCAACATCAATGGAACTATTAGACGTAATTACGACAACTTCAGTTTTTTTATCTATTTTTTTAGCAAATTTAAGAACGTCAATACCAGAAACATCGGGTAAACACACATCCTGAATAATTACATCCGGCACCTTATTTTTGATAGCCGACATTGCACTGAAGCCATCTACAAAATGAGATACCTCATATCCTTTTTTTTCAAGATAAGCTTTATACATTGCTCCTGCAGCAATGCTGTCTTCTACTATGTACAGTATTGGTTTTGACATCATTCACCTAGCGATATTGCCTTAAGAAAATCCCTTCTGGAGTTAGATATTTCAATACATAATTCTATGACTTCTACTGAATTTACATCATCTTTTTCGTAATATTGGGATGCCATATTTGCCAGTGAGTCTGCCCCATATAGGCTAGCTGTATTCTTTAAAGTATGCAGAGTGTCGTGAATACTATCTTGGCCATCTTTATTTTCAGTTGAGACTAATTTTAATGATTTGAGCTGTTGCTCTAATTCATTAGCAAAGTGAGACGCTAATTCAAGAAAAATGTCAGTACCCACATCACACTTTAGCTGCTCTATTTTTGTAGTATTAATCACAACAGCACCTCATAATTATGTACTAATAAAAGTATAGAATTCTTTCATCGTTAAGCAAATTTAACTTCGCCATTTATTTATGACATCACGTAATGTCAATGGTTTATCGATTAAATAGCCTTGGATATTGTCACAACCTAGGCAATTTAATATTTGCAGCTGTTGGGGGGTTTCTACACCCTCAGCTATTAATTCTAAATTCAACCTCTGCGCCATTGCTATAACAGCACTACAAAGCGTGAAATCATCATTATCAGTAGCTATATTGCTTATAAAACTTTTATCAATTTTTATACCATTAACCTTGAATTGTCTTAGTAAACTTAAAGAAGCGAACCCAGTTCCAAAATCATCTAGCCAAATCTTTATGCCCATTTCTCTTAAGCGCTCAAATGACTTAGCTATTTTATTACAATCGCTTATTAGTGCTGTTTCAGTTAACTCTAATTTAATATTTTTAGCGGATATTCCTAATTCATTAATCAAATTGCTAATTTCTATTGTAATATCGTGATCTATTATTTGAATTGGCGAAACGTTAATTGACATCGTGAAGTCTTTCAAACCATAACTCTCTAGCGTCTTATAATCGACCAAGCACTGCTTAAGTATCCATGAGCCAAGTTCTATTATTTGCCCTGTTCTTTCGAGATGAGGGATTAAGTGATCAGGTCTTAGCCTCGAATCGTTTATACGGTTACGAATTAATGCCTCAAAGCCTATTAACTTACTGTTACTAGTTGAAACAATCGGCTGGTAGCTCATATAAAAGCTATTACTTTTCAAGGCATACTCAATTAGGCTATCCAAAGGTAATTGAGTATCTTGTTGTGCATTAATATCAATCATGGCTATCACCTTTTGCAGATAAAACTTTGTCTATCGACCTTAATAACTCATCTTTTTTCACTGGCTTTAGCAAAACATCATCAAAACCTAAAGATTTGTAATGTTCATAACAATTTTCTTTATCACTAGCAGTGTGAGCTATAAACGCAGTGTTATTACACCAACTATGTTTTTTTATCTTATGCAGCGCTTCAACTCCTGACAGCTCTGGCATAACGATATCCATTAATATTACTTCATATTTTTTTTGAGAAAGTGAAAGCAGGGCTTCAATAGCGCTATTAGCATAATCAATTTCAAAATCTTGATCTTTAAGTACAGCCCTAACAACAACATCGACTAGAGGATCATCATCTACCAAAAGAATAGAGGTTTTATTTACTGCTAAGTTACTTGAAACTTCACCTTCTTCATCCTCAACTTTGCAAACCAAAGTAATACATTTCTCATTTTCATGACTACTAAATAAGACATCCTGCCCTCCAAGAATCTTGAATAGCGAGATAAAAAAATTAACTTCTAGGGATTCATCTGATTTTTTAATTAATTCTAGTTGCTTTAAAGCTTTTATAAACTTTGACTCATCTGTACTTTTGTATTTGAACTCTAAGTGTAGTTCTGTAAATTGATCATTATGCTTAGTTTCAGCTTTGACTGAGACAGTGTGTCTAGCAACCTCAAGAACTTGAGAGAGAAAATGCGTTATTAATTGCTTGAACATTCTCTGATCACTGAATATCCAGACAGCATTCTTTTCAGTATTTTCATTATAAACTAACTTACCCGCTGTCTCATTTTGGATAGATTGCACAACACTATTTATAGTTTCAGTCACTTCAAACTTACTGGTATTCAATTTTCTATTCTGAGCCTTAGCCGATAAAAATTCGTCTAACAAACCCAAAGTACAATCTAGTTGTAAAGTTACAGATTCAAGTAAATTCCTTTTTTCTTGGGTATTCACTAACTCATCAAAGGTTCTCAAATAACACACAGGTTTTGAAAGTTTGGCAGCAACCTTAGCTATAAACTCTCTTTGAGCTCTCACATTACTCTTTGATTTTTCCAAAATCCCCTTCAGCAAACGCTCTTTATTATGTGCTTCTGAATCATCATGGAAATAGCTTACATAGCTACCATCTTCCATATCCCTTTGTACTACCGTCAACCATCGGCCTGAACTAAAGCCCAAATCGATAATTCTGTCGTGATCTCCCTCTAGCTTATGATGAACTTCGTGATGAGTGATCAAACCACTTTCTTCTCCTATCTGAATTAATTCATAGAAAGCTAATTTATCTGCATTCTTAATACCATCAAAAATAGTTGAGTATGCTTTGTTTGTTATGAGCGGCTCATCATCAGTATCAAAAATAGCAAAAGCGTCGGGTAATGAGTCAAGTGCTCTTGAATAAAATGCCTCTCTTTTCAACAAGGTTTGATTCTTCTGTTGTATCTTCTCTTGTAACCTTCGAGGTAAACGTAAGAAATAGTAAACTACTGAGAATAGTATTAAACTAATTACGATATAAAGCGTAATGAAAGAATTTGTTACTCTAGCATCTAGAATAGGTGTATTAGGTTTAACGAATATCCTCCACTCACTCGGAAAGATCTTTGTAGAAGCACTTATTGCTCCACTTAAGTTACGTTGAGATGCCTCCCCATATAAACTTAAAAAAAGCTCATTAGTGGATAAGTATATAGAGTAATCTTGAGTATTTAGTTTTGATATAACTGATTGAAAAAATTGGTTCAAATCAAAAGCACTAATCGTAAAGAAGTTTCCCTTGATTTCATCTAGTTTATGAACTAAAAACGCGGTGTCAGCTATTGTGATAATCTCAAAGTCGCTTGACTTATTCTCCGCCCAGTCACGAAGGTTATAGGCTCCAAGGTCAAAATTAGTTCTACTCCACACGACTAAATTATCTTCGCTTATTAGAGCGTAACCTTTGTATGTTAAGGAGCCTTGTTCACCGGTAGTTACAATTTTCTCTAAATCATTCACATCAACCGATTTCCCACTTAAAATATACCCAACCAACAATTGGTCCTTCTTTATCAAGCTAGAAGCTTGAGAGTCGAACCGCTCGATTGCGTCGAATAATGTCATTTTAAGCTTTTGTGTTTGATATTTATTTTGGCTTATTAACTCATTAGCCTGATATTTAAATAAGAAAAGGCCAACAACAATTGAAGTTACTAATGCAATGAAAAATGAAACTGTTTTGGTACTGAGAATTGATATTTTATTTGAACTTCTGACGCGTTCTTTCTTTTTAAAAGTTCCCACAGACTCAAATGATTGCATTTGTGTTTGAATCAAGTTTATGAACGTATTTAATTGTCCTCTATGGTTCTCATTAAAAAGTCTAGATTGAGTATCCCCTAAAACTAATAATCCAATACTCTCCCCCGTTTGTGCGAAAATAGGAATTTGGATGTAGAAAAGAAGATAAGTGTCCCGCTCGTTTTCGAATCTTAATTCATCAATAGTATTTTCATAAATTACCTCTTTCTCCTGATCAGAAATAGACATCAAAAACTCAATTGAATGTTTAGCCTTTTCCTTACTAACAGATAGAAAAATCTCATGGTTATTTTCGCCCTTATAATCAATGAATTTCACTACCGGAAAGTCATAAAACTGCTGTAATAAGCTTAACGTATTAACAACCTCACCATTGGGGCCATTCAAACCATCATCGAAAATATCCACATTATTAATTGTATTAATCATTAGATCTCTCCCCTTTCGGCTCCGTAGGAAACCAGAATTGTGCACCAGCAGAGGATGTCTGTGGTAATACAATCGTAAATGGGGGCATCACAGCCTCCAAAACTGGCTTATTTGTTACAGGATTCACAACTGGCTCTGCTAGCTGTAAATTAAGTGGTGTCTTACAGTTTGTTATCCCTGGTTCAATACCAATCAAAGCTAATGCATTAATTATCAAATCGTTATTTAGTAAATCTATGCCAAGCAAGTTAAATGCTGTTTTAAGAATCGTGAAAACAAGTGTTTCAACTATATTCTCGTCCTCTTCTAATACAGTTCCTGTAGGACAACATATAGTTCCAATTTCTAAGTCTAAATTTGCACTAACCCCAATTAAACTCAACGTATCTAGAGCTGTAGCTAGTAGAGATTCAATTTCTGGTAAATAAAGCTGCAGAATATCGCCTTGAGATGTAAAGCCCTCAGGGCATGTGTCACATAGAGCTTGAAGTTCTGTCGTTGTCGTGGCTCCAAACAGATCAATACTTGTATTAGATACACCAACCAAGCAGCTGTTATCTGCTGGTACTTTATTAATTTCAAAACTTTCACAAGGTGTGCCAGAGGTAACCTTTTGGGACATATATCTGGACACAATTTCATCATCTTTTGCAGGGCAACTAAGAGGTGTTGATTTGAATAAGTTACCTATAAATGTGCCGTCCCTTTGACCTATAGCGTAATTAGGGCCATTTTGTAATGCATTAATATAACTAACATTTCCTGTACTAATTATTTGACTAATACCCGAACTGTCGGAATCTTCATCACTAACTGACTTTATACATGGATTTCCTTGGCAATTAGGTGCGTCATAATAAATAGCCTCCCTAGAAGTAAATCTATCATCTCTAATTCCAATTAATGCTCGATAAGTTTTTTCAGAACTACGATCATGAAAAAAGATTAATGGTGCTTCATGTTCGTCAAACGAAATTGCCTTACCTAACTTATTATTTCCGCTATCAATAACGACAACTTCGTTATCTACCTTTTTTGCATTGTGTTTTATTACAGCGTCTCTTACTAAAACAATTCCACCCATCGATCCAATTGCTAAAATAGTAATGATAAGAATCAGCTCTATCGTTAATATGTAACCTTTTTGCTTTCTCATACCGCCTCCTTATATTGAATCAACAAGCAAGCTTAAAACATTCATTACTTGTAGCGCTGATGGAAAGAACACAAGTACCAAAAACATTGGAAAGCAAATAAGTAAAATAGGAAAAGTAGTGTGAAGTGACTTCCTATTAATCCTTTTTGCAAGTAGTACTGACTTCTTTAATTCGTAGCTTTCTAATAGGCTTTCTATTGAATTTACCAAGGGCGTTCCCAAGGTAGAACCAACCAAAAGTAAGTTAGAAAGTTTCTTAACTTCTTTAACTCCGGTCCGATAATACAGAAATTCAAAAGCGGCATGCTTTTCTTTACCTGCAGAAACTTCATAAACAAAAAGTTTGAGTTCTTTAAATAAAGGGTTCTTCTTGCTCAGGCCGTGAGAAATAGAATGTGATAAAGCCTGCTCTAGTGAGAACCCTGCTTTTAAATATACGAGAAATACCTGTAAAAAAAACTCGAAACTACCTTCAATTGCCTGTTTTCTTTGATATCTGATAACTACAAAGATGAGTTCAGGTACAAAAAACCCACTAATAATAGTAGTAGTTTTAAGAATTAGTGGTGGTTGCAGCTCTGCAATTATTATCAAAACATATGCTAATATCGCGCACGAAGTCTTCAGCAAAAATATAGGTATAAGCAATTTAGTTACCTGAATACCTGCTTGGCGCAAATACTTTGAACTCAAGATGAGGCCAAAATACCAAACCTTTGGCTTTGCAAGTTTACCGCTCGGAACTTCAGCCTCAGGTGATTGCTTGTTAATGTATATGAATGCAGCAATACTAATGAAAAGCGATAGAAAAAGGGCTAAATCAATCATATTTTCACCTTCAAACTTACTCTAAGCCAAATTAAGCCAAAAAGCTGACATAAAAATGCTATCGTTAAAAAAACCACACCGTTAGGATGAGATAATAATGGATCAAACCACGTAGGATCTTTGTAGTTAAATAAAGGGACTAATATATAAGGGAGAATGCCACTGAACACTGCAGCATACTTTGTTCCTGATAGCTTACTTCTTATTTGTTGTTTATCTCTCGCTCTTCTAGACAAGATCTGTGTGACACTCTTGAACATGTCTGTGAGATCGCAGTGCGTCTCATAATGTGTAATCACACATTGAGAGAAAAGACGAACAGATTCACAACTGTACCTATTTAACAGTGGCGCCAATGCACCATTAATATCAGCACTTAGCTGTAATTTTTGCATTAATGAATATGTTTGCTTCTTTATACTTTTTCCTGCGTAGTTTTGAGCGAACTCTAAAGATTGTTGCAGTGAAAGACCTGTTTGTAGGCAAGTATGAATAGTTTCTATGTATTCAATGAATTGAGTTTCGAACCTGTTAAGAAAAAACTGCCCTAAGTCAATAATCAAAATATTGATGCCCACAAAAATAATTAAGGAAATAATTAACTTACTTGTTCTTGCATCGGGGAAAATTGCATCCAATCCAAACCATACTAATAGGCTGATTAAAGCAGTAAAAAATATTATCCACAGCCTACTACTTGGTATTCCAATAACTTTTATAGACTGAGTAAGGGTATCTTGTTGAAAAAGAATATCTTCCTCAATATTACGTTTACTTGGTGTTGCCGGTTTTCTTACCAAGTAAAGTATTAAAATACCAGCGATACCTAAAATGAAGGCTCCTATAGATAGAAAATAATCAATCATCATCGCTACCCTCAATATTTTGGAATAATGCCTCGAGCCTAGACTCCTCAATACCACGCATTCGCATAAATTTAATTATTGCAGATTCACTTTTATCAAAAATAAATCTATCAGTATCAGAGTAAAGCGTTCTGAATTTTAGTGTGCCTTCCTCATAGTAAACTTCACCAATACTTTTAAGTTTCCTTTTCCCATCAGAGTCTCTAATTAGATGTATAATTAACTGAAGACATGAACCGATTAGAGCGTCGATGTGATCTGAGCTAAATTGCTGGTTATGTAGCTGTGTCAATGTTGAGATTCGACTAATTGCATCATAAGCACTATTAGCATGTACTGTTGTCATAGATCCTTGATGACCACAGCTCATTGCCTGTAGCATATCAATCACTTCACTAGAGCGTACCTCACCGATTATGACTCTATCAGCTCTCATTCTTAGAGCAGCCTTCACCAATTCACTTAAACTTATGCTACCCTTATCATCACTATTTGCACTATGTGCCTCTAGCTGAACAACATGATTATGATGTAACTTTAATTCCGAACTTTCTTCAATAGTTACAACTCTCTCGTTCTCACTTATAGCGCTCGACAGTACATTGAGAAATGACGTTTTACCTGCACCAGCATTCCCGCTTACAACTATATTTGCACCAGCTTCAACAGCACACTCTAGAAATTCAAGCCAATTGGAATCAATAAGGCCGCTTTGTATTAAATAGCTTTTTGTTATGGTTTTATGACTAAATTTACGAATAGAAACGATGGCAGTCGTTGTACAAGCAGGGGGAATAATAACGTTTAAACGACTACCATCAGGAAGCTTTCCATCTACCACTGGAGACAAAGTGTTAGTTTGTTTACCACACTGGTTTAATGCTCTTTCGATAAATCTAAGGAGATGCTTAGGGTTATCAAAGCTGCTTGGGGTTTTAACTAAACGCCCTTGTTTGTCAACCCATATATCATTGAAATCGTTTATTAATATGTCACTAATATTTTCATCAATCATGTATGGGGCAATAGGCCCGTATCCTGATAAATCATCCGCTACAGCACTGATGATTTGTGATATTTGAAGGTCAGATAAATCTAACCCATCGAAAAACTCAATCTCTTGTGAAATTGCTCTAACTGCTATTGCTAAGTCAAGCTCATTAAAGTTTGTAAAGTTCTCTTCTAACTCTTCGATTACTTTGTCATGAAGCAACCCTTTAACGTCTAATAGACTTGGGCTTTCAGGGGCATTATCATTATTAATTTTGAAGTTAAACATAGTAGCTCACTTAGAAACTAAAACAGCTTCATTTTTAGTTCCTTTGACAACTTCAATTTTTCTATTCCTTTGTAACCTTTCAAACTTTTGAATCCGGCCTTGCTCTATGTCATAAGCGCTATGCACAATCACAGAAACATTATCTTCGAAGCTGATTCCAGCAAGCGAATATACATCTTTTGGTAAGACAGCTAATACAAGAGAAGTGTTGCTAGCACTGCTTGACGAACTTGAAGCTGTATCAAGAGGGCTTTTTGAAGCCGGACTAGTTGGTGATTTAGATACACCAATTAACTGGACATCTGCTGCTACAGTTCTAACCACTCCTTGAGTTTTAGCTACGATATCAAGCCTATCTCCTTTATGAATTCGAGATAAAGGAATATCTAAACTTGGTAGTTTAAGAGTGTAAAGAACTCGACCAGCAGGGATTGCTTCTGATAAGCTTTTTCTAGTTGCTCTCACTAAGTCAGCATCAAAAATTAACTGCTGCTGGTTTTTATTTACAGCTAATTTTTTGCCAATTAGTGATCGAGGGTTTTGTATAGATAAAGATAAATTTGGAAATTTGCTTTTATCTAATTGAATTTGTGTAACATCATGGACCGTAATAACTTGACCAGCAGATAAATTCTTATTCGTTGTCCAAGCTGAGATTTGATCTTCTGAATTTACTTGTCTAACACCTATGGCTGAAGCGAGCATGCCTGAAGTTAATAGTAAAGTCATGGCAGCTGTTGTAGCTCCTTTATGCTTTGTTTTCATGATGCACCTCCAAAGAAACTCACTGCCACCCTTTGTGGCAGTGACTATATAGGTTTAATTACCAAGAGAGCCACCCGCAGCAGTTCGAGTTGCAGCGTCACCACTTGGAGTCGCACTAATAAGTGCTGCACTTTCACTAAAGTCAGAGGCAACAAAGGTAAATGACGATTCATCACCTGCGTATACATCAACTGAATCGATAAATGCTGAACCAGATACTTCTGCAGTTCCTTCAGCATTGATAAGTCCATCGAATGCGTAACTTTGGTCAAGAGCTCCGATTGCTTCAGCTACATCCTCTAGCTCACTTGTTACAGAGTCTCTTAAAGTAGAGAGCCCAATAACTAAAGCTGCAACCATTGATGTTGATAGGATGATTAGCTCTGAAGTTAATACAAAACCTTTTTGTTTTTTACCGTTTAGATTGTTTAATGATTTTTTCATTTTGATCACCTTTAGAATTTAAGAGCTTTTGCTCACTTTAACTAAAGCTAAAAGCATGCCAAAAAATAAAACCTTAAAATACAATATGTTAACTTTATCTTGGTATTGAAATTCTAAAGTGATTTGCAAAATGCAAATCAAAAATGAAAATCAGGCTGGTAACTGTATATAACTCAAGTACAAATTTTTATATTATTATTGGAGGGTCTTATCTAAGGGTTTTGATATGGAAGTATGAGAATTACTCCAATTTGAAAAGGCCAAAACAATGATCATATGTGGACTGGTCATCGATGCTGCTTCGCGTCGTTCAATGTGTTTCTCGGAAATTTTGATAACACTAGCTTGTGTATTATTCAATCAAAAAGGCCACATGGTGAACTACCCAGCGACATCGCTTCGCTCTGATCACTGGGCTTCTACAGTCTAGCTTAACGGCTAGGCTGCTTCTTTTTTCTCAGATCCAAAATCCAACTTCGATAATTCGAAGACTTTCGTTTTAACGGATTGTTTCTCCTGAGATACGGGTGCTACCCTTGCGACGATTCCAGCCGCAATTAAATCTAATTCACCTGTCTTTTCTATGCTCTTAGCCGACGATAGATCACGGTTTTGATACGTTCCGCAAGCTACACAAGTGAAATACCTATCGTTCAATGTTAAAACATGGTTTTGGCCGCACTCTGAGCAGATCCCAGTGGACTTCTCAAATCGACCAATTTCGTGATACAACTTACCCTCTAACTCAGCTTTGTATTTTGAAAGCTGAGTTATCAGCCCCATTACGTTATCGGCAACCATGCTGCCATTGAACTTTTGCATCGCTTTTACGTTTAAATCTTCAAAACACGCTATATCAGTTTCATTGATTATCTGTCGTGAAATTTTGTGTGCAAAGTCGAGCCTTTGCCTTGAGATTTTACCGTGTAGTTTATTGATGCGTTGTTTAGTTTTGTGCCAACGATTTGAGCCTTTGGTTCGACGCGCAAGCTGGCGTTGCAATTGATTTAGCTTCTCTTTTGACTGTTTTAAAAACTTCGGATTATCGGCCACAAATCCGTTCGAACCAACAACCGTTTGCTTTGAGTTGATATCAAAACCAGTGATCTTTTCCAAAACCTGTTTAGCCGTTTTACACTCCACCTCCTGTGTGATGCTGCATCCCCACTTTCCGTGACGATATTGAATGGTTACGGTCTTAATTTTGCTCGCAAGTCCACGATGCAAAACGATTGGCACTTTGCCGACCTTTGGGATGCTTATAGCGTCATTTTCAATTCGAATACAGTTGGAATTATTGACCGCTCGGAAGCTATCATTGTGAAGCCGCTTCCTTTTGTAGGAAACTTTGTGCTTTGGAAAATGCTGCAAACGACCTTTAGAAAATGCATTCTTCATCGCTGTTTCCAAGTCGCGAGCAACCTGCTGAGCAGCAGCAGAATCAAACGCTTTAATCCAGCTAAATTCCTCGAATGGCTTAATTTCCTTGAGGAGAGAAGCCATATCTTTGTAAAACAGGAATGTTTTATCGTATTCATAACGACGCATATTTTCAGACAACAACAGATTCCAAATGCCACGAGCTGTTGCACCAAACTCAATGAGCTTAACTTCTTGTTCTGGCGTAGGGTTTAGCCTGTAGTTGTATCTGAGCGTCTTTTTCATATACTGTATAGACTACTGTATAAGGCCAAGTTGTCAAGATGGAATATGAAACTAAATCTCACTGCAAATATCTAATTGCGCTTCATCTAATTTTGGTGGTTAAGTACAGAAAACCTCTGCTAAACGGAAGGCTGGGTGAGTTTGTAAAGAAAACGGTTTTCGATGTTTCTCTATCATCTGACTTTAGGATCGAAGAGGTTGAGATAGACAAAGATCACATTCATATGCTGATTACAATCGGCACTCGATATTCAGTAGGCCAGCACGCAAGGAGGATTAAGCAAGCGACAACCGCTAAAATCTGGAAATCATTTCCTTATCTGAAAAACCAATTTTGGAAAGAGAAAACATTTTGGTCTGATGGGTACTTTGTGTGTTCTGTAGGGAATGCAAGCGCAGAGACTATACGAAAATATATCCAAGAGCAGGGGTGACACTGATTCATCCCCGCGACATCACTTTGTTCTTATCACGGGGTTTTCTCGGTGAGTTTAGATAAATAATTATCGTGTGGCCTTTAATAGTCAGTGAGTTTTTCAGTAATATGCTTTACACATATCAACAAACCATGTTGATGCTAAGCCTACTACGGTTATGAATCGATTGCTCATAGCTTGCATCATACTCCAAAGACTTCGCATAATAATTACATGCCTTCTTAATGTCCTTTTGCTTTTCAGAGATTAGCGCTAGATTGTAATAGTATAGTGGGTAACTCAGCCCTGTACTTTTTGAGATATCTAAGTATTTTCCTGCAGCAATATAATCTCCCTTAGCATAATATATGGCGGCCAATTGCGCATAAACCTTAGGCTGGGCACCATACAATTTCAAAGCTTTATCTGACAAACTAACTGCACGGTTCAGGTTGTTTTTTAAAATATTTAACTCAATAGCCATCATAAGAGATATCAATTGAGGCTTATTTTGATTTACAAGCTTATTTAAGGTGTAGTTTGCCTGGTCGTTCTTTCCTGATTTCAATAATAAGTTTGCGTGAACTAAGTTTATATCGTCATTATCAGGGTGAGATAAAAGTAACTGGTTAATCTCCCTTATTGCTCCATCGCAGTCAGACTTCCCATCAATACAATTGAGCCCTGATCTATTTAAGCCATGCTTCTGTACAATTTTTTTCAACTGTAAATTGGGATTAACATATTCTACATAATCAACGTTAGCACAAGAGCACAATAAAATAGAACTTAAAATTATTAAGGCTTTCATAATACATTCTCCTCAAGGAAACTCTGAAAAAGATTATCTAGGCTTGGCGATATCCATTCAGACATATCATTAACTTGTTGTCTTACTATGCTGGGGGTAACTACAATTACCAACTCTCGATTATTTTCACTGTTACTGTTCGTCTCTGATAATTTACCGAATAGACTCTTTCCATCCTTTCCTGGTACAAAATCATGACTTGAATTATTATCATTATTTATTAATCCAGCTATGACTATAGGCTGTCCATCATTTAGCCTTGTTGAAGTCTGAAGACTACGTGTATTGAATGCGCTACTATTTAAGCTACTTCCTGTACTTTGAGCGATTTGCGATGTCAAAACTGTATCCGGTAGTGAAATAACAGGATTCAAATCTAGAGTGATTCTATCTTTATCATCAACTAGAGCTCTTACACTTAACTCAACACCGAAAGATTTGAATTCAGTTCCACTAAATACTGAGCTACTATTACCTTGCTGATTTGCTGTGATCCCAGAGGGACTAAAACTAGTTGGTACTGGCACCTCTCCACCGACTTTGAATATTGCACTTTCTCCAGATAACACGGTTATACTAGGCCTTGAAAGCGTTTTAGAAATACCTTGCTGTTCAAGTAACGAAAATAGCATGTCTATTGCAAACTGAGATGTAGAAAACTGAAGGTTATTGGTCAACTGCCCACCAACAAGTTGCAATGCATTTTCGATTGTAGCAGCGCCGTTTTCCCTTTCTGTTAAACCAGCTAATGTAAAAAGCCCATTATCACTATATCCTTTTGAAACAACACTTAGGTCTGGTCGCCATTGCTTTAGTTTTCTCTGGTTAACTTCATATAACTGAACAGAAACCCTAACTTGTGGTAAATCCTCCACCTCAATTGTTGAAAGTACTCGTCCACCGGCTAATGAGAGTAATGTTGCACGAGCAATATTAGACTTCACATTACTCATCTCAAATTGATTTTCTCCCCCTGACATTAATGAACCTGACTCATTCGCTAAGACTTTTATTTCCGCCTCTTCACTTTGATCAATGCTTTGCTGAGGCGATAATTGCGCTGAATTTAACTGTTGCCTAGGTAAATCCTGCTCGCCTTTAAACAAGGTATTTATTGAATTGAGTAAACGAACAAGTCGGATTTGATTTTTAACCTTACCAGAGAGTAAAAAAACATCTTTATCATCATCTAGAATTGAGTTAGCTGATAGGCGCTTTACATTTACATTTTCTTCATTCAAAGACTTTATTACTTCTGCTATTTTATCCTCTTTTGCTTTTGGGACCTCACTAACCTTAATCAAATTAATAATAGCTACTTTACTAGTTTGATTACTTATTCCATTAGATATAGCACCTAAACCTTGAAGTCGTTGCGATAGATTTTGGAGTACACTTTGATTAGGATCACCGCCTAAGACAGGTTGTGAAGTTTGAGAGCTTGAAGACGCATATAAGTAATTCTTCGCAGCAGTATAAGCTGCATGCCTATAACTCTCCGTAGGAACCGTGCCCCTAATCACAATTGCATGCCTGTCAGGTGCAATGGCCAATTGAAGAGCAGGGTGAATATCCTTTATAGCATTTTCAAGAACACTGTAGTCTTCTGTTACTCCAAGTAAAAAAGTTTCTGAATTATTGTTGTCATACCAGACTATCATTGATGTTCTACCTAGCCTCTTAGCTAGGATAAGTAACTCACGGCCACCAACAACATTTACATCTAGTGTATTTTCATTCCCGACAGCTACTCTTTGAATATCCCGATTAAAAACAAATCGGGTATGTGTCCATTTTACTAGGTTAGAGACTTCCTTAATTCTTTTTCCGTCAGCACTTTCAATATAATTTAAACTACTCTCAGAGGAGAAAAGCGAAGATGAAAAGAAAATAAATATAATAGCGACGTTTCGAGCAATCATTTTAACACCCTCATAACTTGTGATAAGTTATGTAGATGCAAGAAGCAAACCCAAAAATAACCAAATAATTACAAATAGTTATAATTACTCATGCGCTTCATTACTATTATGCTTCGCAAAATGAAAATCAAATTAAGAATTAAGAGTTGATTTGACCCAACTAGCTACTTGTTGCATTCTCTCAAACCGTGAGCCCACAAAGTGAGATTGCATTAAAAATTTATCCAAAACCTCTATTAATTTCGAAAACTGAATAGGCTTTGCAATATAGTCATTCATTCCTACCTCAAAATAGCGCTCTTTATCTCCATCTAAAACATTTGCAGTTAAAGCTATTATAGGTAGTTCATTACTTGCAAATACGTTGCGAAGCCTTTTTGTAGCTTCAATACCATCCATATTCGGCATTTGGATATCCATAAGTACCAGTTTAAAATTGTTTTTGTTCATTTGATTCAAACACTGAACTCCATCATGAGCGTAATGAACATTGCAATTCAACTTTTCTAAGTATCTACCAATGACTAGCCTATTATTCGGATTGTCTTCTACAACCAATACGTCAGCTCCTGAATAACCTCTTACTGCATAAATATCGCTTTCTGTTCTTTTATTATCTTTAAAAATTCCAAAATCTATAATTTCTTCAGCAAATAACACCTGCCCCTTTTCAAGCAGATTGCGTTCAACTGGACCTGAGACGAATTTAACAAACCTCTCGCTCTCATATAGATTTCTAATAGTTTCATTGGCATTAATTAGAAGAACAGGTACGCTGATTAAGTTTTGCTTGAAATAATCACTGAAACTAAACATTTGATTTGGCTCAGTAACAATAACTCTATCGCTTGATTTATTAAAATGAGTTACTTCATCTAAATTTTTAAAAACAAATACATTATGACCCATCCTAAGTAGTAAATGATAGAGAGCATCAGAAACTGACCCGTCAACACCTATGATATAAAAATTAAAGGGCTCATTCGCTTTTAATGCTTCTTCTGAAGCCGGTACAAAGGGGAGAGTAAGTCTGAATGTACTTCCTTGGCCTTGAATTGAATCAATTTCAATAGTTCCGCCCATAGCGTCACAAATCTGTTTGCATATTGCTAACCCAAGACCACTACCACCATACTTCCGAGTGATAGAACTATCTTGCTGGACAAATGGTTGAAATAACGTATCAATACGTTCTTTACAGATCCCAACACCTGTATCTATAACAGATACTATATATTCCTTGTTTTCATTGTGCTTAACAAGGACCTTAATATGTCCTTCAGAAGTAAATTTTATTGCATTTGAAATAATGTTTAATAACATTTGCCGAGTTCTAGGCTTATCACCGTAGCAAAGTACAGGGCAATCAATACAAATATCTGCTATTAATGTAATTTCTTTTTGTAGAACCGAAGTTTCAACTACTCTAAAAACTTCACTAATACACTCTTCGATGTTGAATACTTGATTTTCTAATTCAATTCTATGCTCATCATTTCTGGAAAATAGTAATACATCATCGAGGATACTCAAAAGCGCACTGCCACTAGTACTAATAAGAGAATTGAATGTTTTTTGTTCTTCATTCAACCCTGTCCCAGATAATAATTCTGAAGATCCTAAAATAGCATTTAGAGGTGTTCTTATCTCATGGCTAATATTTGCTATAAATCTTGATTTTGCTTGAGCTAAATCTTCAGCCTTTTGAGCTTGACGGCTAAGCTCTTTACTAGTTCGAATACGCTCATCAATATTAATTAAGCTCACTGCGATTTCTTTTCTATATGGAGGGATCTCACTTTGAAAAGCCTGAAAATGTGACTCATACCATTTATAACCATTATTTGTTTGAAGAAATAATTCAAACTGACCCGAGGTGTTGTCATTTGTGTTTATCGCTTCTATAAACGTACTTCTAAATTCATCAGTAATATAACTTAAAAAGCTGTTTGAAAGTTGATTGTCAAATTGAGATTTCCAACTTTCATTGGAATAAAGGATAGAGTAATCCTCAGATAATTTAAGGATTGGCTCTTGGATAAAGTTTGTCGCTAGCCTGTAATTCTGCTCAATTTCCTTAACTTTTAAGTCCGCTTCCACTTTAGCTGTAATGTCAGATTCAATCGCGACAATATTTTTTAGTTTTTCATCTTCAAAAACGAAGAATGCATCAATATTTACCCAATATGGTTCGCCAGACTTTTTATAGTTAAGAATATCCAAATTGAAGTTTTCATGATTTCTAAGGTGTTCCGCCATACGTTCTTTCGTTTTTTGCGAAGTCTTAGGGCCATGCAAAAATTCTTTTGGCTTTTTCCCTTTTATCTCATCCAAAAAAAACCCTGTAAACACCTCAAAGCTACTATTTACCCATTCAATTTTTCCTTGTGGATCGGCAATAATAACAAGGTTAGTTGTGTGTTTAGCAACAAGTGAAAGTCTTTCAGCTAACTCATTTTTTTGCGTCAATCTGAACTGCTCTTTCATCATATATTCTATGTTGAACAATGACCCAATAAATGAAGATTCACTTTTGACTAAAGTAAGTTGATACCAGCTTGACTGCCCATCATTCTTTGTAACAATAACATGTTCAGAAATTGATTGACCTGCCTTAAGCTCCAGTGAGTTTTTATATATCTGAGAGTCTGGTGAGTATATAAAATGTAAAAGATGTTGATTTTCAACTTGTTGGTCAGAATAACCAAGCTCCTGCTTCCATGCATTATTAAAGTACTTAATTGAAAAGTTTTCATCGACTTCAAAAATGCACTCTTTAATAACTGATAGCAATTCCATTTGTTTCTGCTGAAACTGCGCAGTTTTTTCTATTAAAGCATATTGAATTTGAAGCTGTAGCTCTTCATTAGACTTTTTATCCGTTTTCATAACAAATTCACTAATTCTTTTGAACCAATTACACGAGAATACAAAGGGAAAACATGTTCACAATAAAATTGTTGCTCAAAGGGTGTTCGACTCGAAGTACAATCGTTCAAAATAGTGACATTAAAGCCTTTTTCGTGGGCTGAACGCCCTGTTGAATCAATGCAAATAGAGGTAACAGTACCAGCTAAAACAACATCAGAAATATCATTTTCTAATAAGAAACTCTCTAGCTCAGTGTCAGTAAATGCATTTAACCCTCTCTTTCCGGGGATTGTCGTGATTACATCCTTAAAGGGATCAAATTGACTTATTTCCTTTGCTCCATAAGTTCCTTGTTTAAAAGCACCGACTTCCTTTATGGCACTTAAGATACCGATGGGGTTAGTTAACTCATCATAATTCTCAGTAAAACAAATTGGTGTACTAACAATAACATCAAATGAATCATGATGATTTTCAATTAACTTTATAGTATTGGATAAAACGCCCGTTACTGCAGAGCTTTCACTAATATAAGAATGAAGGATCCCATCATCAGAAAAATAATCATTCTGAAAACCGATTAACACTAAAGCAAACTTTGGCATATAACCTCCTAAATGTATTGATTACTTTCTTCAATTTGATTTATTAAATTCTGTAACTTCAGTTTTGTTACGGGCTTTTCTAAATGAATATCGATGCCCTTAGCAGCAAGATCAAGAACTCCATCTTTTTCAGTAATTCCAGAAAGAATAACCTTGATTGATCCGTTATTAATATCAAGCTTCTTAAGCTCTTGAAAAACGTCACTTCCAAATAAGTGAGGCATTTTTTCATCTAAAATGATCAAATCGAACTCTTGCTTTTTACAGATACTTAAGGCATCTGCCCCATCGGCAGCAACAGTCACATCTAATCGCAAATTTTCAAGCATCGCTTTTGTTGTAAACAAACTAGTTTCACTATCATCTGCTAAAAAAGCTTTTAGTTTAGGTTTACACATTGACTCAACTACAGCTTGAACCTCACTACTTAAGAATGGATAGAACAGGTAGAACTCAGTAGAACTTAGCTTTGTAGGCATTTGATTTAAGTTAATGATTCCGACAGTATGAGAGTTACTAAAGCTTTCATTTATCCACTCTAAATTCCAATGTTCTTGTTGAGTCTGAAAGTTACAATAGAGCCTTATTTTTTCAATTAATGAATCACTTGTTTCAGCAGCACACTCTCTAAGGCGCGGTTCAACGCTGTACGGGTAAATAAATTCGCATTCATCGGTAAAGTGATAAACAATTTCATCTCCAAACTTGAGCTGCAGACTGTTATTTATTTTTAGCAAAGTGAGATGTTTCGCTGTATCTTGGCAACTCAACATACGTAAGTTGTTGACTAACTGGGGAAGTATTTTATGTAATTTAGAAAAGTGTAGAAGGCACTGGTGGTACCCAGTTAAATTTTCAATGCAAAAAAAGTGAGGCTCAGTAATTTCCTCAACTGCAATTACATTTCTTATGACATCATAGATATTAAGCATGTGCGCCTCCAAGATAATTACAAAGCAATTATGAGACCAAAAAATATCATCTTATTTATCAGCAACCTAAAAAAAGCACATGCTTTCATTTTCATTTTGATTTTCAAATTGCTTCGCAATTTGAAAATCAAAACTCAGTTAATAATCATAGGTTTTACAAAGAGAGCATTTAGAGCTAGAAAGTAGATTTTAAAAGCTATAATTTTACCTGATAAAATTATAGGCTATTATCCTAATATAATTATTAAATTCATTGAGGGAAATAATGAAAAAAACAGCCTTAGTCATTACAGGCTATCAAAATGATATTTTCCACTATAACGGAAAGATAAACCCATTTATCAAAGATGTAGCTTATCAACAAGAAGCTTTAGAGTGTACTTTTTCACTCTTAATGACGCATATTCTTAACTTTGATTATGTACTGAGCATTCCTTTTATATACAATGATGAAATTCGAAAGGTAGATAACCCGTTAGGTTTATTCAAATGGGTAGCAGATACTAAAGCTTTTGAAAAAGGCTCATATGGTGCTGAAGAATTAGACTTCCTAAGTACCTTTGGAGAGTTAATTCACAGTATCCCCTGTGGATTTGGTTTGAGCATTTTCAGTAACCCTGAAGTTGAAAGAGTTCTAAAAAGAAACAAAATAGAGCAATTATTTTTTATTGGAGCCTGCTCTGCGTTAACTATTGATAGCAACGGACAAGAAGCAAATCTGAAGGGCTATCAAGTTACCATATTCTCTGATTGCTTTTCTGCAACAAGCTTGATAGAAAAAAATCATTACTGCGAAAAACTCTTTCCAAAATTCAGCGATGTAACTGATTCATTGACATATTTCAATTCAAGAAGCTAAATATAATTATCTATCGACAAGTAGTAAGTCTTAAAACTTCTCAAGTAACATATGGCCTGTTTTTGAGGTGGAAAATTATATGTGTCAGAATATTTTTATTATGCTGGATGAAATTAAACCACCTAGCTGGCTCGAGGCATTTCCAGATTCCATAATTCATGAGTCTGTTCCAGAGCCTTTACCAGAAAAAGCGTTCGTGTGGTTATTAGCTGGAAGTCTAGACTGGTGCTTAACAATTGAGCGCTGCGTAAAAGTAAATATACCAGTGATAGTATTAACAAATAAATTAGACATAAAGCAACTTACTAAATCACTTCAATATGGAGCAAAAGGGTACGTTAATTTGAATGTTAACAGTCGTACTTTACAACAAATACGTGAAACTATTCTCCATGGCGGCATATGGGTACCAGAGCAATTACTTTTGAACCTGTCGTCTGTTTTATTAACAACGCCTTCTAATTATAAATCCAAAAATAAATTGAAGTCTCTTACTGAAAGAGAAATTCAAGTGGTTCATGAAGTGATCAAAGGACTTACAAATAAGCAAATTGCAAGAATCCTTGATATTACAGAGAGAACAGTAAAGGAACACATGACTTCAATATTAAGGAAGTTAGACTTACGAGATCGAAGACAACTTATACTTAGTTTGAAATAAAAGGGAAGAAATGCCTTTCTCGGTTCGCAAGTGTTGCGGAACTGTAGATATAGATCGTGACTTAAATGCCGCCCTTAATATCCGTTATATATACATCATAGAATTAAAAGCGGCTGGACGGACGTTTCTGCTTATGGAAGTGCGTAATTCTCGATACTATCGAGTAACGGCCAACAAAAAAAATCTGTCAATAGAGCGGTAAGTAGTCACATTATAGTTGAGAATGATTTGACTGAATGTGCTCAACAAACACCAGTACAGTTGTTTAATTGTACTCTCCTGGAACTTTGAAATTATCATTAAATTGCTCTAAGTTCCCACTGTTCTGGATTGTCAGTAACTTATTTAATTGCTTGAGTAACCGCATATGGTGTGGCAACTAACTTCAAATCTTCACCTATTTTGTATCGCATTTTATCAAGATCATCATTGAGCTTATCCAGTGATTCGATATATGGTTTAGCAACAGCCCCTTTTAGTGATACACCTACAGATGAATTTGACTTGATGTTATGAAGTACTTCCTGAAGTACCGTTATTATTTGCTGAGCTACAGCTTCCTGCGCTGTTAATGATAATGTCTTTGCGGCCAATCGAGGGCTTTTTAAAGCGCTAACTAACTCTGTAGCATTTAAATCTGCAATAGCTTGTAGTGCAATTTCATCTGCCGTCTGAGCTACATTCAGTCTTTTATCAATTTTGACAACGAGCTTTTCTGCTATATCATCAAAAATGTACTTCAAGCCTCTGCTTGAGATGGTTTGTTCAATAGGGTTTAAGCAATTTGGATCTGTGCTTTCACACTTCATTACTCTAATTGAGCCTGTATCAGACTCTTCGAAAATATCTCTTAATGAGACAGTTGCAGGTTTAGTTATTACATCAATCCCGGTATCGGTCGAGCTTGTGCTTCCAGACCTTCTAGAAATTGTTGTACCGGTTAACGACATGATCAGGTCTTTTAAGTTTGCACCACCCAAACCTGAGATTGAGGAATGGGTATAAGCACTGACATTTGCATTCACTAGAATATGATGAGCTGTATTAACTTCTACTTCGACACCATTTTTTTCTGCTTTAACAGCTGTATTATCTGTATCGCCTTTCGTAGCGTTTGCCTCACCTCTATCTGTTAACCAACCTGAAGCATCATTTGCGAGCCCTTCTAAAGCACCAAACTGCACTGAGCTCTTGAAAGTATCGACTGCATTTGTGCCGTCATCTAATTTCAGATCTCCCAAATATCCAACAGCCTTTTCGCAGCCATTAGCTGTCATTTGATTAAATTCATCAAGTTTTGTTTGAAGGTCTGACATTAACTTACTACATGAGGGACAAACTGAAGTTAAAGCCAAGTTAAAGGCGTATGATGGTACACCTTGTGCAATCGCCCTTCCCATTTGCACTAATTGGTCGGAGTTTATTAAACTAAAGCTTCCCGCAAAAAAGTCGATGCCACCACAGCCTCCAGATATTTTCGGAGGTTGAAAATTAACGACGTTCGCTCTTACCCCTTTTACTCTGTAAGAAGCCCCACCAAAACTAATACCGTTTCTTGTTGGTGTACTAAATGAAGTAGCTGTTGTCGTTTGAAATGTTACAGCTTCAGTAAAGACATCTTCCATCACAGTTGAAGCATGAATTGATGGAGACAAAGCGCTAAGTGCAATTAGCACTCTTAATTTATTAATTTTAAACATTACTGAGCCTTTGATGTCGTTGAAAGGTTAATCTCATTAAGCCGTTTTCTGAGTAGGTCAGATAGAATTGAAGGGTTGTCTTCTAACTTTTGCTTTTCAACTACTAAAGGCTCCTTTGACACAAGAATGTCTTTTACTTCTTGTGTTTTAACGAATTGCTCCTCACTAATGAGGTTCATCCGTTTTGCTGCATAGAGTGCTCTTTGAACAAGTTCACTACCTGATGCCATGCCATATTTAATTGTTTGAAAGTGCTGACCATCATTTGAGACAAGCATTGTTGTAGGGGTAATGTTCACTTGAAACTTTCGAGACAAAGTCATGTTAGGGTCGGTGACATGCTTAACTCCCGGGAACTCTTTATCTAAAAGAATGCCATCCATTGAGATTGCTAACACATCAACCCCCATAATCTTAGCTAAGGACTCCATCGCAGGAAATTGTTGGTGACAATACGGGCAGTCAGAACGATAGAACATCCACAGCCCAGCTTTATCAAATAAAGAATTGAACACTTTGGCTTTATCTTTATTTGTTTTTATTTTATGAGCAAATAACGCATTGCTTGAATTTGGTCGACGGTTACTCTCAGAAAGTTGCTCTTCAAACATAAAGAATTCTTTTGTTTGATCGCTAAATGCATTCGCTTTGTCGATAGCTAAACGTTGTGCGTAATAATAGTTTGAAATGTTCTCTGTACTAGGATCATCAATAGCTGTATTGAGTAATTTAGGAAGGTTTTCTTTCAACCACGCTGAATTAATCTCAACCATTTCTGGTTGTTTCTTATCATTTGGCTGTGCAGAAGGAGGTTGCGCCTTTGGAACTTCTTGCTTTTCCTCATCTACAAGCTCAGGATCTTCGTAAAAGTGCCATCCTCTACTAGGTTTTTCTGTTCCAGAAACCGGTGAGCTTTTAGCAGACACAAAGCCAGCATTCATAACTCCCAATGCTATAATTGTTAAACTTAAATAGAATCTCATTCCTTTCAACCTACGAAATTTTAGCTACTTGCGTGTGTTGTACTCGAACTGATTGATCTTGAACGAAATGATGAATATTTACTTTTTTAAGTTTGATTGTTTTCACTGATTTAGGATTAACACCACAACGACACCAAGGACAAGAAGAAGTGAAACTTTGGGTTGTTCTTAAATAAAAGCGGCCACATGAGCATCTATTTGGGTATAAGTCCTGCTTAGAAATTCCACAAAACAATGAATTTACTTGATTAATGTCAATTGGGTCGACCAAATCTTGGAAGCGCTTATTAAAGCTTATACAAACATTAACAAGCATATCTGCAAAAACATTATCAAAATCAAAATTAGGGTACAGAGCTTTAGCTTCATTAAATAGCAGATTCGCTATCAAAAAGCCTTCGCGGTTTGAATCAACCCATCCATAACCAACTGAATTTGCAATTTTCTTGAACTCAAATGGCTTAGAAGAAATAGTGTCTACTTCCCTTTTTATTTCTTTATAGCGTCCAATTTTGATATAAGGAAAGAGCTCTGCAACAAGAGCTGGTCTTGCATTAAGAGACATCAGCGTAACAATCAGTGAAATGTCTCTTGTTATATTATATGAAACACTTCTACCATCCACTAAACCTATGAGTTCTGAACTAATTGCATTCATAATTAATTCCCCACCACAGCGATTGAGGTACTTGCAGCTAAGTTTTTAAGCTTGCCAAGTTTTGAATCGTTATTCTCAGCACTTTTAATAGCATCTAGCATTTGTTTAATTCCATTCAAACCAAGCGATGCCGCGTTAATAACTGTTTTTTCTCTAGCTAGTCGTTGCAATGTCATTGTACTAGCATCACGTATAGCAACCACATCAGCTTCAGATTGAATACAGAAAAGGTGCGCAGCCAATTGAATATCTACAACTGCAGCTTGTTTCACTAGAAGCAACGCACTAACTTGAATAGATATTGCTTCATCCAAAAATTGACTTCGATTTCCCATAACACAACCAATAAAAAATTATTAACAATGAAGCTATATTTTAAACAGAAGGTCACTAAATTGGCAACTACACACAGTATGTATTTCACAATTAAAATTTATAGAAAATTTAAACAGTTGATTTTAAAGGTTTTTATTTATTTATAAACCGAAACATTATGATGCAAAAAAAATAAACACAACCTCCATCACTAACACTTTATAACTAGAGAATTAAGTCGAGTACTGTTATCAAAAATCAAAGTTGGCCATTAACAATCCAAATGTAATACTCAATTCAGGTTTAACTTTTAGGTTTTTAAATGACATCTCTGTTTCACATTGCAAATAAAATTAATGAAATGCTCACAGCATATGAGCTGGGTAACCTTCAAGAATTGAGGAAAAATATTCATTCTTTATCACGAGTTCCCACAAAGTACGTATTTGACCAAAGGGGAGTAAAAAAGATTGGGGAGCTCATTTCGGAGGTCGAGCCGAGCTTCAATTTAACATCGGCTTTGAAAATAATTTGTTTCGATACGGAGTAGCATTCTCCCTTCGCCCTAGTAGAGATCATCCAAACCTTAATGCTCTAATAGAGAAAATTAATTTATTCAATGAATACATCAATGAATTCGGAACTGAATTTTACGATTTAAGCATGTGGCACTATGATGTTGAGCATGACGGCTCTAGAAGTGAAGACTTTCAGCCAACCATAATCAAGTCAGAATGGTGCAAAACTAATGCTTTTATTTTCCTAGGTGAAAAACAAAATCGTGAAAGAATTGATTATCAGCGAGTTTGTGATGTGTTAAATCGCTTACTACCTTTGTATCTTCACATAGAGATAGCATCAAATAATGACAACCCTTCTACCCCCTCTTTTGTTTTCAAACCAGGTTGCAAAACAAAACTGTCATTTACCAAAGCCTCCTATAAGAAAGATCAGCAAATAGATGTACGACTATTCCACAATGATCTTCAACAGGCTTTGTATGATGAATTAGTGCAAGTCTATGGCAGGGATAACGTAGGCACTGAAAACTTTATAGGATGCGGAAGAGTTGATCTGACTCTCCAATTGGGTGATAAGTACAGGTTGTATGAAATCAAAACAGCATTTAGTGCTAAATCATGCATACGGCAAGCAATTGGGCAACTTCTAGAGTATGCATACTTTTATAAAGCAGGTTTCGTTGAAAAGTTAATTGTTGCTGGTCCTGTAAAATGCACAAGCGTTGAACATTCCTATCTGAATGAACTGCAAAGCAAGTTTAATTTGCCGATCGAGTATTATCAAATCAAAGGCCCATGCTTTGACTTTGATTAGGTTAAAAATTCATTTTACTTCCTTATATTATATTTATGTTGAAAAACCCCCGAAGTAAGGGCCGAAATATCCGAAGTGAGCGAGCTAATAATGAGGTAGTAGTTATGGAAGTTTGGATTACATTTGATTCAAATGTATGGGAATCAGAGATACAGCAGTTTGCTTTTGAAACTCAACTACATTTATTTAAAGAGCAACGGTTACAGATAGCAACCTGGTAAGGCAAAATACCTAGCAAACCTCTAGCAAAAAATCATGAATATCAAAGGCGTGTATGGAACTTAAAACACTTTCTAAAAATCACGTAAATATACTATTGGACTTTGAATTGAAAAACAAAGAATGGTTTGAAAGTTTTATTGAGCCAAGGCCTAAAGACTTTTATTCTCACAGTGGTGTTACAAAGCATATTGATTATCTACTTAATCAAATTAATTCAGGTAATGCCTTTTGCGGTATTGTAATTAAAAACAATGTTATTGTTGCGAGAGCTAACCTAAAAGATATTTCAGACCAAAAAGCCTATGTGGGTTATCGTGTAGGTAAAGAGTTTACATCTAAAGGTGTAGCAAGTTACTGCTTAAAACAACTAATTCATATCGGAAAAAATAAGCTTAATTTAAAACAATTAAACGCTCAGGTGCTAAATAATAACCCTGCTTCAATGCACATATTACACAAATTTGGTTTTGAAGCTATTGGTACAACAGCAAATTTTTTAAAACTAAATAAGAAACAATTAAGTTGCACTGAGCTTGTTTTAAATACACATAATAAGTAGCAAAGAGTGGATACATAAAACTTAGCTCGCTACTTACTGCGTTATGAGCATCCGGAATTTGTAAAGAGCCGCCTTTCGGCCCTAACTCACATTTTGCCCCGAAACAAGTTAGGGTAAATGCTCTAGTGACTGCTTTGTGCGTGCAAAAGTATAGTTGCTTATTTAGCCAAACTTAGGTGTAATGGAAACATAAAAAACGCTGAGTAAAGCAGGGATAGCTTAGATACGATAGACACGCCAGTTACGTTGGCTTGATATCGCTTAGGCCAGAAAAAGCAAATCCCCATAGCATAAACAACACCAACTCTGACACACCGAGCAGGTAGCGGCTCAGTCCAACAAGCGATTATGCAACACAAACTGCGTGTCGCATAAATACTAAAATGTTATGCAATAAGGAGATACATTGAGCGTAATTGATAGTGAAGTTGATTATTTCCACATCAATAGAAAAACAGAATGGTCCCCCCATGATGTTTTGATGGCAGGGTCAAAAATTGATATTGGTGGAGCTAGTAATCCATATTTTAGCTTCTTTGAAAAATTTAAGAAAACGGTCCCGGTTACAAACAGTGAAAATGGTTCTTTATCGCAGGTCCCAGGGGTCAAATTTGTTGGCGCAGTAGCTAGAGGAGAGGTTCAGTCTGATAATGTTGCAGGGATAGCCAGTGAAATCTTAAATCATTTTGTCGCGTATCTTCGCGAGTTAATTTGGGAAGATGTTAGAGCCAAAGAATTTCCACACCTACCATCTAGGCAACGCTGTATTTGGCTTATTCCAGATATGGAGGGAGTCAAATTCTGGATTAATAGAATTGGCCTCAATGGCTCCGACTTTCAGGTGCTGCGGGTGCGAGGCCAAGGTCGTATTCATACCGCAAGCGAACTTTATCTCCTCGGTGATAGTGAGCCAATGGAAGAGAGTCTGGCGAAGGCTAGGAAGTATTGGCTTGGGGTTGTCGAGGATCATGCAACGAAAGAAGTTATTTTTGAAGGCCGGCTAAATGTCCAAGAAATTGTTAGCCCCGAACAATATGCATAACAATCAAAGGCAGTCGGACGCACTGACGTGCGCCCGCTGCTTTGGGCGTTAGTTTTTTAGAGGATTCTATGAGTACATTTTTCAAATTGAGCATGTTCGGTGTTGTATTTTTTGTATCAGGTTGTGCTAACTTGATTGGATTTACCGGCGCAGATACAGGTAAGCGAGTTGGTGATTGGGTGGAATATAATGTCAATCACCCAGGGCTAACCATCAAAATTATGGAACCCTATAGTGAGGAACTTATGCCTATTTCGACTGTAGGCAAAACGTCACCTTCACCTTTACGGCATACCGTAATATTTGGCACACAATCGAGTCAGCATAAATTGGAAATTGTTGGTCGGTACAGTAAAGAACTGTATTTGGACAATAAATTTTACGGTTCAGTGTGGCTTGGAGATGTCTTAATTCGCGATGGCAGTCTTTCAATTGACGGTAAATTGGTAGCGGCAGTTGAAAACTAACAAGTTAAATCACCTTAAACCAACTCGCTACGATCGCGTTTTCCGCTGTTTAAAGCGTTAGCCCTAAAGGAGAATTAAATGAATTTGGCAAAAGTAGCTGGTAATTTTATTAGAAGTCGTGGTAGTGATGTCAGTGTATATAGCGATGAAACTTTAGACGGTTCTCCTTTGCTTACTGAACGTGCTTTAAAGAACTCGAAAAAAGGGACGGGTCAGGTAGTGTTCCAATTTCTAGAGCCTCAAAACATTGAGATTGGACACATTATTGTTCAGACAGGAGCTAGAGATCGCTGGGAAGTTACACATGTAGAGGATGTTTTAGTTCAAGGCACTTTTTCACATTTCGCCGCTTATGTAGAAAAGTTGGGTGCAAAGAAACCTGAAACTAATAGTAGCTCTGTGCAGAATATTACATATAACGTGAGTGGTCCTAATGCTCGTGTTAATAATCATTCCGTCGACAACTCAACAAATATGAGTGTTCAGGCAAATACCGACCTTGAATCTCTATTCGCACAACTAAGAGATGAAATTCGGTCACAAGATGTTGAATCTAGTGTCATCAATGAAGCTCTTGAGGTTGTAGATGTAATAGAGGTTCAATCTAAGCAAGCAAAACCTAACAAAACCATTCTAGGTTCGATGCTAAATGGTCTCACAAGCTTACTTCCGCATGCGGGTAGCATAGCTAGTATCGGTTCAATGATATTAGCGGCTACGTCAAGCTAGGGCTAACAAAGCATTTAAGAGTGATTCCCAACGCTTGGCATTTTTCATTCCATCGTTGGGTTTTGTGTTTAAGGTGGTATGGTTAAGTTTCGTGGTAGCGTTGCTCACACCTTAATGCGGCTTTACTGACTAAATACTCTAACTTGCTTTTGTCCAGAAGTGAGTTACAACGAGTACGATACTTTAATATTCAGTTGTGGCTCGATTTAGACTTGAGAGTAGCTTTTAGTATGTATTTCTTTATTTTTTGTCATGTTTAATCATAAAGGGTTCCAGCAGGGTTGTTTGACTGTTTAGTCATGAAACTTATTCCTCTCCTACAGTTATGGTTATGGTTATGGTTATGGTATTGATTCCTTCTGTACTTATGACAGAGCCAGTAGTGCTGGTCAAACATCTATCTTTTATCATGAAAACCTTAAGAAGTTAGAAAGCGATTACCCAGTAAATGTGATCACGCCAGAGGACTTAATATGTAATTTAAAAACAAATACCTCACAATTCAAGCAAGCCGCCCCCACCTAGAATGGTTCGTGTTGCGGATAGATGTCTAAATAGGTTAAGTTCGAAAAGCGGAGCTGTCTAGGGGGATCAGATGCCATATTACGGATACCAAATAACTTATGATAATTCAGGTATTCTGTTTCAAATTTTCAAAAATGCCTAAAAACCACCAACTAAGGCGTTTAAATTAGATGCCCCATTTCATTTTACATATTCAATCACTCATTCCGGTATTTGGCCTGTAACCAAATCAATTGAATCCTAATACCGGAATGCTTTAACAAGTCATCTAATCCACCTACTTGTAAATACATTTGAACTTTTAGCTATAAGCTTAATTGCAAAGAAACTACACCCAAGAGCAAACAAGACATTAACTTCAAAGCTAAGAAGTTCCTTTATACGGACTATATGTTGTTCATTCTACGGACGCATGCGGTTGCATCGTGAGTCCGTTATACAAGTGTAAATTCGTGTGACGAAATCCATTTAATGGACTTCATTAAGCTGGTGGTTAAAGATGATATTTTTCCAAATTCATTGTTGCCGATGGAATATCATAATTTGTAATCAGTTGAATCCTTCCAAAATACGGAAGCTGAATACATCAAATTTAATCCGCCAAACGGAATGCTAATCAACTGTCCGTAGTGTGGAGTGCAATCACATTTGTTTTATTCTTTAGACTTGTTAGATGTGTTGCCTTAATTTCATTTTGAGCTTGAAAGCAAAAGCTGTATTCTGGTTAGAATGCACGTCCGCCTTGCGGAGTAAGTTCCGTTCAATTCATAGACCACTTGCTCACCTCCCCTACTAAATTACTAATCCAAGTGAATGGAAATGTATCAACATTGTTTTCCGTATTATGGAAGACGCCCATACCTTACAGACTCCATGATGCGGATTTGTCATCGAGTGATATATTTTGGTCAAAACTAACAATATTACTTATTGCGCTATTGTTCTGAAAATACCACCAGACAAAGCCTCAGTTCATTATACGGAAGAATACAGGAAACTGTTTTTCCATAATGCGGAATTAACCATACAGCAACGACATCCTTTAAGAGGAATAAGCTTAAGTTTACTATGGTTCATATGGCGGACTTTAAATGAGCTTATCTGAAGCTTCAGAGAACTTACAACTCATAAAATGCATATGAAGGATGAGTTAAACATATAGCGAACAATTTAACCGCTTTGCGGAAAGTGATTGTTATCTTTTACTGGCTAACATTATCCACTATACGGATTGTGAGCACTTAACTTTAAAAGAGGGTTATTCAAATTCTAGTTTTTAGGTATGACCCTTCACATTCTATAAAATCTAAAATTGCTAATCATGACACCAACGCTGCCTATAGCCACATGCTCATAAAATTATGAGTAACCCCTCAGTTAGCTAAGGCTGGGTTTTTCTAAGTAAATAAATCAACACACAAAAGAGACGTAGAGTAGATTGATGATGTAAGCATCAAAGCTCTCAACTTTTAGATTTCAAGTAATATAAGTTAGTTTGCTACATATATGATGCAAAATTTCAATTTATTGCAGTAACCGTAAATGATATTTCTTTCCTGAACTATCTTCTTTAGAACCGTTTAAAACAAGGTGACTTAAAGTTCACAGCTATTCTGTTGCATAAATTATGATGCAACCATTCAGCATTTACAGTCGGTTTGACTACATGTTAAACCTGCGCAATAGCTCTCCAATTCATAAATACGGGTTTTCTGCGTAGTTATGATGCAGAAAACAGTTAATTTAACCAATGCCGTTCAATGACAAATTTTTGCGTATTTATGATGCAAAAAACAATCTCCCTTCACAGTGTTCCTTGGCAGTTTCGCAACGCAGAAAACTTTTATTTGCGTCTAAATAGAGCAAGCCTTTTTATTGCTCTAGATTTATTTCCCAGATACACCCTTGAGGTTTAATTCACTTCAACTTCCTGTTCTCAACACTTAAAAACGTGCTTTGGCTAATTTTTTTGAATATACGTTTGAAAATTCGGCTTTAGCTATCTTTTTGCAAAGCATAATTAAGTCTCAATTAAAGTTCGGGGTTAAAGATGCTGCCTATAGAAATAGAAGTGCTGAAATTAGTTTTAGAGGCTATCGAGGATGCTGAAAAACCAATTGTAGAAAGTGCGCAAGATATTTGTGATCAACACAAAAAAAGGAGAGTTCTTTTAGATCAAATTCATGGTGAGTCGGGCGATTTTAAAAAATCGACATTACAAGTAAAAGTTAGGCAGCGAAAAAACTCTGAAAAATTTTACATCACTTGGGTTTCTCATGAGTACTCACCTATCAAGAAAATTAATAGGCATTGGGGGAAAGAAATTCCACCAACAAAAAAAGGATATACCGAAAAACAACTGAGTAAAAATTGCGAGGATGGCCACGCAAAAATTAATTGGGAAACTGAAATGCAACTTGCTCCATTAAGGGAGTCACTTGAAGTTTTGCATTCATCCAGAGTTAGTTTGAAAAAGCAGATCTGCAAACTTTCTAAAACACTATTTACCGCTCCAGCTGAGGAAGAAAATCATGATCAATAATGACCAACTAATCCATAAAACATTTGTTACTAATATCCAGTTCAAATCACACACCATCCATAACTTTTGGAAAAACGAAGGTGACCGGACATTAAATATTTATGAACGCATTGGTTCATTATTAATGTTAACCACTACAGAAAATGAGCTCTATTCGAAAGTAAGCGCTTGGGAGTCAGAGCTTGCTGATTGGTTTAACCAAGAAATCGAAAGTATACAAAAACAAAAAGAAGCATTTATGGAAAATGCCGGTTTAGAAGAATCACCAGAAGTTATGACACCAAGCTCTTATGAATCAAGCGTACCAGTTTGCTATCCAGTCACTTGGAAGTTACTAAATTTAATTCAAACTTTAGATAATGAAATCGCAGAATTAGAAAATCTTTGGTTAACCGGTTTTGTTACAGATTTAGGTCGTCATGAAAACAGCAATAGAGCAATTGGTCTATTACGAAAATTAGTAGCAAAAATTAGCAACGCTACATCACCTGGTAAAGACAGAAGTGGGGGTCGATTTAAATCCACCCAACTAATTTCGTTAATTCGAGGTGGCCTAGAGTTATATGTAGATGACAGCCTTATTTTAAAACAAAATGAAGAAATTAAAGCCAAAGCTTCAATTAAAAACACAGAAAAAAAGACTGACTCAAAATCCACTTCATTGGATAGCCCTTCTGCAGACTCTAAGAACGAAACCGAACAGCCAAGCAACTCAAAAGTTAACGCAGCTTAAAATGACTAGGCGGGAAACCGCCTAATTTTTCCAGAGAGAAATATGAAGCTTTTACTTATTCCTTTTACTATTTTAATTAAGCTTTTTTTTAAAGTTCAGAAAAAGTATCTAATCGTTCAAAGTGAAAATGCCGCTCGCTTGATGAGAGATGACGCAAAGAAGTGCAATGTAGATCTTGATAGTTCGAATAGCCCAGAGTTAGTTAATCAGGTCATTGATGATAATAAATATTTAATTGCTCAAACTCGCTACTGTTTTGGAAATTGCCATGATTGGGAAAAAGAGAACCTAAACTTTCAGGGTCTATTTATAGATACGATTAAAAACTACGCTAGATATTGTGGCAACCTTCCAGCTTCTGAGGGTTATCACCATGCTAAAGAGTTCGGCTTAATTGAACATAGTTTACAAGTAGCTGATTTGGCATTAAGGCAAGCAAAGTCTCAATTCCTCCCTCAAGAATTCCCTCTAGACATCGAGAGACAAAGAACAAAAAGATATCAATACGCCGCATGGCTTTGCGGCTTAGTGCACGATGCAGGGAAGATGCAAACTGATATGGATATTTACGATAAAAGCAATCCAAATAATATCTGGATTCCAATTATAGAGGACCTTGTTAGTTGGAAAGAAAAAAACAAAATAACAAAAGTTGGCATTAGATGGAGAAAAGACAGAATTCATAAGGGGCATGAAGTTTCTCCGCAACCCATATTTCAACAAATCCTCACTCCTGATGCAAAGAGGTACATAGGCACATGCCCTGGCAACTTACTTGAAGACATAAGCACCACCCTTGCAAACTATCAAGGTATAGATGGCTACTTACAAAGAGCGGTTCGCTCAGCTGACTATGTTTCAACTGCCAAAGACATTCAAACAACTTGGGACAACGACCTTGGCGCAAGGAAGTCAGCGTTACACGAGAAAATCCTCAAGCTAATGCAAGATAAAGCCAAAGTATGGCTAACAGAAGGTAAAGCTATTGCTATTGATAACGAGATATACCTTCGGTGGCCTGAATGCTTCAATGAGTTAGCAAAGGAAATGCATCAATCAGATCCAACCGTTCCTAACAACCCAAGTCTTTTGCGTGAAAAAATGATGGATAGGGGCATTCTTCGTAAGCAAGAAAAAACTGATTACGCGCTCTTTTTTGAAACTGTTACTAACCTGTCTGAGGGTATTGATTTGCTCATCAGTAAAAATCTTAAGGGCGGTATTGGCGTTATTCGTCTGGAGTGGCCTTTATTTTTGCTTAAAGGTGAAGTTATTCCACCAAACCGTTACGGCCTATTAAAACTCGACATGGGGCTAAACGCAGTCATCTACTCAAGTGAGGGTTACCGATACATAAGCGAAGAAAATGTTATTGCTCATGAGGCTGCGGCTCACTTAAAAGCTAATAGTGATTCTCTAGAAATGAAAGTTGAGCATTCGGCAACAAAGAGTCCGCAAAAAAACGGCAAGCCTAATACCAGTAAAGCCAAAGGAGAAGCTACTGCGGAAGAGCCCATTAAGCCTAACAATCCATCTGAAAAGGCAAAAGCAGCTCAAAAGGATAGCCCGAACAAAGATAAACCTAAAAAGGAAAAACCAAAGAACACTAATGGTGAGCTATTTGCTCCAACCAACCAACAAAGCGCAAAGGTACCGGAAAAGCAAAATAACGAAACAACACTTAAAAAAGCAGCCCCAAAACCAAAGAGTGGTATTAAGGTGACTTCAACGACCAAAGCCATTGAGTTCATAAAGACCTTAGAGCCGATTTTAATCGATGGTCAAAACTACTACCTTGTTGATGATAAATGGAAAGACAACCTTGACGACAATCTAGAAAACGAACTTGAAAAAGCGGGGCTTATCGAAAGAAAGCCACCAGCATTAATTCGTTACTTCATCATCAATAAGCGTAAATACGTTAAAGCGAAGTCGCTTGAACCAAGTCAAAACCAAAAAGCTGAAAAAAAGCCGAAATCAAATGAAAATCAGGATAGTTCAGATGTAACCGCGGCTGATAATACATCTCAGAAAGCAAAGTTAGATATTGAATCTCTGCTTGCTATTGGCTTAACCCCTAAGACTGCTGAATTATTATTTGGAAACATTATTCACGAAAAAGTTGAGTTAAGAGACGGCTTTTTAATTGCACCTATAAGAGATAAGAAAACTCTTGTTAATGCCGTCACAAACAGCAAAGCCAGCGAAACAAATATCTTGTCGAGTTCAATCGTACAAGATAAGAATGACATACATATTAAGGTGAAACATGACGCAGGAACGTAGTAACCCATTATTCCACGAAAATTTATACCGACCTGTATATGAATTAAATAAGGCTTACGCCTCTTTAGCCGCTGGTGTTGTAACCTTTACTTCAAGCGTTATTGAGAGTGAAGGCCATAGGTATGGTGGGTTTTGGAATCACTACAATACTCACCGCTCAATGTGGACACTACACTCTAAAGGCAATTCCACTAGTCAAACGCCAGTGCAAAATCTTCTTCAACAAGATTGAATTCGAGGATATAAAAGCAATACGTCAAGAGCACATGGCTAAAGAGAATATCCTAAATCCAAACAATAAAAAGAAGGGAAATAACAAGATATTCATTGGAAATGGATTTGAATGGGGTGTGGAGCATACAAATCGCTCATATCAAATACAAGGATTATACTCTGACAAACAAGAAGTGAAGCTTCCACTATTTCTTAAACCATTCGTTAAAAAATGGCGTAAAGAAACGTTAAAGCTTGGCGGTAAGCCATGGATTGATGGTGTCGGGGATGCCGAAAGGCAATACGTAGATGCTGAAACGTTCTTTGGCCACTCTATGATTATGGGCAATGTTGGTACCGGTAAAACAACAATGTTCATTTTGCTTAGCCTCGCGATGATCCACAAAGGCTATACCGTCATTGTATTAGACCCAAAAAACGACTCATCGTGGCGAAAAGCCCTACAAGCGGAAATGGAACATTTTGGTAAGAGCGAGCACTTCCACTACTTTCACCCTTCTAAACCATCTACATCTTGCACAATAGATCCGATTAAAAACTGGAATAGACCGACTGAGATAGCTGAACGTATCGCATCCATTATGGTTGAGTCGGGTAAAGAAGATAGCTTCATTCGATTCAACTGGAACGTCATAAACTCAACAGTTAACGCGATGCTTTATGCGGGCATACAACCACAAATCAAATCTATTGCTCGTTATGTGACAACAGGCAAAACCGCCTTAACTCAAAAGTGCCTTGAAAGACACTACGCTAAATGCTTAGGGGAAGATTGGGAGACTCAACTTAGCGCCAAAATGAGCTCTTTCGGGAAAACTCGTTTAGAGCAAATGCTAAATTACTATCAACAAGTTATATCTCAACAACATCAATCACCAGAAGTGGATGGCATAATTCAGTTGCTTACGCACAACGCCGAGCATATGCAAAAGATGACAGCTAATTTACTTCCTATTTTTAGCGTCCTTACATCTACACCTATGGATGAGCTTATATCACCAGAAGAGGCGATAGCAGAAAGCTTAGATGCGCGTGATGAGGATACTAGATACGATACAGCTGAAAGTGAAAGTATAGATTACACATCAAATCACATTGAAGGTGTATCAAAGAAATCAGGGAAAATAAGAGAGAAAGACAGTCGTTATGTAGACACTTCAGACATCGTTGAAAATGGAGGACTACTTTACATGGCACTTGATTCTCTCAGCGACACAAAGACAGCTGGTTATTTGAGCAAACTTGTTTTAGCTGACATTGCTGCTGTAGCAGGTTCACGATACAACTTCTCAGAAGGGAGAGGCCGTCGAGTAGCGGTGTTTGTGGATGAAGTACATGCAGCGATTGCTGGGAATGATGCTCTTTTGAATTTATTAGCCCAAGGTCGTGCAGCATTTATGCAAATGTTTATTGCAACCCAAACTAAAGCTGATATTGAAGCTAAAACAGACCCAGCTACTTCAAACCGTGTATTAGGTCTGTGCAACAACTTCTTCTCTATGAGAGCAAACGACACATCAACTCAAGAATATGCTTCCAGCCAATTTGGTGAAGTGCCAATAACCAGTCAACAAATCACTTTAGGTCAAAGTTCAGGGAACACAAACGACATGACTGACTTTGGTTCTTCATACGCTGAGAGGCTTACACAACAAAACGACAAAGCATTTAACGAAAGCCTACTTGGTTCGCTGCCTATTTTACAATATGTAGCACGACTTGCTGACGGCAGAACAATCAAAGCTAAAGTACCGGTAATACAACGATGAGCAGAGAAAAAGTATATAAAATCCAAAGTAGATGCTACAAAAAAAGCAATGTGAATAATTCACTTTCAGAAGATAACAAGCACATATACTCGGTCATCTACAAGAAAGCACCTGCTGTGGAAGAAACACTTCGATATTTGTTAGATTTTATTGGGGATGAATTGAAGCATCCACAACAAGATGTCGATCTATTTAATCACATCATTAACAAAGCTGGTCAGCACTCTCTTGTACATAATTCACATCTGAGCCGAGCAGAGTTTTTTAAGGCCTTTCTCTTCACGGTTACAAGTGAACTTACAGCCGTACTTGATGTTATGGTCTACACAGGGGGTTCAGGCTCGTGTATTGCTGTATGGGACCCACTCTTAGAGACAATCGGCCAATTCCTCATCACGCACAAGAACTCAGCAATACGCGCTAAACCAAACTTGATTGAAAAAGAGTTAAATCAAGAATCATTATTGATGATACAGCACTTTCTAATGAGCAAGATTGTGAAGCGTTCACACCTGTTCTATTTCGGCATTCCTAATTTCGATGAAAGTAAAACCCTTACATTTAAGGAGGCGTTTTCTTCATGATTTATGAGAATGACAGCGAAGACCTGTATAAGGATAAGTCTGGAGAGCAAAATAGAAAAAAAGAATACTCAAAGTTATTCACCTTTATTCTATTTGCGTTGGCAGCACAGGTTCTTGCTTTAAACCCCACCAGCTTTAACAGAATGCTAGAAAATGAAGTTAAAGCGAGCTACAAGGCCATCGGTGAAAAAAATTGGCTTAACCTTACAGATGCATCGTATAGGCACTACAACACAATCATTGTGAGATCAGGATTTAAGCAGTATTTCTTGGACAAGGTAAATCGAGATACAGACGATAAAAACCCTTTAGCTAGGCTAACAGCAAAGCTTTTGCCTTTAGTGAAAAGAGTCACAAACAACATACAAACGCTTACATACCAAATCTTACACAGAGCAAACCTTTTAATGATTTGGCTTTATATTTTAGTGCCTTTCGCACTTGCTCAACTAGTTATTGGTGTTTATAGCTGGAGAATTAGGGCTTATACATTCGGTAACAAAACAAAGACTCGTATGTTAGTTATTAAGAAACTAACCAAAGGTATTTTAGTAGGTGTCATTATCTATTTCGCCCTACCCAACTCTTACCCTACAGCTGGGGCATACATACCTTTTATTGCTTTATTATTTGCATCATTCCTAACATCTAGATACATAGCAACACTACAAAAGCATATATAGTTCAAGCAAAATTAAACCTGCACAAAAAAGCTGGCCATAATTGGCCAGCTAATCTCTGAAATTATATTGCCAACTTAGGAACGCAGCTCATTTGCTGTACTTGAGTAATCTATACCTTTCACAACTACACGAAGTTCAGTTCTATCCTTCATGATTTCGTCAGCTTCACTTTGTAGCCACTCAACCGTTTGGGCTAGTGTCATCATATCACCTGTTTCAGGGTGCCTCCATTTACGGGTTTCTCTCATCATTATCAGCAGACAGCCGACATAACACCGCTCATGATTAAGGTACTGCCCAATTAGTTGGTCAATTAAAGCTTTCTTTAATTCAGAGCCAGACCATTTATTACTCTTATCATCAATTTTCAACTCAATAGAAGCGTAACATCTAAAGCTGGTGGCTTGCAGCCTAATATCCGTTCGTTTTTCAGCTATAACAACAGCTTCTTGACTTACAGAATATGCCTCATGATTATTAGCTTCTAGGTAAGCAG
This sequence comes from Pseudoalteromonas sp. 0303, assembly GCF_013349995.1. GTDB lineage: Bacteria > Pseudomonadota > Gammaproteobacteria > Enterobacterales > Alteromonadaceae > Pseudoalteromonas. The sequence continues at coordinate 39,459 of NZ_JABVXF010000038.1, forward strand.
ATATAAACCTTCTCGCTTCTAGCTCACCCTTTACCTCCCTAAATGTATCGATAATACTAAACTCATCGTTAAGTAGATGGTGTTCGAAGTCATCTAATCGGCTAGTCATTACATTGAATAACCCGTCGTTATCACGAGGGATATACTTGTTTTTATCAACAAGCTCATTATAAGTTCTTACATTCATCGGGGTTTTAGGCTCAGATAGTGAGGCGGCTACATCAATGGCCATTTGGTTCAGCCTACTCTCCAAATGCTTAGCCTGAGGTATTTTTGC
>NZ_JABVXF010000039.1 GCF_013349995.1 Pseudoalteromonas sp. 0303
CGTGACCAAGGTGATTATTATGCCTTGATCTGATCACTACATATTCTATAAGTTCAATTTATAATGATCTTGCCGTGAGGTAAAGATGAAATCACCACTATGACGGTTGATTTCAATAGCTTGATCAGTGATTTTAAAAAGCTGATTTACGAAGTAAATACCGCGCTAAGTACTCTTAACGTGGCAACAGAGCATTTATCAGAAACGACTGCTGCAACTAGCTCAGGTATGCAAGAGCAGCTGCACGAAGCTGATATGGTTGCCACAGCTGCCACCGAAATGCAGGCGACGATTCAAGATATCTCACACAATACTGAAGCCGCAGCGAAAAAAGCAGAGTCGACTAACTTAAGTGCGCAACAAGGTCGCTCTGAGGTTGAATCAACCGTAGTGCAAATTAATCATTTATCAGATTCACTCGGTAATGCGTCAAGCGTGGTGTCGCAGTTAGAAAAAGACGCTGAAACCATTGGCTCTGTACTTGATGTTATTCGTGGCATTGCTGAGCAAACAAACTTATTGGCACTCAATGCAGCCATTGAAGCAGCACGTGCTGGTGAGCAAGGTCGTGGCTTTGCGGTAGTAGCAGATGAAGTTCGCTCACTTGCGCAGCGTACCCAAGATTCAACGCAAGAGATCGAGAGTATCATTTCGACCTTACAAGGGCGTACGCAAGAAGTGGTGAGCATTATGCAGCAATGTCGTACGCAAGGTGGCGAAAGTGCAGCACAGGCAAGTAAAGCAGGTGAGTTACTTCGCTCAATCACCGAAGATGTACAAACCATTATGGATATGAGTACTCACATTGCCACCGCAATTGATGAGCAAAGCCAAGTGGCTTCTGAGGTGAATAAAAACGTGGTACGCATTCGTGATATTGCGCAAGAAGCATCGGGCCACGCGGCGACTAATGCGCAAACCAGCGAAGAGGTGTCTGAGCAAGCACGTGTGCTTTATCAGGCAATCGATAAGTTTAAAGTTTAATCAGGCAATCGATAAGTTTAATAAATTAGCCTGTTGAAAAATAAAAGCGCGGTGACGGTGTCGTCATCGCGCTTTTTTGTTGTTTGGGGGTGTATACCGCGACAAGATTTTAATACCAATCCGCTTAATTAAGTAGTCTATTTTGAGGCAATAAAACCTCGTTGATAACAAGGCAAAAATTTCGTTATTTAGTTGTTCTAAATGAGAAATTTTTAACGCAGTTAGCGACAGGTTTAATCCCTCAAAATGATTAAGTATTATTGCAGGTTGGTGTTAAGGCACAAACTTAATAGGCACGCTGTCTTTGCTTGCTTCGTGTTCAGAGACTCTTGTTTGGTATTGCTGCCAAAGCTCATCATGGTTAGCTTGCAGCTCACTTAAATAGTGCCAGCTGAATAAACCGCTATTATGATTATCGCTAAACACCAGTCGAATCGCATAATGACCAACCGGCTCAATCTTGCTAATTCCTACCTGTTGCTTACCGAGTACGAGTTTCATAGGTTCATTGCCATGACCTTGCACTTCAGCAGACGGTGAGTGAACACGCAAAAATTCAGCACTAAATTGAGCAATAGTCTGATCATCAAAATGAACATCTAATACTTTGCTAACGCTGTGATAATGCACTTTAGTGACTTCTTTCATGTGAGCCTCGAATATACGATTTATAAACTAAAAAGCCTCCAACAGGAGGCTTTTAATTATAACGCTAATTTGTTGATTAAAGAATGAAACGACTTAAGTCTTCATCTTCAACAAGTGCACCTAAGTGCTGCTCAACGTAATTGGCATCAATTGTCAGTGTTGAACCTGCTTTTTCTGAGGCATCAAATGAAATTTCTTCCATTAGTTTTTCCATCACTGTGTGCAAGCGACGGGCACCGATGTTTTCGGTTTTCTCATTTACTTGCCAAGCCGCTTTCGCGATACGTTCAATGGCATCATCAGTAAACTCAACGTCAACTTGCTCTGTTTTTAACAGCTCACGTTGTTGCTCAGTTAATGAAGCATGAGGCTCAGTTAAGATACGTTTAAAGTCATCAGCACTTAGTGCTTCAAGCTCAACGCGGATTGGTAAACGGCCTTGCAGTTCTGGGATCATGTCTGATGGTTTAGACATTTGGAATGCGCCAGATGCGATAAATAACATGTGGTCAGTTTTAACCATGCCATGTTTAGTGCTTACTGTTGAACCTTCGATTAATGGTAGTAAGTCGCGCTGTACACCTTCGCGGCTAACATCTGGGCCAGATGCTTCACCACGTTTACAGATTTTATCGATCTCATCGATAAACACGATACCGTTTTGTTCAACTGCGAAGATAGCTTGCTCTTTTAACTCTTCAGGGTTAACAAGTTTTGCTGCTTCTTCTTCAACTAATAGCTTAAATGCTTCTTTGATTTTTAGCTTACGCTTGCTGCGCTTATCGCCACCCATATTTTGGAACATGCTCTGAAGCTGGTTGGTCATTTCTTCCATACCAGGAGGAGCCATGATCTCAACATTTGGCTGAGCTTGTGCAACATCGATATCAATTTCTTTATCGTCTAACTGACCTTCACGTAATTTTTTACGGAAAGATTGACGAGTAGAAGAGTTCTCTTCTGTTTTTGACTCACCAAAGGTATCGCGTGCTGGTGGTAAAAGGGCATCTAGAATACGCTCTTCTGCCGCTTCTTCAGCGCGATGTTTGAATTTTTTGGTTTGCTGTTCACGCGTCATTTTAATCGAGATATCAACTAAATCGCGGATGATCGTTTCTACTTCTTTACCAACATAGCCCACTTCGGTGAACTTTGTTGCTTCAACTTTAATAAAAGGCGCATTAGCAAGTTTAGCTAGACGGCGAGCAATTTCAGTTTTACCCACACCAGTTGGGCCAATCATTAAAATGTTTTTAGGTGTTACTTCACTACGTAAATCATCGCTCAGTTGCATACGGCGCCAGCGGTTACGTAGCGCGATTGAAACTGCTTTTTTAGCTTTAGCTTGGCCAATAATATGTTGATCAAGCTCGTGAACGATTTCTCTTGGCGTCATCTCAGACATGGCAGTTCCTATTACAATTCTTCAATAGTTTGGAAATTATTCGTGAATACGCAGATGTTGCCTGCAATAGTAAGGCTTTTCTCTACAATATCACGTGCACTTAGGTCGGTGTTTTCTAGTAGCGCTGTGGCTGCTGATTGCGCGAAGTTACCACCACTGCCAATCGCAATTAGGTCGTTTTCTGGCTGCACAACATCACCGTTACCTGTAATAATTAATGAAGCAGTTTCGTCTGCAACTGCTAATAGTGCTTCGAGCTTTCTAAGTGCGCGATCACTACGCCAATCTTTGGCCATTTCTACGGCAGCTTTGGTTAAGTTGCCTTGGTGCATTTCTAGTTTGCTTTCAAATCGTTCGAAAAGGGTGAAGGCATCAGCAGTACCGCCAGCGAAACCAGCGATTACTTTGCCATTATAAAGACGTCGAACTTTGCGGGCGTTGCCCTTCATTACGGTGTTACCAAGTGAAACTTGGCCGTCGCCACCAATAACGACCTTGTCGTCGCGGCGTACACTTACAATAGTGGTCATGATTATTCCTCATCATCGAGCGGCAAGGCCGCTCGTAAAAAGCGATTGATGAGGTGTTTATATGGGTGAATGAACTAAAATCAAGTCCAAAGCCAAATTCCGCAGCCCATTATTTTGATGCGTTTAAGTTTATTCTTGTCACTTTCGGCTAAACGTTTGGTTTCGTATGGTCCTAAGCGCACTTTATACCAAATACCATTGCTGCCTTGTGTTTTCTTAACTTCGGCCACTAAGCCGGCAAAAGCGATTTTAGCTTTTAATGTTTGTGCTTGCTCTAATGTTCTAAAAGAGCCGCATTGCATTACATATGGGCCTTTTTGTTCAATCTCTTTTACTTCAACCTGAACTTCGTGCTCTTTAATTTCTTTGATAAATTCAGGTGTCTTAGGTGGTGGAATAACTACTTCTTCTTTTTTAGTCGGGTTTGCTTGCTGCTCTACTAACTCAGGGTCAGCATTATGTTTGATATACCATAGGCCGTAACCAAACCCGCCTACTAAGATAAGCGCAATTAAAACAAGAATAATAGGGAAGGGCTTTTTCGCCGGGGCTTGTTTTTTATTATTTCGATTTGCTGGTTTTTTATTTATGTAATCGTGTTGTGCCATGACTCTTAATTGGCCTTTAAATCATATCTATAGGATCAACATCTAAGCTCCAACGCACCTTTTGCGCTAATTTACTGGTACTTATATAGTCGACCATTTGCGCTAAATATTGGTGTAAGTGGGAGCGTTCCTGCGCCTGAATATGTAACTGAAAGCGATATTTACCTGCTACACGTTCCAATGGTGCAGGTATCGGACCGAGCAATTGTATACCAGATACGTTCTGGACAGGAACCAAATCAGTTAAAAAATCCATCACTTGATTTATGTTATGTCCTTCGGCACGAACCATAGCCATATTGGTGACTGGCGGAAGTTGCGCGTCTTCTCGCTCTGTGAGTGCGTAACGGGCAAAATCTTGGTAACCATTATTAACTAAGTCTTGCAGTAGCGGGTGCTCAGGAAAGTGAGTTTGTAATAACACTTGCCCAGGTTCACCACTTCGACCTGCGCGGCCTGCCACTTGCGTAACAAGTTGCGCTAAATGCTCTGTGGCGCGAAAATCACACGAATATAATCCACTGTCGACATCTAGGATTAAAACAAGGCTAACATCGGCAAAGTGGTGGCCTTTTGCCAACATTTGCGTGCCAACTAAGATACGCGCACCGCCTTGGTTAATATCATCAAGGGCTTTTTCTAAGCTGCCTTTACGACGAGTTGAATCTCGGTCAATACGACTAATCGGAATGTCAGGGAAAGTTTGTGTTAAAAACTCTTCGATTTGTTCAGTGCCTTTGCCATTTGGAAAAATCTGCGTGCTGCCGCAATCAGGGCATTGATGAGGCACCTGATGTTGTTCACCACAGTGGTGACAAATCATCTGGCCAATGGCTTTATGAAAGGTTGCACTGGTGCTACAACGTGAGCACTCACTTAGCCAGCCACACTCATGGCATATAAGGGTAGGCGAAAAACCACGACGGTTTAAAAACACCATCACTTGCTTACCACGCTCTAAATGTTGGCGCATATAAGCAAGGCTGGCATGGGCAATCCCTGCTTGCTCAGGCTGACCTTTCATATCCATTAAGTGGAACTGGTTATCAGTACTGGTTTGGGCCCGTTCAGTGAGGCTCAACAGCTGATATTTGTTATTAATTGCCTTATGTAAGGTCTCAAGTGCCGGTGTGGCACTGCCTAGAACGAGCGGAATATTATGTTGGTATGCTCTATAAGCGGCTAGGTCTCTAGCATGATAGCGTAGTGTATCTTGTTGCTTAAACGAGCTGTCGTGCTCTTCATCAACGATGATCATGCCAAGAGATAAAAAGGGCAAGAAAATACTCGAACGTGTGCCGATCACTATAGCGCAGCTGCCTTTTTCACAAAAACGCCAAGTCTGTAAGCGTTCGTTATCTGTTAGAGCTGAGTGCCATAGCATAATCGGGGTATCAGGAAAGCGACGACGAAAACGGTTGACTGTTTGTGGCGTTAAGCCAATTTCAGGCACTAATACTAAGGCTTGCTGACCTTTTTTGAGTACTTCTTCTAGGCATTGCAAATACACTTCGGTTTTACCACTGCCTGTGACACCTTCAAGTAAAAAGCTGGTAAAGCCACGAGCTTGGTTAATGCTGGTGCAGGCAACAGCTTGCTCTTTATTAAGCACCGGCTTGCTACCAACACTAGGCGCGTGTTGCTGCCATTGGTTATCATGTTCAATAAATTGAGTGATCAGTTCTTTATCGAGCAGACTGTCGATGGTTTTTTTGGTAAATCCGAGTGCTTTTAATTCTGTAACCGATGATTTGCCTGATTCGGCTAGCTGTTTTAATAAACTCAACTGGGTTTTTGCTTTCAGCGACGGCAGCTTTGCACCTTTATCGGTCAGCTCAACCATGTTAATGCTGGTTTTATCTGGGCATTCGCCTTGTCTTAATGCAGCCGGAAGTGCCGTATGAATGGTCTCGCCCAATGGGTAACAGTAGTAGCGTGCTGTGAATTTTAGTAATGCTAAATGTTGCTCAGATAAAACAGGCGTGTCGTCTATAACATCAATAATCGGCTTGATTTTGTCAGCAGGAACATCGGTTGATGTTTTAAGAGCCAAGACCACGGCAACCTTTTTTTGACTACCAAATGGCACGCGAACGCGCATACCTGGCTTTAACTCAGGGCTATGCAGCAGCTGTTCAACTTTATAATCGAAGGTACGCTGTAAAGGGACTTTTATGGCAACTTCTACAAAGTGCATAACAACTCAACTGAAACAAAGATAGAAAGATAATGTACTAAAATTACTGTTAAAAACCTACCAACAAATACTGAACAACAGCCCACTTGATTATTTTTTTAGCGAAAGATGCATTTAAAGCTTGTCGCAAGGTCACTTGAGCTATAAAATACGCGGCCTATTAATTATATTAACTGCGTATGGTGCCAGACTTCGGGTTTGGAGAGCGATACGGCCTTAACTAGAGGTTCCCTATGAAAGAAGGTATTCACCCTAAGTACGAAGCTATCACTGCAACTTGTTCATGTGGTAACAAATTCGAAACTAGCTCAACTCTTTGTAAAGACATCCACTTAGACGTATGTTCTGAGTGTCACCCGTTTTACACTGGTAAGCAAAAGATTCTAGACACTGGCGGCCGTGTTGATCGTTTCAACAAGCGCTTCGGTGCACTTAGCAGCAAGAAGTAATCTCTGCTGTTTAGTTAAAAAAAGCACCTTAGGGTGCTTTTTTTATGCCTAAAATTCACAAAACTCATTATTAACACTGCCACTTACTCATCATCTTCACTTATGTATCTTGCATAACTATTTCTGGTTGTTATGCCCATTATGTCGCTAATTTTGCAGACAAAGTACCATCCCTTGGCTATATTCTTTTTTGTATAAACTTTCATAAAAGTTATTAAAAATAATAAATTTAAATAACTTTGTGAGTAAATGCTGTGAACTTCGTTGAAATGGCTATTTTGGGCTAATTTCGGCTATTTGCAGTGTTCGTGCGTATAAAATACAAAAACACGTGCTTAAAAGGTCATAAATAGGTGAATTTTTATGTCTGATTAATCGCAACTATGCGCAGAAATTGTTGGGAAATCCTTTAAAATTAAGTGATATAGCATATAACAGGATAGACCTGATAATACTTGGAATTTTTATACATTACAGGTATCGTACTGATGCAAGCTCTCTCACTTTTTAACTTTTTGCAGGATACTATCGCGTTATGTCAGATTTTCGTGAACAAGCATTACATTACCACGCTCACCCCGTTCCAGGTAAAATTAGTGTTGAACTAACCAAGCCAGCCGAAACGGTTAACGATCTCGCTTTAGCTTATAGCCCAGGTGTGGCTGAACCGGTCCGTGAAATTGCTGCTGATCCAGCAAATGCCTATAAATATACAGGCAAAGGTAACATGGTTGCGGTTATTTCAAACGGTACCGCAATTTTAGGTTTAGGTAACTTAGGTCCGCTTGCATCAAAACCTGTAATGGAAGGTAAAGCGTTACTATTTAAACGTTTTGCTGGCCTTGACTCAATTGATATTGAAGTTAAACACCGCACAACAGAAGATTTCATTAATACGGTTGCTAACATCGCTGATACGTTTGGTGGTATCAACCTAGAAGATATTAAAGCGCCAGAGTGTTTTGAGATCGAAAAAGCGCTTATTGAGCGTTGTGATATTCCAGTTTTCCACGATGACCAACATGGTACAGCTATTGTGACTGCTGCTGGTATGCTTAACGCCCTTGAAGTGCAGGGTAAAGATATCGAAGATGCTATCATCGTATGTTTAGGTGCCGGTGCTGCTGCTGTTGCTTGTATGGAGCTTTTAATTAAGTGTGGCGCACTGCGTGAACACATTTATATGCTTGACCGTAAAGGTGTGATCCATACACGTCGTGATGACTTAAACGAGTATAAGCAATTATTTGCTAACAATACCGATAAGCGTACATTACAAGATGTTATTGCTGATGCTGACGTATTCGTTGGTGTATCAGGTCCTAACCTGTTAACTGCAGATGATCTTAAGCTGATGGCAGACAAGCCTGTGGTGTTTGCATGTTCAAACCCAGATCCTGAGATTGCTCCAGAAGTTGCACACAGTGCGCGTAACGATTTAATTATGGCAACGGGTCGTTCAGATTTCCCTAACCAAGTCAATAACGTGCTTTGTTTCCCATTCATTTTCCGTGGTGCGTTAGATGTTCGTGCAACGGCAATTAATGATGAAATGAAAATTGCTGCAGTTCACGCTATTCGTGGTATCGCGAAAGAGCCTGTACCAAGTGAAGTATTAAAAGCGGCTGGTGTTGAGTCACTTGAGTTTGGTGCCGAGTACATCATTCCTAAGCCTATGGATCCGCGTTTATTACCACGTATTGCACGTGCTGTTGCTGAAGCAGCAGTAGAGTCGGGTGTGGCGCAAATCGACATGCCAGAAGATTACATGCGTTAAATTTAATTAGTTATAACGCGCAATAAAAAACTCAGCCTAGGCTGAGTTTTTTATATCTGCGATTATCGGCGGTGATCCGATGGCCGAAATACTTATTCTGAATCAAGCACTGGGATATCTAACCCCATTTCTTGCATAATTTTTTTAACTTCTTCAGGTACCTTTTCAGGGTTATCTTTACGTAGGTCGTCATCATTTGGTAATGGTTGACCTGTAAAAGCATGTAAGAAAGCTTCACACAATAACTCACTATTAGTCGCATGACGAAGGTTATTGATCTGGCGGCGTGTACGCTCGTCAGTTAATACTTTTAATACGTTAAGTGGGATCGATACGGTAATCTTTTTTACTTGTTCTGATTTTTTACCGTGTTCTGCATATGGGTGAATGTATTCACCGTTCCATTTAGCCATAAGTTGTTTCGTTGCCTCGGTTGTCAGTGATTTACGCCTTATTCACAGCGCAAGATGCGGAAATTCTATCTCTTTAAAAAAGATAGTCAAATACTAGTTATTTAGCCATCTAGTAGTGTAAATGTATAAACTTCTATGTGTAAGCCATAAATGCTTTGACTTCTCATATTTGATCATCTAACCTTTTAGACGTCTAAACATCCAATTTAAGAATAGGTGATGAAATGAGCGAAAAAAATAAAGCGACGATTGCTGTTCGTCACGGCATCGAAGCCGATAAACATCATGGTGCGGTTGTACCACCAATTTACTTATCAACCACCTATTCGTTTGCTGATTTTGATACTAAGCGCCAGTATGACTATGGTCGCAGTGGTAACCCAAATCGCGATATCTTAGCTGAAACCTTAGCTGAGCTTGAAGGTGGTGCTAGAGGTATTATAACTGCAACAGGTATGTCTGCTGTGCATTTAGCCACTCAGCTATTAAACAGTGACGATACGTTAGTGATCCCACATGACTGTTATGGCGGTAGTTACCGTTTATTCACCTCGCTTGAAAAACGTGGTCTGTTAAAACTAAAAGTTTTGGATTTAACTAAAACTGAAAATCTCCAAGAAATTTTAGCGATTAAACCTAAGTTGATTTGGATTGAAACGCCAAGTAACCCAATCTTGCGTTTAACAGATATTAAAGCAATTACTAGTATTGCTAAGCAGTGTGGTGCTTTGGTTGCGGCTGACAACACCTTCTTATCACCTGCATTACAAAACCCAATTGAGTTTGGTGTTGATATTGTTGTGCACTCAACCACTAAATACATCAATGGTCACTCTGATGTAGTGGGCGGTGCAGTGATTGCTGCAACGCAAGAGCTAGGCGATGAGCTTGCTTGGTGGGCGAATAATATCGGTATTACTGGCGCACCATTTGACAGCTACTTAACGCTTCGTGGTTTACGTACTTTAAATGTACGTTTAAAGCAGCACCAAGAAAATGCCTTTGCCATTGCTGAGTATTTAGAAAACTCTCCTTATGTAAGCCAAGTTTATTACCCAGGCCTTGCTTCTCACCCACAACATGAGCTTGCTAAAGCACAGCAACGCGGTTTTGGTGGCATGGTGAGCTTTGATATTAAAGGCGACATTAACGATGCAGCAGCGTTTTTAACTAGTCTTAAAGATTTTAGCCTTGCTGAGTCGCTAGGTGGGGTCGAAAGCTTGATTTGTCACCCTGCAACAATGACCCACGCAGGCATGGAACCTAAAGCGCGCCTTGAGGCCGGTGTAGGCGATACGTTGATCCGTATTTCTGTAGGCATTGAAGACGTAAAAGATCTCATTGCAGATTTAGACCGTGTTTTCAATTTAGTAAAACCAGGTCAAGGCCAACAAGTTACAAAAGCTGAAGCTAAGCAAGCACAGCAAGATACACAGCAAAACGCGTCATTTAAGTTAACGCCAGCACATACGGCATTGTGGTAGAAGAAATGGTAAATATTGTTCATAAATTTGGTGGTTCAAGCTTAAGCTCGGCAGATCGTTACCATGCGGTAGCAAACATTGTTCTTGCTAATACTGAGCAGGGCGATTGCATCGTTGTGTCGGCATCGGGTAAAACAACCGATACCCTGGTAAAGCTTTGGCAAAGTTATCAGCAGCAAGATAGCCAAGCTGTTAGCGATATTCTATTGCTTATTGATAACAATCAACGGGCTTTAATTGAGCAGCTACTCACAGGCCAGAATAAACAACAGGCGTTAGCACAGTTAAAAGATGAACTTGCTGTATTAAATGAATTAATTAGTCAGCAGCAGTTACTTGAAGCACCTTTACTTGCTCATGGTGAAGTGTGGTCGGCGCGGTTATTGGCCGCTTACCTAAATCAGTTAGGTGTTGATGCGCAAGATGTTGATGCAAGACAGCTGTTTACTCTAAATGATGGTCAGCTTTTACATCAAAAAAACCAACAGCAATGCAGTGATGCGATTAGCAGAAAACATATCAACGTAGTAACGGGTTTTATAGCTGCAGATTGCCAAGGTAATACGGTGACATTAGGCCGTAATGGCAGTGATTACAGTGCCACCTTGTTAGCGAGTTATACTTTTGCTAAGCAAGTGTCTATCTGGACAGACACACAAGGTGTATTTAGTACTGACCCTCGTAAAGTTAAAAATGCAGTTAAGTATGCCAAGGTGTGCCGCGAGCAAGCTAACTTATTAGCGCGTTTAGGTAACCCAGTATTGCATGCAAAAACCTTGTCGCCGTTAAAAGACACAGAAATTAAATTGGTGGTAAGAAGTAGTTTTGATTGTGATGCAACGCCAACCGAAGTAGTAAAAGAAGGCTACAGTAAAGCAAAACGTTTTATTACTACCTTAGATAACATCGATTTATTACGGGTTGATAAACTAAGCGGTGGTGAAGTCGGTGAACTTAGTCAGTTAATTCAACACAGCCTGCACCACTTTACTAAAGATGGCGATACTTACTTATTAGTGCCAGGTCAAAGCACTCATCAAGTTGTAAGCCATTTAGCGGGCCGTGCAAATATTGTCGAGTCTAATTTAAGTGGTTGTGCAGTGGTTGCACCGACGGCTGATGTAATAGCGCTGACAGAGCAAGCGACAGCACTTTTAAAAGAGCAAAGCATTCATCCGCGTTTTGTACAACAAGACGATAACTATGTGTTGATCTTAAACGATCAGGCAATTGATAGTGATGTTTTAACCCTTCTACATGACAAGCTGGTAAACAAAGGTCAAGAGCTGGCTATTATTGTTGCTGGCCTTGGTAATGTAGGCGAAGTGTTTTTATCGCAACTACAAGCTCAGTTTGCTCGTTTATCTGCTCAGTACAAAGTAAAAGTAGTTGCTCTTTTACGCTCTAAACAAATGCTTTTTAGTGCCAGTGGTTTAAATACCGAAACATGGCAAGAGCAGTGGCATGATGAAGCGCAAAGCTACGATAAAGCTGAGTTATTAGCACGTATCAATGAGCTAGATTATGAGCACAAAGTGGTGATTGATATTACTGCCAGTGAGGCTTTTAGTCAGTTGTATCCTGATTTTGTAGAACTTAACTGTCATTTGATCAGTGCAAACAAATATGCGGGCACTGCAGAAAATAGCTGGTATCAAAACCTACGCACTAATTTGGCTGAGCGAAACTTGTTGTGGCGTTATAACACCAGTGTCGGCGCAGGTTTACCGATTAACTTTGCTTTAGCTGATTTGCAAAATAGCGGAGACAGCATTAACCGTATTGAAGGGGTATTCTCGGGTACTTTATCGTGGTTATGTAGCAGTTATGATGGCAGCGTGCCGTTTTCAGATTTAGTGCTTCAAGCTCAGCAAATGGGCTATACAGAGCCAGATCCTCGTGAAGACTTATCTGGCCGTGATATGCAGCGTAAACTACTGATTTTAGCGCGTGATCTAGGCCTTGATTTAGAGCTAGATGATATTGCTTTGACACCACTTATGCCTGAACAGCTTGCAAAAGGTAGCTGGCAAGATTTCCTTGCAAACAAACAGCTGCTCGATGAATTTATAACAGAAAAAGCAGCGCAAGCTGCGGCAGAAGACAAAGTGGTGCGCTATACCGGTGCTATTACACTCGTTGATGGTAAGGTTCAGGCTCAAGTTGGTTTAGTCAATGTTGGTAAAGATGATGTATTAGCCAGCCTTAAACCAGGCGATAACATCTTTGTGATCAATTCGCAGTGGTATACAGATAATGCGTTGGTGATCCAAGGCCCTGGAGCGGGTAAAGAAGTCACTGCCGCTGGGGTGCACTCAGACCTATATTGGCTGGTAAATAACCTAAAATAATTTTGCTGATCTTAGTTTAAATAGCTAAGCAAAAAGCGCCCCAAGGGCGCTTTTTTATTGTTTAAAATAGCAATTCACTTATTTAGAACAACTCTTCTTCAGTGCTGAGCTTTTCTTCAAATACGTCTGTTGGTTGATCAATTACGTACTTGGTTGGTGCAGTGCCTTTAATGAAGTATTCAAAACGGCTGGTGTAGTCATTTTTATGGCTTAAAAGGCCTGTTGCTAAGTCGATACGAACCGATACCAAACCTTCAGGAGGCTCAATAGGTGATTCAGGCATGCCATCAAGGGCTGCACGCATAAAGTCGACCCATGCAGGTTGTGCTGTTTTAGCGCCAGATTCTGCACCTGATATTTGTGACTTATCGAGGTTATTATTATAAGTCGAACGACCAAGTGTGATACCTGGGTTATCAAAGCCAACCCATACCGAGGTCATTACATTGCGGTTAAAGCCACTGAACCAGGTATCAACCGAGTCATTGGTGGTACCTGTTTTACCTGCTAGATCACGACGGTCAAGCGCCTGTGCACGCCAACCTGTCCCACTCCAGCCGGTTTTGTGAGTCCAGCTACCACCACCCCAAATTGCGCTGTGCATAGCTTGCGAAATTAAGAATGCATTTTGCTTTGAAATGATACGCGGAGCACAACGTGGCGTGCTCACACTTTGTGCTTGCTCCAATTGGTTATCATCTAATGATGCAAACTCTGGTGTAACAACTTGCTCAGGTTCATCACAGGCAAGTTCTGGCTCTGTTTTGAATAACACATTACCAGCAGAATCCTGAATTTCAGAAATAAAGTAAGGAGTAATTAAGTGGCCGCCATTGGCGAAAGTACTCATTCCGCGTGCTAGTTCAAGAGGTGTGATTGAGGCACTACCCAGGGCCAATGACTCGCTACGATTAATATCGCTATTTGAAAAACCAAACTTAAGCAGGTGATCTGCAGTACGCTCAAGGCCAACACCACGTAACAAGCGCACTGATATTACGTTTTTAGATTGCGCCAGCGCTCTGCGAATACGGATAGGGCCATTATAAACTGCAGGACTGTTTTTTGGACGCCATGCCACACCTTGGCTTCTATCCCACTGATTGATTGGCGCATCATTAAGAATAGAAGCGAGTGTATAACCACTTTCAAGTGCAGCTGAATAAATAAATGGCTTAATGTTTGAACCTACTTGGCGTTTTGCTTGAACTGCGCGATTGTATTGGCTTTGTTCAAAGCTGTAACCACCGACAATAGCTTTTATACGGCCATCTTGTGGATCGAGAGAAACAAGAGCGCTCGATGCTTCAGGTACTTGGCTAAGAATATAGCTATCATCAGCGTTCTTACGTAGCCAAATTTGCGCTCCTGCTGATAAAATTTCAGTAGCCGTTTTAGGTGGGAAGCTTTGACGGTAACGGGTAATATACTTACGTGCCCATTTTAAGCCATCCCACTCGATAGTCACTTGTTCACCGTTTTTTAGTAAAACATTGATTGATTGCTCAGCGACATTCGTTACAACACCAGCTAATAGTGGACCAAACTCTTTAACATCTTTTAATTTAGATAAGATCTCTTCTTGGCTAAGTGGGCTTTCGTTTTCACTGTCCCACAACTGAGCTGTAGCACCACGGTAGCCATGACGCATGTCGTAAGCGTGTAAGTTATCAACGATGGCATCTTGCGCAGCTTGTTGAATATTTGAATCAACACTGGTGTAAACTTTAAAACCTGTATTGTATGCACGCTCATGACCAAAACGCTCAACCATCTCGGCGCGAACCATTTCAGAGATATACGGTGCGTAAACTTCTATTTCTGCACCGTGGAATTTTGCTGTGATAGGCGCGCTGGCCGCCTCGTCGAATTCACTTTGGGTAATGTACTTTTCAGTCAACATACGCCCTAAAACGACATTACGACGGTTTTTAGCACGTGCTGGGTTACGAATAGGGTTAAGAGCTGAAGGAGCTTTCGGTAAACCTGCAATCATTGCCATTTGTGCTAAGGTTAGCTCATTAAGGTCTTTGCCATAATAAACTTGTGCAGCTGCACCAATACCAAAAGCACGATTACCTAACTCAATTTTATTTAAATATAATTCGAGAATTTCGTCTTTACTTAATATACTTTCGATATGTAAAGCAATGAAGATCTCTTTGACCTTACGGATATATGCTTTTTCTCTAGTTAAGAAGAAGTTACGGGCAAGCTGCATTGTTATAGTACTTGCGCCTTGTTTCTTTTCACCTGTAGATATGAGTACAATAGCTGAACGAACGATACCAATTGGATCTATACCGATATGCTCGTAAAAACGGTTATCTTCAGTTGCTAAAATTGCATCGATTAATGGTTGAGGAATTTGATCTATTGTAACGGGAATGCGGCGTTTTTCACCGAATTGGTTGATTAACAAACCATCACGTGAAAATACTTGCATAGGTGTCTGTAATTGAACGTCTTTTAAAACCTGAACGCTAGGAATGTCAGGTTTAACGTAATAGTATAGACCAACTAAAGTGATTAGCCCTAAGAATGAGCAAATGATAATAAATTGTAAAGTTCGCTTTAATAAAATCACTTATATTTTCCCTACATGGACTCCCAATTAGAATCGGAGACTGCTAGTATATATTGATTAAAAAATGAATAATATTTTTTTAGACAAAAATTATAACTTGTTTATTATTAAAACAAAGGCCAAGTTGCAAACATGCTAAGTCAGCTATTTAAAAAGCCTTCATCTATGATGGTAGGGATCGACATTGGGTCGCACTGTATTAAAGCAGTGTTGTTGCAAGAGACAGACGCGGGTATGCGGCTTGAAGCGTTAGCTATTGAACCTATGCCAAAAGGCGCTATGTCTGAGCGTTCTATTCAAGATATTGAAGCGATAGGTAGTGTTATCGCTAAACTAAAAAGAAAAATTCCTAAATCAGCTCAAACCGCTGCCGTTGCCGTGTCAGGGCAAACAGTAATCACTAAGGTGATTTTTATGGATGTAACATTAACTGATGCTGAATTAGAGTCACAAATAGCGATTGAAGCTGATAGTTTAATTCCTTACCCACTCGATGAAGTCAACATCGATTTTGAAAAGCTAGCTATTAACGAAGCTGATCCAAGTAAAGTGAATGTACTGCTTTCAGCTGCAAGAACGGAGAGTGTGCAAGCGCGAGTAGGAGCTCTAGAAGTTGCAAATTTGAAAGCTGGGGTTGTTGATGTAGAAAGCTATGCACTGAGCAGAGCTATGGATATTTACTACCAACAATTACCTAGTGACGCGTATAACAAGTGCGTAGCTGTGGTTGATATTGGCGCTGTACTAATGCTTGTAAGTGTAGTGCAAGAAGGCGAGACAATTTACACCCGTGACCAAGTATTTGGTGGTGACCAATATACCAACAGTATTGTTGCGTATTACAACAAGAGCTTTGATGAAGCTGAAATTGGTAAAACAACAGGTGACTTACCACCAAATTATACTTTCGAAGTTTTAGCTCCCTTCCAGACATCATTGTTACAACAAGTTCGACGTGCTGTGCAGATGTTCTTAACAACCAGTGGTAAAGACCAAGTAGACTACATTGTGCTTACAGGCGGCACAGCCATGATTGACGGCTTAGATAGGCTACTAATTGAGGAATTAGGCATTCACACCATCGTTGCTGACCCATTTGCCAACATTGAGATTTCGCCAAAAGTTGACCGCAATATGTTGCAGCGCCATCGTACTCAGTTTGCGATAGCTACTGGCTTGGCATTAAGGAGTTTTTCATCATGCCACATATAAACCTGCTGCCATGGCGCGAACAACAACGAAAAGACTCCCAGAACAAGTTTATTACTATACTGTTTGGCGTAGTTGTTGTTAGTTTCCTAAGTATGTACTTACTAAGCTCTTTTTATAGTGGGTTACGCGAAGGACAAAATGTAAAAAATAACTTTTTAAATACAGAAATTGCTTTATTGAACCAGCGTATACAAGAAATAAACGAACTCGATAAGAAAAAAGAAAACTTACAACAGCGAATGCGTCTGATCGAAGAGTTACAGAGTAACCGTAACCTAGGTACGCAAATTATGGATGAAGTCGCTAAGATTGTTCCTGCTGGGGTTTATTTAACTAAACTGGAACGTCGTGATGACCGCATTCATGTAATCGGTCGTAGTGAGTCAAATAACCGCTTA
Organism: Pseudoalteromonas sp. 0303; assembly: GCF_013349995.1. Lineage (GTDB taxonomy): Bacteria > Pseudomonadota > Gammaproteobacteria > Enterobacterales > Alteromonadaceae > Pseudoalteromonas. Next base: position 17,044 of record NZ_JABVXF010000039.1, read on the forward strand.
TCTACCATGCTGCGTCAAGTTCAAGGCTCGTATTTATTAGAGCGACCTATTATGCAAGGTATCGTTGCCGGTGAGCAAACCTCAAGATTGTTGAGTGATTTTAATATGGACTTTTACGTTAAGCCGTTTGATCAGATAGGTGAGGTGCGCAATGAACCTTGATATCAAAGCGTTAACTGAAATAGATTGGAATGAAATCGAACTCGAGAATATGGGCGACTGGCCTATTGCCGTAAAAGCTATATGTTGCGCCTTTGTTGCTGCGCTGGTTTTATATTTTAGTTACAGTTTATTAGTATCTGACGAAATCGCCAGCTATCACAGTGCGGTAGCCAAAGAAACTGAGCTTCGCCAAACCTACAAAGCAAAATATGCTATTGCGAGTAATTTAGAAATTTATCGTCAGCAAATGGTTGAAATGGAAGATAAATTCTCGCAACTTTTAAAACGCTTACCTACTTCAAACGAAACCCCAGGTTTGTTAGATGATTTATCTTATGTTGGCACCACCAGTGGTTTAACGTTTTTGAAAATTGGCTGGTTACCAGAAGTCGAAAAAGAGTTTTATACAGAACTTCCTATTAAAATAGAGGTGGTAGGGACGTATCATGAATTTGGTGAATTTGTTGGTAAAGTTGCTCAGTTACCGCGAATTGTAAGTTTGCATGACTTTACAATCCAAACGCTTGGTGATGACGAACTCACTTTTAGTGTTGTTGCCAAGACTTATCGTTATGAAGGGGGGGCTAAAAAATGAAGAAACTTCCCTTAATTATTGCCATGACTCTTGTGCTCAGTGCATGTAATGATGATACTTCAGAACAAAAAGAGTTTATTGATCAAGTAAAAGCAAGTACAACGCCTAAAGTTGAACCCATACCTGAGATCACTAAATTCGAGCATTTTGCATATAATGCCGGGAAATTACGCAGCCCATTTGTGGCGCCGAAACCGGAAATTATCCAAAGCAATTTAGTGCAAGTTAAAAACTGCTTACACCCCGATCCTAATCGTGTTCGTCAACCACTTGAAAAGTACCCGCTAGATAACCTTGTTATGCAAGGGACTATTGGTCGTGTTGGTAATACGTGGGCGCTGATAAAAGCTGCAGACGATACGCTTTATCGAGTCACTGTAGGTAATTATATTGGTTTGTATCATGGTGAAATAAAGCAAGTGCACGACAATTATATAGAATTATTAGAATTAATCCCGGATGGGGCTGGTTGTTGGAAAGAGCGCCTGACTAAGCTAGAAATGTTAGAGGCGAAAACAAATGGTGCAAGTTAATCTTATGAAAGGTAAAAAGAAGATGCATAAAGGAATGGCTTGGTTAAAACACATGCATAAATTCATGTTAGCTGCATTAGCCTTAATTTTGACGCAGACAGCAATCGCTGCCCCTTTACTGTATGACGTACGTTATAACCCGCTAATGAAAGGCGAAACACAATTACAGCTTGTGTTTGATGAAGCGCTAACATTTGAACCAAAAGTTCAGGTATATAACGCCCCAGCTCGTATTGAAATGCTTTTCAGCAATGTAGGTGTTGATAATGAAGTGCGTGATGTGCCTGTTAACCAAGCAGGTATCCAGCATGTAACCAGCACCTTGACCACAGACGGTTTAAAAGTTGTTGTAACGTTAGACAAGCTAAAAATTTATAAAACAATGGCGAAAGATAATATTGTTACTTTGCATGTTTCAGATAACCCAATCGCAACGGATGATTCAGCGGATGGACTGACAGCGTCTAGCAACTTTATTAATACAGTACAGTCTATTGATTTTCGTCGTGGTGAAAAAGGTGAAGCACGCCTGTTAGTTTTCTTACAAGATACCCAAGCTGCAATTGATGTACATGAAAGTGGCGGTAAAATTATTGCTGAGTTCCACCATACAGATATTTTAGATGATTTATTGTATCAATTAGATGTGATGGATTTTGGTACGGTTGTAAGTAACATCGAAACTTTCAAAGAAGGTAATATGACGCGCATTGTGGTTGAACCCAATGCCGCGTTTAAGTTTACTCATCAACAAATTGAGAACATCTTTACACTAACTGTTGAAAAAGATGATACACAGCGTGCCTACCTTGAAGGTGGCATTGAATACCAAGGTCGCCCAATGAGCCTTAACTTCCAAGATATTCCTATTCGCTCTGTGCTGCAAATTATTGCGGGATATAACGAGTTTAACTTAGTAACCAGTGACTCAGTTACAGGCAATATCACATTGCGTTTAGATGGTGTTCCTTGGGATCAGGCACTTGATGTTGTGCTTAAAATTAAAGGTCTAGATAAGCGCATGGACGGTACTATTTTGATGGTTGCACCATCAGAAGAACTTGCCGCACGTGAAGCAAAAGAGCTTAAGGCAAAACAGCAAGTTGAGGATTTAGAGCCACTTTACAGTGAATATATCCGCCTTAACTATGCTAAAGCAGAAGAGTTTGCTGACTTATTGAAAACAGACACCAATAGCATTATTTCTGCGCGAGGCAGTGTGTCTGTTGATAAACGTACTAATACCTTACTTATCAAAGATACAGCGAAAAGCATCGAAAGCGTGCGCCGTATGGTGGAAACCTTAGATATTCCTGTTAAGCAAGTGGTGATTGAATCCCGCATGGTAACAGTGAATGATAATGTGCAAGAAGACTTAGGTGTGCGCTGGGGTATAAGCGATGTAGGTAGTGACGGCGCTATCTCTGGCACACTAGAAGGTGCTGGTGGCATGTTTGGTGCTGGCTCTTACGATAATATTCCGAGTATTTCTGACCGCTTAAATGTTAACTTACCTGTTTCTAGCCCTGCCGGTAGTATTGGTGTACAAATAGCTAAGTTAGCCAATGGCACAATATTAGATTTAGAGCTAAGTGCCCTTGAAGAAGAAAACCGTGGTGAGATTATAGCAAGTCCTCGTATTACGACGGCTAACCAACAAAAAGCCCGTATTGAGCAAGGTACTGAGATCCCTTACGTTGAAGCAGCATCAAGTGGTGCAACGACAGTAACCTTCAAAAAAGCAGTTTTGAGCTTAGAAGTAACGCCACATATCACCCCTGATAACAAAGTAATTTTAGATCTCGTTATTACGCAAGATACACGTGGTGATACGGTTCAAACACCAACGGGTTCTGCTGTGGCAATTAATACCCAAGAGATCCAAACTCAGGTATTAGTAGAAAACGGCCAAACTGTAGTGCTTGGTGGTATCTTCCAACAGCAAATCGTTAACTCAACTAAGAAAGTACCTCTGTTAGGTGATATTCCATACCTTGGTGCATTGTTTAAAAGTACGAGTGAATTTAACGAGAAGAAAGAGCTGTTAATCTTTGTAACGCCAAAAATTCAAATCGAATAAGTGATTTTTTCTTAAGCAACGAGCAATTAGCATGTTTAATTGCTCGTTATCTGGCTTTTTATGCTAATTGACTTGAAATACCCAAGCAATTACTGAGATAATCCCCTCCTTAATTTTGGGGCCAGGTCGTTAGGCGGGGTTTTATTTCAAATTTTAGAGTTCGTTTGTACTAAAAAGATATGGCTGAGAAACGTAATATATTTCTAGTGGGCCCTATGGGGGCTGGCAAAAGCACAATTGGTCGTCACATTGCTGACCAATTACACCTTGAATTTTTCGATTCAGATCAAGAGATCGAGCGTCGTACTGGAGCAGACATTGCTTGGGTATTCGATCTTGAGGGTGAAGAGGGCTTTCGACTTCGTGAAGAAACTGTAATTTCAGACCTAACTGAGATGCAAGGTATTGTTCTTGCAACTGGCGGTGGTTCTGTGATCAGTAAAGAAGTGCGTAACAAGCTATCTGCTCGCGGTATCGTTGTATACCTAGAGACACCAATCGAAAAGCAAGTTGCACGCACGCAGCGCGACAAGCGTCGCCCATTATTGCAAACAGAAGAAGCACCGCGTGATGTATTAGAACGCTTAGCTGAAGAACGCGAACCGTTATACAAAGAAGTTGCTGATTTTGTTGTCCGCACTGATGAGCAAAGCGCGAAAGTTGTTGCTAATCAAATCATCGAGAAATTAGATTTTTAAAAACCAATAATAAAAAGGAAACTAGCTATGCTTGAATTAACAGTTAATTTGGACGAGCGAAGTTATCCTATTTATATTGGTCAATCTGCTCTTAAAGAGACTGGTCGGCTACGCGAGCACATCGGCGATTGTCGACCTATCATTATCACCAACGACACCATTGCACCTTTATATCTTGATGATGTAATGACGTCGTTGGCTGATCTTAACCCGTTATCTTTTACCATCCCTGATGGCGAACAATATAAATCACTTGAGTGGTTTGAAAAGATATCGGCGTTCTTACTTGAACATAACTGTGGTCGTGATACTTGCCTTATTGCCTTAGGTGGCGGTGTTGTAGGTGACTTAACTGGTTTTGTTGCTGCATGTTATCAGCGTGGCGTGCCTTTTATTCAAGTACCAACTACCTTGCTTTCGCAAGTGGACTCATCGGTTGGTGGTAAAACGGCAGTAAACCATCCGCTTGGTAAAAATATGATTGGTGCATTTTATCAGCCGCAAGCCGTGTTTATCGATACGCAATCGTTGCATACTTTACCTGAGCGTGAATTCGCAGCAGGTATGGCTGAAGTAATTAAATACGGCCTCATTTACGACACCGAATTATTTGCTTACCTAGAGCAAAATATCGCTAACCTTAAATCACTTGATGAGCAAACATTACAGCATGTGATTTACCGTTGTTGTGAAATCAAAGCCTTGATTGTTGCACAAGATGAAAAAGAAGCAGGGTTACGCGCCTTACTTAACCTAGGGCATACCTTTGGTCATGCTATCGAAGCACAAATGGGTTACGGTAACTGGCTACACGGCGAAGCCGTTGCCGCAGGTATGGTGCTGGCAGCACGCCTTGCACATACCCGTGATGACTTAACTGCTGCAGAAGTTGAACGCATTGTTAAATTGATTGCTGAGTATGATTTACCAGTCGATATTCCGGCAGAAATGACAAGCGAGCAGTTTTTAACGCACATGAGTAAAGATAAGAAAAACAAAAAAGGTACGATTCGCTTTATTCTACCTACTCAATTTGGTCAATGTGCGCTGGTAAGTGATGTTACTGATCAGCAGGTTTGTGATTTAATAGCGCGCTAATGCAATCGCAAATATTGCCTAGCCGTGCTGCGCTAGTTGATCGAATCGCTCTGCAGTTTGAATATGGGCAAAATCTAATTTGCTTACTTGGCCCGTCAGGCCTTGGTAAAAGCTATTTATTAGAAACCTTCATTACTGATAAATATCTCGATTTTAATAAAGCGTTTGTTCAGTTGTCAGGAAAAATGACCGACCAACAGTTTATGACTGAACTGTTAGAACAAAGCTTTAGCAATCCGCTAATTGATCATTCTTTAAGTTTGTCTGAAAACTTCTATCAACTCTATAAGCAACAGCCTTGTGGTGATTGTTTATGGGTGATTGATGGAGGGCGTCATTTATCTGAAGAGTTAATTCAGCAATTAGAAATTCTTGCCAAGCAAAGCCCGAGCACGTTATACATATTGATTGCATCACAATCGGTCGGCCAGTTTAGCCAAGCGGTCGAAATTCACCTTGAAGCGCTTAACTTGAGCGAAAGTAAGCAACTTATGCGTTGGTTTTTCGACAACCTGCCAGTTGAAGAAGACCCTGTTTTTCGCACATTTTTACAAGAAGCGCATGGTAACCCAGCCTTATTGCTAGCTTGGGAGCCTGAACAGCAAACTGCGGATATTCGTACACCCGAGAAAAGCTATAAACTGCTTTATTTAATTTTGCTCTTAATCACAACCATGCTGTTGATCATTGGCTTTTTATATAAAGCTGATATGACCGAGTGGTGGAAAGCACATTACCAACAAGATACAACAAGCTCTGTGGCAACAGCACTGCCTGCAGAAGCAGTAATAAATAGCCCAGAAGCAAGCAAAGAGCCTGTTCTAGAACAAGTTGAAGATGAGCTTCAAGCCCAGCAGCCAGTTGCTACTAATGATGATAACAACACGACTCAGGCTGCCGAGATGCCAGTTGATGGCTCTGACAGTAAAAACCATAACAATGAAAGTCATAACAATAACGTGGCTGCGATTGTTGATAGCCTTTTGCCAGCAGAGCCAGTTACACAAAAGACTGAGCAACCAACCACAGATGAAGTTGTAGCAGCCATTATCAGCGATGCTGAGCAAGCTGAGTCTGCAATTGAGCCTGAGCAGCCATTAGTGGGGAATGCGTGGTATTTGTCTCAGCCAGACGACAATTTTGTAATCCAATTACTAGCGGTGACTAAGCAAGAGATCAGTGATAAGTTTATTAATGAAAATGGCTTGCAAGGGCAGGTAAATACTTACCAAAGCTTACGGAGCGGTAAGCCGTGGTGGATTGTCACTTATGGCAGTTATGCCACACTGAATGAGGCTAAGAAGGGCGTAACAACACTTTCTGAGAATGTGCGTAAAAATCAGCCGTTTTATAAAAAAATAAGTAAAATTAAACAAGAAATCGCTTCACTAAATCAGTAAATTAAAACTGATTAGTGTAAAATCGCGCAACACCGAATTGAAGTTAAGAGCAGATGCAGCAAAAGACCAGAGCCTTCCTTAAATGGGCGGGTGGAAAATACAGCCTAGTTGAAGATATTCGTACCCGCTTAAAGCAAGCGAGTATGGATGCTGACACCTTAGTTGAACCTTTCGTTGGTGCTGGCTCTGTATTCCTCAATACTGATTTTAAGCATTATATTTTAAACGATATTAATGCGGATCTGATCAACCTGTACACCGAGCTAAAGCGCACGCCTGACGAATTTATTAGCGATGCAAAAAAACTATTTGTAGAGCTCAATAACCATCCTGAAGCCTATTATGAGTACCGTGTTCAGTTTAATCAGAGCAGCGATGTGTATGAGCGCGCAATTTTATTCTTATACATGAATCGTCATGGTTATAACGGTTTATGCCGCTACAATCTTAAAGGTATTTTTAACGTTCCTTTTGGTAAATATAAGCGCCCGTATTTTCCTGAAAAAGAAATGCACTTCTTTGCTGAAAAAGCCCAGCAAGCCACCTTTACGTGTTTAGGCTATGATGAGGTCTTTAAGCTTATTCCTAATAATGCGGTAGTGTATTGCGATCCACCTTATGTGCCTTTGAGTAAAACAGCCTCATTTACTTCTTACGCTAAAGGCGGTTTCAATTTAGATGATCAAGCTAACTTGGCGAATTTAGCTGAGCAAGCAGCATTCGAAAATAACACGCCGGTACTTATTTCTAACCACGATACAGTGTGGACTCGTAAAATTTACAGCCAAGCATCACTAGATGAAATTCAGGTAAAACGCACGATTAGCCCGAAGGGTGGGTCGCGTAATAAAGTGAATGAGCTAATGGCTATGTATTTAGCACCAAAGAAACGGTGAAATAAATCGCTGCTACAAACAGGCTGAATAAAACTAGGGCAATGACGATAATAGTACTGAGCGAATGCTCTTTAAAGTCAGCTTGACGCTTATTTTCTGATTGCACACCAAAAAATGCCGCAAAGACACTTTGTAATGCACTAATGAATTTGTTCATGCGATTTAGAACTTAGAGCCTAAACCGCTAACTTTCTTTGACTCTTCACTACTTGTTAATAACTCAAGTAAATCAAGATAATGGAACTGAGCGCTGCGGCTATCACCCGTTAACCAAGAAAACCATCCTGTTTCTTGTTCTGCTTTCATACATTGAGCAGAAGATGATGATGCGTTAAGCGTATTGCATGAGCAGCCAGACGCCGCTGCTAAAAAGTCGTCTTCATCAGCAGATGAAAAAGATACAAACGCAGCAACCGTAAGTGCGGACGCGATTAAGATCCCTATTTTAAAAGCACGCATGAGAATAACCCTTGTTTGTGTTATTTAGACAAGCATACATAACAATTGCTCAAATAACAAACTTAATTACGGCTGAATTATATAAAAATTTAATAAAATTAGTCTTTTAAGGTAAATTTTATGTTTGTATTTTGTTTCATTTAAATGCATTTATGCAAGCTGCTGAATAGAGTTATTGTTCAATTTTTGATTAAATTTACATTAATTCAATAAGCTAAAAGGATTAGCCTTGAGTAATAGCGTTTTAACAGTTAGCTGTGGTGTTTTAATCAGCTGTCGATTGGGTTACATTATGCGCTCTTCTTGCAGTCGCAAATTATGATGGAATCTCTCATGTTGGAAACATTACAAAAGTATTTAATAGCCCCTTCTATTTTATCAGCTGACTTTGCCCGTTTAGGTGAAGATGTTGATCGTGTACTCGCAAGTGGGGCAGATGTTGTACATTTTGATGTGATGGATAACCATTATGTGCCAAACCTAACCTTTGGCCCGATGATTTGTAAAGCACTGCGCGATTACGGTATTACAGCCCCGATAGATGTGCATCTTATGGTTAAGCCTGTCGATCGCCTAATTCCCGACTTTGCTGAAGCAGGCGCTTCTATTATTAGCTTTCATCCAGAAGCTAGCGAGCATATTGACCGTACCTTGCAACTTATAAAAGACAGTGGTTGCCAAGCAGGGCTTGTATTTAATCCTGCAACCAGCCTTAGCTACCTTGAGCACGTGATCGATAAAGTTGATGTAGTGCTATTAATGTCGGTTAACCCTGGCTTTGGCGGCCAAAGCTTTATTCCTCATACCCTCGAAAAGCTTCGTCAAGCGCGTAAAGTTATTGATGACTCAGGTCGCAATATTCGTTTAGAAGTTGATGGTGGCGTTGGTGTTGATAACATTGCTGAAATTGCAGAAGCGGGCGCTGATATGTTTGTTTCAGGCTCAGCGGTTTTCAATCAACCAGATTACAAAGCGGTTATCGATGCGATGCGCAGCGAGCTTGCAAAGGTTGAGTCATGAAATACGATGCGGCATTTTTCGATTTAGATGGCACCTTAGTCGACAGTGTTTATGATTTATACATTGCGATGAATCTGACTCTTACTGACCTCGCATTTCCGGTTGTTACACAAAAGCTAGTTGAGAGCTGGGTAGGTAATGGCATAGAAACACTTGTAAAGCGTGGTTTGAGTGGCGATATGCAAATCAGTGAGCATTTAGATGAAGCCCTTGCTGAGCGTGCAATTAACTTATTTTATCAGCACTATGACCAAGTTGTAGGTGACTACAGTGCGCTTTATCAACATGTAGAAACTGGGCTTGCTGCACTTGCTGGTATTCCTAAAGTGGTGATCACCAATAAGGCACGTCGTTTTACCGAAAAGTTACTTGATAAGCTTTCACTGACTAGTCATTTTCAGTTGATTGTATGTGGTGATGATATGGCAAAGAAACCATCACCTGAGCCTTTACTATTTGCTTGTCAGCAATTAGATGTCAGCCCAGCCAAAGCGGTTATGATAGGCGACTCAAAAAGTGATATTTTGGCAGCAAAAGCTGCTAAGGTTGACGTTGTCGCACTCGGTTATGGCTATAACCAAGGTGAAAACCTCGCTGATTTCAATCCAGAGTACCTCTGCGAGAATTTCTTAGATATAATACCCGTTCTTACCCAAAGGTAAGTGCATTTTAATTTCGTCTTTTTAGTTTAGTAAAAATATAAAGGAACATCATGAGTAAACCAGTAGTGTTAAGTGGCATTCAGCCAACCGGTGGTATGACAATAGGCAACTATGTTGGCGCTATTAACCAGTGGCTTAAGCTACAGGAAGACCACGAAAGTTTCTTTATGTTAGTAGATTTACACGCCATTACTGTACGCCAAGATCCTGAGCAGCTACGCTCGCGCGTGCTGGACGGTATTGCGCTTTATGCTGCATGTGGTATCGACCCAGAAAAAGCGGCGTTATTCGTACAATCTCAAGTGCCAGAACATGCACAGCTTAGTTGGGTGTTAAACTGTTACGCGCAAATGGGTGAGCTTAACCGTATGACGCAGTTTAAAGATAAGTCTTCTAAGCATGCGAATAACGTGAATGTGGGCTTGTTCTCTTACCCTGTACTGCAAGCTGCAGACATTTTGTTATACCAAGCAGATCAAGTGCCAGTGGGTGAAGATCAAAAGCAACACCTTGAATTGACACGTGATATCGCAACACGTTTTAACAACCTATACGGTGACGTGTTCAAATTACCTGAGCCGTACATTCCTGAATTCGGCGCACGTGTAATGAGCTTACAAGATCCGCTGAAGAAAATGTCTAAATCAGATGAAAATCCAAACGGTTACATCATGTTATTAGATGAGCCGAAGAAGATTGAAAAGAAACTGAAAAAAGCAGTAACCGATTCAGACGAGCAAGCGCGTATCTACTTTGATCGTGAAGAAAAGCCAGGTGTATCAAACCTACTTACTTTATTATCAGTTGCAACTAAGCGCTCAATTGAAGACTTAGTGCCTGAATATGAAGACAAAATGTATGGTCACCTGAAAAAAGACACTGCAGCAGCGGTCGTTAATATGATTGAGCCAATCCAAGCGCGCTTTAAAGAAATTCGCGAAGATCAGTCACTACTTGATAGCATTATGAAATCGGGTGCTGAAAAGGCGAGTATTCGCGCTGAAAAAACATTAAAAGCAGTCTACGATGCGGTAGGTTTTATCCCTCGTCCGTAAACTGGCACAAATTATTGAAATAAAAATACCGCTTAATAGCGGTATTTTTTTATCTATTAAAAACTCAGCACGATTAATACTGTAAACAAACAGATAAGTGCAGCAGCGGTTTTGTCTGTTTTTTCCATCTTGTTATTCCTCATCAGCATTCAACTGTGCAATCACGTAGCCTTTACTTTCTAACAAGGCTAATAGGCTATCTTCACCGGCCAAATGAGCAGCGCCAACAAGTACCAACTCTTTTTGCTGATCAGTAAGCCAAGTGAGTAGTATAGATTGCTGCGCTATTTTTCTACTGGGGTAACGCCTGGCGAGTCACAAGCAATGACTTCAAATCGATAGCCATACTCAGCATGGTGATCAGGGGTTACTTGCACTATTTCGTAATCATTCAGCTCAACGGCTTTACTGTTTTCTGCTTTTAAACAGCGTGAATAGCTATCGGCTTCAAAGCTGTAAGCAAACATCGCAATTAAACGTTTGCTACGCTCAAAGTAACCTTTGGTATCTAAAAACTGACGAAGGTTTTCGGCGGTTTCGCTGTCACCTTCTATATTGACGTCTTGGTTAGGGGCTGAGCTTTCTTCACTTTCAGGAAGTTGTTGCTCAAGCTTTTCACCGAGTTCTTCGACTGCTATTTGCTGCTCTTCACCAGATTCTTTGGCAATGACTTTGCTATCCAAAAAGGTGCTAACCATGTTGTCGAGCACTTCTTCAGGTGGCTGATCGTCGATAAACGAAATCAGGTTAATAAAGACCACTGATGCTAAGACAAAGCGCACGATGGCAGTTAACAGTGGTGAATAGCTTTGACTGATAAACTTAACTCGCTCAGAGCCAAATGGCTTTATTAGCAATAAAACAAAGATATAGAAGGGTAAAAAAAGTTGAAATAACAATAAAGTACCTAGGGTTATTCCCATTGCCCAAGGGGGTAAATATAACAGGGTTGCAAAGTTATGGGTGTAATTAAAGTGACTAGCTGAGACATGAGTTACATCATTAACTATGCCGCTCGCACCGGCCAACACAAAATTAGCGATACTGGCATAGAAGATTAAAATTAGTGCTTTGCCGGCAAGCGAGTGCCAAAGTTGGTTAAACTTGGGCCAAAATTCAATAACAAGCGCAATAATGGTGATGGTGGCACTTAACCAGCCCGATTGCAGAACAATCAGGCTGCTTAATGCTAAAAGATAGAGCTTTTGTGCGGTACTTAAGTTAAACCAAATGGCTTGTAATCGTTCAACCAGCCTCGTTTTATGAGGCTGCCAGCTACGTTGCTGTTGTTGAAACTGTTTATTAGCGCGCCATTTTGCAATTTTTAAATACCTACGCACGCAATATCCTTTTTATAGTAGTGGTTTTAAGTACCTTCCTGTGTGTGAACGCTCACACTCGGCAACGTCTTCAGGTGTACCAGAAATTAAAATTTCACCACCGCCAGAACCACCTTCTGGGCCTAAGTCGACAATCCAGTCTGAGGTTTTGATCACATCAAGGTTATGCTCAATAACAACAATAGTATTACCGTGGTCACGTAAGCGGTGAAGTACTACTAATAATTGCTGAATATCAGCAAAGTGTAAACCCGTAGTTGGTTCATCAAGGATATATAAGGTTTTACCGGTATCGCGTTTTGAAAGTTCACGAGCCAGTTTTACACGCTGCGCTTCACCACCCGAGAGAGTAGTAGCCGCTTGACCTAAGCGAATATACGACAAGCCTACATCCATTAAGGTTTGCAGTTTACGTGCAATAGCCGGAATTTTATCAAAGTAGTCACGGGCATCTTCTACGGTCATTTCGAGTACTTGGTGAATGTTTTTACCTTTGTACTGTACTTCGAGGGTTTCACGGTTGTAGCGCTGACCTTTACATACATCACAAGGTACATATACATCAGGTAAAAAGTGCATTTCTACCTTGATTACGCCATCACCTTGGCAAGCCTCACAACGACCACCTTTAACATTAAAGCTAAAGCGACCAACCTTATAGCCACGCGAGCGGGCTTCTTGAGTACCCGCAAATAGTTCTCGAATACCGGTAAAAATGCCAGTATAAGTTGCAGGGTTTGAACGCGGAGTACGGCCAATCGGGCTTTGGTCAATATCAATCACTTTATCAAAATGATCTAATCCCTTAATTGACTTATAAGGTGCCGCTTCTGCGGTAGTTGCGCCATTTAACTCGGTATGAGCCAGCTTAAATAAAGTGTCGTTGATAAGCGTCGATTTACCTGAACCTGATACACCTGTGATACAGGTCATTAAGCCAAATGGAATACGTAAATCAACGTTCTTTAAGTTGTTACCTGTGGCACCAAATAACTCAAGCCATTTGTCGGTAGTTTGATGGCGAGCCTCTGGTACTTCGATTTTCTTTTCGCCAGAGAGGTACTGACCTGTGATTGAATCTTTGCTAGCTAGAATATCGTCATGAGTACCTTGTGCAATAACATGGCCGCCATGAACACCGGCCCCCGGGCCGATATCGATTATATGGTCTGCAGCGCGAATAGCATCTTCGTCATGCTCAACCACAATGACCGTGTTGCCTAAATCGCGTAAGTGAATAAGGGTTTTTAGTAGGCGGTCGTTATCGCGTTGGTGCAAACCAATTGAAGGCTCATCCAGTACGTACATAACACCAACAAGACCTGCACCAATCTGGCTTGCTAAACGAATACGCTGCGCTTCACCACCAGAAAGGGTATCGGCACTTCGTTCAAGTGATAAATAATTAAGGCCTACATTAATTAAGAAAGATAAACGGTCACGTATTTCTTTGAGAATTTTTTCGGCAATTTGTGCACGCTGACCGGTGAGGTTCAAACCATCAAAAAATGCCATGCTTTCACCAATACTCATTGTGGTGATAGCTGGCAGGTTTGTTTGGCCAATAAATACGTGACGAGCTTCTTCACGAAGTCGCGAGCCATGACAGCTCGGACACGCTTGGCTTGTTTGGTATTTAGCAAGCTCTTCGCGCACTGAGTTTGACTCGGTTTCACGGTAGCGGCGGTTCATATTATTTAAAACGCCTTCAAACTCATGGTTACGCGTAATTAAGTCGCCACGGTCGTTACGATAGTTAAAGGCAATTTTAGTTTTGCCAGAACCTTCAAGAATCACCTTTTGCGCTTCTTTACAAAGTTCTTGGAAAGGCACTTCTAGGTCAAATTTATAATGCTCTGCGACAGCTTGCAGCATTTGGAAGTAATAAAAGCTGCGTTTGTCCCAGCCTTTAATAGCACCACCCGATAAGCTTAGCTCAGGATTTTGAACAACACGGTTTGGATCAAAATACTGACGCACACCTAAACCATCACAGCTTTGACACGCACCTGCAGGGTTATTGAACGAGAATAAGCGCGGCTCAAGTTCACTCATGGCATAGCCACACGTTGGGCAGGCAAAATTAGCAGAAAACAGCATGTCTTCGCTGAGTGAGTCGTCCATTGCCGCTACATGGGCAATACCACTTGATAGCTCAAGGGCCGTTTCGAATGATTCAGCTAAACGCTGTTGTTGGCCATCTTTAACTTTAAAGCGGTCAACCACGACCTCAATAGTATGCTTTTTATGAAGCTCAAGAGTCGGTGGATCTGATAAGTCACAGACTTCGCCATCGATACGGGCGCGAATAAAACCTTGGCTTGCGAGTTGCTCAAGCAGCTTAACGTGCTCACCTTTACGATCTTTTACTACTGGCGCTAATAGCATTAGCTTACTTCCTTCAGGAAGCGCTAAAACTGTATCGACCATTTGGCTGATAGTTTGTGCGGCAAGTGGCAAGTCGTGAGTAGGGCAGCGAGGCTCACCTACACGGGCAAATAATAAACGTAGGTAATCGTAAATCTCGGTAATAGTACCGACCGTTGAACGCGGGTTATGCGACGTTGATTTCTGCTCAATAGAGATAGCCGGCGATAAACCTTCGATGTGATCAACATCGGGTTTTTCCATTAGCGATAAGAACTGTCTTGCATACGCTGACAGTGACTCAACATAACGACGTTGCCCTTCTGCATACAAAGTATCAAACGCTAAAGACGATTTCCCTGAACCAGATAGGCCAGTGATAACTATCAGCTTATCACGGGGAATGGTTAGGCTGATGTCTTTTAAATTGTGCGTACGGGCGCCTCGGACTTCAATGTTTTCCATGCTATCTCGTTTTATTACCTAATTATTTTTCCAGTATCTCATAATACGCGATAAGATTAATCCTTGATCAAAGAAAAAATCATCACTTACAGGTGATTATTTAGTTTTCGCTTGTGGTAGAATCCACGCTCAAATTTTAATAGACAGCAAGATCAGTAATTCATGACAGCATCTTCACTCAACTCTCGAGAAAAACGCGCAGCCGTTTCGTTGGCGAGCGTATTTGCATTCCGTATGCTTGGCCTATTTATGCTGATGCCAGTATTGGCGATTTATGGTCAGCAATTAGAAGGGTTTTCGCCGCTTTGGATTGGCTTTGCTATTGGTGCTTATGGTTTAACGCAAGCCGTGCTGCAAATCCCTATGGGTTGGTTGTCTGATAAAATTGGTCGTAAAAAAGTGATTATTGGGGGCCTTTGTGTGTTTGCACTTGGCTCTGTTATTGCGGCAACCGCTGAGTCTGTGCAAATGGTTACGCTAGGGCGTGCACTACAAGGCATGGGGGCGATTGCCAGTGCCTTATTGGCACTTGCTTCTGATTTAAGCCGTGATGAACAACGTCCGAAAGTTATGGCCGTGATTGGTATGTGTATTGGTATGAGCTTTGCCATTGCTATGCTACTTGGGCCAATTGTTGCTGCATCGTGGGGAGTTGCTGGGGTATTTTGGCTTACCGCAGGACTGGCCATTTTAGGTATTTTTATAGTGTTATTTTTGGTGCCAAATGCTGTCAATAAGGCGCCAAAAGGTGACACACTTGCTACCCTTGATGATATTAAGCAACTGATTAAACATCCACAATTAGCACGCCTTGATTTTGGTGTGATGCTGCTTCATCTTACATTAACTACCGTATTTGTAGCCTTACCTGGCCAGCTGATAAAAGATGGCTTAGTTGCAGACCATCATTGGTATTTATATATCCCTGTGCTGTTTTTAGCGTTTTTCTTGATGGCACCAATGATGATTGTGGCGATTCGTAAAGAAAAAGAAAAACAAGCCTTTATTGGCTCAATCGCACTGCTTGTTTTAAGCATGCTCGCGATGTCGTTATGGGTTGATTCGGTGATTGGCATCGGTATTTGTATGTTGGTTTACTTTATTGCTTTTAACTTTTTAGAAGCAACCATGCCTGCACTTGTTTCGCGTATTGCTCCTGCAAACCAGAAAGGTTCTGCGATGGGGGTATTTTCATCTACGCAGTTTTTTGGTGCCTTTTTAGGTGGTTTATTAGGGGGTTACGTTGCTCAAGCATTAAGTGCACAAGCAGTGTTTGCGGCGGCGGCACTTGTTGGGGTAATATGGCTTATCCTTGCTTGGAATATGCAAGTCCCACCAAGAAGTAAAATAATTAGCTTAATGACTGAATTAAGTTCAGAGCAGCAGGCACAAGCGCTTGCTTCTCGTCTTGTTGCTTTACCGGGCGTAATTGAAGCAACGGTTGTCTGTGATGAAAATCGCAGCTATTTAAAGATTAATGATAAAGAATTTGACCTAGACCAAGCACGCAAAGTGGCTGGTTTAATCTAACGTTTTATAGGAGAAGTTCCATGGCACGCGGTGTGAACAAAGTTATCTTGGTTGGTAATTTAGGCCAAGATCCAGAAGTACGTTATATGCCTAATGGCAATGGCGTAGCGAATATCAGCATTGCTACGACAGATAGCTGGAAAGATAAAAACACAGGGCAAATGCAAGAGCGTACTGAATGGCACCGTGTCGTGTTATTTGGCAAACTAGCAGAAGTTGCTGGTGAGTACCTTCGTAAAGGTTCACAAGTGTACATTGAAGGTCGTTTACAAACGCGTAAATGGACTGACCAATCAGGCCAAGAAAAATACACTACAGAAATCGTGGTAGACATGGGCGGTCAAATGCAAATGTTAGGCGGTCGTGGTGAGCAGCAAGGTGGAGGCTATCAAGGTGGTCAATCACAAGGCGGTTACCAAGGTGGTCAACAGCAAGGTGGTGGTTACGGTGGTGGCTCACAACAAGCACAAAGCAATAATAGCTATGCTCCACAGCAACAGTCTGCGCCAGCACAGCAGCAACAGCGTCCACAACAGCAATCTGCACCACAACAACAAAGCAATAACCAATATGGTGGCGGTTATGGTCAGCAGCAAAGCAGCACACCTCAACAAGGCGGCTTTGCTCCTAAACCACAAAACGCACCACAAGGCGGCGCATCAAACCCAATGGAACCACCAATCGACTTTGATGACGATATTCCATTCTGATTCACAGTATATTTAAGATTGTAGATTAAAATGATTAAGGGCTTGTTTTTACAAGCCCTTAATCATTTTATACACCTAAAAACTTTTGAAATTTTAAAACTATTAGATCACTGTTCGTCTTCGAGTTCTGCAACAGTTACCATCACTTTTAAGACCTTACCATCGCGGTAAATCTCAAATTCAAGTTCTTTCCCTGGCTCTGTATTCGCCAGTTTCTCAAGCACTTGTTGTGGGTTTGCTACAGGAATACCGCCAATTTTTATTACAATGTCAGTTTCTCTGATGCCAGCTTTCCAAGCTGGGCCAAATGGATCAAGTTGAGAAATACGCATGCCTGCAACAGGTGTAAAGCTATCGCTTACATCTTTGCCTGTGCTATCAATGCCTGTGCCACTAAAGCCTAAATAGCCACGGACTACACGGCCATGTTTGATTAGCTTATCCATCACATCTTTGGCAATCGAGTAAGGTACCGCAAAGAAGATACCCTGAATATCGAGATTTTCATGAGTTTTAAATTGCGCCGAGGTAATACCGACTAAGTCACCTCGTGAATTGACTAACGCGCCACCTGAGTTACCTACGTTAATCGCAGCATCCATCTGTAACAGGCTGCTGTAAGGGCTATCGATTAAGTTTTGTTTACCCGTCGCACTGATAATACCTTGGGTAATGGTTTGACCTAAGTTAAGCGGGTTACCAATAGCTAAAACAACATCACCTACACGTGGTTTAAATTTATCGTTTACTGGAATTTTTGGTAAATGCTCAGCGCTGATCTTTAATAGCGCTAAATCTGTTTGAGTATCAAAACCAATCACTTGTACATCATAAAAACGACGGCCATCAGCGAGTGTCACGATAATAAGGTCGGCATTTTTGATTACATGGTAGTTAGTCAGAATATAGCCGTCTTGGGTCATGATCACTCCAGAGCCAAGAGCTTGAACGGTGTTTTGGCGTTTATAGCGCGGTTGATTCGAAATACTTTCTGAAAAAATAGTAACAACCGACGGTGCCGCTTTTTGCACTGCATCAGCAAAGCTCATGTGCTCTGATGATATCGCCGCAGGTAAATTCATATCTGGTAACAGTGTGCTACGAAGGCTTGGGCTAAATAACACCACTAAAAAGGCAATGCCTAAACCGGTGAAAAGCGGAGGAAGGATAAATTTAAAAAGTTTTAGCACAGTATTCTTATTATCAGTGAGCAATCCCTTAATGATGGCACAAAAAAAATAACAGCGGCAAGCACCGCTGTTATTTTTTCATGATTTATCAACTAGGTTTACTGGATCAGTACGAAAATAAGCTCTCTACCGCGCTTAACACCTAGTACGATGTTACCTTTGGTATTTTCGATGATCTTATTCATGTCGCGAATTGTTTCAACGCGTTGACGGTTAACTTGCATGATCACGTCACCTTCTTCAAGGCCAACGCGAGCAGCAGGAGAACGTGCTTGCACGCCGGTTACTTCAACCCCTTTTCCATCACTCTTCTGAGTGTTTTCTAATGTTGCACCTTGGAAAGCAGGGTGTGTCTCTTCGCCAGCGGCAGTAGTTGCTGATGCACCATCGAGTGTGACATTTACAGTTTTAACTTTGCCATCTCGGTAAATGCCCAGTTTTACTTTTTTGCCTTCACCAAGTGTGGCAATTTTACTGCGTAGTTCATGGAAGCCACTAATTTCGGTGCCATCGACGCTAATAATTACATCACCGGCTTTGATACCCGCTTTACTTGCTGCGGTATCATCCATTACTTGCATAACGTAAGCGCCTTGCTTCACGTCAAGTTGTTGTGCTTTAGCAAGGCCTGCATCAAGTGGGCGTCCCGAAATACCTAACGAACCGCGACGTACTTCGCCATGCTCGATAATTTGGTCAACTAGGTTTTTCATCATGGTAGATGGAATGGCAAAGCCAATGCCCACGTTGCCGCCAGATGCGCCTAAGATAGCGGTGTTGATACCAATTAGTTCACCATTAAGGTTTACTAACGCGCCGCCTGAGTTACCTTGGTTGATAGCTGCATCGGTTTGAATAAAGTCTTCATAACCTTCTATATTTAAACCGCTACGGCCAAGGGCACTGACGATACCTGATGTTACTGTGTGACTTAAACCAAATGGATTACCAATGGCAACTGCAAAATCACCTACACGTAACTGATCCGAATCGGCAATTTTAAGCGCGGTTAAGTCCTCTGCATCAATTTGCAATAAGGCAATATCTGATTCTTTGTCGCTACCGATTTTAGTTGCTTCATATTCGCGACCATCTTCTAAGGTCACCACCATTTTTTCGGCATCTTCGATAACATGGTTATTGGTTACCACGTAACCTTCGTCTGCATCAATGATCACACCTGAGCCTAGGCCACTAAATTCACGCTTTTGGCTGCCACCACGAGGAACACCAAAAAAGTCATCAAAAGGAGTCGCACGGCGGCGGACTTCTTTTGAACCTGATACTTGAATACTCACCACACCCGGTGTGATCTGTTCAAGCATAGGTGCTAGGGTTGGCAATTGTTGTCCATTTACAGCAACAGGAAGTTTTGCCATTGAAATTGCAGGACTTAATAATAAGCTAGAAGATAAAATAGCAGCACTGATAACAGATAATTTCATTTTCATAGTCTGGGTTTACTCCACTTCAGAGATAAAGCAAAAACTAAAAAGGGCTGCATAAGCAGCCCTTTTCTTGGTTTAGATATAAAGCTGATATATCTAAAGACTATGGGGTCAAAAAAAAGTTCATCAAGAGGCTTTAGAATGTTCTGAAACTTTCTCTGAACCAGTGAACAAGCCCGTTTCACCTACAACATAGTCAGCAGGTTGTGCTTCGGCACTTGAACGATCGCCTCTGCGGTCTTGTAATGAGTTTTGTAATTGCTCAGTCGTTTCTTTAGAAAAGAATGGCTCATTTGGATGCTGTTTTTTATCAGTAAGTAGTAGTTTATTTGTTTCTTCTACATGGTTCAGTAGCTGGTCGTAGTTATCTTTCATTTTAGATACTAGCTTACCTGTGCTCGCTAGATGATCAGCTACATCTTGACGATATTGTTCAAGCGCATTGTTAGCTTGCTCGACTTGTTGTTCTAGTTCGTCTTGCTTAAATTGTTTTTTGGTTACAAAAGCACCAATGAAGAATGCTGAAATTGCAACGATGATTAGAATACCTACCCAGGTAATTGTGCCCATAAATCTACCCCTTTGGGAAAAAATAACAAAAACAAATGCTTTAAAAGCATTTATAGTCCAATCATTATTAAAATATGCTTAATTTGATTGTGAAATCATACTGCGGGCTAATATACCCTGAGATACGATGCGTGTTAATATACTGTGCAAATTTAACTGTGTTTTATTGTAACGACCTATGACTCCTTGGCAGAAATACCAACAAGATTTACAACGTGAAGACTTTGTACATGATGCAGCGCAAGAAAATGCAGTGCGCCATTTGCAAAGACTCTATGATGACCTAACGGCAGACAAACCGGCCGCGAAGGGGTGGTTTGCCAAACTATTCTCTAAAGATAGCACGCCGAGTATAAAAGGGCTGTATTTTTGGGGCGGAGTAGGTAGAGGTAAGACCTATTTAGTTGATACTTTCTACGAAGCTTTACCTACTGATCGTAAGATGCGTGTGCACTTTCACCGTTTTATGCATCGCGTGCATGATGAGCTGAAAAAGTTAAAAAATACCAGTAATCCATTAAATGTGGTTGCAGATATCTTTAAATCAGAAACAGATATTATCTGTTTTGATGAATTTTTTGTGCAAGATATCACTGATGCAATGCTACTAGGTGGTTTGATGGAAGCATTATTTGAACGCGGTATTGTGCTGGTTGCTACATCAAACATCGTGCCTGATGAGCTGTATCGAAACGGTTTACAACGTGCGCGTTTCTTACCAGCAATTGAGCTGGTAAAAGCCAACACCGAAATCGTAAATGTAGACTCGGGGGTTGATTATCGTTTACGTACCCTTGAGCAAGCCGAAATTTTCCATAGTCCGCTTGATAAGCAAGCTGATGATAATTTATTTGAATACTTCGATAAGTTGTCACCTGAGCCGGGTGTGCTCGATAAAGAAATTGAAATTGAAGGGCGGATGATCAAAACCCGTAAAGTGTCTGACTGTATTGCTATGTTTGAGTTTAGTGAACTATGTGAAACAGCCCGCAGCCAAGTTGACTATATGGAAATAAGCCGACTTTATAACACGGTGATTTTGTCTAACGTAAAATCATTAGGCCAAGCCAATGATGATGCGGCACGTCGTTTTATCGCGTTAGTGGATGAGTTCTATGAGCGTCATGTAACGCTGATTATCTCTGCAGAAAAGCCAATAACCGAACTATATAGCGAAGGTAACTTAAATTTTGAATTTAAGCGTTGTATTAGCCGACTACAAGAAATGCAATCGCTGGAGTATTTAGCAAAAGAGCATCTAGCGTAGTAGAGCTGTCAGCTTTCAGCCGTCAGTTTTTAGCTGATCGAGATGGTGGTTTAGTTTTTATGTTTTTTAACCACAATAGCTTTACATTTATTTCTCTGGTTTTATGTTTTTGATAGCTGATAGCTGATAGCTGATAGCTGATAGCTGATAGCTGATAGCTGATAGCTGATAGCTGATAGCTGATAGCT
>NZ_JABVXF010000003.1:0-71778 GCF_013349995.1 Pseudoalteromonas sp. 0303
TAGTGACAATGTGGGCGTTATTAGATCAGAAAAGAGGCGGATGTTAAAGCCTTTTTACAAAGTGCGATCCCGCCGTGAATGGGTAATAGAGTTTTCAAAAGCATTTAAATACCACATTATGGCTCAAAAATTTGGTTACGAACTGATTAAAGAATTGAAAATTTCGGTGTGTCCATATTGTAATCAAGAAGACATTACCTCTATTTTTGAGAATGATGCTAGGTACCGTCCAGCATTCGATCATTTCTATCCGAAATCAAAGTTTCCATTTCTAGCAACTACACTTTCAAACTTAATTCCAGCTGGTGAACGTTGTAATGAGAGGTACAAAGCTTCAGTATCTACTTTGGGCTATGCAAACCCTTATGAAAAATCAATAGATTATCAAAACCCTTTCTTCAAATTTAATATAGCTAACCCTAATTTTTATGATAAAAACCTTGAATTAAAAGATGTTGAAGTTGAATTAATCATAAGAGATGAGTCTATTAAGAAAAATTCTAAACTGTTTAAATTAGAAACAATTTATAACGAAGACAAATTTAAAAATGAATTTTTAAAAGTAAAAAAGAAGTATAACTTTATCAAAGAGTGTGGGGATAAGTTTCTAGACTTAGTGCACTTGAATGAGAATGATCATGAAGAAATAGACTTGCACTTTGGTATTAATATTAAAGCTTCACCCCGAAATGAAAATTTACAAGTACTCAAGGTAGATTCTCTCAACATGATTGCCAAAAGTAAAATCAAACTAAATGAATGATGGTATAGGCTATATAGTTCAGTACTAGGGTGTAGATTTTCACTTCCTCAACAACTGACTAATCGGCATCTTGTCAGTAAACTTGGTTGCTATAAACGGATCTTCATCCTGGGCGCTTTCAGGTTTATAAAGTGAATAGCGCTCAACTTCGCTTGCCGTAATTTCTGCAATGGGCAAGGTAAATAGGTTTGGTACATCAGGAAACAGTACTTCATATGCTTTAACCAAATGTATGGTCATGAGAGTTTTCGCGTTATCCAACAATGCATAAAGTACGGCATCATCTAAAAAATATTTGAGTGTTCTAAAGCAGCCTTTTGAAAGTGAAAACAAAGCAAACACTGTTGTTTGCTCACTTAAATTTGGCTTTTCGGTAAATGGCATTCGGTTGGCTAAGCCAATTATTAACTGCACAAAATGCTTTGGGTTTTCTGATAATTTAAAATAAGGCAGCTGCCGCCGTACTAATAAACGAGATGACCATTGAGGCTCGTCTGCTATTTTTTCTGCCCACGGCATACCTACCAATACAATTGATACACCTGCTTCATCGTTAATGTATTTTAAACGATTAGCTATCTCGCGGCGTTTTTTACCTTGGTTGTGTTCAATTAGCTCCTGAAACTCATCAATAATTATAAGCTCTGTGCCACAAGTTTTTAGGCATTTTATTAATGATGTCGTTAACCGAGTACCATTTACTCGCAGTTTCCGCTCTGTGCTACCCGTTTGCCCTAAGTCCTTAAGAAGCTCGGCTAAAGTCGATTCTAGTGTCGGGTTACTAGGTATGCGGCTTACTAATACAGGGTGGTTCATCACACCATTAATAAATTGCGGTAAATAGCGTTCTTTATATTGTTTTATTAGTCCTGTTTTACCAGTGCCTGTATCGCCACTTAAAAGCATGCAGGGCTTTTCACCTGCTAACCCTTTACCAAGTCTTAACCTGTCAAAGTCGTTAAATATCGTTGTTATTACTGGGTATTCAATAAATACATTGCGAAATTCATTTAGTCTTTCTTTTTGTTTATCGGTCAGCATAATCAAAACCCACCTAAATCTGAGGTAAAGTCATCCCAGCTTTGATCTGGCTGCTCTCTAGGAGTAACCTTTTTGGTCTTCACAGATTTACTTTGCACGATTGATTTTTGTGAGTCACTATTTATATTTTGATGCTTAGCTAATGCTTTACCACCTTTTACTTTTGGTTTTTTGGGAGCATTTTTTAGCTCTTCAAACTCACTTTTAATTTTATTATGAATAAACATACGAGCTCTTGCTAAACCTACATTATCGATAGAGCCCGAAATAAAATCTCGATGAATACGTTTGTTTATTTTGTGCTGATTCAAGCTTAAATTTTGGGTATAACCGTTTGGATCTATACATGGAACTTTGATGTAATGGTCTAACTTATCTAGGTAAACGTATATATAGGAAATATCATCAGGGTTTAATTTAACTAAAACTTCTTGAGATGCCTTGTGGCTAAACTGCTTCCTATAATTTGCAAGTTCAGAACTGTCGTAGCTTAAGTTTTCTAGCCGTATCCCACCTTTTCGAAGCATCCTATGATTTGAAACACTTAGCACAATATCTAATTGTTGAAAATCAGCATCACTCAGTAATGCTGGAGGTAATATATTAAACCCTTGCTCCCACAGTTGACTCGGAATGTACTTAAAGCGGCTGTCGGCATCTTGATGGTAAACGTCTACTACCCATTTATGAAATAACTGCATAAATGTAGTAAAACGCATAATTGCATCTTTTTTGGGATTGTATTCATGCTTTTGTAAAATGTTAGAAAAGGTTTTACCAGGAACTGGATCTAATAACTCTGTGTTAATTGTGCCGAACATGCGTTCTACAAACGGTTTTAACCAAGGCTTTGCGACAGGGTTATATTGAGTGTTAATACCTATTTCTTCACAAGCAAGCTCAAGGTTGTTACTCCAAAATTCAGCGCCATTATCAACAACAAGCGTTTCAATTTTACCATTACAGTTCCATTCATTTATCGTATCTGGGTATAGTTTCGCTACTTCACTTTTAGGCTTCATCGCATTTAGCATAGCTCGTCTTACTGCATCATAACTAGGCTCACTAAAACTAAAGTAGTAGCCAACAATACAATGGCTATACACATCAACTAACATGGTGAGTGTTGGCCGACCAAGCGGGATATGTAGCTCATCATCTAATAAAATAAGATCAAGTGGTGTATGGTCAATCTCAACTTTTTCGAGTACTCGGGTAGGCCGTTTATGCCCTTCTACTTTATTAAAAGCAATATCAGCTAAGTGCTTGCCATAGCGAGCCACCATTACTTCATATTGCGGTAAATTATCTATTCTGTTTTTAAATGCTTTATATGTTAGAGGTTTTAAATCACTACCTGTAAAATTATCATTTTCAATAGTCACTAAGTCTTTATAAAACTTATAAGCCGATGATACTGACGGCTTTTCTTTTACCAAATAACGCTCAAGTGCTTTTTCAAAAAACTTATTGGTGGATGTATTGCACTCTCTATTACCTTTTTTATGGTGCCTTGGTACTAGGGCCATGATATTTTTATCCGCACTTGTATAAGCCCTATACCACCGTGCAGCTGTTCTCCAATTAGGCTTTTTCTCCCCCTCAACTTCGGGCATTAATTTTAATAAAGGCTCAAGATTTTTTTGTGTCCAACCTCCTAGAATATTAGCTTCAATCCATTGAATATACTTAAATTTAGCAAACGTGGTTTTTCTTATTTTATCAGGAAAGGCTTCTAAATCTTTGGCATAATTTGTACGTAGCTTAGTCTCTACTTTTGGTAATGGCTGATTAAACTCATCATTAAACATTGTTAGACCAAATTGCTGTTTCTATTGATATTTCATTTGTAGTTAAGTCGGCAAATAACTGCCCTAATGATAATAAGCGTAGCACCGTAGCGAGCATCTCACCTGCAGGTACTTTTAAAAAGCTAACTAACTGGCCCACTTTAATAGACCCGTATTGCTTAACTAGTTCTAACACTGATTCTTGCTGCTCTGTTAAGGACTGAAAGCCAGAGTAGCGATGTAAAAGCTTTAAGTTATTGAGTGTTGGGTATACACGGATTTGTTTATCAGTAACCAGTATTAAGTCGCGTCCATCTTGCTTAGCTATGGTTTGCTTTTCAATAAAACGTGCACGAAAGTCTTCGTCAGCAATTTTGCTTTGCGGTTTTACTTCTATAAATTTTTGCGTGCCGTCTGTATGGGTAAGTAAAAAGTCAGGTGTGTAACGGCAAATACGGTTATTGAACTCATATTCGTAACCTAGTGGTTGTGCCTCAAATGCGGCTATTGATGGTGAAAATTCAAAATGGAAACAGGCATCAAACTCTAAAGAGGATTCAACTAAACAGGTAGATTTATTTTTTTGACTAGCAAATTTATGGAGGTTTTTTACACGGGAGTGTTTGAGTTTTCTTCTGTACATGTGAGTCAACCATCTAACCATTTGGTTAAATACTAGACTATGCCATCATATACTTCCAATTTATGTCATCTTTTAGTACAAATATGTCAATTTATACTTCAAACGACAACCCAAATAGAATTTTGGGTGGCAGTCTTACCAGCCGCATCTCGGCACACACGTCACACGCTGTGGCTGCTCCCTTCCGGGCCTGACCAGGTTCACCTGCTAGTGTTGCGAGAGGACCAATAAGACTGCCATTGAGGGCCTTGTTTGGCGCGGAAGGGATTATCTCTACTTTTAGCCTGTTATTCAAGGGATATTCGAAAAAGAAAGTGCGATTGCATACTTGGTATACAATCGCACTGTCATTAAGGGGGTTATCGCTTACTTTTCAAGTTCAGCTTTAATGTTGCGTAATGCAGCTTTCACTTTTTTCATATTTTCTGGGCCCATACGCAGTAATTGTTTTTGCGCATCAGGTAGGTTTTCCCACTCAGAGTAAGCATATTGATACGTAACTGAGTTGCGAACGAGTGGCATATCACCTTTTGGCTCTGGCGTATCAAGCAGTACGTCAATTGCCTCTTCTAGCGTGCCAGTGAATGCATCACCTTCGTAGCCAATTTCTGCATAAGCTTCGTTGATAAGTGGTTTGTATTCATCGTACATACGAATAACTTGAGCAGCGCTAAGGCTGGTAAATAGTTTTACGTATGGCGTGTAGCGCTCATAGCTATTTGGGTCGATTGTTAAAATGTCACCCTCAATAACTTTAAACGACTCTTTGGGGCGTTCAACTGGCGCGTGGCTTAATGCCACTTTACCTTTGGCGATGTTATCAACATACACAACACCACGGCGAATAAGATCATCGGTCATCATTAAGCTCATCACTTGGTCACTTAGTAACTCATCCATACGAGCAACAACCACTTCATCGCTTTCATTTAACGTTGGTAGTGGCTCAACTTCTGGAACTGGCTCTGGAGTGCGCTCTGGTGCAGTATCGACTACAACTGGTTCTGGCTCAGGCTCTGTCACTTCAGGTTCTGGTTCAGGCTCTTGATACTCAACAACTGGCGCTTCTTCTGCAACAATGTCTTCAACAACTTGCACTGGTTTATCTTCAGGCTTCAATAAAATAAACGCTGCCACACCAGCAACAAGGATAAGCACAACCACCGCAAAAATCAGGTTGTTATTTGATGAACCCTTTTGTACTTCAGGCTCTGACGAATGCTCTGACATAGAAACTCCCTTAAAAATAAAACAGATAAAAATACGAAAAAACCATTTAGCCTTGAGCTAATCTTTGCTTCTTCTAGCTTAAAGACTTACAGTTGATAAATAAAGTAAAGACGCACAACTATTTAAATGCAACCATGAGCAGTAAGTTAAAAAAAACACAACACTCTAAAATCGCTTTATTACTAACAGGTGGTGGCGCGCGAGCGGCTTATCAAGTTGGTGTGCTTAAGGCGATAACGCAAAGCATGCCTCGTACTGCACCGCTGCCCTTTACTATTATTAATGGGACATCAGCTGGCGCAATTAATTCCGCAGCGTTAGCATGTTATGCATCCTGTGCGCATTTAGCATGCAAAAAACTTGAATGGGTGTGGAAGAATTTTTCGACTTCTCAGGTCTATAAAAGCGACTTTTTAAGCGTGTTTTTGCATATTACTCGCAACATGCTTACGAGTTTTCAATCTGAACATATTAATCACCCACCAGCGAGTTTGCTGAACAATAAACCGCTGAGAAAACTGTTGCACGAAATACTCGATTTATCGCGTATCGAACGAAATTTACATAAAAACTACCTAGATGCAGTGTCGATTACCGCTTCGAGCTACACCACGGGTGACTCTGTCGCATTTTTTCAGTCACTTACACAAAAGCCGTGGCGCAGAGCAAAGCGTGAAGGGCAGGCAACCCGCATTAATGTTGAGCACTTAATGGCATCGAGCGCTATTCCCATGGTGTTCCCGAGCGTGAATGTTTATAACCACTATTTTGGCGATGGCTCTATTCACCAACTTTCGCCACTGAGTCCGTCGGTTCACTTAGGTGCTGAAAAAATCTTTATTATTGGTGTTGATGAACCAAAAGAATTGCACCCACCGGGTTACCAGCCTCATTACCCGGGCCTTTCTAATATTGCAGGTCACTTACTCGATAGCGTCTTTACCGACACGCTACAGTCTGATTTAGAGCGCTTACAGCGTATTAACCGTACTTTGAGCCTTTTGCCTGCCCGCGACAAACACCAAGAGTTAAAACAAATCGAAACTTGCGTGATCAATCCATCGCAAAACTTTAATGCAATCGCAGCTCAGTTTTATGATGACATGCCTATGGCAATCAAAGTGTTACTACGCATGATAGGCGTGAAGAAACGTTCGCAATCGAGTTTAACGAGCTACTTACTGTTTGAAAAACGTTATACCCAAAAGCTCATTGAAATTGGCTACCAAGATGGCCTTAAAAAGCTACCTGAAATTCGTAAATTCTTAGAGCTGGAGTAGCTAAAAGCTACTCCATACCATCGAGTAAAAACCTTTCTACCCGCTCTACTCGGCGAGGCTTGCCTTGTAACACTAAAATATCGCCTGCCAATAAAATAGTTTGTGATGAAGGTGCGTCAATTTCGCGGTCTTGTCGGCGCAGCGCTCTAACCGACACACGGCGCTGCTCAAGTTTAAGCTCACTAATTTTCTGATTAACCGCATAAGCGTGTTCTGGCAGAGCTATAACATGTAAATACTCAAGCCTATCTGAACTTGCCTCTTCGCCATCGAGTTTATCGCCAGTGAAAAAGCCATTTAAAAACTTATAACGATTACGCCGCTCTTTACTTACTCGGCGTATGATCCGTGTCATCGGCACGCCAGACATATAAAGCACATGCGAAACTAACATTAGGCTTGCTTCGAGTGTTTCAGGCACTACCTCAGTAACACCAAGCTCTTTAAGCGTTTCCATTTCGGTATCATCTCGCACCCGTACCAGTATTTTCACGTCAGGAGCTATTTGCTTGATGGCATCAACAACAATTTGCGTTTGCTCAAAATCAGTAAAAGTAATAATGACTAGCCTTGCCCGCTCTACACCCGCTGATTTTAAAATATCTTTTTGATTTACATGGCCAAATATCACTGGCTCACCAGCCGCTTTTGCTTCTTGCAATAAGATGGGGTTGCTCTCAACCGCTACGTATTCAATTGCTTCGGGTTTTAAAAAGCGTGCTACGGTTTGCCCAACACGAGAAAAGCCACAGATCACAATATGATTTTGATATAAAGGGCTACTTGTCGCAGGCTGCTGCCAATACTGCCCTGCATGGCTTAAAAGGCCAAGTTTTTTAAGAATAAGCGGTGTTTTTTCAATAAGATAAGGCGTTAGTGCCATTGAAAGTACGCCAACTGCAATTAAAAACGAAGCTTGCTCTGAGCTTATTAGCAAATGCTGCGAAGCAAGTGCAATTAATACAAAGCCAAATTCTCCCATTTGCCAAAGCATAATACCCGCCGATACCGCATCTTGCTTACGCTCCCCCATCACTTGCGCAGAAATTGCGAGCACCGCAATTTTGAATAGCAATAAGCCAATTAATACTGCGATGATCCAGTACCAACTATTAAGTACATAGAGCACATCTAACTGCATACCGACGGTAACAAAAAAGAGCCCCATCAATATATCGCGAAACGGCCGAATATCGGCTTCTAGTTGGTGGCGATAATGACTTTCTCCTAACATCATGCCGGCTAAAAAGGCGCCTAACGCCATCGATAAACCAAATAGGTAAGTCAGGCCTGCGGCAAACAAGGCAACCAATAAAGTCGTTAGCATAAATAGTTCATCGGTTCTTACCAGCGCTATTTCACTAAATACTTTAGGCAAAATCCATTTACCTATACCAAACAATAAAATACACACTAAAGCGCCTTTGGTGAGTGCAAAAGCCAATGCTCCAGCAATTTCTTCAGAGCCACTTTGTGCTAGTAAAGGGTAAACAATGAGTAGAGGGACAACAGCAATATCTTGAAATAGCAACACCCCTATTGCCAACTGGCCGCGGCGCTGGTTTAAATCTCCAGACTCTTTAAGTAACTTAACCACCACCGCCGTTGAAGACAGCGCCATTAAACTGGCGATGGTAAAACTATTTAAAAGGCTGTGCTCTAACAGCAGTAAAATCAGCATAAATACAATGCTAGTCACCACGACCTGTAAGGAGCCAAGGCCAAATACAATATTGCGCATTGCCATTAAACGCGGCAATGAAAACTCAAGCCCTAAACTAAACAGTAAAAATACAATGCCGAGTTCGGCAACAAAGTGCATTTCGTGGCTTTGCGCCATCCAGCCAATACCATGACTCCCCGCCAACACGCCTGTGGCAAGATAAGCAAGAATAGGTGGTAAACCAATTCGTTTGAAGAACCAAACAAATAATACGGCAGCGACGAGCAAGCCAAACACTTGAATCAGCACATTTTGCAAGCAATAAACTCCCTTCTACTTGATGATAAAGCTGTACCCTACCTTAAATATAGCAACCATATGTTTTTCAGCCAGTTTAAAAATGTGGCACAAATCTCGCTAAGTATGAGTATCTAAACACTCCGGGGGGAGAATTATCATGGAAAATGTCCATATTTTGACGCAGCGGGTGTCTGCGCGAGGCGAGTTTCTGCCGTTTTCGGCAGAGCATTACCGAATAAATGAAACAAATAGTCCACACGATTTGGTCGCAAGGTTACAAACTACGTTATCAATCGAAGAGATTTTGACAATTTTTGCCGAACACGCAAAACAACTGATCAATTTATCTGGATTACAGTTCCAATCTGCACTCGGAGTGTCACAAAGTGCTGGCAGCGATACCAGTCAAACACCGTACTCTTTTGATTTAGATATCGAAAGTGAACGCTTAGGGCAGTTAATTTATTTTAGCCAGTTCCCTATGGGTAAAGCGATTGAAGTGAAATTAAAACAGCTACATACAGCTTTAGTTTATCCACTGCGTAATGCGCTTATGTACACCCGTGTTTTACGTTTAGCGACTAAAGATGCTTTAACCGGCTTAAATAATCGTAGTCAATTTAATGACAGCTTGGCACAAAAGCTAGAACGTTGCCGCCGTCAGCATCGTCCATTTAGTTTAATGCTGCTTGATTTAGATAACTTTAAACAAGTTAACGATAACTTTGGTCATAAAATTGGCGATGATGTACTGCAAGAATTTGCCAATGTATTACGCACTAGCGTGCGCGGTACCGACTCAATTTTCCGCTTTGGTGGAGATGAGTTTGCATTATTAATTGACGATCCTGAATTTACCACTAATAAAGTGATTGCTGATCGTATTATGAGTTTGGTTGCTAGCTCAGGGTTGATGGCTCAATATGATGTAACATCAAGCATTGGTTATACACTCGCCAATAACCAAGACTGCGAAAACGAAGTGTTTGCCCGTGCTGACAAGGGTCTTTATAAGGCAAAAGCTGCAGGAAGAAACTGCGCAAAAGCTTACTAATTGAGTAAAAGCCTAGCATCCCCCGCTAGGCTTTTTTGTTTATAAATTTATAACCAAGTAATACTAACCAAAAACCAGCGAAGAAGCCGCTTAATAAGTAAAGCAAGGCAGCCATGGTGGTAAGGGGCGATACCATCACTAGAGCCAGTGGCGTAAGTACGCCTAGAATAAAGAAAATACCGCCTTTGCCTGACCAGTAACCTAGCAGCAATAATGAGCAAACTAAGCCGCCAGCTAGTGCATAAAAAAGTGTATTTATTGTCAGCTCTGCATAAGCAAAACCAGCAATTACAGCCACTAGCACCGACAACGCAAAGCCAAGTGGTGCCTTATTAACTAGTGATAAACCAACATGTGGTTGTTCACTCATAGATTGTCTCCCAAAGAATTCCATCTTCAACACTGTGCTGCTCACTAATAAAGTAGCCAACTACTTGCACAAGTTGATCGTTATAAAAAATAAGTGGTGTCTGCGCACGTAACCAAGGAGCTACTTTGGCATCTTTAAACCAATGTTTTAAGGTGTTTGAGCCGGGTTTATGCAAAGGTTTTATACGCGCTTGTGGCTTATTAAATTCAACCCTTACTTGCTCATCGGGCTTTGGTTTTCTAATACCCTTGCCCGCTTTCACTATTAGTTTTCGGCCACCAATCAGTTCAACGCTTTGCAAAGCAATATCCATCGCCTCAGGTATTGCCTGCTCTTTCACAAAGTACCAATGCTGCTGATGTCGACGAACATCGCCGCTTTGCAAACAAATTTTTAACTGGGCATCGGCTTTTGCTGTTAAGCCTTGTTCAATAATTTGCTGTAGCTGATTCTCAGAAGGTAGTTGATGGGTAAACTGATTCAGCCACGCACGTATAAGGTTTGCTTGTCTGGGCTTACTAAACCCCGCAATTGCCTCGCAGCTTAAACCACCCTGCTTATTTTGACAGTGTGTAAGGTCGTTTTGAGTATATTCATCGAGCAGCGATTGCTGCTTTTGTAACAGCCGAATACTGCGCGCTGCACTTTTTTCAAACCCTTGAAAACGCTCAGTTAAAATGGGTAGAACCTGATGACGTAAAAAATTACGGTCAAAGCGTTCATCAATATTTGAGTCATCGGTGATATGGGTAATAGCAAATTCACTGGCAAATTGTTCAATTTGCTCACGAGTGATATTAATCAGCGGTCTAAAACATACACGCCCAGACGCTAACAATCGCGTTTGTGGCATTGATGCTAAGCCTTGCAAGCCAGAACCGCGTTTTAGCCGAAGTAAGAAGGTCTCAAGTTGATCATTTAAGTGCTGACCAAGCAGTATTACACTACCTGGTATACAGTTTTCGTCGAGTGCTTGGTACCGAGCCTCTCTTGCTTGTGCCTCAAGTGATGTACGCGAGCGCTCAAAAATTTCAACGTGTACCGCTTTAAATGCGACATCGAGCTCTTCACATAGCGATTGGCAAAACCCTTGCCACTCATCGGCATACTTGCTCAAACCATGATTTACATACACAGCTTCAAGTTTAAGTTCTGAGTGTTGCTGTTGAGCTTGCTTCATTAAATGTAACAATACAACCGAATCAACACCGCCAGATAAGGCAACGCTAAAGCTACTTTGCTGAGCGTTCAGCAAAGGCTGCAATTGTGCTAAAAAATGGTGGTATAAATCTGATGTTTGCATTAAAAACCAATGAGTATACAAGCGTCTGTGTTATCGGCATTATAAAACAAAAAAAGCCGCAAAAGCGGCTTTTTTCAATTTTAAGCTGTGTTTAGCAATAGCCAAACGACATTAAACGTTTGTAACGCTGATCAAGCATTTCATCTAGTGAAAGGCCTTGTAAGTCAGCTAGGTCACGCTTAAGTTGGTTTTTAAGGTTACGCGCCATCGCATCGTAATTACGATGTGCGCCACCAAGTGGCTCATCAATTACGTTGTTGATTAAATCAAGCTCTTTAACACGTGCAGCAGTTACACCCATGGCTTCTGCAGCTAATGGTGCCTTGTCTGCGCTTTTCCATAAGATTGATGCACAACCTTCTGGCGAAATTACAGAGTAAGTGCTGTATTGCAGCATGTTAACGCGGTCGCCCACACCAATTGCTAATGCACCACCAGAACCACCTTCACCGATAACAGTACAGATAGTTGGTACTTTTAACGCGGCCATAACTTTAAGGTTACGCGCAATTGCTTCACTTTGACCACGCTCTTCAGCGCCAACACCTGGGTATGCACCTGGGGTGTCGATAAATGTCATGATTGGCATTTTGAAACGCTCAGCCATTTCCATTAAGCGTAATGCTTTACGGTAACCTTCTGGCTTTGGCATACCAAAGTTGCGTTTAATTTTTTCAGCCGTGTCACGCCCTTTTTGTTGGCCAATAACCATCACTGGTTGACCTTCAAAACGTGCAACACCACCTAAAATAGCTGGGTCGTTAGCAAAAGTACGGTCGCCTGCTAGTTCGTCAAATTCCGTGAAAATGCGCTCGATGTAATCACGAGTATAAGGACGCAACGGATGACGGGCTAACTGAGAAACCTGCCAAGCACCTAATTCAGAGAAAATTTTCTCTTTCATTTCAGCACTTTTCTCTTTTAATCGACTGACTTCCTCTTCTAATCCAAGGTCTAATTCGCCAGCGCGGCTTACATTTTGTAATTCTTCAATTTTTGCTTCTAATTCTGCAATTGGAAGCTCAAAATCAAGATAATTGAGGCTCATGCTCTAAACTACCTAATTAATTAAATTCTAGTTCTACATCTTGCGCCGCCATCAGCGATAACTTGTGAATTAAGTCATCACTCGGCGTAACACACCATTCGGTTCCTAAGGTAATCTCAGCCAACGCATCCGGACGTTGATAGAATACTTTAATAGGACAAGTACCAAACTTATAAGGTTCCAGTACTTTTTGTAAATTATCGAAGAAGTTCGCCTCGATCTGCACCATATTCAAGGTCATTTTAATCGCTTTTATACGTTTTTCTCGCGCCTCAGCGATGGTGCATATGTCTCTAGCGGTCATTGTAATGCCACCAGAGAAGTTATCAAAGCTGACCTGTCCAGATATTACCAAGATATTGTTTACTTGCAGCAAATCTTGGTACATTTCAAACTGTTCTGGGAATAAGCGTACATCAATACGGGCACTCTTGTCATCTAAAGTTACAAGACCCCATCGATTTCCCTTTTTATTTATTAAGGTACGGGCAGAAATCACTAAGCCTGCAGCCGTTGACTGCACATCGCGGTTAGTGGGTTGTAAATCGACCAGCCTTCCTGATGTATAATGCTTTAACTCTTTACGATACTGATTAATTGGGTGGCCAGTTAAATACAGGCCTAAAGTTTCTTTCTCACCATCTAGCCACTCATTGTCGGTTAAATCTGTGGCTTTGATAAATGCTTGTTCAACTTCATCTGGCTCTGTGGCAAGTAATCCAAATAAATCTGCCTGCCCTAATGACTCAGCCTTATGATGCTGATCAGCTGCTCGCATGGCATCTTTTAAACTTGCTAATAAGGTTGCACGGCCAGGCTGTGTTTTATCTGGACCAAGTTGAT
Source organism: Pseudoalteromonas sp. 0303 (assembly GCF_013349995.1). Taxonomy (GTDB): domain Bacteria; phylum Pseudomonadota; class Gammaproteobacteria; order Enterobacterales; family Alteromonadaceae; genus Pseudoalteromonas. Next base: position 13,329 of record NZ_JABVXF010000003.1, read on the forward strand.
CGAGCGCTCCGGCATAAATAAGCTTTTCAACAACTCGCTTGTTTAAACGCTTTAAGTCAACACGGGCACAAAAATCAAATAAGTCTTTAAACGGGCCACCTTCGCTACGGGCTTCTAGAATAGCTTCAACAGGCGCCTCACCAACCCCTTTAATGGCACCGATACCGTAAACAATTTCACCTTGTAGATTAACCGTAAACTTGTACTCACCGGCATTTACATCCGGCGGTAACAAGGTCAGTTTCATGTTTTCACATTCATCTACCAAGGTAACAATTTTATCGGTGTTATCCATATCCGCCGACATTACCGCAGCCATAAACTCTGCTGGGTAGTGGGTTTTCATCCACAACGTTTGGTACGATACTAAGGCATAAGCAGCTGAGTGAGATTTGTTAAAACCATAACCTGCGAACTTCTCTACCAAGTCGAAGATTTTCATTGCAAGTTCGCCGTCAACTCCGTTATTAACAGCTCCCTCTTCGAAGGTTGAACGTTGCTTTGCCATCTCCTCTGGCTTTTTCTTACCCATCGCACGACGCAGCATGTCAGCGCCACCTAGCGTATAACCAGCCAGTACCTGCGCAATCTGCATTACCTGTTCTTGATAAAGAATGATACCGTAGGTCGGTTCTAGAATGGGTATCAAGCTATCGTGTTGCCACTGCACATCTGGGTAAGATAACTCTTCGCGGCCGTGCTTACGGTCGATAAAGTTATCTACCATGCCTGATTGCAATGGACCAGGGCGGAATAGTGCTACCAGTGCGATCATATCTTCGAAGCAGTCGGGCTTCAGACGACGAATAAGGTCTTTCATACCACGAGATTCGAGCTGGAATACCGCGGTGGTTTCGGCGCGTAGCAGTAACTCAATACTTGGCTTATCATCAAGTGGAATAGCGTTGATATCAACCGGCTCTTTACCCTCTCGGGCTAAGCGCTCGTTAGTCATATCAATTGCCCACTGCAAGATGGTAAGTGTTCTAAGACCTAGGAAGTCAAACTTAACTAAACCCGCCGTCTCAACGTCGTTTTTATCAAATTGCGTTACCGGGAATTTACCCTCATCATCACAATAAAGAGCAGCAAAGTCAGTGATGGTGGTTGGTGATATTACAACACCACCAGCATGCTTACCGGCGTTACGTGTACAGCCTTCGAGGATGCGACACATATCAATAAGCTCTTTGACCTCTTCATCACCGTCGTAGGCTTCTTGTAAACGCGGCTCAACATCAAACGCTTTAGCCAATGTCATGCCCGGATCGCCCGGTACTAGTTTAGAAATACGATCAACAAAGCCGTATGGGTGACCAAGTACACGGCCTACGTCACGGATAACCGCTTTTGCAGCCATGGTACCAAAGGTAATGATCTGAGATACCGCATCACGGCCATAAAGCGCCGCTACGTGATCAATTACCTCATCACGCCTATCCATACAGAAATCGACGTCGAAATCGGGCATTGAGATACGTTCTGGGTTCAAGAAACGTTCGAATAGTAAGTCAAATTCAAGTGGATCGAGGTCGGTGATCTTCAGTGCATAAGCAACCAATGAACCAGCACCAGAACCACGCCCTGGACCTACCGGAATATTGTTATCTTTACTCCACTGGATGAACTCCATTACAATCAAGAAGTAACCTGGGAAACCCATTTGGTTGATTACGTCGAGCTCTATTTTCAGACGCTCATCATACTCGCCACGTTTCTCTTTACGCTCTTGCTCATCTGGGAATAAAAACTGTAAACGCTCTTCAAGGCCATCTTCAGAGACTTTAACCAAGAAGTCTTCAATTTTCAGTGAACCGGTTGGGTAATCTGGTAAGAAGTAAGTTCCTAATTGTACGGTCACATTACAACGCTTAGCAATTTCAACGGTGTTTTCTAACGCTTCAGGAATATCGCTAAATAGCTCAGCCATTTGCTCTGCTGTTTTAAGATATTGCTGCTCAGAAAAACGTTTTGGTCTACGTTTATCTTCTAAGGTGTAACCGTCATGGATTGCCACGCGGATTTCATGGGCTTCAAAGTTTTCTGGTTTTAAAAACACCACTTCGTTAGTTGCCACTACAGGTAACTGCTCTTTTGTAGCAAGCTCAACAGCTAGGTGTAAATAGTCCTCTTCTAAAGCACGTTCCGTACGAATAAGCTCAATGTAATAATGATCGCTAAAATGTTGCTTATAAAAACTAACAACCGATTCAATAAGCCCGGGGTTACCTTTTAATAGGGCTTTACCTAAGTCGCCATCTTTAGCGCCAGATAATAAAATTAGGCCGTTTTTGTGCTCCACTAGCCACTCACGGTCAACCACTGGGCGGTGAAATAGATGTCCACGCTGGTACGCTTTAGAGATCAACAAAGTGAGGTTTTTATAACCTTCGTTATCTTTCGCTAAGATGGTAATTCGGCTAGGTTCATCTTCAAATTCAGGGCTTCTTAACCAAAAGTCTGCGCCGACAATAGGCTTAATACCAGCGCCATGGGCAGCGCCATAAAAACGCACCAAACCACATAAGTTCATCTGATCGGTGATAGCCAACGCAGGCATTTGCAGCTCTTCTGCTTTAGCGACAATTGGCTTAGTTTTAGCTAGGCCATCCACCATTGAGAAATCTGAGTGAACACGTAAGTGAACAAATTGTGGCGCAGGCATTACAGTTGCTCTCCTTTTAACGCCAAAATGCGCTGAACAGGTTTAAAACTTTTACGATGCTCTGCAATAGCACCGTATTGTTCAAGTGCTGCAAAGTGTGCCTTAGTCGGATAGCCTTTATGGCCTGCAAAGCCATAGTCAGGATAACGCTTATCAAGCTCAATCATTTCTTCGTCACGAGCAACTTTCGCTAGAATAGATGCCGCTGAAATCTCTTCAACTAGGCTATCGCCTTTTACTACCGCCTGTGCTGGCACAGTTAATTGGCTAGGCACACGGTTACCATCAATAAAGACAAACTCAGGCTTTACGCTTAAGCCTTCAACCGCGCGGCTCATCGCGAGCATAGTGGCATGCAAAATATTTAACTCGTCAATTTCAGTTGGGCTGCAACGGCCAATAGCATAGCACAGGGCTTTTTCTTTTATTTCTACCGCTAATAATTGACGTTTTTTGTCTGATAACTTTTTAGAATCTGCTAACCCTGCAATAGGCTTATTTGGGTCCAATATTACCGCAGCGGTAACAACATCACCCACTAATGGACCACGGCCAACTTCATCTACACCAGCAATATAATTAACATTCGGTCGTTCAATTTGCATTTAGTAACTCCGCGACTGCTGCTGCAGCTTGTTCATTGGCATTTAATCTAATGTCTTTATGTATGGCTAAAAAGCGCGCTTTTAGTTCGCTGTTATCGGTATTAAGCATAGGTGTTAGCGCTGCTGATAGGTTTTCAACATTACACTCAGTTTGTAAGTATTCAGGAACGAGTTCTTCATCGGCTAATAAATTAGGCAACGAGAAATACTTAATGTTAAAGGTGAATAAGGTTTTGAAAATCCAGTAACTCAGTGGCTTAATTTTGTAGCCCACAACCATCGGCTTTTTGTACAGCATACCTTCAAGCGTTGCGGTTCCTGAGGCAAGTAAAATGGCATCAGCGGCTTGCATTGCAAGATTTGACTGACCATCTAATAATTGCAGTTTTAGATCAGGAGCTGTTTTTTCTAAAATTTCACAAAACTGAGCTTTTCGTTTTTCATTGACTAAAGGCACCACAATTTTGAGTTCAGGGTTTTGCGCCTGTAATTTCGCTGCTGTTTGAATGTAGGTTTCGCTTAAAAGCCCTACTTCAGAACCTCGGCTACCTGGTAACAACGCAAGTACTTTATCAGTTTGTGCTAAACCTAGTTGGTTACGAGCCTCGGTTTGGTCATGCTCAAGGGCAATATCATCAGCCAGAGTATGACCCACAAAGGTACAAGGTACATCGTGCTTATCGTAAAAGGCTTTTTCGAACGGTAAAAGTGCCAGCACTAAATTAGTGGCGGCACTGATTTTATGAATACGTTTTTCGCGCCACGCCCACACTGATGGGCTAACATATTGTACTGTTTTAATACCCGCCTCTTTTAGCGGCTTTTCGACACGTAAGTTAAAGTCAGGGGCATCAATACCAATAAATACATCTGGTGGGTTGTCGATAAAATGCTGCACCAATTGTTTGCGTATTTTTAGTAGGCGCGGTAATCGGCCAAGTACTTCAACTAGGCCCATTACAGATAATTCGTCCATATCGAATAATGTTTTACAACCAGCCGCTTGCATACGCGGGCCTGCAATCCCCTCAAATATGGCATCCGGAAAACGGCGCTTAAGTGCTTTTACTAGCCCTTCACCTAAAATATCACCTGATAACTCACCTGCCACCAAGGCAATACGTAACGGCTTTGTTTGTTCTTTCATTCGTTGATAATTCGCAACTTTTGGCACTAATAAAAACGAGTTTACCGTGTTTTAGCAGTCGGATAAATGTCACAGAGTTAATAAATACTAGAAATCGAAATTAGCCTGCCTACTTGCTCATTGGTTGAGCATTTATTTGCGTGTGTAGCCTGCAGGTTTATGGCCACTATCTAAAAAGAGCTTAAAAAGAATAAAATAAGCCATAGCAAAACGGCTTTTTATAACGATTAAATATTTGAAACTTTAGAGCTTTATCTCTAATCTGTAGAAAAGATGAGCAGGATTAATTCATCTTTATTTCGTATTTTCCTATTGACTAAAATGAATACAGGTTTAATATTCACGAAGTTTCAATAATTACTGAAACTTCATAATCAATATTTTTCGTGTCTACCGCACCCGCTAACAAGGAGCTAAACAATGATAGATGAAACATTTGTGGATCTATCGCGATTGCAATTTGCAATCACTGCCCTATTTCACTTCCTATTTGTTCCCCTTACCTTAGGTATGACGTGGATTTTAGTGATCATGGAATCCGTTTACGTGATGACAGGTCGCGAAATTTATCGCGATATGACTAAGTTCTGGGGTAAGTTGTTTGGTATTAACTTTGCGATTGGTGTGGCGACAGGTCTAACCATGGAGTTTGAGTTTGGTACCAACTGGTCTTATTACTCTCACTATGTGGGCGATATATTTGGCGCACCGCTAGCGATTGAAGGCTTAATGGCTTTCTTCTTAGAATCAACCTTTGTCGGTATGTTCTTTTTAGGCTGGGAGCGTTTGAGTAAACGTCAGCATCTAGGTGCTACCTTCTTAATGGCACTAGGTACTAACTTATCTGCGTTATGGATTTTAGTAGCAAATGGTTGGATGCAAAATCCAGTAGGTGCTGAATTTAACTACCAAACCATGCGCATGGAAATGACTAGCTTTGCTGAATTGGTATTTAACCCAGTCGCACAAGTTAAGTTTATTCATACCGTATCAGCAGGTTATGTTGCAGCATCTATGTTTGTACTTGGTATTAGTAGCTGGTACATCTTAAAAGGTCGCGACCTTGCTTTTGCTAAGCGTTCGTTCTCGGTTGCTTCAGGGTTTGGTTTAGCGTCTATTCTTTGTGTTATTTTACTTGGTGATGAATCTGGCTACGAAGTTGGCGAGGTGCAAAAAGTCAAACTCGCAACCATAGAAGCTGAGTGGCATACCGAAGAAGCCCCAGCCGCATTTACTTTGGTTGGTATTCCTGACTCAGAAGAGCAAGTCACCCATGCCGCTGTAAAAATCCCTTATGCACTTGGCATCATTGCTACTCGCTCTATTGACGAGCAAGTAACAGGTATTAAAGACCTTGAAGAGCAGCACGAAGTACGTATTCGCAATGGCATGATTGCATACGAATACTTAGAAAAGCTTCGCGGTGGTGAAGACACCCCAGAAAACATTGCAAAGTTCGATACCTTAAAAGACGACCTTGGCTATGGCTTGCTACTTAAGCGCTACACCCCTAACGTGGTAGATGCAACTGAAGAGCACATTCAAAAAGCAGTGAAAGACTCAATTCCCCAAGTCGGCCCTATGTTCTGGTCATTTAGAATCATGGTTGGCTGTGGCGTGATCATGCTTGGTGTTTTCGTCCTCGCATTTTATTACAACGCACACCGCATTATTGAGCAAAAGCGCTGGTTATTATGGGCTGCGGTATGGAGTATTCCTCTGCCTTGGATTGCCATTGAGTTTGGTTGGATTGTTGCGGAGTACGGCCGCCAACCGTGGGCAATTTCGGAAATTTTACCGACCTTCTTGGCAACCTCGTCACTCACGGTGAATGACTTATTGATTAGTATTACTGGTTTCTTAGTTTTCTATACAGGTCTTGCTGCTGTAGAAGGCTGGCTGATGCTGCGCTTTATTAAACAAGGCCCAAGCTCACTTCATACCGGTAAATATCACCATGAACTTGCTAAAGCGGATTCACTTGCAAGCCAAGGAGCTCAGTCATGATTTTTGATTACGAAACACTAAAACTAATCTGGTGGCTGTTAATTGGTGTCTTACTGATTGGCTTTGCAGTGACCGATGGTATGGATATGGGTGTGGCAATTTTGCTTCGCCTAGTTGGTAAAACAGATGTTGAGCGCCGTACAGTTATTAACACCATTGGCGCTCACTGGGATGGTAACCAAGTTTGGTTCATCACCGCTGGGGGGGCACTGTTTGCTGCTTGGCCTATGGTATACGCGGCCGCTTTCTCTGGCTTTTACTTTGCTATGATGCTGGTGTTATTTGCGTTATTTTTCAGACCGCTTGGTTTTGATTATCGCTCAAAAATAGATTCACCGCGCTGGCGAAACAACTGGGATTGGGGCCTATTTGCTGGCAGCTTTATTCCCGCTTTAGTATTTGGTGTAGCATTTGGTAACTTATTACTGGGCGTGCCTTATCATATCGACGACCTACTGCGTGTCAGTTATCAAGGTTCATTCTTTGCGTTATTAAACCCATTTGCCATTGTAGTTGGCTTAGTGAGTGTACTGATGCTGGTTGGTCACGCAGGTATGTGGTTACAACTTCGTACTGATGCAGAGGTTGCTAAACGCTCAGCACAATATGGTCAATATGCACTGATGGCGTTTATTGTATTGTTTGCCTTAGCAGGTGTGTGGGTATCGCAAATTGACGGTTATAAAATCGTTAGCATGGGCGATACCCAAGGCTTTGCAAACCCACTGGCTAAAACAGTCACGCAGGCACCGGGTGCATGGCTTGATAACTATACAAAAATGCCATTAACCATGCTGTTCCCTGCCCTTGCATTCGTGATGGCGGCACTGGCGATTGTGTTATCTAAATTACAAAAACCAGCAATGGCATTGGCTGCGTCAAGCTTAATGCTTGCAGGCGTGATCTTAACTGCGGGTATGTCAATGTTCCCGTTTGTGATGCCTTCGAGCAACAACCCAAATATTAGTTTAACTATGTGGGATGCGGTTTCGAGCCATATGACACTTAACGTGATGTTTATCGCTGCGGTTATTTTTGTACCACTTATTCTTATCTACACAACATGGTGTTATGTGAAGATGTGGCGCAAAGTAACGATTAGTGAAATTGAAAACAACACTCACGGTAGCTATTAAGGAGATTTAAATATGTGGTATTTTGCCTGGATTTTAGGTGTTCTATTAGCCTGTACACTTGGGGTGATCAACGTAATGTGGTACGAATTTCACCAACATAAAGATTCGATTGCTGATGATGAGCTAGAGCTGTACGCGAGACTCAAAAACACCGATGACGACTAAACCCCGACCAAATCGCGCGCAGCAGCAAACGCTGCGCGCTTTTTTAAAGCAGTATAGCCAGTCCGCTTCAGGGCTTCTTAAATTAAGCATTAGTCTGGGCACACTCAACGCCCTATTAATGATTGCCTCTTGTTATCTTCTTGCAAGCGCGGCTCATCAAGTCATGTTTGAACAAGCAAACTTGCAAGCCGTAAGCCCAATATTATGGCCGCTGGCAGGGCTAATTTTAGTTCGTTCTTTGTTGGTTGCGCTAAGTGAACGGGTGAGTAACCTCGCCGCGTTAAAGATAAAAAACGTGATGCGTAATACACTGCTAGAAAAGCTCAGCAAACTTGGGCCAGCCTACAGTGAACAAAAAGGTCACGGCGCAACACTTAACACCTTACATAATGGGGTGGAAGCACTGTATCAATATTACGCCAACTACATTCCGAGTGTGGCTTACAGCGCGCTTATTCCATTAGCGATATTGGTGGTGATTTTTCCAACCGATTACAAAGCAGGCCTCATCTTCCTTTTAACAGCGCCACTTATCCCCTTTTTCATGATATTAGTGGGCCATAAAGCTGAGCAATTAAACCAAGAACGCTGGCAACAACTGGCGGTACTTGGTAATTACTTTTTTGACCGTTTACAAGGCCTGACTCAACTCAAGCTCTTTAATGCAACCAAGCGTGAGCTAGATAGCATCAGTCAGATTTCTGATGATTACCGTGGGGCAACCATGGGAGTGTTAAAAGTCGCCTTTTTATCGTCTTTCGCCCTTGAGTTTTTAGCCACCATAAGTGTTGCCCTTGTTGCTGTGATCATTGGCTTTAGATTATTTTTTGGTACGCTCGATTTTGCCACTGGATTTGTGGTGTTACTACTGGCTCCTGAGTTTTACTTACCACTTCGACAAATGGGCACTCATTATCACGCAAAACTCGAAGGGATCAGCGCCGCTGCTGATATGGTCGACATAATCAATCAAAGCGACGCTGATGAACATGTAGGCTCATCTAAACTTGAGTTACCGATAAAAGATATACAACTGAAAGCACTTACCTTTCACTACCCTGAAACAAACGAAGGGGTAACTGATATCAACTTAAGCTTGCCAAGCACAGGCTTAATTGCCTTTGTGGGTGAAAGTGGTTCGGGTAAAAGTACCTTGTTTGATTGCCTGTTAGGTTTTCATCATCAGGCTAATAGTGCCATTAGCATTAACGGGCAACCACTGAGTGATACGGTATTAGCTGATTGGCAAGCACAGCTGGCATGGATCCCACAACAAGCCACATTATTTTATCGAACCGTTGCAGATAACCTACGATTAGCAAAACCAGATGCAAGCCAAACAGAGCTCGATGAAGCAGCAAGTAAAGCTGGAGCACTTGAGTTTATTACTGCCTTACCTGATGGCTTTGATACCTTGCTAGGTGAACAAGGCGAAGGCCTCTCTGGTGGGCAAAAGCAGCGCATAGCCCTTGCTCGTGCATTTTTGAAGAATGCCCCTGTGCTAATGCTAGATGAGCCTACCGCTCACTTAGACAGCCAAACAGAGCATTTAATCAATCAAGCTATCCGAGAGTATGCAAAAGACCATTTAGTGCTGGTTATTGCTCACCGACTGAATACGGTTAAACACGCCGACGATATTTACGTTATGCAGCAAGGTCACATTGTTGAATCTGGTCAGTACCAGCAACTGACTGAGCAAGCTGGCCTTTTTGCTAAACTGGTAAGCCAAGGTGACGCCCATGCATAACTTTATACGTCTATTAAAACTGTGCAAACCTCATACTGGCATGTTGCTTTTAGGGGCTTTTTTAGCAAGCTTAACGGTACTCGCTAATGTGGGCTTGCTCGCTATATCTGGGTGGTTTTTAGCAGCCATGGCAGCGGCGGGCATTGCGGGTGTGCAGATGAATTACTTTACCCCTGCGGGGGTGATCCGCTTTTTAGCTATCGTGCGCACAGCGTCTCGTTACGGTGAGCGGATGATAACCCATAATGCTACCTTTTTATTACTGAGCGAAATTCGCGTAAACATGTTCAAGACTCTGAGCCAACTAAACAACGTTGACTTGGCAATGAGTCGTAGTAGCGATTTATTTAACCGGCTACAGAATGATGTAGATGCGCTGGATAAATTCTACCTCAATGTGCTGCTGCCGATTATTGTCGCCTTGATCAGCATTCCTATCGTAATGGCCTTCATGGCCATGTATAACGCTGAGGTTGCATTAGTTTGCTTTACTTCACTGATGATTATTGGCGTGCTGCTTCCCACATTGTTAAGCCATAAGCTACACCAACAAGCGGATACCGAAACCCAACTTTCAGCCGAGTTAAGAGCTGAACTTGCCGATACACTATCAGGTGCCAGAGAGCTTGCTGTCTATCAAGCACAGGCGGCGCAATTAGCGCATTGTGACTCACTCAGTAAACAATACAACAACCAGCTCTATAATCGCCACAAAGCCGAGGCAAACAGTAATGGTTTAAGCACTTTGGTGATCCAACTCACCATGCTGGCCAGTGTATTTATGATAATTCCACTGGTTGCAATGGGGACTATGAAAAACGTTGAACTGGCGATGCTCGCGTTATTTGTATTAGCAAGCTTTGAAACCGTGCTCACCCTGCCTACGGCATTTATTGAATTGCCGCTTACTTTAAGTGCCGCAAAGCGACTGTTTGATCTTGAAGATAAACACAGCAGCTTAGCCGAAAAGCCAAACAACTTAGATGATCAGCTAGCAAACCAATTAGCTGACAAACCAGGGCTTGGTCTTGAGCTAAGCGAGGTCAATTACCAATACTTGGGGGCAAAAAGTAAAGCCCTTAGCAATATCAATTTTGCGATTACACCCGGCAGTAAAGTTGCCCTAGTCGGTGCCAGTGGCAGTGGCAAAACCACTCTAGTTAACTTACTCACGGGCCTTTGGCCGCTGCAATCAGGCTCATTAAAGCTCACCACCAAGCAATATAACTTTGAACTTGAAAGCTTGAGCACTGCAACACGCTTTAAGCAGCTAACGATAGTTGCCCAGCAGCATCATATTTTTGATGGTACGCTACGTGAAAATCTTCGCTATGCAGCTTTTGATGCGACAGATGAAATGCTTATTGAGGCCTGTGAACAAGCTGAACTTGGCTCTTGGCTTAAGAACTTAAAAGCAGGCCTTAATACCCGCTTAGGAACAGCAGGCAGAAAGCTTTCTCATGGTCAGTCACGTCGTATTGCCATTGCCCAAGCTCTATTAAGGCAAGGTAATTTAATCATTCTTGATGAACCAACAGAGAGCCTAGATAATCACACTAAGCAAAACTTGCTGACTACACTTGAGAAAATATGGGCAGATAAAACCATGTTGACCATTACTCACGACCCAGCAATGCTAAGTCGTGTTGATAAGGTTATTTGGTTAGAGCAAGGACATGTAAGATCCCTTGCAAGTCATGCTGAATTAATGGCTAATGAAGCCGACTACGTAGAGCTTATAACCCGTTTTTAATCGATCTGCTCAACGGTGACGTCAATCACACCTTGCTTGACTGAGGCAATTTGTGAAAACGCCTTTTTTGATAAGTCGATAATACGACCGCGGATAAATGGGCCGCGGTCATTAATGGTAACAATCACGCTTTTATTATTACTAAGATTAGTAACTTTTACTCTGCTGCCAAAACCAAGCGTTTGATGAGCCGCGCTCAATGCCTGTTGATTAAACACTTCACCACTTGCTGTCGTTCGGCCATGATATTTATCAGCGTAATAACTGGCTTTGCCTTTTTCTATTGCTCCTTTTGATACTGAAGGCGCACTACTACAACCACTTATAATTAAGCTTAACAATGCAAAGATGATGAGTTTGTTCATATTAGTAGATCCTTTTTTGCCGTGAAGATAGCAATCACTAACTTAGCAAAACCTGAACTATATCAAGTCACCTAATTAAGCGAATGAGTATAAAAACAAAAAAGCCACCTTACGGTGGCTTTTATAGAAGTTCGCTTATGATTAGCGAATAATTCCGCGCTCAGAGCTTTTCACGAAGTCTATCATCAGCTGAACAGCTGGGTACTTCGCAGCATCTTCACTTAGCTCAGCGATTGCTTCTTCAACACCTAAGCTCTTACGATAAAGCGTTTTGTATGCACGGCGTGTTGCCATGATTTCATCGCTTTCAAAGCCACGGCGTTTCATGCCTTCAGTATTGATTGCTACAGGGCCAGCCGGTGTACCAATGGTAGTTACAAATGGCGGTACATCTTTATTAACGCCTGAGTACATACCAACAAAGGCATGTGAACCAATTTTACAAAACTGGTGAACACCTGAATTACCTGCAAGGATCACCCAATCACCTACGTGTACGTGGCCAGCAACAGAGGCATTGTTAGCAAAAATGACGTTATCGCCCACTACTGCATCATGTGCAACGTGTGTGTAAGCCATAAATAAGTTATTGCTACCAATTTTTGTTACACCTTGGTCTTGAATCGTACCACGGTGAATTGTTGCACACTCACGGATCACGTTGTTGTCACCAATGATCAGAGTCGTTGGCTCATTCGCGTACTTTTTGTCTTGGCAAGCTTCACCGACCGAAGCAAATTGGAAAATGTGGTTACCAGAACCAATCGTCGATGGGCCTTTTACAACCACATGAGATTCGATGATACAGTTATCACCAATAGTTACATCGTTACCGATATAGCTGTAAGGGCCAACTGATACGTTATTTCCAAGTTTTGCACCTGGTTCGATTATCGCCGTAGGATGGATCACTATTAAAACTCTCTTCTCGCACACATGATTTCGGCAGTACACACTACTTTGCCGTCAACTTTTGCTTCTGCTGCAAATTTCCATATATTGCGGCGCTCTTTTACAAACTCTACATGCAAATGCATAGTATCGCCAGGTAATACCGGCTGTTTGAATCGCGCATTGTCGATCGCTGCGAATAAATATAGTTCGTTATCGCTACGATTTTCAACTGTCTTAAAACCAAGTAAGCCAGTTGCTTGAGCCATTGCTTCTAAAATCAACACACCTGGAAAGATAGGTTGATTAGGAAAATGACCCGTAAAAATAGGTTCGTTCACTGTTACATTTTTAATAGCATGTAACGACTCGCCTGGCGTGTAATCAAGTACACGGTCAACAAGTAGCATCGGGTAACGATGCGGAAGTAAACTCAAGATATCCTGGATATCAAGACTATTTAATTCATTTGCCAAAATAGCATCCTTATTTGTCTTCAATATTGAGTGACTTAGTCAGTGACTCAAGTGCTTTAATGCGGTCTTTCATATCGCCAAGGTTACGGATATGGGCAATACTACGTCGCCATTCTTTGTTGGTTAGATGTGGCAAGCCTGAAGAATAAATTCCAGGTTCTGTGATTGCCTTAGTCACCATACTCATGCCGGTGATTATAGCACCATCGCATACGCTAATGTGACCATTAATTGCAACCATACCGCCAATCTGACAATTCCTACCGATCACTGTGCTGCCAGCAAATACCGTACAACCAGCAACCGCTGTACCCGAACCGATCTCGACATTATGCGCTATTTGACATTGATTATCGATAATTACATTACTATGGATGATAGTATCGTCTAGCGCACCACGGTCAATCGTAGTAGACGCGCCTACCTCAACCTTATCACCGATGATTACTCGGCCAAGTTGCGGTATTTTCACCCATTCGCCACGCTCGTTAGCGTAACCAAAACCATCACTGCCCACTACCGTATTCGCTTGGAATAAACAGTCGCTGCCAATCTCTACTTCATGGTAAACGCTTACATTTGCCCAAAGCTTAGTGCCTTGGCCAATTTTTGCGTGCTCACCAATAAAACAGCCTGGGCCAATCTGCACATCGTTTGCAATTACAGCGCCCGCTTCGATCACCACATTGGCGGCGATCGCGACATTATCGCCAATAGAGGCTGAATCGTGAATGACTGCGCTTGGGTGAATACCGGTCACTGCTGAGCGCGGTGTGGTATCCATTAGCTGAGCAAGTTTGGCGTAACAAACATAAGGATTAGCAACAATGAGCTTATTACCCGAAAAGTACTCAGCATCTGCTGGTGATAAAATCACCGCACTTGCTTGAGTATCTTCTAATTGCGAGCGATATTTCTTGTTCGCTAAAAATGCAATATGCCCATGTTGGGCATTTGCAAGTGTAGATATTTTTTTAATCTCTGTGGCGCCGTCACCTTGAAGGTCTGCGCCCAGAAGATCCGCTATCTGCGAAAGCGTGTAGTTTTGCATATATGATTTCTATTGCTTACTTACTTTTTCAACAACTTTGCTTGATAAGTCATCGACAGTTTTAGGGTTAACATAAATTGTTGTTTCTTTAACTTTAACTTCATCGAATTTGCCAGCTTTCGCTACTTCTTCGATTGCATCTAAGATTAGCTTTTGAACTTTAGCTAGTTCTTGGTTTTGACGCATTTTGATTTCTTGCTCTAAAGGACGACCTTTTTCAGCAAGTTGCTGCTGCATACCTTGAATCTTAGTACGTAATTCTTCTTTTTGCTTGTCGCTCATCGTTGTTGCTTCACGCTTGAACTTTTCAGCTTCAAAACGGATATCACCTTGAAGTTTTTCTAGTTCTTGACGACGCTCTGAGAATTCAGCTTCTAAAGTTTGCTCTACTTTCGCCATTTGTGGGATTTGCTTGTAGATTTCTTGCATATCAACGATACCTACTTTGTGCGCGAATGCGTTAGTAGATAGACCCATAGATAAAGTAGCAAGTAGTGCAAAAGCTGTTGATTTAATTGATTTATTCACGAAAAAACTCCTTTAGAATGTATTACTAATGTTAAAGCTGATGGTCTTCGTATCGTCATCTTCTTCTTTTTGCAATGGATACGCAAAACTGATCAGCATTGGACCCATCGGAGAGATCCATTGTAGAGAAAGACCAGTTGAAACCCTAAAGCGCATCGGATCTGCATAGTCATCCAATTTTGCACGCTCGTCTGTTGAAAGGTTTTGATAACGGTCAATATTAAACTCTGTATCCCATACGTTTGCAGCATCTACGAAGAAGCTAGTACGTACAGAGCTGGTGTTTTCTTCATCTAAGAAAGGTGTTGGAACAATAAGCTCCATCCCTGCTACCGCTTTGGCGTTACCACCAATTCGGCCTGCTGTGTAAAGTTGGTCAAACTCTGATGCACCACCAATGCTACCTGTTGTTGTACCATCAGGTAATGGTGTACCAGGAATGCTTTGCGGAACACGTGATACAGCACGTGGTAAGATCGTATTACGGTCAAAGCCACGTAGTTCCATTTCAGTAATTCTGAAAAACTCTTGGAACGGCAGTGTTTGGTCATAACCATTGGTTGTACCGTAACCATTACCGTAACCAAGTGCCGCACGCGTTGAGAACACCCAGCGGTGGTCATTACTGATTGGCCAGTAGAAACGCGAGTCATAATTTAGTTTAAAGTACTGTAAATCAGAGTTTGGCGTTGTCGCAGTTAAGTTAAGAGATTGGCGCGAACCTGCTGTTGGGAATAAACCACGGTTAACAGTAACACGTGACCAACCTGCACTTAACTCGTACTTAGTAAAGTCAAAGCCTGCGTCTGGATTTTCAGGGTCTAAGAATGTTTCACGAATAACACGTGTTTGCTCATATTCTGCAATATCAGACAGCTCTTCTTGCACCCAACGAACACCAAAGTTAATACGGTTTACCGCATCGATTGGGAAACCAATGTTTGTACCAATACCGTAACTCTTCGATTTATAGTCGATGAGGCTGAATTTACTTGCATCATAGTTACTGTAGAAGATGCTACTACCTTGCGATACACCATCCGGCGTAAAGTAAGGGTCAGTATAAGACACACTAATACGCTCAGAACCACGTGAAGTATTGATGTTAAAACCAATTTGGTTACCGGTACCTAAGAAGTTTGATTCACTCACACCAATGTTAAATTGCAGACCTAAGTAAGAACCATAAGCAAGGCCTGCGTTAAAGCTACCTGCAGATTGTTCTTTAACAGTAAAATCTACATCAACTTGGTCATCTACACCTGGTACTGGTACAACATTAAAATCAACGCTTTCCATGTAAGGTAAACGCTGGATTTGCAGTTTAGAGCGCTCAAGGCTTTGGTTTGATAACCATGCACCTTCAAGCTGTGTCATTTCACGACGAACCACTTCATCAGAAGTATTTTGGTTACCGCCCACAATGATACGACGAACATAAACACGTTTGCCCGGATTAACAGAAAGCGTTAATTGAACTTCTTTATTTTCGTCATCAATTTCTGGGATGGTACGTACTTCAGCATTGGCATAACCAAAACGTGCTAAGTAGCTTTTGATAAACTCTTCTGATGATGTCACCACAGAGCCGTTATAAAGCTCACCAGTTTTTAGCGGGATAACGCTCTTAATAAGCTCTTCACGGCCTAACAGGTCACCAATAAAGTCAAAGCCTTTCACTTTGTATTTAACACCTTCGGTGATATTTGCTGTTACATAAACAGAATCACGCTCAGGGCTAACTGATACTTGTGTCGAATCGATATTAAAACGTAGGTAACCACGGTCTAAGTAGTAACTACGAATTTTCTCTAAATCGCCTTCGATAGTTTGCTTTTGGTAGCGGTCACTCGACATGAATTTCCACCACGGTAAATCTTGCTGAGACTCGGCTAATTTAAGTAGCTCTTCATCTGAGAAAAGCTCGTTACCAACCAAGTTGATTTGACGAATTGACGCTGCGTCACCTTCATCAAATGTGAATAAAAGTTTTACACGGTTACGCGGTAACTTAGTAATGCTTACATCCACTTTTGCATTGTACTTACCAATACTGTGGAAGAATTCAACTAAGCCTTTTTCAATGTTATCAAGAACCGTTTTATCAAGCGGCTCACCAGTACGGATATCTTGCTGGTCTAGCGACTCATTAAGTTGCTCATCTTTGATGTCTTTATTGCCATCAAATTCGATCATGCTGATCGTTGGGCGTTCAGTCACTCGGAAGATAACACTGTTGCCATCACGTAATGCTTTAATATTGTCAAAGTGACCTGAACGATAGAGAGCCTTTATGGTTCTAGAAATTGTGTACTCATCAATATTATCGCCCACGTTGATAGGGATATGCGTTAACGCTGCACCCAGTGCAACACGCTGTAAACCTTCAACTTTTAAATCATCTACAATAAAGGAGTTTTGGCCTAGGGCTGCAAAGCTAGCACCTAATAAACTTGAAACTGCCAAATGTTTTTTTATAGCCATTTTGTTATCTTTATCCTTTACAACTGTATTACCGCTCAACACCTTATAAATTTAACTTTTGCGGTGTTTTACAATCGTGTTCAAATTGGAATTTTTCGCTTACTTGTTATAAACGCGATACATCATTGAACAAAGCGAAACATGTTAAAAACAGAAGCAGCAAGGCCCCCACTTTAAAACCAAATTCTTGCGTCTTTTCAGAGACCGGCTTTTTGCGAAAAAGTTCAATTATGTAATACATTAAGTGCCCACCATCTAGCACTGGCAGCGGTAATAAGTTAAATACGCCAAGGTTTACACTAATCAATGCTAAAAAGCTTAAAAATGCAACCAAGCCATAGCTTACGCTAGTTCCCGCGCCAACTGCAATGCCCACCGGGCCACTTAAATTTTTAACCGACACCTGACCGGTAATTAAATTACCAATCATGTCAAAACTAAGGGTAATTAAACGCCATGTTTCTTGTATGCCCAGCACAATACTATCGACAGGGCCATAATGTCTAGTTTCAATATAGTTTTCTGGCCATGGCTCAACCACCGGAGACACACCTAAAAAGCCCTGAGCAACGCCCGCATCATTGGTTCTGCTTTGTGGCGTCACTGACAGCTCTTTTATACTATCTTGCCTTTGTACACTAAATTGTAAGGATTTGTTAGGTGATTGCTGAATTAATGAAACTAACCGGGTCCAACTGCTGATATTTTCACCATTTACAGCAAGGATTTTGTCGTTAACCTGTAACCCTGCAGCTTCTGCCGCCGAGCCTTTGCTGATCATCGCTACTTCTAAAAGTGCTTTAGGACGAAATGGTACAATGCCTATCGAGGTTAATGGTGGTACGTCTTGTTGATCTAATTTCCAACCATCTAAGTTAAGAGTACGCACATGCTTTTGATAATTCTGATCGCGAAGCGTTACCACAACACTTTGCTCACCTAAGCGGCTCATGAGCGAGAATGTGGCATCTTGCCAAGTATTGATATCGTCTTCACCAATTTTAATAATTTGCTGATTTGGCTCAATATTAGCAGCTGCGGCACGACTGCCTTGAGACACCTCACCCACCACAGGTTTTAATGACTGAACGCCGACCATATACATTACAGCAAGGGCAAAAATAGCGAATAAAAAGTTTGCCATCGGGCCAGCAGCCACAATCGCAATACGTGCTTTTACTGATTTAGCATTAAATGATAAATGTCGCTGCTCTGGCGGGACTTCGTCAACACGCTCATCAAGCATTTTGACATAGCCACCTAGTGGGATTGCTGCAATCACATATTCAGTTTGCTGTTTGTCGTACCACTTGACTAATGGCTTACCAAAGCCAATTGAAAAACGCAGCACTTTCACGCCGGCTTTCCGCGCAACCCAGAAATGACCATATTCATGCACAGTCACTAAAATACCCAGAGCAAGAATAAATGAGCCAAGATTCCAGAAAAAATCAAACATGCTAGTTGATGCCTCTTTTTACAAACTCAGTCGCTTTTACACGTGCAGCTTGGTCGCAAGCTAAAATCTCATCGAGGGTCTGCACGTTGATATTTTGTGTTGCATTGAGCGTTTCAGCGTTAATTCGATAAATATCTGTAAAGCCGATTTGACCATTTAGAAATGCTGCAACCGCTATTTCATTCGCCGCATTTACTGTGGTGGTTGCACCTTGCCCCATTTCACACGCATCAATGGCAAGTTTTAAATTAGGGTAACGAGCATAATCTGGTTTAGTGAAAGTAAAATCTGCCATTTGTGAAAAATCGAGCGGTTTTACACCCGCATCGACACGCTCAGGAAAAGCTAAAGCATGAGCAATTGGTGTGCGCATATCTGGATTGCCCATTTGCGCAAGCACTGAGCCATCTTGATATTGCACCATAGAGTGAATAATACTTTGTGGGTGGATCACCACTTCAATATCACTGGCACAGCAGTTAAACAGCCACTTGGCTTCTATAAACTCTAGGCCTTTATTCATCATAGTCGCTGAATCAACAGAAATCTTTTGTCCCATTGACCAGTTTGGATGTGCCACAGCCTCTGCAACAGTCACTGATGGTAATGTCGCTAAATCACGCTTTAAGAAAGGACCGCCAGAACCTGTAAGCAAGATCTTGCTTACACCATTATCAGCTAGTAGGCCAGATGCACTTTGTAATGATGCTGGCATACATTGGAAAATCGCATTATGTTCGCTATCGATAGGCAGTAAAGTGGCGCCATGTTGTTTTACTTTATCAATAAACAACTGACCCGACATAACCAAGGATTCTTTATTTGCTAGCAACACTTTTTTGCCAGCTTCAACTGCACTTAAAGTCGGTAACAGACCTGCAGCACCTACTATCGCCGACATCACTGCATCAACATCTGTGTGTGCAGCAAGCTCACACATCGCATCAACACCCGCTAGAACTTGTGTGTTACACGAGCTATTTGCAAGTAAATTCGATAGCGCATTAGCGGCTTGTTGATCAGCCATTACAGCAAACTTAGGCTGATGTGCGATACACAACTCAGCCATTTGCTCGGCATTTTTCCCCGCCGCTAAAGCAAAAACCGCAAAACGCTCCGGGTTTCTAGCAACAACATCTAAGGTGCTTAAACCGATTGAACCAGTTGCGCCCAGTACGACAAGTTGCTCTACTTTGCTCATAAACTCAGTGTCCATGCGTAGCAAAGTACAAAAATTGGTGCAGCTGCGGTTAAGCTATCGATACGATCTAAAATACCGCCATGACCTGGTAAACATGAACCGCTGTCTTTCAAGCCAACTTCACGTTTAAACATACTTTCGAGTAAATCGCCTACAGCTGAGAATAACGCGATAAATGCAGTCATCACGGCATAGATTGGCCAAACACTCATATCAACATTAGTGAAATGGCAAAATGCTAAAACAAAAACAACCGAAGCCACTACACCACCTAATAAACCTTCAATCGTTTTATTAGGACTTACCTTTGGCATTAGTTTACGTTTACCTAAGTTCTTACCAGTAAAGTAAGCACCAATATCTGCACTCCACACAATACCAAGTACAACTAAAATTAACATTGAACCAAAGTGAGTAGATTCGCCATACCCTGCGCTACGTAGTGTATTTAGTGCAAGCCAAAGTGGCACTAACGTTAAAAAACCAGCAATGGCACGCATTACAATGCCTTCATTCCAAGCCTTTGCCATAGCTGGGTAGCGCCAAACTAAGTAAGTTGCCACAATCCACCATGCAAATGATAAGGTAAATAGGTAGTTTGCATCACCCACTAATTGACCATTTTGCCAAAGTGATTCAATGGGCCAATGCCAGTTAAGTAATGCCAAAAATGCAGCCGTTGCGGCTACAAATCCAAAACGTTTAACTTTATCGCATAGGCCCATAAATGCAGACCATTCCCACGCACCGAGTAAAACAATACCGGCGGCGATATAACTAAATAGTGTTAATGGGGTATAAAAAACCAAAATAAGTGCAAGTGGTGCCAACACGAGCGAGGTTAAAATTCGTTGTTTTAGCAATGTGTGTACCTTCAACTAGTAATTAGGTCTCGGCGAGTAATTGTTTTATTTGTTCGCCTGTACAACCAAATCGTCGCTCTCTGGCAACGTAACATGCGATAGCGTCAGCAAATGCAGCTTCATTGAAGTCTGGCCAAAGCGTATCGGTAAAGTAAAGCTCTGCATAAGCCGCTTGCCATAAAAGGAAGTTACTGATGCGTAGATCTCCACCGGTGCGGATCATTAAATCAAGCTCACCTTGGTCGGCCATACTCATTTGTTCAGCCATTAGCTCTTCAGTAATATCTTCTGCGGCCATTTCACCGGCTGCAACTTTTTTCGCAAGCGTTGTTGCGGCGTTAGTAATATCCCAACGTCCACCATAATTAGCTGCCACGTTTAACTGTAGACCCGTATTATTACGAGTTAATTCATGGGCTGCATCAACTTTCTCACGCAGGCCTTCTGAAAAGCGTGATAAATCACCAATTATGTTTAGCTTTACATTATTTTTATGAAGTTTTTTAACTTCTTTGCCCAGTACGAATAAAAATAGCTCCATAAGCGTATTTACTTCGTCCTCTGGACGTCGCCAATTTTCGCTACTAAATGCGAATAGTGTTAACGACTGTATACCTAAGCGAGTACAAAATTGCACTGATTGACGAACCGCATCAACGCCTTTTTTGTGCCCATAAACACGTGGGCGATTTTTCGCTTGTGCCCAACGTCCGTTGCCATCCATGATTATAGCGACATGCTTAGGCAAACTTTGCTGGGAAATTTTATCAGCGTTAAGAACCATAAATATCGAGTATTCCATAAAAAAACGCCGTCTAGTATACCCTAGACGGCGTTTCAAAACTAATAAATTTAGTTTCGCCTGTTTACTTGCAGAATCAATGTCTGAAAGATAAACAGCGGTTATTAAATTTCCATTAGCTCAGCTTCTTTAGCAGCTAGTTGCGCGTCCATCTCTTTGATGAACTTATCAGTAAGCTTTTGAATCTCGTCTTCTGCTTGACGTGCTTCATCTTCAGAAATATCTTTTTCTTTCAATAAGCTCTTAATGTCGCCATTTGCATCACGACGGATGTTACGTACAGCAACACGACCGCTTTCAACTTCGCCACGTACGATTTTGATAAGGTCTTTACGACGCTCTTCTGTAAGTGGAGGAAGTGGAACACGAATAACAGTACCTGCAGACATTGGATTTAAACCTAAATCTGAAGCCATGATCGCTTTTTCTACTGCTTGCGCTAGTGACTTATCGAACACGCTAATTGCAAGTGTACGAGAGTCTTCAATTGTTACGTTAGCAACTTGGTTTAATGGCGTGTCAGCACCGTAGTAAGACACTTGAATACCGTCAAGTAATGCTGGGTGCGCACGGCCTGTGCGAATTTTAGATAATTGACTGCCTAGTGCCGCAACACTTTTTTGCATACGTTCTGACGCATCTTTTTTGATATCGTTAATCACGGTTCAATCCTAATCTATTTGCTAGTTTCATCTGAGGCTTGTGAAGAGATAAGCGTTCCTTCATCTTCGCCCATAATAACACGCTTAAGCGCGCCTGATTTATTCATGTTAAATACGCTTAATGGCATGTTGTGGTCACGCGCCAGCGTAAATGCTGCTAAATCCATAACCTTAAGCTCTTTATCAATGATTTCATTGTAGCTTAAGTGGCGATATAGTGTAGCGTCTGGGTTTTTCACTGGATCATCAGAGTAAACACCATCCACTTTAGTCGCTTTGATTACAGTATCTGCTTCAATTTCAATACCACGTAAACACGCTGCTGAGTCAGTCGTGAAGAATGGGTTACCTGTACCCGCTGAGAAAATTACAACGCGGCCAGATTTTAATAGGCTGATAGCTTCTGCCCAGTTGTAAGCATCACACACACCGTTCAGTGGGATTGCAGACATTAAACGACAATTTACAAATGCACGGTGCAGTGCATCACGCATTGCCAAACCATTCATTACAGTCGCAAGCATACCCATGTGGTCGCCAACTACGCGGTTCATACCCGCTTCTGCTAATGAACCACCACGCAAGAAGTTACCGCCACCGATAACTAAACCTACTTCTACGTCGAGCTCTACAAGTTCTTTAATTTCTTGAGCCATACGGTCAAGTACTTTTGGGTCGATGCCGAAGCCTTCGTCTCCCATTAATGCTTCACCGCTAAGTTTAAGAAGAACACGTCTAAAAATAGGTTTACGATTGATAGTCATAATATTTGGGCCAGCCTTAGTAATGAGATAAAAAATAACCGCGCTATGGTTACACATAAAACGCGGTTATTTTAAAGAATTTTCATCAGTGACGCAAAAGCTAATAGCAGATTAATTTCATCTTATTGCCCTACGTCACTAAGTTAGAAAATTACTCGCCTTTTGCAGCAGCGATTTGAGCAGCTACTTCAGCAGCGAAGTCTTCTTCTTTACGCTCGATACCTTCACCAACTTCTAAACGGATGAAGTTAGAAACAGTTGCGCCTTTCTCTTTAAGAATTTCGCCAACTGATTTTTTAGGTTCCATGATGAAAGCTTGACCAGTAAGAGAGATCTCACCAGTGAATTTCTTCATACGACCGATAACCATTTTCTCAGCGATTTCAGCAGGCTTGCCTTCGTTCATCGCGATATCGATTTGAACTGCTTTTTCTTTTTCAACAACGTCAGCTGGTACGTCTTCTGGGTTTACGAACTCAGGCTTAGACGCAGCTACGTGCATAGCAACTTGCTTAAGTGTTTCTTCGTCAGCTTCACCAACTACAACAACACCGATACGGTCGCCGTGGCGGTAAGAAGAAAGCTTGTCACCGTCGATGTACTCAACGCGACGAACGTTGATGTTTTCACCGATTTTAGCAACTAGAGCAACACGAGTTTCTTCGAATTGTGCTTTAAGTGCTTCGATGTCTGCTTTAGATTCTGCAGCAGCGTCAAGAACTTGGTTAGCGAAACCAAGGAAGTTAGCGTCTTTAGCAACGAAGTCAGTTTGACAGTTAACTTCAAGAAGTGCAGCGAAACCGTTACCTTCTTTGATTAAGATTGTACCTTCAGCAGCGATGTTACCTGCTTTTTTAGCAGCCTTTGCAGCACCGCTCTTACGCATGTTTTCGATCGCTAACTCGATGTCACCGTTAGTTTCAGTTAACGCTTTTTTACAATCCATCATGCCAGCGCCAGTACGCTCGCGTAATTCTTTAACTAGGGCAGCAGTTACAGCCATTAGAATATCCTCAATTGAATTCTGTTATAGGGAAGCGGTATAGGCCGCTTAACAAGAATAACAAGTCTTCACCTTAATTAGATGAAGACTTGATGACAGCTAATTATTCAGCTTCTACGAAGTCGTCTTTCTCAGCTTGAGCAACGATGTTGTTCTCACGACCTTCAGTGATCGCAGCTGATACAGCGCCTGTGTAAAGTTGGATAGCACGGATCGCATCGTCGTTACCAGGTACGATGTAATCAACACCGTCTGGGTTAGAGTTAGTATCAACGATAGCAACAACTGGAATACCTAGGTTGTTAGCTTCACGGATAGCGATGTGCTCGTGGTCTGCATCGATAACGAAAAGCGCGTCTGGAAGACCGCCCATGTCTTTGATACCACCAAGGCTCTTTTCAAGCTTTTCCATTTCACGAGTAAGCATTAACGCTTCTTTCTTAGTTAATTTCTCGAAAGTACCGTCTTGGCTTTGCGCTTCAAGGTCTTTAAGACGCTTGATTGATTGACGAACTGTTTTCCAGTTAGTCAACATACCACCTAACCAACGGTGGTTTACGTAGAACTGCTCGCTTTGGATCGCTGCTTCTTTAACTGCTTCGCTTGCTGCGCGCTTAGTACCAACGAAAAGTACTTTACCTTTGTTAGAAGCTGCGTTCGATAAGAACTTAAGTGCTTCGTTGAACATTGGTACAGTTTGCTCTAGGTTGATGATATGAACACGGTTACGAGCGCCGAAGATGAAAGGCTTCATCTTAGGGTTCCAGTAACGTGCCTGGTGACCAAAGTGAACACCAGCTTGAAGCATATCGCGCATTGAAACGTTTGCCATTTGTATAATCCTCTATAATTTAGGGTTAGGCCTCCACATATCCCATAGCACCAACACCGCAGTTAATTTGTAACTTAAGTGCACCCAAGTGTATGTGACGATACGTGTGTGTGTTAAAATAAAATTGTGTTTGCCTTAAATACAAAAAATCAGTTAAGAATTTATTTGTAAAAAGACGGCGCGCTTTATACCATATTAAAATTGAAAACTCAACGTCTAGTGCAAAATTTGTGCACTAAAAACTGACCTGAAAAACAACTTTGGAGCCTCAATGAGTGCTGTGATCAAGACCCCTGAAGAAATCGAAAAAATGCGTGTTGCCGGGCGCTTAGCCGCCGAGGTACTAGAAATGATAGAACCGCATGTGGTGCCAGGTGTAACCACAGATGAACTAAATACAATTTGTCATGATTATATTGTTAATGTTCAAGATGCTATTCCAGCACCGCTTAATTACCACGGTTTCCCAAAATCAATTTGCACCTCAGTGAACCATGTAATTTGTCACGGTATTCCAAATGACAAACCACTTAAAGAAGGCGATAGCGTAAATATCGACGTGACTGTGATTAAAGATGGCTATCACGGTGATACATCTAAGATGTTCCACGTTGGTACACCTAACATTCAAGGCAAGCGCCTTGCTGATATCACGCAAGAAAGCCTATACCTTGCAATTAAAATGGTAAAACCAGGCGTACGCTTGGGTGATATTGGTGCTGCAATTCAAAAATACGCAGAAAGCTTTAGCTATTCAATCGTTCGTGAATATTGTGGTCACGGCATTGGTGCTGAGTTCCACGAAGAGCCACAAGTAATGCACTATGGTAAAGCAGGTACTGGCGAAGTATTAAAAGCAGGTATGTGCTTAACAATCGAGCCTATGGTTAATGCTGGTAAACGCCAATGTAAGCTACTTAAAGACAACTGGACTGTCGTAACTAAAGACCGTTCATTGTCTGCACAGTGGGAACATACACTGTTAGTGACTGAAAATGGTGTTGAAATTTTAACGCTCCGATCAGATGATACTATTGACAGGATCATCGAACACTAGGAGCCAGCCCCAGTGGCATTACCCAATAAAGTAAAAAAGTTGCTCAGCCAAGCTGAGCAACTTAGCGATTATCGCGACTGTTCTAGTTATTTTTATAAATGGCTACAGAACGAATTCTCAAAACAACCCGTTAGCAACTTAATTAATGCCCGCGCTGAGTTTATCGACCGCTTATTAATTAAACTGTTTCACGATTACGACCTTGCTCACGAAAGTGATCTTGCCCTGATTGCTGTGGGTGGTTATGGTCGTGGCGAATTACACCCCTATTCAGATATCGACTTTATGTTGCTAGTAAGCGAGCAGCCAAGTGAAGCCGTGTGCGAAAAAATTGGCCAGTTCGTTACCATGCTTTGGGATCTAAATTTAGAAATTGGTCACAGCGTTCGTACTATAGAACAAGCATTAGAACAAAAACGCGAAGATGTGACATTTGCCACCAGCTTACTCGAAAGCCGATTAATTTTCGGTAACCATATCGAATTCGAAAAATTAAAAAATCATTTAATTGATACGCCGATTTGGCGCTCAGACGAATTCTTTTTGGCAAAAGTACAAGAACAAAGTTTACGCCATAAAAAATGCCATGGTACGGCTTATAACCTTGAGCCTAACATCAAAGAGAACCCAGGTGGCCTGCGCGACTTACAGACCATTATTTGGGTTGCTAAAAAGCACTTTAGAGCCGAAACATTACAAGAACTTATAAATCACGGCTATCTTACTCACGAAGAATACCAAGAGCTGTCTGAGTGTTTAGAAAACCTCTGGAACATTCGTTTTGCGCTGCACATCGCTGCGGGTCGCTCTGAAAACCGCTTATTGTTCGATCATCAACCTCATGCCGCAGAAATTCTCGGCTTTGGTAGTGACGGTAAAGCCTCGGTCGAGCGCATGATGAAACGCTTATTTAGGATCATGAGCCGCGTACGTGAGCTTAACCAAATGCTGCTTTCATACTTTGAGCAAAGCATTTTACCGGGTGCCGGTGAGTTACCTGTGATTGAGCTTGACCGTAACTTTGAGCGCATTGGCCATCAAATTCGTGTTAAGAATCCATCGGTGTTCTTCCGCCGTGATCAGCTATTTGTGTTGTTCGAGCATATTGCTGATAACCCAGAGATCACCCATATTTACCCAAGTACCATACGTACAATGCGCCAAGTTCGCCGTCGTTTATTGGGGGATTTACAAGATTACGCCGCCTGTCGCGAAGCATTTTTGCGTTTAATCAAACACCCTAATGGTATGGGCCGCGCATTTACGCTGATGCACAAGCACGGCATTATTGCTGCCTACTTACCACAGTGGCGTAATATTTTTGGGCAAATGCAGTTTGATTTATTTCATGCCTACACCGTGGATGAACATACCCATAAACTCATCAACAATATTTATAAGTACTTTGATAAATCAAAAGTCAGCGAATTTCCGTTATGTAGTGAAATTGTCACTCGCATGGACAAGCCTGAGTTACTTTATTTAGCCGGTATTTTCCACGATATTGCTAAAGGCCGTGGTGGCGATCACTCTGAGCTTGGCTCAGTTGATGCAATCGCGTTTGCTAAGCTACACCGCTTCCCAGCCTCAGATGGCAAGCTTATTTCGTGGTTAGTGGCTAATCACTTACTTATGTCGGTTACAGCGCAGCGTAAAGATATTAATGACCCAGATGTGATTAAAGACTTTGCAAGTAAGGTGAAAAATGAGCGCCAGCTTGACTACTTATACTGCTTAACCTTGGCCGATATTCGCGCAACTAACGATAACCTGTGGAACGATTGGAAAAATACCCTACTACGTGAGTTGTATTTACACACCCAGCGCGCGCTTCGTTTAGGGCTTGAAAACCCAATGGACCAACGTGATCAAATACGTGATAAAAAACAGCAAGCCAAACAGCGCTTACTGAATCACGGTTGTAACGAAGATCAAATCGACTTAATTTGGAGTCGCTTTAAAGCCAATTATTTTACTGCTTTTAGCGAGCAACAGATTTCGTGGCACACAGAGCACTTACTAAGCTGTGACGATTTAAGCCAGCCTAGCGTTGCCGTGTCTAACACCGCAATGCATGGTGGTACACAAGTATTTGCTTATAGCCCTTACTCGGGCAGTTTATTCTCACGTTTAGTTAGTGTGATTGGTTCGAAAAAAGCACAGATTCAACATGCGCAGGTACTGACCACAAAAGATGGCTACGTGCTATTTAGCTTTGTTATTTTAGAAGTCAATGGTGACCCGATTGCGAGTAACCGTTCGCAAGGCATTAAACGTGCTTTAGATCTTGCAATTAGCGACCCGAAAAAGAAAATTCGCCTTAAAAAGAATCGCTCTCAGCGCTTCAAAGACTTTAATATCAAACCAAAAATTGTGCTTAGACCGCATGCCCGTAAAGACCGCAGCTTAATTGAAATTCAAGCGGTGGATATTCCGGGTCTATTAACAAAAATTGCGGAAGTATTTCAAGCGCACTTATTACATATTCATGCCGCACGGATCACCACAGTTGGTGAACGAGCAGAAGATTTCTTCGTGGTATCAAATAACGAATACCAAGCATTAACAGACGAAGAACAGGCTAAAATTCATCAAGCATTGCGTAAAAAACTCAACGCAGAAACCGAATAAGAGGATCTTATGTCAGATTTAAAAACCATGATCGAAAACGCCTGGGACAACCGCGATAGCATCAGCCCAAGCACGGTATCAAGTGAAGTTAAACAAGCTATTATCGACGCGCTTGAATTACTTGATAGTGGCGCTGCACGTGTTGCTGAAAAAATCAGTGGTGAGTGGGTTGTACATCAATGGTTAAAAAAAGCGGTGCTACTGTCTTTCCGTATTCGTGATAACCAACCAATGAGCGATGGTGTTAATCAGTTTTACGACAAAGTACCACTTAAATTTAGCGACTATACACCAGAGCAATTCCAACAAGGCGGCATGCGTGTTGTGCCTAATGCTGTGGCACGTAAAGGCAGCTTCGTAGGTAAAAACGTGGTGTTAATGCCATCTTATGTCAACATTGGCGCCTACGTTGATGAAGGTACCATGGTTGATACATGGGCAACGGTTGGCTCATGTGCACAAATTGGTAAAAATGTTCACTTGTCGGGCGGTGTAGGCATTGGTGGTGTGCTTGAGCCACTACAAGCTAACCCAACTATTATCGAAGACAACTGCTTCATTGGCGCACGTTCTGAGATTGTTGAAGGCGTTGTAGTTGAAGAAGGCGCCGTTATCTCGATGGGTGTTTACATCAGCCAAAGCACACGTATCTATGACCGTGAAACTGGCGAAATCCATTACGGCCGAGTACCAGCTGGTGCAGTCGTTGTTCCAGGTTCACTTCCGTCAAAAGACGGTTCGCACAGCCTATATGCTGCCATCATCGTGAAAAAAGTTGACCAGCAAACTCGCGAAAAAGTAGGTATTAATGCCCTACTTCGCTCGATTGATGAATAATAAAGCGGAGCTTTAAGCCGTCAGCCGTCAGCCGTCAGCCGTCAGCCGTCAGCTTAAGTTTGAGATAAGAAGCGCGATGCTAACTAGTTTCGCGCTTTTTATTATCTGTAATGCAATGATTTTTAGCTAGTTTGTTGAGATATACTCACAAATATGTTTTAGTATAAAAAACAAACAAAAATAATAGTAAAAATGTTTAAGTCTTTTCGGAGTTTTACCCACACGGAGTTATTTTATTACACAGGGTTATTCTACCTTGTGGCAATCTTGCTGTTTGTATCACGTAGTTACCTATACGAATTTTTTGTAACTGATATGAATTCACATCGCATAGAAGTTAAAGAACTTGAAGTTGCTTTAACATCGCACGTTAATAAAGATTATGTTTTTGAAGCATTGCAAACAACCTTAGATGGCCTTGCAACCCCAGATCGAGTTGCAGTTACAATCCAGTGTTATACGGTTTTCTGTGATGTTAGTTTTACGAACCCGTTTATCACCATTAACGACCACAATCACTACAGTGCAGAAGTAAAACGTGTGTTTGAGCAAAATGTGGCTTCACTTAGCCGAAAAGATACTACTCACTAGTTTCAGGCGCTATTACTTAATGCTTAAAACTTAAAGCGCCTCAGCTAAATTGTTACATCTTATTTCAAATACACACTTTATCGCTTAATTACGGCTATTCAGCGTTACTTCTGAAACACATTTCATTTACCTCACTGGCACTTTTTTTACATCGCACTACAATGCAGACAAACTGATTTTGGAACACACACAATGAACCTGACACGTAGTTCGCTGAAAAACCCTGCGAGTGTTATTGTCATCTTGGTGTTGATTATGTTGTTTGGCATGTTGAGTATTTTTAAGCTGCCAATTCAGCTCACACCAGATATTGAGCAACCGCAGATCACTATTTTCTCTGGCTGGCGCCAAGCTGCACCTGAAGAGATTGAATCGGTGATCATTGAGCCGCTTGAGAACGCAGTAAAAAACACCCCGGGTGCCTTAGAGGTTAATACTTACATTAACCGTGGCAATGGCTCTATCACGTTGACTTTTGCTGTTGGACAAAACATGCAACAGGCCATGCTTGATGTGTTAACAAGCCTTAACCAAGCGCCGCCCCTGCCGTTAGATGCATTTGATCCTGTGGTTTTTGCTGGCGGTAATAATGGTGAAGCCGCTGCAACGTTACTGGTCACCCCAAAAGATTTTAATAGCGACAGCCTTGATTTAGACATGGCGCAGTTCCAAAAACAAATCGATGAATTTGTTGAGCCCCGTTTGGCACGTATTCCTGGTGTTGCCCGCGTTGACTTAGCCAGTGAACGACCAAAAGAATTACGTATTACCTTTGACCCTCACAAAGCCGCCGCACTTGGCGTCAGCCTTGACCAAATTAGTAACGTATTAGCCAGCTCACGCGATACCTCTGGTGGCCTTGCCAATGTTGGCCGTCGTCAATATACCGTGCGCTTTACTGGGCAATATGATTTATCGAGCATGGCACAAATGCGCGTTGGCTATTCAGGTGATAGACCTATTTACCTTGGCGATATTGCAAGTGTAGAGCGCACTTTCTCTGACCGTTTAGGGATGAGTGGTCGAAATGGTAAACCCGCGTATTACATTCGTATTTCGCGCGCTAACGAAGCCAATACCGTTGCCCTACTCGACGACATTAACCTAGCTATTAAAGAACTAAACGAAGGGCCGCTGGCTGAGAATGGCTTATCGATTGAATTAAGTTTTGATGCCTCAGTGCATATTCGTAATGCTTTGTCGTTGGTTAAAAGTAACTTAGGCTTGGGTGTTCTGCTGTCGTGTTTAATCTTATGGCTGTTCTTTAGAGGCTTAAAGGCCACGTTTGTGATTGCAGCGACAATTCCTGTCTCTTTGTTAGTCGCGTTTTTAACGTTAAATATTTTTGACCGCAGCTTAAATGTTATTTCACTGGCAGGTCTTGCCTTTGCTGTTGGCTTAGTACTTGATGCCGCCATCATAGTGCAAGAGAATATCGCAAGGCTCAGAAGCGAAGGCTTTGATAGTAAAAAAGCCGCGCTAAAAGGCGCAGCTCAAGTAACAGGCGCTTTATTTGCCTCAACCACCACCAGCGTTGCTATCTTCTTGCCAATTTTATTTATGGCAGGTATTGAGGGGCAGTTATTCTCTGACTTGGCGCTCACCTTATCTATTGCTGTAATTGCCTCTATGATTTGCGCAATTACACTTATTCCGTTGGCTAACCATTTTTGGCCAGACAAAGAACTCAAAGCGGATCCTTATCGTGAATATTGGCATAAGCTAACTAACTTCATCATGGCGCTTACCAATACCCGCGTTAAACAAATAGTGTGGATAGTGTCGTTATTGGGTGGCTCACTCGTCGCGACCATGACCATGCTCCCGAAAACTGATTTTATGCCGCGCGCACCAACCGATGGCTTTTTCTTTAACTTAAATACCCCGCCTGGCGGCAATGTGCAGTTTATGGAAGAAGAGCTACTGATGCGTATCAAAAAGCGCTTAATGCCTTATTACACAGGTGAAAAAGAGCCGGGGATAAAAGATTTTAACTTTTATGCTTTTGGTTCGAATGCTGGCGGCTTTATTTATTCTGCCGATCCGCAACGTGTTGAAGAATTAATGAAGGTAGCCCGAGAAGAAATCTTCATTGATTTACCCGACACCCAAGTATTCTTCTTTAGAGGGTCGATGATCCAAGTTGCTAATGGCGGTGATGGTCGTAATATCAATATCGATTTAACGGGCCCGAATATGGACGAGCTAATCGCCGGTGCTAATGTGGCGCTGCAAGCTGTCACCGACGCAATGCCGAATGCCACCGCAAGGCCACAACCACGACTCGATATGGCTGAGCCAGAGCTTAGGCTCACACCCAATGACCGTCGTATAACCCAAGCTGGGCTAACTCGTCGTGATGTATCTCAGGCAGTGCAAGCCTACACAGGTGGGTTATTTGTTAATGAATACTTTGATGGCAACGAACGCATGAACGTGATTTTGCGTGGCATACCGTGGCAAACTCCAGAGGAGCTTAAAGCCCTTCCCATTGTGACCCCACAATCAGGTATTCAAACCTTAGGCGAACTTGCCAATATTGAGCGCACCGTGGGGCCAACCCAGCTTAGACGTGTTAATGGCCGCCGTACCGTGAGTATTGTTGTCACGCCACCAGCAGACATGAGCTTGCAACAAGCGCAAACTATTCTCTCTGAGCAAGTTATGCCAAAAGTTCGTGCAAGCTTGCCTGACAGCTCTGGCGCGATTTTGGCGGGTAACGCACAAAAGATGAATTCGGCCATGCAAGAAATGACAATCAACTTTATCTTGGCTCTGTTTATTTTATTCTTGCTAATGACCGCATTGTTTAAGTCAGCCAAAGACAGCGCGTTAGTTTTACTGGTCATGCCATTGGCAATTGCAGGCGGTGTACTGGCCCTATTCGTACTTAACTTATTTACCTTCCAATCGCTCGACTTACTGACCATGATTGGCTTTATTATCTTGCTGGGCCTGGTGGTAAATAATGCCATTTTATTGGTTGACCAAACCCGTGTCGCAATGGCCGCAGGACTCAGTCGAGAAGACGCCGTTCGCCAAGCTGTGCTGCTGCGTGCAAGACCCGTTTACTTAAGTACCTTAACCAGCTTATTTGGCATGCTGCCACTAATGCTTATGCCGGGGGTAGGATCAGAAATTTACCGTGGTCTTGCCACTGTGATCGTCGGCGGCATGGCCATTAGCGCCCTATTCACCCTGATATTAATGCCAAGTTTATTGCAACTTGGCAGACAACTGCCGCCTGTTAATAACAAACAGCAACCAGAAAAAACGCCTTTAAGCTTGGTATCGAATCAATGAGTATTAAAACAATGAACACACCTTTTCGTAAATTAACCGCTCGCTGTTGTGCGCTATTCAGTCTTATTGTATTTAACGCCTTTGCCGTCGTACCTGTTACGGTAGAAACCGTCACACAAGCTCCACTGACAAGCGAAATTGAAGTAAGCGGCACTTTGTTTGGCAAAGATGATGTAACCCTAACAGCAGGCGTTAGCGGGCGTTTATTATATGTTGTTGAGCCAGGTACTCTGGTTAAAAGTGGCGACACCCTAGTTCGTATGGACACCTTACCGCTTGAACTTGAAAAAGCACGCCAGCAAGAAATGCTCAATCGCGCCAAAATAAACCTACGCTTATATCAACAAGAGCTCGCTCGCTTACAAAAACTCGCCAAAGCCAGCAGTGCTGCAGCAAGCCAAGTCGATGATATGCAAAATAAGCATGACCTTGCGTTGTCTGATATCGCACTGGCTAAGGTTGAATTAAAAGTAATAGACGATCAGCTTTCGCGTGCAACCGTTCGCGCCCCATTTGACGGCGTGATCAGCGAGCGTTTTAAACGCGCTGGTCGCGAAATAAATCGCGCAGATGAACTGGTCACTCTGCTCGATATTAATAACTTAGAAGTGCGTTTGTATGTACCTGTTAAATACTTAAAGTTTTTACACAAAGGCATAGAGTTACCAATTAAAGCCGGCGACTTATCAGCCCCAGATATGACAACAGCCACCGTAACAGCGGTGATCCCATCAACCGATCCGCGTTCACAAACCGTAGAAGTACGTGCCCTACTACCAAATGATGCCGAGCAAACATGGGCAATTGGCCAACTGGTTGATGTAGCCGTGCCACTAAAGAGCAAAGGTGATGTACTACTGGTGAATCGCGATGCGCTGATCTTACGCAAAAAAGGCACCCATATCGTCAAAATCGACAACGACAACAAAGCCCTGCAAATTCCCGTAAAAGTAGGTAATGGCAAAGATAAACTGGTTGAAGTCACCCCGACTTCTAACATCGCTTTAAATGCGGGCGATAAAGTCGCAGTACGCGGCGCCGAGCAACTACAAACCGGACAAGAAGTCGAAGTTCAGGTAAAGCAATAACTATTAGGCTTGAGATGACTGCCAGCTATTTAATATTTTAAGAGCTGGCAGTTCTAATAAAGGGTAGTAATGATTATTAAGAGTTGCGCTTGTTTTTTGACTTTCTAGGAAGCAAAAAGCAAGACCCGCCCCCTTTATTCCAGAACTTACTCTAATCGCGCGATTTAATTATTTCGACCATTTCATGCTTTTTACTATAATTCCCCTATCACTTTATTTTAGAGGTCAGCCATGAATACACTAACAGCAAATGATGCAAAACGTAATTTTGCTGAGCGACTTTTAAACGCCCAGCGTGAACCTATTAAAATTAGTAAAAACAACGAGGACGCCGTAGAGTTTATGTCTATAAAGGATTATGAAGAATTAAAAAATAAGAAAGTCGACTATATTAAGCATTGCTTTGAAAACGCAACAAGAGACTTAGCTCAAAGTAATGTAGTTGATGGTAAAGACTTCTTGGATACTTTATAAAACACTTTCAAAAAATCCAGAAATTAGGCGTAGCTGTAATGA
Organism: Pseudoalteromonas sp. 0303; assembly: GCF_013349995.1. Lineage (GTDB taxonomy): Bacteria > Pseudomonadota > Gammaproteobacteria > Enterobacterales > Alteromonadaceae > Pseudoalteromonas. The sequence goes on from NZ_JABVXF010000003.1 coordinate 47,961, forward strand.
CATTTATCCAAATGGTTTTTACTTTTCTGTTGGTAAACATACCGCTTATTTTATTAAAGAAGATGGTTTTATAATGATTGTTGCCGTACTAAGCCAATCTCAGCTTCCTGAAAACCACTTATAATTGCAGCCTCCTTTCACAAAGCCAACACCTCTCACTGCAAACAGCCATACCCTTTTAATGAAATTTCTTGAGTATTCGCGCCACTTTGGTTTTTATGTTGAATGATCAAACGTGAATCTTGGCTAGTAAAGGTAAAGGTTCCGAGCCAAGGTAGCTGGGCAATTGGTTGCATGTGGTAAAAACCCTTGGCATCAAAGCATATAAATGAGAACTCATGATGTACCGGTGCAAATACGCCATAATCAGCGGTAAATACAGCAATGTTGTCTTGCAGCATAAAATGTTTCGCTTGCGTGCCCGCTACTAAATACCAAAAGCATATTGCTGTCATTATCACCACCTGTAAGCCGCCGAGTAAAAAGACTGAAAATTTAAGAATACGGGTCGATTTACTAGCTTCCATATAAAGGCGCTTTGCTTTTAATAATAACCAAAGCCCAATGGCAACCATAGTGAGCTTTACAATCATCAGTGCTACGCCTATTTGATACATCAGCTTAGGGCTGTGCCATTGAATGCCAAATGTTTGCGGGATAAACAAGCTATCAATTAAGGGCAGTAAAATGAGTAGGAATGGCAGAATAAGCGCTTTGTTTTTCATTATTTACTTTTCTAGTGTTCTCGCAAAGATAAGAGCCTAATGTTAATTCTTGGACTCTAAAAAAGCAAAAAGGCGCAACCTGAGGTTACGCCTTTTATCGTTCTGGGCAGAACTTAAAGTTTACAGTGCAGCGAATACATCGTCTGTTTTAGCAGCACAGATAAAATCATTTTTATGTAACCCTTTGATAGAGTGGCTCCACCAAGTAACGGTTACTTTGCCCCACTCGGTTAACAGACCTGGGTGGTGACCTTCTTCTTCAGCCATATCGCCCACTTTATTAGTGAACTCAAGTGCTTGTTTGAAGTTTTTAAACTTGTAAACACGCTCTAATTGCATAATGCCGTCGCGCACTTCAGGCACCCAATCTGGGATCATTTTGATCAATTCTGCTAATTCAGCATCAGATACTTTAGGCGCATCCGCACGACACGCTTCACACTTTTGTGTGCTTAATGAAGACATTATAAATCCTTAACTTGCTAATTTTTCTTTAGGAGGAAACTTTGGCTCATGTAGCCCTAATTCTTTTGCTTTACTCACCAGCGACATGATATCCATTTGTGAAATATCAAATAAGTCATTGATTGAGTTAATGGTGTAGTACACAGGCTGCATAATATCAATACGATAAGGTGTACGTAATACATCAAGCACATTCATCGCATTGATTTCTGGCTTATCTGAATACACATACTGTGTTTCGCCTGGGCTTGATAAAATACCACCACCATAAATACGCAGACCTTGTTCGGTTTGCATTAAACCAAACTCAACGGTAAACCAGTAAAGGCGTGCTAAATAAACACGATCTTTCTTTTCAGCGGCATAACCTAACTGACCATATTTGTGTGTAAACTCAGCAAATGCTGGGTTGGTAAGCATCGCACAATGACCAAAAATCTCGTGGAAGATATCTGGCTCTTGTAAGTAGTCAAACTCTTCACGGCTGCGAATAAAAGTCGCTACTGGGAACTGCTTGTTTGCTAGTAATCGAAAGAACTCATCAAAATCGATCAGTGCCGGAACAGGCGCAACTTGCCAGCCCGTTGTTTCGAGTAACACTTCGTTGAGTTCACTAAGTTGTGGAATACGATCTGTTGGTAAATTAATTTTCTTAAGACCTGCTAAATATTCATCACAGGCTTTACCTTCTATGCAAGCGAGTTGGCGAGCAACTAGCTCAGACCATATTTTATTTTCTTCTTCGCTCCAATGGATAACCCCATTTTCATCAGGTTGCTTGGAGGTGTAATTACTTGCTTTAGCCATAATAACCTTCTTCGTTAAATCTTGATCAGCATTGATCAGAATCTCATTAACTTGTTAAGCCGATACTATGTAAAAGTAAGCGAAATTTTAATAGTTAAGGCTGTTTCTAAGGTTTGCAGAAACAGCCTTAACGTAAAGTTAAAATTACAACGAAAGATCCAAAAGTTTACACACCACATTTTTAAAGGGATAAAAGCAAATACAACCGTAAACTTAAAATTACAACCTACCCAATAAATGTAAATGCAGTTTTAAGATCGTTAATAATGTCGTTAACATCCTCAAGACCAACTGATAATCGAATTAAGCCATCACTGATCCCAGCAGCTGCTCTTTCTTCAGGTGTATAAGGCGAATGTGTCATCGATGCAGGATGTTGAATGAGGGTTTCAGCATCCCCTAAACTCACAGCAAGCGTGCAAAGCTGGGTGTTATTTATAAATGTTTCGCCATCTTCAAGGCTGCCTTTTATTTCAAAGGCAATAACACCACCAGCGGCTTTCATCTGTGAGCCAATAAATTGATGACCCGGGTGTGATTTAAGCCCAGGGTAATAAACTTGGCTTACTAACGGGTGTTGCTCTAAATATTCAGCAACTACTTGGGCACTCGCACAGTGGCGCTCCATGCGTACAGCAAGGGTTTTTAAACCACGATTAATTAACCATGCATCATGAGGGCTAATCGTTGCACCAATATCTTTTAGCACCGTCATTTTTATCAGGTTGATATGCTCCTCTGTGCCGCACACAAGTCCTGCCACCACATCACCATGGCCATTTAGGTATTTAGTTGCGCTATGTACCACAATATCAATGCCAAACGAGGTAGGTTGCTGGAGCAGAGGCGTTAAGAAGGTATTGTCGATAACGCTTATCAGTTGATGCTGCTTGGCAACATCGGCGATTAAACTTAGATCAAGCACCGCCATGGTCGGATTAATTGGTGTTTCAGCAAAAATCATTTTTGAATTGGCTTTAACCGCGCCGCGAAGTTCAGCCTCGTTGGTCATATCAACAAAAGTAACTTCGATACCAAAGCGCGGCAACATGTGAGCAAAAAATGCAAAAGTACAACCGTATAACGCGCTTGATGCGACTAGGTGGTCACCTTGTTGTAAAAAGCTAAGCACAGACGCAGACACAGCCCCCATACCGGTCGCTGTGGCAGCCGCTGCTTCACAGTTTTCTAACTGAGCCACTTTTTGTTCTAGCTCTTGGGTTGTCGGATTACCCAAGCGGGTATAAATAAAGCCCTGCTCTTCACCAGCAAATCGGGCTGCACCTTGGGCTGCATTAGCAAAAGAGAAGGTAGAGGTTTGGTAAAGTGGCGCACTCAGTGCGCCATGTGGGTCATTTGGTTTTTCTGGACCATGAATACATTGTGTATGTAAGTGATGCTTAGTCATTGTGTGTTCTCGTTTTTATTATCAGTACTTCATACTCATAAATAAAACGTAGATACCCACAATGCACAAGCATGCCGGATGCTCAGATGGCTAAATATCACTCAGCTGTTTTTATTAACTGTACACAAAAGTTGTCATTTTGTATTTTCGGTCTCTTTGTCGCTGGTACGTGAGGCAATTTTACGGGCAATACTATTGGCGGTTTCTTTCAGCAAGCTGCGCTTATGCTCTAAGCGAGGTAACGGGCGACTAAGCTCCATCGCTTTATACCCTATACGCGCGGTAAAAATACCTGCACTTAGCCCTTGCGCTGCTCGGCCCGACAATTTCCCCAGTAATTCAGCGCTTAGTGCCGTTGCTGCTAAATCTGAAACTAACTCTGCACTACCAACAAACAATACTTGTTTCACTAATAAGCGGTACAATTTAATACGGCTTGCATAACCAAAACCAATACCGTAAATACGGCCAATTTGCTCAATGAGCTTAGTGCCACGCCATAGCACCGCCATCATATCGACTAAAGCCAACGGGCTTAGCGCAACCAATAAGCCAGACTCAGTGGCAAAACGGTTAATCAGTTTTTTCGCTTGCTGATCTTGGCTTACCAATAAGCTATCTGCGTATAAGGTCATGATTTCTTTATCAGTATGGTGACTTGCTATTTGCTGTTTAAACTCTTCAAACCCAGTAAGCGTTTGATGTTTATTAAGCTTTTCTAGCCATGGTAATGCTTCACCTACTTGCTCGCTATTAAGTAAGCGGTCGGCCTCGGTACGATGCAATTGATTACGCTTCAAACTTCTTAGCATACGGTACTCGCGCCAAATGACACGGGCAATCAGTAGCACACCACTGAGAACAGCCGTTAAATACACCGAACCTAAAATAATTGATTGCTGGAACGTCACAAACAATGACATCGCAAACTCAAGTAGCACTAAAACTAAAAAGCTAACAACAAACACCCCTTTTAGGGTTTGCCATTTCGACTTTTTATACACGGGCTCAAGCTCAATGCTATCTTGCTGATCTTCTTCAGTGTCGATAAATTCGGCGTTTTCTATCACTTTAGCAACAGTTAACTCTTCTGTAGGAGCTTCGTTACTTGCAGAGCTTGAAATACGGCGACCTGCCTGAAAGTTCATCTCCTTTGGTTGCTCACTCATGTTAGTTTATCTCCTATCAGGTACTGCATGACATGATCTAAACGAATATGCTTTAACCGTTTATCAGGACATGGCAGTGGCGAAAACGATAAGAACTCAAAGCCCTGTTTTGGCCACTCTTGTTTGTTGAGAAGGCGTGAAGGTGGCTGTGGCGGTAAATATGTTAGCCATTCTTGCTCGCCTAAAGGCTTGCCATAAATACAAGCTAACTGCTGGCCTTTTTCAGCCACTTGGCGTGGCTCTGTTGCGCAGATAGATGACATTGCCATAGTTTCGATTTGCACGCCTTCGAACTTTAAATGATTCGTTTGGTCATGCACGATTGAATCAAGCAATAGCGCTAAATCTTTATGATATTGCGCACTAATATGATCTGACTTATTGGCCGCAAACAGTAGCTTGTCGATGTTTGGTTTAAACAAACGTTTAAAGAAGCTTGCTTCACCATAATTAAAGTGCGCCAGCAATTGGTTAATAACACGGCTTTGCTCATGCAGCGTTTCGCTACCTTCATTCAAGGCACTGAGCACATCCACCAGCACAATTTGTCGGTCAAAATGACGAAAATGCTGCTCGTAAAAAGGTTTTACAACCTCTTTTACATAGGCTTTATAGCGCTTTTTAAGATGCGCGAGATTCGACCCTTCGGTTATGTCGTCAGGCACATTGGCAACCGGAAAAAACTGCAGTAGCGGCGCTCCTTTTAGCTCGCCTGGCATCAGCATGCGACCAGGTTGCAGCATGGCAAGTTTGGTGTCTTTTTTAAGACCGACTAATAACTGTTGATAAAGCGCAGCAACATCAGCAAGTTTGCTCTCATCAACATTTGCGGATAAATCAAGTTCAGCAAGGGCGGTTAAAAATGGCTTCGCTTTTTCGTTGCGTGCTGTTTGCTGCAAGAGTGAGTATTGTGACTCACTCCAATCAGCAAATGATTGCTCTAGCATTGGCAAATCAAGTAGCCATTCACCTGGGTAATCTATAATGTCTAAATAGAGCGTTGATTGCGGTGCAAAGTGACCGCGTAGCCCCGAGTTACTTTGGTACTTAATTGCTAAACGTAGCGTATTTATACGCTCAGTGGATGCAGGCCATGCTGGCTCACCTTCAACAGGTAATAACGCTGCTAATGCATTTGTGTATTCAAATGTCGGTATTGTCAGTGCTTGCTGCGGCACTATTTTTGTAGCGATATGACGTTTTTCACGCATCACATCAAAAAAAGGTAAGTTTTTATCGTCAGCTTGGCTGGTTAAATGTTTAACCAAGGCGGTAATAAAAGCGGTTTTACCGCTGCCACTTAAGCCTGTGACGGCTAACTTCACGTGTTGGTCTAAACTACGATGAAGGGCTTTTTCCGCTTTATTTTTTAACGAATTAAAGGTGTTCTTTGCGAATGATTGGCTCATAAAGTGTCTAGCACCTTATTTGCGCTGGGTATCACGATGCAAACAAGGTGCGTATATATCCTTTAAAGTTTGTTGATTTCACGGCTAACCGTAAATTCTGTTGATGTGACATAGCGTTCCATCTCTTGTAAACGACCATCAACTCGAGCAAGACGATCTTTTAAGTCTTGCAATGCACGGCGAGGTGGTTCCCCTTTTTGCCATACTTTAAATTTTACTTCAAGCGGGTCTTGGTGAATGCTGTCTGCGCTTTTCTCTGTTTTTTCTGCTGGTTTTTTATCTAAAATAAACCAAGCAGCAATGTAAGCAACAACAATAAATGGACCACCTGATAATAGCACAGCTGTCACGACTAAAATACGTACTAGCCAAAGCTCCATGTTAAAGTAATCGCTGATACCTGCGCACACACCTGCTATTTTGCCACGCTCTGCGTCTCTAAATAATTCGCGTTTGGTACTCATACTTTACGTCTCCACTGCGGAGCCTCTTGGTCAAGTAAGGCTTCTAATGTTTCAACACGCTCTGCCATTTTATCTGCTTTTTGTGCAAGCTCTAATAATTGGCGGTGCTCGTGTTCACTTAAACCTTGGCTCACTTGTTTTTTACTACGGTAATGTAAAATCAGCCAAAGTGGGGCAACAACCACCATAAAAACAATAATCGGTGCCATCAAAACTTCTGCGTCGAACATGGTACTCTCCTGTCAATCCGTTATGTGTTTAAGCATTGGGGGACATGCCCCCATTTATTATTTTTTATCTGCTAGTTTTTTCTTAAGCTCAGCTAGCTCATCATCAATCTTCTCGTCTTGCTGAAGACCAGCAATTTCGTCAGCTAATGATTTTTTACCAAGATCATAAGACTCTATTTGTGATTCTAGACCATCGATCTTAGTTTCGTAACGTTCGAAGCGGTTTAAAGCGTCTTCAACTTTAGAGCTGTCGAGTGCTTTTTTAACTTCAAGACGTGACTCAGCAGAGCGTTGACGTAAGATGATTGCTTTTTGACGCGCTTTTGCATCAGCTAGCTTCTCTTGTAAGGTGCTTACTTCTTGCTGTAATTTCTCGATGTGAGACTCTACATGCTCAAGCTCAGTTTCAACCGCTGCGACTGCATCTGCTGACTTTTGCTTTTCAATCAGTGCTGCACGTGCTAAATCATCACGGTCTTTACTGAGTGCTAATTCAGCTTTTTCTTGCCAGTCTGCAACTTGAACTTTTAAAGTTTCAACGCGACGTACTAGCTCTTTTTTCTCAGCAAGTGTTTTTGCTGATGTAGAGCGAACTTCTACTAATGTATCTTCCATCTCTTGGATGATCAGGCGAACCATTTTTTCTGGGTCTTCTGCTTTATCTAAGATGGCATTGATATTAGAATTAACGATGTCTGCAAAACGTGAAAAAATTCCCATAACATTTACCTCTTTGGTGTTTTAACTTAATCAGTTGGTATATCTAGTATCAATATGCTTGCCAACTTTTATAAACTTAGAATAACTTAATATATTCAAACAGTTAAACTAAATTTATAAATTTCTTTAGTTCTCATAGATAATGAAATACACTAGATCTTAGTAAAAATGACTAAGAGTTAGGGAATATGAGCCAATTTCGCCAACAGGATAATTTACTCGGCCAATCTGACAGTTTTTTAAGTGTGCTTGATCAAGTTTCGCAACTAGCCAGTTTAGAAAAGCCAGTCCTTATTATTGGTGAGCGCGGTACGGGTAAAGAACTTATTGCTGCGCGTTTGCACTTCTTATCTAAGCGTTGGGACCAAAATTATATAAAGCTCAACTGTGCAGCACTTAACGAAAACCTGCTCGAAAGTGAATTATTTGGTCATGAAAGTGGCGCATTCACCGGTGCTAGTAAACGCCACGAAGGCCGCTTTGAACGTGCTAATGGCGGTACGCTATTCCTTGATGAATTAGCCAATACCTCGGCGATGGTACAAGAAAAACTACTACGCGTTATTGAATACGGCGAATTTGAACGCGTTGGTGGTAAGCAAACCGTTAAAGTCGATACCCGTTTAGTCTGTGCGACCAATGAAGACTTACCAAACCTAGCTGAGCAAGGCGAATTTAGAAGCGACCTACTCGACCGCCTCGCTTTTGATGTTATTACCCTGCCCCCGCTGCGTGAACGTCAAGAAGATATCATGTTATTGGCAGAACAATTTGCAATTAACATGGCTCGCGATCTTGAGTGGGAGCTATTTAGTGGCTTTACGCGTAGCGCCATCGAAACGCTACAATCTTATGAGTGGCCGGGTAATATTCGTGAATTAAAGAATGTGGTTGAACGTAGTTTATATCGTCATGGTAACGAACATATTCCCGTTCACCAGATTATTTTAGACCCATTTGCGAGTAAATTTAGACCTAAACAACGCGTTAAAGCTGCTGTTAGCAGTGCCCCTGTTGCAAACGTCGAAGCTGCGCCTATCGCCACGACACAAAATCAAGACGTTGTGACATTCAATAAGCCCGACATTCAATTTCCTTGTAATTTAAAGCAGCTGTCTAACGACTTTGAAATTGATGTCATTAAAAAAGCGCTTGAACATAGCCAATTTAACCAAAAGAAAACTGCAGAACACTTAGAATTAACGTATCATCAATTACGTGGCTATTTGAAAAAATACAATTTATTAGATCAGTAGCAATAGTTAGAGGCTAATCAGGTGTTTAAACCGTTACTTGCTTTGTCTTTGGTGTGCTTAGTAGGCTGCCTAGATAACGAAGAAAAAACCACAGAACAAAAGAACCAGGGCTTAGTCTATTGCGCTGAAGCAAACCCTGTGTCGTTTAATCCGCAAGTGACAACGACGGGTTCGACTATCGATATTATCGCCAATCAGCTTTATGATCGCCTGTTAAGTATTGATCCGGTGTCTGCCGAGTTTAAAGCAGAGCTGGCAACTGATTGGAAAATTAGCCCAGACGGCAAAGCAATTACCTTTACCCTGCGTAAAGGGGTTAAATTTCATACCACAAAATACTTTACCCCAAGCCGTGATTTTAACGCTGATGATGTAATTTTTACTTTCAGCCGCTTATTCGACGTTTATAACCCTTATCACTTTGTTGGTGATGCCAGTTACCCTTATTTTCAAAGTGTGGGTATTGATCAGCTTATTCGTCGCATTGTGCGTGTTTCTGATTACCAAGTACGGTTTGAGCTTTATAATGCTGAAAGCAGCTTTTTAGCAAACCTTGCAACTGACTTTGCCGTGGTGTTATCGGAAGAATACGCCATGCAGCTTAAAGCGCGAAACCAAGAAAACTTATTTGACCAATACCCTGTGGGTACTGGCCCTTATGTATATAAAGAATACCGTCGCGACCGTTTAATTCGCTATTACCGCAACCCTGACTACTGGAAACACCCTGTAGTACTTGAGCAACTGGTGTATGACATTACGCCAAACGGCACCACACGCGTTGCGAAAATGCTCACTAAAGAGTGTGATGTTACTGCGCACCCAAGCAGCGCACAGTTGAGTATTTTATCGCAACGTGAAGATATTAAAGTTCAAAAAGAGCAAAACTTAAATATTGGTTATTGGGCCTTTAACACTGAACGCCCGCCTTTTGATGATGTACGTGTACGCCAAGCACTCGCCAGCGCCATTGATGTCGATAAAATCATGCAAGCTGTATATTACGGTAACGGCATTAAAGCGCAGTCATTACTGCCTCCGGCTTCTTGGGCATTTGAAGCGCAAAAAGCCATGCCAGAATTTAACCCTGCACTTGCCAAAACCTTACTCGCAGAAGCTGGCTACAAAAATGGCTTTGATATGAATATTTGGGCCATGCCAGTAAGCCGTATTTATAACCCCAATGCCCGTAAAATGGCTGAGCTGATGCAAAGTGATTTACGCAAGATTGGTGTGAACGTTAATATCGTCGAGTACGAATGGAATACCTTTTTACAACGAATTGGTGAACATAGACACGATAGCGTGTTACTTGGTTGGGCTGCAGATACACCAGACCCTGATAACTTTATGAGCCCATTATTAAGTTGTACTGCGACTTTCAGTGGTAAAAATCCAGCAAATTGGTGTCACCCTGAGTTTGATTTATTACTTACACAAGCCTTAGACACAACAGATCTTGAAAAGCGTAAACAATACTACAATCAAGCACAGCGGATCATAGTGCAAGAGCTGCCTATTTTACCGATAGCCCATGGTATGCGCTTTCAAGCAGCAAGTAGTGATGTTAAAGGCATCAGCTTAAGCCCTTTTGGTGGCATTTCACTAGCTAATGCGAGGAAAGAATAATGATCTTAGATTATATTCTGCGCCGCTTAGCACTATTGATGTTTATGATGCTGACACTGAGTATCTTTACCTTTTCATTGAGCTTTTTGTTCCCGGGTGATGCGCTAACTAACTTAAGCGGTATTACCAATAGCACCTTCTCACAAACCAGTGCGCTTGAAGATAAGTTCCATTTTACCGAAAACTACGTAGTGCAATACTTTGCCTTTTTAGAGCGTATTATTCAGGGTGATTGGGGTATTTCATTTGCATCTGGAGAAAGCGTATTTCAGCATATTCAAGACTTATTTCCTGCAACGCTAGAGCTTAGCCTTTACGCATTATTTGTCTCTGTTGCAGTGGGCGTACCGGGTGGTATTTTAGCTTCTGCTTACTACAAACGATGGCCAGACAAATTTATAAACTCAGGCACGCTTATTGGCTACTCGATGCCTGTTTTTTGGTTAGCGCTATTGTTGATCATGGTGTTTTCACTACAACTCGGTTGGTTTCCGATGTCGGGCCGTATGGGTCTACTTTACGAAATTGAACCTATTACCGGCTTTATTTTAATCGATATCATATTAGGTGACTTTCCGTATGATGGCATGGCATTTTTAGATGCAATACACCATCTAACCTTGCCGACCATTGTACTTGCCATGTATCCGACCACGGTACTGGTTCGCTTTACTCGTGATTCAATGCTGAAAGTACTCGATCAAAGTTATATTAAAACAGCGCGCGCTAAAGGCTTAAACCGTGCACAGCTGATCCTTCACCACGCTCTGCGTAATGCGCTGCTACCGGTTATTAAACAAATAGGTTTACAGTTTAGTACCTTGATCACCCTTGCGATGATCACCGAAGTTATTTTCTCATGGCCGGGCATTGGTCGTTGGCTTATCGATAGTATTTATCAGCGCGACTACCCTGCGATTCAAGGTGGCTTACTCGCTGTTTCTATGTTCGTTATTTTAGCTACGATTATTGCTGAGCTCACTTATACCTTATTCGACCCATTATCGCGGAACCAAGCTCATGGCAAAGTTTAATTTATTCTCTGAAGAGTCGAATAAATCGCCGTTAGCGCGATTTTGGAAGAAATTTAAAACCAATCATCCTGCCCTTGTGGGTTTATGGTTGTTTATTGCGTTAGTGTTACTGGCTGTGTCTGCACCACTCCTTGCACCTTATGGCGTGAACCAACAACACAGCGATGCACTGCTGTTACCGCCATCGTGGCATGATGCAGGTGACGTACGCTTTTTATTAGGCACCGACGATTTAGGCCGAGATGTGTTATCGCGCTTAATGAATGGTGCAACCTACACCTTTGGTTTGTCGGTTGTCGCCGCTTTGATCACCACAGTAATTGGGGTATTAGTAGGTACTTTTGCTGGGATCAGTCGGGGTATTCGCTCAAGCTTTTTGAATCACTTGCTTGATATTACGTTATCTATTCCATCGCTGTTACTAGCCATCATTATTATTGCGATTCTTGGCCCGGGCTTAATGAATACAGTATGGGCGATTATTTTAGCCTTACTGCCTCAATTTATTCACTCGGTACGTAACTTAATTGTTGAAGAGCTTAACAAAGATTACATTACAGCGTTTAAACTGGATGGTGCGTCAAACTGGCATATTCTCGCCCGTGGTATTTTCCCAAATATTTACGAGCATATTGTGGTTATTTTTACCATGGCGCTTTCTACCGCTATTTTGGATATCTCGGCACTTGGCTTTTTAAAATTGGGCGCACAGCCCCCAACCACAGAATGGGGTGCCATTTTGGCTGAAAACCTGGGTTTAATTTACCTTGCCCCTTGGACTGTTGGCTTACCGGGCGTATTATTATTTTTAGCAGTGCTGTCTACCAATTTAGTAGGTGACGGTTTACGCCAAGTGCTTAAAGAACGTAAGGCCGACTAATTATGCAATTACTCGATATTCGCAATCTCACGATAGAGTTACGCACCTCAGATACCGTTATTCGTGCGGTTGATAGAGTCAGCATGACCTTAAAAGAAGGTGAAGTGCATGCTTTAGTTGGCGAGTCTGGCTCAGGTAAAAGCTTAATTGCAAAAGCCATTGTTGGGGTTTTAAATAAACGCTGGCATATCACCGCTGATCGCATGCATTGGCGTGGTGTTGATTTAATGCGCTTATCTAACGAGCAACGCCGTAAACTAGTAGGTCAAGACATTGCTATGATCTACCAAGATCCGAGTCGCTGCCTAGATCCAACTGCCAAGATATTTGACCAAATTGCCGAAACCCTGCCTGCGCAAGCAACCAGTGGCTTTTTCTTAAAGCGAAATAAACAGCGTAAAGACAGAGTAAAAGCGTTAATCCACAAGGTCGGTATTAAAGATCATAAAAAGGTACTCGACAGCTACCCTCATGAGCTCTCTGAAGGGATTTGTCAAAAAGTAATGATTGCCATGGCCATTGCGCGTACCCCAAAACTATTGATTGCCGATGAGCCAACTACCGCCCTTGAAAGCACCACGCGTGCGCAGGTGTTTAGACTGTTAAAAAGCTTGAACCAGCTAAAGAACATGTCGATTTTGATGATTTCTCACGAACTTGAAGAAATTGTTGAGTGGTCTCATGGCATGCATGTTCTTTACTGCGGACAAATGGTTGAAGCTGGCCCAACTAATCGTATTTTTAGTCAGCCATATCATCCGTATACTCAAGCACTGTTAAAAAGCTTACCAGACTACGAGCAAGGTCTGGCTCACAAAGAGCCGTTTTATGCTTTAAAAGGCACCATTCCGACCTTGCAGCATTTGCCAATAGGTTGCCGCTTGGGTCCACGTTGCCCACAAGCACAAAAAGAATGTGTTGTTACCCCGAAATTGACCAAGCATCATAGTCATAGTTATGCCTGCCATTTCCCATTAATTAAGGCGATGAAATAATGCAACCACTGCTCAAAGTTCAAGCGTTATCAAAGAGTTTTAACCTGCGTGCAGGCTTGTTCTCACGCAAACGATTCTCTGTTTTAAGAGATATTTCGTTTTGCTTAGGGCAAGGTGAAACCATTGCAATTATCGGCGAAACCGGCTCAGGCAAAAGTACCTTAGCTAAATTACTCTCAGGAGCCGATAACGCTGATAAAGGGCAAATTTTACTCGATGGTAATATCATCGAAAATGATGGCTTGCGTGATAACGACTGTCGCCATATTCGTATGATCTTCCAAGACTCTGAAGCGTCGTTGAACCCAGGTTTAACCATTGGCGACATGCTTAACGACTGCTTACAGTACAACACTGACTTAAACAAAGAAGAGCGTGAAGATAAAATTAAACAAACCCTCGCAAAAGTGGGTTTGCTTTTAGATCACCAGCACTATTACCCGCATATGTTTAGTAGTGGACAATTACAACGTATAGCGCTTGCACGGGCTTTAATTTTAGACCCTAAGGTTGTAGTGCTCGATGAGGCGTTATCGTCTCTAGACCCGTCTGTGCGTGCACAAACGGTAAACTTATTACTGCGTCTACAAAAAGATACTGGCCTTAGCTATGTGCTTATTACTCATCACCTAAGTTTGGTGCGTCATATTAGCGACCAACTTGTGGTACTTGATCACGGTGAGATTGTTGAATACGGTCAAACCGAAGCTATTTTCCAAAACCCACAATCAAGCGTAACGCAGAAGTTGTTGAATTGCTGATAGTGAGCTGTCAGCTATCAGCCGTAAGCTGTCAGTTTGATTCGGCGTTAAAACGCCTCCCACGCGGGAGATTTGATCACTCAATTAACTTTACTCTTTCCCCTCGAAACTTTACTCTTTCCCCTCGAAACTTTACTCTTTCCCCTTGCAGCTTTACTCTTATCAAAACTTTTTATACATCCCTTGGCTTTGTGGTGCGACAAACTTGTAGCCAAGCTTTTCGTAAAAGCCTGGTTTGTCAGCGACCATAGTGACATAACTACCTTCAAAGGCGGTAGATTCAATGTAGCGGTCAACATGTTCCATAATGACACGCCCTAACCCTTGCCCTTGATATTCTGGTGATACAGCAATATCAACCACTTCAAAATTACAACCGCCATCACCAATAACGCGGCCCATGCCAATCAACTCATCGTTTTTACGAATACAAATAGCAAAAAGAGAGTTTGGTAACCCCGCCTTTGCAGCCGCTAATGAACGTGCAGATAAGCCAGCTTTAAGGCGCATATCACAGTATTCTTCTGCGCTTGGTAGCTGCTCTATTAGACTGTACTCCATAAAAGCTCCTTGTAACTTGCATTACCTTTAACGGTAACAAAAAAGGCGCCAGTAGGCGCCTTTTATTTAACTCATTTTGCTAATTATTCAGCAGCTTGAGTCGCTTTTGGTACTTGCACTTCAGCTTGTGCTTTTAGTGCTGCAATAAATACCATATAGTTTTTATTCACTTGAGCCATCGTGATGTTTTGCTTTTGTTGCTCATTAATCTCAACTTCAGTCGCTGGATTAACTGCTTTTAGCGCAACAATTGCCGCATCGCCATTGTTTAGGTCAACAACTTCAACCTCTGGTGCACCTTGTGGGTGAGCCATTTTGAAAGCTTGTTGAACAATAGCTGGTGACACTGTGTAAGCTTGACGAGCAAGTGCAGCTTCTTGGCGTACTGTTAGGCCTTCAGCTTGTGCAACTTCGTTTAGGCTCTTACCAGCTTCGATCTCAGCGTATAGAGTGCGTGCTTTTTCTTTAGCAAGCTCCGATGCTTTTTGTGAAACTAACGTCGCCTTAATTTGCTCAGAAACATCTGCTAGTGCTTTCGTTGTAGCAGCTTTGTGATCGTTTACACGAACAACAACAGCATGCTCATCGCCTACTTCAATTACTTCTGAGTTCATGCGGTCTTCTAACACTTCAGGTGAGAAAATAGCAGTAACAACTTGTGGGTTATTTAACGGCTCAGGTAATGCATTGCGAGTAACAAGTTCTGTTTTCTTCACTTCAACGCCTGCTGCTTCTGCTGCATCAATTAAAGTATCTGAAATTTCGAACGCAAGCTCACCCATTTGAGTTTGCTTTTCATAGAACGCATTAATTTTCTTAGCACGCTCAAGTTCAGCGCGAAGCTCATCTTTTACGTCAGCATATGGTTTAACTTGCTGTGTTTGAATATCAGTAAGTTTGATGATGTGATAACCAAACTCTGATTCTACAACGTCAGAAATGTCGCCTTTGCTTTCAAGTGCATACGTTGCATCTTCAAACGCAGGGTCCATCATGTCACGTTCAATCCAGTCTAGGTCGCCGCCCATTTCTGCACTCACTACGTCATCAGAAGATGACTCAGCTAGCTCAGCAAAATCAGCACCGCTTTGTAACTGCGCTAGTAGCTCTTCAGCTTTCGCTTTTGCTGCATCATCGTCTTCGCTGTTATCAATTAAAATGTGCGATACACGACGTTTTTCAGGCTCAACATATTGTGCACTGTTTTGATCATAGTAAGCTTTGATATCTTCTTCTGAAACACTTGAATCAAGCGTTAAGGTAGCTGCATTTAAGTCAATGTAGCTTACAGACACTTGCTCTGGTGCTAAGAATTGCGGTTGATTCAACTCATAGTAATCAGCAATTTCTTGCTCTGTTACTTCGATACCTGCTTGTAATGATTCTTTAGCAACAACTAAGTAATCAATACTGCGCGTTTGCTGTTGTAGAGCAACGCTGTTGTTTAATTCATTTTCTAAGATGAAATCTGTACCAGCAACAGCACCTACTAATTGGCTGCGTGTCATGTCTTCACGTAAATATTCACGGAAAGCATCTGGTTGGAAATTCATTTGACGAATAACTTGTAAGTAGCGGTCGTTGCTAAACTGGCCGCCTACTTGGAAGTAAGGCATTTCTAAAATTGCTTTACGAACACTTTCGTCGCTTACACGAAGACCTAATTCTGCCGCTAGTTGAGTTTGCAATTCTTGTTGTACTAAACGGTCGATTACGCCTTGGCGAATTTGTGCCATGTAATTTGGATCAGCAGCGATTTGTGCGAAGTATTCACCAAATTGTTGTTCTAAACGGTTACGTTCGTTTTGGTATGCACGGCTGAATTCGGTTTGGCTAATTTTAACTCCATTTACTTCTGCAACGGGTTGCTCTGTGGTTTGTCCTAAATAACCACCGATCCCAGCTAAAGCAAAAGATAAAATCACCGCGCCTAAAATAATTTTGGCTGCAGGTCCCTGCGAACCTTCTCTGATTTTCTCAAGCATTTATCTATCTCTATTCTGATCAGGTACAAATTAACCCTGCTCATGTAAAAAAAGCGTATCTTACCAGATACGCTTTTTCACTTGAAGTAACTGGTGATAAGTTACCTAAATTCAATTTAAGTGTGATTAGGTATCTCTCACCAACTAATCTTTAATGATTAGTTTACTGCGTCTTTCAGCGCTTTACCTGCTTTGAAAGAAGGAATGTTTGCTGCAGCAATCTGGATAGTCTCA
Organism: Pseudoalteromonas sp. 0303; assembly: GCF_013349995.1. Lineage (GTDB taxonomy): Bacteria > Pseudomonadota > Gammaproteobacteria > Enterobacterales > Alteromonadaceae > Pseudoalteromonas. The sequence goes on from NZ_JABVXF010000003.1 coordinate 64,693, forward strand.
CCAGTTTGCGGGTTGCGACCTGAACGCGCTGCACGCTCACGTACAGAGAAAGTACCAAAGCCAACTAGCGCTACTGAATCGCCATCTTTAAGAGCGCCTGAAACAGCCTCGATGAATGAATCTAGTGCACGACCTGCAGCCGCTTTAGAAATGTCAGCGTCAGCTGCGATTTGATCGATTAATTGAGATTTATTCACAATATCATCCTCTTTCATTGTTATTATCAAGAGCGATTGTTTTTATAAAAAATAACATCACTGTTTTGAAAATTTATGAGCAAGTTAAGTTTATGCTCAGTTTATTATATTTTTCTCAACCCTAGGCTACATAAGGCCTAGGCTTGAAAACTAGTGCTTAACTTATCATACCCTTTGTATTTGAAAAGCCCCTAAATGCACTTTTTTGCGGTTTTTTACTGGTTTTTTTCAGTTTCGACAGAAAAACTCTCAACTGGGTGCTTCAAAGCCAGTTTTAAAACGTCATCAATCCATGTAACTGGGTGAATTTCAAGGCCCTCTAATACGTTGTCTGGGATCTCTTTTAAGTCACGTTCGTTAATTTTTGGAATAATAACGGTTTTAATTCCACCACGATGCGCTGCCAGTAGCTTCTCTTTTAAGCCACCGATTGGTAATACTTCACCACGTAATGTGATTTCACCTGTCATTGCAACATCTGAGCGCACTGGGTTACCCGTTAAGCTCGATACCAAACCAGTTACCATGGCAATACCAGCACTTGGGCCATCTTTTGGTGTTGCACCTTCTGGCACGTGAACATGAATGTCACGTTTCTCATAGAAGTCGCTATTAATGCGAAGTTTTTCAGCACGATTACGAACAACCGTCATCGCAGCCTGAATTGACTCTTGCATTACATCACCAAGCGAACCTGTGTAAGTTAGCTTGCCTTTACCTGGTACAGCTGCAGATTCAATAGTCAGTAAATCACCACCTACTTCAGTCCACGCAAGACCCGTTACTTGGCCAATACGGTCACCGTCTTCTGCTTTACCATAATCAAAGCGTTGTACGCCTAAGAATTCTTCAAGGTTGTTATCGTCGATAAGGACCTTTTTAGTGTTTTTATCAAGCAGGATGTTTTTAACTGCTTTACGACATAGTTTTGACACTTCACGTTCTAAGTTACGAACGCCCGCTTCACGTGTGTAGTAGCGGATAATGCCAATAATTGCGCTGTCAGCAATTTCAACTTCATGCTCTTTTAAGCCATTGCGCTTAACTTGTTTTGGAATCAAGTGTTGTTTAGCAATGTTTAGCTTCTCGTCTTCGGTGTAACCCGAAAGGCGAATCACTTCCATACGGTCTAATAATGGACCTGGAATATTAAAGCTGTTTGATGTTGCCACGAACATTACGTCAGATAGGTCGTAATCAACTTCTAAGTAGTGATCGGCAAAATGGCTGTTTTGCTCAGGATCAAGTACTTCAAGTAATGCTGATGCAGGGTCGCCACGCATATCTGATGACATCTTATCGATTTCATCTAATAAGAATAATGGGTTCTTTACACCAACTTTAGTCATATTCTGGATTAACTTACCAGGCATAGAACCAATGTAAGTACGGCGGTGACCGCGGATTTCCGCTTCGTCACGAACGCCACCTAATGCCATACGCACATATTTACGACCTGTAGAGCGTGCGATTGACTGACCAAGTGAAGTCTTACCTACACCAGGAGGACCGACTAAACATAAAATTGGGCCTTTAAGCTTATTAGTGCGCTGCTGCACCGCTAGATACTCAATAATACGCTCTTTAACTTTATCTAAGCCGTAATGGTCACTATCTAAAATCTTCTGTGCGCCAGCTAAGTCTTTTTTCACCTTAGAGCGTTTTTTCCAAGGTACATTGATTAAGGTATCAATGTACGAGCGCACGACGGTTGCTTCCGCCGACATCGGCGACATCATTTTTAATTTAGATAACTCAGCGTTTGCTTTCTCTTGCGCTTCTTTAGGCATACCTGATTCTTCGATGCGCTTTTTAATTGCTTCGAATTCATCGGGTACATCATCAAGTTCGCCAAGCTCTTTTTGAATCGCTTTCATTTGCTCGTTGAGGTAATACTCACGCTGCGACTTTTCCATCTGCTTTTTCACGCGGGTACGGATTTTTTTCTCAACTTGCAGTAAGTCAATCTCGCCTTCCATCAGTGCCATTAAGTATTCAAGACGCTCAGTCACATCGGCAATCTCAAGTACTTTTTGCTTTTCAGGTACCTTAAGCGGCATGTGTGCTGCCATGGTATCAGCAAGGCGTGCAGCTTCATCGATGCCAGACACAGAAGTAAGTACTTCAGGTGGGATCTTCTTATTAAGCTTTACATAGCCTTCAAATTGGCTAATTGCGCTGCGAATAAAGATATCTTGTTCTTGCTCGTCGATATGGCCTGATTCGATGAACTGTGCTTCAGCCACAAAGAAATCATCGTTATCTAAAAACGTTTCAACGCTCGCACGTTGTGTGCCTTCAACAAGCACTTTAACGGTGCCATCAGGTAACTTTAATAACTGAAGTACTGTGGCAATGGTGCCAACACGGTAGATATCATCTTGCTGCGGATCATCAACAGAGGCGTCTTTTTGCGCCACTAGGAAAATTTGTTTGTCCTTGTCCATCGCCGCTTCTAGGCATTTTATTGATTTTTCACGACCAACAAATAGCGGGATCACCATGTGTGGGTAAACCACTACATCGCGCAGTGCCAACACGGGGATTTCGACTCGATCTGTTCTCTCAAGCGTCATTATATTCTCTTCGCACTTCATTTATTTTAAAGATTACTCAAGTATATGGGGATATGTAAGGGAAAGTTCAACATATTTATAAAAAAAGGAGCCTTTGGCTCCTTTTTCGTGTTCAACTGCTTAACTTTTAAACTATTACAGCTTTATTCTGATGCAGCTTTGTCTTGGTTACCGCTTTGGTAAATCAAAATTGGGTCTGACTCACCTTTAATAACGGTTTCATCAATAACCACTTTGCTAACATCATCCATCGAAGGTAATTCATACATAGTATCAAGTAATACGCCTTCAACGATTGAACGTAAGCCACGTGCACCTGTTTTACGTTCCATTGCTTTATGAGCAATTGCGCTAAGTGCATCTTCGCGGAACTCAAGCTCAACATCTTCCATCGCAAACAATGCAGAGAACTGTTTAGTTAATGCATTTTTTGGTTCGCTCAGAATTTGAATAAGCGCTGCTTCATCTAGTTCTGTAAGTGTCGCAACAACCGGAAGACGACCAATGAACTCAGGAATTAAACCGTATTTCACTAAATCTTCTGGTTCAACATCTTTAAATGTTTCACTTAAGCTGCGGCTACCTGATGATTGCTTAACTTCAGCACCAAAACCAATACCGGTATTTTTATGGCTACGTTGTTCAATCACTTTATCTAGGCCAGCAAACGCACCGCCACAGATAAATAGGATCTTAGATGTATCAACTTGCAAGAACTCTTGCTGTGGATGTTTACGGCCGCCTTGTGGTGGCACAGATGCAACCGTACCTTCAATTAGCTTAAGTAAGGCTTGTTGTACACCTTCGCCCGATACGTCACGGGTGATCGATGGATTGTCAGACTTACGAGAAATCTTGTCGATTTCATCAATGTAAACAATACCACGTTGTGCTTTTTCTACGTCGTAATCACATTTTTGCAGTAGCTTTTGAATGATGTTTTCAACGTCTTCACCTACATAACCTGCTTCAGTTAGTGTCGTTGCATCGGCCATCGTGAATGGTACATCAAGTAAACGAGCCATTGTTTCAGCAAGTAATGTTTTACCACTACCTGTAGGACCGATTAATAGAATATTACTCTTACCAAGCTCAATATCTGCATTGATTGTTTGATTGCGTAAACGTTTGTAGTGATTGTATACCGCAACCGACAGCACTTTTTTCGCGTGGTCTTGGCCAATCACGTAATCATCTAAGTGATCACGAATTTCTTTCGGCACAGGCAGTTTATCAGACGCATTATGCTTCGGCGCAATGTCTTTGATTTCTTCCCTGATAATATCGTTACACAGCTCTACACATTCATCACAAATATATACTGAAGGGCCAGCAATTAGTTTGCGAACTTCATGCTGGCTTTTGCCGCAGAAAGAGCAGTATAACAATTTATTACTTTTGTCGCCGTCTGTAGGAGTGTCAGACATTCAGCTACCTCATTTATTACGTTGGCAGTAGCACTGGGCTACTGCTAATTCACTATGTTTAACTATATCAAAGAATATCAGTTTTCGCATAGTAAAGGGTGATAGCTAACAATACGTTATTATTAGCTATTCAGATTACTTCGAATCGCGGCTTGAAAATACTGAATCAACTAGGCCGTATTCAACTGCTTCGCTAGCAGTCATAAAGTTATCACGGTCTGTATCACGAGAAACCACATCGAGTGGCTGGCCAGTATGTTCAGCCATTAAACGGTTTAACTTATCTTTAATTGATAAAATTTCACGAGCATGGATCTCAAAGTCAGATGCCTGACCTTGGAAGCCACCTAATGGTTGGTGGATCATTACACGTGAGTTAGGTAAACAAAAACGCTTACCTTTAGCGCCACCTGATAGTAAGAATGCACCCATACTTGCCGCTTGGCCAACACAAATAGTGCTTACATCAGGCTTGATAAAATTCATTGTATCGTAAATTGCCATACCCGCAGTCACAGAACCGCCTGGCGAATTAATATAAAGATAAATATCTTTTTCTGGGTTTTCTGATTCTAAAAACAGCATTTGCGCAAGAATCAAATTAGCCATGTTATCTTCTACTTGGCCAGTTAAGAAAATAATGCGCTCTTTTAAAAGACGTGAGTAAATATCATATGAGCGCTCACCTTTAGCTGTTTGTTCAACAACCATAGGGACTAGTGCGTTTAGAGGGTCTATCATACCGCTATTCATTCTTATTTAATTCCTTATCCGCTGCGACTCATCCTTACTATAAGGAAAGCACATTTATACTAATGTAAGTTAAGCTGTCTATTCAATCTTTATAACTATATAGGAACTTATCAGAACAAATTCAATCCTCGCCGAAAAAAGTTCTGAAATAACATCAGTATTGTTGGTTTTTTTGAAACTGATACCACAAACTAAAATGGCCCGAGTACGCTGTATAAATACAGGGTAACACGAGCCATTTAATCGCTAGCGAGAGCTTAAGTCAATGACTTATTAAGCACCTTGCTGTGGATTCATGATGTCGTCGAATGCTTTTTCAACGTCAGTCACGTTTGCTTTAGCTAGGATAGCTTCAACTGCTTGCTCTTCCATCGCTACGTTGCGCATTTGCTGCATAAGCTGATCGTTTGCTTTGTAGTACTCTACTACTTCAGTTGGATCTTCGTATGCAGAAGCTACAGTTGCGATTAACTCTTCAACTTTAGCGTCGTCAACTTTAAGCTCGTTCGCTTTAATTACTTCACCTAGTAATAGGCCAGTCTTAACGCGAGTTACAGCTTGCTCGTGGAATAATTCAGCTGGAAGCTCAGGCATGTTTTTAGCGTCGCCACCGAAACGTTGTGCAGCTTGCTGACGTAGTGCATCAATTTCTTGATCTACTAGCGCTTTTGGCACTTCGATTTCGTTGTTAGCTAAAAGACCTTTGATAGCTTGATCTTTAACGTTAGCTTTAACTGCTTGGTCAAGCTCACGTGTCATGTTCTTTTTAACTTCTTCTTTAAGAGCGTCAACACCGCCTTCAGCTACACCGAATTTAGTTGCGAACTCGTCGTTAAGCTCAGGAAGCTCTTGAGTTTCAACTTTCTTAACAGTGATTGCGAAAGTAGCTGCTTTACCTTTAAGGTTTTCAGCGTGGTACTCTTCAGGGAAAGTTACTTCAGCAACAACTTCTTCGCCCGCTTTTTTGCCAACGATGTTGTCTTCGAAACCTGGGATCATACGACCTTGACCAAGTTCTAGTGGGAAGTCTTCAGCTTTACCGCCTTCGAACTCTTCGCCTTCGATAGAACCAACGAAGTCGATAGTTACACGGTCGTTCTCGCCTGCAGCTGCGTCAACTTCAGCCCAAGAAGCGTGTTGCTTACGTAGAGTTTCTAGCATGTTAGCTAGGTCTTCGTCAGTTACAGATACAGCTGGTTTTTCAACAGCGATTTTATCTAAACCTTGGATTTCAACTTCTGGGTAAACTTCGAAAGTTGCATCGAATTCTAAATCTTTACCAGCTTCTAACGCTTTAGGAGCGAAAGTAGGTGAACCAGCTGGGTTAATTTTTTCAGAAACGATTGCTTCGATGTAGTTGCGTTGCATTAATTCGCCTGCAACTTCTTGACGTACTGCAGCACCGTAACGCTTGTTGATGATAGACGCTGGTACTTTACCAGGACGGAAACCATCGATACGCTGGGTTTTAGACAGTTGTTGTAAGCGTTTTTTTACTTCAGTCTCAACGTTCTCTGCAGGAACGGTGATGGTCAGACGGCGCTCAAGGCCTTGAGTCGTCTCAACAGAAACTTGCATGATTTACCTCAATCTTCAATTTTGGCGACTGTTCGCCTTCCTTACAAACAAGGTGATCTCCATGAGTGATAGCAAGTTTTAACGCTGAATATTTCAACTTAAAACGGCGCATTGTAACCATGAGATACCATTGCTGCTTTGCCCCTATGGGCACTATGTTAAACAATAGACGCGGCATTATAACCTAATATTTATGATAGTCGAGTCTGGGGGGCAATTATTTGGCGTATATAGCAGCAATCAGCGTTTAAATGCGTAAAAAACGAACGCAACAAAACAACATCGAAGAATTAAGCTGATTTAAAGGATGAATTCTGAATTTAAGAAGCTTTGAATGAGGAATTAAAGCTTAAAAGTGGTCGGCGATGCAGGATTTGAACCTGCGACCCCTTGGACCCAAACCAAGTGCGCTACCAAACTGCGCTAATCGCCGATACTGAGAGAAGTTTTGAAAATAAAGACCATTCAAGAGAATGGTCGGCGATGCAGGATTTGAACCTGCGACCCCTTGGACCCAAACCAAGTGCGCTACCAAACTGCGCTAATCGCCGATAT
>NZ_JABVXF010000003.1:71786-199615 GCF_013349995.1 Pseudoalteromonas sp. 0303
GTCGGCGATGCAGGATTTGAACCTGCGACCCCTTGGACCCAAACCAAGTGCGCTACCAAACTGCGCTAATCGCCGATATCTTAGAGTAAATTGGGGTGACTGATGGGGCTCGAACCCACGACAACCGGAATCACAATCCGGGGCTCTACCAACTGAGCTACAATCACCACGGCATTTACATATTTTCAAATGGCGCACCCGGAAGGATTCGAACCTTCGACCAACGCCTTAGAAGGGCGTTGCTCTATCCAGCTGAGCTACGGGCGCATCGAAAACTTCATAAGTTTGCCTGTAAGCACCGCTTCTTAAAGAAGAAGTGGTCGGCGATGCAGGATTTGAACCTGCGACCCCTTGGACCCAAACCAAGTGCGCTACCAAACTGCGCTAATCGCCGATGCTTACCGTTGTTTGCGAGTGACCTCGTTAACAACGGGGTGCATAATAGTGATTTGACCGAGTCAGGTCAAACATTTTTTTAAGAAAATAAATCAATCGGTCACTTTTAGTTCATAATGGTTAAATATTGCAAATATAAGCTAAAATTTGAACTCTTTTTTATAAAGTAGCGCTTTATATAAGATTGCATCTTGGCGCTATGATGCTTTTCTGCGAAAATACGCAACATAAATAAATATGATCAAACAAACATGTTTTGTGTATCCACGCCCCCTTTATTGGATAATCATATTTAGATGTATCAGTATCAAGTTAACTAACCCCAATTAAAGGTCACCCATGACGGCAAACATCATCGATGGTAAGGCAATAGCTAAACAAGTACGCAGCAATGTAGCAGAGCGAGTTGCAGAGCGTGTAGCGAATGGATTACGCGCTCCAGGACTAGCAGTTGTGTTAGTTGGTCAAGATCCAGCTAGCCAAGTGTATGTTGGTTCTAAACGTAAAGCATGTGAAGAAGTCGGCTTTGTATCTAAGTCTTACGATTTACCTGGCGACACAACTGAGCAAGATTTACTTGCATTAATAGATCAACTAAACGAAGACAAAGAAGTAGACGGTATTCTAGTACAGTTACCTTTACCTCAGGGTCTTGATGCTGAAAAAATTCTTGAACGCATCACACCACATAAAGATGTTGATGGTTTCCACCCTTATAACATTGGTCGTTTAGCTCAGCGTATGCCGGCACTTCGTCCTTGTACACCGAAGGGTATTATCACCCTACTCGACTCTACCGGTGTTCGCTATAAAGGTATGCACGCAGTTGTTGTTGGTGCATCAAACATTGTTGGTCGTCCTATGTCACTTGAGCTTTTACTTGCAGGCTGTACAACAACGGTTTGTCATAAGTTTACTCAAGATTTAGAAACGCATGTTCGCCGCGCTGATTTATTAGTTGTTGCGGTTGGTAAACCTGAGTTCATTCCGGGTGATTGGGTTAAAGAAGGTGCTATCGTAATTGATGTAGGCATTAACCGCCTTGAATCTGGCAAGCTTGTTGGTGATGTTGAATACGATATCGCTGAACAAAAAGCACATTTCATTACACCAGTACCAGGTGGTGTTGGCCCAATGACTGTGGCAAGTTTAATCGAAAACACCCTTGAAGCTTGTGAAAAGTACCACAGCTAAGAAGAGCTAAATTATTGCAAAAGGCTGCCAATGGGCAGCCTTTTTTTGGTATTAAGAGCGCTGTAGTTTGAACTGCCTAAGCTTTAGCATCTGGGGGAGCACTGAAAACACAATCATCATAAACATTAATAGGTATTGCCAGTCTTGATATTGTTCGTTTATGAGTAAAACAGCGCATACGATTCCCGCGATTGGGTTAGCAATAGTGCCGAATGAAAACTCAGCCACAGTCATGCGTCCTAATAACCAAACATACAGAATATAGGCGATAGCGGTATTAGGCACGATTAACCAAAATAGCGCAGAATATTGCAGTGCTGATATAGGCTTAAATATCACTTGGTATTGCTCTGGGTGAAGTAAACTGCCATCAATAAACGCAGCCAATAATAAAATAGTGCCGCCAATGATTAACTGCCAGGTAAGCACCACCCACCAATGTATGTGCACCGACAAGCTTTGTACTAAGGTGCTACCAATCACAATAGTCAGTAAGGCCCCAAATAAAGCAGTCACTCCCAATACATTTAATGACACGTGTGCTGGGTCAAACAACAACCACGCCAGTACAACCAGCGCCATAGCACAGAATGCTTGAATTTTTGCGGGGCGCTGCCCTTTAGTAAGCCAAGCATATAACAAAGCCACAACCGGCACAGACACCATCCCTACCCCTGCTATAGCTGCAGGAAGGTTTACCGCCATGATAAAAATAAAGGCAAAAAACAGTGCGATATTCACAGCACCTAGCGTTAACAAACTTGGCCACTGCGAACGGGTTGGCAAACTAGGTTTAAGCAATAAAAGTAATAACCCTGCAGGTAATGCACGCAATGCGCCTAATAAAAGTGGCGGCCAATCAGGTGTGGCATATTTGGTCACTGCATAGGTGGTGCCCCATAAAAAGGCGGGGATCATGGCAAGTAAAATATTCAATGTCTGTCCTTGTTAATACGAAGAGATGGCAAGGTAAAAGCTCAAGTACAGTTGAGGTCAATAGCTATATTGATTAATAACAAAAAAGGTTGCCTCGTTGGCAACCTTTTTTAATGAATCATGATTCGATGAATAGTTAGGCTTTACGCCATGTTGTTTTACCAGCTGAATCTTCAAGTACCACACCAAGCGCATTCAATGCATCGCGCGCTTCATCAGCTGCCGCCCAATCTTTACTTGCGCGGGCTTCGTTACGTTTTGCTATTAACGCTTCGATATGTGCTACTTCGTCGTCAGCTTGGCCACCTTGCAAAAAGGCTTCTGGGTCTTGTTGTGCAACGCCTAGTACCTCAGCAACACTGCGTAGTACATAAGCTAGCTTACCTGCTTGCTCTGTATCGCTATCTTTAACACGGTTTAGCTCTTTTGCTAATTCAAATAATACTGGTAGTGCTTCAGGGGTGTTAAAGTCATCATCCATCGCTTTTCTGAATTTAGCCACATATTCATTGCTAGCTAAATCGCACTCGATTGGCGTTACGCCACGCAATGCAGTGTAAATACGTTCAAGTGACGAACGTGCTTGCTCAAGGTTTTCTTGCGAATAGTTAAGCTGGCTACGGTAGTGACCTGAAATTAAGAAATAACGAACTGATTCAGCATCGTACTCTTTTAATACGTCACGTACGGTAAAGAAGTTGTTTAAAGACTTAGACATCTTCTCTTTATTAACCTGAACCATACCTGTGTGGATCCACGTATTAACGTACTTGCCGTTATTTGCACAGCATGACTGAGCAATTTCGTTTTCATGGTGCGGGAACTGTAAATCTGAACCACCACCGTGAATATCAAAATGTTCTCCTAAGTGCTTAGAACTCATTGCTGAACATTCAATATGCCAACCAGGGCGGCCCTCACCCCATGGTGAAGACCATGACGGCTCTTCTGGCTTGGCTTTTTTCCATAGTACGAAATCAAGTGGATCTTGCTTATCTTGTGCAACTTCAACACGTGAACCTGCTTGTAGCATGGTTAGGTCTTGTTGCGATAAAGCACCGTATTGCTCAAAGGTTGATACGTCAAACAATACATCACCGTCTGCAGCAACATACGCATGGCCTTTGGCAATTAAACGCTCAACCATAGCGATTATTTCATCCATGTGGTTTGTTACTGTTGGCTCAACATCCGGACGCAGCATATTTAAGCTGTCGAAATCTTCATGCATAGCTTTGGTCATACGAGTCGTTAGATCATTAATTGACTCACCATTTTCGTTAGCACGTTTAATGATTTTGTCGTCTACATCTGTGATGTTACGAACGTATTTTAAATCGTAACCGATGTGGCGTAGGTAACGAACAATCACGTCAAAACCAACAAAAGTACGAGCGTGACCGATGTGACAGTAATCATAAATGGTGATACCACACACGTACATGTCGATTTTGCCATCAACAAGGGGTTTAAACTGCTCTTTTTGTCGCGTAAGTGTGTTGTAAATTTGTACCATTTATAAAATGTCCTTAACGGTGTTTCGAGATTCTCTATGGTAACACTTGCAAAGCCGCTGCTCTAGCGCTTTATCAATTGAATAAGCACTTTGTTTATCGTTTTAAACAAGCTCTTTGTTAATCAAAGACAACTACTATAAAATAGCCCCATTATTAAACCTGATATAGGAAACCTCATGGTTGTACTACACACAAACTTTGGTGACATCACTATCAAGATGCACGAAAGCGATGCACCAAACACTGTTAAAAACTTCTTAGAGTATGCAAACGCTGGCTTTTACAACGGCACTATTTTTCACCGTGTAATTGATGGTTTTATGGTACAAGGCGGTGGTTTTGAGCCGGGTATGGTTCAAAAAGAAGTAAACAACCCTATCGAAAACGAAGCAAACAATGGCCTTGCAAATAAAGTGGGCACATTAGCAATGGCACGTACGCCGGATCCACATTCAGCGACTGCGCAGTTCTTCATTAACGTTAACGACAATGACTTTTTAAACTTCAGCAGTGAAACATCACAAGGCTGGGGCTACTGCGTGTTCGCAGAAGTTGTTGAAGGTATGGACGTGGTAAACAAAATCAAAAGTGTTGCTACTGGCAGCGCTGGCTTCCACCAAGACGTACCTCTTGAAGATGTAATCATCGAAAAAGTAACGGTTAGCTAATTTAATCGTTTAGTCTTTTTAAGCGGGCCTTTGCCCGCTTTTTTGCGAGTAACCATGAAACAAAGTTATTTTATTGCCGACCTCCATTTAACAGAAAACCGCCCAGACATCACTGCGGCATTTTTTGATTTTCTTGATAGCAAGATTATTAATGATGACGTTGATGCACTGTATATTTTGGGTGACTTTTTTGAAGTATGGGTCGGTGATGACTATCAAACTGACCTTTCAAAGAGTGTTGCCGCACGTTTAAGCCAAGTCAGTGAAAGTGGTACTGAGGTGTTTTTTATTCATGGTAATCGCGATTTCATTATGCGAGAAGACTATGCAAAAAGCGCAAGTATGACTTTACTACCTGAACAAGTTGTTATTGATTTATACGGTACTCCAACAGTTATCTTGCACGGTGATGAAATGTGCACTCAAGATATTGAATATCAAAAGTTTCGTAAAAAAAGTCGTGGTTGGTGGTGGCCAAAATTAATGCTTGCTATGCCGCTTTGGTATCGTAAAAAAATTGCCCGCAACGCCCGCGAAAAATCAAAACAAAGCCAAGCTGGCAAAGCATTAGAGATTTTAGATGTGACCGAAGATGCAGTTTTAGCCATGTTTGAAAAGCATCAGGTTACTAATATGATCCACGGTCATACTCACCGCCCTAATGTGCATCACTATAAGCAAAATGGAAAAACACTAACCCGCACTGTACTGGGTGACTGGTATGAGCAAGGTTCATACTTAAGAGCTACTCCAGAGCAGCAAAAACTAGTCCACACGCCCTTTAAATAACCAATTTTTTAACTATGCTTTAACCAGTATTGTCAAAAAATGCATTATCTATGATGAGTCGGTTAAGCCTTTTATGTTGTTGTTTACTAATTAGCTTTTCAATCAATTGCCAAACTTGGCAATTGGTCACAGAGCCGTTTCCTCCTTATTTTATTGATGAGCCAAATAAGCCAGGCTGGCTGCACGAAGTCATCATCGCAGCACTGAAAACACAAAAACATCAAGCCACTATTGAATACACACATTGGGCTCGCGCGCTAAAGCTTGCCAAGCGCCATAAACGTGTCGCAGTGCTAGGTGCTTTTTATACAAAGCAAAGAGCGAGATATTTTACATATTCACCTTCATTAGCAACCGCGCATACCGTGTTATTCAAGCGTGTTGATAGCAATATAACTTACACTGGCTCTTTGTATTCATTAAAGCCATATACAATCAGTAAAGGTGAAGACTATGTGGTAAGTGAGCAATTTGAGCACCACCCAAACCTTAGCGTGACAACCACAGGTAGCTTGATTGAGAGCTTGTTGCTATTAAAGCATGGTCGTGTTGATTTAGTTGCAGGCACAAAAGAGGTTGCCTTGTATTGGCTCGATAATAGCGAGCGCTTACAGCAAGCAAAGCAAACAGAATTAGAAATAGTTACCCCCTATCTTGCTACTCAACACTTACATGTGATTACTGATAAAAATCACCCTCAGGCTGAGCTTTTTCAGCAAAGTTTATCTTTAGGTCTTAAAGCAATTACGGCGTCAGGCAAGCTTTTAGAGATACTGAAGCATTATGAACTGAATGAAAAAGAAATTAGTCACATTACGCAACTATATGAAAAAACCTATGCTAACTAATTTTGTTCTTTTTCAAGCCTGGCAAGGTAATCTTAAACTGGGTTGCGATGCCTTCAGGTAGGTCTTCCTTTGCAACTAGCTGGATTTTTCCGTTAAGCAGTAGAGCGCCAAACAGGCGCTCTGATTTAATATATTATGCAGGCACACCGCTGTGAAATTTAAAGTCTTCATCTGGGGTAGAAATTAACTCAGCTTCAAGCTGACCAAAAAATTCAACACGCTCAGTAATATCAAACTCACTGATTTCTTGCGCAAGAGTTAAATAATCTTGGTAATGACGCGCTTCAGAGCGCAGTAGTGAGATATAAAAATCACCTAAGCGTTTATCAACATGTGGGGCTAATTTAGCAAAGCGCTCACATGAACGAGCTTCGATGTAAGCACCTATAATTAACTTATCTACCAAGGCATCTGGCTCGTAAGTTTTTACATGGCGCAGCATCCCTTTGGCATAACGGCATGGGGTAATGCTTTTATATTCAATACCGTATTCATCCATGATCTCAAGAACTTGATAAAAGTGATGTAACTCTTCTTTGATGAGCATCACCATTTTATCAATGAGATCTTGCCCATAAGGTGAGTTAGATTTTGGGATCATTGATTTAGTCAGCTTGTTTTTATCTGCAAGCTCACGCCAATCCCCTTCACGCTTATAAATAAGTGTTTCAAATGGTTTTAACCACTCAAGCAACGCATCACTACTTTCTTTATCAACCGCGTACTTACGAATTAAAAACATAGCAGACTGAGCTGCTTTTAATTCACAGATAAGATGGTCGATTAAAACCACATCTAAGTTTTCTTTTTTGGTTGCCGCAGCAATCCACTCATCAGGCGTTTCGCACTTTAAAAAAGAATGAATGGGTGCTAACAAATCAGAATAAGGCACTGAATAACTTCTCATCAAAAATCTTAATTCGATTTTATCACATAAATTAGCCCGCATTCCATGACCCACATCAGTGCAAAGTAATTTTCTATATGCACTAAAGAGTTACATTTAATCGGCTATTTCGATTATTTCAGCTTCTTGACAAGATTTAATTACTGAACCATAACTTAATCAAAGCTGTACAAAAATAAAACAGCTCATATTCCTTTTTTACAGGGGCAATGATTATGATTCTAAACCACTTATGGGGCTTATACGCTCACCCACTCGAAGAATGGCAGACAATTGATAACCGTCACGAAAGCTTGCGCTATAGCTTATCGCACATTTTATTAATAGCCTGTATTCCTTCAATAATGGGCTACTATTCATCTGTTTATTTGGGCTGGAGTATTGGCGCAGGTGAGGCCGTATATTTAACCCATGATAGTGCATTACTTATCGCGGTTGCGATGTACTTTGCACTAATTGCGGGCGTGTTTGCACTGGCATATTTAGCTCATTGGATGGCAGTGACCTTTGGTGCAAAACCCACCTTTACACAAACCCTAGAGCTTGCAGCTTATACAGCAACGCCAGTATTTATGTCTTCATTTGCGGCATTTTTACCTGAGCTTTGGTTTGTGGTGTGTGTAGGCCTTGTAGCGCTGGCCTACTCTGTTTACTTACTCTACACAGGGGTGCCAATTTTAATGCACATTCCTGAAGAGCGAGGTTTTATCTATGCCAGTTCAGTAGTCACATGTGGACTGATCTTACTGGTAATTATTTTAGCTGCCACAGCTATTTTATGGACTAATGGAATTGTCCACCCTATGTTTACCTAGTTTCATTATTATTCATTCTTTCGTAAAGCAAAAAAGCGGCTAAGCCGCTTTTTTTATTTTTGGTTATTACGCCTTGTTAAAGCAATCTCACCATCGATATGAATATCGCGCTGCGGGAATGCAATGGTAATGTTGTTTTCAGCAAATACTTTATAAATGCTAAAACGCAGCTCACTGCGCACTTGGCGAAGCGGTGCTTCTGATTCAGCACATACCCAGAAAATGGCACTAAAAGTTAAAGAGCTATCAGCAAAGTCATCAAATAACACAGATGATGCAGGTGTTTTTAAAATGGCTGGGTGATCATCAAGAATTTGCTTCATCAGCTTCTCTACAAGCACCACGTCTGAACCATAAGCAACGCCAACATTCACAAATGAACGGGCATTACGGTCAATTAAGGTCCAGTTAGTTACCGTGTTTTCTAATAACTGGCTATTTGGTACTAGCATATGCACCCCATCGTTACGACGGATACGAGTAGAACGGGTATTAATTGTCTCAACGACTCCTTTAGCTGTGCCCACTTCTAAAAAGTCGCCAATACGAATTGGTCGCTCCCACATTAAAATCCAACCACTAATAAAGTTATTGATAATGTTTTGCGCACCAAAACCAACACCAATTGCAATGGCACCAGAAACAAATGCAAACGCCGTTAGAGGAATATTGAGTACCTCTAGTGAGGTAAACACAAGCACAGCAATAGTAACGACAAGGTAAATACGGGTAAATAAGTGAACCGCGTCAGGGCCTAGGTTTTTTGCCAGTAATGCTTTTTTGATTAATCGACCAATCCAGGTAACCACAAACCACATTAAAAACAGCACCAAAGGCACTTGAATTACTTTTAGTACAGTAATTTGCACGTCATTGTAGGTGAACAATACAAACGATAATGCAGATTGCAGATCAGCAAGGGTCATAAATTAACATTCCTAGTAAAAATCAGTTTGGTTCAGTTGTGACTAAGTTTAGCACGGCATAATAGGTGAAAACTTGGTAAATACTAAGCTCTTTATGCGCAATATGCGCTAATTATTAACTATTTTAGACTACAGCTGCTATATACATAGAGAGAGCTTGAGGTTTCACAGGCTTTGAATAGCACGAGGAGAACACAATGTCACAAATGACACTCACACAAAAACTTGCCACTTTACAACCCTTGGTTGATCTAAACTTATTTGAATCAAGTTTAGAGTACCGTAACCGCATCTTAAACTTACTTGCTGAGCAAGAGCACTCACTGAATTTAATTAACAAAGAGTTTGGCAACGCTATGCCAGAAAGCTTTGGCTCAGAGAAAAAGTTTGTGTTGGGTTACAACTAACCTATGGTGATTTATTACCAACAAGATTTAAACTGGCAGCTAGTGCCACTTTTTACTTAAGTGAGCCATTAATACACAATTGATGGCTTTTTACACATTTTTATCCCTCAACAGCTTTATTTGCGTTCAAATTCCCCATTCAGACGACAAACTTGATTGTTTCTAACCAAAAATTTGATAAGTTAGAAAAGATTTATCCACATTTTTGGAGCTCTCATGCGTAAGACCTTAGTAGCAACTACGATTGCTAGTGTGCTTTTATTATCTGCTTGTAGTTCACAACAAGCCGACACTCAAACTCAAGTTGAAACTGCCGCTGAAACAAAAACAGCTAATGTTGAAAACGTTCTTTTCAAGCCAAGCCCTTTACAATACATGGCCCCTGAGTTTGATAAAATTTCGACTAAAGACTACGAGCCAGCGTTTGAAGCAGGCATCGCACAGCAAAAAGCTGAAATTGCAAAGATTGCAAACAACCCTGCACCAGCAACATTTGAAAATACCCTTGTTGCAATGGAGTACTCTGGTGAGCTATTAGACCGCACGTCTGCGGCATTTTTTAATTTATCAGGTTTAATCTCTGACAGTGAGTACCAACGTATCGCCGCTAAAATGGCGCCGATTATGTCAGCTCACACTGATGACATTTACTTAAACAAAGCTTTATTTGCTCGCGTACAAAGCATTTACGACAACAAAGCGTCTTTAAATGCTGAAGATCAACGCCTTGTTGATTACTACTACAAAAAGTTCGTTAACGCGGGTGCAAAACTGACTGAAACTGAAAAGGCAAAAATGCGTGAAATCAACGCAGAGCTTGCCAAGGTTTCAACTGAGTTTTCACAAAATATCTTAAAATCATTTAAAGAAGATGTGATTTTAGTTAAAGATAAAAGCGAATTAGCGGGTTTATCTGAAGGTGAAATTGCAAACCTTGCAGCTGCTGCCAAAAAAGCAGGTAAAGAAGGTTACATGATCACATTGGTGAACACGACTCGCCAACCTATCTTACAAAGCCTTGAAAACCGCAAGCTTCGTGAAAAGATTTGGACAACTTCTTCAACGCGTGCACAAGCAACAAACAGCCCTATCATCATCAAAGAAACTAAGCTACGTGCTGAAAAAGCGGCATTACTTGGCTTTAAAGATTGGGCTTCGTATGTAATGACTAACCGTATGGCGCAAACAACTGAAAATGTTTACGGCATCCTTGATGACTTAGCGCCGAAAGCGGTTGCTAAAGCAGAAGCAGAAGCAGAGCAAATCCAACAAGTAATCAAAAAGTCAGGTGAAACATTTGCGCTTCAACCTTGGGACTGGGCGTTTTACGCTGAAAAAGTTCGCCAAGAGAAGTACGACTTAGACCCTGCTTTAGTTAAGCCTTACTTTGAAATGCAGTCAGTGATCCACGACGGTCTATTCTTTGCGATGAATAAACTTTACGGCATTACGTTTAAAGAACGTAAAGACCTACCGGTTTATCACGAAGACGTCATGGTGTTTGAAGTATTTAACGAAGACGGTAGCGCTATCGGCCTATTCTACATGGACCCTTACGCACGTGAAGGTAAACGTGGTGGTGCCTGGATGAGTGCCTATGTTAGCCAAAGCGGTCTTAAAGACACTATGCCTGTGATCTACAACGCGCAGAACATTCCTAAGCCAGCTGAAGGTCAACCTACACTCATGACTTTCTCTGAAGTAACAACGATGTTCCATGAGTTTGGTCATGCTGCGCACGGTTTATTCTCTGACGTTAAATACCCAAGCTTAGCGGGTACAGCCACTGCTCGTGACTTTGTTGAGTTCCCTTCGCAAGCACACGAAGACTGGAATATTGAACCAACAGTACTGGCAAACTATGCCAAGCACTACAAAACAGGTGAACCAATTCCAAAAGCGCTTTTAAACAAAGTACTTGAATCACAAAAATTCAACCAAGGCTTTGATACAACTGAGTATTTAGCTGCGGCACTACTTGATATGGAATGGCACTCATTTGGTGTTGATGCTGACATTACAGACGTGCAGAAATTTGAATATGATGCATTAGACAAGCACGGTATTGCATATTACCCAGTACCACCACGTTATAAGTCTTGCTACTTCAGCCACACCTTTGCCGGTGGTTACTCAGCAGGTTATTACGCTTACCTTTGGACTGAAGTATTCGCAGCAGATGCGTTTGCACACATGACTGAAGAAGGTGGTTTAACACGTGAAAACGGTGATAATTTCCGTAAAGAGATTTTATCAAAAGGTAACAGCCGCGACTTAATGCAAAGCTACATTGAGTTCCGTGGTCAAAAACCAACAACAGACGCACTATTAAAGCGTCGTGGTTTAGTTGAATAATCACCATGATGTTTAAAGTATGAGGGGAAACCCTCATACTTTTTAGTACCAATTAAACTTTCACCCCACTTTTATTCCTATTCACCTCAAAGCCATTGTCAGTTAACTCGTTTTTGCTAATCTCAAAAAAAAACACGAGTTCACACATGAAAAATACTTTACTTTTAGGACTTTGCTCAGCTTTAGCTGCATGTTCATCAACCCCAGATGAGCGCGCTGACATCGTGATAGAAAACGCCCAAATTATTGATATGCAAACTGGGGCTATCTCAGCAAAGCAATCTCTTGCCATTCGCGATGGAATTATCATCAAACGTAGCGATAAACCTTTAAGTAGCCACTATCAAAGCTCAACATTGATTGATGCCAAAGGTCAGTATGTCATGCCTGGTCTATGGGATATGCATGTCCACTTTGGTGGTGGTGATGAACTTATTGAAGAAAATAAACAGCTATTGCCACTGTATTTAGCCTACGGCGTAACAACTGTTCGTGATGCTGCGGCTGATTTGAGTGAATCTGTACTTAGCTGGCGTGAACAAGTAAAACAAGGTCAGTTAGTGGGCCCAACTATTTTCACCTCAGGCCCGAAATTAGAAGGTAAAGGGTCTATTTGGCCCGGTGATTTAGAAGTAGAAACGACTGAAGAAATGCATGCTGCAATGGATCTATTAGACAGCATGGACGTTGATTTTATCAAAATTACCGACAGCGCTTTAACGCCTGAGCTCTACATAAAAGCCGTGCATGAGGTTAAAAAGCGTGGTTATCAAATTTCGGGGCATATTCCATTTTCATTGTCTGTGACTGATGTCTCCAAGGCGGGTCTTGATGCGATTGAGCATATGACCTATATGCTTAAAGCTGCGGCTAAAAACGAAGCAGATATTTCTGCAAAGGTTGCTTCAAAAGAGCTGAGTTATCGCACTGCGCTGCCTATTATCACCGCGCAGTTTGATGAACCGACAGCTATTGAGAAGTTTACGGTTCTTGCTAACAACGACACCGCCGTGGTGCCAACCTTGATTGGTGGCAAAATAACGGCTTACATTGATGAAGACAATCATCAAGACGATGCCTATTTAGATTATTTAGGTAAAGGTTTAAAAGCAACTTATCAGTGGCGAGTTGATAGAGCTAACAAAGACACCCCTGCACAAATCAAACAGCGCAAAGAGCGTTTTATTAAAACCGCCCAGTTACTCCCTATCGCCCAACAGGCAGGTGTGAGCATTATTGCAGGCACAGACGCGGGCTTTTTAAATTCGTATATTTATCCGGGGCTTTCTTTACACCAAGAACTGAGTATTTTTAATGAATATGGCCTAACACCACTGCAAACACTGCAAGCTGCAACACTCGCGGGGCCTAAATTTTTAAATAAACAACAGCAATATGGTGCCCTTAGTGAAGGCAAAGTAGCCGATCTCATTTTGCTTTCAGAAAACCCGCTTGTTGATATTCGTAATACACAAACGCTAAAGGGTGTTGTCTCGCACAGCACGTTTTACGATAGCAACGCACTTGAGCTATTAAAGCAACAAGCAAAAGCCTTTGTTGACAGCCAACCCTAACCCCCCCATTGCCCATGACCGCGTATTATCCGTCATGGGCAATTTTAATTTTCAGCCATCTCATATACACTGCCCTTTTTGCACATAACTCGAATAACATGACCTACTTATTTGCTGTAACCCTGCTTTGGGCCTTTTCGTTTAGTCTTATTGGTGTCTATTTAGCAGGCCAAGTGGATGCATGGTTTAGTGTGTTAATGCGCATTGGCTTAGCAACCTGCGTGTTTTTGCCCTTTTTACACTGGCGTAAAACTCCTAAAGCCTTAGCACTAAAGCTCATGGCAATAGGCGCAGTACAGCTTGGTGTGATGTACAGCTTCTATTACCATTCGTTTTTGTACCTTAGCGTGCCCGAGGTACTGCTATTTACGGTAATGACGCCACTTTACATCACTTTGTTAAACGATTTGCTTGAAAAGCGTTTTAATGCCAAGTTTTTATTCGCCGCAATGCTAGCTATTTTAGGTGCCGTTGCTATTCGCTATGAAGGCGTCGATGAAAACTATCTCATTGGTATGCTAATGGTTCAGGCTGCTAATATTTGCTTTGCTACCGGTCAAGTAACTTACAAACGTTTAATGCAAGATGAGCAACTCCCCCACTCTCGGGTGTTTGCTTGGTTCTTCATTGGCGCTTTAATTGTCGCACTAATTTGTTACGGCTTATTTGGTGATACCAGTAAGCTACCCACCACAACGACACAATGGGGCGTGTTAATTTACTTAGGCACGATTGCTTCAGGGCTTGGTTATTTCGCGTGGAATAAGGGCGCAACTATTGTCAATGTAGGTGCCTTGGCCGTAATGAATAACCTACTGATCCCAGCAGGGATCATCGTTAACATTGTGATTTGGAATCGTGATGCCGATATCATCAAGCTTGCCATCGGCGCTGCGATTATCTTATTAGCACTTATTATAAATCAGAAACTTAATAAAACTGCCACGGAGTCATGATAGGCTAAACTCTATTCGATTAGAGGGATGCTGTTATGCGCGCACTGGTTATATGTTGTTTAGTTTTCGTTATTCAAGGCTGTAAGAATCTGCCTGTCGAACAGGCAGTGCAAGTGGGTGCTAGGCCTTACTATTTAATCGACAAGATGACAGATGGACCTTTAAAGCAGCAACTTGCTGAATGCGGTAATAGCCCTTTCTATAAAACTGATTTTGTAATTGGTCATCGCGGTGCCCCCATGCAGTTTCCTGAGCACAGCAAAGAGTCATATTTAGCCGCTGCAAGAATGGGCGCTGGCGTACTTGAATGTGACGTCGCCTTTACTAAAGACAAACAACTCGTGTGTCGCCATTCACAGTGTGATTTACACACCACTACCAACATTTTAGCGATTCCTGAGCTCGCTGCAAAATGCAGCCAACCTTTTACTCCGACCAAAGACGGCCAACCAGCTCAGGCTAAATGCTGCACCAGCGATATCACCCAAGCTGAGTTTTTAACCTTAAAAGCTAAAATGGATGGTGCCAACCCTAACGCCAAAACGGTCGCTGAATATATGCAAGGAACACCAAGCTGGCGCACTGATTTATACGCAAACAGTGGCACTGTTATGACCCACCAGCAAAGCATTAAGTTATTCAAATCACTGGGTGTAAAAATGACACCCGAGCTAAAAAGCCCAGAAGTTAGCATGCCATTTAACGGTTTTAGCCAGCAAGATTATGCACAAAAAATGCTTGATGAGTATCGGGATTTAGGTGTGAATAGCCAAGATGTTTATCCGCAATCATTTAATCTTGAAGATGTGAAGTATTGGCTAAACAATCACCCTGAATTTGCAAACAACAGTATTTATCTTGATGGCCGAGATGAGCAAGCAGACTTTGATGCTATGGATGAAACAACTTGGCAGCCATCAATGCAGGCTCTATATAACGATGGAGTACGCATTATCGCACCGCCAATGTGGATGCTTTTAAGCCTTGATGAGTCAGGTGCAATCGTGCCTTCCCTTTATGCTATTAAAGCTAAACAAGCCGGACTGAACATCATTACTTGGAGTTTAGAGCGCTCTGGTCCATTAAATAATGGCGGTGGTTATTATTACCAGTCGATTGCCCGTGTAATTAAACAAGATGGGCAAATGATGAAAGTGGTAGACGTCCTTGCTAAGCAAGTGGGTGTGATGGCTATTTTCTCTGACTGGCCTGCTACTCTTACCTATTACGCAAGCTGTATGAAGTATCCTGCCTCAGAGAGTTAACTGAGCATCAATAAATTTCAAGGGCTTTTACTCGTCCAAAAGGTGGGGCTGAGGTATTATTAGCTAAACCGATTTTACAAGGATTAACATGATTATTCAGCACCATAGCCACGACATAGCGACCAACACAGGCACAATGCGCACCAGTATTTATCGCCCTGTAGAAGAAGGTAAATACCCGTGTGTTATTTTCTATTCTGAAATTTTCCAAGAAACAGCCCCTATTGCACGCTCTGCGGCAATACTTGCTGGTCATGGTTTTGTCGTGTTAGTGCCAGAAGTTTTTCATGAGTTAAATCCTATTGGGACGGTACTTGCTTATGATGATGCTGGTAAAGACAAAGGCAATGCCGACAAATGGGCAAAACCGCTTGAGAGCCATGACTCAGATACTGACGCTTTAATTGCATTTGCACGTCAGCAAGATTACTGCACAGGAAATGTCGGTGCCATGGGCGTATGTATTGGTGGTCACCTTGCATACCGAGCTGCATTAAACACAAGTATCAAAGCCGCTTTTTGTTTATACGCGACAGATATACACAGCGATACTTTACCAGCACAAGCAGGTAATAACTCATTTGAGCGCATGGCAGATATTAAAGGTGAGATCCACTTTGTTTGGGGTAAACAAGACCCACATGTACCAAAAGAAGGCCGCCTTAAAATTTACCAACAAGCGGTGGCAACAGGCATTAATTACCAGTGGCAAGAAGTGAACGCCCAACATGCGTTTATGCGCGACGAAGGCGACCGATACGACCCAGCTCTTGCCATCAGCATGTATCAACAAGCCGTTGCTTTATTTAATCGCACGCTTGTTTAAGTAGTCATAGTGGCTACTTGATTAGTAAAATAATCCTTCAAGTAATCAAGTAAAACCCGCAGCTTTTTACTTCCCGCCGCCCCTGGCGGGAATACGCCATAAAGTTCAATATCGGCAGTTTTGTAATCATCTAATATTGTGCGTAACAATCCCGCTTTGATCCTGG
Organism: Pseudoalteromonas sp. 0303; assembly: GCF_013349995.1. Taxonomy (GTDB): domain Bacteria; phylum Pseudomonadota; class Gammaproteobacteria; order Enterobacterales; family Alteromonadaceae; genus Pseudoalteromonas. Next base: position 88,332 of record NZ_JABVXF010000003.1, read on the forward strand.
GTAGTGCATCATAAACTGGGATTTTCGCTAAACCATGCCCAGCTTCAACAAAGGCAGTTCGAGCAGCGGCATTATTGGTACTTATGCCACCACTAACAGCCACCTCAAAGCGGCGTTTATCTTTTTCGAGCGTAACAACAGCACTACTTGGTTGATACACCACCCATGTATGCTCTGCTAAATCGGCAATGCTCTTTGGTATAGGGTATTTTGTAAAGTAATCGACTGAACCGCATAAGCAGGTCGCCATACTTGCAAGTTTAGTCGCTTGTAAGTTTGAGCTTTCAAGGGCAACACCTCTAATCGCTAAGTCATAGCCCTCTTTGATGATATCAACCACATCATCGCTAAGCTGTAAATCAATATCTATTTTCGGATACAAACGCCTAAACTGAGCCAGTGCCGGTACCACAAGTTGCAAACCAACATTCACCGGACAACTCAATTTGATAACCCCAACCGGTTCACTCTTTAAGTTCTCAAGGTATAAGTTAGCAGCCTCAGCGTGCTCAGTGATAGCCTGACAACGTTCGTAATAAGCCATACCTGCTTCGGTGAGAGTCATGGTACGCGTTGAGCGGTTAAGTAACGTCAGCTTTAATTGCTGTTCTAATTTCTTTAAGTGATAACTAACTACAGCCCTTGATAAACCAAGTTGTTGAGCCGCTTTAGTTAAGCTGCCTTGCTGCACAATGTGGGCAAACACCACCATGCTTTTTAATTGCTCAAACGATACTTTCATACAAACTCCTAATCTAACCTGAATAATTGTATCAATTATTAAACCAATGAAGTCAAATTTATCTGCGTTGTTTAACTCGATTTTCACCCCTATAGTGTTATTAACGATGTTTAATACACAAAAAGGGATTCACTATGTCAGCTAAGAAAATTTTAATGGTACTCACTTCGCACGATGAACTTGGCGATACCGGCCATAAAACGGGCTTTTGGGTCGAAGAATTTGCCGCACCCTACTACGCCTTTATTGATGCCGGTGCAGAGGTAACTTTAGCTTCTGTTAAAGGTGGCCAACCTCCGGTTGATCCAAATAGTGCAGCACCTGATGCTGCAACTGATGCCACAAAACGTTTTGAGCAAGACAGTGCGGCAAAAACTTTAATGGCTAATACTAAACCTCTGGCTGAAGTTAAAGCCGATGATTTTGATGCGGTATTTTACCCAGGTGGCCATGGTCCGTTATGGGACTTAGTTGATAACCAAGATTCAATTAGCTTGATAGAGCAATTTCTTAACTCAGAGAAACCAGTGGGTGCAGTATGTCACGCCAGTGCCGTATTACTGAATGCGAAAAATGCAGCTGGTAAATCTGTGGTATTTGATAAAAAAGTGACCGGCTTTAGTAATTCAGAAGAAGATGCCGTACAGCTTACCAATGTTGTGCCATTACTTGTTGAAGATGAGCTAATCAAACAAGGTGGTCAGTATCAAAAAACCGATGATTGGGGCGAGCTTGCGATTGAAGATGGCCTACTAATCACAGGGCAAAACCCTGCAAGTTCTGAGCTTGCTGCGAAAAAACTATTAACCAAATTAGGTTAAACTAGGTCAATATGCTCTAGACCTTTAGTAAACACCTTGCATATCAAGGTGTTTACCTTCACTTTTAATAAGTTATACTCATTCGGTCACATTGATTTAAGAGCTTCTCATCATGACTGAAAAAAAAGCTGTCAAAATTCCTCCTATCAGTAGTAAGCGATTCGCAATTTTAGGCATTATGCTGGTGTGCTTGGTACTGCAAATAATTAATACTCTACCCGGCATAAACTTAAACGGCTTAGGTATTTTGCCAAGACAGATATCTGGTTTATCAGGGGTGTTTTTTGCGCCATTTTTACATGGTGGCTGGGCACACCTTTTTAGTAACCTAGTGCCATTTGCTATTCTCGGCTGGCTAGTTTGCCAATTTAGCGTAAAACGCTTTTGGCTGGTGTTTGCAGGTACAGCGCTCATTGGTGGATTACTAGTATGGCTATTTGGCCGCAGCAATATTCATGTAGGACTAAGTGGTGTTATCTACGGTTTATGGGGCTACTTAATTAGCTACGGCATTATGCACCGCTCATTCAAAGCCATTTTAATCAGTATTGCGGTTGTTGTGCTATACAGCGGCCTGATTTGGGGTGTCTTCCCGCAGCGCATTCATATTTCATTCGAAAGCCATTTATTCGGCGCAATTAGCGGCGCATTCATCGGCTATATTATGGCAAAGCGTGATAAGCAAAAGAGCCCTAAGCTTTAAACTGACAGCTGAAAGCTATTAGCTTCTAGTCTCTTAACTTCATTGTCACCATCACAACGCCATGGTCGGTACTTTGATCATCATAGGCAAACTGGGGGTTGATCAAGTGCTGATCATAGGTGTGATAATCAACCACCTCAAAAAAGCTACCCTGAAACCCGGCATCAAACTCACGGGATAACAAAATATAATCAAATACTGAGCTGCTACTACCAAAATAGTGGGTGGCTTCTCTGTCGTTCTCGGTGACAACATGGCGCTGATAGAGTTGCCAACTATCTTGTAGTTTGAACTCTGAACGAGATGGGCTATTTTGCCTATGACCGCTAAAACGAAGGTGGTCAGCGATAAAATGGTTAAGCACGCCATCGTGTAACTCATTATTAAAGTCCCCCATCACAATCACAGGGTTATTGGAATCCGCTCTGCGCTTAATGATTTCAACCAGTAACAGCGCTGCTTCACTGCCACGCTGCATACTTGATGCCCAGCGCCCAAGGGCTTGCGATTTTAACTGCATAACTAAGTTTTGCTGTTCGCTGTGGCTTTCATCATCTTGGTGATGGAGCATGCTGCGCTTTGATTTAAAGTGCACTACATAGCAATCGACGTGTCCTAAGTGAGGTACTTCAAGTGTCGCGCGAATAATACTGCGGCTAAAGTTAAAATTATCGCTCAAGCCCATCGCTAAAATATCATCTTGCTCTGCCTCAATCTGACTGACAGCAACAACTTTATAGCGTGAGGCAATGGCCACAACCGGATCGCGATAAATAAAGTCATCAATCACCGTTGGCTCATCAACCACTGCAAAATAAGGGTAACCCTCTGCGTTAACTTGTTGTTTTAGTTCATTGATACTGAACACTTCTTGAAAGCCAATAATATCTGGCTGATGATTTTTAAGGTAATCGGCCAACCAGCGCTGCTTTTTGGCCCACTGCTCAGCGCTGTAAATGCGCTGAAAATCATAAAATGCGTCAGGTGGCGCTAAATAATTATATAAATTAAATGTCGCCACCATTAATTGACTGTTTTTTATCACTTAACTCCTTATTCGTGTAACCACTCAGTGGCAATGATCGGGTCTTCAAAGTATTTCACTTCGCCACTGATAAACCAGTTACCCACTTTGCTTGCCACTTGTTGCCAGTTTTTGTTACCAAGCACAGCTATACGGCAAAACTCTTTGTTATGTTTAAGGCCTAACTTAAAATCATCCCACGCCGCTTGTAACTCCCAGCCTTCTAACTCAGTAATATCAACATAGGCTCTTATTTTTGCACTCGGAACTGCCGCTACAGCATTATCGATAAGAGGGGTGAGAGTTTTGTAATCCTCGTGGGTGAGCTTCCCCACGATTTTAATTGTGAGATAAAAAGTCGTGCCAGTTCGCTCAAGGCCAATGGCTAAACCATGCTTTTTCATGTCATCCTCCTTGTTATTCATAATTAATAACTGTACTTCCCTTGCTCTATCTGATCAACTAGGATGGTAGTCTCGTAATGACATTCATTAAAGCACAATTTAGGAGTTTCAATGAGTAATACCGACAGTTATACGCCACCTAAAGTGTGGCAATGGGATGCAGAAAACGGTGGTGAATGGGCGAAGACGAATCGTCCGGTCTCAGGTGCAACCCACGAGAAAGACTTGCCCGTTGGTAAACATGACCTTCAACTCTACTCGCTTGCGACACCAAACGGCCAAAAAGTCACTATCATGCTCGAAGAGTTATTAGAGCTTGGTATTGATGAAGCCGACTACGATGCATTTTTAATTAAAATTGGCGATGGTGACCAGTTCTCTTCAGGGTTTGTAAGCGTTAATCCTAATTCAAAAATCCCAGCCTTAATGGATCACAGTACAACGCCCGTTACTCGCGTGTTTGAGTCAGGTGCAATTTTACAATACCTGGCAGAAAAGTTTGATGCGCTGATCCCAAGCGATCACGCCAGTAAAACAGAATGTCGAAATTGGCTATTTTGGCAAATGGGCTCTGCCCCATACTTAGGTGGAGGCTTCGGTCATTTTTATAGTTATGCCCCTTTCAAGATGCAGTACCCAATTGATCGCTTCACCATGGAAGTAAAACGCCAGTTAGACGTATTAAACCGCCATTTAAGCGACCATGACTACATGGCTGGTAGCGAATATTCAATTGCCGATATCGCTATTTGGCCTTGGTATGGCAGCTTGGTACTTGGCAATTTATACGATGCGGCAGAGTTTTTAGATGTTGAGTCATATAGCCATGTGATGCGCTGGGCAAAACAAATTGAACGCCGCCCTGCTGTAAAACGAGGTCGCAGAGTTAACAAAACATGGGGTGATGAAGCTGAGCAGCTAGCAGAGCGCCACTCTAAGGACGATTTTTAAGGGCTTAAATGCCCTTTTTCATAAAAATAAAAAGTATGCAAAAGCTCAGCAAAGAAGATGTCTACCAACGCCTCAGTAACACCGAGGATGCCCGTGCCTGCAAAGCGATTGATGAAGCCGCTTGTAAAGTGGTGCCCGGCAATTTTCTTACCTTATTAGTAAGCCAACTATTTAGTAAGTTTGCAGATGCCCTGTTAAACCCTAAAGTGACCCTACCGTGGCTTTTACAGAGCATTAATGTACCAAGTAGTTTTATTGCTTGGCTTGTGCCTATTCGTGAGTCAGGCTCAATGTTGCCACAACTGGCCATCGCCAGTGCTATTCGTAGGCTCCCAGTTAGAAAGTGGGTTTGGGTGATTGGCGCCATAGTGCAAGCATTGTGTATTGTTGGCATGCTTATTTGTGCTTTAACACTCCAAGGTACAACGGCAGGTTTTGCTATCATCGCTATTTTGATTGTCTTTAGCCTTGCCCGTGGCTTTAATTCCATTGCTGCAAAAGATGTATTAGGCAAGGTCATACCTAAACAACAACGAGGCAGCATTAGCGGTCTTGCTGCGAGTTTTGCCGGATTTGCAACGCTCACCTTTGGTCTTGGTTTATGGTATCTACAAAGCCTTGGCTATGAAAATGGGGTGTATGTTGCTTTAATGCTGGCTGCTTTAATGTGGCTGTTTGCAGCGCTCAGTTATAGCCGCATTCAAGAATACAAGGGCGCAACCGAGGGCGCTGAAAACGGCTTTTTGCATGCTTTGTCAAAATTAAAACTGCTTTACCAAGATAAGCAATTTGCTCACTTTATTATCACTCGTGCGTTGTTGCTATGTTCTGCTTTGAGCGCCCCGTTTTATATCGTTCTTGCCAGTGAACAGGCTTTCGACTTTTCTCTGCTTGCTACATTTATGGCGCTTTCGGGGCTTGCCAGCTTAGTATCTGCGCCTATCTGGGGTCGACTAAGTGACTTATCGAGCCGCAAGGTATTAGTGTTTGCTGCACTGCTCGTCACCCTCAACGGTTTCGCCGTTTATTTAGTTGCTTATCTGAGCCCACAAACGCTCAATGAGTTTTGGCTATTACCGCTCTGTTATTTTTTACTCACCGTAGCTCATCAAGGGGTTCGCCTTGGTCGTAAAACCTACCTTGTTGATATGGCTGAAGGAAACAAGCGCACTGACTATGTCTCTGTTAGTAATACGGTGATCGGAGTTATATTATTACTGCTAGGTAGCGTCGGCTTACTAAATACCTACTTAACGACTGCTGAGTTAATTTTTTTCTACAGTATCTTAGGCTTACTTGGTGCAATTAGTGCGTGGTTTTTAAAAGAAGCTTAATTAAAAAGGCGACCTAGGTCGCCTTTTTCTTTGCTAATTTTTCAAGTTCTTATCGAAAAACTCTAAAAACGCTTTCAGCGTTTTAATTCTATACGGCTGGTGCGATAAGTAATGGTCGCCATCTTCTAGCTCAATGTAAGTAACATCTTTACCTTCGTCTTTAAGTTCATCATCCATTTCACGACTATGATAAACAGGCACTACATTATCATCAGAGCCATGAACCAATAGCACCGGACGATTAATTTGCTTTGCAAAATTAACAGGCGACACTTTTTCTAGTTTATCGCCATCAGTTCCAAATTGCTTACGCACAATTTCTTTATTAGTGAAATAACGCGCTTTACTAACAATACGCTCAAGATCAGTAACGCCAGCAAAGCTTGCTGCACATTTGAATGTTTCAGGGTGTTTAACCACTGCCATTAATGCAGCATAGCCACCATAACTTGCCCCGCCTATACAGATTTTATCTTTATTAGCGATACCTTCTTCAACAAGCCAATTCGCCGCATCTTGCAAGTCATCTTGCATTTCTTTACCAAAACCTTGAACTGCAGCCATCTCAAATTCATGGCCATAGCCACTTGAACCACGAAAGTTTGGTTGTAGTACTGCATAACCATTATAAGCAAGTAACGCAGTCCAATAGTCAAAACCAGCGTAATCACGAGCCATTGGCCCGCCATGAGGGAACACAATAGTTGGTAACTTATCACCTTCTTTGTAGCCCACAGGTAAAGTTAAATACCCTTCAATAGTTAACCCATCACGAGCTTTATAACTAATTTTCTTTTTACCGCTGTAAACAGTTTCATTCACATCTGGGAATGCGGTTGCAAATACAGTTAGCTCACTTGTATCACGGTTCCCTAACATGTAAGTTCCAGGGCTATCGTCGCTTGTTAAATAAAGCACATATTGGCGTTGGTCTTTACTGGTATCAATTATATCAATATCAAATTTATCTTTTGGTAAAACAGCGCGCAAACCTGTGTAGAGCTTATTTAAATCTTCATTCCAGTAACGTATACCTTCATCTAATTGAGAGTGTGTAAACCCTGCTACTTCACCAGTAAGTGAAGAATAAAAAATATGACCGTCGAAGTCATAGTTATCATCGCTAAACACTAACTCTTTATTCATGGTCGTTAGGTTCATTTTATAAAGTGCATCATAGCCATCTTTAAGTGCTTTGAAATAAAGAATATTAGGGTCTTTATCGAAGCCCAAAACAGTCACTACATCAGGGCTAAATGCTTTATATTTGAATAACGTTTTACGGTTATCTCGATCTTCGTCATAAAGAATATATTCAAATTCGTCTTCATCCATTTTAAGGGCAATACGCACATTACCTTGGCGGTCTGCTGTCCAATCAATAACTTTACTGCGTGAGCGCTGAATTTTTTTCTTACGAAGTGTATTTAAATCAAGTTCATACACGCCAGGGGCATTGGCAACATCAAAATCACCTTGCACTAAGATCTTGTCTTTTTTATCGGGTAAAAAGCTGATGACCTGATCACCAAATTGCGGTTGGCGTTCATCACGATTATAGTTTGGCTCATTGGCTAATTTTGCCTTGCCTTTATCTTTAATATTATAGGCATACATGCGAGTTGATGAATATTTAGGGCCGCCAAATTGGCGTTGAATATAGCGGGCACCTAAAAGTAGTACCTCATCATTTGCCCATTCATACCAATCGAAGAAAATAGTGTGATTATCTGAACGAATAATAGAATCAGCTTCTTTAGTTTTACGGTTATAAACCATTAAAACCAACTCACCATTCACATTTCGAATAAACGATATATGTTCACCACTAGGCGAAAATTTTACTTGGCTAAAAGCGCGTAAAGAGGCAAATGATTCAATAGGGAGTTTCGTGTTTTCAGCAGCACGGGGCATTAAGCTCAGCATTGCAAAAAGAGTAAGCAGTAAGTACTTCATAATAAAGTCCATTTCATTTTTATTGTTCCTACAATAATAACATTAAATTAAAAAGGAAGACCAGCAGGCAAATCTAGGTACCTATCATATTCGTTTAAAGCGAACATAACACTCGATTAATAGCATTATTAATTTATTTTTTGCTAATTATAATAGCTGCACAACTTCAGTTTTCTTAGGTGACATGATGAAAAAAGTACTTGTGTTAAATTCATCTTTAAATGGTGAACAAGGTAATTCAACCAAGCTTAGCCAACTATTTGTTGAGCAGCTTGCTAACAACCAACAAATTTCAGTAACAACTCGCGATTTAAGCGACAATGCGATTGCTCACTTAACGCAGACAGAAATGGCTGCTTGGATGACTGATGCAAACGAACGTAGCGATGAGCAAAAGCTACTTGCTGCAATTTCTGACGATTTAATTGCTGAACTTAACGATAACGAACTGATTGTTATTGGTATGCCAATGTATAACTTTGGTATTCCATCAACATTCAAAGCTTGGATTGATCGTATTGCTCGTGCTGGTATTACATTTAAATACACAGAGCAAGGCGCTGTAGGTTTAATTAAAGACAAAAAAGTAGTTGTACTTGCTGCGCGTGGTGGTGTATATCAAGGCACCGACATGGATACACAAACTAAATACTTAAAAGATGTACTTGGTTTTGTGGGTATGACAGATGTTAACTTTATTTACGCTGAAGGCCTTGCAATGCCAGGTGCAGAGCAAAGCTTAGAAGCAGCACAAAACGAAATAAAGGCTTTCACCGCGTCACTTTAATATGTGATTAATAAAGCTAGATATAAAAAAGCGGTCATCATGACCGCTTTGTGATTTACGCTGTGACCGATAACAGCGAATCACCTTCAGATAAACCAAACTTTTCTTGCACAGAGGCTAGAGTCGCTTCTTTATCTTCTTCTCCCAGTTGATCTGAATACCATCCAAAAGTGTGTGGGCAATATGCTACAAATGTGGAAACTTTGTGGATTGCTTTAGTAATTAATCTAAGTTGTGACTTGCTACGTATAACCACCAAAGCAATTTTCAACTCCACGTTTATGGCAGGCTCAAAAAAACAAAAAGTAAATCTTGTTTGGTTTAAACGTGACCTACGACTATCTGATCATCAGCCACTTGCCAGTGCAATTGCATCAGAGCTGCCTTGCTTACTTATTTACAACTTTGAGCCCCTATTACTCGAAGACCCTCATTACAGCTTTAGGCACTGGCGTTTTGTTGCTCAGTCACTTAAAGACATCAACCAACAGCTCGAAAAATATAACGCTGAAATCGCCATTTATAATCAAGAAATGATTACCTTGTTAGAAACCCTTAGTGAAAATTTTGATATCGCAGGGGTTTATAGTCATGAAGAAATAGGTCTTTACAATACCTTTGAGCGAGATAAACAGGTCAAACGCTGGCTAAACAGCAAACTAATTCCTTGGTATGAAACACCACTTGGAGGTGTAAAACGAGCGCGGCCAAAACAGTTTGATTGGCAAAAACATTGGCATGGTGTGATGAACCAACGTCTTGTAACGCCAAATTGGCAAGCATTTAATGCAGTTCTGCCTAATAATTACCAAGCAGCAACCTGTGCTGATGATTTTCTAAAGCACGACCCGCAGTTTCAATATGGTGGCCCTCATGCAGCCAGAGCTTGCCTACAGAGCTTTGTAGAAGAACGTGCAAAGAACTACCAAAGTGGCATCTCGAGCCCTTCCAAAAGTAGAGATTCATGCTCTAGGCTTTCGCCTTACTTAGCCTTTGGCAACCTGAGCCTCAGACAAGTTTATCAAACTCTAAAATACTATTTAGCGAAGCAGCCTTTAAGCTGGCGTCGCTCATTACATGCTTTTGAATCTAGGCTTCACTGGCATTGCCATTTTATGCAAAAATTCGAAAATCAATGCAGCATGGAGTTTGCACCGCAAAATGCGGGCTACAAGCACTACCCTTATCGCGATGATGAACATGTTGCTGAGCACCTAAAGCGCTTTGAGCAAGGTCAAACAGGTATTCCCATTATTGATGCGTGCATGCGCTGCCTAGCAGCAACGGGTTACATTAATTTTCGAATGCGCGCTATGTTAGTCAGCTTTATGACTCATCATATGAACATTCATTGGCAATCAGTCAGCTTTATTTTATCGCGTTATTTTTTAGATTTTGAGCCTGGTATTCACTACCCACAAATCCAAATGCAAGCATCTGTCACAGGAACCAACACGATTCGTTTGTATAACCCAATAAAGCAATCTGAAGACAAAGACCCAGATGGCATATTTATTAAAACATGGTGCCCTGAGCTTAAAAACTTACCCATAGAAGATCTCCACCAGCCATGGCAACAGCCGCCAATGGAGGCCTTATTTAATAACTTTAAACTCGGCGAAGACTACCCTGAGCCTATGGTAGATATTGAACATGCAGCCAAACAAGCACGTGAGCGATTATGGTCATTTCGAGAACGTGATGATGTAAAGCGTGGCACAAAAGCCGTACTGAATAAGCATGTGATAAGCCATAAAAGACAACGACATGGCTCATAAAAAGCTTAATCTACCTAGTAAAACCTGCCCCGTTTGCGACAGGCCATTTATGTGGCGTAAAAAATGGCAACGCGACTGGCAGCATGTAAAGTACTGCTCTGAACGTTGCAAGCGTGAAGCAAAAAGAAATATTGGCGTTTAAGTTGCACTTATATCGTTAACTCACAGTTTTCGGCACAAAACCCTGAAAGCCTTTCACGGTTGTCGAAAAAATTTACAAAGGAGATGACGATGACGATTAAAAAATCTGCACATACGAGTTGGTCTGGTGATATTAAATCTGGCAAAGGCTATATTTCTAGTCAAAGTGGCGCGCTTGAGAAACAGCCATTTGGCTTTAACACTCGCTTTGAAGATAAGCCAGGTACTAACCCTGAAGAACTTGTTGCAGCGGCACACAGTAGCTGTTTTAGCATGGCGCTATCGCTTGCACTAACTGAAGCTGGCTTTGTCGCTGACGACATAACGACCAAAGCAACAGTGAGCCTTGATGAGGTTGATGACGGCTTCGAAGTGAGCCACATTGCACTTGATGTTAGTGCAAAGATAAAAGAAATTTCGAGCGAAAAGTTTGAGCAACTTTGTGAGCAAACCAAGCAAGGCTGCCCTATTTCTAAACTGATGAATGCCGAAATATCACTCACCACAACACTTAATTAATCTCTGTAGGCCAAGCACTGCTTGGCCTTTTCACAAACTAACAGACCCACAACACTTTATTACAATGTAAGTAGCTGCTTGTTGTATTATCTTTATGAAATAAAACCAAATACAACAAGGATATGTATGTTTAAACAACTTGCCCCTATTGCTCTGGCAGCACTTGCTTATTCAAGCAGCTCTATCGCAACAGAACAACAGATGAGTAAACAATGGTTCAATAGTATCGACTATACGCATATAGAGAATCACAGATATAGTTTTAATGGTTACCAATTAGTGAGTCATTACTACTTTGAGGAGCAGCAGAGCTCTGGGGTACTTGATGATTATGGCTACCTAGATACAGATTCCAACATTCGAGTGAATTACTTTAATAGCGATTACACTGATTATCTCGGTATGTTTGGTGAAGGATTTTATAAAAACTGGTTTGTTACAGGTGAAATTTACGATGTTGATGATACTGATGACTATACCTTAGGAATAGGCTATTTATTTGCCGATACCTTAAAGGTCTCTGTAAATAGGGATGCGCGTGAATATGGTGATGATTATTTCCGCTTAAAAGCGCAGTATAACCTCCAAATCAACGATAAGGATTACCTTGGTTTTAGTGCAGAAACAGATGATGAACTCGACGTTTGGAATGTCTCTGCCAGATACTTTAATCATTTAAGTGGTAGCCATTACATTACTGTCGATGTTGGCCACCAAGACAGCCTTTATGATTCAGCAAGCAATGCCATGATCAGCTACTACTTCGGCGATCACTATGCCATAGGTGCAGGGTTGGATGATTCTGAACTCGTTTTACAAGGCAAGTACTTTATTAATGATAAATACTATTTAACCGCTAATTACACTGAAAGCGGCTCTGCTGAACTTTATAACCTTAAGTTTGTTGCCCAGTTTTAAACTGATATGAGCCAACAGCTTTAAACAAAAACGCCGCTATAAAGCGGCGTTTTCAGTTTATAGAATTACATATTACCCAACTTCATCATCATTGCAGTGTACATTTTTAAGTTCAGTGCTAACTGCTCTTCAGTAATAAACTCATGCTCTGAGTGGCCTGTGTACTTTTTACCTGGCATTGATGGACCGAATGACACCGCATTATCAAATAGCTTAGCATTTGTGCCACCACCAATTGACACAAAGCCCGCGTCTTTATCGCCAGTAAAGTGCTTAAAGATATCGAGTAACGCCTCTGCATGAGGCGCACCATCTAACAGCATTGGCGTACCAATAATCACTTTAGTGTCTTTTAACGTAACACCATTAGTGGTTTGCCAAGCGCTAAGCGCTTCATTAATTTGCTGCTTAAGCACCGCTTCTTGTTTACCTACCGGACGACGCATATTAATTGACAATTTAATCTCGTTACCATCGCGGCTTAATAAGGTTGGCGAAACCGTCATCGGGCCCATAAAGTCATGCTTGTAACCAATTTCACCGAATTGCGCGCCGTATAAATCAAGACCAATTAGCTGATTGATAAACTCAATTGCTTGACCATCACTATTGTTCTCAAGATCAATACCTTTAAAGATTTCTGCAAGGTGCGCAATGGCATTTTCACCCGCTTCTGGCTCAGATGAATGCGCTGAAATCCCCTTCACTTGGACTAACAAGCCATTGTCTTGCTCTGTCATCGCCACTTTGACGTTTTTAAGCTGAGCAACATTGTCGTGTAATTTAGCCACTGTCGCCGCATCAGCGTTATGCACTAACACGCTGGCATCTTCAGGGATTTGGCTAACAAAGACGCCGCCTTTTAAGTCACTAACATATAAGCCTGTTTGTGCAGAGGTCGCTGAGAAAGTCGGGGCAATTAAGCTCCAGCCTTTTTCTGCAACAACCACAGGGTATGAAGCATCAATAGTGACTGCGTATTTTGGTTGCTGATAGGTTTTCATGAACTCTTCGAGTGGTGCCCAGTCAGACTCTTCAGCAAGGTAAACCATTAATTCAATTCGGTTATTTAAAGTAATACCCTTGTCTTTAATCGCCTTCATTGCATGCAGTGCAGTCGCAATTGCACCTTTATCATCTTCTGTACCACGTGCAATTAGCTTTCCTGGCTCAGAGGTTTTATCCATTTCAAATGGACTTTGCTGCCATTTACTGGCATCGGCTGGTTGCACATCACCATGGGTTACTATGGTTACTTTGTCAGCTTGGTTACCCATGCCAATTAACACTGTGTAGCCTAAATCTTGATAATCAAAACCAAACTGCGCCGCTTTCATTTTTAAGAACGACTTAAAGCCAATGAAATCTGGGTTATCAGGAGTCGCTAGACCTTCTTTATTTACCGTTGGATACGAAACTAAATTCTCTAAGGTATGAATTTGCGCTTGTTGATATTGCTCTACCGCGTAGTTAGCCAGCTTTTCACTTTGCTCAGACACAGCAGCCTGACTAGAGAAAGCACTTAATAAAAATGCAGCAAGTAATGAATGTTTCAAGATAAGCTCCAGAGTTTAAGAAGGTTTTAGAAAGTCGCCTTGATTGTAACGCTTATAACGCCGACATAACATCTCTAATTCAAGCAAAATAGATCGCTTAAAAATACCAACAAGGTACAATAGCCACTCACCCTATTAATTCGTTTGTTAGACTCATGAACCGCAGAAAAAAGATCTTCACTAAACTTAAGCAAAAAGATAAGCGCGCCAATGCAAAATTGCATAAAAGCAATAAACCGGCCTACATCTCAAAAGCAGAACGCGAAAAATTAGCACAGCAAGAAGCTGAGCAGGAAAGTTAAAATACCTAGCGGTCAGCGGTCAGCGGTCAGCGGTCAGCGGTCAGCGGTCAGCGGTCAGCGGTCAGCGGTCAGCGGTCAGCGGTCAGTCAGATTGTAGGCGCGATTTTACATCGCGCAACACGAAAAGACATATATTTACACAAAGAGGATTAAGAGGCGCTGCGCTCTAGAGGAAAACAAAAGAGTATTATTACCTCCTCATTTTCTTCTCATTCAGTGCTCTTTGTGATGATATTTACGCGCGAAATAAATTTCACGCCTACGACAGCTTATTTCACATTTGTATCAAGCACGTGACCTGACTCGCTAACTTTACTCTCGTAACTAGAAACTCTGGTTTTTAATCTGAAAGCTGATAGCTTTCTCTAAAACCTATAACTCACACTGGCATTATACGAGCGGCCTTGTCCGGCAAGTTGCTCAAATCCATTGCTCATATCTTGCTTGTAATTAGCAATGCTTACACCGCCAAGTGGCTGTTGGTAGTATTCATCAAGTAAGTTAGTAATTGCCAACTTAAAGGTTAAATTTTGCCACGTTTTCTGACTTGAGATAGCCAATAGCTGATAGCTGTCGGTTTGGTTTTCTAAACGGCGCTCATCAACATGGGTTTTACTATCAACCCATTGCCAGCTCAGTGCGTTTTGCCAGCCTTTGTATTCGTGCTCTAGGCTCAGCTCAGTATGCAGTGGCATAATTTGATATAAGTCTTCATTGTTATCATCACGTTCGCCATGTGTACTGGTTAGTGAGCCTTTTAACTGCCACTTTCCTGCTTGCTTTGTGTTGTAAAGCTCTACCAAGCCCGCCAGTTTTGCACCGTAAAGAGTGGCATCTAAATTCGTAAAGGTAAGGATATTACGCTTGGTATGCGCCATGTCGGTGCGATTAAAGCTCTTAGTCACTTCAGCATCAATATAATCATTTACTTGCGTGTACCAAACATTTGCCGTTACTTGCCAGCTGTCGTCTTTGGCTAATTTGGTGTAGCTAGAGCTCAATGTGTGAGCTGTTTCGGCTTCTAAATCTGGGTTACCAATATAACCATTACCATCACCAAACCAACCAATCATGGTGGTTGCCATCGTACCTACACCCCAGCTGTAACGCTCATATAAATTAGGTGCGCGGTTTTTACGAGCTAAACCAAATTGCAGCTCATCGTTATTCGATAATTGATAGCGAGCAAGCAAGCTGATATCAACTAAAGTGTCGTCACGTTTACGGTCTAATTGGTTAAATTCCATCGCAGCTTGGGCGTCGGTTTTTGACATATCCATCATTGAGCCCATATTAGCCATGCCGCTCATGCCACCTTCGTTATAAGCCTGCACTTCGCCAGCATCTGTGGTGACTTGCTCAACTCGAACACCTGCCGACACCCACCATGCTTGGTTTACTTGGTTTTGGTACTCAGCAAATGCCGCAAGGCGGTCACGTTTGCCATCGTTAATGTTTACGTATTCATTTGGGCCCATCATCATTGACCCTGCAACCGCCGGCCACCAATCATCAATTCGATAACCGTAATATTCTTGCCCTAGCATTAATGATGACTGTTTTGATAAATCAGTGCGCCAATGAACTTGGTAACTGTAATCTTGTGCATCGGTATTCATTGGCATCATGCCGGTTTTCTCATTACTGAAAAAACCCATTTCGTGTTTTACATCATGCGCATTCACTTGCACCTGCAAATCACCATTTTCAAGCTCACGTTGATACTGAGCAACGAAACCATAGCTGGTGTTATCGGTCATATCCATGTATTGATTAGGAAAGCCTTGGTAAGGAATTTTTTGATGCGTCAGTTTAACTACAAGCTGTTGTTTCTCATCACGAACAGCGCCCGTTAACGCATGATTTTGCACTCGATATAAGGTATCAAGTACACGCTCACCATGCCCATCATCATAGCTGTTCGCATCTTCAAAGCTGCCTTGGTAAGACAAGCTAAACTGTTTGCTCGCAAGGCTAGCACCTAGCGCGTATGCTTGGCTGTCGTTAACGCTTTTGTATGCTGCTGTCACATAGCCTGCGTGCCAGTTCACTGAGTCTGAATCACTAAATTCAGGGGCAATCGTATTTACCCTAATAACGCCGGCAATATTATCACCGCCACTGCTTACCGGTGATACACCAGCAACGACACTGTAAGAGGCAATTTGGTTTGCCGACACATATGAGAGTGGCGGATTCATTTGGTTAGCACACGCTGCTGTAACATCAGCACCATCAACTAAAACTTTAACTCTATCGCCCATCATGCCGTTCATCACCGGCAAGTTAGACACCCCTCCGGCCGCTGAAAAATCAACACCTAAATCTTTCAGTAACGCGTCTGCAGAGCCAACTAATTGATGGTTATTTTGGGCATGACCTTGTACTTCTATCACTTCAATAGAATCATCAGCAAAGGCCGAAATACTTAATACACAGCTAAGTGCTGCAGCAATTTTAGAAAATAAAAAACCAGGGCGAGAAGATTGCGTGTTCATAACTCTTTTAAAATCAAAGCAAATAATTAATGACGCTGATTATAAAACTCATTAATTAGTCTGAACACGTGACATATTGTCGCACCCTGTCACAGGTAAATAACTTAGCGCAACACCACTAAAGGAATACGGCTATCTTCAAGCATTTTTAAGGTCGTGCTGCCTAAAAAGAATTGTCGCCATTTAGAGTGACCAAATGCGCCCATCACCATTAAGTCAACGGCGTGGTCACTTTTATATCGCCACAGCGCTTGGTAAACATCGCCATCGAGCATGCGCGCTCTCACATTAAAGCCATTTTCTGCCAGCCTTGCTGAGGCAGTATCAAGTTTGTCTTGGCAGTGACCGTCTTGTTTATCAACCATCACCAAGTGGCAATCTAAGCCGGATAAAATCCCGCCATTGATAATTTGTGTAATCGCTTTGTCGGTACTTTCACTGCCATCATAAGCCAGCATAAAATTTGTAGGCTCATGAAATTGCGGCGGCACAATCGCAACCGGGGTATGCACCTGACGGATCAGCGTTTCAATATGTGAGCCCAGTACTTTAAAATCATCGTAATGGCCTTTACCAGAGCGACCAATAATCATCACACGGGCATTGTCTTCATGTTCAAGTAAGGCATCAACAAGACTCATTGAAAGCTGCTGTTGCTCAATCTCGGTTAGGCCTGCATGCTCGGCTTTTTTCATTGCTTCATCTAGCAATAATTGACCATGCTGTGACGCCACTTTGTTGCGTTCTTGCTCAAGTTTTGCCAATTGATCTAACAATGAGGTTTGCGAACCTAAACCAATAATTGCGGTTAAATCATCACTGCCCTGCGGCAAAGGTGGCTCTAATGCATGCAGAAAATTAATTGGATGGCTGGAGCGCTTAGAAATCCAAATAGCCGCTTCTGTCACCGCATCGGTCATGCATGAACCGTCGATACAAGCAAATATCTTTTTCATTACACTCTCCTTCAAACCAATTTAATTAACCAAGTATAGTTGGCTTTTTCTCTGTGTTTATTTTGAACAGCAAAGACTTAAGAAGTTCAGGTTATTTTCTTATAGCAAACAAATATAGAACGTTCCAAAAAGTACTGTATCAACCCCATTAATTTGTATTACAATAGCTCTGGGCACACATCTCTACTCCAGAACAAAGTATTTGTTACTGGCATTTTCAATTATCAAAAATCTATTTTGTTTTTAAATTTATTTTAAAGGAATTACATGACTAACGTAGCCAACTCCCAAGGCAACGCAAGCACGTTTACCATTCTGATAGTATTGGCTTTAGGCACATTCATTTTAGGCCTATCAGAATTTTCTATGATGCCAATGTTGCCCCTGATCAGCGAAACATTTTCGTCTACGCCAGCGCAAAGTGGTTATGCCATTAGTGCTTACGCGATAGGCGTAGTCGTCGGTGCACCGCTATTTATGATCACAACCGCCAACATGCGTAAGCGCAATGCACTGTTGATGTTTGTCACTATGATGTTTTTATTCAATGGCTTAAGTGCTTTTGCAAACTCGCTTGAGCAACTTATTTTATTTCGATTTTTAAGTGGTTTACCACACGGTGCCTACTTTGCCGCTGCTATTTTATTGGCAGCCGACATTGCCCCTGCCGATAAACGCGCAAGCTTTATGTCAAAAGTATTTATGGGTTTAACCATTGCCACTATTGTTGGTGTGCCCATGGTCACCCTAGTGGGGCAAAACTTTAGCTGGCGTTATTGTTTGGCAGGTACCGCTGTACTTGCGTTAATTGCCTTGGTATTGATTGTGAAATACGTACCTAACGTAAAAAATACCGCGCCAACATCGATTCTCGATGAGTTAAGTGTATTAAAGAACAAGCTCGTATGGACCATTCTAGGTATCATCATTATTGGTTTTGGTGGTGTATTTTGTGTTTACACTTACATTGCCGACACGATTTTAGAAGTCACCCATACCCCTGCTTACACTATCTCTATTGCTATGATCATGTTTGGTATTGGCTGTACTTTAGGTAACTATGTATTAGGTAAAGCCGCCGACCACTCACCACTGAAAACCACAGGGGCTGCGCTAATTGGTGCTGTAGTTTTTGCAGCCAGTTATGTAAGCGCAAGCCATAATATTTGGCTGTTATACGCGGTGATTTTCTTTATTGGTTTTAGTGTTGGTTTAGGTACCGTGATCCAATCGTTATTAATGGATGTATCACCACAAGGGCATGCCATGATTGGTGCGCTAGTACAGTGTGCGTTTAATACAGCCAATGCGATTGGCCCTTGGCTTGGCGGTATGGCTATTGCCGAAGGCGCACTCCCTAGTCAAACAGGCTATGTTTCTGCGGCACTATTCTTAGGTGGTTTTTTAATGTGGTCGTTAAGTGCGATGCAGATGAAAAGACAAAGCTGTAAGCCTTAAGCTCTCAGCTCTCAGCTCTCAGTCTGATCGCTGAAGGCTGAAGACTGAAGGCTATCAGACTTACTCATCCTGAAATATCTCTTCGATACTCAGGTTAAATAAACGCGCGGCTTTAAATGCTAATGGCAAACTTGGGTCAAATTTACCTTTTTCAATCGCATTAATAGTTTGCCTAGACACATCCAAAAGCTCTGCGAGTTTCGCTTGGGTGTAGTTATGCTCAGCACGAAGCACTTTCAAGTGGTTTTTCATTCTTCGCCCTCGTCGTTTAACTGCTTATTCATCATTAAAAGACTCACTAAATAGGTTAAGCCCATAAAGAGCACGAGGTGTGAAATATCTTCTTTAAAGCTAATTAAACCGCTTGATTGCACCACCGAATAAGCTAAACCAAATACCAAGCTTGCACCCGAGGTAATGGCCATTGCATTAAGGTGCATACGCTGCTGAAGCTCATCCATTCCTTGTAGTTGTCGTTTATTCGATAAAATCATCATGATGCCAACGACTACATTAATTAAGATTGCTACAACACTAAAAATAGCCTGCTCTTGCCATAAAAAATGCGGCCCAAATGAGGCAATTGCTAAAGTAATAACCCATGCAGATGTCCATTTAGCGAGGTTTAGCGTGTTCTGCTTATTACGTTGTTTAAAGGTTAATCCTGTTTGATTCATTATTCTCACCTTAAAAGTAAAGTGAACTTGACTAAATGTTAACCTAGCAACACAAAAAGTCAAACAAACTTTACAAAAAGTTTTGTATACACGACATCAATATGATTTTTTTAATCTCAAAAAAGGCAAGGCGCTTGCTGTTAATCTCATAATATTGTATTAATCAAAGTGTTCCGTAATACCAATTTGCTTAATTAAGTGAGCTATTTTGAGGCAATAAAACCTCGTTGATAACAAGGCAAAAATTTTGTTGTTTAGTTGCTCTAAATGAGAAATTTTTAACGCAGTTAGCGACAGGTTTAATCCCTCAAAATGATTAAGTATTATTGCAAGTTGGTATGATCTTATAAAAAATCGGTCCAATCGGACTGCGTTTCTAACAATAACAATGAAGATAACACTATGAATACGGAACTGTTTTTCGTTGGCGAATGGCAAGTTACCCCGGCCACTAATTCAATCAGGCGCGGTGAACAAACAAAGCATCTTGAACCTAAAGCGATGGATGTATTACTGCTGCTTTGCGAAAAACAAGGTGAGCTACTAACAAGTCAAGAAATTATCAGCCATTGCTGGCCAAATGTAGCGCTGGGTGACAACCCTCTACATAAAGTGATCACCCAATTACGTAAAGCCTTTGACGATAAAGCAAGTGATCCGCATTACATAGAAACCATTCGTAAACGTGGTTATCGGGTTATTGCCGAAATCAACTTTCCACTCAACGAAGAACAAAAAGCCAGCCAAACCAGTTGGCAAGGTGATTCGCCCTTTGTTGGCTTAAGTGCGTTTGCACCAGAGCAAGCCGATGTATTTTTTGGTCGTAACAAACAAATTGCCACTTTGCTACAGCGGGTATCGGCTCAAATAGAGTTTGGTCGCGCATTTTGCTTAATTTTAGGCGCCAGTGGTTCAGGTAAATCGTCGTTAGTTAACGCAGGTGTATTGCCCGCTTTAATGTCGAGTAATGGCTACGATGGCATTAGAGTACACAGTTACTGCCAACTCGACTTTGCCGATGTCAGCAAAGAGCGCTTACTGCTTGATTTAGCCTCAACCTTGCTCGATTTAGAAATAAACGACGCACCTGTACTTAGCGATATAAGCGCCGATGCGTTGGCTGAATTGTTATTAAAAGACCCAGAACAGGTTATTTCCCGCTGTAAAGCAGCACTTGCAGCGCTAAATGCAGAGCGCAATACGCCCTATTTATTTTTATTTATCGACAGGCTCGAAGTGCTATTGTCATCGCCGCTATTTAGCGATGACGAGCGCAACCAGCTTTTAGCACTTATTGAGCGCTTAGCAACAAGTGGCTGCATGATCATTTTTAGTGCCTGTCGTAATGACTTTTACCCGCAAGTAGTGAGTCAACCAAGTTTAATGTCGGGCAAAGCCAATGGCGCACATTTTGACTTATTAGCGCCAACTCGCTCTGAGCTTAAGCAAATGATCCGTTTGCCAGCACTTGCAGCAGGCTTAAGTTGGCAACATCACCCAGAGCATCACACACCGCTTGATGAACAACTTTGTAACGATACTGCCAATAACCCAGATGCATTGCCGATGCTGCAATACACCTTGCAGCAGCTTTACTTGCAGCGCAGCCCAGACAACATATTATTGTTTTCTGAATACCAAGCGCTTGGCACCATCGAAGGAGCCATCGGCCAAAAAGCCGAACAGGTATTTTGCCAATTACCCAAAGACCAACAAACTGAACTTGCCGCAGTCCTTTCTAAACTGATCACCTTAAACCCAGATGGCGAAACGCTCACCAGCCGTGCAGCACATTGGAGCGAATTAACCAGCCCTGCTGCGACCAAGCTTGTTCAGGCTATGGTCGACAGCCGTTTGTTTGTGTCGCACCTTAAAAATGAGCAAGCCTGCTTTAGCCTTGCCCACGAAGCGCTGCTGCGCCATTGGCAACGCGCCATAGATTGGGTGCAAGAACACCAACAAAGCTTAGCAATTCAAAGCCGTGTGCAACTAGCCACCGAGCGCTGGCTGCTTGAACATAAACACAGCGACTTTTTATTAGCCCAAGGTAAACCGCTACAAGAAGCACAAAGCCTAGTTAAAAACCCTATGTTTAGCTTATCGAGCGACGACCAAGCGTTAATTAAAGCTTCTAACAATAAAGCGAAACGTAAAAAACGCATGTTACAAATAACGGCTGCAACACTTGTGTGCTTAACCTTTATTGCCACATTTATGAGCGTGCGCAGCTATCACGCCGAACAAATAGCAAAACAAAAACGCCAAGAGGCCGAGAGTTTATTGGGTTTTATGGTCGGTGAGTTTGCCGATAAACTCAGAAGCGTTAAGCGCATGGATTTACTGGATGGTATTAGCAACAAAGCCCTTGAGTATTTTACCAATCAAGACGAAGAAGCAGCCTCGTTGTTTGACTTTAGCGATAAACAAGCCCAGTTTAATAACCGTTTTCAATACGCTCAAACCTTAGAGGCCATGGGCGAAGTCGCATACTCTCGCGGCAAAACCGACGAAGCCTTCACCGCCTTTGAAAATGCGCGAACGCGCCTAGAATCTTTACTAAAAATTCAACCCAACAACCTTGATGTTTTAATGCTTGCAGGGGCCAATGCATTTTGGCTTGGGCAATTAAACTTTGATAACAGTGACTATACAGGTGCCGAACCTTGGATAAAACGCTACCAAGAGCACAGCAAACAAATGTACAAATTAGCACCCAACGATTTTAACTCAATTATGGAGTTATCTTATTCTTATAACTCGTTAGGTTCATTGTACTTAAAGCAGTTTAATTACGCGCTCGCAAAAAAGAACTTTACTGAATCTTTAAAACTTAAAAACCAAGCCCTTAAGCTAAAACCTAATAACAAAAATCTATTACGCGATAAGACAGATACCATCAGTTGGATTGCAAGTACTGAAGAAAACTTAGGGCATTTCAATGAAGCTCTCAAGATTTTTGAACATGCAGAAAATGAAACAAATAAAATGTTAACTAAGTATCCGGCCGATGCTAGTGTATTAACATCGTTAGCATATAAACATATCCAGCAAAGCTACTTATTAAGTTACTTCCCTGATAAATCAAAATCTTACGAAAAAGCAAAGCAAGCAACAGAAACAATTAACAAAGCGAGATTGCAAGATGTTCAAAATAAAACTATTGAAAGAACATACTATCAGTTTCTAGCTTATCAACTCTCTCTCTCTGATAACCCAAATATAGATAATAGAGTTAGTGAAATAATAGAGTTTTTAGGTACCAACAAGTCATCGAATAGACAAGTTATTGGTACAAAAATTAGCTTGATAGAATATTTCATTAATAGAAATAATATTAAAAGGGCTTTAGATCTTTTAAAAAGCCTGGATGAAAATAACATGTTATCCAGCGCACTGGATATAGACAATGCACGACTTCATACAAGAATCTTGTTAATTAAAGCTCGTTTAGCTAAATCACAACAAGAAAAAAATTCTTTATGTGAAGACGCAGCAACCACTCTAAATAAAATAAGTAAAAAAACTAAAAGTATAAAATTTACTTACCCATTAATTCAGGCATATACCTGCCTAAATAAATCACACGAAATAGAAGCGACCATTGTTCCGGTAAGAGAACTGGGAATAATTAATTTTCAACTATAAAGTAAAGGAAAAAACATGAGTGAAGGTAAAGTATACAATTTCACAGTGAATATTGAATTAGATAGCAACAAAAAAGCCGTATTTACATACTTCCAAGATGGTCAACAAGTATCTGGAGGTGGGGTTGTTACAGAAAGAAATAGTCTTGGGATTTACACCCTAAATGAAGAAACTCAAAAAAGAGGGTTCTTATTTTCTGCCGCTACTTTTAGTAATCATGAGGGTGACTGTGCTAAAGATTTCAGTTACGAGGTTACAAACGCTGGTATGGTAATCAATATTTCAGATACCGATGAAAACAGCGGTACAGCATGTATGATCTTCACGGTTAGCTGCAATGGTGAGGAATATCAAAGCGAAGATCCACAGTTTGAAAATAAAGAAGAAGTATAAAATCTAGAAATAACACCAACACAAGGCTCCACCAAGGAGTCTTTTTAAGTTCAAAAACAACAACTTAAAATCAGAAGATTACCAGAAGGTTAATTTGCACTTTTTTAAGTAACTTTATAGACACCAAAATCGTTTGCATCGGCAAAAAGGAAACGAACGTGTCTACTAATAAAAATGAACAACCAAGCACTGCTAAATCAGAAGCGAAAAGCGCACTTGCGCAGTCTATCAATTCAGAGCAACTTGCGCTGATTGCCCAAATGTTTCAGAACATTCCTGAGGGAGTGTTTATCATTAATGGTCAAGGCACGTTCGAATTTGCAAACCCGATGGCGGCTCAGCTTTTAGGTGACAACCAAGAAGAGTTAATCGGGCAAAACATTTTACATTACCTACACGACACCGACCGTGATAAATACATGTATACCCTACTAAGTTGGTTAGACCATAAAGACTCGCCGATAAGTCTTGGGCCAAACGAAGTTAAAATAAACCGTGCCGACAGTAAAACCCTTGAGGCAGATTTATGTATATCGAGCCTGCCAAAAAACATTGCCGTTGCAGAAAATTTATTTATTTGTGTATTACACGATTTATCATCACACAAAGAGCAATACAATCGTTTAATTAAACAGGCTACCACTGACCATTTAACCGGCCTTGCAAATAGATTAACCCTTGAAGAGTCATTAAAAGAGCATTGGCAAGAAAGCGTACAAACCAACCAAGCCATTAGCACTATATTAATCGACATTGATTACTTTAAATTATTCAACGACCGATTTGGTCATGTAAAAGGCGATAAATGCTTACAAAAAGTAGCAAGTATAATCGCAGATTCACTCCCTTCTCGCGATTGTTTAGCAGCCCGTTATGGCGGTGAAGAGTTTGCCATTATATTACCTCGCTGCCAAAAAGACACGGCCGCCGCCATTGCTAAACATATTCAAATAAAAGTAAATAACATGCCATTTACTGATATAGGTCTACCGAGTGATTTTAGAATAAGTGTAAGCCAAGGAATTGCTTGCGAGTTTAATAATCAATATCGTACTTCAGAGGCATTAATTTGCGCAGCAGATACTGCATTATACCGAGCAAAAACAGAGGGCAGAAATAAAATCAGTATTAGCGCATAATAAAAGTTAATATAATGTAAATGCGGTGAGCTAAATAGCTTGTTTAGATAATCATATAGTATACTTTTATGTTATTTGTTTGTTCCTTTTTTATTGATAAACTGCGAAGCGAAATCAACGTTAGATGGGATCCAACAATGACAATTTTTAAAAAAGTACCTTTGCAACTCGCAATTGCAAGTACACTCGCTACATCAGTGACTGCAATCGCTGCTGAGCAAACAACTGACAACACCGCTCAAGATGTTGAAGTTATTTCTGTTACTGGTACTCGCCGAAGCCTTCGTAGTATTTCTGAAAGTACCGTGCCTGTCGA
Organism: Pseudoalteromonas sp. 0303; assembly: GCF_013349995.1. Lineage (GTDB taxonomy): Bacteria > Pseudomonadota > Gammaproteobacteria > Enterobacterales > Alteromonadaceae > Pseudoalteromonas. The sequence goes on from NZ_JABVXF010000003.1 coordinate 113,350, forward strand.
TTTATTAACAAGCCGCGATTTATCAAGCACAGGTCAGCTTGATATGAGCCAAGTATTAGCATCACAGTTACCAAGCTTTAACTATCCAAGTGCCACCATTGCTGATGGTACTGACCACGCAAAACCAGCTGTTTTACGTGGCCTTGCTCCTGATCACACATTAGTTCTGATTAATGGTAAACGCCGCCATGCCGGTGCATTATTAAACTTAAATGGTACTGTTGGCCGTGGTTCAACGGCAGTAGATTTAAATAATATTCCGACTTCTGCGATTAAGCGTGTTGAAATTCTACGTGATGGCGCTGCAGCTCAATACGGTTCTGACGCGATTGCCGGTGTGATCAATATTGTATTAAAAGATGCCGATGAAGGCGGTAGCGTGAGCTACACATACGGTGAATACGACACACAAATGGCAGGCTCTCCTCAGCTACTAAACACCACAACGGATAGCGAAGGCAACTTAAGCTTTGAAACTGGCAGCGACCGTGAAGTAAACGACGGCATTACGCGCACAGCAAGTGCTAATGCGGGCTTTGCACTAGGCGATAATGGCTTTATTAATGTGTCGATTGAGTCACGTAATAACGAGCCAACAAACCGCTCTGGCTTTGATGCACGTGAGCAATATAGCCGTGATGAGAATGGCGATTTAGATTCACGTGAATTTGACTTTGACCGCTATAACCACCGCTTTGGTAAAGCCGATATCGAAGACTTCGCGCTTTTTTATAACCTAGGTTATGAGTTTGATAACTCGCTGTCGCTTTACTCATTTGCAAGTTACTCAAACCGTAAAGGTAACTCAGGTGGTTTTTATCGTCGTGCCAACGATTCACGTAACTTAACTGAAGTGTATCCTGACGGTTTCTTACCGCAAATTGATACCGATGTAGATGACTACTCATTTGCGATTGGCTTAAATGGCGAAACTAATGATTGGGCTTGGGATGTAAGCACCAATTATGGTCGCAATGACTTTGGTATTGGCGTAAGCAACAGCTTAAATACCTCGATGGGTGTTAGCAGCCCAACAGAATTTGATGATGGCTCGCTTGTCTATGAACAATACCTAGTGAATATGGATGCCAGCAATACACTAGATTTAGGTTTACCTGATGATGTGTTTGTTACGATTGGTGCTGAGTATCGTCACGAAAACTACCAAATAAAAGCAGGTGAAACAGCCTCTTACCTCACTGTATTAGATGACGATGGTAACCCTGTTGCTGCCGGTGGCGCGCAAGTGCTACCTGGTTTCTCACCAGAAAGTGCAACAGATAAAAGCCGTCATAACATTGCGGTGTTTGCAGAGTTTGATACTTATCTAACGACAGATTGGAACCTTGTATTAGCAGGTCGTTTTGAAGATTACAGTGATTTTGGTAGTACTTTTACCTCTAAACTTGCTTCACGCTACAGCATTAACGAGTCGCTGTCGCTACGTGGTGCAATTAGCACAGGTTTTAGAGCGCCATCACTTGCCCAAACTTCATATAAATCAGTAAGCACTGTCTTTGAAAATGGTGTGCCAAATGAAGTGGGCTTATTCCCAGTTGATGAGCCAGCAGCGCAAGCTTTAGGTGCACGTGAACTTGAAGCTGAAGAATCAGTAAATATGACAGCGGGTTTCATCTTTACGCAAGGCGGTTTTAGCTTAACCCTAGATGCGTATCGCATTGAAATTGACGACCGTATCGTTTTGTCTGAAAACTTAAGTGGCTCAGAAGTTGAAGCGATTTTAGCCGAAGCGGGCGAAGTAAATACGCAGCGCGTACGTTACTTTACTAATGCCATTGATTCACGTACGCAAGGTGTTGATATTGTTGCGACCTACTCACTAGGCTTAGAAAACTATGGTGATTTACGCTTAAGTGCAGCGGTTAACTTTAACGACACTGAAGTAACACACGTTAAAGAAAATCCACCTGAATTAGAGGCGCTTGGCGATAGCTACGAGTATTTCTCTCGTCGCGAAATCACACGCTTTGAAAAAGGTACTCCAGCCGATAAATGGAACCTATCTGCAACATGGGATTATGAAAACTTCCAAACAACATTACGAGCAACTCGTTATGGTGAAGTAGTTGATACTGCAAGCAGTGAAGATGGTGATGAAGTACTTGATGCTAAATGGATTGCTGACTTAGAAGTGGCTTACCGCCCTGATGAGCAGTGGAAGTTTGCATTAGGCGCCAATAACCTATTCGATCAGTACCCTCAAGATACTGTAAGTAATATTGGTTACAGCGATTTCAACCAAATTTTCCCTTATAGTGGCTTTGCGCCATACAGCTTAGATGGCCGTTTTATTTACGGTAACATCACTTATAGCTTCTAAAAAAGTCGGTGCTGGCTTAGGCTAGCACCGCAACCTCTTTTATAGCCAAAACCCTCGATTAAAATAATTCGCTTTAAACAACCTTTTTCACACTTGCGACGACTAACTAAATAACATAACCCATTAGGACATCATTATGAATTTAGTACGTATTAGCGTAAGTGCACTCTTAATCACAGCCACTACAGCCTGTATTGGCCTCTCAAATGCCAGTACAACAAACAACCAAGGTGATTATCGTGTTATCACTTTTAAAGACTGTAAAAAAGTAAGCGAAAGTCCCCTCAATAACGAGCAAATTGCAGCATACCTAGAGCTTGAGCGTGAGCAAGTAAAACTAGAAGCACTTGAGCAACCAATTAATGACATAGAGCTACAAGTTTCTGAGTACTCTGAGCAAATAGAAGCAATCACCGAAGAAGCAGTTATTGAAGACGAGAACCACTTGCGAATTAATAAAAGCTTGTTAAAAGAACAAGATAAACTTGCTAAAGAGCTTAATAAACTTATGGCTGCTCATGATGCCGATTTTAAAGCACTGGAACAGCAAGCAAAGTTAATTGAACATGCCGCTAAGCAGTTTGATAAAACTATGAAGCCTTTGATGGAACAAGGTGAGTCAACCCATTTACAAATTTTAGCGCCGGGTGAAGACGAAAAACCAGGGTGTTTTTACGCTATCTAAAGTACGTTACCAAGATGTGCATAAAGTTTCGCATGTGATTGACGAATGTCTTCTTTATGCACTTGCTTAAACCATTTTAATGCTTGATCTTGCTTTCCTGCTTGCCAATTGATTTCAGCAAGACGTAACTTATAAATAGCAATCACATGTCGATCTGAATCTGTATCCATGTACTTAAGAGACTGTACATAAACTCCATCGGCTTGCTCATAATTTGCCAGAAGTTGGTGGGTACGCGCTAAATTACCTAAAGCAACAGAGATTTTGCGGTTATGGTTGGTTTTTAAAATCCAATCAGCGGCGCTTTTTCGGCTTGCAAGTGCACCGTCTATATCACCTAATGAGTGATAAACATTTGCTTTATTCGAAGCCAGTTCAAAGTGGAAAATGGGATCTTTGCTTTTGCCAAAGCGTCGCTCAGCCCTATCAAGAATTTGCAATGCCGTTTCTTTGTTGCCAAACACGTATTGTAGATTAGCCAATTCAACCATACGCATAGGGTTACCAAAGGAGTCGAAGATTGCTTGCAGTTTTTCAAATGCTTTTGTGGCATATTTACGACCAGTTTCAAAGTCGCCTAAATAATGCATTGATTTGGCGTAATAAAAGTAAACTTGCACCTGAAATACAACAGGTAACTCTTCACTGGTAATGAAAGGCTCAGTGCTATCTTTCAAGATTTGATATTCCATTTTGTCGTAGAAATAATCAAACTGATAAGATTTAATCTCATACCAACGCGCAGAGCCAAGCTCACTGCTTGCTAGCTGTTGATTAATGTAATCTAAGCAACTAATTTGTGATTGTTGCTCACAAAACATCTCATGATCACTAAAGTTTTCAGAGGCATTGGCATTAAGGCTCGATAATCCTAACAATAACAAGGCTAACTTTTTCTTCATGCTCTATTTTCTCAGCGATAACTCCCTCAGAAAACTAACAAAATTTAACAGCTTATAACAGTAATTTTTAATTAAATTGATAAGTGTAACCCAGCACTAAGTTTTGATCTGAGCCATAATCACTGTCTTCTGTTGCAGCAAAAAGCTTGAAACTTTGTTGTTTATCAAATTGATAACTTGCACCAATGGCTGCGAAATACCCTGAATAATCGTTAGAACCTACTGAATACGCTGCTGCAGTCATTAATGTCCATTTTTCGGATAATGGCTTTAACGCAAATGCGCCTAAGTAACCACCATCACTACTGTTTGGAATAAGCACCCAACCTTCAGGGCCAGGTATTTCTGTTGTTAAACACGCACCTTGCCCTGCTAAACACGCAATTTCACCATCAACATGGCTATAACCACCCATAGCGAAAATTTGCCAACCATAGGGCGCAATATCAAAGTAACTCAGTGGCATAAAGGTGCCAACACTATAGGTTGTACGCTCAGCTCCTTGATCATAACTTTGCTTACCAAAGTTAAAATTAACAATGCCAATATCAAATAGCCACGAGCCACCAACACGCCATTCATCGCCATTGGCACTCACACTGGCATTAAGCTTTTTAACTGCTCCCAAACTCAGCGAACCGGTGATCCTTAATTCATCTGAATAACTTGCACCAAACTGAGTAACGACCTTGGTGGGATCTTCACTCAGTTTAGTTTGTTCACCCGAAGCGGTTTGTGCTGCTGATGCGCTAAACACTGAAACTACCGATAAAGCTGCGAGTGCTGCTTTTTTACCTAATACCATATTAATGTCCTTTTAGTTTGACTGAGTCACAATTCATAATAACTGTGTATTAGGTAAATAAAAGTGTTTATTTTATGTTCGCTTAAAATTTTAGCTACAACGCAGCGATACACTCCACTTCAACCTTTGCGCCAAGTGCCAAGCCACTGGCTGCAAAAGCACTTCTGGCGGGTAACTTAGTAAAAAATGGCGTGTAGGCTTTATTGGCTAAAGGCCAGTCTTTTATATCTGCCAACATAAGAGTGCATTTAACAATATCGTTAAAATCTAAATTGTGATCTTGCAAAACAAAGCCAATGTTTCTCATTGCCTGCGTCATTTGGGTGCTGATGTCATTGCCAGCCAACGCCATGGTGGTTGGCAAGTTGCCTAATTGCCCCGATAAAAATAATAACCCAGCCGCTTCACGCGCCATCACAAACGGTAATTTTTCATTATCACCCAAATGGATAAACTGACCATTTTTAATTACATGAACAATATTTTGGCTGTTGGTGATTTCAATACTTGGGTCACTGTTAAGTACCACAAGATTCGCCGTTTTACCTGCCTTTATTGAACCAGTTTGCTTCTCAATGCCAATCACTTTTGCACCATTAATGGTTGCAGCCTGTAAAGCTTCTAAAGGTGTTAAACCTGCCCGTTCAACTAATAATTGCATTTCATGGTGTACCATAGGCATCACTGTATTAAACCTATCACTGGTCACATCGGTACCTGCAGCAATAGTTACACCGGCTTGATGAGCCAATTGCGTAAACAGCCCGCCCCACTCATTGAGCAATAACCCTTTTTCACCACGAGAGGCTTTGGTTTTATCAAATACCGTTAAGGTTGAGTCTAGAATTGTGCCCTTATTTTTCATCTGTTTTATAAGTGATTGATAAGCTTCTAGTTGCTTTGCATCGCTTTTTTGCTGCTCTGTTAAGGCAACATTTTTACGGCGCATATCATAGAAATTTTCAATTACTTGCGCGGCAAAATCGGCAGCATGTGAAATTGTTTCAACCCCACCATTAACCGCTTCAAGCGGTGTTGCTGGGCCAATAAAAGCATGCGACCACACCTTGAGGTCATGTTTTTTAGCAGCTTGAGATAGCTTTGCTACCACTGTTCCTGGCACATTTGCATAAATTTTGATGCCGGTTGCCCCCAACCCTTTGCTACGTAGCATAATGGCATCAAAGTCACTGTGTTCATCAACGGCACGCATCCAGTCCACAGCACCGGGGATTTCACCTTTTGCAGAGGCGACTGTACGGGGGTCCGAAAAGAACGCTTTACCACCAATAATCACAGAATAATAAATATCCGGTGATTGAATAATATCGTTATCGGCTCGTCTTTTAAGTGAACTCAAAGCACGGGTATCACCACCCATATCACGTACACTTGTCACACCTCCCTGTAAAAGCTGACGCAAGCGAGTGCGCGTGATTTCATCATTATCTGAATCATCAGGCGAAGTAGCATGGTGCACATGAGTATCTATTAAACCGGGTATTACATACTTACCTGCTAAATCGATTTTAATGACACCATCGGCAAAGCGACGAGATCTTGAAGGAACAATATGTTTGATTTTGTCATCTTCTATGATGATGGTTTGTGCTTTATTAACCGACAAGGTTTCCACGTCGATTAGGTTCACATTTTGTAATGCAATGGTTTGAGCCATCACCGACGACGATAAACCCAATGCAATGCTGGCAAGTAATGTGTTAATGCCCGATTTCATAATCACCTCTTATTCTTGTTTTAACTCCCAACTTACACCTGAATGACTTGGTTTTATATCTCACAAAAGTTTATAGTGTATGAACTTATAGTTTAAAAATAATAACAATGAACAAACTAGAAGCCGTTAGAGCCTTATGCTTAGTCGCTGAATATAAAAGCTTTACGCGGGCTGCTAAGCAGATGCAGCTGTCTACCACCATGGTAAGCCGCCATGTTAAACAGTTAGAGCAAAACTTAGGCTGCTTGCTGCTAAAGCGAAACACCCGTAAAGTTTGCTTAACTGATGCAGGACAAAACTATGTTCTGCAAATGAAGCCTTTACTGAATAAATTTAATGAAGTTGATGAAGAGATAAGCGGGCTTAGTCAAGCGCCTAGCGGCAAGCTGGCTATTTCCGCCAGTATTGAATTTGGTTGCCAATATTTAACACCTTTGATCAGCCAATATCAGCATGCTTTTCCCGATGTTAAATTAGATATTGTATTGTCTAATACGCCCGTTGATTTATTTGATAGCCAAATTGATCTGGCATTTAGAGTTGCTCCTTCATTACCTGATGCCAGCCACATAGCGCAGACGGTTTGCCATTCATCATTATCTTTATGGGCCAGTCCTGCCTACTTAAAAATACATGGTACGCCAACAGATATTGCGGCTTTATCTGAACATAGATTACTGTTTTTCAGTCATCATATTCGTCATGACCAATGGATTTTTTTGCTAGATGGTCAGCATGTTTGCCGCAAGTTTAACTGGGCAATGACTTCTAATAATGGCCGATTTTTAAATGAAGCAGCGGCAGCGGGTGATGGGATCATTCAAGCCCCTCGTTATTCAGTAGCCCCGTTTATAAAATCAGGCGAATTAGTCGAGGTGTTAGCACAGCACACCCTAAATCCATTAACGATTGCTGCGGTTTATCCGCATAGGTATGCGCTGTCAAATCGGGTGAAATCATTTGTTGAGCTGGCTAAACTCTACTTTAGCCAGCATCCGATCCCTTAAAGAAGGAGTAAACTACCTAAACCTAGGAAGGTAACAAAACCAACGATGTCGGTGACTGTGGTCAGGATCACAGACCCTGAAAGGGCTGGATCGATTTTAAGCTTATCTAAAATCGATGGGATCACTACCCCTGATAACGAAGCAGCAACCAAGTTAAGTAAAATAGCGATAGTGATGGTTAAACTTAACATGCCATCGTTGAACCAAAAATAAGTGAGTACACCAATCACAAAGGCCCAAACACAACCATTTAACGCCCCTACTCTTAGCTCTTTTTTCAGCAGTGCTCTACGGTTGGAGTCGGTAACCTGACCAAGCGCTAAACCGCGCACAATTACCGTTAACGTCTGACTACCTGCAATACCGCCCATAGAAGCGACAACCGGCATTAATACCGCCAGCGCAACCACTTGCTCGATAGTTGCACCAAACAAACCGATAAACCAAGAGGCCAAAAACGCCGTTGCTAGGTTAATACCAAGCCAAATACCGCGGTTTTTTGCCGATTTAGTGACGCTTGAGAACAGATCCTCGTCTTCACGTAGACCACCGGCTTTTGCAGCGGCTTCGTCGGTGACTTCTTGGCGTAATTCATAAGCTGATGACACTGATAACCGGCCTAATAGTTTGTTGTCGGCATTAACAACTGGCATCGCCATTTGCTCACTGTGAATAACCACTTCAGCTGCTTCGTATAAGTCGTCATCAGCATGTAAAGCCGATACATCAAGGTTCGCGTAATCCAGCAGGCTGTCGTTATCATTAGCTTTAAATAAAGCGTTGATAGCCACTTCACCAATGAGAGTGCCCTTACGACTGACTAAATAAATCACCTCGGTATATTGCGGTAAACCTTTTTGAAAAATTTTACGCGCGCCTGCCACGGTGAGTTTTTCTGACACTTTTAGCGCATCAAAATCGAGCCAGTGACCTAACTGCTCTGGATTATATTGCTGTGCAAGGTCATACTGTTTTGTTTGAACTTCATCGAGTTGTCTGCGTGCATAATCAACAAAGCGCTCAGGAATAATTTCTTCAAGTTCAAGTAACTCTTCTACGCTTACTTCGTCAAGTAGCTTAAAGCCTTCGGCTTCTTCTAGACTTTGCAATAACCAACGACAGCTATCGCCACCTAAGTTAATGAAGATTTCATGTTGCGTATCTTCATCGAGTAATTGCCAAATCTCTAAACGCTGTTCTTTAGGTAATGCTTCAAACAATAACGATAGATGTTCTGTAGAAAGCTTTTCTTTAGCATCAGCAAGTAACTTATTTTTGCGTGTTGTGGTGTCACACTGAAGCAAGTCATCAATTAACTGGGGAAGTTGGTCAACAGGATACTCAATCATTTGAGACCTCGGTTAATTACATCAATAACAATAGTCTAACGCAGCTCAGGAAAAATAACTGCTCTGAAAAGGTATATTTTTTGAAACCAAACAATTATCCCCCAGCTGTAAAACATCGTTTTTAAATCACTGTTTCAAGCTAGAGAATCACAATTGCATAAAAAAGCACACTTAAACGCAATTAAGATCTATTACCATTCGTATTACAATGATAAAAACCAATACTCAATGCCTTTGGCAAAGAAGCGCTTAATAAAGAGCTATTAGCTCTATCGCTTGTTGCTTTTGAACGTACGTTTGATGTTCTTGAATCACTTTTCACGCGTTTTATCGATAAAGCGCAAACGCGTCCTAGTGAAGCTGTTGCACTTTTAGACGATCAACAACTTGAAGGCTTACATTTATTTAGAACCAAGGCGAGGTGTATGACTTGTCATGAAGGTGCTTTACTCAGCGACAATGAATCCCATGTTACGGGGCTACATTTTTATGGTAGAAAACTTCAAGATTTAGGCCGTTTTGATGCCACCCAAGACTCCGCTGATATTGGCAAGTTTAGAGCCCCTTCTCTTTTAGCGTTACAACAAAGTATGCCTTGGATGCACCATGGTGGCTTTCAAAGTTTGCTAGGGATAGTCAACTTCTACAACGCAGGTGGAGCAAGGCCAAAACCGAGAAAAAAATTTAAAGATGATCCAAACTACCCACAGACAACTGAGTTACTGCATAAGTTAGAGCTCAGTAAGGATGAAAAAAATGCACTCATCGCATTTTTAGAAACCCTTTAACTGCACGCTCGCTCTTAGCGATAAGAGCGGGCTTTCTTACCCCTTCAATTGACTTGGCGTAAGCCCGGTCCAGCGTTTAAATGCTCGTCTGAAATTAGCAATATCATAAAATGATAAGCGCATGGCGACTTGCTCATTGCATTGTTCCCGTATGGCAAGTAGGTAAATCGCTTTGCGCTTACTTTGCTCATCATACAAGGTAGAAAAACGTACGCCATGAGCTTTTAATTTACGCTTGAAGGTTGCAGGGCTCATGGCAAATTGGCTGGCTACTTGATCTAAATTTAACGCCGGAGTTTGATAAATTAATCGGCTCACGGCTTCAACAAAGGTGCTATTTGCAGAATTTAATGCCGCTAGTTGCGAGTTAATTTGTGAGAACCTAAAACTACTAAACGCGGGGTTAGTGAGCCTAAGCGCGTTTTTATTCAATACCCAACGGGTTATAGGCTTTTCAAAAGCGACTTTAAGGCCCAAATACTGCTCGTATTCTTGGCTATGTCTGGCGCGTTTATAGGCAAACTCAAACTGACAAGGGACTCGCTCACCCGCCACCTTTTTTAGAACTTGGTAAAACGCGGCGCTGTAAATTTCCATTACGTACTGGCTTATTTCATCATCCAAGCCCACAGCATTTTGCAGCACAATGTAATACTGCTCGTTGTGCACATAACTATAACTAAATAACAAAGGGGCTAGCTGCATGCGCAAATTGTGTAACTGCTTTAAAGCTTGGCCAATGTGCGCTGCATGTAACACGCCTTGGGCGGCAACAGAGGTATCGTTTGCCAGTTGACTGCCTAATAAAAAACCGCTGTCGGCGGACTTCATCAACTGCTTAAACTGCGTCAATAAACGCACTTGCTGTGAAATACTAAACTGATGCTGCACACTCATTAAGTCTTGCTCAAACACCCCAGTGCCTCTGAGTAACTTATGCAATGCAATGCCGCGACTTAAGGCCAGCTCCACCAGCGTGGTGATCAGGCCCTGTGCGGTGAGGTATTTGTCATCTTGATTAAGATACGGCTTCACAATGGCTGACTCTTTGTTGTTTTTGTTGTTGTAACTTAGCGTGTAAACGCGAGCTTAAACTTTGTGGTGTATCGCCTTGTATACTGCCTACTAAGGCCGCTGTTACATCTTGAAACTTTGCGTGTTTTGCACCTTCGACCTTAAATGCACAATGGCTCAGCGCCGAGGTAATTTGCGCCACCAGCTCTTTTGCTTGTACTGCGCTGGTATTTGGCATTAGCACCATAAAGCAGTCTCCTGCATAGCGACACACCACATCGCTAAGGCGGCAATTCATCAATAAAAGCTCGCTAACTTCACCCAGTAAGCGGTCGCCTTCGATAAAACCAAATTCAGCGTTAAAATCAGCAAAACCGCGAATATCAATGGCGGCTAGTTGAAGAGGCTGTGGCTCACTTAACTGCTCTTTTAGCACTGCTTGTAAATAATCAGCCTTATACAGCCCTGTTATTGAGCACACTAACTCATGCTCACGATGCTGTGCTTCACGGCGCTTTAACTGCCTATTCAGTACGTATTGCTCTTGGTGCCATTGATACAGCCCAAGGCTTGTGAAAATCATGCCAATCGGCGCAGGCAATGATTCAATCCAAGTAAGCCACGTGTTGGTTGGTTGATGTAACCACTCATCAAATAAATCAAGGGAAGCTGAAAACATAAAAAGCCCAAGCCCAAGCACTAAAAAGCTGGTGACTTTGCCGGGCGGCCTCGAAATAAGCAGCGCAGCTATCCAAGTAAGGGTCATTAGCACAATGCCACCCTCACCTAAAATATCTAACCACGCGATATCAGCAAGAGGCTTTAATTCTCCTGCTTGTGCGCTTAGCAAAAACGCAATTACAAACAGAGCAATAACTGCATTGGTTAAAAGTCGATGATGAGTAAAAGGGTTATATCGCATTCTCAGTACCTAACAATAATTCACGCTGCCATGCTAACTCGTTAGCGTTTAAAGCAGCAGGGTCATATTAGCTCAATGATGTGACAGCAAAACGACAGTCAAACCTTGTTAAACCCCTTAAGCACTGTATTTACCTTAACGAGATGGGGTTATTGCAGCTCAAAAGTACTTTTAAAACCATCTAATCACTTGTTTTTACTGGCTGTTAGCGATTTTCTGTCACATTTGCGTCATTTAAGCTGCGTACTTTGCTCATCAAACCAAGGACAACCAGGAGCAAACCCATGAAACAATTTAAAACGAAGGCGTTAGTAAGCGCCCTCGCCTTATGCCAATTTGCCGCTTACGCACAAGACGAACAAAACAGCGAAGAGAAAAAAGTAAAAGTCTCTGAAGAGCTTGTTGTATATGGCGAAATTGGTTATCGCAACCGCTCACAAGAGCTGGCACCGACGCTTGAATACTCACAAGAGTACTTTCAACGTTTTGAACCGCTGACTGCCGGTGATGCATTAAAACGTGTACCGAGTGTGACGTTTTTATCAGATGTTTTAGAGTCTGATGGCGCCCGTATGCGTGGCTTAAGCCCAGCTTACACAAAGGTGCTTATCAACGGTGAAGAAGTACCTGGTGCAGGTGCTGACCGCTCATTCTTTGTTGACCGTATTCCTGCCGAGCTAATTGAGCGTGTAGAAATTATTCGTGCTTCAAGTGCAAACCGCTCTGCCGATGCCATTGCCGGTACGCTAAACATTGTATTGCGTGACGGTTACAGCCTAGATGGTGGTTACCTTCGTGCGGGTGGCCTGCGTTATGACGATGGCGAATTAAAAGAAAGCTTTGCAGGTGTTTACGGCACTGAGTTTGCTGGCGGCCGTTTACTACTTGGTGCGAACTTACAAGGTCGTTATAACCCAAAACAAAAATCAAGCCTACGCTATGGCGACAGCCCAGAGAATAACGCTAATTACAAAACCGAAGAATTCGATAACCGCGAAGATCAATCAGATATTCGCGACGGTGACGACACCTCGCTAAACGCCAGCTACGAAATAGCTTTTGATGACGGCAGCAAGTTCGATATCAGCGCAATTTGGGTTGATACCGACCGTACTGAAGATGAGCGTTCATTTGAATATGACGATCCAACAGCAATCAATAACTCAATTGTTGAAGGCGGTAACCTTGAGACCGACAACGCCAATGTGTCTTTCATCGATCAAACCAACTACAACATCAACTCGGGTTATGAGTTACCCATTTTTGGTGGCACCAGTAAATTCAAACTTGGTTTTGCAAGCTTTGAAGAGTCTGTTTACGAGCAAGAAGTAGAAATCGATACCTCTGAGCTACCTATGGTTTTTGAGGAAGAAGAAGAAACCGTAGACCTTGATGACAAAGAATGGTCATTACAATGGCAACATAGCTTATTTGCAGGCGAGAGCAAAACGATTCAATTCGGTGCCTTTGTCCAAGGTAAAGAACGCGATACTGCGGTTTATCAAGCCGAAGGTGAAAGCGAACAAAGCTTTACCAGCTGGGATCAGTTCAGCAAAACACCACTGTCACTGGCAGGCTTTAACAACGAGTTTGAAGCAGCCGCTGGTGGCGTCAATAAACTCGAAGAAGACCGCCTAGATGTATTTGCATTAGTTAAGCACGAAGACCAAGACTTCTCGTGGGAGTTAGGTGTGCGCTACGAAACAACCGACTCAACCATTACTGACAAAGCAGAAGGTGTAAGCGCTAAAAACGATTATGACTTCTTCTTACCATCGGCACATTTACGCTACAACGTCTCTGAAAACGGCCGTGTCAGTGCATCGGTTGCTCGCAGCTTACGTCGTCCTGATTTTGATTACATCACCCCAGCTCTACTTGAAAAAGAGTTAGGCGATAACGACTTTTTAGGAAACCCAGACCTACAACCAGAATCATCGTGGGGTATGGACTTAGGTTATGAGTATCGCTTAGGTAAAAGCGGCGTCGTAGGTATCAATGTGTTCTATCGCGATGTCACTGACCTTATCGAAATAGCCAATACAGGCCAACAAGGTTCAGAAGGTGATGGTACTTACATTTTGCAACCGCGTAACACCGGTGATGGCAACGTAAAAGGTATCGAGCTTGATTTATCAACGCCGCTAAGCGCTATTAGCATGCCAAACACAGGGGTATTCTTTAACTACTCATGGCTTGATTCAGAAGTAGATGACACTTTCGGTAGCCGTAAATTCAACGACCAATCTGACTACGTGTTTAACGTTGGTTTTATTCAAGACCTACCTGATTTAGGCGCTTCGTTCGGTGCAACTTACCGTAAACAAGGTGATGCTTATGGCCGTATCGTGGGTGAAGAAGTAACCACACACTACGGCGCAGACCTTGAACTATTCGTAGAAAAACGCTGGCAAGACGTCACGCTTCGTTTAGTGGGCTCAAACCTATTAGATGCAAGTAAAGACGAAACCTTTAACAAGTTCGACACGGTTGATGACCAAATCAACCGCGACTTTGACGAGTATGAACTGGAGTCTGAAGAAGCAGGCCCTGTTATTCAGTTAATGCTGCGCTACGCATTTTAATACACAAAAAGTTATTAAGGCAGCGCATTGCTGCCTTGTAGTATATTTGGGGATCCCATGAATTTTAAAAAACCACTTAATCTTGTTGCCAGTGCAGTAATGCTAAGCACCCTAGCTGCGTGTAGCCAAACAACGGCAACCGAGGCACCAAGTAAAAACAAATTAACAGCTTTTGGCACAACTGAAAATATGCAAGGCTCACAAGCGGCAGCCCTTGCTGATGACGCTTGGCTATTGAGCTCACAAAGCCAAGGCCTGCAACTTATTGATGCCACAGGTAAACAGCACGGATTACAAAAAGGTAATTTCGAAGCGTTATCTGTTAAGGCGATCAACAAAAACAGCTATCTTGTTGCTAGCATCGACAACGAAGCTGACCAAGCGGTGATTTTTAGCTTACAAAAAGCAGCTAAATGGCAGCTAACTGAAATTAGCCGTATCAGCCCACCAAAAGCAAAACCTGAGGCGGTGTGTTTATTTGCTAACCCGACAACTCAAGCAGTTTCGGCATTTGTGGCAGACGCTCGTGGTCTTATCCGCGAAACACTGGTGTTTGATATGGCAAACAAACGCGCATTAAACCTTGAATTACGTGAGTTTGCTGGCGTAAGTGAAACATCAGGCTGTGCGGTTGATGATAACAGTAAAACTCTTTATTTAAGTGAAGGCGAGCTAGGCATTTGGCAAATTAACGCAGATGCTGAATCGCGCGCCGATAAAAAACCCGTGGCTTTGATGTCGCCATTTGGCAGCTTAGCGCCTGAAGTTGGCGGTTTAAGCACAACAGATGATGGTAGCTTATGGTTCACCACCTCTGAAGATAACCAATTACATCGCTACGAAAAGAGTACTAAACGTTTTAGCAGCTGGCAATTTGCTGGTGAACTGGCGATTGAATCTGCCGCAGTGCGCTTTAACAATAAGCAAGCTGATATCGTGTTATACGATGATGAATCAGGTCATTATGTAAAAGGTCAAATAGATGGGCAGGCTAAACAACATAATAGCGCTAAAACAGCCGCTGTTACTTACATCAATGCACAAGCGCAAACCGATGCAGTACGTGCTTTTGGTGATGCCGCCGATGACCCTGCTATTTGGGTAAACCCTAAAAATGCAGCAAAAAGCCTGATCTTAGGTACCGATAAACGCCGTGGTTTAATGGTGTATGACCTTGCAGGCAAAGAGCTACAAGCGCTAGAAACAGGCCGTTTAAATAATGTTGATGTGCGCCAACATGCCAGTATCAGCAACGCAACAAATACCTGGATTGCAGGTAGTAACCGTACTCACAACAGCATCAGTGTTTATAGCGTCGATACTCACAATCAGGTGCAACATCTTGCTGAGCTGCCAACGACTCTAAAAGAAATTTACGGTATGTGTATGTACTCATCAAACACAGGCAACTATGTGTTTATGAATGACAAATCAGGCCTATTTCAGCAATACAAACTAACTGGTAATAATGAGAGCGTATCAGCACAACTAGTGCGCGAATTTAGTGTTCCAAGCCAACCTGAAGGTTGCAGTGCAGATGATAAAACCGCACAGCTATTTTTAGGTGAAGAAGACGAAGGTATTTGGTTTATTGGCGCTGAGCCAACAGCAGGAAATAAACCTGTAATGCTGCAAACCGTGAACGATATGTTGGTTGATGATGTAGAAGGCATGGAAATTTACCACGCAAAAGATGCCCGCTATTTAGTGGTTTCTAGCCAAGGTGATTACAGCTATGTGCTTTATAAAATTATTGATGGCAATACCCCTAGCCTAGAGTTTGCGGGTAAATTTGCAATCAGCAATAACCTAGAGTTAGCAATAGATGGCGTATCAGAAACTGATGGCCTAACGGTAACACCGGCTGCGTTACCGGGCTACCCTGAAGGGGTGCTAATTGTGCAAGATGGTTACAACCGTATGCCACAGGCACCGCAAAACTTTAAGATTATTGACTGGCGCGAAGTAAAAAAAGCTATTCAATAAATTACTCCGTAAGGGTGCTCGGTTTATCTGGGCACCTTTTTTATCTGAACATGTTTAATCAGTAAAATAGATAACTAAAACACCCAACTATTGCACCGTAAATGAGCATAGGCAAAAAGGTTTTCTTAAGCACTGGCCCTTCTTGATTATTCACTCCAACAATACTGGCTACAGCAATAATATTGCTAATGCAGATCATATTCCCCATCGCCGCCCCCGTTGATTGCAACGCAAGCACTAAGGTTTCTGACAAGCCCACTTGCTGTGCAATACCATATTGAATACCGCCAAAGGTAAGATTAGACACGGTTGCAGAGCCTGAAAAGAAAGTACCGAGTGCCCCCAAGTACGAGGCAAATAACACCCAGTGCTCCCCGCTTAAATCAGCAAAGGTACTCGCCATATAAAATATGGGCGCATTATGGCCACCTTGCATTAAAACATTCACCATCACCAGCGCCCCGATCAAAGCAATACATGGCATAGCAATACGGCCTAAGGTGTCGGAGCACATTTGCTTTACTTGTGACTTGCTCATTTTAAGTAACGGCACACAGATCAACACCACTAATACAAACGGGATCAACGCTGGTACAAACAAGGTTTTATATGACCACCCCACTGAGGTGCCGAATATCTCATGTAAAGATAAGATCAGTGCTTTGCTTAATTCAAATTGTGCAAAGCCCAAATGAATACTCAGCCAGAGCGTTTCGTCGTTAAGCAATGCTTTAATGCCCAACTGATGAATACGGGTTATCACCAGCACAACTATCAAAAGTAATAACGGTAATAATGCTAAAAATAGCGCTTTGGGTGTGAGCTCAGCTTTGCCTTTCGTGCTTTGTGCATTTACAGCTGACTTATCTAACCCCACTCCCCTACTTGCTAAATAGATAGTCACTAATAGACCCACTGCACCACCTATCAACGATGGAAATTCATAGTTCCACTGGGCAAACAACCAATAAGGCAAAACACATGAAAACACACTCAAATAAATGAATACGCTATTTTGATGCACCTTTTTTAGTGGTAAAACAAGACACAGCGCAATCATAGGAATAACCAAAGCAGCAATAACATGACAAAGCGCCGTCCATCTTGAGATAGCCAGCACTTGTCCGTCATCTAAGTTTAGCGCCGAAAAGCCAAACCATGTTGGTGTGCCAACTGCACCAAAAGATACGGGGATCGAGTTTAAAATAAGGGTGAAAATAATCACTTTAAAAGGCGAGAAACCAAGCCCGACCAAAATAGGCGCCGCGATGGCCGCAGGCGTGCCAAAGCCCGATGCGCCTTCGAGCATAAATGCAAACGCCCAACCAATGATCATCAACTGCGCAACTTGATTACTGCTAATTGATTCGAGCCAGTGTTTTATCGTGGTTTCGGCCCCTGATATTGCCAACATGCGGTTAAGTAAAATAGCCCCTGCAATAATCGAAATGGGCGTCATAACAGACAACACACCAGCAAACGAATTAGCAAGCAACAGCCTTAAATCAGCTTGAAAGTAAAACAGTTGCAGTAAAGCAGCAGCTAGCGCTGTGATGGGTAAGGCAATATAAGAAGCGATGGGGCTGCGTTTTACCATCATCCAGATCAGTACCAAAATAGGCAGTGCAGCCACTAGGGTATTCATGGGTCATCCTGTTGTTTTTATTAAGCGCTTTCCTTAATTCAAAGTATAGTCAGGATAACCATAATCAGTATTTTTTATTTATTAAATAAGAGTACTGAGCCACCAAAGTAACAGTACTAACACAGAAATAGCGACTAAAGCTTTGGTTTTGTGCTTTTGAATAACTCGCTCTGCCTGATTACCTGCGTAATAAACAACGGCAGCAAGGGCAAAGTAGCGGATTGAACGAGCAATAACCGTTGCCAGTAAAAATAGAAAAATTGAATACTTAGTTGCTCCAGCGGCAAGCATGGCAATTTGAAATGGGATGGGCACAATGCCGAGCGTCAATACAAACCAAAAGCCTTGTGCCTGCATTTTTTGCTTAACTTGCTCGAACTGCTCAGGGTTTGAGAAGGTATTAATCACCCAGTCCCCCACTACATCAAATAGATAGTAGCCGAGGGCATAACCAAAAATAGCACCAATAATACAACCAATGGTCGCCATTAATGCGATTAACCAAAGCTTTTCGCGACGGGCTTGCATTAACGGAACAAGCACAGCTTCAAGAGGAATAGGCACTATGGTTGACTCTAAAAATGATGCCACCGTTATTGATTTGAGCATATGTTTAGAGTCGATAAACTGCCGTGTTTTTTGCTTTAACTTTTTAGCAATTGCCATTATTCATCCCTTGGAGTTTTGTTGCGATATAGGTTACAACAAAAACCCTTAACCGTCCCTTACGGTTTATGAACATAACGGCTACGGCCTTGGTTTTTTGCCAAATAAAGCGCTTGGTCGGCACGTTTCATGGTGTTACTAAATGTCTCTGTGGCACGTTTTATAGCCGAACCCACACTCACGCTGAGCGTTTTACTCGGCGTCACCATCACATTATTAGCAAGGCTGAGCAGTTGCTCACAGGTAGCACGTAACTCATCAGCGTCGTCGGTGGCTACATAAAGTGCAAACTCCTCACCGCCGATTCGTGCAAATAGAATGTCTTCATCTAATGCTTGATGACACTGATAAACAAAATCTATCAATACCTGATCACCAACATCATGGCCATATTCATCATTAATCGCCTTAAAGTGATCGATATCAGCTATCACTAGGCTATGTGGCTTATCTTGGTTTTGCTGCACATAATGATAAAAATAACGACGGTTATACGCCTTTGTTAATACATCGGTTTTTAGTTCTTCTTCAAGCTGTTCGCGGGTTTTAGCTAAGTCTGTAAGGGCAAGATAAAGACCAAACCCAGTTACTAGCATCCCTAAAGTGCGGGTAATATCTTCGATATAAATGCCAACCCAGATTGGTTGAAATACCAGCTCGTCTAAAAAATCAAAAGTAAGCCCAACACTCCAAAGGAAGATACCCACACTTAAAAATAAGTAACTGCGCTTAGCAACCACCGAGGTTTGCACAAACGCGAAAATACAAATCAAAATAAGCAAATTGATGGCGTCACTTAGCACGCCATTTAAGTAGATATCGTTTTCGAGCCGATTAAAGTAATACAGATAAGTGATAACTATCAGCAACAAAAAGACAATAAAAGAACTAATAAATAACTGCTTTATTATGAGTGGTACTGAGTTTAACTCAGCCTTTACTTCTGGGGGAGAGACTTGCTTATTCATAACTAATCACGACAACACACTGCAATGACCTCAACATTAGCAAAGCAAATTTAAAAGTGCATGATAAAGCCGCTTTAAAGGGCAAAAACCAGCGTTTTTACTGGAGTAAAAAGTCTAAAAATAAGCCGTTTTAGTCAGTAAAAAAGTCTAAGTTCATGCTATTTGCCACTAACGGTCGCAATTCTGCTGTTATTTTTTTATCATCGCTGACAATTTAAATGACACAGCAAGAATCAATGAGCGACGCACGATTTATTCCTTTTCGAAAACACGACATCATTAACCTTTGCCAAGCCTATTTAGGTGAATCGCAATCAGGTTCGTTTATGGAGTTTGCTACACTTTTGCAAAGCGTGACTCATTACCAATATCACGAGCTGCTGGAGTCATTAAAAAACAACTATGCGCCATTTGACCCAAATAGCGACACCCGCACCCTAACACCGATTACTAACGAGCAACGTGCCAACTACCAATCTGCCTTTGCAAAAGACTTTGCCACCGTACTCAATGCTGCCAATTTTGAAACTATTACCAATCAAGACTTGCAAGATGCATTGAATGAAGAGTCTTTATTTAAAGTGCGTTTAGCCGTTGAGTTTGATGACTTCGCAGAAGTGGTCTTTTACCGCCGCGGCGAATCGCAAAAAACTGAGACGCTGCGCAGTTTTTGGGGTCTAAAGAAAAAGCAGATTCAATTTACTAACTATGACCGCGTTGCCATATTCATCCGCTTTAAAGACAAACAGTACTTTTTAGAAAAAGGCAAAATGCCAGTGGGCTTTGAACCAAATTCAACTATTGTCAAATTATTTCAGAATGTCCCAAAAGCCGATTTAGAAATGCTGTTTCCGAATAGCGAAGTAAAAATGCGCCCAATAGATAAACTGATTATAGGTTCATCAGCATTGATTGGCGGTGCTGTGGTGTTGGTAACAAAATTAGGCGCGTCCATTTTACTACTGATTGCTCTGATTGCCTTTTGGGGTGGTTGGCGCAGTGAAGAAGTGCATATGAGTCAGCAACACTTTATTACCTTTGCAATCGGCATGGGGGTATTTGGCAGCTTTATTTTTAAAGAATGGAGCAAGTTTAAAAACCGTAAAATTCGCTTTATGAAAGCACTAGCCGACAACTTGTATTTTAAAAACCTCGATAACAATGCAGGTGTTTTCCATACTCTAGTTGATGCAGCTGAAGAAGAAGATGTTAAAGAGGCGCTGCTTGCCTACACCTTTTTACTAAAAAGCGAATCAGCGATGACTGCAGAGCAATTAGATAATCAAATTGAGCAATGGTTTAAGGAGCAACATAATTGCCAGCTCGACTTTGAAATTGATGACGCTTTAAACAAACTCGTAAAGCTTGATCTAGTTAATCAGCAAAGTGATCTTTATTCAGCGGTTGATTTAGATGAGGCCAAACAGCGCTTAGATGCGCGCTGGGATGACTATTTTAAGTTTGCCTAAGCCTTTGAAATCAGGTACTAGCGAAACACATATAGACTTCGAGTCAATTCAACTGGGGTAAATGCAACTTTATCTCAATGTGCTTGCGCAGCGAATGGTCTGCTTTTAGGATAAAATTTTACGGCTAAAAAAAGACCATTCCATGCAATTAAAAAAAACAATCCTTATTGGAGCAAGCTTGCTGTGCGCAGCAACAACAGCTCAAGTATATGCTAACGACAAGTTTGTCTCTGAAGATATTTTTCAACTTGAATACGCAGGCGACCCACAAATAAGCCCAGACGGTAAAAAAATCGTTTATGTTCGCAGCGGCTACGACATCATGAAAGATGGTAATAAGCGTAGCTTTTGGCTGTACGATATAAAGTCTGGTCAACACACACCACTGTTTTCTGATGAGCATAACTATAGCCAACCTACTTGGTCTCCAGATAGCAAGAAAATTGCCTTTACCAGCAACTCAAGTGGCTCAAATCAACTTCACGTTTATTGGTTAGCACAAGACAAACAAGCATTATTAACGCAACTACCAAAATCAGTACGTAACTTAACTTGGTCGAATGACTCTGCACAAATTGCTTTCACCATGAGCATTCCTGAAGGTAAATCTGCGTTCGCTAAATCAGTAAAACTGCCGAAAAAACCAAAAGGCGCTGAGTGGTCAAAACCAGTGAGAGTGTTTGAAAAAGCACGCTATCAAGCTGATGGCGCAGGCTTTTTAGAGCCTTCATACCGTCACGTTTTTGTTATTCCTGTTTCGGGTGGCACACCACGCCAATTAACATCGGGTGATTATCAGCACTATGGCCCACTTGCTTGGGATCCAAGTAACACAAAACTGGCTTTTTCTGCTGATCGCAATGATGAGTGGGAATATCGCACAACTGAGTCAGACCTATATGAAATCAATGTAAAATCAGGCGAGCTTACGCAACTAACCGATTTACCAGGCCGTGAAACTAAGCCGCGTTACGCTGAAGACGGTGATGAACTTGCCTTTGTTGCGCGTGACAATGCCCCTGTGCCTTACATTAACTCGACACTATCTATGCTCGATTTAGATGATAAATCAATCAAGCATATTACTGAAAAATTAGACCGCTCAGTGGCTGATTATAAGTGGTCAGGCGACGGTGACTTTGTTATTCAGTACGATGATTTTGGTAAGCGTAAGCTCGCTAAAGTAAACAGCCGCGGTAAGGTAACTGATTTAACTGATACCGTATCGGGCACTTCAATTGGTCGTCCGTATATCAGTGGTAGTTTCAGCATGGCCAATAATGGCGCTATTGCGTACACCACAGGCAGCGAATACCGCCCAGCTGATTTAGGCTACATCTACAGAGGTAAAAGTAAAACGCTAACTTCATTAAACGAAGATGTATTAGGCCATAAGAAGCTTGGTAAAGTGCATGAGCTGAATGTTAAGTCGCAGTTCGACGGCCAAGCCATCCAAGGTTGGTACATTACACCACCTGACTTTGATGAAAACAAACAATACCCATTAATGGTCGAAATTCACGGCGGCCCACATCTTGCCTATGGCCCAAGCTTTACTGCTGAATTACAACGTTATGCCGCTGAAGGTTACGTGGTGGTGTATGTGAATTACCGTGGTTCAACAAGTTACGGTAAAGACTTTGCACTACTGCTAGATGGTAAATACAGCTCTGAAGAAGACTTTGCCGATCACAACTCGGCAGTTGATGCCATGATTGCTAAAGGCTTTATCGACAGAGATAACCTATTTATTGCTGGTGGTTCAGCAGGTGGTATTGCAACGGCTTATGCGGTTGGTTTAACAAACCGCTTCAACGCTGCGGCAATTACCAAGCCTGTGATCAACTGGTTAAGTAAAACTCTTTCAGCCGACAGCTATATTGGTCAAATTCGTAACCAGTTCCCGGGCATGCCTTGGGATAATGTTGAGCACTACTGGAAACGTTCGCCGCTTTCATTAGTGGGTAACGTAACCACGCCATCATTGATCATGACAGGTGAAGAAGACCGCCGTACGCCTATTTCAGAATCAGAGCAGTTCTATCAAGCATTAAAACTGCAAAAGGTCGATACCGTGCTTATTCGTGTGCCGGGCTCACCACATGGTATTGCGGGTCGTCCATCACGTATGATTTCGAAAATTGAATACACGCTTGCGTGGTTCAAACAATATCAGAAGTAATGAATTAAGCAGGAGTGAGCTGCTCACTCCTGCTTAAAAATAATGATGACTAAGCGCAAGTTGAGCAGAACCTATCGACTGCGCTTTTTCCCCGCACACGCCCAAACCCACTTCACAGCTACGTAGTCCACGACTATCTAAACGTGCAAATGCTGCAATTGATAACTGCTTGAGCTGTTCAAGCGCTTTACTCGGTAACGGCGAACCAATAATCACAGCTTGCATATCTAATAGACTCAAACTGTTATGCATGGCAATACTGATAGCCTCAGCAGCTTTTTCAAGCCAAGGCTGAACTAGTCGTTTATGCTCTGTAAACTGACTGTCAGTTAGCTCGTACACTGAAATGCTAAGTTGCTGCTTATCAAACTCGCTTTGCAATGATAGTAATGAACATTGACTAAGTAACTGCTCCCGATCAGCGTTTAGCATTGAGCCTATAGCACCGGCATTACCACTTTTACCTTCGAGAAGTTGGTGGTTAATCACCACAGCTCCACCTAAAAAAGCCCCCAAATAAACATACAAAAAATCGCTGTAGTTATTAGGGTTACCAAGGCTTAGTTCTGCACAGCAGGCAGCGTTATTATCGTTACTAATATAAACCGGTAAATTAAACTGACTTTCTAAGTAACCTTTTAAGTCGAAATTTTGCCATTGGCTAAGGGTATTTGTTGCAGTATCTGAAGCGGCTTGCCATTGCCAAATATCAAACGGCATAGCGACCCCTAGCCCACACACATGTGAGCGCAGTTCAGGCTCTAATTGACTGATTAATTGTGGGATATATATTTCTAAGAATGATTTAAGCTCATCAACCGATGCTTCATTCACCTCAACAGATACCGATGCTCTTTGCGTGCTTTGTAAGTCAACGAGTATCAGGTCGAAGCGTCGTCGCCCGATTTTCAAACCAAAGCTAAATGCACCATCTGGATTGAGCCTAAATGGCACGCTTGGTTGCCCTACTCGTCCTTTTACAGGTGCATCACGAAGCAATAGCTTATCTTCTTCGAGCTTGTTGATGTTCACTGTTGCAGCCTGAGCAGACAAGGCTAACGCTTTCGCTATTTGCGCTTTAGGCATGCTTTGCTGTTGCCTAATTAAACTTAAAATTGCGCGCTCGTTCTTGCTTCTTGGTGCTCGCGATAAACTGCTCTTCATAACATCCTTCTTGATATAAGCTTGATAAGCGGCCTATTAGACCTGTTTGGCGTACTATCTACCAGTCAAAATAATAAATCAACTAGGTTGATTTATTATTTATAGTCGTGAATACTGTCGGCCACAACAATATGAACACATTAATCCGGTGAACTATGCAAACACAGCCTGCTATTGTATCGCGCCAAATGCTTTGGCCTTTTATTCTGCTTACAATTTGCTTTGCTGCTTGGGGTACTGCGGCCAATATGACAGACCCATTAGTAAAAGTTTTTAGCAAAACATTTTCGATGAGTGCGTTGCAATCAGCACTGGTGCAGTTTAGTTATTACGGCGCTTATTTTTGCTTAGCTTTACCGGCAGCCATGATCAATAGACGGTTTAATTATAAAACGGGGCTGTTAGTGGGTTTAGCTATGGCCGCCTGTGGTGCCTTATTGTTTTACCCTGCTAGCCAAACCATGCTCTATAGCCACTTTTTACTGGCCTTGTTTATTCTTGCTGGTGGCTTGTCTATTTTAGAAACCTCGGCAAACCCCTATGTCATGCAGTTAGGATGCGAGCAAACAGCAACCCGTAGACTTAACCTCGCACAAGCTTTCAACCCCGTTGGTACTAATATTGGTGTGTTTTTAGCGGCGACGTTGATCTTACCGAACTTAAATCAAGCTGATAGCGCAAGCCGTGCCCTGATGAGTGAAGCGCAATTAAAAACCGTTGTGAGTGCAGAACTCGATGCTGTGATGGTGCCGTATGTGGGTATGGCCTGTTGCTTAATCTTACTATGGCTATGTATCTTTTTTAGCCGCTCTCCTGCCACAGTAACAAAAGCCGCAGCGCAGCCGCGTAAACTTAAAAAAACCTTTCAACATTTGTATCAAAATAAGCACTACCGATTTGGCGTGCTGGCACAGTTTTTTAATGTTGGCGCACAAACCTGTGTATGGACCTACACCATTGGTTACACCATGGAAGCTCTTAACACGACAGAAGTTACTGGCGGTCAGGTGTTACAATATTCTATGCTGGTGTTTTTAGTGTCTCGCTTCATTATGACTTGGCTAATGCGCTTTATTAGCGGCGCTAAATTACTGCGTTTTATGGCTTTAGTTGCAGCCGTGCTTTGTTTTATTGTTACCACCCAAATTAATTTAGTGGGCGTAGTCGCACTTGTCGCTATTTCAAGCTGTCTATCTTTGATGTTTCCAACCATTTACGGCACAGCACTTGAAGGCCTCGGCGAAGATGCAAAAGTTGGTGCGGCAGGTTTAGTAATGGCAATTTTAGGGGGCGCATTTTTACCTCTGATCCAAGCCGCAACTATAGATGCCTTTAACACTGCGGTTTCGTTTGTTGTACCACTTGTTTGCTTTTTAATTGTTGCTTTGTACGGCCACCATACTAAAGTACCAGCAATACCCGCCAAAGCGCAGTTGCAGGACTAAACGCATCAATGAGATAATGCACCTCGTTTACCTACTTAAGCGAGGTGTATCGTCAATTAATGGAACATATTACATTTTTCATGGTCAAGTTTTTGGCCTTTTCTGTTGGCTGTTTTTCCTGCTTTTTACTTCATGACCAAGCCAATGTTGCCCTTGTGTTATCTGCTGCATTTACTGGATTAGTTGGCACATTTATTCCTTTTCCTGCTCGTTTTGGTAACCATCCTTATGCAGCCATTTACGCTGGTAGTTTTGCTGGTATGTGCTCATCGAGTTTAATCAACAGCTACTGGGAGCTGAGTTTTATCTCTTTAATTGGTGCCAGCCTTTACGTATTAACTATGAACCTATTTGCAGGTTTTGGTGGTCGTCTTGGTAGCGTTGCTTTTGCCAGTGTGGCGCTTTACATGCTTGCAAAAGGAGTCTTTTAATGGATTTGTTTATTACAATTACCGCTTTACTTGGTGCCTACTCTACTTACTTTTTAGCACATCATAACCGCTTTGATGGCATTCGCGCCTCAGCCGCCACTAGCATTATTGCATTTGCAATTTTAAGCCTATTCCCTATTGATGTAGAACTTTACAGCGTGGCGTTTTTTGGGGGGACTTTCATTGGCATGAGCGCACCAAAACGCTTTGGCATTTTTACATTAGCCATTGCTTCAATATTGTTTGCTTTGTTGTTTGAATACCTTGTGCCGCGCTTGCATGGCTATGGCGGTGCATTGGGCTTGAGTGCTTTTCTATCTGTGTGTGTTTGCCATATCGGTATCTTGCTAGGGGCACCCCGCAGTAAAAAAAGCAACTAAATCTGACTTGGCAATTAAAAACCTATACCTTTTCACTAAGATTCTTTAGTATGTTAAATACTTGTTTAAGGATAAAGGATCTTTATGCTGTTTCGCTCATTACTGATTGCTACCATGCTTTGTTTCATCAGTTGTGCAACGGCTGCGAAAACACTGACCTTTATCGCTGAAGATCTACCTCCTTACCATTTTAAAAATCAGCAAGGCGAAGCCGATGGTGCACTTGTTGAAGTAGTAAAAGCCGCCTTAACACACGCAAACATCCCCAGCGAATTCGAAATTATGCCTATGGCGCGGGCTTTTCATGAGCTCGAAAACAATCCAAACATGTTAATGATTTCGCTACTAAAAAACCCAACTCGTGAGAGTCGCTTTCAGTGGTTAGCACAAACCTATTTTTCGGACGCTTACCTCGTTGACCTTGCGAGCAAAAGCCACAAAATATTTAGTTTAAAGCAAGCTCAGCAGTACCGTGTCGCGACTATTCGAGGCTATTCAAGTGAGCATTACTTGAAGCATGCCGGATTTAATGAAGATAAAAATTTGGTGCTAGTCAGTCATTACCATCAACTTTGGCAATTGCTTGAAAAAGAGCGCATAGACTTTGTGCTGACCAACACCCTGACCTTGCAAAACGAACTGGCATTATCTGGGGTTGATCCGAGTGATATTCATAAAAGCCTACACTTAGATGACTTTCCGTCAGGTCTTTATTTAGCTGCAAATCTTAATTTAGATAAACAACTCGCTGTGCAATTAAGTAACGCGGTTGAAGCTTTGAAGCAAAGTGGTCAATACCAAGCAATATTACAAAAATGGCAGTTGCCTTTATGCGAAATCAACAAGAAGTCAATCAACTGAGTGACGATAAGCAAATTCAAGCGGCCCAACTAAGCGAAAGTGAATGGCTATTTAAAGCGTGGTTATTGGGCTTAAGCAGTTTGATTTTACTGATTTCTGGCTTTGCTTACCGCTTATTAGTGAACAACAGGTTTAATTAGCATCACGATTCCCTAAAATCGCCCCTAAACAGGGCGATTTCACGACATTGAGCCCAATTAATGCCGACCAAGGTCGCATATTATTTAATCAAAAAAACACCTACATTTTTTAGGGTCTCTCACTAAAAAGTATAGGAGCCTCACAATGGCGGGCGAATATCAACAACAATATCAACAGTTCCAGCGCGATCCGGGTCAGTTTTGGCTTGAGCAAAGTAAGCGAATTCCTTGGTTTAAAGAGCCAAGTGTCCCTTATCAATATGACGATAATGATTTTTACCATTGGTTTGCCGATGGTCAGTTAAACACTTGTTACCTAGCCCTCGACCAACATGTCGAAGCAGGCTATGGCGACCAAACAGCACTGATTTACGACTCCCCTGTTACCAATACCAAACAACAATACACTTATGGCGAGTTACAAACTCAAGTTGCTAAATTTGCAGGACTCATGCAATCCCTTGGCGTAAGCAAAGGTGACCGCGTAGTCATTTATATGCCAATGATCCCACAAGCGGTTATTGGTATGCTGGCGTGTGCGCGCCTTGGTGCCATTCACTCCGTTGTATTTGGTGGTTTTGCACCGCACGAACTCGCGGTGCGTATTGATGATGCAAAGCCAAAGCTTGTGCTTACTGCGTCTTGTGGGGTCGAAATAAATCATGTGATTGAATATAAACCACTGCTTGATGAAGCACTCGAAAATGCCAAGCATGCTGTTGAACACTGTATTGTATTTCAGCGTGAACAAGCCATTGCCGAGATGCAAGATGGCCGAGACATCGATTGGCAATCAGCCTCTGATGCAGCAAGTGCAGTCGATGCAGTGCCTGTTGCAGGTGACGACCCGCTTTATATTCTTTACACTTCAGGCACCACAGGCACACCTAAAGGGGTGGTTCGAGAAAACGGTGGTCACGCAGTTGCAATGCATTACAGCATGGAAACCGTGTATGGCATGAAACCCGGCGAGGTATTTTGGGCTGCCTCTGATATTGGCTGGGTGGTTGGTCACTCATACATTGTATATGCACCGCTCATTTATCGCTGTGCCACCGTACTTTATGAAGGAAAACCAATAAGAACTCCTGATGCCAGTGCATTTTGGCGTGTTGTAGAAGATTATAAAGTCACCGCCTTATTCAGTGCTCCAACTGCATTTCGCGCAATTAAAAAAGAAGACCCCACCGCCGAGGGCTTTAAACAATACGATACCTCAAGTTTAAAACGTTTATTCTTGGCCGGTGAGCGCCTAGATCCACCCACGTATGAATGGCTGAAAGACAACACTGGCTTGCCTGTACTTGACCACTGGTGGCAAACAGAAACAGGTTGGGCAATTGCGTGTAACCCAATTGGTATTGAACAACTTGCCACTAAGCCGGGTAGCTCAACAGTGCCAACACCGGGCTTTGATGTACAAATTCTTGATATGAATGGTGAGCAGTGCGCCGCAAACGAAAGCGGCGCAGTGGTTATTAAACTGCCTTTACCTCCTGGCTGTTTACCAACAATTTGGCAAAACAATGAACGCTTTCAGGCGGGCTATTTAAGTGAGTACCCGGGTTATTACCTCTCTGGTGATGGCGGCTATATTGATGACGATGGGTATCTATTTATTATGGGTCGTACCGATGATGTAATTAACGTTGCAGGTCATCGCTTATCAACCGGTGAAATGGAAGAGATTGTAGCAGCCCACCCTGCTGTTGCTGAATGCGCAGTATTTGGTGTTAATGATGCACTCAAAGGGCAATTACCTATGGCGATGATAGTGCTCAAAGACGATTATCTTGGTGATAGCAAAGAAGTTGAGCAACAGTTAGTTCACTCGGTAAGAAATCAAATTGGCGCCATTGCCTGCCTGAAAAACATTTTGCATGTTGAGCGCCTCCCAAAAACCCGCTCAGGGAAAATACTCAGAAAGAATTTACGCCAATTGGTCGATGGTGAAGAACTGCAAATTCCATCAACCATTGATGATGCGAGTATATTTGATGAAATCAACCAACAACTTAACAATCGCTGATCTGCGTTTGTAATTTTGTAATGTTACCAAAGGCCTTGTTTAAGGCCTTTATTCGTTTTGGCCTATGGCTTGCAACTTTACATGTAAGTTAGCAAACGAAAAGGTGGTTAACATGGCTGTTATCGCAGGTTATATCCAATTCAATGAATTAGGCAAAACAGAATTTCATTATATTAATCAACTAGCTGATGTATTTAATCGTT
The DNA here is from genome assembly GCF_013349995.1 of Pseudoalteromonas sp. 0303. GTDB lineage: Bacteria > Pseudomonadota > Gammaproteobacteria > Enterobacterales > Alteromonadaceae > Pseudoalteromonas. Next base: position 143,055 of record NZ_JABVXF010000003.1, read on the forward strand.
ATAAAAAAGCAGATGCTCAGCGGTTCTGTCAGTGGTAATTGATAGTCACAATGCCCTCATCTGAGGGCATTATTATGAAATACAAAAACTACTTTCTAAAAAATAATATTACAGGCTAGAATCAAGTTAGTTATTAATAATTTAAGCTGAGACTTTAATGAGAAAATGGACACTTCCTCTACTGCCATTAATCGTATTAGCAGGCTGTACCTCAGTCAGTAAAGATGAATGTTTACAAGCCAATTGGCGTAGTATTGGTTATAAACATGGTGCAGATGGCACTGAGTATCGTGATGGCATCGATGCCTTATCACAATGCAGCGAATATGGCGTAAGTGCCGATATTGCTGAATATAAAGTGGGATACGATCAAGGTCTGGCGGTGTATTGTGAGCCCGAAAATGGCTTTACCCTTGGCATGCAAGGGGCGTCTTACAATGGCATCTGTAATAGCACAGCTTTTCGTAAAGCATGGCAGGAAGGCAACGACAGGTATCAAGTACAGCAAAGGCTGATATACATTGATGACCGAATTGACGACATAGACCGCCGCCTAAAAGATATTCGCGCTGAGCTTAACAGCAATCAACTTGATAATGGCCAACAAAAAGCGCTTTATCGAGAACGAAGAGATTTAGAAAACGAGCACAAAGATTTACGCAAAGAGCGTGCTTTACTACCGCTTTTAAATAAATTGCCGAGTGTCGAAATATCAACCGAGTGGTGATGCTTTATGTTTTAGCTTCATCTTATACATTTGCTCGTCAGCAGTGGCGAGTAACTCTTTGGCATTTTTACCATCTTCTGGGTAAAGCGCGATTCCAAAACTAGCACTCACAGGCACTTTGGTTGCGTAGCGCTTAGCAACCTCTTCAACCGCTTTTTGGCAGCGCCCTGCAATGTCTTGGCAAACAGAGAGTTTTGCTAACGTTGGTAACACAATCACAAATTCATCGCCACCAATGCGCGCTAATATGTCTTTATCGCGCAGCTGAAGTGAAAGCTGCTCACTGATTTCAAGCAGTAGATTATCGCCCTGCTCGTGACCAAAGGTATCGTTCACCAGTTTAAAGTTATCAAGGTCGACATAAATCAACGAGAACTGGTTACCTTCATTCGCCGCATGATGAGAAAATGAATGTAACTGAATATCTAAACCTCGCCGATTTAACAGCTTAGTAAGAGGGTCTTGATTGACTAATTCGTCAAGCAGTTGGCGCTTTTCTACTGCCTGTGAAATATCATCAAATGCACCAATGTAATGACTCACTTGGCCATGTTCGTCATACATGGCATCTATGGTTAACAACTCAGGAAAAACTTCACCGGTTTTGCGCTTGTTCCATATTTCACCTTGCCAGCGCCCATTGTGTATTAAACGCTCCCACATCAACTCAAAGAACTCTGTGGGTTGCTGCTTTGCTGAAAGTATAGATGGGTTTTTATCAAGCACTTCTGCCTTACAAAAGCCTGTAATTTGCTCAAAAGCAGGGTTAACATCCACAATTTTAGGCTCAGGGGTGGTTATTAATATACCGCGGCTTGTTGTTGAGAAAACGGCTGTAAGCAGCTGTATTTTTTCGTTGCTTTTAACTTCTTCAGTGACATCTTCTGAATAACCATTCCACTCAACACTGCCATTAGCACGGGCAATAGGTGAGGATTTTCCTTCAACCCAAATCACACCTTTAGTTGGATGATTAACTCTATATACCTCATGCCACTCGCATAATTCGACTCGCGATTTCTCAATGCTTTTAACGACTCGCTCTAAATCATCTGGGTGAATCGTTTGCATGATTAAATCTGCAGAATTTTTTATATCATCTGCTGTGCAGCCATAAATGTTGAAGACTTTGGAGCTGGCAAAAGGGAAATATGCGGTGCCATCATTTTCGACCACATACTGATAAACAAACCCCGGTAAGTTATCAGTAAATTTTTGCAACTTAGCATGTAAAAACTCAATTTCACGCTCTTTTAACCACTGTTCAGTAATATCGATATGAACGCCTAACATCCACTCAGGGTTGCCATTTTCATCCCAACTTTGCACTTTGCCTTTATCGAGCACTTTAACCCAGTGCCCTTGTTTATGCTTCATTCGTGCTTCGCAAATATAGCGCTCAGAGTCACCTTTAAAGTGAGCGTTTAATAGCTGTTCCGATTTTGACAGGTCGTCAGGGTGAGCAAAGCTGAGCCAAGTTTCAATTGAAACTGGCAATAATTCTTGCAGTGAATAACCGATAATATCGGCCCACTTATCATTGAAAATGGTTTCGCCTGTTTGTACATTCCAAAGCCAGATCCCCGCATCCCCACTGTCGAGAATTAGCTGAGCAATGTCTAATCCAAGCTGCGATTTAATCGCATCATACCCTTCACTAAATGCCATAATTAGCCTTGTTAACTAGCTCACCCGAAATAAAAGTAAGCCTTAATCATTATTTTAGTTAACAAAATAAAAAAACACTAAAAATCCGTGAAGAATATTGATCTAACGCAGGCTATTACATTTTTGGCCAATCCACCTCATCTACACTGTCGATTGTACTTACTATGCTTTGATCTCCTTGCCATTTTCGAATGTAACGCGCCAGAGGATCATAAAGGGCTGTTTGCTTATTAATATGAAAATGTCGACCGCCTCTAGGATCAACGCCGACACCCGCTATATATTGCCAATTACCCCAGTTTGCAGCCACGTCGTAATCGATGAGTTGCTGTTCAAAATACGCTGCGCCATAGCGCCAATCCAGTTCAAGCTCGTTGACAAAACAACTTGCCGCAATTTGCCGCGAGCGGTTAGCAATATAACCTGTCTCATTAAGCTCATGCATTATTGCATTAACCAAAGCAAACGGCGTGCGACCTTGGCACCACGCATTAAAGCGCTGGCTGTTAAAAGTCGTCAGCGGTGCACTGTGCTTTTGCCCTTTAAACTGGAAGAGTTTTGCACCAGCCTGCGTTGCATGCCACTTAAAATATTCGCGCCACAGTAATTCAAACTTTATCCAATAGCTCGACTCATTCGCACCTTTTTGTAGCTCATACACTTCCACTTCTCGGTACAGCTGTTTTGCGCTAATTGTGCCACCAGCGAGCCATACACTGAACTTAGTACTGTTACTAAAGCCGTCTAACTCATTGCGTGTTTCTTTATAACTGCTTGGCGCTTGAGATGAAAAGTACGCATTACAATGCTGCTGAGCTGCAATTAAGCCACCTTTAAAACTTCCTGAGTGAACAGGGACAACATCTATAGCTTGCTCAGGGCATAGTTGAACTGGGTGAGGTAAGTAGCTAACCGCTTGCTGTGGCGCCGCTATAAAGGTTGGCTCAGCTTCTACCTTTTTGCGAAAGGCAGTAAAGTTTTTAGGTAAGTCATCAAGCTGAAAAGGCAAGTCCGTTGCTTTAAACAAGGTATCTTGCTGATAGGTTTTTACTGTCACTTCTGGGCATAACACTTTGATTTTATCGAGCTGTTTTTGCTCATAAACGCCAACTTGCTCGGTACAAACCAATGTTTCAATATCATACTTTTGTAATCGCTGACTGATTACTTGCTCAGGCTCACCACTTAGCACATGGAGTGTTTGCCCAAGCTTCTCAACAGCTTGTGCAAATGCTGCTAGGCTTTCACGTAAAAAATGGTGTCTATGCGTGCCATACGGTTTTGATTGATAGTTAGTTTGCCTAAACCAGCGCGGCTCAATCACAAACACTAAATCAAGCTCGCCATCAAAATCAGCTAACTCAGATAGAATTTCATTGTCGACTAGGCGTAAATCATTTTGCAGCCAATATAAAACACGCTTTTTCATTATTTACTCTATTAGAAACCTTAAGAAATCATACGTAAGCCAGCTATTTATCGATTAACTTCGCCACAGTTAGTTAGCATAACGTTTATTAATCATAAACTTACAATCTTCAATGAAGTTTAAGTTTTAGTTAAGTTTTTCTTAAGTTAGCGATTTTATGCTGATAACTGTAAAGAATTTAAAGGTTGATAAAGCCAAACATGCTGCGTCTCCTTGGTATTTAGTAGGCATAAAATGATGAATAAAATAACACCTGTTTTATTAATAACATGCACTGCTACAGGGACTGTTTATGCAAACGAGCCTTTAAGCTTAGATGTGGTTTGTGAAGTAAAAAGCAAAACCACTGCAGAATTAAGTGAAGACAAAGACATCACGGTTGATAAACTCAACATTGATACGCATACGATTTTCGATCCAAATGACCCTGAAACAACCGCCCTACATCGCTTTATAAACTGGCTGCACATAGATACCAAAAACAAAGTTGTTAGTGAGCAAATAACCTTCAAAGAGGGTGACCAAGTCAGTGAGCGTCAGCTACAAGAAGCTGAGCGTATTCTGCGCAGCAAAAAATACTTAAGAGATGCCAAGGTTAGCTATACAAAAGATTGCCTTGAAGATGAGCCTCGCGTGGTGCAAATCGATACCTGGGATACATGGAGTTTATTGCCAACCATTAATTTTGGCCGTAGTAGCGGTAATAATAAATACAGCTTAGGCTTTAAAGAAGAAAACTTTTTAGGCTACGGTATTCGCGCATCATTAAAGTATAAATCAGATCATGAACGCTCAGGCTACCACTCAGTGCTGCAAATGCCAGTGCCTTGGCAGCCTCATGCAACCCTCACTTTACAAGCTGATGATTACGATGACGGGCAAGTCTTTTTAGTGGATTATCATCAGCCTTTTTATCAACGCAGCAGTGACGCACTAATGCGCTACTTTGCTAAATCACAAAAGCAAAAAAGTTATATTTATCAAAATGGTATAACCCGTTCAGAGTTCTTTACCGATGAATTAATCGCCCAGTTTGCTTACGGCGGAATTTTATCGCAAGACAGTCAGCAAACCTTTCACTGGCTTGCCGGGATTGATTACCAAGATGTCAGTTACCGCCCTTTTGAAACAGAACCTTTGCTTGACGGCCTTAACGATTACACCACTGCAGCGCCTTGGGTCGGATTACATTGGCTAGAAGACAATTACGCCGTATTGCACGATATTGACCTAATAAACCACAACGAAGACGTTAACCTCGGTTGGGAGCTAAATTCAAAGTTTGCCATCGATACCGTAAATTTTGGCCAAGGCTTTTTATTTGATACAAACCTTACCAAAGCGTGGTTTAACAATAACGCCTTGTATCGATTTGCCGCTGGCATCAAAGGCAATGTCGGAACTGAGCTTGATGACCGTTTAGCGCTTTATTCAAAAGCACAAATGAACTATCGCTGGTCAGACTCATTTGCCTTTTATGCGCATCTAAATGGTCATTGGCAAAACCATGAGTTTGCTGATAAACCACTGGCTGTTGGCGGTGAAGAAGGTATGCGTGGCTTCCCAGAAAGTTACCAACATGGTACTTCAAGCTTACAAGCAACGGCGGAACTAAGAATGTACCCTAACATCAATCTGTATCAGTTTGTAGATGTAGGCTTTGTTGGCTTTGTTGATGTAGGCCAAGCTTTTGGCAGCACTGAAACTGCGAATATTTCAGATTCAATGCTAACCAGTGCAGGCGTTGGTATTCGCCTATATTCATCGCGCTCAAGTAACGACAATGTGATCCATATCGACTTTAGTACGCCTCTGGGCAGTTACCAAGACGTTGATTCATGGCAAATAGGAATGTCGGTTGAAACAACTTTTTAAGCATCTTGCTCTTTACTCATAAGCTCGCCCATACGCTGCATAAGTTCTTGTTCACTGAGGTCTTCTTTGTGTGTGCCTATAGTCCAAATGTGACCAAAAGGGTCTTCTAAAGTCCCTGACCTATCACCATAAAATTGGTCATGTACTGGGCGCAGCTCTTTTGCCCCAAGCGACAACGCTTTGGCAAAAACAGCATCGACATCTTCAACATACAGCATAATGCTCACCGGTGTACCGCCAAGTTGTTGAGGCGACTTAAATTGCACATCAGGGCAATTATCAGAAAGCATAATATGAGAGTCGGCTATTTTTATTTCAGCATGCGCCACTCCACCATCAGGCAAGGGCATTTGCATTACAAGCTCAGCAGCAAAAGCGTGTTTGTAGAACTCTATCGTCTTAGTGGCACCTTCAATAACCAAATACGGGGTTACCGCATGGAAGCCTTTTGGGATTGCAGAAACAGCCATGTTACACCTCAACGTTAAATGTGTGAGTTATAAAGGTAGCAGCTGTTGTGCTATTTCACGTTATAAATTTATTTTGGCAATGTGCTTGCAAAATCGGGTCTGGGTAACTTTTCGAGTTTGGCGTATAAGTAAATCACCACAAGGCAAAGCCCTCCCGCTACAAAGAATAAGGTTGGGCCATCGTAATAATCTAAAATTAAACCACCACCAAGTGGTGCTAAAGCAAGCCCTAAATCATAAAACGAAGCTGCGCCAAAGTGCAGTCGCAATCGAGCATAAGGTCATCACAATCACATAACCGGCCACGGTTTCTACCTCAGCCAACAGCGAGAAAGAAATAATATACAACACGCCGGTAATGTACATCAGCGTATGCCGGCCCACTTTATCTGAGAGGCTACTGCCAATAAAACTGGTAAACACAGAAATCACGGCTGCACTGGTAAGTACCAAACCAACTTCTGTCGCCGATAAAGCAAACTTTTCATACAAGATCACCGCAAGAAATGGCCACACCATGTAATAGCTGCCACGGGTAATAAACGAGCCAAATAAGAAGATCCACATAAGCACTGGAAACTGCTTAAAGCGCGCTAAAGAGATATCTGAATTCATTATTTTAATTTTTATGATGATGATTAAAACACTATACAGGAACTGAATCTGCCTTGGGTATTTAATCTAAAACTTGTTTGTAACAGCGTATTAATTAGCTAAAAAACAAACGCAACTTAATTGTGAATACTGTTAAGCCAACTTGAAAAAGATTAATCTAAATAAGAATAGTTATTGATTGTATTTTTCATTTCTGTAATATACGCAGCGTTCCTCAAAGGGATAACCAACAAAAAGAACTGGAAACCTACAATGAAATCAATAAAACCAAGCTTACTGGCACTTGCCATAGCAACACATTTTTCAGCCTTTGCTGATGACGCTAAGCCAAAACAAGATATGGAACGCTTAGTTATCACAGCAACAGGTTATGAACAAAAAGTTACCGAAGCACCTGCAAGTATTTCAATTATCACTAATGAAGATATTAAGTCTCATGCCTTCACCTCAGTACTTGATGCTGTACAGTATTTAGAAGGTATCGACATTGGTACAACCCGTGATAAAACAGGCCAAGGTAGTGTAAGTATGCGTGGTTTAACAGGTGAATACACCCTGTTACTTATTGATGGTAAACGCCAAAATAACCATGGCGACATATACCCAAACAATTTTGGTGGCAACGCGTTTAACCACGTACCACCGGTTGATGCCATTGAACGTGTTGAAGTAATCCGTGGCCCTGCATCAACGCTTTATGGTGCAGATGCACTTGGTGGTGTAATTAATATCATCACTAAAAAGCACACAGACAGCTGGAGTGGTGCAGTATCTTTTAGCCGTTCATTACAACAAAACGATGATTTTGGTGATGACATTACCACTGACTTTAGTGTGATGGGTCCGCTTATCAAAGACGTATTAAGCTTAGGTGTACGCGGCAGCGTTTACGAGCAACAAGCATCATCGCCAACATTTGAACCAGCAACCGATCCTAATGGTGTTGTACATGCTCGTTCATTAGGTTTTGGTAGTGGCGGTCGTACCGTTGACAATACAAACGAGCAGTATGGTTTTACTTTAACTTATACACCGTTTGAGTCGCATCATTTACGTTTTGATTACGATAACTCAAGCCAAGTGTACGACAACACGCCAAGCTACGACATTGAGTCTGGCACCATTACTTACCCGCTTGGTACTAAAGATAACATTGAATCAATTTGGCAAGACCGCCGCGGCCAAGTAAACCCGCGCGCAGGTTATGCGGCAGACCAAGAGTTTGACCGTGAATGGTGGTCACTCAGCTACGATGGTGAACTTAATTGGGCAACGGTTAAGGCCTCTGTATCTTATGTTGATACGCAAAACAATGGCCGTACTTTACCACTGAGTGTAAGCGAGCGATTAGAGCTACAAGCTATGTACGATGGTACAGGCGAATACGAGGGAATGGACGAACAAGCACGTAAAGATTTAGCTGAAGAAACATTCTTACCGCGCCCTGCTCGCCCTCTAGAAAGCAACCAATATACTTATGACTTACGCTTTGATATTCCTATCACAGGTAGCTTTGGTAGCCATAACCTAGCAATTGGTGGCCAGCTTATCGACGGTGAATTAAAAGACGGCGTATTTGGCCTTGAAAGTGACCAAGCAGGTCAAGTGCAAGAGCAAAACATGTACTCAATCTTTGCCGAAGATAACTGGATGGCAACTGACAACTTCACCTTTACATTAGGTGCTCGTTACGATGACCATGATGTATTTGGCAGCCAAGTATCACCGCGCGTTTACGGTGTATACAACCTCTCTGACACTTGGACCTTAAAAGGTGGTGTAAGTACAGGTTATAAAACGCCGCAAACCACCGATCTTTACGACGGTATCACCGGATTTGGTGGTCAGGGCACAAGCCCATTTGCGGGTAACCCAGATTTAGAACCAGAAACCAGTGTGAACTCTGAAGTTGCACTTTATTGGACTTCGCTTGATGGCGATCACAACATTAATGTGACTTACTACAACACCAAGTTTGAAGACAAAATTGCCCGCGGCGACACTATTTTAAGCTGTGAACAAACTAACGATGTACGCCCTTGTGTGAACTTAGGTCAGTACGATCAACTTGGCTACGATAGCTACAGCCAAAAGATCAATATCGACGAAGTAGACCTTCAAGGTGTTGAAATTGCTGGTCAATACACAATCACTAAAACAGTGTCTGTTAACGGTAACTACACGTGGACTGATAGCGAACAAAAGAGCGGTCCTGAACAAGGTCAACCATTAACTAACTCAGCTGAGCACATGGCAAACCTTACCCTAAACTGGGAAGCGACTGACTTTATGAACTTATACCTACAAGGTGTATATCGTTCAGACCGTTACCGCGGTTGGGATAACGTGCACGACAAAGCGCTGTATTACAAAAACTACAACCTACTTAATTTAGGTGCGCAGTTTTATGTAAATGAGTACGTGCAAATCAATGCCCGTGTAAACAACCTATTAGACGAAGATTTCACCTCGTATAGCACAAGCTATACCGACCTAAATGGCGATGGTGAGTATGAATACCTAACAGGTCGCGGTGTAGTTAGCGAAGTCACATTCACAGACGACTACAACGTTAAAGATAAAGGCCGTAATTTCTGGATTGGCGTTACTGCTTACTTCTAAGAAAACTCCCTGAAAATAGACAGCATGCAGTCATGTGCTGTCTATTTTTCTAACTACACTATTACTCCTACTGTCAGTATTCTTTTTACTGTCACTAAACTGCCAACTTCACACACTAAGCTGATGATACCTGCGTAAGCTTATTTGTCAGTCTATGGAACATATCCTTACAGCCAGCGGTATCTGTATTAGTTATCAAGATGAAGGCGATAAAAATGCGCCAGTGATCATCTTAATTATTGGCTTAGGTGCTCAATTTACCGTTTGGCCAGAGTCGCTATATTTTGGCTTGGTCGAAAAAGGCTTTCGGGTTATTCGTTTTGATAATCGTGATGCAGGGCTGTCCTCATCGTTAGATGAGTTAGGCAAGCCGAGTCTCGTAAAGCATTGGCTTAGCCGCCGATTACCCATTCGCTCAAAGCTGCCCTATTCGCTCGATGACATGGCTCGCGATGTAAAAGAATTAATGGATGCACTTGCTATCAAAAAAGCGCACTTAGTGGGGGCTTCGATGGGTGGCATGATTGCGCAAATTGCCGCAGCAAAGTATAAAAAACGTGTACTGAGCTTAACTTCAATTATGTCGAGTAGCTCGCCGTTATCGTTTTCGGGTTCAAACATTAATCTGCTAGTAAAGCTCGCTAAAATACGCCCCCGAAGCAGTAATAAAGAAGCCGCGATTGATTACAATGTTAGGCTCAACCAACTCATTGGCAGCCCAGCCTACCCACAAGATGAACACGCTTTATACGCCAACGCAGAACGCTATATTGAGCGGGCCCACACGAATCAAACAGGCTTTAAACGTCAGCTTGCAGCCATTGCCGCAACGCCTTATCGCGAGCAATTACTAAAAAAGATTAAAGCTCCCACATTAGTAATTCATGGCAGCGCTGATCCTGTTATGCCACTGTCTGCGGGTATCAACACCGCACTGTTAATAAAGCGCAGTAAGTTAAAAGTTGTGCCTGGAATGGGCCATGATTTTCCGCCCGCTTTAATGAAAAAAATGACGAAGTGGATTGCTAAACACGCAGCTAAAGTCAACGCTAAAAAACCCTAAAAGCATGATAGAATTATCATATAATTTATAAGGTTAGCGTTTTATGCAAAACGCGGGGTTAAGCATGACTTGCTAACCATTGGTTTATCTGAAGAGCTAAAACGTGCAGCTGTGGCACAAAAAGCCAGAGGCTGGAGCTACTCAAAAAAAGCACTCAATACACTGAATGTCAGCAATATTGAGTTTGTAGATTGGCAGCCCCGCTCGGCAAAGAACTTTCCGTTACTAATAATTGATGAATTAGAGTAAAGCTCTTTTATTTGTTAAACACTAAATTGATGCCATGGGCCTGTTATAGCAAGTGTTTTTGAAGGTGAGTAAACGTTCACAAACAAAGTACTACCATCTGGTGAAAAACAGGCACCTGCCAGCTCGGTTTGCGCCACTAAACGGGCAAAATTATAAACTTGCCCTTGTGGTGTCACACCTCGAAGATGATTATCAACCACATCGGTGTATTGGTCTTCACAGACAATTAAGTGACCATTAGGTGACACGGTTAGGTTATCGCCAAAGTTGTAGAGGGTTTTACTAGTACTTTCTACAAACAATGAAATTTTACCAGGTTGCTGTGCTTCTTTATCTGTGCCCTCAAATTCTGATGGCTGATATTTCATAACCTGACCAAGTTGTTTTTTACCACCATTGGTACAGCAGAAATAAAGCTCTTTATCACCCCAGTGAATACCTTCACCGCGAGCAAACAATGCTGCACCTTGTTTGTAGCCGCGTAGGCGTAGGTCGTCTTTCGGGCTTTCAGGGTTATCTAGATTGACCCACTCAACCTCAAGCTCTTGATGTAGCCCCATAGCTTTATTATTCCAGTTACGGCTATCGAATTGTGGCTTACCTTTTACCACCATCGCTTGTAATTGCCCGCCTTTATGCAGCTTGCCATATTCATTTGGAATAAAACGATAAAAGACGCTATCACCTTTGTCTTCTGTTAAATAAACAATGCCAGTGCGCGGATCAACAGCAGCCGCTTCGTGGTTAAATCGACCCATGGCTTTTAATGGCTCAGGTTTAATTAAGCCTTTGCTATTTGCGGGTACTTCAAAAATATAACCATGATCTTGGTTAAATCCATCGGCTTTGGTATCTGTGGTTTCTTCGCACGTAAGCCAGGTGCCCCATGGCGTAATACCGCCAGAACAATTACGAATAGTGCCGACCAATGACAAGTATTCTTGCTCTTTTTGATGGGTTTTTAAGTTATAAACGATATGACTTGTGCCACCCGGTAACGCCACACCGTCACTGTTAGTATCAAAAGCCAGGGGCGTTTTATGGTTGGCAATACTTGCTTCAGCTTTCGCTAAATCTTTTGGTTTTAGCTCATGGTTTCGCACTAATGCAACGCGGTCATTACCAAGCGCTAGGCAACCCATGCCATCGGCTTTATCGGGTACCGTAAACCCATCAGACATTTTCTCACCTAGGCTTGAAACTACTTGATAACTAAAGCCCTCGGGTAAGTCGAGCAGTTTATCTGGATCGGGAATTAACGGGCCAAAGCCCACAGCCGTTGTTTTTAAATCACCTAACGACACTTTACCTATGGCACTTTTTGATAACCCTAAAAAGGCCAATGTGCCCGCCCCTACTAAAAATTCTCGACGTGAAACCATGCTAACTCCAAGCTAAAACCAGCTTTATCATACAAATAAAAAAGGCATTATAAAGCAATGAAACGATAAAAAGTTACATCATCACAATATTCACGAAATTGTCATAAAGCTTGATTTAACTGATAGAACCCGTACAACATGAATAAGTAATTGATCTAGACTTAACTTAATTGAAAATCATTTTCAATCTCATTAAACTTTTATCATACATGTAAATCGCTTAAACTAAGGCTTAATTTTATTTCAAGAAGCAACCGCTATGTTCCTAAAATCAGAAACATTTATTGCATTTTCATTGGCGCTTTTAAGCTTTAGCCAACACGCCTTTAGCTTACAGTTTGGCAATCCAGTCGACAGTGACAAACTCATTAAAATTTCGACGGTTATGGCCTCACCAGACGATTACCTTGCAAGTCCAATTACCGTGGAAGGGACTATCACTGGGGTTTGCGAAAAACGTGGTTGCTGGATGACGCTTGCATCTGACAAACGCTTTGAAAACTTACGTATCAAAGTTGAAGATGGCGACATGGTATTCCCGATGACGGCTAAAGGCAGTAAAGCTATCGCTGGCAAGGTAATACATCTGTGTATAATCAACATCGATCGTGCCTTTTTGATAAAAGACACTGCCGTATAATAAGGCTTTTGAGCTTAATCGGTATCCTGAAATAAGTGCAATATCATAAGTATCGTGCGATAAATCCCAATCATAGGTATCGTCATCATAATTACCCGCTAATAGTGGACCATACCCCGCATCTTCACTGCGAATATAGCCAAGGCTGACAGCCATAGAGAAGTTTTTCTCGACAGCCGATTATAAAGGGCTGCCATAAAATTGATGCTTAATAGCATATTTTTCATAATCATGATCGCCACCAATACCAGCCCCTACGGTAAGCTCCGTCGAATAACCTAAGGTCATACTCATCGAAGTCGTTATCGCTGTACTCGTTGAAGTACTCTCGCTGGTATCTTTCGCAATGATCTTGCTTGTATCTGTACCAACGGTTGCACGAAAATGAAAGGGGTCACTGTTGATCTCTGGGCTCTCAAAGCGGGCCATCGATACACCTGTTTCGGTTGTCGATTGACAGCCTGCTAATAAACCTAAAGCTATAAACGCCAAAAAAGGCTTAAACATTTTCACGTAATTTCCTTATATATTATTATTTTAACGCGAAGGTTCTAGGCTAAGGCCTTATAGCTCGCAATAAATTAATGACAAAAAAGGTACAAACTCTATTGTTAAGCGCGTTCATCCTTCGGTGATTCCATTACCACATGAGTGGTAATGGTTCGTACCTGTGGAATTGAGCCGAGCACATCTGCATGAAACGCTTTGTAGGACTTGAGATCCGCCGTCTCAACCCTCAGCAAATATTCGAACGAGCCAGTTACATTGTGGCACTCTTTTACTTCATCAATAAACTCAAGAGCGTGTTCGAATGCTCGCTGAGATACTGTTGAGTGCTCATTTAAACCAACCCCAACATAAGCGATAAATCCTAAGCCAACAGCCTGATTATTAATAACCGCCCGATACCCAGCAATAACCCCAAGCTTTTCTAGTTCTTGTACTCTACGAAGGCATGCCGATGGCGATAAACCCACTTTATCTGCCAGCTCGGCATTGGCAATTCGGCCATTGCGTTTAAGCTCATGCAATATTCTGTCGTTAATTTTATCTTTTTTCATTTTTGATTGTGAATCTTAAACATACGCAACAACATTAAGCGCAAAAATTGCGTGCATTACAACTTATAATTGCATCTTAATTTAAATGGAGAGATAGCGATGAGTTTTGAAATTTTAACAGCCTTGGCATTATTTGCTTTGGTGTCATCAATTACCCCTGGACCAAATAACTTAATGTTGATGAGCTCAGGTGCTAACTTTGGCTTTAAAAGAACCACACCACACTTACTTGGCGTGACGCTTGGCTTTATGTTGATGCTGGTTTTGGTGGGCCTTGGCATCATGCAGCTATTTGACTTGTTTCCACCAAGCTACTTGATATTAAAGGTATTTTGCATTGCTTACTTGCTCTATCTGGCGTTTAAAATTGCCACAAGTAACGCACAACAAAAAGCCAGTAGTGAAAGTAAGCCGTTTACTTTTATTCAGGCTGCACTATTTCAATGGGTGAACCCAAAAGCGTGGGCAATGGCATTAAGCGCGGTAAGCTTATATGCCCCAGACAAAAACCTCACCTCTGTGTTAATCGTAAGCCTCGTATTTGGCTTAATTAACCTGCCGTGTGTCAGCTCGTGGACTTTACTTGGCGAAAAGCTGCAACACTGGCTTGCCAGCCCAAAGCGCTTAAAAGCATTTAACTACCTAATGGCAATACTATTAATCGCTTCAGTGATGTTTAGTTTGTTTTAATTTGAGCAAGCTTTGCTTGGCAGTAGTGTATTGAAAGCTTAGCTATCAATAAATGAACTAACGATTAAAGCATTTTTGAATCATAGGTAGGATTTAAAGGTGAGTAATTTTTCCTGTGCTAAGCTTTATTTACCTAGAGCTTTTCAGTGCGACTCATGGCTAGTAACGTAGAGAATTACTTTTACCACGGCTTTTTTGTCTTCTTACTCATTACGGTAGTAACCTGCTCCATTATAGCCACGCGCCTGATGCGCAGTAGTTTTAATAACCGCTCGATTTACTTATTTAACCTGTTTTTTTACCTTGGTGTAATTGGCTTTGCATGGCTTTGGATCCAAGACTTATTAGACCTTACGCCAAGTTTTCGCTCTGGTGTGGTGATTTATATGATCTCCATGACATTACTGCAATTATCCATTTATAACCATGATGAACCCAGCCGCTTTAATAAGATAATCATTGCGCATGGTGCTATTTTTTCTGTATTTGTCCTCCTTACTCAAAATATAAATCAACTTGCCCTTGTTGAAGCCTGTTTTACGCTAAGCGTGTTACCTGCACTTATTTACTACACAACAAAGCGCGCTGTCTGTGAGAAGAACATAGGCAATACAGTGTTGTCGATGGCGCAGTGTATTCTTCTTTTGGTGCCTATTTCACAGCTGAGTATCATTACCCATGAACACAATTTAGCGACCTTATACTCTCTCACGGTTATTGCCCATGCAACCGTGTTTGTTATGACTGGCCTTGGTCTCATCACTACCCTGTTAGTGGATGAAAAAAAACGCTATTTGGAGCTGTCTTTAAAAGATCCACTTACCGGGCTTTACAATCGCCGCGGACTACAATTCATTATCGAACAGCAGCAACTATTCAGCCCAAGTCAAACATCTAGCTTATTCGCCTGCGTAGTTGATATTGATTACTTCAAACGTATTAATGATAGTTACGGGCATGATGGCGGTGACCTAGTACTCGAAGTGTTCTCTGATCTAATGAAACACCATTTGAAAAAAGAAGACTTATGTTGCAGGCTCGGCGGTGAAGAATTTTTACTGTTGTTCTTTGCTACCGACATCAAGTCAGCGACACAATTTTTAGAAGGCCTTCGTAAAACCATCGAAGGCAGTCAAATAGCTTATCAAGAGCACCGTATACCTGTCACCGCTAGCTTTGGTTTAACCAACTGGCAGTCAAATGACAGCTTTGAAAGCTTAGTAAACCGCGCAGACAAAGCTGTTTATGAGGCGAAAGATAATGGTCGAAACCAAATTAAAATAAACGCTTAAAGCATATTCTTTAGGGTCGCGTCTTTATCTATGAAGTGATGCTTAAGCGCCGCTAAAATATGGATTGAAAGAGCAGCTGATAGCACATAGCCAGATAAAATATGAATTTGCCAGCCAAAATCGCTTAACCAGGCGCTTGACGCAACGGCCTGACCTGCTTCGTTATAATTACTAGCCACTAACTGCCACGAAAAAACGGCAATACCAAAGCCGCCGAAACCACTATAAAAAGCACCAGACAGTAACATTACAGCTAGCAAGATTAGCAAGCCCCAATGATATAAATGCAACCACTTAGTTAAGCTTGTTTGTACAGTAGATTGAAACGGCTGATAGAGCCTATAAACTATTCTTAACAGCCAGACGATGGCAATGATCACCGCAATTGATTTATGCCAATGATACAAACTGTAGTCAGTCACCCAGGTCATGTAGTAACCCAAAACAAGTACGCTAATGACTAATAGCGCACTGAGCCAATGCAGTAACTTATGTGTTTTCTGTGTCTTTTTTGTCATGAACTTTATCCTTAAAAACTGTATTCATGACTTAATAGTAAAGATTAAGCTTCTGTTTTAAATAAGATTGTGACGAAACCCATCATTCTGTGACGAATACACTTGGCTCACTTAATACATTTGCTAATGCTGGTTTAAAAGTTTTGCTAACAGGAATGCTAAACCCTAGTTTCATATTTAAAGTTGCATTTGCTTTATGAAGATTAAAATCTTCAATATGAGCTAAGTTTACAAGGTAGCTGCGGTGCACTTGCTTAAATTCATTGCAAGGTAAGTGAGCTTGAATGTTTTTGATGGTATCTCTTTTTAAAAAGCATTCGGTTAATGTTTGTATTTCTACATAGTTACCGGCAGCTTTTATAAATAATACTGATTCTGGGGAGAGTCTCTTAACAACCCCTTTATGGTTTATTTTAATATATTCGGATAGACCTTTCTCTGGCTTGTCGTTCTTTGCTTTTGACAAGAGCGACATGCTGCATACTCGCCATAACGCCAAAACCAAACAACATGCGATTAAGTACTTTGGTAAAAGCGGAATGAATGAAGCAGCTATTGCATAGCCATAAAAAGAGTAATCAACAAAAATACGTAACATCACCAAAGAACAAATAGTCACTGCGCACGTAATAATAAAAACAAATAAGTTGCTATTAATCCTGGCTTTTAAATCAACAAAAGCCACCAGAACAATATTTAAAGTACATAAAGCCCCCCACTCTTTTAGCCAAAAAATTTGTGAGTCAATAAACTGATATTGGCCTCCCGCAATTAAATGACGCCAAAAAAAGCAATATGCATTAAATAGAATAAAAAAAGCCCCCCATAAAAAAGTGGCCTTTTGCCAAAGTGTTGTTAATTGCTGCCAGTATTTATATATGATCATAGCCGCTTCCCTAAAAAGGCTTTTTCATTATATGTTAAAGCCAGTTGATTGATGCAAATGCTGACTGGTAAATTCGAACTCTGCCACTATAATTAGCTCGTGCTTATACTTAACTTGCAATATGTAGTGCTATGTCTTTAAAAGTATTATTAAATTTTAAATTAAACTGGGTACTTTTGTGTGCCAGTTTTTGGCTTTTTGCCCTGCCAATTCAGGCTAAATATGTGGTGGCTGTTGTGGGTAAAACCAAAAACGATAGCTTTTATCAGCAAGCCTTTAAAGGGTGTGAGCAATTTGCAAAACAGCATCTCGATTTTGAATGTATTTACGACGGCCCCAAAGACTTTCAAGATATTCGCACGCAAGTATTAGTGATCACCGACCTAGTTCGCAGAAACAACATTAGTGGTTTATTAATCGCAACCACAGATTCCAATTACCTTGTTGAAAGAGCATTAAAAAAGCTTAAAGATAACAACATTCCTGTGATCACGTTTGACTCTGATCTGCTCGAGAAAGATCAGCAGTACCGTTTAACCTACGTAGGTACCAATAATTTTGATTATGGTGTGGCCTTAGGTAACGAATTAAAAAAATTCACCAACAAAGAAAATAACCAGGTTTGTATTCAATCAGGGCACTCAACAACACCTAATTTAAACAAGCGTATTGAAGGTGTTCGCTATGCGTTATCTGGGCAAAAAGATAAACGTTTAAGCGGTGAAAATGGCTGGAGTGAGTTCGATAGATGCCCTTTATATAGCTTAGGCAAGCGAGAAGTCTCCCTCGGTCAACTCGACAAACTGCTTAACCTTGAAAATCCACCACTATTTTTAGCGGTAGCGGGTTTTGCTCAATTTAACTCTAACTATGCAAACGTGATTGCTAAACATAAACAACGCATTGCCAATCAAGAGGTGGTGATCGTTTCTGCTGATACTGAGCAAATGCAATTAGAAGTATTACAGCAAGGATTATCATCGGCCAATATTGGTCAAAACCCTTTTGAAATGGGCCGACTTTCTGCCGAGTTGATGTATCAATACCTCACTAAAGGTGAACGCCCAGCTAAGTCTCACTATTATTTAGACTTTCACTATTGTCAGCAAAGTAATGCAGGTACTTGCACCGTTAATCACTAAAACTTTGATCTAACTAAAGTGCAATTAACTCGATAAGCGCTAGACTTACCACAACTTGATTAATTGTAAGGATTTAGCCATGACACACCTAGTTAGTGATTTGATGACGCCAGACCCATTCGCCATAAGTGCGCAAAATACCCTGCATGACGCGCATAATCTAATGAAAGAGAAGAATGTTCGCCATATTCCGGTGATCAATGAGCACGGTGGCTTAGTTGGCATGTTAACGCAAAAAATCATGATTGCTCAGGTAATGAATATCATGGCTAATTACAGCGCCAGCGCCCTTGAACGCAAAGAAAAGCAAACTAAAGTAGTTGATATTATGGCTACCGATTTTACTAGTATCTCGCCAGAGCAACCGCTTCACGAAGTTGCTAAGTTTTTTGTTGAAAACCGTCATGGCTGCATGCCTGTGGTTGATAAAGAAAACAACCTAGTGGGAATTCTAACTTCATCTGATTTTGTTCGTTTAGCAGCTGCATTGCTTTCTTAAGTCGTAAGTTTGTATCTGCACACTGAATTTTTTACAGAAGGTGTGCAGAGTTTTCATACTCATACCTCCCCACAAACACTCCACCTTAAAAGGAAATTAAATTAGCCGTTAAAATTCAATGACTTACAAACATTCCATTTTAGGCACAGCGCTTGCTTCTACCTAATCAAGCGCGCTTTTAAACTAAAAGCGAAAGGAATTTTATAGATAATCTCGGAGGAGTAATGAGTAATTCATCATCAAAAATCGCAGAATTTACAGCACCCGGTGTTAAAGACCAAGCTGCAGCTGACACGATTGCTATTCTAGACCAGCGCATGGTCGCTTTAATCGATTTACACCTCACTTTAAAACACATTCATTGGAATGTTGTTGGCCCTAATTTTATTGGTGTACACGAAATGTTAGACCCGCAAGTAAGCGCAGTGCAAGAGATGACTGACACGATTGCAGAGCGTATTGCAACTATGGGCGGCGTACCTGTTGGCACACCACAATCAATTGTAGAACGCCGTACTTGGCAAGATTATTCAATTGGTAAAGGCTTAGTTACTGACCATCTAACAGCGCTTGATAAAGTGTATAACGGAGTCAATAAAGACCACCGTGCAGCTATCGATAAGCTTGGTGAGCTAGACCCAGTTTCTGAAGATATGATCACCGGCCAACTGGCTGATTTAGAACAATTTCAATGGTTTGTTCGTGCACATATCGAATCGTCTACCGGCGAATTGAAAGGTTAAACCCCCTAGGTCTATCCGAAGACCCCTTGCCCAGCAATTGCTGGGCTTTTTTATGCTTTGTTACAACCAACCTTTATGTTTAAAGAACAAGTATGGTGCAAAGCCAGACAGCAACATAATGCCAATTGCAAACGGGTAACCCCATGCCCATTGCAGTTCAGGCATGCTATTAAAATTCATTCCATAAATACTGGCGACGACGGTCGGCGGTAAAAACACCACAGAGGCAATTGAGAAAGTTTTGATAATTTGGTTTTGTTCGATGTTAATAAAACCCTGAGTCGAGTCCATTAAGAAATTAACCTTATCAAACAAAAATGTACAGTGAGACATGAGGGTATCAATATCAAGCACAATTTCACGTAGTGATTCTCGATCTTCTGTAGGCGCTCCTAGGTGGCGCAGTAAAAACGAGATATTCCGGCGAGTATCCATCAAACATAAACGCACCTTACCGTTATTATCTTCAAGGCGAGAAATTCGGCTAACAGCTTCTTCTAAATCAGAATCATCTTCTTCAAGTACGTAGGCACTGAGTTTTTCTAATTGGTGATGCATGTCTTCAAGCATATCAGCGTGGTTTTCGACTTTTTGGTCAAATAAAGTCACCAAAAGTTGCTTTGGATTATCACACGCTACTTGCCCTTTACGAGCACGCAGTCGTAATAGACGAAAATCGGCTAGTTCATCATCGCGGATTGTCAGCAAGCAGTTGTCTTGTAGCAAACAAGCCACGGTTACCGTATTAAAGCGCCCTTCATTTGGTGACATGAAAAGCGCATGCACATGCAAACCTTCATGGTCAATAAAACAACGGGAAGAGGCTTCGATTTCTTCAACATCATCAGCACCAGGTAGTGTGATATTAAGCGTGCTTGCCAGCGCTTGTCGTTCTTCTTCGGTTGGATTTATGGTATCAATCCAGTGGGCATTTTTTATGGCGGTTGCAAGAGGCGTATCTGCAGCTGGCTCAGTTTCTGTGATCACACCTTGGTCTATAGAAAAAAATCGTAACATGCGCCCTACCCTGAATAATCAATGTAAAGCAAATACTATAGCTGTTCACGTTAATGAACAATGACCATCGATGTAGAAGAAACAAAAAAGCCCCAAACGGGGGCTTTAAGCATATTCAAAAAACTAATTATGATCCAAGCTGTTGCATTGGTTCTATTTCTTCTTTATTTGTACTGATAAAGCCTTCGATATTATCAACTTGATCATGACTAAAGCCTAACTGCGCTTTTACTGCAACCGTGCCATCTCGTTTTTCAATTAAAATAAACTCATTCACACCGAGTGTTCTAGAAAAAACGGTATGCACTTGTTTTCTATTAATATCTACAACTTTTACTTTTGTACTCGTTTTGTAGAACGCAAGAGGGCCTGAAGGTGTATTAATCCAATCAATTGCCCAATAATAATGACTGTTGTTCTTGAATCCATCTTTTCTATATAACGATTCTTTGAAAGAAACATTGTCACACTCATTGTATAAACCTTTACTACGGCAGTTTGAGTGCTCTGCAACTTTTTTACCCGAGATACTCACATCTAAAGGAACAATTGTGCTGTCGTTAATGTTTAACAGAATATAATCATCTACTTTATTAAAGCCTAGTGTATTTCCTAAACTCTTAGTTGACTCAAATAACCCTGTTAAAGGGTTATTGCTTTTAGTTTTATCTTTTTCTAGCAAAATAAAATTTGTTGATGCAACATCACCATTTTGGTGTTTCGCGATGTGGTAACCATCTAATATTGAAATAGATTTTACGTTATTAGAACCGATCACGTAGCGAAAAGCAGAGCCCGCTCGCCCTACAATAAAGCCATCGGATGTTGGTGTAACAGACGTACCTGTAAATGACTTACCTGTCACCGTTTTCACTTTAAATGAATCATTATCTTTAGTAACAGTTGCAAGTTTAACAGCACCTTCACTTGAGCCTGCTTTACTGTATTTTAGAGTAAACGTGCCATCAAAGTTCTCAATTGCATACGTAAATTGGCCTGTTAGACGATCAGCACCTAAGTTAGCCACTTCCCCTTCGTAATCATGAAACATTGAACCATTTATCAATATTCCATCTTTTTCACGCATAAATGTTGCTGGCCCACCAGTTTGGTCAACGATTTCTTTCTGAGTTAATAATTCACTTTCAGAAATAACAACTTCCGGCTTCTCAACCTTTTGCTGCTGATGTTGCTGGGCTTGCGGGATTACACTCGTTAAAGTTGAGCCCTTCAATTTATTAATAAAAGCTTGCTGCATTTCTTTTTGCATTGCTAGCTCTTCAGGCGTTGCAGGCGTTGTGCCACAACCAGATAAAACAGAGACGCTAATTGCTAGCAAAGAAGGGTAAAGTACTTTTTTATACATCAAAAAATTCCATATTTTTATTTTTAAAAGTGCTTAGTCAATCTGAACGGTTAAAAGTACCCAAACAGAAAACATAACCACTTGATTGAAAAGGAATTATTGATTCACTGTTGCAAAATTGCAACAGGTACAACCACTTAAACTGAATAAGCGTTTAAAAAGTCAGCAAAACATCTAGAATTTACATTAAATTACCTGTTAAAGATCCAAGCTTATGAAATAAAAGGCTTTTATTTTTTCAATAAATTGATTTATTAAAGAGTAGGGGGTAGTGAGCTAGGCTGAGCTTTAAGCTAATTATTAGAACGAGTTAAAAATGTGACAATCATACGTTGTTTATTTCGCTTTTTTGAAACGCACCAAAAGCATACCTATCAAGATGATGCCAAGGCCTATTAAGCAAGGTACAAAAGCACTTTGCAAGGCAACATCAAACGCTAAAAGTCGGGGTAACCGGTTTGCCAAAGCGTCCATTCATAACCGAGCTTTGATGCAATATGTTCACCGCCGCTACTAAGTACGATGATTGCATCATTGTTATCTGGGTTGATGCGAAGTGTGCTATTTATTGCTGGCTCATTCGCGCCATCATGGCCAAACACAAAATCTCCCGATGCTGTTGGTGCATAAAGCATGGTACCTAGCCCCCAAATTGGTGCGCCTAAGCTAATTGCCAAAGGCGCTCGCATGGTACTGATCATTTGCGGGCTTAACTGCCCTGTTTGAGGTGATGTTAATGCTTGCACTAAAGCGATTAAGTCATGGCTACTTGCCAGTAAGCCTGTTGCCGCTGCCGATGCGTATTGAAAATGCCCCGCAGCTTGACCGCTTTTATCATAAGCAGGTGCGATGTTGTCTAACTCAGTGAGTACATCGTAACTAGCATCAGTCATATTGACTGGCTTAAAGACGTTATCAGCCATCCAAGTTGCAAAGCGTTGATTCGTTTTTTCTTCGACCAGCAGCTCCAGCATCAAATAGCCGCCCCCAGAATATTGAAAATCGCCCACAGGCTTGGTGACTTTAATTTCACGCACACCCGTTGATGATAGCGGCTTGTTTAGCGACGCAAGCACGCTTGGTACGGTTTCATTTAGCTCAATATCAGCAAAGCCTAAACCATCACCAAGCCCCGCAGTATGAGATAACAGATGAGCAAGGCTAACGGTTTGATTATCAAACTCTGATTCAGGTAACTGCCAACCCGTCAGTTGCTCATTAATCGCGTGATCTAAACGAATTTGTTGTTGCTCTGCCAGAGTCATCATGCCATAGGCGGTAATAAATTTACTGAGCGATGCCACGGGGAACAAAGTATTTGCGGTTATTTCATCTTTGCTTTTTGAGTAATCTTGAAAAACCACTTGGCCATTTTCAATCAAAACATAAGCAATGTTTGCGTGATTGTTGGCAATCAGCGCCTGACTATTAGCAATAAATTGCTCAGTATTGCCCGTTTCGGCAATGGGTTTTAAAAACCAACCACTGACACCACCATACACACAGGTAGCAGCCCAAACAAATGACAAAAATAGCGTTAACAGAATCGTTTTAAACCAGCTCATACCCTATTCCTTGTGTTACAAAGCGTTGTTAAATCACTTCGATTTGCTCAGGCTTTTTGATAAAGAACACCATTAAAATTAATAATGCTGCTGGGAATAAAAACACATTCAAGTAAGCAAAAATCACCGTTAGCTGTAAGATGCACATTAGCAACAATAGGATAGAAAACACCGTTAGCAACGATGACATTCCATGGCGCTTTGTTAGTAATAACGCGGCTGTGATCAAACCCACTAAGGCATACAAGCCTAAACTTCCAGCCGAGACCACCATGGCAATAATTGAAATACTTTCTACTACATCATTCGATGCTTTATCACCAGCTACGGCAAGATAAACATCACATAACACAGTGGCATGAAAAGCTAATACCAGCACCGCAAGCACACATAACAGTATGCGTACACCTTCAACATCGAACATATCTTTTAGTGCTTTGCGTAAACTCAGGTACACGTAAATTTCAAGTGCACCGATGAGCACGAACACAAGGTCTGAAAAGTTTAAGCTTTGTAAATCAAGCTTAAGCGCCTCTCCTAAGCCATCGAGTGTTTCGCCAAATACTGAAATCCAGTACATGGGAAAAATCACAGCGAGTAATCCTGCTGCTATGCCGGGTAGTAAATAGTCACGGTTGAGCATATGCCCTCCAAAATCCTGTTGCGTTGTAAAGTTATTCGCTATCGCGTTCGTACACCAAAATATCGCCGGGTTGGCAATTAAGCTCTTCACAAATAGCTTCAAGGGTACTAAAGCGGATCGCTTTCACTTTTCCGTTTTTTAGTAATGATAAATTGGTCATAGAAATATCAATGCGCTGAGATAGCTCTTTCAGCTGCATTTTGTTCTTTGCCAATTCTATATCTAGGTTGATTCGTATTTTCATAGTCTAAAAAGTACACAGTGGATTTATGATTGTCAAACTTTATTTTACGATTATCATAAAATAAAGAATGAAAAACATAATAACTCAGTAAGTAATTAAACCCATATTTTGACCATTTCAGGCATAAAAAAAGCCAGTAAATACTGGCTTTTCGCTCTATTTATAAGTTAGACATTGGCTTGGTAAGCAGGGATAGCTATCGCCGCTACAATACCCAATAAAAATATGCCACCAATGATCAACACGCCCCAAAATGACCATTGTTTTTGTACTCGTTGAAAATGCTCAACGCTATCCCAACGTTTATTTTGCCATGCCATTTCTCGGCCTTTAAAACCCAGATAAATCGACACAATAAAACCAACATAAGGCACTAAGGCCAATAAGCCAATCCAAGTGCTGTTGCCAATTGCCCAAATCCAACTTAGCAAGAAAGCGCCCCAACTAAAGCCTTTAATGCCCTCGGGTAAATCGTCTACCTTCCCCTGCCCTGAGTTATTTTCAGATGCCATCTGAAGGCTTGCTTCAGGTGGTGTGTAATTGTCTGCCATGAGTTTTTCCTTATTATTAATTAAACAGAAACCCTAACTTATAGTACTGGGTGTATTTTAAGCAAGCTAAAGATAAGTACCTAAAGCAGATAATTGTTACCTGATGTGTTTTGTAACATTTATCTCGTTTCCTTTTCACTTTAAATCACCTAGTCTGGGCACATAACTGCAAGGAGAGAACAATGAAAGACTTACAAAAGTTAGTGGGTAATTTAAATAAATCAGGATTGATTTAAACCAAGCTATTTCTAAACACTACTTAGACACGCTCGCTAATCAATTATGCATTCCTAGTGAACTGGTAATGAGCATTCACAGAGAGCTTGCCGACTACCAATAAAAATGGGGCGTCTTCGCCCCATTTTTATTGGTAAACAGTGATTATTAATGCGGCTTTTTAGTGCCGTAACGTACCATATCTTTACCGTTTTCATACACTTCACTAGTCACGTAACGGCCAAGTAAAAGTTGATGTTTATCATCAAGTACCGCAATAAATGGGCGGCCATCACTATTATTGGTTGCAAGGGCAACACCGGTTACATTCTCTAGCCCTAAACCGCCAGTTTCAACTAGGCGTAAAAATGTTTCTAACTCGTCTAATGTTTCAATTACATCGTTATCGTTAATCATCTCAAATACTCAGTGATTGCTAATGGGCGTAGCATAGCAGGATTAAAAACAGGGTGCGAATAACAGCCCTTAAAGTAGCTTACTTTTGGACTAAAAATTGACACAACGCTATTCAATTGATGATACTTTCGCTATCGATAGAGGCTGTGAAGTTTAATGAGTAACCATTTAACGCTCGAATTAATGACCCCAAAGGGCAATCTTGCCGATAGCATACAAGCTATTTGGTATGCCACCGCGCACTCTCAAGGAGAGCAATGGCTTGCCTGCGATGGTGCCACAGGGCTTGTGTTTCCTGTTGCTGGTGAAGTTTTACTTGATGACAAGCCGCTTGCTGCCCCTTATGCAGTGCAAGAAACATCGATTCAGGCATCTAAAGTCACATTTTCACACGATGCACAGTTTTGTGGTATTCGTTTTAACCCAACCGTATTGTCTGAACTAAAGCGAAACGCTCACCCACTCCTTGCAGAGCAGTCCCTATGTGAAATTGCACTAGGTCTGCAAAATAATGCCAGCTTAGCCGCGTTTGTTACGCTTATTAGCCGCCACTTTACTGATAATAAAAACATTAACCACAGCAACAGGCACTCAAAACACCTAATCCGTAACCTTATAGAGTTAACGCCACTCGAAACTGCCTACCAACTTGCCCCACTCAGTCAACGCCAGCTCGAAAGGCAAGTTAAGGATCAATGCGGCGTCACCCCTAAGTATTTTGAGCGTATCTACCGAGTAAAACTTGCTAAACAAGCAATTAAAGACAACCCTGAAATAAGCTTTGCAGATATTGCACTTGAATGTGGCTTTACCGATCAGCCTCATTTAATCAAAGAATTCAAAGCAATAATGCACATCACCCCAGCAAAATACCGCAAGTTATTAAAAGACTCTCAAACTAAACAAACAAAGCTTATTTTTCGTTAGTCATCCTCAAAACGCAGAATATCACCAGGCTGACAACCTAAGTGCTTACAAATTGCATCTAAGGTCGTAAAGCGCACAGCCTTAGCTCGTCCAGCTCTAAGAACTGATAAGTTTTGTGGCGTAATACCTATCGCTTCAGCTAATTCTGCAGACTTCATTTTTCGCTTAGCTAACACTACATCTAAATCAATAATAATCGCCATTAAATCACTAACTCTTGCTCTTTTTGTAGCTGCTGCGCTTGACCCATGATCCAACCAATAACATAAATAATTAATCCCATCACTAAGCCTATAATATCAGTATCTTGTATAGCCACGACCCTTCCGATATCTGATCCTGTTGCCAAGTTAAGAAGAGTTATAAGTAGTGACGGGTAGCACACAACTAGTGCAAATTGCGCCAATAATACGCCACCTAACCATTTAAAACATTGTATATTTTCAATAGCGAAGAAGGATCCACGTCGGTAAAGCAAAAATAACCGAATCAAAATTATGTTGATCAGAATAAACGGTAGCAATTGCACAAGACCAAGCCATAAAACACTATCAAAACCATGCTCATTTAATGTTTGTGCAACTCCTTGCCAAGAGCCGCTGACTTCAAGACCAATCCACATATGCGCACCATTACTTTGTGTAAAACTTAAAACATTACTGTCACTGAAAAGCACAATAATGCTTGTTACTAACAAGCTAATAAGCGTAAAAAATAGCAGGCTTAGGATAAACGAACTCATCCAAACAATTTTTTTCATGACGATTTACTCAGTGTTATTTGTTTTAGAAGTTGCTCATAATGAGTCGCTAACTGCTTACCTGTTAACGCATTAGAATGGTGCTTCCCTTTTGCAATGTAAATCTGCTTTTGCTGAGATTTTGCATGTTGATATAGTGACTTAGCTAACTCAGGTGGAGTTTGAGTGTCTTTTTCACCGGTAATTATTAATAGCGGTGCTTGATAAACTTGTAACGCTTTTAAATTATCGACTTGTTTAATCTCTTCACTAAACTCAACACTAACAAACGGTTTAGCAAACCACGGAATTCGTGCTGCTGTCATCTGTTCAACATTTGTCACACTCCCTTCGAGTACCAGAGCATCAACGTTACGCTGACTGGCAAGATAACCGGCAATCATACTTCCTAAAGAATGACCATGGATCACCACAGGCAAAGTATTTAGGTCTGATCTGCCTTTTACATAATCAAATACCTGTAATGCATCAGCTTGCAGATTAGCTACGCTAGGTACTCCAGAACTAAGCCCATAACCACGATGATCCATCATTAAAATATTAACTTGAAAAGGTAAAAGTAGCTTGGCAGGTTCCCCACCTGCGGCACTAACGCGAAACTGGTTACCACCGAAGTAAATTACCGTAGCACGAGCATCTGCAACTTTAATAAGGGTACCCTTAAGTCTAGTACCCTCATCGGTGTTTAAAGTTATCTCCTGCGTTTTGGCGGTGGCATCAACACTTTGTATTTCCTGCATCGTTATTTTTTTATCCGGATATAAAAAGTGAGATTCCTCAACTTTAATTGTCGTACAACCAGTTAATAACAGCACAATCAGCGAAACCACTGCAATAGAACCAAATTTCATTTTCACGATCCTTCTAGTAAAAAAACTACTATGGCACTAGATAAGTTAAAAAACAAACTAAAATTACCGAAAAACGATAATTAATTATTCAATATCGAACATTAAAAGCCCTTCATTTGAGAAATAACTTTGATCAAAAGCGCTATCTCCTTTAATTCATTATTTTTCAAATTCTGTGTTGAGCGATTTTATTTGCGCTCGGCATTTATCCATAGGATAGTTAACGCAAGCCTACTAAACGTGCTGTAACTAAATAGGATAATCATGAAAAAAGTTTTACTTGCCACCGGCTTAATCGCCTCGTCATTTACTGCATTTGCAGCCAATTTAACCGTTGAAGAACTGCGTATTGAAAAAGCCAGCAAAGCCATGCCAAAGGTGTTGAGTGCTTTTTCTGATGAAGTGAACCAATTTGAAAAACAGTGGCAAGCGGCTGCTAGTTATCAGCAAGCAAGTGACCTTATTGATGATTACGCTAAACAATTATGGCGCGATGCCAAAGCGCGTATAATTAAAACCAACAGCTTCGACGACCGAGAGCTATATTGGGCGCGTTTACTTTCAAGCAAAATTATTCGTACCAGCAAACCCCAGTTTGCAATTACCGACAGCGAACAAACCGCGTTATTAACAATGCTCGAAAATGGCAGCCGTGGACGCACCGACCTTGATTACAGTAAAAAAACCGACAAACGCATTTTAATTACAGGTTTTGATCCCTTCTTATTAGATAGAAATATTAATCAAAGTAACCCATCCGGTGTTGCAGCATTATTACTTGATGGCCAAGTAATTAATTACAATGGCATTAGCGCCGAGATCAATACGGTGATGGTGCCAGTACGCTACGAAGACTTTGACCAAGGTATTATCGAATCATTACTTGCGCCATATTATGCACTTAACAATGTCGATATGATTGCCACTATCAGTATGGGCAGCAAAGACTTTGACCTTGAACGCTTTCCGGGTAAACGCCGCAGTGTAACGGCGCCCGATAACGCCAATATTGTGTATGGCGGCACAGCCACTGCACCGAAAATTTCGAGCCTTAACGACCGCCCTCTTCCGGGCAATGAGTTTGTAACGTTCAGCTTACCAGTTAAGCAAATGCAACAAGCCAAAGGGCCATTCCCAATCAACGACAATCATAAAGTCGTTACGCTTGAAAAAGCATTTGAGCCAAAATCACTTAAAGAATTAGAAGGTGCGATTGCAGTAAAAGGCGGTGGCGGCGGCTACTTATCAAATGAAATTTCGTATCGTAGTATTCGCCTACGTGATGAGCTTAATTCAGACATCCCTACAGGGCATATTCACACCCCACGTATTCAACAATTTGAGCCAGAAACAGAAGCAAAAATTGTTAAGCAAATTAAAGCAATGCTTGAGCAGAGCTTGGTTGCAATTTAAAGCGTTAAGCTCAGCTATAAAGCAATAGCTGAGCTTCACCCTGCAACACAGCAATTGCGGCCTTGCTTTTTCGCTTTATAAAGCGCGTCATCTGCTATTTTAAACAAGCTATCTGAATCAAACGCCTCATTAGCAGCTTTACTGGCAACACCTATCGATAAGGTAACATAGCTTAAGTCTGCACTACCTTGGTGAGTAATGTGAGCTGATTCAACGGCGTTTCGTAGCGTTTCAGCCACTTTGAGTGCCTCCTGCTTATCTGTATTGCTGAGCACAATTACAAATTCTTCGCCGCCATACCGAGCAACAAAGTGACTGTCTAGATTGGTATTATCTTTAAGAAGATTGGCAACTTCACAAAGCGCTTTGTCACCTTGATCATGTCCATAATAGTCATTGTAGAGTTTAAAATGATCGATATCGGCGACAATCATTGAGATAGGCTGCGATGCTAAATCAGTATCGCTGGAAAGCATTGCAAAATGTTTATCCAATGCCCGACGATTGGCAAGCGTCGTCATTGAATCGGTATTACTAATATGCTTTAACTTCTGGTGGCGCTCTAGTATTTCTGCGCGTTGATTTTCAATCAAAGTAAATAACTCATTCATATCTCGCCCGAGCTGGTGCAATTCGTTATTGCCAAAATACTCATCCCGAGCACTAAAATTGTTATTACTAATTGCTGAATTCACTAATGTATAAAGCTTTCTGAGTGGCCTTAAAACTTGTTCATTTATATATAAATAAAACAAAATAAATACAGAACCAGAGATCAATAAACCGGTAATTAAGGAGCTATCAAACAAACTTCGGTCATAAGTACGCTCACGGGATGCAATAGATAGCACAAACAGTAAGTTTCCTGCTTGGTCATTGACTCCTAAGTAAAGGTGCTGATTATGCTGGCTCGCCTCCATAGCACTCCCCTTTTCACCAAACAATCTAGTTAAGTGCTCTTTATATTTATCCGCATCCTCTGTGCCATAAAAGCTAATATCATTAGCTAACCCTGGCGTTAGATTTTCGATAAAGCCTTCATCAATAAAGCTCCAAAGCAGTAAAGTACCAACAAATTCGCCTGTGCCATCAGACCTAGTTACATTGTAAGCAACCGTCACGGCTGGCGTTTTATCTATGGTAATAAACCGGACTTTATGAATTAACTCAGATTGGCTAGTGGTTATATCGTCAGATAAGATTATTAGGTTGTTTTTTATCAACAAATTGGGGCTTTCTAAAACCGTTGGTGAGTAAGGCCGATAATCACTATTAAAACTGCCACCGCCAATTATATTTGCCTGCGTATCATATAAATACCAACCATTTACGTCTAACCGCTGTAGTGCGTCAGCGATAACATAATCACTATTAAACCACTGAGTATCACGTTGCTGTGCAGCTTCATACATGGTATCCCAAGCTGAACTATCGAAGACCATTTTTGACAACGCATCAAGCTCTTGCTGAAGCTGTGACTCCACGCGCTGAATATCAATACGATCATTTTGCTTTGTCATCGCTTCAAATGTTGGCAATATCCAAAAATGCCTGATGATTGTTTGTGCCAACAAAATAGCAAAGCACGCAGCAGTAAAAGCAAGTAATAAGCGTTTTTTAAGCCTCGCACCAATCACCATAAAATACCAAATCCAATAGAATCAAAAATACATTAGTACTAAAAAGTATAACCTTGTTTGGTCAGTTTGCTTGCTAGGCTTTAATTTTTCAGCAAATTTGAAACCTTATCCATACTAAAGTTCAACGGTGAAAAATTGTAAAATTTCTCATTACATCTAAACTTTTAGTATTGAATTTTGTTGAGCTACTGTATGAAAGGTATCGTCTTTGCTGAGTTTTTAGAAATGGTCGAAAAAACTCTTTTAATTTTATTTTGATGGGCTGCCAAATGCCAAAAATGGATGGATAGTTTGATAATTGAAAAACGACACACACAATCGGCAGAGTTTCATCGTTTTAACGGCCATGTGTTTGTTGTTGCTCCGTACAGCTGGAAAGCTTGTATCCCGCTTTATTGCTTAACTAAGCCCTAAATAACAGAGCCTAGAAACAACAAAGCCACCTTAAGTTGGTGGCTTTGTGCTTTATATCTGATTCACAGTAAATTAATACAGTTCAAATAGTGGACGACCATTTTCGTCGTACTTCACTTCCATAACACGAGCGTGGCGGTTTGGATCGTAAAGCGGATCTTTTACAATCTCTTCAAGTGGACGAGTGTCTGTTTTTGGCACTACACTTGGCTCACCTACAGCGTGCTCATAGTCACGAGCATGGTAAATACACAGTGGTGTTTCACCATCTTCAGCCACTGTAAAACAGTTATGACCTGGTCCGAAAATGTTCTTTTCAACACTTGTTTCAAGCACAGGCATACGTGTTTTAGTCCACGAATTACGATCAAGTAAATCGCTGTTTTCATCGGCTTCCATATAGCCCATACAGTAACATGCACCTGTTGCGCTTGCAGAGAAAGCAATGAAGATTTTACCGTTATTTTTAAGTACTGCCGGGCCTTCGTTTACCCAAAAGTCGACACGTTCCCAATCGTAATCTGGTGTAGTCAGCATAAACTGCGCTGTTTTTAACTTAATTGGAGATTCCATCTCAGCTAAATACAGGTTTGATGCTGCAAATTGACCGCCGGTTTTCTCTGCCCAGCAGAAGTAACGCTTACCGTTATTTTCAAAAATGGTGGCATCTAAAGAAAAATCAGTGAACGACTTTTCGTCGCCCTCAGCCGCTTGCATCATGCCAAGCTCAACCCACTCATCATTTAGCGGATCTTGGCCTTTACACTCAAGCACATACGGACGTAATGCCCAAATATCATCTTCTTCACTGGCAGCAAAGTAGATATACCATTTGCCATCGAGGTAATGAATTTCAGGTGCCCAGATATGACGGCTCATCGGGCCGCTGTCATGTTTAAACCAAAT
The DNA here is from genome assembly GCF_013349995.1 of Pseudoalteromonas sp. 0303. GTDB lineage: Bacteria > Pseudomonadota > Gammaproteobacteria > Enterobacterales > Alteromonadaceae > Pseudoalteromonas. Next base: position 175,556 of record NZ_JABVXF010000003.1, read on the forward strand.
ATCAAAGGTTTCAGCGTCTTTTAAGCCCTCTAATGTCGCAGACTTACGAAGTTCAATGCGGTCATAAGTTGGTACAGAACCTGTAAAATAATAAAAACCATCGCTGTGCTTATGCACAAATGGATCGGCGCGCTGCTCTACTAACGGACTATTTGTTTGTAATGTCATCTTGAAACCTGATCGTTAAATTTTAATTTGTATTATTTTATTACTTTTAAATAAGAACACAAATATAACATCATTTTTAACAGACAGTGAAAAGAAATGTAAGGATAAGCTATAAGCTGCCCAAGTTTTATTGGCGAAAGTTAAGGAATAGCATTAAAAGAAATAGGTTTAACATGGAGCAGCAAGCTTAAGGTTTCTGAATTAAAGTTTAAACCTCTAACTTGCTTGAATATAAAGGGGCTCCCCATCCACTTTGATTAACCTAACCCAAAGCCTCCTTATGTAGGCTTATTTGTAAGGCATTATCATAAGTTTTTACCTATCATCACTTGTGCATTATTAACTTCACGGCTCGTTTCAGAAAGCCCTACCTTTGTGGCACCACCCACTAGCCAAATTTGGCCTTTTAACGTAACGGCTCCTAAACCGTGACGAGGTGTTTGCCATTCGAAAGTTTTTCGCCATTGCTGCTTGGTTAAATCATAACTAAAAACCTCACGGTCAACTCCTTGGCTATGTTCACCACCAAAGACAGTGATAGCATTATCAATAACCGCTGCGGCATGCCCTGCTCGTGCTTTAGGGAGTGCTGCATGTGCTTGCCAAGTGTCTTTTTCGGGTAGGTATTCGAGCATGTCAGTGATAGGCTCGCCGCCAACGGTTCTGCCACCTAACACAAACCAACGGCCGTTTACTTGTGCACTTGCCGCACTGTTTCTAGCCGAAGGTAAGGGTGCAGCTTCTGTAAATGTGAAGTTGTTAGGATCAAAAACTAAATGCGCTCGAACAACGATTACTATTCCTAAATGACACTTTATTGATATATTATAACAAAACATTCAGCAATTTTGTTTAATCTAATTAAGGGTCACTACTATGAGCAAACTTCCCGTCACCGTGCTCTCAGGCTTTTTAGGTGCAGGTAAAACCACTGTGCTCAGCCATATTTTAAATAACCGTGAAGACAAAAAAGTGGCTGTAATCGTCAATGATATGAGCGAAATAAACATTGATGCTGCAACAGTTAAAAACGATGTTTCGCTTAGCCGCGGCGAAGAAAAACTAGTAGAAATGAGCAATGGCTGTATCTGCTGCACACTACGTGAAGACTTACTCATTGAAGTACGCGCTTTAGCACAAACGGGCCAATTTGATTACTTAGTTATTGAGTCTACGGGTATTTCAGAACCCCTTCCGGTTGCCGAAACATTTACCTTTGCCGATGAGGATGGCGTGTCACTTTCTGATGTTGCAAGGCTTGATACCATGGTCACGGTCGTTGATGCCGTTAACTTTTTAAACGACTTTAACGAAGCCAAATTTTTACAAGAAACCAACGAGCATTTAGGTGATGAAGATGAGCGAAGCGTAGCCGACTTACTTATTGATCAAGTTGAGTTTGCTGATGTCATTTTAATTAGTAAAACAGACCTAATTAGCGCCGATGAGCTTGAGAGTTTAAAAGCCATTTTAAGCTCATTAAATACTTCTGCAGAGCTTATTGCCATTGAAAATGGCCAAGTTGATATCAATAAAATTCTCGGCACGGGCCTGTTTAACTTTGAAAAAGCTCAGCAAGCACCTGGCTGGCTAAAAGAGCTGCGCGGCGAGCATACCCCAGAAACCGAAGAATACGGTATTAGCAGCTTTACTTACGAGGCCCGCCGCCCTTTTCACCCTGAAAAATTTTATAACTTTATTCATAACAATCAACGCGAAGGCAAACTACTTCGCTCTAAAGGCTACTTTTGGTTAGCCTCTCGACCACAATTTGCTTGCCAATGGAATCAAGCTGGCGGCATAGCCCGCTATGGTTTTGGCGGGATATTTTGGAAAGCCTTACCGCAAGATCAGTGGCCAACAGATAGCGACTACTTAGATTCAATTAACCAAGTATGGCAAGAACCCTTTGGTGATATGCGCCAAGAGCTGGTTTTTATTGGTCAAAACCTCAATCAAGCAGCGATCACTCAAGCTCTTGATAACTGCTTACTTAGCGACGATGAACTATTAGCAGGTAAAGCGCTTTGGCAAACCCTGCCCGATCCATTTCCTGTTTGGGAGGAAGCATAATGACAGCCTACGCATTAGAACATGACACTGATAACCTACCATCAGCGGCAGCAACAGCGCTAAGCCCTGTGGTGTTTTCACAAATTTATAAACCTGAGCATAATATTGCAATTTGGCAACGCAGCTTATCAGAGCAGCTGCAATCAGAAGTAGCTGAGAGTATTACAGCCAACCCAGAACTCAGTATTAACGCTGTGATCAATCAAAATACCATTGTGACTGACATAAATAAGGCCCTTGAAAAACTACCTCAAGCAGAAGAGCTTAAGGCCGACCTGGCTCAGCTCGTTGATATGTTTTGTTATTTATTTGAATTAAAGCGCACCGGATTACGCCTAAGAGTACTTGAACGTGCCATGTGCCCACGTTTTCATGTTGACAGAGTCCCTTGCCGGTTAGTCAGCACATATTGTGGTAGTGGCTCACAGTGGTTGCAAAATGCAGGACTTGATCGCACTAAACTTGGCGCAGGGCATCAAGGATTAAGCGATGAAGAATCAGGCTTAATGACAGCAAATACTAAAATTCACTCTCTTAATGTGGGTGATGTAGCCCTATTAAAAGGCGAAACTTGGCAAGATAACGAAGGCAAAGGCCTTGTGCACCGCTCACCAGCACTCGCTGCTGGCGAAAAACGGCTACTTGTAACCCTCGACTTTATTGCTTAATACGAGCGTACCAACTGCGTCTATTAATTCTAATAGGCGCTATTTCATTCAAGAACACACAACAACTGCTCATGGCTTTAAATTAACGTAAAGCATACTAAGCGCACTTGCAATTGCTGATAGGGCAAACATCCTTAGTAACAAAATTAAGGCATTCCTTGCGCCACCAGCAAAAGTGCCTTTCGAAACCATTTTTTATCATTTAAATCCAGTTCTAGTGAGTGCTTAGCCATCGAGCCCATAAAAATCCCTTTTGTATTAATGCTTAATAGAAGCAACCCTTGTTGTTCCTTAAACTTATACACAACCGGAACTTACGAGTAAATACTAAAAGAACTAGTAAGTTAGGTTCATCTTCGCTAATGGCCGTGCTGTATTTAATCAAAAACCAGCTAAGCTTCGTATAACAAAGAAATTAATTTGTGTGAGTTGATATGGAGCGCCTTTTTCAAAATAGCCGGTTTTTAGTCATCATCGCGATTATCACTACAGCAATTTCATCATTACTTGTTTACATTGCTTGTGTGAATATCGTTTTCAATGTTGTTAAAGTCACCATCACCGCGCTACCTGACTCAGCAAAAGGGGGGAAAGAGTTAATTGTCGAGCTTTTAAAAATTCTCGACTTATTACTGATTGGTATTACTCTTCAAGTTATTACCATCAGCCTTTACCGGCTATTCATTTCGCCTGCAACCACAAAGAGTAGCCAGTTTTTGGCCGCCTTTCATATCGAAGATTTTCATGACTTAAAAATTACCTTAGTGCAGGTAACATCCGTCATTTTAGTGATTCTGTTTTTAGAACACGCCGTTGAATTCGGCGGCACAATAGAAACCCTCTACCTTGGTATTTCTATTGCGATTGTAGTTGCCGCCTCGACCTTTGCATGGCGCTCAATGAAATAGTGAACACTCACCAACGTTAGTTTACTTTTTCAGGGTAACGTAGCTGATATTGCTCTTTCATCACGCATTAAACTGCTCAAGTAAACCGCTCTTTTGGCTATCTTTAGCCAGTTCTAGCAAATCGATTTTTAAGCACTAAAAAGGCGTAACACTTCATGTTACGCCTTTAAATTTAAGCCCTAAAGTGCAAGCGCTAATATTTGCTTAACCTTCGCTAAGTCAATATCACCGTGTTCACCTAGCGTTGTTATCTCATTCTTTTCTAAGTTTTTAACAACCGCGTCGATTGCTTGTTCATCAAGGTCATAGTCAGCAAGGCGTGTTTTAACAGCCATTGCTTCAAAGAAGTCTTGCACTGCTTTAATCGTTTTATCGATTTGCTCAGCTTCATCGTTATAATTAAAACCAAACACTCGCTCACCAAGCTGTTGTATTTTAATAGACTTTTGCTCTTTTTGAACATGCATTAGCGCAGGTAAAACAATCGCCAGCGTTTGTGCGTGATCAAGATTGTAAAGTGCTGTTAATTCATGACCAATCATATGCGTAGACCAATCTTGCGGTACACCTTGACCAATCAAACCATTTAGTGCCATTGTAGCCGACCACATAACATTGGCTCTTACATCATAGTTTTGCGGCTCGCTCAGCGCTTTAGGTCCTTCGCTGATCAAGGTTTGTAAAATACCTTCTGCAAAGCGGTCTTGTAATGGCGCGTTTACTGGGTAAGTTAAGTACTGCTCAATAACGTGTACAAACGCATCTACAACACCATTACTTACTTGGCGCTCTGGTAACGAAAAAGTATATTCAGGATCAAGTACTGCAAAAACAGGTTGCACACTCGGTGATGAAAAAGCACGTTTCTGCGACGTCTCTTTTTTAGTAACCACTGAGTTACCGTTACTCTCAGAGCCAGTTGCAGGTAAAGTTAAAACTGCACCAATAGGAAGCGGGTTACTAAACTCAGCACCTTTAACAAGGATATCCCACGGCTCACCTGCAAAGTTATAAGCTGCTGCAACAAACTTAGCGCCATCAATAACGCTGCCACCGCCAACAGCTAGAATAAAGTTAACATTCTGCTCTTTAGCAGTTGCCACAGCTTGCATCAGCGTTTCGTATGTTGGGTTAGGTTCAACACCACCAAACTCAATCACGTCAACATCGGCTAATGCACTCATTGCTTGGTCGTATACGCCATTTTTCTTAATTGAGCCACCACCAAAAAGTAATAGTACTTTAGCGTTTTCTGGTAAACGTGACGTGATCTCACTCATTTGACCTTTACCAAACAAAATTTCGGTTTGATTTTTATAAATAAAGTTCAACATTTAAATGCCCCTTAAATTAGGTTTAAATTGCTAATTAGCTAATTTACTTAGCTAACATTTCTAAAAGCTTTTCTGCTAATAATTTATCTGAAAACGGGTTTTGCCCCGTAATAAGTTCGCGGTCAACAACTACATTAGGCTGCCACTCACTAGCGAATGCCATATTTCCACCGGCCTTTTCCATTGCCATAGCTGGATAAAACTTAAGCTTTTTACCTTCTAAACTGCTTTCAAAAACACGTTCTTCAGGGTCTGAAAAAATAGTCATTTTATAGCCGTCATAAATCCAGTTATTGGCTGATGCTTTTTCGCCATCTTTTATCGCTTGATAATAAGAATTTGGCTGAACTTGTGCCGACAACAACGTAATTGGGCCATGGCAAATTGCCGCTGTTGGCTTACCTTGCTTATTAAAATGACGCAAAATCTCACCCACTTCAGGGTTGTTTGCTAAATCAATTAAAGGCGCATGGCCGCCTGGGATAAACACAGCCTCATATTGGCTTAAGTCACCCGCTAAAATTTCGCTCAAACTTGCGGTATCTTTGATATCTGGTAGCGATGCTACAAAACGCTGAATGCTCTGCATTTTAGCTTCATTACCATCAAAGTAGTCGGTACTCACTGATTTTTTATCTACTTGAGGCGCATTACCTTTGGGTGTTGCAAGGACAAGCTCATAACCCGCATCGACTAATGCTTTCGCAGGCACACCAAATTCATTTAAGTAGTAGCCTGTTTCAATACTCTGGCCGTCAGCTAAATCCATGGTTGTTTCACTTGATAAAATAACCAAAACTTCGCCTTCACCCGCCACTGCATACATCGACATAGTTGTTGCAGCAACAAGCGTTAGTCGCTGTAATATCTTTTTCATAACTCGTCCTCTTAGAAAGTGAAGCCATCATAGTTGGTTTGCGGGGCGAGTAGAATTCGGATAAATTAAGAGGAGCAATCAGAATATTTATGGCTCGTACAGTTACATGTCTTATCTCACGCAATTAAAAACCTTTGTTGAAGTTTATCGTTGTAAAAATATTACGAAGGCTGCGGCTAATTTAGGCTTATCTCAGCCTTCAGTGACCTCACACATTCAAGCAATGGAAACTGTAGTTGGTAAATCTTTATTTGAGCGCAAAGCCCGCGGTGTTACCCCCACTGCCGCTGCACATGATCTAGCGCTGCAGGTTTCTGGTCATATCGATATATTAGAGCAAAAGATCATGTCGATACGGGCACGTTCTGATGCCGCACATGGCACTGTTAATATTGCAGGACCTGCTGAATATATTAGTAGTGTATCAGGGCCACAAATTGCCAACTTACTGCAATCTGGCAATGTGAACCTTGTTCTGCATATTGGTAATAAGGTGAGTATTTTTGATGCCTTGCAATCAGGAACTGCAGATATTGCTATTGCTGCATCAGCGCCTGATCCAGCACTATTTGATAGCCTAGTGCTCGACAAAGAAAAGCTAATTTTGGTAATGAACCGTTTACATGGCCGAGAAATCAAAGACAGCACCATTACCGCAGATTTACTCTCTAGCTACAATGTCGTTGCGTATGATGAAGAGCTGCCTTTGATAAGACAATACTTTGAAGCTGTATTCAACGCAAAATGCCACTCAAACGTCATTGCTATTTGCCCAGATATACGTGCTATTAGCAATATTATTCGCTCAGGCATTGGCTATTCTGTATTACCCGATTACCTTTGTCGCGATCAGATAAAAGCCGGAGAGCTTGTGCAACTAGGACCCGAAGGCCCAGAAAACATAATTTACTTAGTTTGGAACAAAGGGGCACTAAAGCACCCCCGTATTGCATTTGCCAAAGATGTTATTTCGGCCTTTGCAAATATTAATTACTTTGCAAACTAAGCAAGGCCTGCTTTGCGTCATCAGTTTGGTTTATCACCGCGAGACTGGCGTAATGCATTCCGCCAAGCGTAAAGCTTAGGTATAATCTGTTTTTCGACTCGATTTTGGTTTTTAAATGAAAAAGCTTTCTAAAGTACAATTAAAACAGCAAGCCCTTGTATTAAATGTTGCCGACGCCCTTGAAGAGCAAGGTCGCGCAGAACTTGAAGGCATGTTGCAATGCTGGTTTGATGTGGAATACCACTTATTCCCAGGCTCATTGCTTTTATGTTTTCAATTTGAAAACCAACAATCACTTGATGCAGCAACACCAGAGCTATTAAAGTGGCAAAAACGCCTAAGTGGCGCAATGCTGAAAAAAGGCGTGATTTTAAAAGACATGCGCAGGCATTTGGTATTTACCCTAAAAGGCCCAGACGATTAATGGGATGGTTAGCAAGTTAGCAAGTTAGCAAGTTAGCAAGTTAGCAAGTTAAAAACACTAGAGTACCTACCACTTGTATCAAGTAACTCGCTAACTCGTTGAGTTTTTAATCTGACTTCTAACGACTGATATCTAATATCTTCTAACGCCTCCTACAACTCGTATCTCGCTAACTTTTTCGTCTGATAGCTGACGGCTGAAAGCTGATAGCTCCTTTCCCCTAGCAACTCGCTAACTTACTCCAACACCCGCGTACTTAACGCCAGATAACGACGCCATATCTTTGTGCCATGTTGCTAGATCATTAGCATTAAACTTAGCTAAAGAGTCATGACCACATGCCCTAGCCATTACCGACATTAACTCAGTTGAAGCTTCAAAAAAGTTCTTTAATTGATTTGCTGACTTTTCAATATTTAAGCGCTGACGTAAATCTTGCTTTTGTGTCGCAATCCCTGCAGGGCAGTTATTGGTGTTACACATACGCGCAGCAACGCAGCCAATTGCTTGCATTGCACTATTCGAAATCGCCACACCATCAGCGCCAAGCGCAAGCGCTTTTACAAAATCAATTGGTAAACGTAAACCACCAGTGATGATCAAAGTAACATCACTTGCGCCTTGTTCATCTAAGTACTTTCTTGCTCTGGCAAGTGCAGGAATAGTCGGTACGCTAATATGATCTCTGAAGATCTCAGGGGCTGCGCCTGTACCGCCACCACGACCATCAAGAATGATGTAATCGGCACTCGCATCGAGCGCAAATTGAATATCTTCCTCAATATGATTAGCACTTAGTTTAAACCCGATTGGAATACCGCCGGTTATCTCGCGTACCCTGTCAGCGAATTTTTTGAAATCGGCGGCACTGTGTAAGTCTTTAAATGTTGGGGGTGAAATCGCCGAAGTACCCGCTTCAATTCCTCTTACTTCAGAGATTTTGCCAACATTCTTATTGCCCGGTAAATGCCCACCTGTGCCCGTTTTTGCGCCTTGTCCTCCTTTAAAGTGAAAGGCCTGAACGTTCTTTAATTTATCTTCGCTATAACCAAAGCCTGCACTTGCTAATTCATAAAAGTACCGTGAATTGGCTTGCTGCTCTTCAGGAAGCATACCGCCTTCACCCGAACAAATACCTGTGCCAGCAAGTTCTGCTCCTTTTGCTAAAGATACTTTAGCTTCTTCAGATAAAGCTCCAAAACTCATATCAGAAACAAATAATGGAATAGCCAGCTTTAATGGCTTTTTCGCTCGCGGGCCAATAACAAGCTCAGTATTAACAGCAACATCTTCCATTAAAGGTTGCGTTGCCATTTGCGCCACCATTAGCTGTAAATCATCCCATTTAGGTAATTGATATCGTGGCACGCCCATCGACACCATAGGGCCATGATGGCCAAGCTTAGATAATCCTTCACGTGCTAATTGATGGATAAGCTCAACGGTGGGTTCCTCTTTGGTTGCTGTAGCAACTGGCGAATCAGAGGCTTGAATTTGCACGCCAGGCCCTTCTAGACCAACTTGGCTTTGATCAAATTGTTTGTGACTGCCATCACAAAACGGCGCATTGGCAGTGTGCTTACATTGGCATAAATAGGCATTGCCCGACTCTTCTGCTGTAAATGCTTTGGGTTTGAAATCGGTTCCGGCATGTGAGCCATCACAAAATGGCTGGTTTTTAGAACGCCCACAGGCACAAAAATAGTATTCTTGCCCCTGCTCTAAGGTGACTTTTTTCGGCGAAACGGCTGCAATTATGGGTTTGCTCATTATTGTTCCCTCACGGTTGCTACATTACATTGCTATGTTCAAGGTACTGCGATGGAGGTAAGTATTCATTCTAGGCTTACTTGCTTTACAAAGGGTAGTTCAGCTCAGTTAAATAACGAGCTTTTAAGCGCCTAAGAGATTACTTATCTATCGATTAAACACTATATAACCGCAACAAGCAGCCAAGATATCAGCCATTTCATATTTTAAAGTAAGAGGTAAATCGGTTTGTAAACCGCAGTGGGGTGATTTTCACAAAGAGGAAAGAGGCGCTGCGCTTTAGAGGAAAAAAATACTCTTTAGGTCTATCTCATTGACTTCTCATTCTCTTCTCTTTGTGCAAAAAATATTGAACTACATAGAGCACCTAGACGATTCGCGTTACATAGAAATAAACAGTAAATTACGCGGGGTAAACCCGCTGCTACCAGTTCTGCGTTAAAACGTCTCGTATCTCGTCCCTCAAAACTCGTGCCTTTACTCTAGAAACTCGCAAACTCATTCCACTCCCATTTGCTTCACATGTTCAACCAGCTCGGGGAAAAAAGCTAAAAACACTGCGTCTAACTGTTGGTAGTGGCGGGCTATATCGTCAGCGGCTCCTGTAAAGTTATTGGCAAAACGAATACGCTTGGCGATGTTATCAAGGGCAAGGCCGACCCCATCGAGGGTTTCATATTCTTTAAACCAATCATTGTTGGTCATACTGGTCACAACTTGCTGCATGCGTGAAGGCATCATGGCTTGCCTGGCATTTAAAAGCCCATAACTGTGCTGTTTGAAATCAGCCAATGGTTGGTCATTAAAGCGCTGCCAATGCTGAATAAGAAAGTGATCGAACGCCACATCAATCGCGACACTTGCAAAGCGTTTACGTGCTGGCGAAAAGTACTGCTTAGCCTCTTTTACAAGGGGATGTGAGTCAGTAAACCTATCAACCAAATAATGATTTTCAAGGCCATTTTTAACCGTATCAGGTAACTGCGCAGAATACCGACGCCCACCAAAATCCCCCAGCAGATTACCAAAATGTGAATCAGCCGTCGGTTGTGCTAAGTAAAGGTGAGCCAAGTAGTTCAACGCATTCTCTAAATAAAGTCATTTTATGCATTGTAAAAGAATACAGGTAAAAGGGTCTAGGGGCACAGGTTGCGAGTTAGCAAAATGTAGCTGCGATTTTATATCGCGTAATCAAATGCCTGGTAAGCGTTATGCTTGCATGGCACGTTTTAAATAGATCATCGCGCGAAATAAATTTCACGCCTACAGTGCTAGGTGCTAGGTGCTAACATCATAGTGTTGGTTTTGGGTTGGAATATCAGCGTTAAAACACCTCGCCTCTCGAAACTCGTACCTTTCCCCTTTACTCTTTCTAACTCGCTAACTTTTTCGTCTGATAGCTGACGGCTGAAAGCTGATAGCTCCTTTCCCCTAGCAACTCACTAACTTGTTTGGTTTCACTCCGCTCTAACCAACCTACCAGCTGATAGCCATACAAAAAACTCACCTTTATGACTTTAAATTAAATGCCAACATTACAAGAGCCGAAATGATCGCAGAAAGAGAAATTAACCGCATAATCAAAATAACTATATTACCTGCACCGCCCGAAGTTGTACTTCTGAATAGTAGCGGGTATTCGTGGAATTTTAAAAGATACAGCACATCAAAAAGACCTACTCGCATACTATCTAGCGTAACAACATCGCCACTTTTTTGATGAATTTCACAAGCGTGTAAATTGGCCGTTTTTTCGTTCACAATATGACCACTTCTACCGTGAAAAGTATAATTAAAAATGATCTCTTTGATATCTTCCTTAGCGATTTGCAAAACTTTTGAAGCTTTACCCTCTATTGCTTGCCTATCTATTTCGAGTGAGTCTTTAGATATACTCATAACCCACTTACGACCAAATCCAAATTTGTTATAAATCACAATTCGCTTGATAACAAATACACAAAGATAACAACTCACACAAGTTACAAAAGCAGGTATCGGCTGCATCATTTCTTGAAGCACTAGGCTCATTACAGCAATTGCGATAGTCATAAAGAAAAATAAAAATTCAGCTCCGCCCGACAGCACAGCTAGGCCCGGTAGCGACTTTAGTTTTGTATTAGATTTTGCTTGTAAAGCTGTCTTTTTATAAAAAGTAGAATACCTAAACCAAACTCGGTCGCTCAGGTTTAAATCTAGGGAGTGCTTCGAAAGTGGCTGATTATAATCCATTATTTAAGTTTCCATTTTTTAAAACACAATTTTGCCATTACTTTCCCATCAAGCCAACATTCCTACTTAGTGACATATTTCCTTTACGTTCAAGCACTAAACTAACTGCCCAACAAAGTTAACCATATTGTGCGCTACAATTGGAAAAACAAGGCTACCAGTACGCTCTCTTAACCACAGCAAAATAAATCCATAACTCCCAGTTAATACGATTCTGAATGCAGACAAATGCCACTCACCATCGATATACATAACCCCATGAACTAGACCAAATAATAAAACCAAAAGTAACCCTGCAATGTTTATTGGCGAGCCAAAAAAGTTAATGCGCGATGAAACAACAGCCAACGAAAAACAAAATAATAAAACCCCTCTAAACATTGGTTCTTCATCTAACCCAGGAATAAGAGCTTGATAGAGTAGCGTTTCAAAATCGTAATTTGGTCCGTTCCCAAAGCTAAGCGTTACAATAATCTGCAACACAACAAACAGGGTTAAAACAACGAGCGCAGGCTTAATAGAGCCTTTATTTTGCCTAAAAGTAAAACCAGCATCCTTGATTTTAAAGTCATTTTTAAATGCTGCTAATAAAGCCAAAACCAAAGCCCAAAGAGTAATAGCGACAATTTTACCTGACCAATTCCATTTGAGATCTGTAAAGAGTAAATCTAAGGAAATGAGCTCTTTACCTTTGAATAAAGCTAAGAAGTAGCAAAATAGAATTAAGAGAGTTGCAAGCAACCAAGTTAGGTTTATAGTTACTTTATTGAGTGATCTTAAAATTAAAACGAGTAATAGAACAACGCCTAAATTGGCAAGCATTCCAAAATACATATCTGGCATAACCGTCCTTGGTGAGCATGCAGCTCAAACTTTATTATTGTTTAATTTCTATAATAAACACAAAAACAACCTATTAAACAGATATTTGTTTGAGTTCAAATTCACATTGAGCATATTTTTATTTTCAAAGTATATTGAACCACAGATTACATAGAGGCGCTGCGCGCTACGCAGAGAAAAACTGTAAATTGTAAATTACGTGGGGTAAACCCGCTGCTACCTTTTCAGCGTTAAAACACCTCGTATCTCGTCCCTTTCCCCTTTACTCTTTCCCCTTGCAACTCGCTACTCGCTAACTTGTTGGGCTTCGCTGCGCTCCACCCAACATACAATAAGAGCTACCTTTTACTCTCCCGCAAACTTTAACATTCGCGTTTGGTCGGTAAGCTCAATATCCACCAGCTCGAACGGGGCTTTGGCTGCTTGAACGACCGCAAAAGGCATGGTGAAACTATCATAGCTATCAATATGTTTAGCTACTTCAACCGTTGCTAGTTTGATGCGCTCACCTTTATCACCTTTGCCAGTTAACGTAGCACGAATAGCATAGCGGCCTGAGTCGGTCACTTGCACTGGCACCTTGGCTTGGTATTTATTATTGCCAAGCGCTGTTACTTTGGCTTTATCCATACTGATGGTTTGTGAGCTATGCACAAACGGCATTTTTATAGAGCGCTTTACCGTTTGACCATTCACTTTAGTGTCTACGCTGGCCTCAAGCTCATAGTAACCATTTACCGCACCTAAGGTTTCAAGCGGGTAATTAAATACCGCTTCACCATTTTCGTAACGTACATCTAGTTTTTCGCCATCAGGGCTTGAAAGCGTTAACTTCACATCACTATCTTTAAAACGCTTTTTACCCATACTAAGCTGCATAGCAACACGTTGTTGCTGATCTTTCACTTTAAACTGCGATTTAGCATGTAAGGCATTGCTCGAGCCTTTTTCAATCACGTGCAGCAAGTAGGTGTCGTCGTCGTTAAGGGCTTGGCTTGTTCTTAACATTGCTTTGCCATTTACCTGACCTAGCTTTAGCCCAACACTACCATCGCTAAATCCTGCATTTTCCATTTGCTCACGTGCAACCATGGCTTGCATTGGCATTTGTCTAAAGTTGTCATCACGTACCGACAGTTTATCTAGCTGTAAGCCATGAGGCTTAAATACTTCGCCACTATCAAAGCGTGCTTTTGGTGCAATGCGAATAAAGTTATCAGCTTGGTTTACAAAGACAGGCACACCACGCTTAAGCTCTTTACCCGATACTTTCTGCCAATATTCAACGCTGTCTTTTTCAAGTGTTTCAAGTTGAGCGCTTGATGCTGGTTGAACTTGAGGAAATTGATAAACCGTTTGCTCATTAGCATTTGCGGCTGTGCTTACAAGCACTATTGCAGCTGCAATTGTGGTTAACTTATTAATCATAGCAGGCTCCTAAATTCGATTTTTAAGCATGTTTGGCAAGCCAAAACAGTTACGTCGACTTTGCTGATGACTCAAAGGCTCACCACCTTGGGTTCGTGATTTATCGGTAAACCACACCACCCCTGCTAACGACTGAGAACTGCAATTTAAAAAGCCATCTGAGCAGCTGTCTAACCAGTTTTGCGTTACTTCAAGGCCCACTTGATTTTGATAACCGCCACAATAGCTGTCGCTATCCCATACAGCTGATTCAACATCACTGCCCACCACGGTTTCGAATCGAGACGGTAAACTTGGGCGGTTCGGTGTGCCATACAGCCACTGTGCGTTATACGATTCCATCCAAGATACTTGTTGTTGTTTTACTGCATCGCTGCCGTAACCTAAAAGCCAACCCAAGCTTTGCTCGAACGAATTACCCGCAATAACCGCATCAGCCAACGGCGTACCACCACTTGAAGGAGCCAGAGCAATAGTGCGCGTGACTTTGCTAATAATATTTGGATAACGGCTATCCCATGTTGGGTTAGATAAAATCCAACGCACCACATTGCCACCGTTAGAGTGAGTGATCAGAGTTAAATCAGTGATGTTTTTATTATTGATAAATGTAGTGAGCTGCCCTGCTAAACAGCCAGATGCTGCATCTGCCCACATGTATTGATCAAAGTCACAATTAATGACCGTGTAATTACTACTGTTTGGTAATCCCTGGCGAACTGTGTCGACAAAACTGCCTGTCCAATAGTCATTATACGCATCGCTTTGCTGGCCTGTACCGTGCACAAATGCGACTCCTTGCGCAGCAAAAGCACTGTGGCTAATACCCGCTGCCAACATTAAAGCTGGCACTAGTGAGAGTGTTTTTATTTTCATGTGTGTTCCTGTTGATTGTCATTCTATCTATCAGGTTGGAGGAGTGACCTCCGACCAAAAACATAGACCAAACAGGTACGAAAGCAAGAATAAATTTACATTAATTTAACTTTTGTGCGTTTTTTAAGTACAAATTATTAGATTTTAGGAGTAAAAGAGGGGTGAGATGCGAGATGCGAGGTGCGAGGTGCGAGTAAACTTTCCCCTTTACTCTTTCTAACTCGCTAACTTTTCAATCTGATAGCTGACGGATGAAAGCTGATAGCTCCCTTCCCCCCTTTACTCTTTCCCCTCGAAACTCGCTAACTTATCGAGTTTCGCTCCGCTCTACCCAACTTACAACTCGGCATTCTTACGTGAATACATTTTATGTAAGTTCAGCAGTTTATCTTTGAGGCGCTGAGAATAGGTGACGAAATTTGTCAGCGTACCGGCATCTTTTCTGTTGGTATCAGCAAGTAGCATTAATAACTTACGCTGCGCCTGATTCAGATGCAGTTGCAACGACCTAGCTGCTTTATCTATTTCGTCATTTTTAGGTTGTTCTAAATTCTCGCTGGTATGGGTGAACAAGGTCAGCGTATCACTCGAAAGTTCGCGGATCATAATCAAAATATCGCTTTCTAATTCTATAAATTGTTCATTCATAATCCGCTTGCTTTCAAACAGATCAATGATGGAATCATGAATTTGGAACAAATAATCAAAGCGGTTAATTTGCAGCATTAACTCTCGTGACTGCTCTTCATCATTGATTTTACTAACAATAGTAGTGAAATAAGTGATGTATTCCTTCTCAACAAAACTGGCATATTCCAAACGCTTTTGTGCAGTATCTTGAATACCTTTGTAGTTGGTCTCTAAGCTCAGCGTGACCTGATTATAGTTTTCTTTTAAGAAGTTAAGCAGCTGTTGGTTACCTGACTCTAACTTATCGACGACATGCTGAAACTCTTCATCCTCTTGGTAAGTCGGCAATTCAAGGCGCTCAAAGTCCATCTTTCCTTCACCAAGCAGAAAATCGACAAAGCGCGTAAAGGGGTTAACAAAAGCAATAAAAACTAAACTGGCAACCACATTAAAAATAAAATGAATATTTGCCAGTGCGACAGCGGGATCAAGCGTAATTTCACTTAACTTATCACCAAACAATAAAATAAAAGGCAGAAATAAAAGCACCCCACCCACATTAAACAACAGGTGGCTCAGCGCTGCTTTCTTTGCTGCGATATCCATACCAAACACCGAGATCATTGCAGTTGCTGTGGTACCAATATTCGCCCCCATAATAATGGGTACCGCGTTCTCAAGCCCCAAAATACCTTGCTGAGTAAAAACAATGGCAAGCCCTGTAGTCACCGAACTCGACTGCACCATAGCTGTAAATACACAGCCCACTAAAATCGCTAAAAGTGGGTTTTGCGGCTGAGTTAAAATCTCAATTAATGCAGGGTTGTTTTGTAATGGTGCAAGTGATGATGAAATCAGGTTAAGGCTAAAAAAGACAAAACCGAAATAGAAAATCGCCTTACCAAAAATAGAAAAGCGATTGCGAGTCAGCGACAGAAAAAAGCCAATAATAATAATCACAGGAGCAAATACCGTCAGCTTAAAAGCCACCAGCTGAGCCGTTATCGTAGTGCCCACATTTGATCCAAAAATAATACCGACACTATTTTTAAACGTTAACACCCCCGCATTTACCAAGCTTATCGTGATCACCGACGTCGCAGAACTCGATTGAATAAAGGCCGTCACCACAGCGCCAATTAGCACCCCAAGAATAGGAATGTTAGTCGCGCGACTCAACGATTTACGAAAGCGCTCCCCCGATATACTTTCAATTTCCCGAGAAAAGTTCTCAAGCCCAAAAATAAAAAGGATAATGGCGGTTAGCCCAGCCATGGCTATGTTCAGATTTTCCATTCGCTTATAAAGTGCTGATATTGTTAATCAAGATCGATACAAAAAGTATAGATTTGAGTACCTTATAGCGCAATGATCGAAAACAAAGTAACTGGTTTTAGGTGCTAGGTGCTAAGTGCTAAGTGCTAAGTGCTAAGTGCTAAGTGCTAAGTGCTAAGTGCTAAGTGCTAACAGCATAGTGTTGGTTGTGGGTTGGTAAAGGGGTTAGGCAAAAAGAAAGACCTGACCCCATGTTTTTATTAGGATGTAAAAAAAAAGGCCCTCGAAAACATTCTTTTTTACTCACCTTAGTTGAGTAACAACACTTAAGAATTTTCAACCTCTCTTCTATCTTTTCCAAAATTAAACGCTATTCTGAACTGCATACCTATAAACGTTTCTTTATACAAATGTTTACCAATATTATCGGTATCATTAGTTCTTTGTAAAAGTCTATCATCTCTAAAATTAGTGAAGAGTGGAGTGCTTATTAACCCATCTATTTTTTGATAATTCAAATCTTCCTCATTGGCATATGTACCAATACATGTTTCGACATACAATTTTAAATCATCTAAAAAGGAAGTTTGAACTATATCAATACACTGCCTAAGCTCCCGTTCTGATATTTTTTCATATATGTATGCAATAAAGAAATTTGCTATGAATTCAGACTTATCAATATCCGTTATGGATTCAATACAGAATAATATTTTGTCTGTAACTCTTTCCAAATCATCTTGGTTTAAGTATTTTATTTTTCTCGATAATTCATCTTTTTCCTTTTTACTAACTTCATCGATAGCTTCAATAAAACGCACTATTTTAGATGCAAACATTCTATCTCGAATAGAATCACTTAAATTCCATACTTTTATCAACGTACTTACATAAGGTATATCTTTAGCTACGCCTGTCAGTAATTGACTTTTAAATGTGGCTTCGGTCAGGTCTGCTGCTATTTCAAAACCCTTTTTCATGCCATTTCCTTATTAATTTAACTCAACTGTACCAACGGATTAGTTAATCCATTGGTACAGTTAAGCACAAAGAGTAAGAACTTGCTTTTTGACTTTACTCTAACTTTTTCGCGCGAAATAAATTTCACGCCTACGGCATCGGAGTTAGTCATAGCAATGCACAGGCACAATCTTACTTAAAACTTGTGGCTTACAGCTCCTTTACTCTTTCCCCTAGCAACTCGCTAACTAGTATTTTTAATCTGACTTCTAACAACTGATATCTAATAACTCTTTTTCAGCGCTAAAACGCCTCCTGCAACTCGAAACTCGTTCCTCGTAACTTTCCCCTAGCAACTCGCTAACTTGGGTATTTTTAATCTAACTTCTGACGACTGATATCTAACAACTCTTTTTTCAGCGTTAAACCCCTCCTACAACTCGAAACTCGTTCCTCGTAACTTTCCCCTTGTAACTCGCTAACTTGTTGGGTTTCGCTCCGCTCTACCCAACCTACAAGCTGATAGCTCCCTTCCCCCTTTACTCTCGCTAACTTTCTCCAAAACACAAAAAAGCTGTTGCATTGCTGCAACGGCTTTTTGGCATTTGAGTTTAATCATGATCAGAGTTGTTATAGTTTGGGAAAATGCAGTTTTTTAGACCACATTTTTCATAGCAGAGTTTTTAGTTTTAGATTGGGAATATTTATACAATTTAATACCCCCAATCACATGGTAGTTATTATAGTTTGGGAATCAAAACACTAAACTAAGCTATTTCCAAGGAATCCTGTGTTTTCAACATATTTAAAAAATCATCTGTAGATTTTACTGATAATTCAACCTTCAAAAAATCAGCTATTTTTAATACAGCGTCATTAGGGTCTTTCTTATCTTGAATTGATTGACTCAAGCTATCAGATAAAGCCTTAAATCTAAGTTTGTCTTCAGCAAGCTTTTGTAAACTAGCGGTTTCAAAAGCATCTGTATTTTCTTTGATTTGCTGAACTCGCATTTCAAAAATCTCTTTAATGCGTTTTGTTCGTAGTTCTGATTTAGTAGAGAAGATATCAGCTTTATCTAGTACATATACAACCAATGAGGAAGCTATACCAGATAGTAATGCCAAAGCTATATCCTGCAAAAATGGAATTGGAATAGCAGGAAGGATTGACGACTCAAAGTAAAACACTACAAACGTCACTACTGTAGCAGAGAAAAGCTTCAAAATAGCATCAGCTTTCTGAGCTCCACTCATTTCATTAGATGATTTGCTTAATATTTTTAATGCTCCAACTAAAGCCGAAAAACCTTCTATCAATATAGTCAATATTGATTTAAAAATACCAGTAGCTAAGCCAATAATACTATCTATTATAACCTTGCAAAAATTATCAAAAAAATCTTTTAGTGCTTTTGTTAAGGTAGGAACTATTTCCGTACGTATATACTGCATAACTCGTTTAAGTCTAACTTTTAAACCTTCAAGAGCGGAATCTTCACCAACGCCTGCATCAATCCCGTTTTTAAAAGAGTCATTGAATTCATAAAAAATCGGTTTTAACATCAATAATACAGCATGTCCGAGTGCTTGATGGCCTGTTTGCTCACCTGCTTTTGTTGAAGCTTGCGTAGCAATTTCAGCTGTATTATCTTTTATATTATTAAATGCAGCATCTTGAGCTGCTTTAAAATTGCTCTTAGCAGCCTCTTTTTCCATAGCAACACCTGCTTCAAGGCTACTCCCAGTAAAGGACTCATTAATACGATCTAACTGCTCTTGTTCGCTTTTTGACAATTTAGTTGTTTTCTTTTTTGATAATAATTGTTCCTTTTTTTCTTTGATATTTGCAAATGTTCCATCAAGCTTCATCTTATTTTGACGTTCAGAAATACTAGCTAAATTCTCGTCGCTATTAACAATCGTTTTACCATTTTCCTTTGTTAAAAGTATATTTCCACCAAATTGGCGATGAAAGCTTTCTGATGATTGTAAATGCTCAGTATTTACAGTATTTAAAGTAGAAGAACCTTGTCCTTGACGATATAACTTCTTGCCATCCAAGTCATTTTTTATAGTTCCATCTCTTCTTGTATTTTTTACTTTATGAGCTTCTAATTTATGTTTCTGTACATTACCACGTTTGCCCGGTGTAACTTTTCGACTCCCTTTAAGTTGTTGTTTAGTGCTTAATGCATGGCTACTTGCGTGAATATTTTTATATTCAAAGCAATTAATATCTTCCCAAAGTCTAGAAGCAGTTAGCCCCGTTCTATCCAGCTTTAGATCTTTGTGAGTAATAACACTATCAAGTACACTTAACCCTAAAGGAGTAACTAACTCATCTACTACATTCTGATTTGATTCAAAGTCCTTGTATACATTATCTATAACGTCTAATGATGAGCGCTGTTCAAATAACTCCATATCAATCAAAATACGACTGGCTTGTAACGGAGAGGCTCCATTTAGTTTTGATGCAACATCTTCACTAGAGAGACTTATTTGCTCATATTTTTTAGTGCTATTACTCATAATTTCCCTTTTAAATTAAGCAGACAATTTAGCTTCTGTTACTTTTTGAAATAACAATTCAGAAGCTTCAACATCCTTGACGATCACCTCGCCTTCTGAACTTAAGTACCCTAAATTAGCCATTTGTTTTAGAACTATCGATAAATTAAACAATGCTTGGAACTCTTCTAAATGTACAATAGGTAGTAATTTAAAATCTAATTTCAAACTAAAAACGTTACTAGCATCAGACGACTGTTTTACACGTTGAGACTGGATCCCAAACTCAAAACGATCTAATAAAGATGAGTAGTTTTTAATAAGTTGTTCAAAATAATTAACTACGTTATCAATTGATTCAGATACAACTTCTAACTTTGTTTGTTGAGCTTTCATTTTTTCGATTTCTTCAAATACTCTCTCGCGCTCTTGTTTGACTCGCTCAAGTGATTCTTTTGCCTTTTTTCTTGAAAAAAAGCCCAAAGTTAAAATCATTCCAGCAGTCTCTAAAAAACCCATTTGATCGAAATCAATTAGAATCAAATTCTCTTTACTTCTGATCTCTTGGTTCTTATTTAACTCATAGATTGAGCCGTCAAAAAAGTCTTCGAAAGGTAAGCCTTTTACCGTTACATTGTGAATACGATTAGCAATAGATTTAAAGCGTTCAAATTGCTTTTCATAAATTTCTTTTTTATTTAAATTAATTTTTGAGACTTTTTCTTGTATTTCTTGGCTAATCTGTTGAACAGCCTCTTGATAATTAGCTCTCGCTTTATCATATCGTTCATTAATTTCATCATGGATTGCTTCAGCTTCGTCAGTATAATGCTTACCAGTGAATGCATTCCAAACCTTTGAGCAGGTTTCTTTAACTTTATCTACTATGCTAGATGCAGTACTTTTTAGAGAATTACATTTACTTGCAACCCAACTTTTCGCTCTACTAAGCCACCCCATTTTCTTCTCCCTTAAAAATCAGGTTATAGCCCTCACTAACAATATCATTCATCGCTTCAACCCATCGTTGATAGCGCTTATATTCATACGCCTCGATTTCAAAAGTATTAGCTAACTTAGCCATAAATTTTTCTTCTTCTTCGCAGAAATCACCATCCGCTAAAAGGATACCGAATAGTTCAATAATGATTATTCTTTTCGATTTTATAGACGATTTACCAAGTACTTTAATTACAGAATCAATATTGTCTTGTTTCTGAACCTTAAAACCACTTAAATCACACTCATTAAGGAACGAAGCAAAAACTTCTTGTTCCTCCTCTTTATGCTCCCCATTTAAGCCCATTGAAAATTTGGCTAGCTCTAAAAAGTTTTTCTTCTCACCAATGTTTAATTCAGATAAATACACTCAAATACTCCTAATAGCTTTTTTCTACTTTTTCGACAGTACCGTGCTCGTTACGAACGTGCTCGACTCTAGATTGCACTTCTCCAGCACCATCGTATAAATATTCAAATATAACGTTTCCATCGAGATCAAACTCAACACCTTTTTGAGGTTTTCCGGCATCATCAAAATACATTTGATACTTTAAGTGCTCGCCAGAAAATGTATCCGTACTTCTTTTTATTCCATTTTCATAAAAAACATTTGTAATTTGACCAGTGAATTTATCCTCAATAGTCAATACCTTGCAATCACCTAATTTTTTTACAAAATCTTCTGATTCAACAGTTAAGTCTTTATGCTTTGCTAACTCATTTGTTAACTCAATAAGGTTATCTACTCGTATAGATTGCAAAATTGAACTTAAATTTTCGAAGTTCGATAGCTGTTTTTGGTTCGTATCAAATGCTATTTTGCGTTGTTCTTTAGTTTGTTCACTCAATAATTTAGTAATACTCGTCTCTACATTATTTAAATTACTTAAAAGAGTACTTTGATTTTGCTCTTCACATTTCAATGAAGTTTCAAAGCCTCTATTCAATTCTTGTGTCATTTCAGACTTAGTGTCTTTAATCAAAGCTTCAGTTCGCTGCGCTGACTCAACAACCATACCCACTTGTTCTTTCTGTGCTGTCGTCAAATCAGAATGAAAACGAGTAATGAGATTTTCAAGTTCTGTAGCTTTTTCTCTTGTAACTTGCTTTTGTGCATTACTACTATCAACAGAGCTCTGCTCAAGAGCAACTAACTTTTCTTTAACCAAATCCGTTAGCTCTTGAAGGCCATCTCTGAGTTGATTTGTTGACTCATCAACTTTTTTTGCAGTTGCTTCCTCTGACTTTAAAATTCGACTATGTATTATGTAAGTTGACAAAATACAAATTAAGGCAACTCCTAAAGTCGCAAAAAAAACTAAATTAAGATTAATGTCCATAAATATCCTTTTGATTATTCAAGTAGTTTAAAAGTTGGTTGTTGAGTTTATGCCTTAAGTCTATAGGCTCGATGATCTGTACGTGTGGAAGCCATTTCATAATAAGAGGAAATAACTGCTTTTGATTCGCTACAATTACTGAGAAAAAAATACTTCCATTAGAAGATGTTGATTCTAAATGCTGATTTGGGAATGACTTTTTCCGAAGAAGATAATGAGCCACTTCGGCAGAAGCGCTAAGTAAGACCTTTACTTGCTCTCCACCAAACCAAATCGTTTTAGAGGTTTTTATTTTTGTTTGTATGTTGGGAGCTTTAATGAAATGACCAGTATTATTAGGCCAAATTGTTTTCATTAATGAGATGTGAAACGACTTTAAAGTACCGCTATCCGTTCCAGCCAAATACCAAAAACCGTCAAAATGGACTAAATTATATGGCTCTATATCTGAATAGTTCTTCCCTTTATAAGAGAAGCTAATTCTCCTGTTGTTTCTTATTGCACTTTCTAGTTGTTGAAATTTAGTGCTAATCGCTGAAGTGTCATGATACTCATAATCATTAGTTTTAATTAAATACACTTCATCCTTAGAATTTCCAATTAAGGAATCTAATAGCTCATTGGTAAAAAAAGGAAAAAGTTCACGAACTCCACTTTTCTCTGCAAAAAGGGCTATCGCTTTGTGATTGAGCTTACTCGGTGATGACCTTTCTAAAAACCACTCACCTGTTGGAGTGCATTGAATATCAAGGAAAGAAAGTCGCTCATAGATATCTCTTCTCAGAGTACGAGCTGAAACATTAAAATAAACGCTTAGATGTGAAGGGCTTAGTAACTCCCCTGCATTCAACATGCTCAACAATTCGGCTAACCTTTGGGCTAACTTCGTATCTGCCATGTTCAAAACTCCCCTTAATTCCTTGGGTATATCCTAACCTTTGGGCTGGTCAGGTTGTGTCCTTACAAAAACAATATACAACTTTTAAAGAAATTGCACTAAATTTTAGACTAAAAATTAATACCTTATGATTACCAGAAAACTCTTAAACGAAATCTAGATAAGTCATGGTATTTAATCCGAGACAATACTGCCAGTCTCCCCTCGTACAAAGCATAATTTCTGCCTACCTCAATCTCCTAATGCTTCACAGTATTTATCAACAAGTGAGATTTCGAAATTCTTACCTATTAGTATCTACACTTCGGGCATCTAAAGTTAAATTGTCTATTACGCTATGTAGCTATATTTTAGTTTATTAACTGCTTGCTTTATCAATTCGCGGCCGCGAATAGAGTTCATATAATGACGCGGAGGCTCGCTATTAAACAGTAAAACCGAAGTATCTAGGAAAACACATAGGGTCAGGTATTGCTATTTGACTTTTCTCTAACTTCTTCGCGCGAAATAAATTCCACGCCTACGGTATAGAGGTTAACCACAGCAATATGCAGGCACGTCTGACTTCAAACTTATAGCTTAAAGCTCCTTTCCCCTCGAAACTCGCTAACTTGGGTATTTTTAATCTGACAGCTGACGGCTGAAAGCTGATAGCTCCCTTTCACCTTTACTCTTTCCCCTTTACCCTCGCTAACTTGTATTCTTAATCTAACTTCTAATCACTGATATCTAATAACTCTTTTTCAGCGTTAAAACGCCTTATATGGACTCCTCCTATTGCACAATACCCTTCGTTAATTTTGTCAGACTGCGTGCTTATATGCGGGCTCATAAT
>NZ_JABVXF010000040.1 GCF_013349995.1 Pseudoalteromonas sp. 0303
AGTTAGTTGCCTAACTACGGATTGTGCATGATCATTCTGATCGGTCAACTGATCAACTTCTTAACTGATCAGCATTAGGCGAGCGTGCCGACTTTTTGTTTATGAAGTGACATGAGTAGCTCAGCTTCGGCTCTGGGTAATTCGCATTCACGAATTATTTCTTCTAAATCAGCGCCTAGCTCAACCATTTTAACCGCTCGCGAATAAATTTTCGCATTCGGATCATCATATTTTTGTGCATCTTGTAGCTGTTCAAGCTCTTTACTTTTTTCTTCAACAGCAACAACGCGTTTGCCAATACTCAGCATGCCGGCTCGCATTTCAGCCACTTCGCTACGTAAAATACTCAATTGCTGTTGAGCTTCTTGTAACTGTTTTTGCTTGGCTTGAATCGCCGCCGCTTGCTTATTGTTATTGACAAAAATAAGCCCCAAACAAACTAATACAAGTAAGATTGAGGCACCAAACAAAGAGTATAACAGCATATAATTTCCAAACGCTTATAGTGCGCTTAGCTCGTCCCACTCATCGTCATTTAATAATTTATTAAGATCAACCAAGATCAGTAACTCACCATCACGGTTAGATACACCTTGGATAAACTTAGCACTTTCTTCTGTGCCAATATTTGGCGCACTGTCAATTTCAGAGCTACGTAGGTAAACCACTTCTGCGACACTGTCGACTAAAATACCAATCACTTGCTTTTCAGCTTCAATGATAACGATACGAGAGTTATCAGTAACCTCAGCACCCATTAAGCCAAAACGTGCACGAGTGTCGATAACAGTAACAACATTACCACGTAGGTTAATAATACCTAATACATAAGAAGGCGCACCTGGTACAGGAGCAATTTCGGTATAGCGAAGTACTTCTTGTACTTGCATTACGTTAATGCCGTACGTTTCTTCTTCAAGTTTAAAGGTTACCCACTGTAACACTTCATCGTTGCTATCAGCGTTTTTATTTGCTGACAGTAGTCTTTCTTCACTCATGCTATTACTCCGTAAAAATAGTTACTGCTCACGGCTGTCTAAGCCCTGCTCTAGCAATTGATTTAAATTTTCAACGTCAATCAAGGCGCACATTTTCTCTTTGATAACACCTGCAAGCCAAGGCCGCTTACCTGATTTTGCTCGCCATTTTACATCTTCTTTACGAAGCGTAATATTATTTACGAGCTTTTCAGCCAATAATCCCCATTGGCTGCCACCTAAGGTGATTAAATACTGATAATCTAATGATTGTTCTAATTTTTCATCATACTTTTCTGGCATAACCCAACGTGCAGTATCAACAACATTTAGTTTTTCTTCACGGTTTAGCATTACACCTTTAAACCATTTAGGTTTACCAAATAATTGGTTAACCTCTGCCAGCTGATGAATTCCCCCTAATGCTTTTAACGGTACAGCAAGCGTTAACCCTGCAACCTCAAAGAATAATGCCTGAAATTCACCGTCAAAATAGTCTTCTTGACGATCAGACGAGGTTTTTGCAACCAGTTCAGCTTTAGGTTCTGCGACTATATCTTTGATATTAGCTTGGTTCTCGGTTTTCTCAAGCTCTTTAGTCGGTTCTGGGGGTGGTAAAACAGGTTCTGGAGTAGGCTGAACGTCTGTCAGCTTTTCTTCCGTCTTAGTTTCAGGCTCTTTAACCTGCTCCAGCAGCTTTGCGACTGGCTCAAGATTTTGGTCTGTAGGCTCATCTTCACACAACAAAGCGCCCAAATATTGGGTCATCACTTTTTCATTGGCAAATAAATGCTTACTCATCTTTAACCTTGTGCAACTAAGTAATCAAGCAGCGCACGATATGCAAAAACGCCACGCGAACGCGGGCAAAATTGAATCGGCACTTGCTGTGCTAAACTAGCATCTCTAAACTTTGTATCGACAGGCACCACGCCTGACCATACCTTATCTTTGTAATTATCCTGCAGAGTCTTGTAAGCTTCAAGTGATGCTTTAGTACGTTTATCGTACATTGTAGGAATAATTGTATATTGGTACTGTTTTGCTTGCGATGTTTGCATCAACTCCATCGTACGCATCATACGATCAAGCCCTTTTAAGGCCAGAAACTCTGTTTGTACTGGCACTAAAATTCGCTCACTAGCTGCAAGAGCATTGACCATCAAAACCCCTAAAACAGGCGGGCAATCAATAATCGCATAATCATAATGGTCGCTAATTTTGGCCAGTGCTTTTTTAAGTATTAAGCCCATGCCATTTTTATTGCCCATGCTTCTATCAAGCGTCGCGATTGCCATAGTCGCAGGTAAGATATCAAGGTTTTCAAGTGTTGATGGACATAGAGCCTGTAAAATTTCTTCACTGGCCATGTTATTACCACGCGCAAAGATATCATACACGCTAACTTCTAAGTCTTCTGAATCGATACCAAAATAATAAGTCAATGATGCATGCGGATCGGTGTCAATAAGTAACACGCGTTTACCTTGTAAAGCGAGAATACCAGCAAGGCTAACGGCTGTTGTTGTTTTCCCTACCCCACCTTTTTGATTCGCTACGGTCCAAACTTTCACATCACACCTTATTATTGTTCATTGCGCGTGGTAATCCTAATGCCACCATGTGGTAATTGAATCACTTTAATGCTGTTATCATCGCTTGGCAACTCAACTTCTGTCGTCTGTTGCGGTTGGTTTTGTGACTCTTGTTCAGTACTTTCTGGCTCTTTTGGCGGTAAACCATACTTAGACAACGCAACAACCACTTTGCGGTTTTCTGCGCGGCCTTGCTCTGTGTCATTACTTGCGAAGGGCGAATACTGTCCGTAACCTTCAATAGCCATTCGCGCCGGGTTAATGCCCAAGCTCTCAAGCTCAACCAGTACGGATGTAGCCCGCGCTACAGATAGCTCCCAGTTTGAGCGAAACATCTCATTACGAATACCTTCGTTATCGGTATAACCACGCACGCGTATGTAGTTATCAACCGGCGCGATAATATCTTTCACTAAACCAACAACTTGCTTGGCACGCTGCTGTGCAACAGCACTGCCCGATGAAAATAACATCCCTGAACTTAATTCGATGATAAGCCAATCTTGGTGAAGCTCTAAACTCGCTTCGCCATCACGAATTTCATCAATAAGCGCAGACTGTAATTTAGTAAGTAAGCTGTCGAGAGGCTTGCCGAAATGTTTTTTCTCAATATTGCTGGTTTCGCTTTGTCCATCGAGTAATTCAGGACCCTGCTCATCTTTACGAATGCTCTCACCGTATAGAATGTCGTTCTCAGAGCTGACTCTGTCAGTTAATATGCCTGTGCCGTTAACCCCCGTGCCAACCTGTTGTTGCTGACGAGCTGACTTTTCGAACACCTGCTCCAGTGAGTCTGAGAGAATCTGAAAGTCTTCATTTTTACTAATTGCGATAGCATACATGACCACAAAAAAAGCAAACATGATGGTCATGTAATCGGCATAAGAGACAAGCCAGCGTTCAGTATGTTGGTTTTTTGACGTGTTATGACGCAGACGACGGCGCATCATAATAAATTACTCGTCAACTAAGCTTGGGCGCTCTACACGGTACGCCTCAAGCTTTAGTTCGATATTTAGTGGGCTTTCACCTTGCGAAATAGCAATAATACCTTCAGCAAGTAGTTCATGATACAGCATTTTTTGCTCAACTTGCTGCTTAAGTTTATTCGCCATTGGCAAGAATAATAAGTTAGCTAAACCAACACCGTAAATAGTAGCGATAAACGCAGTAGCGACACCAGCACCCAGTTTTTCTGGATCGGTGATAAATTGCATAGCCTGAATCAAACCGAGTACTGCACCTAGAATACCAATTGTAGGGCTATAACCGCCCATGGCTTCGTAAACTCGGCTTACCTCGAGTAAGCGCTCGCGTTCAAGCATTAAATCAATTTCAAGGGTATCTCTAAGCTTTTGCTCATCAATCCCATCAACAAGTAGACTCAAGCCCTTTGCCGCATACGGGTCTGAATGCGACAGCGCTTCAGACTCAAGGGCTAAGTAGCCTTCTTGGCGTGCTTTGTGTGACCAACGCTTAACTTGTTCAATGGCTGCATCAATATCGTGATATGGCGGAATGAACACCCAATGACTGATCTTAAGCGTTTTAGTAAAAACACTTGCAGGGGTTTGCAGCATCACAGCCCCAAGCGTACCACCTAGTACGATGATAAGCGCAGGACCATTAAACAGTGCAGAAACAACCCCGCCCTCTAATGCATAACCAAAGGCGATGGCACTTATCGCGACAATTAAGCCAAGAAAAGATAGCTTATCCACAACCAGTCTCACGCGTTAGGCGAGCTGCAACATCAGTGAGTGCTAAGCTCTCGCTCGCCAGCCCCGCATTTGCAACAGCTTGTGGCATACCATACACCACACTGGTTTTTTCATCTTGCGCCCAAATAGTAGCACCGACTTGCTTAAGCATACGCGCACCATCACGGCCATCTGCGCCCATGCCCGTTAAAACTACAGCTAGCACATCACCACCAAAGGTTTTTGCAGCACTAGCAAAGGTCACGTCAACGCTCGGTTTGTAAGTAATACGCGGACTGTCGTCTTCAAACACACGCAGTGTGCGAGAGCCGCCTCGTCCTTCTATTAGCATTTGTTGACCACCAGGCGCTAAATAAGCGGTACCAGGCACTAAACGGTCACCATTTTGCGCTTCTTTCACATTGATTCTGCATAAGCCATTAAGGCGTGCAGCAAAAGCAGGTGTAAACGCAGCTGGCATATGCTGAATAAGCAAAATTGGATGCGGAAAGTTAGCTGGCAGCTGAGTTAAAATTGTTTGTAGCGCTACAGGCCCACCGGTTGATGTGCCAATAGCAACTAACTGATATTGCTTGCCCGAAGCGCGAATATTACTCGTACTCGAAGACGATGCGGCAGGCGAACTAGCAGGAGCTGGACGGCTAAAGCTGCGATCAGGTTGAACAATACCGCTACTCGTACTTGCAGCGTTACTGCTCCTTGGTGCAGGAGCCGGAGTTGGTCGCGAAATAGGTGCTGGGCGCGAAAAATGAGAAAGGCGACGGCGACCAATTTCTTTTACTTTATTTTGCAAAAGTGCGATTGCATCTTCATTGTTGCGTGCAATGTCTTCAAATTTTTTCGGTAAAAAATCTAACGCCCCAGCATCCAGTGCATCTAGGGTTGCGGTTGCACCATCACGAGTGAGTGATGAGAACATTAAAATAGGAGTTGGTGTTGCTGCCATTATTTCTTTTACGGCACTAATGCCATCAAGAACCGGCATTTCAACATCCATAGTAATTACATCAGGTTTTAGTTCACGGGCTTTATCTACCGCTTCACGACCGTTTACGGCAAAACCTATCACTTGAATATTGCTGTCTTGCTCTAAAATTTCGCTGACACGGCGACGAAAAAAGCTTGAATCATCAACAACTAATACTTTGACTGCCATTGGCACTCTCTTGTTTTATATCATTCAAAGTGCAGCTAAATACTGCACTTTATTATTTATTATTTATTATTAGCCAACGTAGTGTTTAAGCATGCTAGGTACGTCGAGGATCAGTGCAATCCCACCATCAGAAGTAATTGTCGCACCTGCCATGCCTGGTGTACCTTGCAATAAGGCATCTAAAGGTTTAATAACAACTTCCTCTTGACCAATTAACGAGTCAACAACAAAGCCCACTTGTTTAGTGCCTATTTGCACAATAACCACGTGACCTTCTGCTTTACGCTCTTGGGGGTTGGCGCCTTTTACTAACCAATGTTGTAAATAGAAAAGCGGGATCGCTTTTTCACGTACAATAATTGTCAGTTGGCCATCAACTACGTTAGTTTTAGTTAAATCAAGGTGGAAAATTTCGCTAACACCAGCAAGTGGTAATGCGAAGGTTTGCTCACCCACAACAACCATTAAGGTCGGTAAGATAGCAAGTGTTAATGGCACCTTGATTTCAAGTGCAGTACCTACACCCAGCTCAGACTGAATATTAACCGAGCCATTTAACTGAGTGATTTTAGTTTTAACAACATCCATGCCGACACCACGGCCTGAGATGTCAGAGATTTCTTCTTTGGTTGAGAAACCTGGTGCAAAGATAAGATTGTATGCTTCGGTATCCGACAAGCGACTTGCTTGGTCGTGATCGATCACACCTTTGCTAATTGCGATTTTTTTCAGTTTCTCAGCATCCATACCTGCACCATCATCACGAATGGTTAGTAGGATGTGATCACCTTCTTGTGATGCCGAAAGCGTTACGGTACCTGTACGCGGTTTACCTGCGGCTTCACGCACGTCTGGCATTTCAATACCATGGTCAACAGAGTTACGCACTAAGTGCACCAATGGATCAGCAAGTGCTTCAACAAGATTTTTATCTAAATCGGTTTCTTCACCAACTAGCTGCAGATTAATATCTTTTTTCAAGCTACGGGCTAGGTCACGAACAACCCGCGGGAAACGGCCGAATACTTTCTTGATTGGCTGCATACGGGTTTTCATTACCGCGCCTTGCAAGTCTGCGGTTACCACATCTAGATTAGAGATGGCTTTACCCATTGACTCGCTATTGCTGTTATTGGCAAGGCTCACCAAGCGGTTTCGGACCAATACCAGCTCACCCACCATGTTCATGATTTCATCGAGACGTTTAGTATCAACACGTACCGTTGTTTCTGCCTGTGGTGGTGGCGCTTTTTTCGGTGCAGCAGAAGCTGCAGGCGATTTTTCTGGTGCTTTTGCAGGAGCTGGAGCCGGTTTAGGCGCTGCGGCAGCAGGTTTAGGCGCAGATGCCGGTTTTGATGCTGCAGGCTGTGCTGGTTTTGCAGGTTCTGCTTTTGGTGGTTCAGGCGCTTTTTCTGGCGCAGCCGTTTCTAAAGACTGAGGAGCAGTACCTTTACCGTGTAATTCATCAAGCAGCGCTTCAAACTCGTCATCGCTAATTTCATCGTCTGAGTCATTGCTTGCAGGTTCTGCTACAGGCGCCTGAGGAGCTGGCTGTGCAGGTTTTGCTGCTTCAGGCTGAGCAGGAGTATCTTGTTTTACTTCACCAAAGTTACCAACGCCATGCAGTTCGTCTAATAAGCTGTCAAATTCATCATCGGTAATATCGTCACTATCATTGCTTACAGTATCTGCAACAGGTGCTGCTGGGCCTTGGCCTTTACCATGAAGTTCATCTAATAGGCTTTCAAATTCGTCTTCGGTGATTTCGTCAATATTTTGAGGCTCAGCGCTGCTATCTGCAAGACCGCCGCCATCAAATAACATATCGAATGCAAATGGGTCATCTTCATCGATATTGTCTGTTGTTTCTGCAGTGACTTCAGGCGTATCAACAGCTGGCTCTTCAACTGCAGGTTCTTCAGGTGCAACTGCAACATCCTCTGCTACAGATAAATCTTCACCTGCAAGCTCTTCTGCAGTCGGTGGCTGACTTAATTTATGAAGGACTTCTAATAGGGCTGGATCTGCAGGCTCTGGCTGTTCGCGATTTTGAATCGTAGCGAACATTTCGTTGATAGTGTCGAGAGCCTGTAAAATTACGTCCATTAGTTCTGGTGTTACACTGCGCAGACCTTGGCGTAATAAATCGAAAACATTCTCTGCACCATGACACGCATCTACAAGTTCAGTCATACTTAAGAAGCCTGCACCACCTTTAACAGTATGGAAGCCTCTAAAAATGGCGTTTAATAGATCTTTGTCTTCTGGGTTGTTTTCAAGCTCGACTAATTGCTCTGACAAAAGCTCTAAGATTTCTCCTGCTTCAACAAGGAAATCCTGTAATATATCTTCATCGACTTCAAAGCTCATGCAGCTACTCTCCTCTTAGAAGCCCAGACTTGATAATAGATCATCGACTTCATCTTGTCCTGAGACAACATCATCGCGAGACTCTTTATCAATAATTGGCCCTTCAGGACCTGCTAGTGTGTCACTTGTTGCAGGTGCTTTTTCTATGGCCTGTTTTTCTTGTTGTTGATGACCATCTTCTTGACTGCCAAACACAGTTAAGAGATTAATTAAACTGTCTTCTACCTCTCGCACCAACTCAATAACACGGCGAATAACTTGTCCGGTTAAATCCTGATAATCCTGCGCCATCAGCACATTAGTCATCAAACCTTGGAGCTCATCGGTTTTGGTATGCGAGTTATTCATGAACTTATCTAAGCTATGACATAACGATTTAAATTCACCGAGTTCAATTTCTCGGTTCATTAAACGATCCCACGTAGGTTTGATTGCGGCAATTTCATCAGCAAGTTGTTGCGCTATTGGTAAACTTGCTTCAACCGCATCCATGGTTTTATTGGCGGCGCTTTCTGTCATTTCCATAACATAATTTAAGCGCTGCTTAGCGTCTGGGATCGCTTCGGTAGTTAAATCAGTGAGACGAGTATCTAGGTCAAAGTTTTTTAATGCTTCATGAAGCTGACGCGTCAATTTGCCGACTTCAGCAAACAACTCTGATTGTTCTTTTGATGCAGCGTCAAGAATGAGCTTATCCGCTTTTTCTTGTTCACCATTTTCAAGATACTCAACAAGTTGACGAGCTTGCTCTAAACTTATTTGAGGCGCAGCAAGTGCTGACATAAGCCTCTCCCCTTAGATTAACCTAGACGTTCAAACACTTTTTCCAATTTGGTTTTAAGTGTCGCAGCAGTGAATGGTTTAACGATATAGCCATTTACACCTGCTTGAGCAGCAGCAACAATTTGTTCTTTTTTCGCTTCAGCTGTCACCATTAAAACAGGAATATGCTTAAGGCTATCATCAGCACGAATTGCACGTAACAAATCAATACCTTGCATACCAGGCATGTTCCAATCTGTTACAACAAAATCAAATTCTTGATTTTGTAGCATTGGCAATGCTGTTGAACCGTCGTCAGCTTCCTGCACATTGGTAAAACCTAAATCCCTTAATAGATTTTTAATGATACGTCTCATTGTAGAAAAATCATCAACAACAAGAATTTTCATGTTTTTATCCAAAACATCCTCCGGTGAGGTTTGAACCTTTATTTACTTACTACTAATTAATCCAGTCATTGATTTTTGCTTTGAGCTTAATCATCGCCTGACCATGTATTTGACTCACACGCGACTCGCTAACATCGAGTATGTGTCCTATTTCTTTTAAGTTCATTTCGTCGTTGTAGTACAAAGACAAAACGAGAGCATCTCTTTCTGGTAACGATTGGATAGCCGTTAATAGAGACTGGTTAAACCGCTCATTTTTAACGTTATTAAACGGTTTGTCTAGTCCTAAATCCTGACCTACTGGTGTGATGACGTCTTCATCTACACCTAAATCTTCAATACCTAATACTTTACTCGAATTTACATCATGTAGAATATGATGGTACTCATCTAGCGTAATATCAAGTTTTTCAGCGACTTCAGTATCTTTGGGCTCACGATTTAAAGAGCTTTCTAATTCGGCAATGGTTTCAGCCACAAGGCGGGCATTTCGGTGAACAGAGCGTGGCGCCCAGTCACCTCTACGAATTTCGTCTAACATCGCACCACGAATACGAATTCCAGCGAAGGTTTCGAAACTAGCACCTTTGCTAGCATCAAAGTTTTTTGACGCTTCAATTAGGCCTATCATGCCTGATTGAATTAAATCATCGAGTTGCACACTGGCAGGTAAACGAGCAATTAGATGGCATGCCACTTTTTTGACTAAAGAGGCATGTTTTTCGACAATCGCATTTAAATTCTGTGCTGATTGATATCCCATCGCTTTATTCACCGATGTTGTCATAGTTAGCCGTTTACTAGTTTTTCAATAAAAAATTCTAAATGGCCAGACGGTTGATTAGGGATCGGCCACTTAACTGCTTTTGTTGCTAATGTTTTAAACGCCACCGCTGCCGGAGAGTTCGGGAATAATTCAACAATCACCTTTTGACGTCGCGTAGATTTACGCATGTTCTCGTCATAAGGAATGGTTGCTACCAACTCCATTGAAACATCTAAAAAACGATCCGTTACTTTTGAAAGCTTAGCAAATAATTCTTGCCCTTCACGCAAACTGCGCACCATATTGGCAACAATTTTAAATTTATATACGCCATGCTCACGGCTAAGCACTTTAATAAGTGCGTAAGCATCAGTAATTGAGGTAGGTTCATCGCATACAACCACAACAACGTCTTGGGCTGCACGAGAAAAGCTTAATACCATGTCAGAAATACCTGCGGCGGTATCAACAATTAATATATCAAACTCGGTGTTTAACTCGCTAAAAGCGCGAATAAGGCCTGCATGCTCAGATGGCGTTAATTCAACCATACTTTGTGAACCAGACGTCGCTGGTACAATTTTGATGCCCGCAGGGCCTTCAACAAGAATTTCGTCAAGCTCACACTCGCCTGACAAAACATGAGATAAATTACGTTCAACACGAAGGCCAAGCATTACGTCACAGTTTGCCAAACCTAAATCGGCATCTAATACTAATACACGATTTCCTTGCTGACCTAATGCGATTGCGGTATTGAGTGAAACGTTGGTTTTACCCACTCCACCTTTACCGCCAGTAACAGCGATAACTTTAACGCCACTATTATTATTTTGATTCATTTTGCGCAGGCCGCTTGCTTGATCTAATACTGTGTTAATCATACATCCCTACTGTGTTCGACGCTACTGCTTGACGTCTTGAATGTTGTGCTTTTGCTCGTTTTAAATACAATTGTTCAGCTTTTTTCACTAGTTTTTCAGCATTCGCTACGCGAATATCCTCAGGAACGCGCTGACCGTTAGTAAGATACCCTATTGGCAGGCGATTTTGAATCGCTATGCTAATAATCTCACCTAAACTTAAAGATTCATCCAATTTAGTGAAGATACAGCCACTTAGGTGAACCTTTTTAAAGTGTCTTACGGTTTCTTGCAACACATTTATCTGTGCTGTAGCACTTAATACTAAATAACTACGAATATCAACACGCTGATTACGCATTAGGGTATTTAACTGCTCAGTTAAACGTAAATCACGTTGGCTCATACCCGCTGTGTCTATTAATACTAGACGCTTATTACGTAAATGGTATAACACTTCAGCTAATTCATTCGCATCTTTTACCTGCTTAACACCACAGCCAATAATACGACCATAAGTAGCCAATTGTTCGTAGGCACCAATTCTGTAGGTATCAGTGGTGATCAACGCCACTTTATCTGCACCATATTTTTGTGCACCCAGTGCAGCTAATTTTGCAACTGTGGTTGTTTTACCAACGCCTGTTGGACCCACTAATGCGAATACACCACCTTGACGCAGGATTTCGTTATTCGTTGTATGCATTTGGTTTTCAACCATTTGCAGAAGTGCTTGCCACGCTTGTTGACGTGATACGTCGTCAGGAATGAAACACGCCATTTGCTCAGCAACATCACGTTCAATGCCCATACCTGCTAAGCGGTCAATCATACATGCACGAGTCGGATCGCGGCGCGCCATATCTTGTTGCATTAGGCCAGATACTTGGTGTTCAAGTAATTGACGAATCGCATTCATTTCTTCGCGCATGGTCGTCATTTCTGATTGATTCGCAGGTGCTGAGTTTTTGTGCTCGGCTGGTGAATCTAAATCATCAAAACCAGAATCTAAGTCGTCATCAAAACCTAAGCTATGTGCTTGAGTTTGTACACGAGGTGCTGCTTGCTGTTGATAACGAGGAGCTTGCTTATATTCAGGCTGTTGCTGCTCAAAGCTTGGCTCTTTTGGTTGATAGTGTTCACTCGTATCAATACCAGATTGACTAAACATTGACGCAAGCTCTGGCGAACGAGGGCGTGGGGCTTGACGCTCAAGTAACGCTTGTAGGCTATCAGCAACTTTCGCTTGCGGCTCAGGTTTAGCACGCATTGGCTCAGGTTTAACAAAGTTATGCTGTGGAGCAGGTGCTGATTGTGCCACGGCTGGTTTAGCTTCGGCTTTCGGGGCTGCTTTGTCGTAATCAACAGCTGCAACGATTTCAACGCCGTTAGCAAGCTTTTTGTTCGACATAATAACCGCATCAACACCTAGTTCATCTTTCACTTCTTTCAGTGCTGTGCGCATATCTTTAGCAAAAAAACGTTTAATTTTCATGGTTCAACCCCTTTACTATCCTATTGTTGGCCTACTGAGCTGACAATCTTAATCTGTCTTTCGTCTGGTACCTCTTGGTAAGACATCACCCTTAAACCTGGGATGGTGTACTTAACGAAGCGAGATAACACAGTTCTTAACATTCCTGACGTTAATAGTATCGAAGGTTCACCGGCCATTTCTTGGTTTTGATGCGCTTCATTCAATGATTGTTGAAGTCGCTCTGCAAGGCTTGGCTCTATTCCGGCACCTTCGTCACCTGCATTCTGAAGTGACTGATGCAACATCTGTTCCAACTCAGGCGCCAAGGTTATGACAGGGATCTCAGAAGACATACCAACAGCGTCTTGAACAATCAATCTGCGCAGTGAAATTCGCACTGCAGCCGTTAGCACATCAGGGTCTTGGCTACGTGGACCATATTCAACAAGGGTTTGAACAATCGAGCGCATATCGCGAATTGCCACCCCTTCATTGAGTAAGTTTTGTAGCACTTTTACGATAGTAGTGAGAGGTAATACGTCAGGAACCAGTCCTTCAACAAGACGTGGATGACTCTTCGCTAACATATCTAGTAAGTTTTGTACTTCTTCATGACCAAGTAGTAAAGCAGCACTGTTAGTAAGTAACTGGCTGATATGAGTTGCAACCACAGTTGCTGAATCAACCACGGTATAGCCAAGTGATTGCGCTTCATCTTTTTGATCAGGTTTGATCCACACCGCATCTAATCCGAATGCTGGGTCTTTTGTGGCAACTCCTTTGATTGGACCAAATACTTGGCCTGGATTAATCGCTAACTCATCACCATGCTTAAGCTCACCCTCACCGCTCGATACACCCATCATAGTAATTCTGTAAGCGTTAGGGTCGAGTTCTAAGTTATCGCGAATATGCACAGGAGGTACCAAGAAACCAAGTTCCTGAGAAAGTTTCTTACGCACACCTTTAATACGATTTAACAGTTCACCACCTTGCGATTGGTCAACAAGTGGAATCAATCGATATCCCACTTCTAAGCCAATAACATCAACTTGCTGAACGTCATCCCAACCCAGTTCTTTTTGTTCTTGTTTATTGGCAACGCCTGTACCTGGTGCACCACCATTTGCTTCTTGCTCTGCTTTTTCGGCTTCTGCTTTGGCTTTTTGTTGTTGTGTGAAATAAGCAAGGTAACCGAGTAATGCACCTAAGCTTAAAAATGCAATATGCGGCATACCTGGTACAAGACCCATGATGATCAAAATACCCGATGCG
Organism: Pseudoalteromonas sp. 0303; assembly: GCF_013349995.1. Lineage (GTDB taxonomy): Bacteria > Pseudomonadota > Gammaproteobacteria > Enterobacterales > Alteromonadaceae > Pseudoalteromonas. The sequence goes on from NZ_JABVXF010000040.1 coordinate 13,373, forward strand.
ATATAAAGTGATTTTTCGTTACCTAGCTGTGTCTTAACTTGATCGCCCATATTGTGCGATTCATTTTGACGGGTAACAACGATTGCGGTACCAATAGACAGTAATAGTGAAGGTAGCTGTGCAACTAGACCATCACCAATAGTTAGCAAGGTATACACTTCCATCGCACGGCTGAACGATAAATCATGTTGGATCATACCAACAAATAAACCACCAACGATATTAATCACGAGAATAACGATACCCGCTATCGCATCGCCTTTTACGAACTTACTTGCACCATCCATTGAACCATAGAAATCGGCTTCACGAGTAACTTCTTCACGACGTTCTCGGGCTTGTTCTGCACTGATGAAACCGGCGTTTAAGTCAGCATCAATCGCCATTTGTTTACCTGGCATTGCATCAAGAGTAAAGCGAGCTGATACTTCAGAAATACGGCCAGCACCTTTGGTGATAACCACAAAGTTAATAATGATTAAAATTAGGAAGACCACTAAACCAACTGCATAGTTACCGCCGATAACCACCGAGCCAAAGGCCTCGATAACTTTACCGGCTGCATCTCCACCGTTATGACCTTCTAGCAATACCACACGGGTACTGGCGACATTCAGTGCTAAGCGCATGATGGTTGCAATTAGTAGAACCGCAGGGAACATACCAAATTCAAGTGGTTTCATGGTGTAAACAGTAACTAGTAACACCACCAGTGCTAACGCGATATTAAACGAAAATAGAATATCTAAAAGAAATGGCGGCAGGGGTAAAATCACCATGCCCAGCGCAGCAAGTACCATTAACGGCGTGCCGATACCCTTCGCATACTCTTTTTTATCTCTGTTAAGTTGTTGTAATACCGCTTTAAATTCCATAATTCAACAATTTCAAAAAATTGACACTACACGGAATTTGCAATAACTATTCCAAGTTATATAGCTACTTTCTAATATTTGTAAGCATCGGGTATTGGGAGCTTTTTATTAAGTGGTACAGGACGTTTACCGCGCCCTTTTTGGAAGCGTTTTAACTGGAAAACATAAGCTAGCACTTGCGCAACGGCAGTGAATAGCTGATCGGGTATTTGATTGCCCACATCGGTGGTGTGATACAGCGCACGTGTAAGCATTGGTGATTCAACAATTGGCACGTCATTACCCTTGCCTACTTTACGAATTTGCATAGCAAGCTCGTCCACGCCTTTGGCAAGAACAATAGGCGCACCCGCTTTAGCTGTATCGTATTTTAGTGCTACAGCATAATGGGTCGGGTTGGTTACGATCACATCGGCATCAGGCACGTCTTGCATCATACGCCTTTGCGACATTTCACGCTGAGTACGACGAATACGCGCTTTTATTTGCGGATCACCCTCAGAGTTTTTGTATTCGTCTTTCACCTCTTGTAGAGTCATTTTAAGCTCTTTGTGGTGCTTATGACTCTGAAAAGGAGCATCAATTGCAGCAATGAGTATTAAAGTACAGGTTAAGCCTAAAAACATCCAAGCGAGAATTTCAAGCGCGTGAATGATATTTCCAGGTGCACTTTCAATACTTAAATGTAATATTTCATCAAAGAAGGTATTAATTAAAAACACCGCAAAGCCAGCAACCACAGCAAATTTTAAAATAGACTTAACTAGCTCTACTCCTGCTTGAGGGCCAAGCATACGTTTAATACCTTTAGCCGGCGACATCTTACTTGCTTTTGGTGCTGCCGCTTGCCAACTAAAGTTAAAACCCCCCAGTAAAGTGTTCCCAACAAAAGCGGCTATCACGATGATCAACACAAACATTGCCATAGGAAATAACAACGCATCCGCAACAATTCCCCACACTGAAAACATTTTAGTGGTGTCGTAGGTTTCATTACGATTAAGGCTTAATAAGCGCCCCATCACATTATAAAGACCTTTGCCAATTTCAGGACCATAAAGTAATAGTGATACTGCCGAGAAGATAAGCACAAACATGGTACCTAGCTCTTTTGAGCGGGCAACCTGGCCTTTTTTCTTGGCGTCGTCTATTTTCTTCCCGGTGGGTTCTTCGGTTTTTTCTTGACCAGAATCTTCAGCCATGGCGTGCTCCTAAGGTGTACAACCAACAAGGCTGCACATTAACTCAACCATTTTTAACCACTGAAACTCAAATTGAGTCATGAAATTACCTAACGTCGCCCATATAATTACAAGACCAGCCACTAAGGTAAACGGAAAACCTATCGAAAAAATATTTAACTGCGGTGCAGCACGGGTCATTACACCAAACGACATATTAATAACCAACATAGCTGTCAGTGGCGCTAAAGCAAGCACCAAGGCTGTAGTAAACATCCAGCCGCCCCAAGTAACGATATCCCAGTAATGATCAACCGCCCACCAATTGCCATCAATTGGCAGTACTTCAAAGCTATGAATGACCATTTGAATCATCATTAAATGACCATTAAAAACGAAAAATAGTAAGGTAGCCAAGATTAAATAAAACTGGCCTACAGCGGGGACACTTAGGCCATTAGATGGATCAACGACGGACGCAAAACCAAGACCGGTTTGCATCGCGAGTATTTGCCCAGCAAGAATAAAGGTATTTAGTAATAGGATTGAAGCAAAGCCTATCGCCACACCAATAAGCATTTGTTGAATGACTACGAGAATCATTTCAAAGGAGAATAGGTTATTAAAAGTCGCAGGGGGCAGCATAGGAACGGCAACAAAGGTGACAACCACAGCTAAGCCGAGTTTAATTCGTGTCGGTACATTCTTGGCACCAAGACCTGCCATGATCATAATCATTGAGCTAATACGCACTAATGGCAGCAAAAAGTCACTGAGCCATTGAATAATGACCGCAAATGGAAATTCCATTTAGCCCGCTATCTCCGGTATAGACATCACTAAGCGGTTAAAAAAATCCATAAGTTCTTGCGTGAACCAATGGCCACCTAATATCAATGCACTTATGGTAATTAGCAAACGAGGTAAAAAGCTTAATGTTTGCTCATTGATAGATGTTGCCGCTTGGAAAACAGCAACAACAAGACCAACCAATAAGCCAGGTACCACGATTGCCGACACTAACTTTATGACTAAAAACAGTGCGTCACTGAGTATATCGACAAAAATTTCTGGTTCCATTTTGTCTCCCCTACCTAATTATGTGTCTTGAATTGCATTGTTACACCCCGAGCCCAAAGCTCTTCGCCAGTGTGCCCATCACAAGGCCCCAGCCATCTACTAATACAAACAGCATGATTTTAAACGGTAAAGATACAATCATCGGCGAAAGCATCATCATACCCATGGCCATTAATACGGAGGCCACTACTAAATCCACAATCAAAAAGGGAATGAAAAACATAAAACCAATGATAAAGGCCGTTTGCAATTCACTGGTAACAAACGCGGGGATCAATACAATCAACGGCGTGTCTTCTGGCGAATCTAATTGCTCATAACCCGCTATTTTCGCAAAGGTCTCTAAATCTTTTATACGAACTTGCGAGAGCATAAACGCTTTCATTGGCTCTTTGGCAAGTTCTAATGCTTGCACTGAGGTAACTTGTTCATTCAAGTACGGCTCAATGGCACGCTCATTCACCTGCTGATAAATTGGCGCCATAATAAAAATACTCAAAAACAGCGACATGCCTAACAAAATTTGATTCGATGGTGTTTGTTGTAAGCCTATTGCTTGGCGTAATATCGCCAGAACCACAATAATCCGTGTAAATGAAGTCATCATAATGACCGCTGCCGGAATAAAACTCAGCGCCGTCATAATCGCTAACACTTGTAGCGTCACGGAGTAATCTTGAGAGCCATCAGGGTTGGTGGTAATGGTCAGTGCTTCTATGCCTTCAGCGTTAACCGACGGCAAAAACAACACACTTGCTAAAATAAGTATCCACTTGATCATAGCGTTAATTCTTTTTATTTGAAGGTGATTGTGGGTTCAGCAACTTACCAAATTTTTTGGCAAGTTCTGGCAGTTCTTTTTCTTGTAATGGTGTTTCTAGTTTATGCAGGTAGTTAATACTATGCGGGGTCACACCAATTAAGTGCTGAGCGTTATCGATTTCAATGACCATCAAGCGCTCACGAGAGCCTAAAGGCAAACTGCGCACTACTTTAAATTCATCACTATTAGCAAGATTTGGATTTAGTTTTTTAACCAAAAAAGCCAAAGCAATAATAACCACCAGCACTAAAAGCAAAGACATCACCATAGACAGTAAATCTGCCGTCGGTGATGCCGTAGGAAATGCAGTGCTCGACGCACTTGTTAAAGCGACTAAAGCATTCATCGTAACTTTTTAATACGCTCAACTTGGCTGATAACGTCCGTTAAACGAATACCGAACTTATCGTTTACGACAACCACCTCACCATGCGCAATCAGGGTGCCATTAACCAATACATCAAGTGGCTCACCAGCGACTCGGTCTAGTTCTACCACTGAACCTTGGTTAAGCTGTAATAAGTTACGAATGTTGATTTTTGAACGACCCACTTCCATCGAAATAGTAACTGGAATGTCCAAGATGGTATCAAGTTTACGTTTTTCGTCGCCAGACAGCTCATGTCTTTCATCTTTTAACTCATCAAGCTCCGCTACAGCAGCATCACCTGAGCCACCCTCAGCTTCTTCAGCTTCGGCTAGTGCCGCAGCCCATTCGTCCATTGTATCTTGATCATCACTCATTATGTTTAACCTTATAAATCGACTACCAGTCTAAATCTACACCTTCAGATAGATGTAGATCTTCTTCTAGTTCTGCTAATTCTGCATCTGAATCCAGTTTTTTGCCACCTTTTGTGAACACATGTAGTTCTGACTTAACTGATTCAGGGCGTTTAATTTTTTCGCTAATTTGTAGTGCCACATTGTCACGAGAGCGGCCCATTTTCGCTCTAAAGGTCGGCAATTCTTCTACAAATACGGTGATATGTTCTGGCATTTCAACAGGGATAATATCGCCAGCTTTAAGCTCCATAATCTGTTGTAGCGTTAGATCAACCTCAAGCAATTGAGTCGATAAATCGACCTCAACATCCATGATCTCATCACGTAATGCTTTACTCCAACGTAAGTCAGTGTCTTCGGTGTCTGATTGCACACCGGCATCGAGTAATTCACGGATTGGCTCAAGCATCGAATAAGGTAATGCGATATGGAAATCACCGCCACCACCATCTAGCTCAATATGGAAAGAGCTAATAACAACCACTTCAGTTGGACTTACGATGTTAGCCATCGCTGGGTTAACTTCTGAGTCAAGGTACTCAAAAGACACATCCATTACCGGCGCCCATGCTTCTTTATAATCTTCGAAGATGATTTTAAGCAGCATTTGAACAATACGGCGTTCTGTTGGGGTAAATTCACGGCCTTCTATTTTTGCATGATAGCGGCCATCACCACCAAAAAAGTTATCCACTAAAATGAATACTAATCGGGCTTCCATGGTAATTAGGCCGGTGCCCTTCAACGGACGAAAACGTACCATGTTCAAACTAGTTGGCACGAATAAGGTATGAATATATTCGCCAAATTTAATCATTTGTACGCCGTTAATCGACACCTCAGCGGTGCGGCGCATCATGTTAAATAGGCTAATTCGCATATGACGGGCAAAACGTTCATTCACGATCTCCAAGGTCGGCATACGACCCCGAACAATACGATCTTGTGATGAGAAGTCATACTGTAAGGTATTACTGTCTAAGTCATCACCTTCGTGAATATCTTCCTCTTCGACTTCATCAACGCCATGTAAGAGCGCATCAATTTCGTCTTGAGATAATAAATCGCTCACGCTGACCCCTTATTGCATCACAAAGCCGGTAAATAATACCCGCTCTATCACTTTGCTACCTTCAACATCACTTAATGCTGATTGTACTTTTTCAAGTGCAGCAACACGTACTGACTCTTTACCTTCACTGGTACCTAATTCATCTGCGGTCGTTGTTGAAAGAACGCCAAGTAAGGTACTTTCGATAAGTGGAATATGCTTTTTGGCAGTTTCTTCGTTCACTTCACCGCGAACAAGTAGCTGAACTTTTATTTGTACAATTCGGTCGCGACTAGCACCGGGTACATTAAATACAAATGGGCGTGGCATTGCGACATACAGAGCCGAACCAATCTGTGTGGAGCTCGATGGTGCAGCAGCCTCTGTCACTGTGGTTTCATCTGCTAGGCTTTCTTCAGGGGCATCATCACCCATAAATAAAAAGTAACCCGCAGCAGCACCAGCAATCAACACTACAGCTGCAATGATGATAATCAGCTTCTTTTTGCCTTTACCCGTATCTTCTATTTCTAAATTTGCTTCTTCGGCCATTGTCACTTCCCTCAAAGTTACAGCAAGCTGTTTCTCGCGCTGTAACTATTTTATTTCTTATAATAGCAGGACTTATGCATAGTAATCTATTGATGATGAAGATTGTTGTCGAGAAGTTTCTGCGCTTTGTGCTGTTACTTCTGGCTGCTGCTCCTCAGCTTGTTGATTTCCAGCAAGCTGACCTTGCCCAGACTGCTCTTGTTGTTGCTCTGGGCTACCTTGCTGGATACTACTTTCACCAAGTTCAATACCTTGCTGTGCAAGCATTTCTCGTAAACGTGGCATCGATTGCTCTAAAGCTTCTTTAGCCTGCTGATTTTGAACAACAAAATTAATTTGAGCTTGCTCCGCATCGCTACGTATACGAATTTGCATACTGCCCATTTCTGGCGGATCTAAGCGAATTTCAGCTTCTTTATTATTAATATTTAGTAACGCGCTAACTCGCTCTTGAAGCATCTTTGCAGCATCACTTTTTATGATATTAATCGCTTGCATTACACCAGGGTCAACATTCACCGATTTAGATTGAGTCTGAGTTTGCGCAGTTGTTTGTGTATGCATTGTTTGTACGTCTAGTGCTTGCTCATATTGCTGATGAGCCATCTCATAGGCACCTGGTTGTGTTGTTGCATTTGCTTGAGTCGTTAGCTGAGTAAATAATTGAGCTACACGCACAGTAACAGTTTCCTGTGTACGTTCTGTATTAATTTTTGTATCAAGCTCTGTGGTTACTTCTTCACTAGCAACTACTTTTGTCACATCGGCTGTAATTTGCGCGGTATTATTTGGTTTCGCTTTATTATTTTCAACATTAACTGTTGCTGCGGTTACTGGCATCGCAGTACTGGCTGTTGCAGGGGCATTTATAGCCTCTGTCAGCACAGTTTGAGCTGCAGCTAATTTTTCGTACTGAGCAGTGCCCGGCGTTAACGTTTGCAGCTGAGTGTTCACTTTGTTTAACAATGCTTGCTGCTCATCCTTAGTCAGCGCCGTGATTTGCTTTTCTACACCTGTAGGTAATTTGTTATCGAGAGCCTTATTGTCAGCTAATTTAGCATCTTGTTTTGCCTGGCTTTCTTCAGCAATGTCTTGCTCTACAGCAAGTTGTGATACAGGACTCTGTGCAGCTTGCGTTGTAGGCTTACTACTGTTCACATCAGTCAATAGCAACTTGATTGTTGCCACCTCATCAGCACCGAGCTTATTATCAGCTTTAAGTTGATTTATTTGTTGCTCAAGTTGCTTTTGTTGCTCAGAGGTTAGCGATAAACCTTTAGCGAACTCACTTACAGCCTGCCCATCGCCACTTTGTACTTTGGCCAGCAAGCTAACGATTGACTTATCTGTTACTGGTTTATCTAAAACTGGTTTTTCTGTTACGGCTTGATCAATTTTGGCAGCTGCGTCAGCTGGTTTATCTGCCATTTTTGCCGTGCCAGCTTCAATGTTTTTAGCAATGCTTTGCTCAGCACTGAAATTTGCTGCCGTTTTGTCAGTGTAGCTTTGTGTTTGTTTTGAATTAACTTCAGCTGTTTTTGTATCTACTTGAGCATCGCTATTTAAATCTGCAACCACCTTATTTAAAACAGTTTTACTTGTCTCATTTGCCCCAAGTTCTTTGCCTTCAGATGTTTTTGTAGCGTCTGAATTCACAGCCTGTTTCTGAGCGCTATTTAACAGAGCGTCTACATCAACTGTGGTTTCTTTGTTGTCAGTTGCTTGTGTTGAACTGGCAAAGTTAGCTACTTGAGGCTTTGTATCAGGTGTATTAACAGCTGAAACACCCTGCTTTTCTTTGTCTGTTAATGGACCATCAACAATCGGAGTCACGCTATCTTTTGGTGGTAAATCGCCAATCGCTTTTAGCTGGCTATCTACCGCTGTCGCAACTTTAGACTTATGTAATAAGCTTGCTATTGAACTGTCGCCTTCAGCGTCGGCTTTTGAATCATCGGTTTGTGCAACGTCTGTCATCGGTGAAGGTATAACAGGTGTAATGGTATCGATTGGGGTTGGTTTTTTATCAACAACTACTGGGCTAAAGTCATTATTTTCAATCAATTTATTAACACGTGTACTCATAGCTTGAGCTGCATTAATTTGCGAAAGCAGTGAGTTTTCTTCATCTTCTACAAGTGCAAGTTCATCGCTTGGCTCTTTAGTTACAGCTTCATTACGAATATCTGGACTTGTTTTAGATTGCTGCTGTGTAGACGTGGTAGCAGTTGCAACTTTAGCATCAGCAGTTGTGTTTTCATCACCTAATTTGGCATCTGATTTAGGCTCTTCAGAAATACTGATAGCTTTAGTTTCATCAACAGAATGAGTATCTGCATCATTTTTTGTTTGAGGGGTGGTATTTGCTTGCGCGTTTGCCGCTTCACTTGCTTCTGTAAGTGAAGTTAAAAAACTTAAGCCCGATGCTTTGTCGCTAGACTCTGAGTCTTTGCCTGAAAAACCAGTACCTTGCTCAGTTTTAACCTGCAAATTGATATCACTGATCGCCATAATTCACCTAAAACTAAAGAGGCAATTTGCCGCCGCAAGTGCCAAAATTAATGCTACTGGTTAGGTAAATGCAATTAACATGCCTAAAAAAGATAGTATTTTAGAGAAGTGCGTTTTTAAGCTGACGTTGATAAAACTGATTTGAAGCAAATTCATCCAGCATTTTTTGCTCCGCTTTAGCTACTTTCATCGCTTGTTTTTCAGCTTGCTTTTCGATTAACTTCGCTACTGCTTTTGCTTTCACTTGTTGTTTTAACCACAATGCTTTGCGCTGCGTAACAACTTGTTTTGCAGTATTCACTGTGCTGGCTTGCTGGCGTATCGCTTCTTCAATTTTTGCGATAAAAGCATGATATTGACTAAACCCAGCACTAGACAAACCAGATCGTCCTTTCAAATGTAACTGCTGAGAATACTCCATGCGAAAGTTATTCAGCCCTTGCAGTTTTTGTTGATTGCTTTGTAAGTGCTGCTGTGCTTTTAAATAATCCATGCGTAAAGATTCTTCTTTATCGCTCTCAAGCTTTAGCAATAAATCAAGTTTACTTTGAGCCATTAACCTTGTCCTAATAACTGCGCAAGACCTTGCAGACCATCATCATAACTGATCACATCTTTCATGCCTTGCTGAAGGAATTGATTCACACGTGGCATCATATTAATTGCTTGGTCAAGCATAGGATCTGTGCCTTTTTGGTACGCACCTAGTGTGATCATATCTTTGTTCTGTTGATACATTGAATACACTTGTTTTAGCACACGAGCTTGTTGCATATGTGCTTCAGATACAACCTGTGGCATAACACGAGAAATCGATTTTTCAATATCAATAGCCGGATAATGACCACTGTCAGCTAAATCTCGAGATAAAACAATGTGGCCATCTAATATAGCACGAGCAGAGTCAGCAATTGGATCTTGCATATCATCCCCTTCACTAAGCACAGTGAAAAACGCGGTGATTGAACCTTGCCCTTCACCACCATTACCGGCACGTTCCACCAGCGCAGGCAGTTTAGCAAATACTGAAGGCGGATACCCCTTAGTCGCAGGAGGCTCGCCAACTGCTAAGGCAATTTCACGTTGCGCCATGGCATAACGGGTAACGGAGTCAAGTAATAACAATACGTTAAGACCTTGATCGCGAAAGTATTCCGCAATGGTCACTGCACTTTCACAGCCTTTTAAACGCATTAATGGTGAAGCATCCGCAGGAGCTGCAACCACCACTGAGCGCTTACGCCCTTCAACACCTAAAATTTCTTCAATGAATTCTTTTACCTCACGACCACGTTCACCCACAAGACCTACCACAATTACATCTGCTTCAGAGCCGCGAGTCATCATACCCAGTAATACTGATTTACCGACACCAGAGCCTGCAAACAGGCCCATACGCTGGCCTTGACCTACGGTAATAACGGAGTTGATGGCTCGTACACCTACATCCATAGGCTGACTAATTGGTCGTCTTGCAAGAGGGTTAATTGAGTTTTGCGCAAACTTTAAGTGATGCTCAGCATTAATGGCACCTAAGCCATCAAGTGGCCGACCAAGGCCATCCACTACACGGCCAAGTAAACTCATGCCGACAGGCAACCCAGTTTCATTTAGCTTTGGGATAACTCGGGCACCAGGCAGTACGCCAGAGATGTGATCATTTGGCATCAAGTAAAGTGTTTGGTCATTAAAACCAACGACTTCAGCATCAACAAAGCCGTTAATGGTTTCAATTTTACATTGACTGCCAACAGGTGCTCTAAGCCCTTTTGCTTCTAACGTTAAACCAACGACACGCGTCAGAATACCGGCAACAGCTGGTTTTGGGGCCTTGATATGTTTTTCATAGCGCTGTAAGCGTTCGCTTAGAGTCATTGATTGAGCACTCATGATGAGCCTATAAAGTGTTAGATACCACTGCTATGCAAAAAGTTTTCCAACGTTTCTTTGACGCGGGTTTTTATTGTCATGTCGAGGGATGATTGCGGGGTTTTAATTTCGCAGCCACCACGTTCTAAAGTCGGTTCTGCAACTAACTGCCAATGGTTATCTGCGATAGTTTGTTCGCCATAACTTTCGGTAATTAAAGTAATATCATCAGGATGTAAGTGAATACGTACTTTAGCTTGCTCTTCACCTAACGCATCAATAGCTTGCTTCAAAGCATGTAAAATGACTTCAGGTGAGGTTTTAATTTCTTGGTAAACTAAAACTTCAGTTAACATCACAGCTAACTGCACTAACTGCTTTTCGGCACTTTCATCGACTTTAGATAATGGTTGAGAAAGGCTATCAAGTAAGCTTCTTAAGTTGGTGAGCTGCTCTTCTAAAATTGGCTTTATTTCTTCTTGGCCTTGCTCCTTACCAAGCTCAACACCTTCTTTAAAGCCAGCTTCTTTTCCCTCATGTGCGCCTTTTTCAAAACCATCTATATAGCCTTGCTCATGGCCTTGCTTTAGTCCTTCTTCGTAGGCATCTTGACGGATCTTTTCAAGCTCAGCCATTGTTAGCGACGGAATTTCAGGCTCTTCTGGCTGCTCTTCGACCAGCTGCTTTTGCTGCTCTTTACGATATAAGTCAGCTAAAGGCGTGCCATACGCCGTTGAGCGTCCAGCGAGTTTTGTTGTATCTTGCGTCACTTCAGGAATTGGCCAGTTTTCCAATAATTCATCAGCAGCTTCACTGGCATGCACTGGGCGTCCTGTATGAAATGAAGACTTACTCATGGCTTACAGGAACTCCTCACCACCACCGCCACCAAGCATAATTTCGCCTGAGTCAGCTAAACGACGTGCCGCAGAAAGAATTTCTTTCTGTGCCGCTTCTACTTCACTAATACGAACAGGGCCCATTGCCTCTAGATCATCCGCGAGTAATTCAGCAGCACGTTTAGACATGTTACTTAAAATCTTCTCTTTTAATGCTTCGTCAGTACCTTTAATTGCTTTCATTAATACATCTTGCTGTACTTCACGAAGAATTGCTTGAATACCACGGTCTTCAACATCCATTAAGTTCTCAAAGACAAACATAAGGTCTTGGATTTGCTGTGACATCTCTTCATCGTGTTCACGGATTGAATCCATTAACTGACCTTCAACATTGGTATCTAGGTAGTTCATGATATCAGCAGCCGCTTTCAAGCCACCCATTTTCGCAGCTTGCGCACCAGCTTGACCTGCGAACTGTTTCTCCATGATTTCATTCAACTCTTGCAATGCTGCTGGTTGAACTTCTTCAAGGTTAGCAATACGCATGGTTAAATCTAAGCGCACTTTTTCTGGGAATTGCGACAAGATTTCCGCTGATTGCTCTGGCTCTAAATACGATAAAACAATGGTTTGAATTTGCGGGTGCTCGTTGCGAATAATATTCGCCACTTGCTTTGAGTCCATCCACTTCAATGAATCAAGACCTTTCGCTCCTGAGCCCATAACAATTTGGTCAATAAGGCTGGCTGCCTTGTCTTCACCAAGCGCTGCTGTAAGGGCTTTTTTGATAAAGTCTTCAGACTGGAAGCCAATGGTACTGAAGCTTTGAATTTGCTCAATAAACAAATTATGGACTGCGCTAATTTTCGCTTGCGATAAATCATCTAGCGCGGCCATCGCCATCCCCACTTTTTGCACTTGCTTTGGCTCTAAGTGCTTAAGGATTTGCGCAGCATCTTCTTCTGATAAGCTCAGCAATAATATTGCCGCCTTATCAACACCGTCTAATTTATCAACATCAAACGCTGCTGGTAGTTGTTTTTGTTCTTGATCAGTCATCTTCTGTTAACCACGCTTTCACTACTTGAGAAGACAGTTCTGGTTCATTAGCAACCAATGCACGAACTGCTTTGAGTAAATCCTCATCACCATGTAAGTCTGGCAGCTGTAGTGTACCATCACTTGAGAATCCTACAGCAGCAGAGTCAAAGTCTTTATTTAGCATATCTAGCGTGCTATCACCAATATCTACACCCGCACTTAATGCATCTTCATCATATTCTTCTAGTGTATCGTCTGGGTAAATTAGACGTTTCAGCATAGGTCTTACTACAAAGACAATCAGTACGATAATAACTAGGGCACCTAATGCTAAGCGTAGCATCTTCATGAACCAATCTTGCTCCCAAAGCGGAACTTCAATCGCTTCACCTACATCTTCACGAACAAATGGCACTGTGACAACTTCAAGTGCATCACCACGCTGCATATCAAAACCAACACCGCCTTGTAATAAGCGACGAATATTTGACAATGCTTCTACAGAGCGAGGAACCATGGTTGTTTCACCATTTTCACCCACCTGCGGTACATAATCTACAGCAACTGAAACACTGATACGACGAATAACACCGGTTTGCTGACGCTTATGCGAAATTGTTGTATCAAGCTCGTAGTTACGCGTTGCTTCTTTATGCGAACGACTTGGGTTCGTTGCTGAGCCTGCTCCACCTTGGCCTGCAATTTCTGGAATATTAGAGTTAACTGGCGGCTGATTCGTTAGCGCACCAGGAATGCCCACTGCAAGACCACCGATGTTGTTTTCTTCGAACGTGGTTTCACTGCGCACAGCAGGTAAGTCTGGGTTATAACGTTTTTGTGTTTCTTCGACTGCACTAAAATCCATGTTTAAATCGACTTGCGCGGTATAGTTACCTAAGCCTACAACTGGAATAAGGATGCTATCGATTTTATTTAAGTACTCTTCTTCACGCTTACGTTCAATCTCATACTCTTTACGAGAGCGAGCAGCAAGTGAGTTTTGTGAACCTGAATTAAGTAAGCGACCATTTTGATCGGTAACAGTAACACGCTCTGGCGATAAACCTTGGACTGCTGAGGCAACAATATCAACTACTGAGTCAACTTCTTCACCGTCAAGTGTACGACCGCGTTTTAAGGTAAGCACTACCGTCGCTGAAGGTTGTTTTTCACGACGAGCAAATACGTTTTCTTTTGGAATAGCTAAAAGTACTTTGGCGCGAGTAACATTTTTTAGCTCTTCGATGGTACGTGCAAGCTGTTGCTCACGACCATGTTTTAAACGTTCACGTTCAAGGCGTTGGCTAACACCAAACCCCATGTCTTGCATGATGATGTCAGTACCTGAGCTTGGCGCTTGCTCCAGGCCTTCACGAGCCATCAATAATTTAATGTTTTGGTATTCACCTTCTTCAACAGAGATGACGTTACCATCAAGTTCGTAATCAATCTTTTGAGCGTCTAAAAAGTCCAGCGTTTGAATAAGCTCTTCCGTTGGCATTTTGCCAAGCGGACGCATATCTGGTTGACGAGCCCAAATAATAATAAAAATTGCGATAGCCAAACAGATTGCCAAAGCGATCACTAAAGTAACCTGGCGTAAAACATCTACACCGTTTAAGGCACTTAGGTAGCCTGACTTTTGCTCTTGTTGATCATCAGTATCGGTTGAATCGATACCGCCGCCTGCTAAGGCTAGATCAGTTGATTGATTAGATTGCGCCACAATAATTCTCCACTACCTAGTTACACAGGCATGTTCATGATTTCTTTATAAGCTTCAACAAGTTTATTTCGAACTTGCACCGTAGCTTCAAAAGCGACTGATGATTTTTGCGAAGCAATCATTACGTCAGCTAAAGAAACACTGCGATCGCCCATTTCCATTGCTGTTACTTTTTGCTTAGCGTCTTGTTGTAAGCCATTCACGGTATCAAGTGCATTGGTAAGTAAATCACCAAACTGTGCCGACGATGTTGGCTGAGTTTGTGTTGGTAAATTATTAATTGAGTTACTACGGCCTACTTCTGAAGCCATAGCTTGCATTTCTTGAAATAATGCGCTGTTTTGAACTTTCATAATACTCTCTGACAATGCAGTTTACTTATGCACTGATAAAGCACAAACCGTGCCACAAAATAAAACAAATAAATTCAACAACTTGAACCATTTATTTTCATGTCAGAGTTTTGACAGCAAACAAGCTCACAAAAATGTGAGCTTGTTTGAGTAACTTTTTGGAAGGTGTTTATGCAGGTAAGGCTATACCCAAGTCTCGCATTTGCGCCAGTTTATAACGTAACGTGCGCGGGCTAATACCTAAGGTTTCTGCAACCTCTTTGCGCTTACCATTACAGCGCGCTAAGGTTTCTAAAATAATACGATGCTCTTTGTCTTTCAGCTCGTCTTTATAATTACCTTGCTCACTCACTTGTGGCACGGTATCTAAATTAACTTCAACAGGCTGTTCTTGATATACTGGTGCGTTGTGTGGCGGCGTAGCGACTGGCTTGATATCAACCGTAAGCAACTCTTCAATAAAGACATCATCTTGATGAATACTATTCCCATCGCATAATATCAACGCCCGTTGCATAACGTTATCAAGCTCTCGTACGTTACCTGGCCAAGCATGCGATAGCAGCTTTTGTTTCGCACCCTCACTTAGTTGAGCTATAGGCTCTTTACTTTTCAGGCAATGACGCTCTATTAAATGCTCAGCCAATACAATAATGTCGCCAGGGCGCTCGGCTAATGGTTTCCACAATAGCGGGAATACATTTAAGCGATAATATAAATCTTCTCTAAATAGATTTTCGCTCACCGCTTCTTTCAAATCTCGGTTACTTGTAGCTAGAACGCGAACATCAAGCTCTATCGTTTTACGACCGCCTAAGCGCTCTACTTCGCGCTCTTGAAGTACACGCAGTAATTTAGCTTGTAAGCCTAAATCCATCTCAGTAATTTCATCAAGTAAGATGGTACCACCTTGAGCTTGCTCAAATTTACCCGGGCAAGCTTGAATAGCGCCGGTAAACGCCCCTTTTTCGTAACCGAATAAGGTTGCTTCAAGCATGTTTTCAGGAATAGCAGCACAGTTAATAGCCACAAAGGGAGCATCGCTACGATTTGATTTATCGTGGATAAAACGAGCCAACACTTCTTTACCCGAGCCACTTGGGCCGAGTACCATGACACTGGCATCTGAGCGGGCAACTTTGCTCGCGAGCTCTAATAGCTTAATGCTTGATGGATCGGCAACGATTGGACCATCGGTTTCTTTTTCCTTTTCAGGCAAATAACGGCTAACCATATTAAGGAGCACTTCTGGAGCAAACGGCTTTGCCATGTAATCAATCGCGCCTAAACGCATTGCTTCTACAGCATCATCGATAGTGGCATAGGCCGTCATCATTAATACCGGCAGCTCAGGGTAATTAAGTTTAATGCTACGTAGCAGGTCAAGGCCGCTCATAGCGCCCATTTGCACATCACTAACAACCAATGAATAGCTATTTTGCTTAAGCAAGATCATCGCTTGTTCAGCGCTATCTGCAGCAACGCAATCAATACCCGACATTTCAAGGGTATCAATCAGTGCTTCTCGTAAGCCTGCGTCGTCTTCAACGACTAAAATAGAGTTAGTATTCATTTTGCCTCCGCTGACATTGGTTCTGCACTAATTGGCAAGATCAAACTAAAACATGCTCCCCCATGAGCATTATTAGTCACTTCAACCCGTCCTTGGTGCGCATTGGCGACTGAACTTACAACAGCAAGTCCAAGCCCCGTGCCTTGGCTTTTGGTAGTGTAAAAAGGTTCGAATAATTTGTTGGCATGACGTAAATCAACACCTGGGCCATTATCACTGACACTGATACGAACACAGTTTTCGCTAGTTTCGTCACGTTCGGCACTCAGGGTTACCACAGCCTCAGAGCCAATAATTTGAATACTATTGTGGATCAGGTTTTGAATAGCACTCGCCAGAGCCGTTTTATTACCCATAATTTCAATATCAGGTTCTGGTAAGTTCACGCTAAGTTCACTGTTATTTTGTGCAACCATAGCATCAGCACCGGCTTTTACTTCATTAAGTAACTGTTGCATTGAAACGCTTTCGACCACTTGTTGCTCACCACTTTTGGCAAATAACAGCATATCGTTCACTTGGGTTTCTAAATCTTTTAAACGCGACATTAGCTTCGTATGAAAGTTGCCACGCGAGCTTTCTGGCAATCGCTTTGAGCCTAAATTGGCAGCATAAAGCATGGCCGCAGATAACGGTGTTCTGACTTGATGAGCAAGCGAAGCGACCATTTTGCCAAGCGCACTTAAGCGCTGCATATGTGCTACTCGCTTTTGTAAGCGTCTGGTTTCAGTTAAATCTGTCATTAAAATTAACTGCCCTGGCTCTGGAGCAAGCGCAGTAATATCAAGCTTTATTAAACGGCCATCCTTAAGTGATACTTCATGTCCATCGTCTTGCTGTGGTCGAAATGAGCGTTGAATTACGCTAAACCACTTTTCTCCTTCAAGAGGTTCACCTAGCATATCGATGGCAATTTGATTGGCTTTTGCGATCATGCCTCGGCCATCTAAAACCACCACACCCGCAGGCATGGTATCAACCAAATGACCTAACCAACTGGCTTGTTGGCGCAGCTCACTCAATTCACCCACATACTCTTCTTGTTGTAAGCATGGGTTATATTGTTTGGCTGTGATAAATTGTGGTTTTAGGACATTTGCTAAGGCCATAATCGATACTCAAAAAATCGTGTCTACCTAGCTAAATGCACAATCCGTACCAAATTTATTTTTGTTTTATTTCAATAAATTAAAGACAAAACAACACTGACAAAAAAATGACAATCGCGAGGGAATAATGCAAAAAGAACACCATTGTCGTTGCCCATGGCTCGATACAAGCAAAGAAGATTATGTGGCCTATCATGACCAAGAATGGGGGGTGCCATTATATGATGATCACCGCTTATTTGAGTTTATAACCTTAGAGTCAGCACAAGCAGGACTGAGTTGGTATACCATACTTAAAAAGCGTGATGGCTATCGCAGTGCCTTCAAAAACTTTGTTGTCGAAGAGGTTGCCAAAATGACCGAAGACGACGTCGAAAGGTTAATGCAGTTTGAAGGTATTATTCGTAATCGCGCTAAAATCGCCGCCACTATCAATAACGCGCAACGTTTTATTGAGATTCAAAAAGAGTTTGGCAGTTTCTCAAATTACCAATGGCAGTTTGTTGGTGGCAAACCATTGGTAAACGATCTTGATAAATTAGAGGATTACCCGGCTATTACTGAAGCCTCAACAGCATTCGCCAAAGATTTAAAAAAGCGCGGTTTTAAGTTTTTAGGCCCTACGACGGTGTATGCCCACATGCAGGCCTGTGGCATGGTAAATGACCATAGCAATGATTGCTTTAGAAAAGCTGAGATAATTAGTGAATATTAAAGAGATAAAACCGAGGAAGAAACCTAACGCGGCTTAGTCGCGCGTTAGGTTGTATTTCTTCATTTTTTCGACCAGTGTGGTGCGCCTAACACCTAAAATTTCTGCTGCACGTGCAACAACGTAATCATAGCGCTCTAATGCTTGGCTAATTAAGCTAATTTCTAGCTCAGCAAGATACTCTTTGAGCTCAATTCCTTCATCTGGTAATAAACCTGAGTCAGCCGTTGTTGCTGGTACATCAAGCTCTTCCTCATCATAATCACTAAAGCCGGTACTGAAAATATCGTTGAAAGCATCTCGCTCCATCAACTCTTCTGGGTACTCAGGCTCATAAGCCTCAACTTCGATATAACGATATTTAGCAGGTAGATCTGGCACATCAACAACTTTATCAGGGAACATGATCACCATGCGCTCAACTAAGTTAGCAAGCTCACGAATATTCCCCGGCCACGCATGCTCTTTTAAGCTTTGAATCGCACGCTCAGTGAATTTGGCCGTTGTGCCACTTTGCTCGTTCACACGACGCATTAACTCTTTTAAAAGCAGAGGAATGTCGTCAGCACGCTCACTAAGCGAAGGATTTTCAATTGGAAACACGTTTAAACGATAAAAAAGGTCTTCACGGAAGTCCCCCTTTTCAATCATTTCTTCAAGGTTGCGGTGAGTCGCAGCAATAATGCGTACATCAGCTTGAATAGGCTTAGTACCCCCTACTCGCTCATAGCTACGCTCTTGCAACACACGCAGTAGTTTAACCTGCATTTGCAAAGGCATATCACCAATTTCATCAAGAAACAGCGTGCCGCCTTGCGCTAATTCAAAACGCCCTTTTCGTGCAGAAATAGCGCCCGTAAAGGCACCCTTTTCATGGCCAAATAGCTCACTTTCAAGTAGTTCGCCTGGTATAGCACCACAGTTTACCGGCACAAATGGCCCGGTATTGCGTTTAGAGAGTAAATGAACGTTACGTGCAACAACTTCTTTACCTGTGCCTGACTCACCTAAGATCAGTACATTTGCATCGGTTTTTGCTACTTGTTCAATTAAAAAGCGCACGTCTTTTACAGCTTCGGTCTCACCGACTAAACCATCAAATGATTTGTTAGATTTAGCTTGTTTATGGTCACCTGGTAGCATGCGCTGATATTGCTGACAATCATGCAATAGCTGAGTAGTTACATCATGGTTAAATGGCTCACAAATTAAACCAACTACATTTGCAATGCTTAGTAACGGTTTGAGTGTTTCACCAATTAATAAAAACGGAATGGCAGGAAACTGTTTGATCACAGCCTCGTGATTTAGCTGCTGTAAAGCACCAAGAATGACCATACATTCTTGCTGTTGATGTTTTTCACAAAAAGACTGTAATGTAGTCTCATCAACTAATTGTGCAGTTTCACCAATGAAGGTAAGTGCTGCATGTAAACCTATCGCACGATTATTATTATTGTCTAAAATTAAGATCATTATTGGCGAACCACAGTTACCACGAGGTTAGTTAATTTCTAAATTGTAAGCGAGTTTAGGAGGGATGCAAGCGCTAAGCGGCAATTTATTGACATCAACGCCAAAAAATAGTCACTTAGCACTAAAATTTAATACTAAAGAACCAACTTAAAAATTTAGCCTGTTTGAATTTTAAAATATCCTATACTCGTTGCTATAATCTCTATAGAAATGCTCAAAGAAAGATAACATCAATGGCATTAATATTGCTTATCTATTTTTATGAATCGGTGTTTTTAATATAGGATTTTCTCATGGCACACATATCGATAAAAAAGTACAGTCAAGTTAGCGTTAGCAACATTAATGAAATGTCTCCTTATGAGCAGATCAATTTGATCTTCAGCAATATTATCGGACGCTTAGCAGCAACTAAAGGCTTTATTGAGCGTAAAGAATTTGAAAAAAAAGGTGAAAATATTTCTAGCTGCATTTTATTATTTGGTGCGCTACAAGATGCACTAAATTTTGAGCATGGCGGGGATATCTCAAGCAACTTACTATCGCTGTACGATTTTTGCCAACGCAGGTTAACTGAAGCAAATGTAAACAACGACATTGCAGCAGTAGACGATGTTATTCGTATCGTTAAAGAAATAAAAGAAGGGTGGGATTCTATTCCGCTCGAAGAGCGCGTACCTAAAGCTGAGCAATAATGCCGAATTATATCGCTCTAGATGCATTACTCATTGCATTGTCAGAGCACATAGATAAAACAGAGATTGAGCTGGCAAGCCAAACGTTAATAGCTATTGACCAAGAGTTGAAGCATTGGTGTGAGAGTGAGACACCACCTCAAGAAAAAGAGTTATTAGCTATACAAGCCAAAATTTTAACCGCTACAGCTAAACTGAAAAACGCCAGAGACAAAACTCAGGCTGAGCTGATCAACCAGCGTAAATCACACAAAGCTATTTCTAAATATAAAGCAACTAAACGCTAATTAGCGTTTTGTTGCTTTCAGGCACTTATTTTATATATTTAGCTTACTTATATAGCTGTAATCTATATACATTGCGCAACATAAAGTCTCGACTAAAATTTAGGCAAAAAAAAGCGCCTGTTTATCTGGCGCTCAAACAATGAAATAAATAGACTAATTAGTCACTATTTTTAACAACCCCTGGCATATTATCAAGCTGCGCTTGCACGTAGCTACTGGTTGAGTTCATCTGGGCTACAAGTAAATCCATGCTATTGTACTGTGCATATAAACGAGACTCTAACGACTCCATTTTTCTTGCAAAATCAATGCGCTCATCATCTAAGCCATCTAACTGAGTCTGTTTACTGTCGATTCTGTTTTGAACAATACCATCTGAGTCTGTATAAAAACTCATTAGCTCATCAAAAGATTGCGCAAAGCCGCCTTCATCGCCCTCACCCAAAAAGAACTCTTGAACTAAGTCTACATCGGCTTCTACTTGTTCGTTTAGGCGTTCAGTATCTAAGCTTAATTTGCCGTAACGGTCTGCTTCAACCCCAAGCTTAGATAACGACAAACTACTGCCATCACTAAGGCTAACTTCACTGGTTAGTTGCTGACGGAGTTTTGACATTACACCGCGAAGCATAGAGTCACCAGCCATCACACCTGCACCGCTTTCACCTGATTTACCTAAATTATTGCTAAGCTCAAGTAATTCGTTGTAGCTTTCAATAAAACTATTTAAGCCCGCTTTAATATTATTATTATTTTCTGTAATTTTAAGGGTGCTATCGTCGTCATCAGCGCCATGGGCTTTTTTAGCGGTGATAGTTACACCATCAATAACATTTGCAAACTCGTTATCACTGCTTGTAACTGTTAAATTACCATCTATGGTAATTGAAGCGTCTGTTGCAGCAATCACCTCGTTAATGTTTGTAACCCCTGAACCGGTGTCATAGGCTAGAGCCGATAAACCTGCCGCGTCAGTATTATTGCCATCAGCATCAGTTGCTGTAACTTTTATTGCGTTTTCAACACCACTGTTTTTTGCTGATAAAACTAAATGCTGGCCATTATCGTCGGTGATAATCGTTGCTGTTACACTGTCGTTGTCTTTACTGTCGTTAATCGCATCACGAATTTCAGACAAAGTTGCAGTATCTGACACATCAATATCAAAACTATTCTCACCGGACGCTATAGTTAACGTACCTTCACCTACTGCGGCATCTTCTGCAAATGCACTTGACATCAATTTATGTTCAGTCGCAAGGTTGTTTACTTTTACATTGTAACCACCAGGCTCCGCATCTTTGTCAGAACTTAGAGTTACAAAATCATCACTACCAGAAATACTGCGCTTTTGGTAGTTATCAATTTCGCCTAATGCTTCCATTGACGTTTGTAATTTTTCAAGTGCAGATTTTAGTGCACCTGCCGCTGAAATATCTGTCGTTAGGGTTGCTTCTTTATTATTTAAACGCGAAGTAAAAGGGGTGCGCTCAGCATTAACTAACGCATCAACAATATCTGATACTGCTAAACCTGAACCTAAACCATTAAATGAAATAGCCATAACACTTCCTCACATTACACATTTAACTTAACAAAAAACTTTAAACAGTTTGATCAATTAAAAAACCCGCAGTTTCAGAAAGCTTAGCCACTAGGCTTAACACTTCTTCAGATGGGTATTGCTTAATTAACTCACCACTGTTTTTATCAACCACTTTAATAACATCACGGCCTGAGTCTTCATCTACTTGAAACTGCAAACTACGATTCATTTCGCCCATGAAATCCTGCAATTGTTGCGCCATTTTCTCAAGCTGCTCACGGCCTAGCTCGTCTTTATCAGCGCTTTCGTCCAATTTACGCTGCGCTTGTTGATAATTTTGCTGTGTTTGTTGTTGAAGTCTACTGTCCGTTTTATTTGATTCATCAATCGCCGTTGCTGTCAGTTGCGGGCTCGCAGCTAGCTTGTCATCCGCTTTTTGTGGAGCCACTGCAAAATCAGGGCTTTGGGTTATTGCACTCATAACGCCTCCTTAAACATTTTACCCTATAGCTAATGCAACAAAAGGAGATTAGCGTAAGCCAATCTCCTTTTTATTTTAGTTAACTAATGCTGACTTAACCATTAGTTGTTGTAACTAATCACACTATTAACCAATTAAGCTAAGCGCTGCTTGTGGTAACTGGTTCGCTTGCGACAAGATTGATGTACCCGCTTGTTGCAAGATTTGGTTTTTAGTCATGTGTGCAGTTTCTGTTGCAAAGTCTGTATCTTGAATACGGCTACGTGAAGCAGATACGTTTTCAGAAATGTTTGCAAGGTTACTAATTGTGTGACCAAATCGGTTTTGTATCGCACCAAGGTCTGCACGCTGGCTATCTATTTGTGCTATGGCAGCATCAATAATCGCTAACGCATCTTGTGAGCCTGTTTGCGTTCTGATATCAACTTCATCCACACCAACTGATGTACTATTAATTGTATTATCAACATTCGCAGCTGCAACTAATGCATCATCATTACCTGTAACTGTAAATGATTTAGATGAATTTAGCTGTATAGCACCTAAAACACGAGTAGAGTCTG
>NZ_JABVXF010000041.1 GCF_013349995.1 Pseudoalteromonas sp. 0303
AGAGCTCGTACATAAGCACGCATTTATTCTTTTGATTGTAAATTATTGTTGTTGACAAGGGGGAGTCCACATAAGCGTAGCGTCTCTTTTCCTCTTTGTAAGTATTACTTTCTCTATGTAGCGCGCAGCGCCTCGGTGCTCTCTGTGGTTCAATATTCTTTTGCACAAAAGAAAACAATGAGAAGTGAATGAGTAACCCAATAAAACTAATAATTACTTTCCTCTAAAGCGTAGTGTCTCTTATCCTCTTTGTGAGTATTCATCGAATTACGCGATATAAAATCGCGGCTACAATCTTGCTAACTCGCTAACTCGCTAACTTGCTAACTCGCTAACTCACACCTACGTCAAACGCAAGGCGATGAATTCGGCGAGTTTGTCTACGGCGGTGCCGGGGTCGTCGGTACGTTTAATTAAACTAATACCTATTTGACCAAGCTCGGGGAGGTCTTTGGTTTGTAGTTGGTAGTTAAGCTCATTCGGTACGGTGCTTTTTGAGAGTACCGTAATGCCTAAGCCTTCTTTTAACGCCGCAGTTAGGCCGGTTAAGTCGGCATTACTGTAAGCAATGCGGTATTTAATACCCGCACTTTGTAGTGCCTCGATTGCGCGGCGACGATATATACATCCCTCAGGGGCGGTTACAAGCGTGACCACATCGTTCTGTGCAAGGTTTAAATCACCCACCCATACTAGTTGGTCTTGCATAAAAATAGGGAACTTAGCTGATTCGAGCTCTTCGTTTAATGCCAATACTAAATCGAATTGATCTTGGCGCGAGACCGACAATAAATGTTTACTCAAACGAGAACGCACTTCGAGCGATACGTCAGGGTAGAGGGCCACGAAGTCACCTATGATCGAAGGTAGAATACGTGCAGCAAATTCACTGGGGATCCCCAAGCGCACTTTGCCTGTTACGTTTTCGCTGGTGAACTGCTGCAAAATGGCATCGTTTTGTTGCAGCATTTGCTTAGCTAATGGCATAAGCAATTCGCCATATTGATTAAGCACTTGGCGCTGGCCTTGCTTTTTAAACAGCTTATGGCCCAGCATGTCTTCTAGGCGCTTTATTTGTAAGCTAACAGCCGGTTGCGATAGCCCCAATAATTCACCTGCTTTGGCAAATCCGCCAACTTCAACAACAGTGACTAAAGTACGTAAACTATCGGTAGAAATGTTTTTCATTAAAAAATTCTATTAATAGGGCTATGTATATAAGCATTATTTATCAATTGATAAATAATTACAATTTGTTGTTGCCAGCACGGCGCAATATACTTCAAGCATTAACGATTGATAGGTGTCACATATGACTTTTACGCCAATAATGTTTGCTCGCCACAGCCAAGCTGAGACCCCAGCAGACAACGTGCTACAAGCTAATAGCGATACTGCCATTATGGATTTTAGTGGCACTGAAGCAATCCCATTTTTAACGGCTATTTTAGGTCTTGATATTAATAAGCTAACCGCCAGCGGTTTAGGCTTACGTAGTTCATTAGACGATGACCTAACAAGCAGCTACGCTTATGCCCTGTATTACTTTAACGAAACTGCATTTCGTTTTGTATTAGGTAAAGATGCCAGCGTGCAATTACAGTCGCTTATTAATGAGCAACAACTACGTTACGACATTGATTACGTAATGCGTGACGATTTAAGCGCGCTAACTCTAAGTGGTGAGCAAGCGTTTGATGCCTTGGTCGACAGCTTTAAGCTAACGCCGGGGCTGCGTTTATCAGACATGCGCAGCTGCTATGGTGCACAAAGCGGTGAGGTATTTATTACCGCCATAGATAACCAAGCAACACAGCAATTTCAGCTGGTGGCGCGCCAAGCTGAGCTTGATAAA
Organism: Pseudoalteromonas sp. 0303; assembly: GCF_013349995.1. Classification (GTDB taxonomy): domain Bacteria; phylum Pseudomonadota; class Gammaproteobacteria; order Enterobacterales; family Alteromonadaceae; genus Pseudoalteromonas. Next base: position 1,856 of record NZ_JABVXF010000041.1, read on the forward strand.
TGGCAAACGCACTTACAGCAGCTCGGCTTTGATTTAGCCTTAGCCAACGTTGCTTAAAACATAAAATTTTTAAAACAGCTACGCACTTGGGTGTTTAGCTATTTTTTAGTTACAAAATCGCAATTTGGGTGTGACAACTGTGCAACTAATGTATAATCGCCGCCCATGTTATTCCCCCTCATTAAATTGAGGCCACGCCCCACAACTTGTGGGTTAATTTAAAAGTGAAGGAATATTATGACTTCTAAAACAGTTTTACATGCTAAGCACCTTGAAGCTGGCGCAAAAATGGTTGATTTCCACGGCTGGGAAATGCCAATCAACTACGGCTCACAAATCGAAGAGCATAATGCGGTTCGCACAGATGCAGGTATGTTTGACGTATCTCACATGACTATTGTCGATATTCAAGGCGAGCAAGCACAAGCGTTCTTACGTAAGCTAGTTGCAAACGACGTTGCTAAGTTAACTGTACCGGGTAAAGCACTTTACACAGGTATGCTTAACGAAGAAGGCGGCGTAATCGACGACCTAATCATCTACTTCTTCTCAGAAACGAACTACCGTTTAGTAGTTAACTCAGCAACACGTGAAAAAGATTTAGCGCATTTAGCTAAAGTTTCGGCTGATTTCGCCGTAACGGTTACTGAGCGTCCTGAGTTTGCAATGATTGCCGTTCAAGGCCCTAATGCACGTGCTAAAACAGCAACAGTACTTAACGCAGAGCAACAAGCTGCTGTTGAAGGTATGAAGCCTTTCTTTGGTGTGCAAGCAGGTGATTTATTTATTGCGACAACAGGCTATACTGGCGAAGATGGTTATGAAATCGTAGTGCCTAACGATCAAGCTGCTGATTTATGGCAACAACTTCTAGACGCAGGCGTAGCGCCAGCGGGTCTAGGTGCACGTGATACGTTACGTCTTGAAGCGGGTATGAACCTTTACGGCCTAGATATGGACGAAAGTGTTTCTCCACTTGCTGCAAACATGGCGTGGACAATCGCATGGGAGCCAGAAGATCGTAAGTTTATCGGTCGTGAAGTATTAGAACAGCAACGCGCTGACAAGAGCACAGACAAACTAGTTGGTTTAGTGCTTGAAGAAAAAGGCGTATTGCGTAGCGGTTTAAAAGTCATCGTTGAAGGTGGTGAAGGGGTGATTACCTCTGGTACATTCTCACCAACTCTTGGTCACAGTGTTGCGCTAGCACGCGTTCCGCGTTCAACTGGCGAAACAGCCCAAGTAGAGATGCGTAAAAAACTGGTTAACGTTAAGGTTGTTAAACCTTGCTTTGTACGTAACGGCAAATCAGTTATCTAAACTATAAAAAATTTGGTGTTATCACCTAATAATGCCAATCATGTTGAGTTGTTAGCATGATTGGTAACAGAACCAAAGGAACAAAAAGATGAGCAATATCCCAAGCGAATTAAAATATGCTACTTCACACGAGTGGGTTCGCGACGAAGGTGACGGTACGTTTACTGTAGGTATCACTGAGCACGCACAAGAACTTCTTGGCGACATGGTATTCGTTGAATTACCAGAAGTTGGTGATGAAGTTGACGCGGGTGAAGACTGCGCAGTAGCTGAGTCTGTAAAAGCAGCATCAGACATCTACGCACCAATCGGCGGTGAAATCGTTGCAATCAACGAAGAGCTTGAAGATTCGCCTGAAACAGTAAATAACGACCCGTACACTGACGGTTGGTTATTCCGTATCAAAGCATCTGACACATCAGAGCTTGATAACCTGTTAGACGCTGAAGGCTACGCTAACACAATCGACGAAGACTAATTAATTAGTCACGCCGACTAAAAGCCCCGTCTAGATCCCCAGCTAATTAAATGCGTAGCTTGGGTTTCACAGGGGCTTTTATGATTTTATAGCTTACTTTTCCATACGCTGTAAGTTATTGAATCAACCTGTTTTTAAGTTATTGCCAGTTACCCATTGGCAGTAACCACTTTTTTTTGGATCATAGGAATCTGGACAAATGTCAAACGCCAAATCTCTTGAACAATTAGAGCAAAAGCAAGATTTTATTCGCCGTCACATTGGGCCAAGCCCAGCGCAAGTAAGCGACATGCTAAGCGCTCTTGGAGTATCGAGTGTTGAAGAGCTGATCGGTCAAACGGTACCTGCAAGCATTCGCTTAGAGCAAGGTTTATCAATTGGCGAAAGCCGCACTGAAGTTGAAACACTAAGCTACTTAAAATCAGTAGCAAGCAAAAATAAAGTGTTCAAATCATACATCGGTCAAGGCTACCACCCAACTCACGTACCACACGTAATTTTACGTAACGTACTTGAGAACCCAGGCTGGTACACTGCGTATACACCATACCAACCAGAGATTGCACAAGGTCGTTTAGAATCATTATTAAACTTCCAGACTATGACCCTAGACCTAACTGGTCTTGATTTAGCAAGCGCGTCATTACTTGACGAGTCAACGGCTGCTGCAGAAGCAATGGGCCTTGCAAAGCGTGTTGCTAAAGCTAAAAAAGCTAACATCTTCTTCATTGCTGATGACGTACACACGCAAACTATCGACGTTGTTGCTACACGTGCAGACCAGTTTGGTTTTGAAGTAGTTGTTGGTCCTGCAAGCGAAGCGGCTAATCATGAGATTTTTGGTGCATTATTCCAATACCCATCAACAACCGGTGAAATCACTGACGTAACTGACCTAATCGCACAAGTACAAGACAAAAAAGCGATTGCCTGTGTTGCTGCAGACATCATGAGCTTATTAATGCTTAAAGCACCAGGTAAACTAGGTGCAGACGTAGTACTTGGTTCAGCACAGCGTTTTGGTGTACCTATGGGTTACGGTGGTCCACACGCTGCATTCTTCGCAACACGCGACAAGTACAAGCGTTCACTACCAGGTCGTATTATCGGTGTTTCTAAAGACCGTTTAGGTAACGACGCACTACGTATGGCAATGCAAACACGTGAACAACACATTCGTCGTGAAAAAGCCAACTCAAACATCTGTACAGCGCAAGTATTACTAGCGAACATGGCAGCGTTCTACGCGGTTTACCACGGTCCACAAGGCCTTAAAACTATCGCTGAGCGTATCCACCGTTTTGCAGACATCTTAGCGGCAGGCTTAAAAGCGAAAGGTGTAAACCTTAAGCACGACACATGGTTCGATACACTGACTGTTGTTGCAGATAACAAAGACGAAATCGTTGCACGTGCAGTAGCAAACGGCGTTAACTTTGCGTCTAACCGCGCAGGTGAATACTCAATTTCTGTATCAGAAACAACAACCCGTGCAGACGTAGCTGAGCTATTCGACATCATCTTAGGTGAAGGCCACGGTCTGAGCGTTGATGTACTTGCAAACGAAATCGAAGTAAATGGCAGCAACTCAATTCCTGCAAGCCTAGTACGCGATGACGAAATTTTAACGCACCCTAACTTCAACTCGTACCACAGCGAGACTGAAATGTTGCGTTACATCAAGCGCCTAGAGAACAAAGACTTAGCGCTTAACCACTCAATGATCTCATTAGGTTCATGTACAATGAAACTTAATGCGACAGCTGAGATGATCCCAATCACTTGGCCTGAGTTTGCAAACTTACACCCATTCTGCCCACTTGATCAGGCAGCGGGTTACCAAATCATGATGACTGAGTTACATGATTGGTTAGTAAACATCACAGGTTACGATGCAGTTTCACTACAACCTAACTCAGGTGCACAAGGTGAATACGCAGGCTTAATCGCGATTCGTAAATACCACGAGTCACGCGGTGAAGGTCACCGTAACGTATGTTTGATCCCAAGTTCAGCGCACGGTACAAACCCAGCGTCTGCACAAATGGCAAGCATGAAAATCGTGGTTGTTGACTGTGATAAAAACGGTAACGTTGATATGGCAGACCTTAAAGCGAAAGCCGAAGAGGTATCTGAAAACCTATCTTGTATCATGATCACGTACCCATCTACACACGGTGTTTACGAAGAAACAATTCGTGAAATCTGTGACATCGTGCACCAGCACGGCGGTCAAGTGTACATGGACGGCGCAAACATGAACGCGCAAGTTGGTGTTACAAGCCCAGGTTCAATCGGTTCTGACGTATCGCACCTTAACCTACACAAAACATTCTGTATTCCACACGGTGGTGGTGGTCCAGGTGTTGGCCCTATCGGTGTTAAATCTCACCTAGCGCCATTTATGCCTAACCACAGCGTAATTAATGTTGCTGGCACAAACATCGGTAACGGTGCGGTTTCTGCTGCCCCTTACGGCTCAGCAGCTATTTTACCAATCTCGTGGGCATACATTGCCATGATGGGCTCTGAAGGCTTAAAACAAGCAACAGAAATGGCTATCGTGAACGCTAACTACTTATCTGAGAAGCTAAGCGAGCACTACCCAATTTTATACCGTGGCCGTAACAACCGCGTTGCGCACGAGTGTATTGTTGACCTACGCCCAATCAAAGAGCAAACAGGCGTAACAGAAATGGACGTAGCTAAACGTCTACAAGACTACGGCTTCCATTCACCAACTATGTCATTCCCAGTAGCTGGCACACTAATGATTGAGCCAACTGAGTCTGAGTCTAAAGTTGAGATCGACCGTTTCATCGAAGCAATGGTGTCAATCAAGTCAGAAATCGACCGTATCGCATCTGGCGAATGGTCAATTGAAAACAACCCGCTAGTGTTTGCACCGCACACACAAGCAGACGTACTAGGCAATGAGTGGGATCGTGCATACGACCGTTTCTACGCAGCATTCCCAGTACCAAGCGTAGCAAAAGACAAATTCTGGCCTACAGTAACCCGTATAGATGACGTATACGGCGACCGTAACCTAGTTTGTTCATGCCCAGCGGTAGAGACATACCGTGACTAAGGTTTGATTTGATCAGAGTTATTATAGTTTGGGAATGATAATTATAGATTGGGAAAGTTATTAAAGATTGGGAATTCTTTTCCCAAACTATAACTCTTGAAAAGGTGAGCAAATTAGCTCACCTTTTTTATTTGTGTGTCCCATCCTAAATATGGTTTGTTCCAATTATTCAATATTATGAGTGTTTAGCTTTACTGACATTTCGCTTTAAAATCCGATACTATAAGCGTTATATTAAAAAGCGGACGCTTTTATAAAAACAAGGATTTATCGTGGCTAAAGCAACCAATAACAAAAAAGACATAAAAAACACAAAAGGCTTTGAAGAAGTACTTTGGGACGCAGCAAATAAACTTCGTGGAAGTGTCGAATCTTCAGAATACAAGCATATTGTACTCAGCCTTATCTTCCTAAAATTTATTAGCGATAAATTTGAAAAACAGCGTGAAAAATTAGTCGCAGAGGGTATGGGTGATTATGTCGATATGGTGGACTTTTACACCAAAGACAATGTTTTTTATTTACCTGAAGACGCTCGTTGGTCTTACATTCAAAAACAAGCTAAACAAGATGACATAGCAGTAAAAATTGATACTGCTTTACATACAGTTGAGAAAAATAATGCTTCTCTTAAAGGTGCATTGCCTGATAACTATTTTTCCCGACTAGGGCTCGATGTTAGTAAGCTTGCAGCATTAGTCGATACCATCAATAACATAGAGACCATCGCTAACGAATGTCATATGACAGAAGAAGATTTAGTTGGTCGTGTGTATGAATACTTTTTAGGTAAGTTTGCTGCAAACGAAGGCAAAGGTGGTGGTGAGTTTTCACGCCTAAGTCGGTTGTATCTCTAATCGCTGAAATGATTGAGCCATTCAAAGGTAAGATCTACGATCCATGTTGTGGCAGTGGCGGTATGTTTGTGCAATCGCTCAAGTTTATTGATAGTCACAACGGCAATAAAAAAGACATTTCTATTTACGGCCAAGAGTACACCAGTACCACCCATAAGCTAGCCAAAATGAATCTTGCAGTACGTGGTATCAACGGCAACTTAGGTGATGTGGCAGGAGATAGCTTTTTTAAAGATCAGCACTCAGACCTCAAGGCTGACTTCATTATGGCGAATCCGCCATTCAATCAAAAGCAGTGGCGTGCAGATAACGAGTTAGTTGATGACCCTCGTTGGGCCGGTTTTGACGTACCACCTACCGGTAATGCAAACTATGCGTGGATCATGCATATGATCTCAAAGCTTAGTGAGTATGGAACAGCAGGCTTTGTTCTTGCCAATGGTTCAATGAGCTCTAACACTGGTGGTGAAGGTAAAATTCGTCAAAAGATAATTGAAAATGACTTAGTGGATTGCATGATTGCACTACCGGGACAGCTGTTCTACACCACACAAATCCCAGTCTGTTTGTGGTTTATCACCAAAAACAAAAAAGAGAATACCGAACTTGGTTATCGTGACCGTCAAGGTGAAACCTTGTTTATCGATGCCCGTGAAATGGGCACTATGGTTAGCCGAGTTCATAAAGAACTCACCACAGATGACATTGCTGACATTGCCCGTACTTATCACGCATGGCGTGGTGAGAAAAAAGATGGCGAGTACCAAGATAAAGCAGGTTATTCAAAGTCTTCAACGCTGGAAGAAATTAAAGCTAATGACTTTGTATTAACACCGGGTCGTTACGTTGGTGCTGCTGAGTTAGAAGACGATGGCATCCCGTTTGAAGTGAAAATGAAAGAACTGAGCCAAACTCTTTATAGACAGATGGAGCAAGCTCAAGAAATGGATGTTGCAATTCGAACAAATCTAATGGAGCTGGGTTATGGGCAGTGAATGGAAAGAGTTTGAACTTGGTGATTTAATAGAGCTTAAACGTGGGTATGATTTACCAAAGTCCAAAAGAGAAGATGGCAGCATACCTATTATTTCTTCCTCAGGTGCTTCTGGTAATCATAATATTGCAAAAATATCTGCACCGGGTGTTGTAACAGGGCGATATGGAACAATTGGCGAAGTATTTTATGTAGATGAGGATTTTTGGCCTTTAAACACCACACTCTATGTAAAAGATTTCAAAGGTAATGATCCACTCTTTATCTATTACCTGCTTAAAACAATTTCGTTTAGCGACTATACGGATAAGGGAGCTGTTCCGGGAATTAACCGGAACCATGTTCACAAGGCAAGGGTTAAAGCGCCTCAATGTATCAAAGAGCAGAAATGTTTGGGAGAAAAGTTATATTTGTTTGAAAAGAGAATAGCCCTAAATTATCAAACTAACCAAACCCTAGAACAAATGGCGCAGGCGTTGTTTAAAAGTTGGTTTGTTGATTTTGATCCTGTAATCGACAACGCCCTTGCCGCTGGTAACGATATTCCTGAAGCACTGCAACACAAAGCTGAGCAGCGCAAACAAGCTCAGCAGCTACAAGCTTCTCCAGAAACAAAGAGCAAACCATTGCCCGACGATATCCGCGCATTATTCCCAAGCGAATTTGAACAAACGGATGAACCAACAGTAGGTTTTGATGGTTGGATACCTAAAGGGTGGAGCGCTGGCAACTTATCATCGCTAGCAAATTTTACTTCTAGTCGTATAGATGGCACAGAACTGACGCTGGATAATTACATATCAACCGATAATATGCTTTCGAACAAAGGAGGCATATCAACAGCCTCTAAAGTACCAGATATTAAAACGACACCTTCGTTCAAACCGGGCGATATTCTCATTTCAAATATAAGACCCTATTTTCAAAAAATATGGTTTGCTACATTTTCTGGTGGGCGATCAAACGATGTATTAGGGTTTGAAGCCAAAAACGAACAGTGTAAAGAATACTTGTTGAACCTGCTTTACCAAGATGTATTTTTTGATTACATGATGACGACCTCAAAAGGTTCAAAAATGCCTAGGGGTGATAAAAAGGCAATTATGGATTGGCCTGTTGTAATACCGCCTAGCTCACTGCAAAAATTTTTCTCAGAACATGTAAAAAACTACTATCAGGTGATTCCTATAAGGAACAAAGAGAGCGAGGCTCTTTCAGAGCTGAGAGACACTCTATTGCCAAAATTAATATCTGGTGAGCTGATATTAGAAAAAAATTGTTAAAAGGAATTTAGAATTTGAGCTGGTTAGGAAAAATATTTAATACGCTTCAATATAACGTAGATAAAAACATTAAAGAGTCGCTATATGAAAACAAATCATTTCTAGATAGTCGATGGACCATTGTTGAAAGTAACATTTTAACATGGTCAAAGCGTTATATTTACTATGCTTGTTTACTGTTTGTCCTATCCTGTTTGGTCGCGTTAAACTTGTTAGTTTGGGAAGTTGACCTTGCAAAAGCTACATTTAAATATTTTCCTCATTGGAAAAAGCTGATTGAATGGCAAGATATATTATTTACGGCTCAGCTCACCATTGCCGCAGTCATTTATCCATTAGCTATTGGCTTAGTGAGTCTACTTTTCCAGAATAAGTCGTCTAAAAAAACGTTAATTCCTGTTTATAAAAAATACTCAGGCGTTATGTTTGCAGGTCTTAGTGGTTTTTTACTCGCTATATTTATTCTTATTAGCTTTTTGTTGAGTGCTAGTTTATCTGATTCTTCTTACCTTGCTTTGTGCCTGACATCTGTCATTTGGATGATGTTAAATGTAGTCCTAACCATTTGGTTTTTTATAAGCACTTTTAAATTACTAGATGAAAAATCTGCGAAAAAATTAATGATGCGTTACACAATCCATGAATGGTGTGAACACGATATTCGAAACAGATTAAAAGGCTTATTATTAGAAAACGTAATCAACAATAAGTTACTAACAAACAAAGAAGCCGGTGTATTGTCGGTCAAAAGCTATCATTTTTCCGATGACGAGATGCTACAAATAGATATTCAATTAAACTCTCCTCATTCAGTTGAAAACGTTAACTTCCGCTTGTTGAATGCCATCATAGGTATCCAGACATTAAAGCTAAAACTAGCTCATTGGTTTTTAGACTTGGCTGTTATTAAGTGGCTTGCTAACCAAGGCTGGTCGTTATTTAGTAAGAAAGAAAGCGCAAAGCCGGTAATTGTAATTAACCCTTATTGGCAATCAAAATCCAAGAAATTGAATCTTATTAAATATAGCAATATTAATTTTAACAAGTTGACATGTTGGCTATTCAAGAAGTGTTTTAAAACAGTTTCAGAAGAAAACGAATTAGATGCTGAAAGCTTCGTTTTTATTGTTCAGGGCATCATTGGTGAAGCTCAAGACGCTATAAGGGATAAAGATATTTCCGCATTTAAAATTGCTATGAACGATATTTCATATTGGCATTGTCAAATAGCTTCAGCTATTGGTTTTATTAATGATAATAAAGAAGAAGATAATTGGTTATTACTACCAAACTCAGGATGGTTTAGTAGAAGTTATTTAGATGAGCTGTTAACTGAATACTACTTACTATCAAAAGCTGCAACAGAATTAATTCCTGAAAATACTGAATTTTATGTTCAAGCTATTTATTTGCACAAGCGAATCTTTAGCCATCGTGATCAAAAGATAGTGAAAGAAGGTGTGTCATTAATTCAAGGTAGCTACTTTATGTGGTCGTTGTTGATGGAGTGGCGTTCATACTCTTCTCATTCACCTGACCTTCGTATTGCCAATAAGTATGAAGATGTTTTATTTGATTTTGTTGGATCATGGGAAGGCTGGCTTGATTATATTGAACTTCGCTCAAAACGCTCTGTAGAGTCTATCGAAAATTGGCCATATTTTCTGGCTCATCTTGAATATACTGCTCATATGCCTATTACCGCTTTACGATATGGAAACATAGAAGCTGCTGGTTGGGGCGTTGATATGCTTAATAACTGGTTTAGAAAGTTTTCTTTTGATCGATACAGGCATGAAGAATATAGCTGGCATTCGCAAATAATTACTCATTCAACTTTAAATGTAGAACCAGATAACGAGCTTTGGGCTGTAATTACTAATAATGAAGGTTATAAGGCAGATGTTGCTTTTGAGCTGGCTGTAGCCAATACCACATTTGATATTCGAGTTTTAACCGCATGTTATATGCTCTTAAAGCCTAACTCAGCAGATGACGATAAAATAAAAGAATTCGTTTTTGCTTTATTGAATGGCTCGCCTATTCACCCAACGGGGGGAATATACAACGCTATGAAAGCGTGTAACTCGCCTAGCGATATATTGGGGGCGTACATAAGGCAAAGAAATCACGGTCATTATGACGAAAGAGGCTATGGTGCTTGGTTAACCAAAATTCTTGATTCTTTTGGAAGGGTTAATGAAAGTAAAAAGGTTTCTGGCAGAATTTATTCTGGGTGGGGAGTAAATGATCCCAGAAGTATAAATAAAGCATTTGTTGAAATTGCGATTACGTTATCGACAAGTAAATGGCAGCTAAGTAGCCGTTGGGTTGAGCTTATTTTCTCAGATGTATTTAGGCATTTAGATAGAGATGCTATTAAAAGCGACCTCAATGAGTGGCTTAAAGTGGCGAATGAGATCGAAAGTTCAATACTTATTTCTGATGGTGATTTTGAAGATAAGAAGTCTTATTTTAATGACTCAATCAATGAAGTGATTAAGCAACTTGATAATCGCCAATCTCAAGCGATTATTGATGCTCGAATAGATGAAGAACTATTAAAACAATTTGGTTTTTCATGCTCTGAGTCAATCAATAGTTTACACGTATCGCCCAGCTACCCTGTAAAACTATTTAATACTATTAGTTCGTCTCTCAAACAAAATGAAGGCAATTTCTATTCTGCAAATGTTACGCAATACCCTAAGGAAAAAATAGCTCTTGGGCTTGAAACTAATCGAGTTATTAATGAAGATGAGTGGCTGAGAGATGCCGTTGATAATGATCTAAATATTCGCATAATGAGGTACTTAGTTCACTATCAAGATGTTAAGCCTATTGAGTTTGATTCAATTAGCAAAATTATAAAGGCACTTATCAACTCTTCTAAAGAAATTGAAAAACCAATCTTATTTATTGGTGATCATCAGTTAAATATCGAGATTCGAAAGTCACGATATAGCCCTGATGAAAGCTCTGACTTTAATGTTGAATATTTTGATGGTTATGGTCCTGATTATATTTGCCACCTAGATGGTATTGAAACTTATCGATTGAGATTTTCTGATGCTAAGTTTGCATTGTTAACATCTAAAAATTTATTTGAAAATATTAACTTTTATAAAATTGAAGATAATCGATTTGTAGAAGTTTCTTACGAAAGTGATAAGGATAAGCCTGCATTGGGGGAGCTAAGTATGGGATATAGAATGGATGTGTCACTAGCCTCAGAACAGCCTTACTTTAAAGCCTCTGTGAAGAGTGAAGGAGACGAGAGATGAAATTTACAGAAGCTCAGCTAGAAGCGGCAATTATTGAATTACTGGGAGAGCAAGGTTTTCCTTACGTGCCCGGTTATGAGCTTACTCGTAGCAATACTGATGTTTTGATTAAAGATGATTTACGCCAGTTTTTAGCTGATAAATACAATGCTGACAATATTACTGCTGGTGAGATTGATTCAATCATCAAGCAAATTGAGTCTTTACCAGCTAGTGATTTGTACGACAGTAATAAAACCTTCTGTAAATGGCTAAGTGATGGCTTTTTGTTAAAGCGAGAGCCTTCAGTGAGTGGAGAGCCGCATACTCAAAAAGATCTCTATATCCAATTAGTCGATTACTCCAATGTTGTTCAAAGTCTGTTACCTGACTTAATAAAAGAAAGCGTACCAGAACTACCGAAAGTAGCAGAGCCTTCAGCGGAATATGAAAAGCAGCCTGCTAAATTCAATGACACCAATATATACAAGATAGTTAACCAGCTTGAGATTGAAGGCGTTGATGGCGAAAAGCGTATTCCAGATAGCATTATGTATATCAATGGTTTGCCATTAGTAGTGTTTGAATTTAAGAGCGCTATTCGTGAAGAAGAAGCCTCTATTCATGATGCTTATGTTCAGTTAAATACTCGCTATCGCAGAGATATTCCTGCCTTATTCGTTTACAACGCCTTTTGTGTTATCAGTGATGGCGTAAACAATAAAATGGGTGGCCTTTATGCACCTTATGAGTTTTTTTATGCATGGCGCAAGGTAACGGGCAATGAATCGATAGAAAAAGATGGAATTAATTCGCTGCACACTATGTTGCAGGGATTATTTAATAAAGCTCGCCTGCGCGATGTTATTTGCAACTTCATTTATTTTCCTGATTCGTCAAAGGCTGAAGTAAAAATTGTTTGCCGCTACCCGCAGTATTATGCGGCTAGAAAGCTTCACCACAATATTAAGCTTGCTAGAAAGCCTGAAGGTGATGGGAAAGGTGGTACATACTTTGGCGCAACTGGTTGTGGTAAGAGTTTTACCATGCAGTTCTTATCAAGACTGTTGATGAAAAGCGTTGAGTTTGAGAGCCCAACTATTGTGTTAATTACCGACCGTACTGACTTGGATGATCAGCTATCACAACAATTCTCTAATGCAAAATCATATATTGGTGATCAAACGGTCGTAGCCGTTGAAAGCAGAGATCACTTACGCGAACTGCTTCAAGGCCGTAATAGTGGTGGTGTGTTCTTAACGACTATTCATAAATTCACAGAAGATACCAAATTGCTAACCGATAGAAGCAATGTTATTTGTATCTCTGATGAAGCGCACCGTAGTCAAACTAACCTAGATCAGAAAGTGAGAGTGACGGAAAAGGGTGTTAAGAAAACTTACGGTTTTGCCAAATACCTCCATGACTCATTACCTAATGCGACATTTGTAGGTTTCACTGGAACGCCTGTTGATGCCACGCTTGATGTGTTTGGTCAAGTTGTAGATGCTTATACCATGACAGAATCAGTGAAAGATGAGATCACTGTTAGAATCGTTTATGAAGGTCGAGCGGCCAAGGTCATTTTAGATAACGCGAAATTAGAAGAAATAGAAGCTTATTATCAGCAGTGTGCTGATGAAGGAAGTAATGAGCATCAGATTGAAGAAAGTAAAAAAGCTTCCGCTAATATGACTGCTATTTTGGGCGATCCAGATCGTATTAGCGCGTTGGCCAAAGATTTTGTTGCCCATTATGAATCTCGTATTGAAGAAGGCTCTACCATAAAAGGTAAAGCAATGTTTGTAAGCTCTGCGCGAGAGGTTGCTTATTCATTTTATCAAGAATTAAAAGGTCTCCGCCCAGATTGGTTTGAAGTACTTGAATGCGAAGCTGGCGCAGAGCTAACAGAGCAAGAACGCAAAAAAATTAAACCAATGGAACGAGTCAAAATGGTGATGACTCGTGGCAAGGATGACCCTAAAGAATTGTGGGATTTGCTAGGTACTAAAGAGTACCGTAAAGAGTTAGATCGCCAATTCAAAAATGAAAAGTCTAACTTCAAAATCGCCATTGTTGTCGATATGTGGCTAACAGGCTTTGATGTGCCATTCCTCGATACTATTTATATCGACAAACCAATCCAACGTCACAACTTAATTCAAACTATATCGCGTGTTAATCGTAAGTTTGAAGGGAAAGATAAAGGTCTGGTTGTTGACTATATCGGCATCAAAACGCAAATGAATAAAGCGTTGGCCATGTATTCAAAAACGGATGAAACCAATTTTGAGGACATTGCTCAGTCAATTATTGTTGTTAAAGACCATTTAGATTTATTGGGCAAACTCATGCATCACTTTGATGAGTCGCCATACTTCACTGGGCACTCTGTTGCTCAACTTAATTGCCTCAATAATGCCGCTGAGTTTGTGTTACAAACGCAAAAACTTGAACACCGTTTTATGGCATTAGTAAAGCGATTGAAAACCGCTTATGACGTGTGCTGTGGTAGTGAAAAACTATCGCAGGAAGAGCGTGATTACATTCACTTTTACTTAGCTGTTCGTTCTATTGTTTACAAGCTCACAAAAGGTAATGCGCCTGATACTGCACAAATGAATGCTAAGGTACGAGAAATGATTTCTGACGCACTCAAAAGTGACGGAGTAGAAGAGATTTTCAAGCTAGGGCAAGGCGAAGATGGCGTTGATATCTTCGATGATGATTATTTGGCAAAAATTGAAAAAATTAAGCTTCCCAATACCAAAATCAAGCTACTTCAGCAGATGTTGGCAAAGGCAATTGGCGAGTTTAAGCAAGTAAACAAGCTTAAAGCTGTCGATTTTTCTGCTCGCTTTAAATCATTAGTTGATAGATATAACGAGCGCAAAGAAGAGGATGTATTAGTCAGTGAAGTGCTTGAAGACTTTTCTGATGAGATTATCAATATGTATCAAGATCTCAAGTCTGAAATGGGGTCGTTTGCCGATATGGGTATAAACCTAGAAGAAAAAGCTTTTTACGATATTTTAATGGCATTGGCGATTAAATATGATTTCCAATACCCAGAAGACAAACTTCTAGACTTAGCTAAAGCAGTTAAAGATGTTGTTGATGACAAAGCAAAGTACACTGACTGGAGCCAACGTGACGATATAAAAGCTGAACTAAAAGTAGACCTGATCATGTTGTTAGCTAAATTTGGCTACCCACCTGTTGATCGTGATGAAGTTTATAAAGAGATATTCGAACAAGCTGAGAACTTTAAAAAGAATCGAGCGGCTTAGTAATATAGATAAAAGGGAGTTCAAATGATAACAAAAGATAAACTAAGCCAATTGGTTGAAAACACGCTTGCGGCCCATGGCCTCAGTATTGGAAATGCAGAGCTTACCACTCATGTTGAGCGAATTTATCCAGCATTATTTGAAACGGTATCTCATCCGGCTTGGGATAGTAAAGATGAAATTTTGGCGAATATTGGCACACTGATCCTTCAGATAAACCAAAATCCTGAATTTAAAGAAGAGCTCAAAACTATTCTGGTTAAAGAAATGAAGCAAAGTTTAGCTGAAAGCAGACCTTGCTGGTTTGTTGGGGCAAGTTGGGATGGCGAAGATCAAACCCAACGGTTTATTTCTGAAGGTATTTGGGAAAATGGCTATGACGATAAGTACTTTCAAGATGTTAAGAGCATCAAATCTGGCGACCGCATAGCGATAAAGTCGACTTATACACGTAAAAATAACTTACCATTTTCGAATCGAGGCAATAATATGGCTTCGGTGATGGGCATTAAAGCGATCGGAGTTGTTACTGCTAATAAGAAAGATGGCAAGCGAGTAGAAGTAGAATGGAAGCAAACTTTTTCACCAGTGAAGGAGTGGTACTTCTTCACTGGCCGCAACACTATTTGGAAGGTTGAATCTGGCGAGTGGATGCCAGAAGCTCTTATTAAATTTGCATTCGAAGATACGCCTCAAAATTATAAAAAATTTGCTAACCATTCATTCTGGAAAGAGCGTTTTGGAGATATTCCCGAAGAAGATGTCAGATTCAAATGGACTGGATTTTATGAGGAAGTTGCCAATGCGTTAAGTGAGTATCGTCATAACAGAGCTGCGTTAGTTACTTGGATTCAAGAAACCGCTGATAAATTTGATTTGTCTTATATCCAAGGCAAGGATTTAGAAGATATTGACCCGTATACCGTGATGGGTATGTTCAATCGAGGCATGACCGATGAGAACCGCAAAAAAGTGGCGACGGAGTTAGCCGGTTTTCTAAGTGTCGAAGTCGCTGTGCCAGATTCATTTGAAGCTATTCCTATTCTTAATAATCAAAAATCTTGGTTTTTCTCGGGCAAAGGCGAGCGAAACGACGATGACATAGACAACCTATGGGCATTGTTCGAAGTGGCAAAAGACTTTGCTGATGAAAAGACAGAAGATGATGGCGCTGAGTTTATTAAGCTTTATAACCAAGTCGCAGCACAAAAAGGGATACGCTGGAATCTGACGATGGGACTTTATTGGATACGCCCTTGGTTTTATCCAACATTGGAAAAACAAAGTAAAGATTATTTAGCGTTATTGTCTATTAAGCCAGAGCGAAATGGTCCTAAAAGAAGCTGCTCAGGGAATGATTACTTATTGTTAAGAGAAAATCTGGTGATTAGGTTTGTAGAAGAAACTTTCCCTGTTCATTCATTTCCTGAGTTGTCATTACTTGCTTGGCAGAAGCCGGCACATAAGAAAGTCGGACAATCGATTACTTGGAAGAGTGCCGTGCTTTCGAGAGTTAAGGATCTGTGTCTATCAAAGGGCTCTCCAGACTTTACGAGACAGGAGTTTCAAGAGCTGTATGTTGATGAGTTAGGGGCTATGTTTCCTGACAATAAAACTCCACATCTAAAAGTTGATCAACAAATGCAAGTTTTACGAGATGAGGGAGAGCTAGAATTCGTCACTGGTGGTCAATATCAATGGCTAGGATTTGACGATGGTGATGTTGAGGTGGCTCCAGAAGTCGAAGTGAAGGCAGAGGACTATGGAATAGACAACATCATCAAAGATGGTTGTTTCTTACCACAATCAACGCTTGAAAGCATGCTAAGTCGTCTCAAAAACAAAAAGAATATCATTCTACAAGGGCCCCCAGGAACAGGTAAAACTTGGCTAGGTAAGCGATTGGCTTATGCTTTGATTGGTCAAAAGCAACCAGCCTTTATCAAAGCTGTGCAGTTTCACCCAAATTTATCTTATGAAGATTTTATCAAAGGTTGGCGACCAAGTGGTGATGGCAAGTTATCGCTATGCGAAGGCCCATTTCTGGATACGGTAAGGCAAGCTCAACAAAACCCGAAGAATAAGTACGTGGTGGTTATTGAAGAGATAAACCGTGGTAATCCGGCACAGATTTTTGGCGAAATGCTTACGCTTTTAGAAGCTGATAAGCGTACACCTAGTGAAGCATTGGAGTTAAGCTATAGAAAAGAAGGTGATAAACCAGTATATGTGCCAGAAAACCTTTACGTTATTGGCACAATGAATGTGGCTGATAGATCACTTGCTTTGGTGGATTTGGCACTGAGAAGACGGTTTGCTTTTATTAACTTACAGCCTGTATTTGGAAAGCCTTGGCGTGATTGGGTTAATAGTAAAACTGAAATTGACGTTAAATATTTAGAGACAATCGAAAATAGGATGTTGGAGCTTAATACAACAATTGAAAATGACGATAGGTTAGGTGTTCAATTTCAGGTCGGACATAGCTATGTGACACCAGCATTTGATAGTGAAATAACCGATGTCGGAAATTGGTTCAAGCAGGTTGTTGAAACGGAAATTTATCCTTTATTGGAAGAGTATTGGTTTGATGACCCTAAAAAGGCAGCTCAGCAAAAAGAAGCATTGTTAAAACCACTATGAATGCAATAGCACCACCTATTCAAAACTTGAGTGCAGGTATTCCTGTCAACAACTTATGGTTGTTGATGCTATATGCGTCCGAGTTTAGGTATTTGGTTGATGAGTATGGCGGAACAGAGAGCACAGATGAAGATGTCGCTAGCCTTGTGGCTGATGTCTTATGTTCTCAAGTTGAAGCCAGATTAAAACGAAATTTAACCTACGGTTATAAGCATTCTACTCGTGACTTAAATCGAGTAAGAGGCCGCATTAACGTGCTGGAAACCTACTCTCAGCAGTTATTGCAAAAAGGTAAGGTTCATTGCACGTTTGAAGAGCTATCTGTTGATACACCAAGGAATCGTTATATTTGTGCTGCCCTTAAGCGTATCGCTAGTTTGGTTAGTAAAAAGTCACTAAAGCTGCGTTGTCATCAACTTGCGCAATCTATGATTGAACGTGGTGTATCTCCAATGTTTGATGTGAGTTACCACCCCAAAAATGAACGTTTTGGACGACACGAACTGGTAGATAGAAAGGTACTTACAACAGCTGAGTTGGCGTTCAATTTGGCGTTAATTAATGAATCAGCAACTAGCGGCCATTTTGCATCTCCCGATAAACAAGCTGAATGGGTAAGAAAACTGTTTGAAAAAGCAGTTGGCGGCTTTTATGACTTAAAGCTAGATAAATCATGGAGCGTGAAACTTGGTAAAAGATTGAATTGGCAAGTTGATGATGCATCAGAGCAAATAGAACAATTGATGCCTTCAATGCAGCTAGATATTTCACTTGAAAATGAAGATCAGAAGCAACGTATTGTTATTGATACTAAATTTACCTCGATTACTACCAAACGTTTTCATGGCGGTGAAAGTTTTAAAAGTGGTTATATATATCAACTTTATACTTACCTTAGATCTCAAGAGGTAGTTTCCGATCCAATGTCATTAACATCAACAGGCATGTTACTTCATCCATCAGTAGGCGTTAATTATGATGAGCATGTCACCATACAAGGCCATCAATTGAGATTTTGCACTATTGATTTAAGTAGATCCTCTATGGAGATATCGCATCAGTTATTCGAGCTAATTCATGAATGATGTTTGATACGTAATCAATAAAACGAAGTTTAAGATTTAAAGGTTTGAATAAAATATGTACAGAATGTTGGTTCTGGATTAAATGTGTTTTCAGCAAACCAAAAGATGCCAACTTTGCTATTCATGAAGGGCTCCTAAACTTATTTTTCCCGACATTACTCGGTTAAGTCCAATTTAGAACCCTTTTATGGATCAGTTCTTCGACACCAAAATAAAATATATTAGAGCATTAAAATGTTCTGTGAACTGTTCATTCCAAATGTATCTAGATTCCATATTCCCCGAATAACACTTCTCAGAAAACCAAAATAAAGAGACTCCTCATGCACATAAAAACCTAACTAAAAAAACCTATAATTTCACTCTTTCTATAATTTTATTTGTTATTGCTGCTTGTTTTTAAGCTGTTGTTTTTATTTTATTTTATAATTTATTTATCTTTTTATGTAATAAATAAGGTTATATATTTTTAGTTGCTTATTTTTCTATTTAAACTAAAAAAAGATATTTTAAAACAATCGGTTGCAAAAATAAATTTTGACATTTACTTGCTTAACTTTGATTTGCTGTTATTACTAAAAATAGAAGAGATATTTGGAGTAAATACAGTGAAAGATTTATATGTATCAGAATCAACAGTAAAACGAATCAAAGCGTTTAACGAAGCTAAAAAGCGCGGTGTTCATATTCCATATGTAAAAAGCACATTCATGTCGATTGGCACGCGATCTATTTTCTTTTGTCCGGTTCAAAAGCGAGTTATTACATTGCTTGGCAAAGGTGAAAAACATCTTTACATCACAAAGTTGTTTGAGCCAAATGTCGTTGAAATTAAAGAGCAATACCCGCTTGATCATGTTCGCACCCAAGAGATTGCTGATACGCAGGGGGTGATTCATCCGCGTAAACATTTAACCGGTGAACTAACTGTTTTAACGACTGATTTACTCGTCACTTACCGTGATAAATCTGGCGCTCAATATCGCGTTGCTTACTCATTTAAGCACAGTATCGATGCACGCAGTAAAACACGCACAATGCAAAAATTTGATATCGAAAAAGCGTATTGGAAACAGTTTGGCGTGAGAGCAGAGCAAGTCTTGAGAGATGATGTTTCAAAAATAAAAGCAGATAACTTACTGAATTATATTAATTACTACGATACAGAGCTTAGCAATAGTGAACTTAGAAAGTTTGTAAGTGCTTTACTTGATGATGTTATTGAACATCCTTACAGCTCATTAAGAGAGTCATTGAAAGCTGTTTCTTCGTCACTCAAAGTTAACCCATCACACTGCATGACATTGTTTGCAAACTCAATGTTTAAACACATTTTACCCATCGACTTGACGCAGAAAATTAAACTGCACAAGCCACTTCAGCTTTGTGCTGTTAATGAGTGCAAAGAGGTTTAAGACTGATGTTTGCTGCAAATGACATACTGCAATTAACTGATGCCGGCGTTGAAAAATATAAATCAAAGTTTGCTGTTGATGATGAGTTTTTAGTATCAAAAGTCATTCAAGAGACTGATGAGTACGCTGAGTATTTTATAATTACAAACCTATCTTTGATGAAGCGCAAGAAAGAACCGCAAAAGCCGCTCGCGCTGACAAGAAACCCAGCTCATAAGTATTTTAAGCAGTCACTCGACGAGGATGGTTGTGCTTTATTTTATTTGTATGATGAGCTCTCTCGTTTGAGCGATGAGCAGCTAAAGGTTAAGCACCCGAAATGGCTAAAAAAGCGTGATTTATCATGGGCTGTGATATCGCCATTTCAGTCAGAGCAAGCAATCCTAAAATATCTTTTAGGGCAGTCCGGCCAAGCTATTACACAACATGCAACCGACTTGAATGTGAATGAAAAAGCTATTCGCCGACCACTGAACTACTATAGCTCGCTTGGCTTTCGTAAAAATGCACTTTTACCTATTGAATACGCAAAAAGCGGCAATAGAGGTCCGCGAGATGATATGCAAAAGACTGGCCCTAAGCCAAAGCTGCTACCTGACTTGGCGACTAGAATGGTGCGCTCTGATGATATTTTAAAAGTTCAGCGTCTTGCATTGAGAAATTGCGTCGATAAAAAAGATGGTAAGTTTTGTCTAAAGCATTTGCATACATTGTTTTTAAAAGAGTATTGCTCTACTAAACGAATCGTTAAAAGAGGAAATGAAACACACTTTGAGCTTGTAATTGATGTTTCAAAAAGAATCAATGCTCAGCAATTTAATCGTTTGTTCAATAAAGCATTCGACTCAAAACAGCAACAAGTATTAAAAATTGGTAAGTCAGCGTATCAAAATAACAGAAAAGATAAAACTGGCAGCGCTTTCGAGGGCGTTGAACGTGCAGGCCAGCTCTGTGAATCGGATTCAACAGAATTACCAATGTATGTTGCTTATCCATTGAATACAAAAAAACGGGAGGCGGCTGGAAAAGTTAACATATGCATTGTGGTGTGCGTTAGAACACAGCAAGTGATGGGCTACTCGTTAAACTTCGGCGCGCCACAATGGATGAGTGTGGCTGAGGCGCTCATTAACTGTGTGCAAAAAAAGCAAGTGTATGCTGAGCAATATAATGTTGAATTAGATGACAATGAATGGCCATGTCAACATTTTCCAGAAGGGCTTCGTGTCGACAACGGCGGTGAAAATACGCCAAATCAATTTATGAGCGTCTTAAATGATGAACTGGGTATTTCTTGTGTCGATTATTGTCCGCCTGCACGTGGTGCCGCAAAAGGCACTGTTGAAAACATTTTACGCATTATTCAAAGCTTTATTTCAAATGTGACTGGCTCAGTTGAAAAAGGCCGTGACGCTGGCCTTCCGCATTCCTCGCAACGAGCTATTTTTCAGATTGACGATATTCATCGATTTATCATTCGCGCAATATCTATACATAACTCGATGCATGCTCGCGATCGTTTGTTAACAGTTGAGATGGCAACGGATGACGTTACACCAACACCTTCAGCGATGTGGTCGCATCTAATGAATGATGAATTTTTAGGTCGTCCAAAAATATCACAGAAGCGACTGCCTGAATTGATGTACTCACTTATGCCAAAGCAAGTGGCAACAGTGGCGAGGACTGAAGTGAAACTTAATGGTCTTGGCTATCACAGTGACTGGGCAGAAGCGCAAGGTTGGTTTACTAAAGCAGTTGGTGGGCATTTTAAAGTTGATGTTATCAGTTTTGGTGGCTCAGTCGACGTGATTTACTTTAAAGATGAGCTGGGTGAGCTTCAACCTCTTACGCTAAAAGACGAATATGAATCTTTCATAGGAATGACGGCGCAGCAAGCTCAGTTTAGACTCGATGAAATTAAAAGTCATCGAAAAGTACTTGAGTACAAAAAAGAAAATGCACTCGTCAACTTTGAGCATGAAATCGAGCAAGTTCAAGAATATCGTCTGAAAAACGACTTTAAAGATGCACCGCCTAACACACAGAAGACAATACAAAGCGGCATCGCTGAACGCAAAGCAATCATGATTGAAGATGAACAGAGGCAAAAGGCAGAAAAGCAAAAAGCGCTTATGCAGCTTAAAGATGTCGAGAAAGCCAAAAATGAAAGTCAGCATGATAATTTTAATGAGTTTGATGAGGATATTTATTAATGAATTCTATTGTTAAAACGAAGGCCATCTATAAGCATCAAGCACTTGAAAAGTATCAAGGAAACCCTTTTGTTGAAGCGTTACCTTACGCCCTATCACAGGACGATTTTTTTGAACTCATACGCGTTCTTAAACCTTTGCCGAGTGAACTTGAAAGCTTTTCTAAAATGGATGTAAACGATTTTATAGTTGATATGAAATCGATATACATTGAAACAAAGCATGCATATCAAGTTTACGAAAGTGTATATCTCCAGCTTAGACAGTGTTATGAAAAGCGTTCACCTCTGACTGCAAACTATAGAAAGCAATGTAACGCTACAAGTTATCGCTTAAAAAATAATGAAGCCTTTGATGTTTCAAGGCCAGCGGAATATGTTGCCACTGTTCCATCTATACTTGTGAGTGGCGAAGCCGGTACAGGTAAAACTGTGACAATTAGACGTGTTTTGAGTCTTTTCCCTCAAGTTATTGAACATGAAGTGTACCGGGGTAATTTGTTTAAAAAGCAGCAGGTCGTCTGGTTGTCTTTTGACATGCAAGCATCTAAAAGTCGCAAAGCTTTAGTGTTTAATTTCTTTCATGAGCTTGAGCGTGTCGTAGGTCACTCGCTGACAGCAAACTTTGTGAGCAAGCGTGACTCAGTTGATCAGCTATTTCATGCAATGCAAAGTGCTGCCCAGCAGTATGACATCGGAATAATACATATTGATGAAGCACAATTTATCTTAAATCCATCATCAAAATTCAAAGATGCACCGAGCTTACCTGAGCTCGAAGCTCTTTTTAATAAGATAGGTGTGCCGATTATTATCTCAACAACTAAAGATGCATTAACAACATTTCAAAGTACTGCCAGTGAAGCTGAAACTAAAGCAACAAAACTACAAACAGTTCGACGTCTGAGCTCTGCATCACATATTAAATTTCCGCTTTGGCATCTGAACTCGTCACATTTTAAAGCTTTTTTTACAGCATACTTCGACAATGACTTATTTAAAAATACTCATGTACATACTGATGAATTTAAAATTCAGTTACTCGTTCTCTGTGCTGGGGTAAGTGACGCAATTTCAGCACTTGCTATTGCATTTATTCGAAACTATTACCTTATCACTCAAGAAAAAGAAGTTGAGGACTGCCTTGGGTTACTAAAAAAAGTATATAAAGCGCGACTTGAAACGTGGCATGCGCCGCTTTCGAAGTTGCGTAGAAATTATAATGTTCTGAATAAGTTAAATCAGCAATCATCTTTGAAGGGAGAAGATGATTTATCGAATTATTATGATGAAGCAGAAACGCACACTTTAAAACCTAAGCGAAAACGTACCAGTGCACATCACTTGAAAGCAGCAAGCACTGTTGAGCGAATTGATGAAGGTGACGAAGTCATCGATGCTGATTCAATAGTTGCAAGTTATGAAAAGCGAGATGAGTCATGATTTATCAGTCGCCAATGCCGCTGCCCGGCGAGCACGCTGCGAGCATAATGTATCGCTACTTTCAAATGACGCGATTTACAAAATTTGAAACGATGATGAAGTCAGAATACAACTCAAAATTAGACTCACCCAGACGTTTGTGGCAGCCAGTATTTTCAATGCTCGCAGAGTCATTTTCGTCAAAATACTCACTCGCACGTTTCATTGAAAAGTATACAAATATCACTGATTACAGTCTGTTTTTAGATGAATCAGTTTTTAAAGATAGCTCTGTCGAAAGCATGCTGAACAAGCTATCTGGCTTCAAGTTTCATAACGCACTGAATGTATCACAAGATTTGACGTGGCGTTACTGTTCCGAGTGTGCGCGCGAAGACGATGAAAAGTACGGGACAACATATTTTCATGTCGCCCATCAGTGCTTTTACAAGCGTGTTTGTCGAAAACACAATGTGCTGCTTGAAAAAAGTGACCCTTATCATTTTTCTTTGCCGCCTTTGGGCGCTGAGTCTGTGACCGCCTCTCCGACCGATTTAAAAACAGAAGCTGTTTTATCGAGTTGGGTTGATGCGCTGAAAGAAATACCCCAAGAAGAACGCAAGATAAGAGCGTTGAATTTGATACATCAAAAAATATGTATTTTCTCTTATGACAGAAAGAATCCTTATCACGTGCAGCGAGTTCAGTACGTTCAAAATCGACTAGCTAAACGCTTTAATCGTTCTCATTTTATGCCTTATTTTAGCTGGGGGGCTTTGGCTTCAGGGCTGTATCCATTGAATTCTGTTGTTGGCCTGATGGGGTTTTTAGACCCCGCTAAACACTTTCATCCAATGATTTACTTGATGCTGATAGACCTGTTTTTAAAGCAAGATGAGCTTGATTTATCAATGCAATATTCACTCGCCAGCTCAAACGTAAAGGAACGAGTACCGCAGGTTGTTTCACCGATTGAGATAACTGATTTGATAAATGACAATGCCGCTTAACTAACGGGTATATAAGCAGAGGTTGATGATGCGAATGAAGCAAATATATCCTCGCATTTACAATAATGAAACTATCTATAGCATCGCATCGCGATTAGTGCTGAATGATGTGTCATCATCGATATCTCAATCCATGCTGAATGTATTTGATAATAAAAATATTCAGTTAGATTCAATCTTACCGTCCTTCATTAATCGCTTAGCTTTAGTCTGTGACTGCCCTCACAATGAGCTTCTCGATAAGCATTCGTCATTTCAATACTACACATTATTCTCAACAGAAAGCGTCAGAGCGCAAGCTAGAGCAATGTTGCTAAAAGAAAACAGTCTTGATGCATTTAAAACCCTGGGGCTGTTAGCTAATCGCATTCCATGTCACGATGTTCATCATTTTTGCCCTCTGTGCGCTAAAGAGCAAGAAAAGCAATTTGGTGAAACTTATTGGCTTAGAGCGCATCAATTACCGCTATCAAATACTTGTTACAGGCACCACTGCCGGCTTGTCTCTATACCCAAGCAGCGAAAGCGGCTTCTTTTTCCGTTGATAGACTGTGAGCCCACATTTGCTATATCAACGCTAGAACATAAGCTAGCATCGTTTAATTACGCTTTCAGTCAAGCAAATCATTTTGATCCAGTCCGCTTAAAACAAACGTATGCGATTAGACTAATCAATCAAGGTTTGGCTACCACGCGCTTTGTGCGTCACAGTCTCTGGCGTGAGCAAATGAGAGTGTATTTTGATGAGTACATGAGCCATGATGCCGTTTTTAAGCTATTACAAAACGACGCGGAGTATGCTTTTCCAGCAAGCATTTTCTACAATGATGAAGCTAATCATCATCCGTTAAAGCATTTGCTGATATGCACCTTTTTGTTTGAGCATGTTGATGATTTCATTGATGCTTACACGCAAAAAGAGTCATTGAAACAGGTTCATTCTGAGCCAATTACACCGCAATCTGAAATAGATGCGCTGAGGCAAAATACCGCTCTAATGCTATTAAAGCAGGGCCTTCCGCTTCGACAAATTATTCAAGTGGCTGACGTTAGTGCTGCAACAGTAAGAAATATCGCCAGAAAATATAGCATTTCATTAAAAGAACAAGAACGAAAAGTCAGTGACTCTATTCGCCGAGGTATCACTATTCAGCTCATTATTGGTCGACACGTTTCTGATATCGCGCATAAATTTAACTTAAAAAAAGGCGATGTCGAGCAAGTCTTGAGTGGCCAACCAATCATTAAAGAGCTTCGACGCAGAATTCGTTTTTATCGTCATCGTCAACAAGCAAGACGTGCACTCATTGCAACATTGTATACACTTAAAACGCCTAAGATAACATTGTTACGCCGCAGTGCTGACAAGGAATATATGTGGTTATTTAAGCACGATAAGCCATGGTTGAATGCGCTTAAAAAGAGCTTTTTTAAGCAAAGTTAGTTTATTAAGGGTTATAAAGCGAGTTAAACCGAGTATGTCGTGGAACAGTAAGTAATACGATAATGATAGGTGAATTGAAATATGTTAAATATTGGAACTAGTTTGTTTGAAGGATTAAATAGTGAGCAGGGTATCTTAATCTGTGGCTATGAGTGGGGGAACAGTAAAAAAGATCAAGAGTTAGTTGCAGCAGGTGCGCGTGTTTACCATGGGGATGATGCGGTGACAACGTTCTCAAATAAATCGCCAAAATACGGTGATAGAGCGTTCGTTTGGCCTTACGACAAGCGAGTTGTTAAGTGGTTCTCGTTATGGGAGCACCCATTGTCGCGGGAAGGATTAGGTGGAGACTTTGAAAAGCTCATTGTGCAATCAAATTGGTGTAACTCTGAGGCACATAAACTCGAAAAGGGATTCTGGAAAAGAATGGTAACCCCTGAGCAGGTTGATAACTTCATTTTCCACATCACTGAGCTTCGGCCAGCATTGATATTCTTTATGGGCTCAAAGTTAATGACAGCCTTAAACAGTGAAGATATAAAATCTAGGTTTATGTCAGTCATGGGGGCTGAAACGCAACCTAGAACGGTGAAGCAAAAAGCTTTTTCAGGGCGTCGATTTAAAGTGGGCTTTCAATCTTTTGAACATTGCGAAATTGTTTCATTACCTCACCCAAGTAGCTCTAGAGGGTTGAGAGATGATTACATTGCACTTTTTAAGAATGAGATAGGCCCTCTCATTGGGCAAGTTAGGGCAGATAAGGGGTGTTAAACGCAGTGTTGGCGGAGGCATTGGAATGAATTGCTGATGATGATACTTGAAGTTATGAATACGGCTCACTAAAGTTAATAGTAGACATCAAATGAGTGAGCGGAACATGGTTGAGTTTCAAGCTAGCAACACAAGTAAATGCGACTTCTTATCTGTCGTCACTCATGGTGAGCTAACAACGTTTTCAAACCCTCTTGCCGAAATAAATTTTACGAATATAGGTGTTACAAAAGCCGGTGTGTGCTCACTTGCTGACTCGTTGAACTGGAGCGTAGAAGTTATCGCTCAGAGCCTAAACACAACATCAGGCATGTTGATACGACATAAGTCAAAAAGGCTCAATAAGCAACTGACTGACAACGTCCTAGACATTGCAAAGCTAGGTCAGTTTTGTGTTAAGTATTTCGGTAATCTTGAGAACTTCAATGGCTGGCTAGATACCCCAGTTTTACTGTTTAATGGCGAGCCTCCCCGTCGTTATATGAACTCTATTCGCGGTCGCGAATTGATAAAGCAAGCAGTTAATAAACTAAAATACAGCTACACAGCTTAATAGTCGATTTAACTTTAGGTGCCAGAAAAATGGAAACTAAATAGGTAAGAATTTCGAAATCCCACTTGCTGATGAATACTGTGAAGCGTTAGGGGTTGAGGTTGGCTATATTCTGCTTTGTGAAAGTTTGCAATGAAATAATCGTATAAAATTAAGTAAGCAT
Organism: Pseudoalteromonas sp. 0303; assembly: GCF_013349995.1. Taxonomy (GTDB): domain Bacteria; phylum Pseudomonadota; class Gammaproteobacteria; order Enterobacterales; family Alteromonadaceae; genus Pseudoalteromonas. The sequence goes on from NZ_JABVXF010000041.1 coordinate 29,153, forward strand.
CATGATCAGTCTTTGTCTGATGAAAAAATAGCAAGAACAAAAAATCTTACACGGGTTATTAATCTTGAGTAAGCGCGGTGTGGAATTATCATTTGTTTATGTATTTTAGATGATGGTTATTCTAGTTTTAATTATAAAGTAATTTTATTTCAATAAGGTCAAGAAGTTGAAGTATACTAAAGGTTAAATGCTGAATTGACACGCTATAAACATAGGTTAAATTATGATTGTAACTGTTGGCAAAAACGGGGCTATTCCTTTGCTCCCTGACGAAGATTTCAATGAAGAAAACAAATTAAAAATTGGTGGCATTCTGCTATGTACACTTATGAAAGATAAACGCTCGATTAAGCTTGAAAAGTTTTCAGATCAATCTTTAAATGATGAACAAATTAAAGCTCACGGCTATTTATGTCGTGTAGAAGAACTTAACCCCGAAGATTTTGAGTAATTTATTCTGACCTTTCCGAATTTCGGTATGTTGTGGCTATCACATCGATAAAATCAATCAGCTCAAAACAAGACTTAGAAAAAGCACTCAAGCGTGCAGATGAGCTTTGGGACGTTGCTGAACCTAACACTCCTAAAGGAGAAGAGCTTGTTATGCTTACTCAATTAATCGAAGATTACGAGTTAGCAATCATTGTTTCTCAAAGGGTAGATCAAGAAGTAATAGTCTCATATAGCTTTATTTACTGTATATATAAAGTCTTTGGAGTTTAGGTGTGTTAGTGTTATGTGTAAAATTCAAGCGATAAATTAAATAAGTAATAATTTTGTTTGCAAGTTAGATTGTTGAGTTGATTTTTTTAGTGTATTAGGAGCTTAATTTGAAAGTTGTTGTTGTTACAGGTACGAGCCGGAGGCTGGGGAAATTTTTAGTTGAACATTTTTTGAAAATGAACTATCAAGTAATATCTATTTCAAGGAACAAAGAAGCAATATCACAACTGCATATCAACTCACACTTAGATCACTATCAAGTCGATGGGTATTTCCCTGAAACAGCAAAAGAGGTAGCTTACGATATTCTTGAAAAGTATGACTCTATAGACCTTATTGTGCATAATGCATCTAAATTTATAAGTGATGATAAAGATATCGATAACTATGCTTCAAATTACCAAGAGATGATTAATGTTCACATGATATTTCCTTCTCTTTTAAACTCTATATTGTACCCTGCATTAAAAGAAGCTCCAGAACCAAATATAATTCAAATAACAGATATTTACGTAGATAATCCAAATGAAAATTTTTCACTTTATTGTTCTACAAAGTCCGGTTTAGAAAGCTTAACAAAAAGCTTTGCAAAAAAGTTTGCTCCTCACATTCGAGTCAATAGCATTCAACCCGGGCCAATTAAGTTCTTATCAACTCACAATGAATCAGAGAAAGAAAGTGTATTAAATGAAGCCTTGATTAAACGTGAGGGGGGGTTCGATTCTATCTTAAAAACAATTAACTTTATCACTGAGAATAATTATATCACCGGTAGTTCTGTCAAGGTCGATGGTGGACGGTCTTTGAATAGGTAGTGAAGCACTGCTGAAGATTTTTTTACCTTCCAAAACTTTTTTATTAAATGGTTCTTTAGATTTCGAAAAAAAATTAAGGTTGAATTCCTCAGATTTATAAATGATATCAATATCTGCGACTCTGTCTTTTATCGGTGAATACGGGTCATCTCTATTTCTACCTAAGCTAGTCTCTATTTTGTTAAAACTGTTTTTAATTTGATTTTCATCTAGGTTGTATTTGATAACAGCTAACGAATTTAAAAATGGCATATTACTATTCATCTTGATAGGGGAGGTATAAACAAAAGGATAAATAAAAATACTTCCATATCTCTCGCAAAGTTTCTGCGTTATAGTCACTGCAAGCTTTTCTGGGGTTATATTAGTGCCAATAGAAATATAAAAGTAACTCATCTTAGTAATTTTCTTATGTAAGCGCCTATGAAAACAGTAATAAGAAGAACCCCTGTTGCTGTTTCTAGCGTGACAATACTTGCTAATAAGCCATCAGGCTCAAAGTCTAACCATTTCCCAAAGAAGCTACCTAAAAAGCTTTGAAAACTAAGAGATAAAGGAGAAAAAGCTTTAATCTTTGGCTCGATACAATAATAAATGAAAGAATAAAATAGTATGGTTAGTATTGATGAAATAGCTATGTTTGTTAACCTTACTCCCCAGCCGAAAATTGTTCCGAAAATAAATCGCTTAATTTTAGAGCTCGTAAAGTAATGCCTCATAAAGTAGAAAGCTTCATCTTCATGATCTAAGTGCCCGCTATCAGATAACCAATGTTTTAATGAGCAATATTGCTCTGCTGCTAACTCAGAGTTATATTCATCTATTATTTTGAACTTTTTAGGTCTAAAAATATGGGGTCTTTCACTTGAGTATAAACTACTTAGAGGGGAGATTAAGAAACGACTTGATGTGAATTTTATAAGATTAATAGTTGTTTTGTCAGATAGAGTATTATTTTCTAAATACGTTACATCACTTACGGCAGTAGAAAAGAAAGAAGCTTTCCCAAAAACGTCATTTTTTTCAATTTTAAAATGCCTTCCAATGCTACAGTTTGTTACAGCTAGAGCAATTGAATCGGGAGAGGGAGCTTGCTCTCCAATCATATTGCTTTCAATTGAAAGCACATTTGAGATGTTAGTATTATCAATAGAAAGTAACCTAACTTCAGACTCCCTGATATTTAAGCCATTTACATCCAACTCATTAATTTCTAATTTTTCTATGCATATACCGTCAATAGTAACTTTATCATTGATGGAGGTGCTGTTGGCTTTTTCATAATTATATATTTCTGACCCTATATAAATATTTTCTATTGAAGAAGTGCATTTAACATCCGAATCTTGATTAGCTAAAATCTGTATTTCATTATTAAAAATACCACCTATAGATAGGGTTTCGCTAACTGTCATTTCATTCAGCCAAACAAGATCGTCTCCACCTATTACACCTAGGTCAAAGTAAATACTTCTACAATTAACTCCCCTTAAAGATACTCCACCTGCCCCAGAAAAGTTACAAGCTTCCATGTGAATGCTACCTTTAATAACAGAGTTCTTAAGGCTGAAGTGTTTCATGAATCTACAGTTTGGAAACCAAAGGTTTTTTATAAAATCACAAGATATCATTCTCATATTTGATAAAAATGAGCACTCTATAAATCCAATTTCTCTGTTGAATGTATGGTGCTCGATTTCGATTTCAGAAAACCTGCAATTTATGAATATAATAGGTGAAATATGTTTATTGGTTATTATTTTTATGAGTTTACCTTCATTTATTTCTTCATTTTCTATAATCTCTGCACCTAAATTTCCATTGCTATTTAAAGAAACTAAACTTTCTAAGGAGTAACCTCTTGATATACCCTCTAAGTTATACTTTCTAGCATAGGCTCTAAATGTGTCACCTTTTGATAGTGAGCGAATATTTAATTTTTTTAGCTCATACCAATGTACAAATTCTAGTGAGTTATTTACTTGAGAAATACTAAATCTGTGATTCTTGCTATCAAAATAGAGATTAGTAAATTTAGTTAAATCATATGTCAAATGTGTCGCCTTCCTTTATGAACCCTTTGAAGTTAAGATTTACACTACTTTCATAATCGTTCCAGTTGTCTTCATAACTCATAAGGTACATCTTCTTTCTAGTGGTTTTGGTATATGAGTTTAGTAGTGAGTTTAGAGTCGCATGGACAGGATTGTAATCAGATAATGTAACATCATGGAAACAGTAATCGAATTTATACTTTGATAGAGTTTCCGGAATTGCTATTGTGTCAGTTGTATAGAGATATTTATTTTGGATACAAATGCCAAATGAAGGTTTATTGGGAGTGTGCTTGACTTTTAATGTCTCAATTTTGATATCATGAAAATAAAACGAATCGTTTTCTATGAAAACTACTTTAAAGAAAGTCTCTAATGAGGCTTCACCTTCACCAATTTTTGACATTGAACCTTTTAAAGTGTTATCCCACAATTCTTTATATAATTCTTTTTTAATAAATAAAGTTGGTCTAAATTTGTACTTGAATAAACATTCATAACCAACCCTTTCTAAGCCAAAAACATGGTCACCATGAACATGGGAAATATAAATTGAGTCGATATCAGATATCTTAAAGCCTTGGTTTTTCAAAGCTGATTTAATAGTGTAGCCGCAATCGATGAGCAGTAATTTTTCATTAGTTAATACTGCTGCGTTATTGTTTAAGTTGACCTCAGATTCTGAGTGGCCGCAACCAAGAATAATGAGCTTGCTATTTGTAGACATAGATTAAAGAATCCTCATATCTTTCGACAAAGATATACCCAGATGTTCTGTTGTGGATATCTATGTAGGGAATAGGGGCTTCAGCGAAGGTTTTATCAGGAAATTTCTCTTTAAGAAAAATAAAGCATTCAGACAAGTACTCCCAATCGTATTCATGAGATTTTGTAGTTAAAGAAAGTTCTTGGATTAGAGTTGTTTGTAAATTTATAAGGGTAGTTGATTTCAATTTCTATTACCTAATTATCTTTTTGTTAAATACGTTCTTAGTAAGCTTGTAGATCAAATTTTGTTACATATTGTTAGGCCGAAAAGGTGCTGACTTGCTTTTATAGGTTTTCAAAGCAATTGTAATTCAAGAGCCCTATCACTCACCCTATAAAGTTCATTAAAAGTCATGCCCTGCATTTTTCTTTTATGCGAAATATCATTAAGCATTGTATTACCTGTTAAGGTAGGTGTGTTTGTATTTTTGTCAATAAGTTAAACATCTAAAAGTTTAGTTTTGCGTAGCGGTGAATTTTTAATAATTCAATCAATGTGGCACACTAACAATTAAATTCAAACTTCATACGTCAATGCTACAAGGAATATTTCTAATTAATTCTCTAGTCGTGAAATGATTACTATCCATTAGGTCTGTTTTCGATTCTGTTGTTATTACTCAAAAGCATAAAATGTATATGCTATAAAGCGTTAAAAAATCCACACTCTTCCCCTTGCTCAAGACTAGCTTAGAGTAAAACCCTAAAGATTTAAAGAAAAACGTTTATATGAATGGAGCGAAAAATCTGTTGAAAGTGGCTGTAACCCTAGAGTGTTTATTCCCAAACTTTAATTAGAGTTAACAATGGAGAGCTTATCTTTAAGGAATAGATTCCCAATCTATAAACTCAAATTGGACTACGGGAAGTTAGTAATTTGGGGTCCATATTTTCCCAAACTCAAATAACTCTGATCATGATTAAATTCAAATGCCAAAAAGCCGTTGCAGCAATGTAACGGCTTTTTTGTGTTTTGGAGAAAGTTAGCGAGGGGAAAGTTAGCGAGAGTAAAGGGGGAAGGGAGCTATCAGCTTGTAGGTTGGGTAGAGATAATTGGACTCCCCCAACCACCGAAGGTTGGACTAACATTTAAGTTAGCAGACCAAAATGTTATGGGAGTCCAT
>NZ_JABVXF010000042.1 GCF_013349995.1 Pseudoalteromonas sp. 0303
AGTTAGTTGCCTAACTACGGATTGTGCATGATCATTCTGATCGGTCAACTGATCAACTTCTTAACTGATCAGCATTAGCCTGTAGGCTCCTTTTTAATTCTTAATTTCGCGTTATACGTCTAGGTTAACTACACGTAGCGCATTCGTTTCGATGAAGTCACGACGCGGCTCCACTTGGTCACCCATTAGAGTCGCAAACAATTGGTCTGCCGCTACTGCATCTTCAATTGTTACTTTCAACATACGACGAGCATCTGGGTCCATAGTGGTTTCCCAAAGCTGATCAGGGTTCATCTCACCGAGTCCTTTATAGCGTTGAATATAAAGGCCACGCTTCGATTCATTGATTAACCACTCTAATGCATCCACAAAGTTATCAACAGCAAGAGTTTTCTCACCGCGTTGAACATATGCCCCTTCTTCAAGTAAGTTAGCAATGTTTACACCTGTCGCTGCTATGCGTTTGTAGTCACGCGATGTAATGAAGTCATGGTTTAGTACATGTGCTTTATCCACACCATGCTGACGAATATTCACAACAGGATAATACATGTTGCGCTCAGTATCGTGCTCAGTGCCCGCATGGAAGATAGTTGCATCTTCATCACGTGCAATTAAGTCGTCAACTAGCGTGTTAGTCCACTCTTTAACTTTTGCTTCATCTGCTAAATCAGCTTCGGTAATTTCGCTTTGATAAATTAAACGTTCCATAATTGAATTTGGATATTTACGTTTTAAGCGTTCAATCACTTTAACTGTATTTTGATAATCGTGAACGATTCTTTCTAGTTCTTCACCTTCAAGTGCAGATGCACCTTCGCTTGTATAAAGTGCAGCATTGTTTAATGCTAATGATGTTAAGTAATCAACAAGCGCTGGATCATCTTTAATGTAGCGTTCTTGCTTACCTTTTTTCACTTTATAAAGTGGTGGTTGCGCAATATAGATAAAGCCTTTTTCTACAATCTCTGGCATTTGACGGTAGAAGAAAGTCAGTAGTAAGGTACGAATGTGAGAACCATCCACGTCCGCATCGGTCATGATAATGATACGATGATAACGTAGCTTTTCTGGGTCATATTCATCACGACCAATACCACAGCCTAATGCAGTGATTAAAGTTGCTACTTCTTGAGAAGAAAGCATCTTATCAAAGCGTGCTTTTTCAACGTTAAGAATCTTACCTTTAAGTGGCAAAATTGCTTGGTTTTTACGGTTACGACCCTGCTTAGCTGAACCACCTGCAGAGTCACCCTCCACTATGTATAGTTCAGAAAGTGCTGGATCTTTTTCTTGGCAGTCTGCCAATTTACCTGGTAAACCAGCTAAATCCATTGCACCTTTACGGCGTGTCATCTCACGTGCTTTACGCGCAGCTTCACGAGCACGTGCTGCATCGATAATTTTGCCAACTACCGTTTTAGCATCAACTGGGTTTTCTAATAAGAACTCTGTTAATTTTTCTGCCATTGCTTGTTCTACAGCAGACTTAACTTCACTTGATACTAGTTTGTCTTTAGTTTGTGATGAGAACTTAGGATCAGGAACTTTAACACTTACAACCGCAGTTAAGCCTTCACGAGCATCATCACCCGTCGCATTGCTTGTTGTTTTCGCTTTTTTGTTAAAGCCTTCTTTTTCCATGTAGTTATTTAGCGTACGCGTTAATGCAGCTCTAAAGCCAGCTAAGTGCGTACCACCATCACGTTGTGGAATGTTGTTTGTGAAACAGTAAATGCTTTCTTGGAAGCCATCGTTCCATTGCATTGAAACTTCTACACTAATACCGTCTTCTTCACGCTCATGGGTAAAGTGGAAAACACTTTTATGTACAGGTGTTTTGTTACGGTTTAGATATTCTACGAATGCTTGGATACCACCGTCATATTTGAAGTGGTCATTCTTAGATTCTTCACGCTCATCAGTAAGAATGATACTTACACCAGAGTTTAAGAACGAAAGCTCACGCAAACGTTTTGCTAAGATATCGTAGTGGAAGTTAAGGTCACTGAATGTTTCACCACTTGGCCAGAAACGTAATTCAGTACCTGTGTCTGTTGCGTCACCAATTATAGCTAATGGCGCATCTGGTACACCCATAGTATATGTTTGTTGGTGAATTTTGCCTTCACGACGAATGGTCAGTTGCAGCTTTTCAGATAGTGCATTTACTACCGAAACACCTACACCGTGTAAGCCACCAGATACTTTATATGAGTTATCATCGAACTTACCACCAGCATGAAGTACCGTCATGATAACTTCAGCCGCAGAAACACCTTCTTCTTCGTGAATAGATGTTGGAATACCACGACCGTTATCTCTTACAGAGACTGAACCGTCTAAGTGAATCGTTACAAAAATATCATCACAATGACCAGCTAAGGCTTCATCGATAGAGTTATCAACAACCTCAAACACCATATGGTGAAGGCCTGTACCGTCATCGGTGTCCCCTATATACATTCCTGGACGCTTTCTTACTGCGTCTAATCCTTTAAGTACTTTAATACTCGACGAATCGTAATTCTCAGACATGGTTAATCCCACTTATCTTGTTATTAGGTTGCCATGTTTCACGTGGAACATTTTTAGTTCTCGTTGCATGGGTTCCACCACAGCAGAAATACTTTCAGATAAAATTGATGAGATAAAAAGTTGCGAATCGCAATGAGTCAAAAGTTGACCCACTTTTTCTTTTGTATCTTCACCCAGTTCTGAAGGTAAGTCATCTATTAGCAATATAGATTGCTTATCTGTTTCTGACTCAATTAAGCTATTTTGCGTTACTTTTAACGCATAAAGCAAGAGCTTCAATTGACCGCGAGAAAAGGTATTTTCTACACTGTTACCAGAAACACTAAAACTAAAATCAGCTTTATGCGGACCTTTACTTGTGAAACCTTGTTTGGCATCACGTTCAAAGCTTTGCTCAAGCGCCTCGGAGAGCGTTTCACTCTCTTTCCAGCCCGCATGAAAGTTTATTTCTAAATCGCTTACAAGCGTTAATTCTGCACACATTTTATCAAAAAACTGCTGCTTAAACCTACTTATATACGCGATTCTTAGATTATTTATTTGTTCAGCTAGTCTAACAAATTCTTTATCCCAAAACTTGATCTGCTCGAAATAATCTCTAGGTTTACTTTTTAATAAAGCATTACGTTGTTTCAGTACTTTATTAAAAGACTGCCACAAGTAAAAAAAGTCATGTTCCACGTGGAACAATCCTAGATCGAGAAATTTTCTACGCTCTTTTGGGCCACCAAAAAACAATGAATAGCTTTCTGGAGTAATCACTTGCACTGGCACTAGCTGAGCTAATTCAGAGATTTTACGGCTCGTTTTTCCCTGAATCTTTAAAGACGTTTCACCCGCTTGGTTTTTGCTTATACCAATCGGAATAGACAAATCATGCAGCGCTTTGCGACCATGAATCACAAACTTGTCTTGTTGATGCTGAATGATATTTTTATGTTTGGCGGTACGAAATGATTTACCGTGAGAAAGGAAATATATCGCCTCAAGGAGACTGGTTTTTCCGCTGCCATTTTCGCCATAGATAATGTTTATGCCATTAACCGGCTCAAGTGTCAGCGCCTCAATATTCCGAAAATTATTGAGGCTTAAATGACTTAAACTCATATAAGCTTATAGGCGCATCGGCATTACAACGTACATAGCTTCTTCGTCACCTGCACCTTCAATTAGCGCACTGCTATTAGAGTCTGCAAGCGTAAAGGTTACATCTTCTGTTTTTAATGTATTAAGTACATCAAGTACATAAGAAACGTTAAAGCCAATTTCAAGTTCGCCGCCTTGGTACATTACTTCAACCACCTCTTCAGCTTGTTCCTGCTCAGGGTTGTTTGCTGTAATTTTTAATAAACCTTCAGACAAGTTTAAACGTACACCACGGAATTTTTCATTCGATAAAATAGACACACGTTGGAAAGCACTGCGCAACCATTCACGGTTAGCAGTAATCACTTTATCACCACCACGTGGCAATACTCGACGATAATCAGGGAAACGACCATCAACTAGTTTACTAGTAAATGTAAACTCAGTATCAATAATACGAATATGGTTAGCACCAAATTGAATGGTTACTAGCTCATCATCAGCCACCATTAGGCGCATAATTTCTTGTACACCTTTACGTGGAATAATTAACTGACGTTGTGTATTTAAAGACTGTGGTAATTGCTTTTGTGCAATCGCCAAACGGTGACCATCTGTAGCCACTGTTTTAATATCTGCGTTATCAACTTCAAATGACATACCGTTTAAGTAATAACGTACGTCTTGATTCGCCATAGAAAAGTGCGTGCTTTCTAAAAGTTTACGCAATTCTAAACGCGTTAGTTGAAATTCAACTTCACCATCCCACTGCTCAAGATTCGGAAAATCTTCAGCGGCCAGCGTAGTTAAAGAAAAACGGCTTTTACCGCTTGTTAATAGTAACTGATGATCTTGGCTACTTAACGTTAGGTCTGAGCCATCAGGTAAACTTTTACAAATATCGAGTAACTTTTTAGCTGGTAAAGTGAGTTGCGTATCTGTGGTATCTTCACCGACAAACACACTCGCCACTAACTCAATTTCAAGATCAGTACCCGTCATCGAAAGTTGCCCGTTTTCAACAACTAACAGTACGTTCGATAAAATCGGTAAGGTGTGCTTACGCTCAATCGCACCAGACACTTGAACTAAAGGTTTTAAAAATTGCTCTCTTGATATTGTTATTTGCATAATAAAGTCGGCCTTAAGATGACAAGGTTCTTATTAAGTTTTGATAATCTTCTTTCACTTCGTGGCTTTCGTCACGTAGTGATTTAACTTTACGACAAGCGTGTAATACAGTTGTGTGATCACGACCACCAAAGGCGTCACCAATCTCAGGTAAACTGTGATTTGTAAGTTCTTTTGATAATGCCATGGCCACTTGACGTGGTCTTGCTACTGAACGGCTACGGCGTTTAGATAGTAAATCTGATACACGAATGCGGTAATACTCAGCAACAGTGCGTTGAATATTATCTATCGTTACCAATTTATCTTGCAGCGCAAGTAAGTCACGTAGCGCTTCTTTTACAAAGTCGATTGAAATCGGACGACCAGTAAAGTTTGCATTAGCAATAACGCGGTTTAACGCCCCTTCTAATTCCCGCACATTTGAACGCAACTTTTTAGCGATAAAAAAGGCAACTTCGTGAGGTAAATTGATTTTACTTTGCTGCGCTTTTTTCATCAAAATAGCAACGCGCGTTTCAAGTTCTGGTGGCTCAATAGCAATTGTTAAGCCCCAACCAAAACGTGATTTAAGGCGATCTTCAACCCCTTCTATCTCTTTAGGATAGCGGTCTGAAGTTAAGATAATTTGTTGATTTCCTTCAAGTAAAGCATTGAAGGTATGAAAGAACTCTTCTTGTGAGCGTTCTTTATTAGCGAAAAATTGAATGTCATCGATCATCAATGCATCAACACTTCGGTAATAACGTTTAAATTCTTCTATGGCATTATTTTGTAGCGCTTTAACCATGTCTTGCACAAATCTCTCTGAGTGCATATAAACAATTTTCGCGTCTGGCTTATTAGCCATAATACCGTTACCAACAGCGTGTAATAAGTGAGTTTTACCTAAGCCAGTACCACCGTATATAAATACAGGGTTAAATGCTGAACCTGGGTTATCTGCAACTTGAGTCGCTGCAGCTTTTGCTAATTGGTTTGATTTACCTTCAACAAAGCTATCAAAGGTATAATTTTCTTTAATGTTTGATTTATAGCCTGATTTTGGTGCAGGTTCGACCGCTGCTTTTTCAGGTTTTGGCTGTTGCTTTTCAGCAGCTTGTTGTGGAACAGATGCGCTTGTTTCTGCTGCAGCCGGTGCAGATGCCACTTGGGCATTTAAAATAGGTTTACTACCAACATCAAAACGTAATTCAGGTGCTTCATCACCACAAATTTCAACGAGTAGTTCATTAATACGGTTTAAATACTTTTCTCTCACCCAATCCAAAACAAAACGGTTAGGTGCATATATAGTCAACGTATCTTCGGTACTTTCTGCTTGAAGTGGTCTTACCCACATACTGAATTGCTGTGAAGGCAATTCATCTTGCAATACATATAAACAACTTTGCCAAACCGACAGATACACAGTTAAACTCCCAGAGATTTAATTTTTATTCCCGTTCATCTTTAATGATGGAAAATCAAACATTTATTGCTAATCTTTGACCAACTTTCTTGGCCCAGACCGACTATTATGAAGGTACTTTATCCACAAGTACAAGATTGATTTTTATGAAAAATATGATCTCAGCAACATAAAAGAATAAAACACTGATTTTTAAGAAAATTATTTTTTAAGCTCGAACAGTGATCATAACAAATTTGCAGCCAGATCGCGATCAAATTCTACGATCGAATTGGCTTTTCCCAAGCTTTTATTCACTTTTTATACAGAGGCTGTGGAAAACTTCTTATTTATGATGATCCTATATGATCAGTTAAAAGGATCCTTTATAATTACGGCCTCTGCAGCGTTTTAATGATTGACTTTTGTTGTCTTCATCTATAATATCTCGCGCTCGCAATGGCACCTGTGCCAGGATCGCGACCTGCATAGGATGTTTTAACCTTAACCGATCGGATGGAATTGTTATGAAAAGAACTTTTCAACCTAGCGTTTTAAAACGCAAACGTACACACGGTTTCCGTGCTCGTATGGCAACAGCAAATGGCCGTAAAGTATTAGCTCGTCGTCGTGCTAAAGGCCGTAAAGTTCTTTCTGCTTAATATATAAGTGGAAGACTTTAGCTTCAGCAGGGAGTTACGTCTGTTAACTCCCTCGCATTACTCTCGAATCTTTAATGAACCAGCACGCGCTGCGACTCCTTTCTTTACCCTATTAGCTAAACGCAATGACCAAACTAATCCTCGATTAGGTCTTACGGTCGCAAAAAAACGCGTTAAAAAAGCCTGTCAACGTAATCGAATTAAACGACTTGCTCGCGAAAGTTTCCGTTTAAATCAGCACAAACTCGATAACATTGATATTGTGCTTATGGTTAAAAGTGGTATTGATGAACAGTCCAACGAAGAGCTAACAAAGCAACTAAATAAATTGTGGCGAAAAATTAACGAACGCTGCAAGCCTGGTGCACCTAAACCACCACCATTTAAAAAACGCCCGAATAAATCAGCTAAATCTAATAAACAAGCCTGATAGCAATAGAATTACAGGCTTAATTAAGGTATCTTTAGCTCACCTTTTAATCATGCATTTAAAATTCTACGATGGGAATTTAAATTCATGGTATCCATTGACTAAATTAACGCAGGGGCAGACACATCATGAGGTTACTTAAACCACTTGTTGCTATTCCAAAGCGCTGTTTAGTCATGCTAATACGCGGCTATCAAAAATGGATAAGCCCACTATTAGGCCCGCATTGTCGTTTTAATCCAACCTGCTCTAGTTACGCTATTCAAGCAATTAATTTGCATGGAAGTGTAAAAGGCAGTTGGTTAGCTGTTAAACGCATATTAAAATGCCACCCTTTACATGCTGGTGGGGATGATCCCGTACCGGCAAAAAATCATATTAACCACCAACACGAGAAATAAGAGCTGTTATGGAATCGCAACGCACGTTTTTATTAATCGGCTTGATGCTTGTGTCGTTTTTATTATTTCAAGAATGGAATAACGACTACAACGCACCAAAGGCTGATCCAAGTGCCACAACACAAACACTAGGCGCAACAACACCAGAATCTGATGACTTTATTCCTGCATCATCTGACGGTGAAGTTCCAGCTGTAACGACAGCAAAGCGCTCAGTTATCGATGTAACAACTGACGTATTCACTGTTAAAATTGACACCCGTGGTGGTGACATCATTGAAACAGACTTACTTCAGTACGAAGAAGAAAAAGGCAGTAACACACCTTACATGCTATTAGGTGAGTTCGATGGTAAGCAATACTTCTCGCAAAGTGGCTTAATTGGTTTAAATGGTCCTGACGCAACTGTTGCTGGTCGCCCTGTTTATAAAACCACACAAAAAGCATTCACTTTAACGGGTGACGAGCTACGTGTACCACTTGAGTTTACTGACAGTAAAGGTGTGACGTTTACTAAAACTTATATCTTCAAAAAAGGCGACTACGCTGTAGATTTAGAGTACACAGTAAACAACGTAACAGCTGATCCAATTCAAGTTCAGTTATACACGCAAGTAAAACGCACAGTACAAGAAAAAGGTAGCTTAGTAGATCAAAACTACTTAGGCGCAGCATTTGGTACTGAAGAAGAGCCATACGAAAAGTACAGCTTCTCAGACATGGCTGATAAAAACCTTAACATCACTACAGCTGGCGGCTACATTGCATTTATCCAACACTACTTTGTAAGTGCGTGGGTACCAAAGCAAGACCAACAAAATACCCTTTACAGCAAATTAGTTGCCGGTAATGCGGCAATTATTGGTACTAAAGGTGAAGCAGTTAACGTACAAGCTGGTACGCAAGCAACACTTAGCTCAACTTACTATATGGGCCCGAAAGAGTCTGACGTACTAGAAGCAATTCACCCAGACTTAGACCTAACTGTAGACTACGGTTGGTTATGGTTTATCTCACAACCATTATTCGTACTACTTAAGTGGTTACACAGCATCCTAGGTAACTGGGGTCTAGCTATCATTGCAATCACGGTTATCGTTAAAACGGCAATGTACCCGCTTACTAAAGCACAATACACGTCAATGGCGAAGATGCGTGCCTTACAGCCTAAAATGGCTGCACTAAAAGAAAAGTATGGTGATGACCGTCAAAAATTCGGTCAAGCTATGATGGAAATGTACCGCAAAGAAAAAGTGAACCCAATGGGTGGCTGTTTCCCACTGTTACTACAAATGCCAATCTTCTTAGCGTTATTCTACGTATTCTTAGAATCAACTGAGCTACGTCATGCTGAATTTATTTTATGGTTAAATGACTTATCAGCAATGGACCCATACTACGTATTACCGGTTTTATTTGGTTTAAGTATGTTCATCACTCAAAAGCTGCAACCTATGACGGTTACTGACCCTATGCAGCAAAAAATGATGACCTTTATGCCAGTTGTATTCTCTATTTTCTTCTTATGGTTCCCATCTGGCCTAGTACTTTACTGGTTAGTATCGAACCTTATCTCAATCGCTCAGATGCTAATCATCTACCGCGGTATGGAGAAAAAAGGTATTAAGGTAAGAGGCTAACTCTTAACCCAATAAAAAAGGCGCTAACTGCGCCTTTTTTATTGCCTGAAAAAAGCTAACCGAGAATAGGAGAATAAACTTGATTGGGCACACTGCGTTCAGTAAAGCTCAAACTCGTTGTTAGTAACGAAGCAACTACCAAACCGATTGCAACCACCCCAGATAAACCAAGCCACTTTACAGCCGTTGTTTTACGCTTAACCCTAAGCCAACTCATATAGATGCCAGCAGCGCTTACAAAGCTCATCAATACACCAAATAACCCCCAAATAAGCTTGGTACCAATGCCTGCAAAGTTACCAAAGTGCAGCGGATCAGCGGTGTCTTTAATTCGTGGAAGCAGGTTTAGTTCTTCCCCTTTTTGTATACCAAGAACTTCACCGGAACTTGGTTTTAAATAAACCCGGTTAGCACGCAGGCGCAATAAAATATCATCGTTATAACCACGCACTTCAATAGGCTGATCCGCTTTATTAGGATAACGAATATAGCGAATATCAAGGCTAGGAAATGCCTGTTGAGCAGCTTCATAAGCAGCAGCTAAACTAATTGGTGTTAGATCTTTGCGAGGGCTTTGTTTTTTAAACTCACTCACGGCTGGTGGACTAGAGACATAGTGAGGTACATTCGCAGTTTGCAGCCCATGTTCTACCAGATACCAAACCCCTGTGATGGCCATCACAGCAATAAACCATAAACTCCAAAGCCCTAACAGCTTATGCCAATCAGACCAACTACTACGTTTATCTAGGCTTAGCGCAGCAGGCTTTTTCATAAAGCCTTGCCACCAGCGCCGATACACATAAAAACTCGAGACCAATAAAATAACGAGTAAAATACTCAAACTGGTGACGATTAGTTTACCCATCCAGCCCATCGACAAGTTCATATGCCAGTTACGTAAAAACCGCGATATCCGCGCCCACTCTCCTTCACCTAGTAAGCGACCCGTTGCAGCATCTAAATAAACAAAGCGAAATGAATCA
This sequence comes from Pseudoalteromonas sp. 0303, assembly GCF_013349995.1. Taxonomy (GTDB): domain Bacteria; phylum Pseudomonadota; class Gammaproteobacteria; order Enterobacterales; family Alteromonadaceae; genus Pseudoalteromonas. Next base: position 10,265 of record NZ_JABVXF010000042.1, read on the forward strand.
CCGACTTTAAGAGCCGCCTCAATGGCAAGGTAATCTTGCTTATGACGTTGGATATAAAGTAACTGAGCTTGCGGATAATGCTTATTAAGGGTGTTTTCGATAGCTAGGTAGTTAGTCGAAGCAGAAGAAGTTAAAGCACGGTATTTAGCGTCTGTTAAGTACTCGAGTTCATGACTTAACGTAGCGAGTGTTCCCGATACACAGGTAACAAAAAGCAGGACTCCAACAAAGAGTCCTGCCCAAGAATGTAAGTTAAACCAATTTTTAGCGTTCACACGCCACCATTAAAAACTGTATTTAGCACTAAAATAGACACGGCGTGGCTCACCAGGAAAGTGCCCTGTTCGCTCGATAAAGCCACTGCTTGCGTATTCTTTATTAAATAGGTTCTTAACTGATAGCTGCCATTGCCAGTTATCAACGGTTGTTTGCCACGCCATGTTGTAAACAGTGTAAGGTTTAACACGTTGACCACCTAAACTAAGCTGTTCATCAACATAGTCTAAGCCAGCAGAAATAGATGACGATAAGCTAGGTAGCTCATAGCGTGTCCATATACCTAGGGTATTTTGCGGCGCGTTAGCAAATTTATCGCTATCAGGAATTTGGTTACGAATGCTGTCGTTGGCTTTAGTAATACGGGTATCATTATAAGCGTAGCTTGCAGTAACTACCCAGCGCTCAGTGATGTCACCAACCACTTCAAGTTCAAAGCCCTTACTTTGTACTTCACCAACGGCAACTAGGTCATCAACGCCGTCACCTGCAACATCACCTAATAAGCTAGGCTGCAGGATGTTTTCACGGACAATATCGTACACAGCCATATTAACAGCAAGTGTGTCTGCTAATAGCTTAGTTCTTAAACCTAACTCGTTAATACGGCTAGTCTCTGGAGAGAACGGACCGCCCTTTGCTGTTTCTTGATTACTCGCACTTTGCGGCACAAAGCCAGTGCCATGTAGCGCATAAGGGAAGAACATATTGTTAATGTTATAGCTAGTACCAATACGGTAAGTTAAGTCGCTATCAGAAAACTCGGTTTGATTTAACAGATCTTTATCTTCAAAACGATCATACCTTAAACCAGCTGTCACACTCCAATTAGCGGTGATATCTAGTTGATCTTGCAAGTAGGCACCAAAGCGGGTGCTATTCGTTTTGCCAAGTCTAGGTGTAATACTATCAAGATCATAATCATCAGCAGAGGTTAAACCATACTCAGGGTTGTTAAGATCAAGTCCTGGTACTGGGCCACCTTTACTTTGTTGCGTAGCTGTACGGTAAACGCTTTCAAAATCATGTTCATACCAATCACTACCAAACAGCACTTGATGCTGCATATTAGCAAATGCAAACTCCGCAATCGCATTAGCTGTTAAGCTAAAGCCTTCGTTCTCACGTACTTGATCACGAAACTCACGATGGCTCCAATCAACAATACCGTCGTCATCTGTATCTACGAGGCCTCTTGGTTCATGGTAGTTTTGCACTTCTTTGTTATCAAAATAACGTGCTGTGACATCGGTGCGCCAAACATCATTAAATTCATGTTTTAAAGTTGCCTGATAGACATGGGCTTCAACATTTTGAAAGTCTGTCGCCTCGTTATGATTCCAGCTAATATCAGTTAGAAAATTGCCATTATCATCAGCAGGTACACCACGTAAACGTGCCCCACCCAACTCTTGCTCTATATAGGTATACTGAGTGGTCAATTCGGTTGCACTGTTGATAAGCCACGTATAACCAAAATCAACAATGGTATTATCGCTGCTAGTATTAGCACGGAATGGCTTTTCAGTATCACGGTAAAGACCAACACGGTAAGCATGATTATCAAGTGATTCACTCAATGTTCCAGTGCTTTCTAATGCACCACTGAAGAAGTCATCATTACCTACTTCAACTTCAATACTGTGTTCACTGGTGAATTTAGGCTTCTTAGTTACATAGTTAATAATACCACCCGGATTACCACTACCGTATATAGCGCCAGCAGGCCCTTTTAAAACCGCAACTTGTTCAATATTAAATAATTGCGGTACAGCAAAGCCATTGAAAGGGTCGCCCTTTACACCATCATATAAAATCTCATCTTGGCGGAAACCACGGAATGTCACGCCTGAATAACTAAAGGCATTAACACCAGCAATATTGCTATAAAGATCGGTAATTTGACGAGCAGCCTGATCACTGATCAGCTCCTGCGGCAAAATTTGAATTGACTGAGGAATTTTCTCTAAAGGTGTATTGGTACGAGTAGCAAAGCTAGACTCGGTTGGGCGATATAAAGAGAACGCACGGCCAACAACTTCTATTTTTTCGAGTTCTTTAGAATCACTTTGATCCGGAGTAGTCACTTCAGTTTGAGCATGTGCAACGCCCGAAAAACCAGCAGCAAGTGCAATAAAAACAGCAGAAAGACGCATAATAAAAAACGATAAGATTTAGAATGCGCAACATGGTAATGAATATAATTATTATTTGCAATGGCCGTTTATTATTAATTAAAGCTAAATAAAGTATTACTTACATCAGACTTTTGCTACTTCATTACTCAAACAGCTATTCGCATGAAATTAAGCCATAGGTTACAATAGAGCCAGCATTCATTCTTTTATTGGCATTATTTCATCGCATGATTAATCAAGACACAATTGCAGCACAAGCGACCGCACCAGGACGTGGTGGGGTTGGTATTATTCGCGTCTCTGGCAGTTTAGCTAAAACAGTGGCAGAACAGATTATTGGCCGTTGTCCTAAAACACGTTACGCAGACTATGTACCATTTAAAAGCTTGAACGGTGAACAGCTTGACCAAGGTATTGCTATTTACTTCCAAGGGCCAAATTCATTTACCGGCGAAGACGTACTAGAACTACAAGGTCACGGCGGCCCTGTCGTATTAGATATGCTATTAAAAGAAATTAGCCAAATTGACGGTGTACGTTTAGCAAAACCAGGTGAGTTCTCTGAGCGCGCATTCATGAATGATAAGCTTGATTTAACTCAAGCAGAGGCAATTGCCGATTTAATTAATGCAACCAGTGAACAAGCAGCAAAAAGCGCCCTCCAATCACTGCAAGGTGAATTCTCTAAACATATTGAAACGCTGGTGGAGAAAGTCATTCACCTACGTATGTATGTTGAAGCCGCAATTGATTTTCCAGATGAAGAAATCGACTTTTTATCAGACGGTAAAGTATCCGCAGATCTCAATGCCATTATTGATCAATTAGAGAATGTAACTCAGCAAGCTAAACAAGGTAGCATCATGCGTGAAGGTATGCGTGTTGTTATTGCGGGTCGCCCTAACGCTGGTAAATCAAGCCTACTTAATGCGTTAGCTGGCCGTGATGCTGCTATCGTTACCGAAATAGCAGGTACAACACGTGACGTATTACGCGAACATATCCACATTGATGGTATGCCACTACATATTATTGATACCGCAGGCCTGCGTGAAAGCCCAGATAAAGTAGAGCAAATTGGTATTGAACGCGCATGGGATGAAATTAACCAAGCCGATCGCGTACTATTTATGTTAGACGGCACAGACACATCAGCCACTGATCCTCATGATATTTGGCCAGAGTTTATGGCCAAGTTGCCAGAGGGTATGGGTGTTACTGTGATCCGAAATAAAGCCGATATTTCCGGTGAAAATATCGGTATGGATGAACATGATCAATATCCGGTGATCCGTTTAAGCGCTAAAAATGCAGAGGGTATAGAGTTAGTTCGTACTCACTTAAAGGCATGTATAGGTTTCCAAGGCGCCACAGAAGGTGGATTTATGGCACGCCGTCGTCACTTAGATGCTCTTGATCATGCAGCCTATCATTTAAACACAGGCAAAGAGCAATTAGAGATGCATATTGCTGGTGAGATCTTGGCTGAAGAGTTACGCCTAACTCAACAGTTCTTAAATGAGATAACGGGTGAATTTACCTCTGATGACTTGCTAGGGAAAATCTTTAGTTCGTTCTGTATCGGTAAATAAATTCCGGTCATCAATATTATAAAAAAGAGTCGCAAGACTCTTTTTTGCTTTTAGTCTAGTGATCAATTATCGGTTCAGGGCCGAAACCAGCCAGTAATTAACCTCATATCAATTAGTCTAGCGATGTCATTAAACGGAGGACATCATGGACAAATATCAACTCTTTCACCAATTACACCACCAGCAAAGCGGCTTTATACTTGCCAATGCGTGGGATCTTAGTTCAGCACAATTCATCCAAGCTGCGGGAGCTAAAGCCGTAGCAACAACCAGCTGGGGTATTGCGGCAAGTTTAGGGTTAGCTGATGGTGAAAACATCTCTTTTAAAACTCAATTAGCGCTGGTTAAAAGCTTAACCGAACACTTACATATTCCACTCTCTGTCGATATAGAGTCAGGCTACAGTAACGATCCGCAGCAAATTAGCCAAAACGTTTTAGCATTAGCAAGATTAAGGGTTGTTGGTATCAACATAGAGGACTCAGATAAAGACACTAACGCACTGAGATCTATCGAACAGCAATGCACTATTATTAGTGAGATAAAAAAAGTACTTAACGAAAATGGCTTCGGTCGTTTATTTATAAACGCCAGAACCGATACCTACTTTCTAAGTGAATCCCCTTTTCAAGCAACATTAGAGCGCGCAAAAGCGTATCAAGATGCAGGAGCAGATGGTCTGTTTGTACCCGGTCTCACTAACATAGAGCAAATAACCAGCTTAGCAAACGCGATAGATATTCCACTAAATGTGATGGCAATGAATAATTTTAACTCAGCAAAAGCGGCTTTTGCTGGTGGCGCAAAACGCTTCTCACTGGGTAATTCTCTCTATGATCTAGTCGGTAATACGATAAAAACCAGTTTAACTCAGATCGAAAATTAACTTAGCGAGCTAAAAAATCAGATCAAAACAGCTTTTAAGATCGAATTTAGCTAAAAATGTTATCCACATTTGGGGCTTTTTTAGATCTAAAGGCTGATTTGATCATAAAAAAACGCTGATATTTGAATTTATTTTCATACAACAGCCCTTTTTGATAACTAATTTTCTTAAAAACACCCTTTATTAGCGCTTATTTAAGTTTTTTTCGATCTGTTTTATTGATCGCAAATTGCAAACCGATCGTTATCAACAAGCGATCTATCCACAAAACGAGCATACTCACGATTTTTATCAGATCTGAAAATTTAAGCGCTTACACATAATTAAAGATCAACAACTTAGCAAAGTTATACAGTTTCCAATATTTAGCTTGATCAGAACTTTCCCCAAATTTATTAACAGCTTGATCAAAGGGTTTGATTTATGAATAAAAATAAAAAACCATTAAAAACAGTAGATTATAAAAAACATTGAATTAAAGCTGTCATTTTAAGCAGAAAAACTTATTCAGATCGTAATTCAACGCTTTACTCACACCCTAACTTAGTTATCATGTGGCCACTTATTTCTATACATGATCAATCACATGCAATCAGTAAATATCATCGTTGGCAGCCAAATGGGATCTGCAGAATACGTGGCAGAGCAACTAGCAGAAGCCCTTGAACAACAAGGGATCCAAGTGCAGCTTCATGAACAGCCTGTATTTGATGATATTGATCAGCAAGATACTATTTGGTTGTTATGTACTTCTACATACGGCGCGGGAGACTACCCAGAGAACCTACTGCCATTTGTTGAGTCTATTAACCAACAGGCTGATCTTAAAGGATTAAACTACAGTGTGATCGGATTAGGTGACACTAGTTACGACACCTATAACTATGCAGGCCGTAATCTAGATGAGTTATTAGCTAATAAAGGCGCAAACCGCGTGGCAGATCGCTTAGAGCTAAATATTCTTGATGAAGCATTGCCAGAAGACACGGCATTAGCCTGGTTACCAAGCTGGATCGAATCAGCAGGGCTCAATTAAGCCGATCGGTGTTGATCGTTGTTATAAAAGTTACCCACAATTTACTGATAATTTAGATCGGATTGTGGATAAACACTGATCTAACTGCGATTTTAACCTAGTTTATCCCTTGGATAAGATCCAATCGATATTGCCCTGTGAATAAATAGCCCTTTTGATCAAAGCTTTTACGCGGGAAGATCCGATCATATTAACACCTTTAGATCTGCGTTAAGATCATGTTTTAAATGGTAAAGCGAACATTATCAACAGATCTAGCCGTTACTAGTAGTAAGAGTAATAAAAGATCTCTTTAAAAGATCCTTTATATTATTAGAGATCACCCACTTAGATCTTGAGCACTGTTTAATCATTTATCTTCTCTAAATTTCTAGGTAGAATACGCTCCCTTTACAAAGTTTTGCTGGTCGATTAAGTAGGATCCCATAAATGATTTTTCACGAACGTTTTGATGTTATTGTTGTAGGTGGTGGACATGCAGGTACTGAAGCTGCATTAGCATCTGCTCGCATGGGCATGAATACCCTATTGCTAACTCATAATATGGATACCCTTGGTCAAATGTCTTGTAATCCGGCAATTGGCGGTATTGGTAAAGGCCATTTAGTTAAAGAGATCGATGCACTTGGTGGTGCAATGGCTCAGGCTATTGATAAAGGCGGTATTCAATTTCGTACTTTAAATTCATCTAAAGGCCCTGCTGTACGTGCTACACGTGCTCAAGCTGACCGTGCTTTGTATAAAGCAGCTATTCAACACACTTTACAACATCAAAAAAACTTAAAGATCTTCCAACAATCATGTGACGATCTGATCGTTGAAGGTGATCGAGTAATCGGTGTTGTAACGCAAATGGGTCTTCGTTTTAGTGCGCCTTCTGTGGTTCTTACCGTAGGTACTTTCTTAGGTGGTCAGATCCATATTGGTTTAGAGAACTTCAAAGGTGGTCGTGCCGGTGATCCACCTTCAATTGCACTTGCAGAGCGATTACGTGAATTACCTTTCCGTGTTGATCGCTTAAAAACAGGCACGCCTCCTCGTATTGATGCGCGAACTGTTGATTTTAGCAAGATGCAAGAACAGCCAGGTGATACCCCTACGCCTGTATTCTCATTTATGGGTAAACAATCGGATCACCCACAGCAGATCCCGTGTTACATCACTTATACAAATGAAAAAACACATGATGTGATCCGCAATAACTTACATCGCTCACCTATGTATTCAGGTGTAATTGAAGGTATTGGTCCACGTTACTGCCCTTCAATCGAAGATAAGATCGTACGTTTTGCTGATAAAGACAAACATCAAATCTTTGTTGAGCCTGAAGGTTTAACATCATACGAATTATATCCAAATGGTATTTCAACGAGCTTACCGTTTGATGTACAGCTTGAAATTGTGCAATCAATCACTGGTTTTGAAAATGCACATATTTGTCGTCCAGGTTATGCAATTGAGTATGACTTCTTTGATCCGCGCGACTTAAAGCAATCATTAGAAACTAAGTTTATTAATGGTTTATTCTTCGCAGGCCAAATTAATGGTACAACCGGTTACGAAGAAGCCGGCGCGCAAGGTTTAATTGCGGGTATGAACGCCGCATTACAAGTACAAGGCAAAGAGTCTTGGACACCTCGTCGTGATGAAGCATACACAGGTGTACTAATTGACGACCTAGCAACATTAGGTACTAAAGAACCGTACCGTATGTTTACTAGCCGTGCTGAATACCGTTTATTACTTCGTGAAGATAATGCCGACATTCGTTTAACTGAAAAAGGCCGTGAACTTGGCTTAGTTGACGATGCTCGTTGGGCTGCATTTAACGAAAAAATGGAAATCATCGAAAAAGAAACGCAACGTTTAAAAGAAACATGGATCCACAAAGATCACGTTGCTGTTGATCAAGTAAATGCATTATTAAAAACACCACTGACTCGTGAAGCGAGCCTTGAAGATCTGATCCGTCGTCCTGAAATTCGTTATAACGACTTAATGGCGATCGATGGTTTAGGTTCTGAGTTTGATAACCAAGCTGCACTTGAGCAAGTTGAGATCCATACTAAGTACGCAGGCTATATTGCTCGTCAGCAAGATGAGATCAATAAGCAGCTACGTCATGAACAAACTGTATTACCAAAAGACTTTGATTATTCAACTGTTTCTGGTTTATCAAATGAGGTTATCGCAAAGCTTACTGATAGTCGTCCAGATACAATTGGCCAAGCGTCACGTATTTCAGGTATCACCCCTGCTGCTATTTCGCTATTATTAGTCTATCTGAAAAAGCAAGGCTTACTACGCAAGACTGCGTAGTTGGTGAGGAATACAGTGTTACAACAACAATTAACTTCGCTGTTAGCGCAAACTGATATTGCGCTAACAGAAAAACAGCAACAACAACTTGTGCAATATGTTGAATTATTAGACAAGTGGAACAAAGCCTATAACTTAACCTCTGTTCGTTTACCTGAAGAAATGATGGTTAAGCATATTATGGATAGCTTAGTTGTTGCACCACACCTTAAAGGCAAACATTACATTGATGTAGGTACGGGTCCTGGTTTACCGGGTATCGTATTAGCCATCGCTTTACCTGATACACAATTTGTATTGTTAGATAGTTTAGGTAAACGCGTGCGCTTTTTGATGCAGGTAAAACATGCACTTGGCCTTGAAAATGTAACCCCAGTGCAGTCTAGAGTTGAAGAATATCAACCAAGTGTTAAATTAGATGGTGTATTAAGTCGTGCATTCGCCTCTTTACAAGATATGGTTGACTGGTGTGCGCACTTGATTGATCATTCAGGTAAATTTATCGCCTTAAAAGGCGTATTTCCGAGCGAAGAACTAGACTCATTACCTAAAGGTATTAAGTTTGATGAAAAAATCAGCTTGGAAGTACCTGAGTTAGATGCACAAAGACATCTAATCATTCTATCTAAAGACTAGGGATCAGAGCACTGTGGCAAAAGTCATCGCATTAGCAAACCAAAAAGGTGGTGTTGGTAAAACAACCACCGCTGTGAATCTCGCGGCATCGATGGCCGCGACGAAGCGTAAAGTGTTATTAATCGATCTTGATCCGCAAGGAAATGCTACCATGGGTAGTGGTGTCGATAAATACGGTGATGTTGCGACTATTTACGATTTATTGATTGAAGAAACACCAATCGATGAAGTGATCAATAAAGAAACCTCAGGTGAGTATCACTTAATTGCTGCTAATGGCGATGTGACTGCCGCTGAAGTTAAACTAATGGAATTGTTTGCTCGTGAAGTGCGTTTACGTAATGCGCTTGAACAAATTCAAGATCAATACGATTTCATTTTTATCGACTGCCCGCCTTCACTTAACATGCTCACTGTTAATGCAATGGCTGCCGCAGATTCGATTTTAGTTCCGATGCAATGTGAGTATTATGCCCTTGAAGGTTTAACGGCATTAATGGATACCATTACTCAGCTATCTAAGCTAGTAAATCCAGCGTTAACAATTGAAGGGATTTTGCGCACCATGTATGATCCGCGCAATCGCCTTGCAAATGATGTATCAGAACAACTAAAACAACATTTTGGCGATAAAGTATATCGTACCGTTATCCCACGTAATGTCCGTTTAGCAGAAGCGCCGAGTTTTGGTGCCCCTGCCATGTATTATGACCGTGCATCAAGTGGTGCTAAAGCTTACTTAGCCCTAGCCGGCGAAATGTTACGTAGAAAAGAGAAAACATCTTCAGCAGTAGCCTAACTTCGAGGTAAAAAAATAACATGTCTGCTAAAAAACGCGGTTTAGGCCGAGGACTCGACGCTTTATTAAGTTCATCAAAACCTGCCCCAAGTGCAAATAATCAGCAACAAGCGACAGCAACACCAGAGCAAGTCTCAGAAGTTGTTGCAGAGCAAAGCAAAGGTGAGCTGCAAAAATTAGCGATTGAGTTTTTACAATCGGGTAAATATCAACCGCGTAAAGACATGTCTGAAGAAGCGCTAGAAGAGTTAGCCAGTTCAATTCGTGCTCAAGGCATCATTCAGCCAATTGTTGTGCGCCAAATTGGTGCAGACAAATATGAAATTATTGCTGGTGAACGTCGTTGGCGTGCTGCTCAACTTGCAAAATTAGATGCTGTTCCATGTATCATCAAAGATGTACCAGATGAAGCTGCCGTTGCAATCGCATTGATTGAAAATATCCAACGTGAAGACCTAAACGCGATGGAAGAAGCGATTGCATTGAATCGTTTACTTAACGAATTTGAACTCACTCATCAACAAGTCGCCGAAGCTGTTGGTAAATCACGTACGACTGTGACTAATTTACTACGTCTAAATAATCTTAACGAAGATGTTAAAATCCTGTTAGAGCATGGCGACATCGAAATGGGTCATGCACGTTGTTTATTGGCACTTGAAGGCGAAGCGCAGTCAGATGCTGCTAGATTAGCGGTTGCTAAAGCGTTGACTGTTCGTGAAACTGAGAAATTAGTTCGCTCTATCTTAGAACCAGCTCCGAAAAAAGAAGTGCAAGAAAAAGATCCGGATGTCAAACAGTTAGAACAAAAACTTGCTGAAAATTTAGGCGCCAAAGTAGAAATAAACTACAATAAAAAAGGCAAAGGCAAACTGGTTATCTCTTATACAACTCTTGATGAGTTGGATGGCATTTTAAGCCGTATAAATTAAGACTATTCCCGTCATTAATTAATAACATGTCCAAAAAGAGACATTTGTGGTGTTTTTGCACTACAAAGGGTCGACTCAAGTTGCAAAACTGGTAGGAATCAGTATAATTTCGCCAGTTTTCATACCCTGACAATTTAACGTTCTAAAGGTTAACAAAACGTGACTAATAGGTTAGCAAGGCCGTATAGGCTTGCCGCATTTAAATTAATTTGTCTTCAGGGTATCGTAGCATTAATCGCTGCAGTAATTGTTTTTATAGGTTGGGGAGTCAATGCCGGCCAGTCAGCGCTTGCTGGCGGAGCTGTTGCACTACTCCCTAATTTTGTATTTGCTGTCTATGCATTCCGTTATATGGGTGCAAGTCGAGTAAATCAAGTGTATGCCTCGCTAAAGCGCGGCAACGGATTAAAATTTATGCTAACAATCGTTTTGTTTGCACTGATACTGAAGTCTTACACGGTCGTTTTATTACCGTTTTTCTGTGTTTATGTATTGGTGTTATTTAGCGGATTGTTTGCGCCCGTTTTTTTTAATCATTAACTTTTGGGATATAACATGGCTGCAGAAGAAGTAACTCTATCAAGCCATATTCAGCACCACTTAACTAACGCTAAGATGTGCTCGACCGACGCTGGTCTTGCCTTCAACAAAGCGTGTGCAGACAGTGGTTTCTGGACATGGAATATAGATACCCTCGCATGGTCAATCGGTCTAGGTCTTGTATTTTTATGGATCTTCCGTAGTGCCGCTAAGAAAGCAAATACCGGTGTACCTGGTAAATTTCAGTGTTTCATTGAAATGATCGTTGAGTTCGTTGGCGACAACGTACGTGACACATACCACGGTAAAAGCGCATTAATCGCTCCATTAGCTCTAACGATTTTCGTTTGGGTGTTCTTAATGAACTTAATGGACTTGATTCCGGTTGATTTCCTACCTGCATTCGCTGGCTTTGTTGGCGAGCAAGCATTTGGTATGGATTCTCACGACGTTTACATGAAGATTGTACCTACAACAGACATCAACATGACTGCTGCACTTGCTATTGGTGTATTCATTCTGATGATCGGTTACGCAATCAAAATCAAAGGGATTGGCGGATTCTTAGCTGAATTAACGCTTCACCCGTTTAGCTCTAATAACAAGCTAGCAATGGTGTTCTTAATCCCATGTAACTTATTACTAGAAACAATCGCTTTAGTTGCTAAGCCGTTCTCGTTAGCACTGCGTTTATTCGGTAACTTATATGCTGGTGAGTTGATTTTCATCTTGATCGGCGCAGTTGGTTTAATGCAACTACCGTTGCACTTTATTTGGGCTGTATTCCACATCTTAGTAATCGTACTGCAAGCATTCGTATTCATGATGCTTACAATCGTATACCTAAGCATGGCAAGCTCAGATAATCACTAATTTTTTACACTTTTAAAATTTAATTTTAATTTACAATTGAAACTTTGGAGAAAAAAATGGAACTAGTATTAGGTCTTAAGTATATCGCTGTTGCTCTACTTATCGGCTTCGGTGCAATCGGTACTGCAATCGGCTTCGGTAACATGGGTGGTAAATTCCTAGAAGCTTGTGCTCGTCAACCTGAACTTGCACCTTCATTACAAGTTAAGATGTTCATCCTTGCTGGTCTAATCGATGCCGTAGCTATGATCGGTGTTGGTATCGCAATGGTATTGTTGTTCGTACTTTAATATTATTTTTTGAACAGCTTACTATTTTAAGGAGGAGCGGTCGTGAACTTAACAGCCACTCTTATCGGTGAATTAATTGCATTTACGGTTTTCGTACTTTTCTGTATGAAATACGTATGGCCACCACTAAATGGTGCAATTGAAGCTCGCCAGAAGAAAATCGAAGATGGTTTAGCTGCCTCTGATAGAGCCGAAAAAGACTTAGAACTTGCGCAAAAGAAAGCTGCTGAGCAGCTTAAAGAGGCAAAAGCTCAAGCGGCTGATATCATTGAACAAGCTAAAAAGCGTGCCACGCTAATCGTTGACGAAGAAACTGTTCGTGGTCAACAAGAGCGTGAAAAAATTATTGCTCAAGGGCACTCTGAAATCGAAGCAGAGCGTAACCGTGTAACAGAAGAACTACGTAAACAAGTAGCGACGCTGGCAGTGGTTGGTGCTGAGAAGATTTTAGAGCGCGAAATCAATCAAGCCGCACACAGTGACATCGTTGAAAAACTTGTCGCTGAGCTGTAATTAGGAGGGTATGAGCATGTCTGAATTGGCTACTATCGCTCGCCCATACGCTAAAGCGGCTTTTGAACTTGCCGTTGAAAAAGGCACTGTTGAAAGTTGGAACGACATGCTGTTCTTTGCTGGCCACGTTGCCAGCAACGAGCAAGCCGCTGCCGCGCTAGCTGGATTGCCTACTGCTACTGAACAAGCAGATCTGTTTATCAAGATCTGTGCAGAGCAGCTCAACGAACAAGGTCAGAACCTAATCAAGGTGATGGCTGAAAATGGACGTTTAGTTGCACTGCCTGCTGTTGCTGAGTTATTCGCTGAATTTAAAGCGGACTACGACAAAGAAATCGACGTTGATGTGATTTCTGCAACACCGCTTGCTGCTGAGCAGCAAGCAACATTGGTAGCGGCACTTGAAAAACGTTTCGCACGCAAAGTTAAGCTGAATTGTAGTGAAGATACTACAGTTGTTGGCGGTCTTATCATTAAGGCGGGTGACACTGTAATCGACGGCTCAGTACGTGGCAAATTAGCCCGCTTAGCTACATCACTACAATCGTAATTGGGAAAAAGAGCATGCAACTTAATTCCACTGAAATTTCAGATCTGATCAAACAACGTATTGAGCAGTTCGAAGTTGTAAGTGAAGCTCGTAACGAAGGTACTATCGTATCTGTTACTGACGGTATCATCCGCATCCACGGTCTTGCTGACTGTATGCAAGGTGAGATGATCGAGCTTCCTGGCAACCGTTATGCTATCGCACTAAACCTTGAGCGTGACTCAGTAGGTGCTGTAGTAATGGGTCCTTACGCTGACCTTAAAGAAGGCGTAAAAGTTAAATCAACTGGTCGTATCCTAGAGGTTCCTGTTGGTCGTGGTCTACTTGGTCGTGTTGTTAACACACTAGGTGCACCTATCGACGGTAAAGGCGCTTTAGATAACGACGGTTTTGAACCTGTTGAGAAAATCGCACCAGGCGTTATCGAACGTCAATCAGTAGATGAGCCAGTACAAACTGGTTATAAATCTATCGATGCGATGATCCCAGTAGGTCGTGGTCAACGTGAGCTTGTGATCGGTGACCGCCAAACTGGTAAAACTGCATTAGCAATCGATGCTATCATCAACCAAAAAGGTACAGGCGTTAAGTGTGTGTACGTTGCAGTTGGTCAAAAAGCATCTACTATCGCTAACGTAGTACGTAAATTAGAAGAGCACGGTGCATTAGAAAACACGATTGTTGTTGTTGCATCTGCTTCTGAATCTGCGGCACTTCAGTACCTAGCACCATTCTCTGGTTGTACTATGGGTGAATACTTCCGTGACCGTGGTGAAGACGCGCTAATCGTATATGATGATTTATCTAAGCAAGCTGTTGCTTACCGTCAAATCTCATTACTACTTAAGCGTCCACCAGGCCGTGAAGCATACCCAGGTGACGTATTCTACCTTCACTCACGTCTTCTAGAGCGTGCATCACGTGTAAACGCTGATTACGTTGAGAAGTTCACTAACGGTGAAGTGAAAGGTAAAACAGGTTCATTGACGGCATTGCCTATCATTGAAACTCAAGGCGGCGACGTTTCTGCGTTCGTACCGACAAACGTTATCTCTATCACCGATGGTCAGATCTTCTTAGAAACTGACTTATTCAACTCAGGTATCCGTCCAGCTGTTAACGCTGGTATCTCGGTATCTCGTGTTGGTGGTGCAGCGCAAACTAAAATCGTTAAGAAACTAGGTGGTGGTATCCGTCTAGCGTTAGCTCAGTACCGTGAATTAGCTGCGTTCTCGCAGTTCGCGTCTGACCTTGACGATGCAACACGTGCTCAATTAGAGCATGGTGAGCGCGTAACAGAGCTAATGAAGCAGAAACAGTACGCACCAATGTCTGTTGCTGAAATGTCTCTGTCGCTATTTGCTGCTGAAAAAGGCTACCTAAAAGACATCGAAATCTCGAAAATCATGGATTTCGAAGCTGGCCTAATTTCTTATGCAAACAGCACATACGCAGAGCTAATGGCTCAAATCAATGAAACTGGTAACTACAACGCTGAGATTGAAGCTCAACTTAAAGAACTTCTAGAGAAGTTCAAGTCGACGCAAACTTGGTAATTTAGTTATGAATGGTGAGCTTTAGGCAACTAAAGCCCACCTGATTCGGAGAGAGAGTCATGGCCAGCGGAAAAGAGATTAAAAGCAAGATCGGGAGTATCAAGAATACTCAAAAGATCACCAGCGCAATGGAAATGGTTGCTGCGTCTAAAATGAAAAGAGCGCAGGAACGTGTGGCGTCAAGCCGTCCATACGCTGAAAACTTACGCCAAGTGATTGGTCGTGTTGCTCAAGCAAATCTTGATTTTACTCACCCTTTCTTAGAAGAGCGTGAAGTAAAACGAGTTGGTTATATTGTTATCTCTACTGACCGTGGTCTATGTGGTGGCTTGAACTCAAACGAGTTCAAAAAAGTTGCCCTAGATGTTAAAGCGTGGAAAGAAAAAGGCGTTGAAGCTGAATTTACTACTTTAGGTAGCAAAGCAGCTGGCTTTTTCCAACGTTTTGGCGGTAAGTTAGTCGCTAAAAAAGCGAACTTAGGAGATACACCTTCACTACAAGACGTTATTGGTCCTGTAAAGACAATGCTAGATGCATACTCTGAAGGTAAAATTGACCGCTTATACGTAGTATTTAACAAGTTCGTTAATACTATGAAGCAAGAGCCAACAATCGATCAGTTACTCCCTTTGCCAAAAGCTGAAGAAGAAGTATCTCAACATTCTTGGGATTACTTATATGAGCCAAACCCAGAAGCGATTTTAGAAGCTCTGTTAGTACGCTTTATTGAGTCTCAAGTATACCAAGGTGTAGTTGAGAACGCTGCCTCTGAACAGGCTGCCCGTATGGTTGCAATGAAAGCTGCAACTGATAACGCAGGCGACCTTATGGATGAGTTACAGCTTGTTTATAACAAGGCTCGTCAAGCTGCAATCACACAAGAAATTAGTGAGATTGTTGGCGGTTCGGCAGCAGTTTAACGCTTCGGCAAAGTTTAATGAGAGGAATAGACATGAGTTTAGGTAAGGTCGTCCAAATTATCGGCGCCGTTGTGGATATCGAATTTCCACAAGACAACGTGCCAGCCGTATATGACGCACTAAAAGTAACAGATGGCGACTTAGCTGGTTTAACTTTAGAAGTTCAACAACAGCTAGGTGGCGGTGTGGTACGTGGTATCGCACTTGGTACTACTGACGGTTTACGTCGTGGTACTGCAGTAGAAGGTACAGGTCAGCCAATCCACGTTCCAGTAGGTACGAAGACACTAGGTCGTATCATGGACGTATTAGGTAACCCTATTGATGAAGCTGGTCCAATTGGTGAAGAAGAGCGTATGTCTATTCACCGTGCAGCACCTTCTTATGAAGAACAATCAAGTTCAGTAGAACTTTTAGAGACTGGTATCAAGGTAATCGACCTTGTATGTCCATTCGCTAAAGGTGGTAAAGTTGGTCTATTCGGTGGTGCCGGTGTAGGTAAAACCGTAAACATGATGGAACTTATCCGTAACATCGCAATCGAGCACAGCGGTTACTCAGTATTCGCAGGTGTTGGTGAGCGTACTCGTGAGGGTAATGACTTCTACCATGAGATGAACGACTCAAACGTACTAGACAAAGTATCTCTAGTATACGGTCAAATGAATGAGCCACCGGGTAACCGTTTACGCGTAGCGTTAACTGGTCTTACTATGGCAGAGAAGTTCCGTGACGAAGGTCGTGACGTACTTTTCTTCGTTGATAACATCTACCGTTATACTCTAGCGGGTACAGAGGTATCAGCACTTCTAGGTCGTATGCCTTCAGCAGTAGGTTACCAACCAACTCTTGCTGAAGAAATGGGTGTACTTCAAGAGCGTATCGCATCTACTAAGACGGGTTCAATCACTTCAATCCAAGCGGTATACGTACCTGCGGATGACTTAACTGACCCATCTCCAGCAACAACGTTTGCTCACTTAGATGCAACAGTAGTACTTTCTCGTGATATCGCTTCACTTGGTATCTACCCTGCGGTAGACCCACTTGATTCATCTTCACGTCAACTTGACCCACTAGTAATCGGTCAAGAGCACTACGATACAGCGCGTGGCGTTCAAACAGTTCTTCAACGTTATAAAGAACTTAAAGACATCATCGCAATCCTAGGTATGGACGAGCTTTCTGACGAAGATAAGCAAGTTGTATCTCGTGCACGTAAAATCCAGCGTTTCCTATCTCAGCCGTTCTTCGTTGCTGAAGTATTCACAGGCGCGCCTGGTAAATACGTGTCACTTAAAGACACAATTGCTGGCTTCAAAGGTATCTTAAACGGTGAGTTTGATGATATGCCAGAGCAAGCGTTCTACATGGTTGGCTCTATTGAAGAAGCTCAAGAAAAAGCCAAAAGCATGTAATTAGGAGGGTAGTATGGCGGCTATGACTGTACATCTTGACGTAGTAAGCGCAGAAGAGAGCTTGTTCTCTGGTCTGGTTGAATCGATTCAAGTGAGTGGTAGTGAAGGTGACCTTGGTGTTAACTATGGTCACGCTCCATTATTAACTGCCCTAAAACCTGGTATGGTACGTTTAGTTAAGCAATTTGGTCACGAAGACGTGATGTATATTGCTGGCGGCACGCTAGAAGTTCAACCGGATCGCATCACGATTCTTGCAGATACTGCAGTACGTGGTGAAGACCTAGACGAGCAAGCGGCTGAAAAAGCTAAACGTGATGCTGAAGAGCAAATGGCGAATACGTCAACTGCTGAGTTAGATTATCAACAAGCTGCAGTGCAACTTGCTGAAGCAATCGCTCAACTTCGCGTAATTCAACAATTACGTAAAAAGTAAGCCTACTCGGTTTTCGAAAAGCCCACTTAACGTGGGCTTTTTTGTGTCTAAAATTCACCGCTTAGCGCCCTACTTTATATTTATACTTATATCCTTCATCAAAGCTCGCTACAATAGTGTAAATTAATAGTGAATAGCTGTTTCATTCAAGGTTCAGTCCAACACATTAGGATTGAGTATTTACACATGATGTGACTTACACAACTTGTATGTTTTCCAGAACTCACAAAATATTGCACACCTAAAACAAAGAAAGAAGGATATTGTTTTAATGTCTCTGACTACCGTTATTCTTGCTGCGGGTAAAGGCACCCGTATGCGCTCTGCTCTACCTAAGGTATTACACAAAGTTGCTGGCAAACCTATGGTTCAGCACGTTATTGATAATGCCACTGCCCTTGGCGCTCGTGAAACAAATCTTGTTTATGGTCATGGCCGTGAGCAGCTTCAAGAAGCCCTATCGCACAACCAAGTAAACTGGGTATTACAAGAAGAGCAACTCGGTACGGGTCATGCTGTCGCTGTTGCTAAAGAACACATTGCCGATGATGACACCGTATTAATTCTCTATGGTGATGTGCCACTAACAAAACGCGCGACCTTAGAAAAGCTACTTGCTGCGACTCCAGAAAAAGGCTTAGCAGTATTAACGGTTACCTTAGATGACCCATCAGGTTATGGTCGAATGATCCGTGAAAATGGCAAGCTAGTAGGTATTGTTGAACAAAAAGACGCTTCACCTGAGCAACTTGCGATTAAAGAAATCAATACCGGTATTATGGCTGCTAATGGTGCGCTACTTAAACGTTGGTTAGGTAACCTATCTAACAACAACGCCCAAGGTGAATACTACCTAACAGACATTGTTGCGATGGCACACTGTGAAGGTGTTGAAATTACCTCTGCACAGCCTGAGCATCCGATGGAAGTTGAAGGTGCTAATAATCGCGTACAACTTTCAGCGCTTGAACGTGCATATCAAGCATGGCAAGCAGAAGAACTAATGCTAAACGGCGCAACACTTGCTGATCCTGCTCGTATTGATGTACGTGGTGAAGTAACGACTGGCGAAGATGTACTGATCGACGTTAATGTTATTTTCGAAGGTAAAGTAACTCTGGGTAACAACGTACAAATTGGGCCAAATTGCGTACTTAAAGATTGTACTATCGGCGATAACGTTGTTATTAAAGCTAACTCACTTGTTGAAGAAGCCAGTGTTGCTGCTAAATGTACTTTAGGCCCATATGCCCGCCTTCGCCCTGGTGCGATTATGGAAGAAGACTCGCACATTGGTAACTTCGTTGAGATGAAAAAGACTCGCTTAGGCAAAGGCTCAAAAGCAAATCACCTAACCTACTTAGGCGACACTGAAGTTGGCGAAAAAGTTAATATTGGCGCAGGTACTATTACTTGTAACTATGATGGCGTAAATAAATCAAAAACCATTATTGGAGATAACGCCTTTATCGGTTCTAATTCATCACTGGTGGCCCCTGTTAATATTGGCTCAATGGCAACGATTGGCGCAGGCTCTGTTATCACTAATACTGTTGAAGATGATCAGCTTGCAGTCGCTCGTGGTAAACAACGTAACCTTACTGGTTGGAAGCGCCCAACTAAAAAGTAATGAGCTACCCTACTAATTTATAAATAAAAAGCGAGTTTATACTCGCTTTTTTTATGACAAAATTTTGTTCTCATAAAAGTGCCATATAGTTGTAATGCCTGCGTGTTGTAATTGCCTCAATACAACTCCAAGGAAAAATAATAATGTTAAAAAGATCAATTATTGCGCTATCACTTTTAACCATTCTTTCTGGCTGCTCATTAGACGGTGACGACGGCAAAGACGGCCTACAAGGTGAACAAGGTCCTGCAGGTCAAAATGGTACTAATGGAACTGATGGGGTAAATGGCACCGATGGTGCAAACGGAACTGACGGAGCAAATGGTACAGATGCAAACGCTGCTTTAACTATAAATCTTATCGGCCGTGCAGTGCTGAACGCAGAAAGCCCTGAAGGTGCTGCGGAAATTGTTGCTTACCAAGCATCTAAACAACGAATATTTGCTATCAATAGTTCCGGTGATTCTGCGGTCGTTAATATCATGAAAGCCGATAGCTTTGACCGTGCAGCTTTAGTTAAAGATAACGAAGGGGTTATAAATGGCACTAATTTAACCTCAGAGATTACCCTTGCACTTAATGAGCACAGTGTGGGTGATGCAAACAGTATCGCTATTGATGCTAATAATGAACTTTTAGCCGTCGCAATGGCAGCTAGTAATACCGGTGATGCTGGTTTAATCGCATTTTATGATATCAGTGGCGACGAGCCTCAGTTTATTAAAAATGTCACTGTTGGCGCCCTACCCGACATGGTTACTTTTAGCCATGATGGCAATAAAGTATTGGTTGCAAATGAAGGCGAACCTAATGGTGATTACAGTATTGACCCTGAAGGCTCTATCAGCATTATTAATATTAATGATGGTGTAATTGCAGATACTGCTATTAGCATTACTTTTTCGGCTTATAACGACAAACAAGCAGAGCTTGAAGAACTTGGGATTGTATTTGCTAACCCGACAGGTCGGACAATCAACGGTAACTTGATTAATACAACCGTAGCAATGGATTTAGAACCTGAATACATCAGCATTTCAAAAGACAATAAGTTTGCCTACGTGTCACTACAAGAAAATAACGCCCTTGCTATCGTCAATCTTGAAGATAATAGCCTAGAGCTTAAAGGCTTAGGATTTAAAGATTGGTCTAATTTACTTTTTGATGCATCAGATAAAGACGGTGGTGTTAACTTTAAATCGTACCCTGGTCTCTATGGCATGTATCAACCTGATACGATTTCAAGCTTTACTTGGAAAGGTGCTAACTTCATTGTCACAGCGAACGAAGGTGATGCACGAGAATACTTCTTTGATACAACCGACGAAGCTGATTGTTTAGCAAAGGGTGGTCTAGATTATGATGAAGATGATGGTTGTTTATCATATATAGATGAAACCAGAGCTAAAGACTTAACACTGGCAAGCAATTTTGATTACCTGAACAATGACAACAGTGATATTGGCCGTTTAAAAGTGACCACTGTTAAAGGTGATGAAGATAATAATGGCGAATATGAATCACTCTATGCATATGGTGCCCGCTCTTTTACCATTTGGGATAGTAACGGCATGGTGGTTTTTGACTCGGGCGATCAAATCTCACGTATTACTGCATCAGTTCACGGAGCAGCATTCAATAATAACGAAGATGAAAATGACGGTGATAGTCGCTCTGATGACAAAGGTGCAGAACCAGAAGCGTTAGCACTGGGTACGATTGGCGAACGTACATTTGCATTTATTGGTTTAGAGCGTATGGGTGGCATTATGGTGTTTGATATTACTAATCCATACAATGTGACATTCCAAGATTACTTTTTTAATCGTGGCCTAGAAGCTGATGCAGATATAACAGGTGATCTTGCTCCTGAAGGTATGGCATTTATACCTGCAGAACAAAGTGCAACGAATGAAGCATTGCTCGTTGTTGGTAATGAAATTTCGGGGTCAATCGCTGTTTGGGAAATTTCTACTAACTAATCCGCCTTATAAAAATAAAAAGCGACATACCTAATTTAAAGTATGTCGCTTTTTCTATGCCATTTTATCCTCACAAAAATGACTGCTTTTTGAGCTAAAACCCCTCTGCAGCCCTTTATTTGTATGGTTATTGTACTAATTTGAAAATATTCAAAAAAACCTTCAAAAAGTGCTTGCGTTAATTCTTCGCATCCCTATAATGCGCATCCACTGACACGGCGGGCAGCAATGAAAAGCGCTGAACAAAGTGACAGAGAGTTAAGTAAAACTTGGGTTTAAAACGGTCTAAAAAGAAAGTTTAAAATTAAGTGTTGACTCGAAAAATTAAGGATGTATTATACGCATCCCTAGCGACAACGTCGCAACGTTCTTTAACAATATAAAGCAATCATCTGTGTGGGCACTCGTACAGGTTGAGTTCTAACAGCGAAGCTTAGTTTACTAAGTAACGCAAACAAATTTAGAGTCTCAATTTCTTATGAGTGACTATATAGTCAATTTATACAGAATTCATTGAGCACGAAACTTCGGTTTCAAAAAACTTTTAATTGAAGAGTTTGATCATGGCTCAGATTGAACGCTGGCGGCAGGCCTAACACATGCAAGTCGAGC
>NZ_JABVXF010000043.1 GCF_013349995.1 Pseudoalteromonas sp. 0303
GTTTTACCGTGGTCAACGTGGCCGATTGTACCAACGTTTACGTGCGGTTTTACGCGTTCAAACTTTTCTTTTGCCATCTTAAAAAATTCCTATAAAGAAATTAACGCCTGACCCACTATTGGGCCAGACAAGCTAAATCATATAACAGCGCGAGCTGCAATTATTGCATCTGCAACGTTTTTAGCGGCTTCTGCATACTTCAAAAACTCCATAGAGTAAGATGCACGGCCTTGTGTTGCAGATCGCAGATCAGTTGCATAACCAAACATTTCAGAAAGTGGTACTTGCGCATTAATTTGCTTAAGACCACCGAATGCTTCTTCCATGCCTTCGATCATGCCGCGGCGACGGTTTAAGTCACCAACTACATCACCCATGTTTTCTTCAGGAGTGATAACTTCAACCTTCATTACTGGTTCTAGAAGAGCTGGGTTTGCTTCAAGCGCACCTTTCTTCATCGCCATTGAACCTGCAATCTTAAATGCCATTTCATTCGAGTCTACATCATGGAATGAACCATCATATAGAGTCGCTTTAACGCCAAGTAATGGGTAGCCTGCAAGCACACCTTGAGACATTTGCTCTTGGATGCCTTTGTCTACCGCAGGGATGTATTCTTTAGGAACGGCACCACCAACGATTTCGTTAACGAACTCGTAAGTTGGCGCTTCATCCTCCGAAATATCCATCGGTTCAAGTTTAAGCCAGACGTGACCATATTGACCACGACCACCTGATTGACGTACGAACTTCCCTTCAACTTCAACAGCTGAACGGATAGCTTCACGGTATGCTACCTGCGGCTTACCAACGTTACATTCAACACTGAATTCACGTTTCATACGGTCGACAATGATATCAAGGTGAAGTTCACCCATGCCAGAAATAATAGTCTGGCCTGATTCTTCGTCAGTTTGTACTCTGAAAGATGGATCTTCTGCCGCTAGTTTACCTAACGCGATTCCCATCTTATCTTGGTCAGCTACTGTGCGAGGCTCAACCGCAACAGAGATAACTGGCTCTGGGAACTCCATACGCTCAAGCGTAATAATTGAGTTCGGATCACACAGTGTCTCACCTGTTGTTACGTCTTTAAGACCAATAGCCGCTGCGATGTCGCCTGCGTAGACTACTTTGATCTCTTCACGTGAGTTTGAATGCATCTGAACGATACGACCAAGTCGCTCACGCTTACTTTTAACTGGATTGTATACCGCATCACCCTGTTTAACAGTACCAGAGTAAACACGGAAGAAGGTCAAGGTGCCAACGAACGGGTCTGTCGCAATCTTAAAAGCAAGTGCGGCAAACGGTGCGTTGTCATCAGCAGGACGTTCTTCCTCAGTACCATCTTCAACGATACCTTGGATTTGTTTCACTTGTGTTGGCGCAGGCATATATTCGATAACAGCATCAAGCACAGCTTGAACACCCTTATTCTTAAATGCACTACCACACGTCATTGGAACAATTTCGTTTGCTAATGTGCGCTGACGTAAAGCTGCTTTAATTTCAGCTTCGGTCAGGTCTTCACCTTCTAGATATTTGTCCATTAGTTCTTCTGATGCTTCAGCAGCGCTCTCAACCATGTGAGAACGCCATTCTTCTGCAAGCTCCAGAAGCTCTGCCGGAATGTCCTCATAAGTGAAAGTCATGCCTTGATCTTCGGCATTCCAGTTAATGGCTTTCATCTTAATAAGGTCAATAACACCTTTAAAGTCGTCTTCAGCACCAATTGGTAGCTGAATTGGAACAGGCGTTGCTCCAAGACGAGATTTCACCTGGTCCACAACTGTTAAGAAGTCAGCGCCAGTGCGATCCATTTTGTTTACGAAGATCATGCGAGGAACTTCGTATTTGTTCGCTTGACGCCAAACTGTCTCAGTTTGCGGCTGTACACCAGATGAAGCACAAAGAACAACTACCGCACCATCTAGTACGCGTAAAGAACGCTCTACTTCGATAGTGAAATCTACGTGTCCTGGCGTATCAATGATATTGATGCGATGGTCGTCAAATTGAGCGTCCATCCCTTTCCAGAAACACGTTGTTGCAGCAGAAGTGATTGTGATACCACGCTCTTGTTCCTGCTCCATCCAATCCATAGTTGCAGCACCATCATGTACTTCACCGATCTTATGAGAAAGACCCGTGTAGAACAGAACACGTTCTGTTGTGGTGGTTTTACCTGCATCTACGTGAGCGCAAATACCGATATTGCGATAGCGCTCAAGTGGAGTTGTACGTGCCATATGATCCTCTTAAAGGTTAAGGGCAGATTACCAACGGTAATGAGCGAATGCTTTATTCGCTTCAGCCATACGGTGAACGTCTTCACGTTTCTTAACCGCAGTGCCTTTGTTGTCAGCAGCGTCAACGATTTCTTGAGCTAAACGTAAGCCCATAGATTTTTCGCCACGCTTACGTGCAGCGTCTACTAACCAACGCATACCTAATGCGTTGCGACGTACTGGACGTACTTCAACTGGTACTTGGTACGTTGAACCACCAACACGGCGAGATTTAACCTCTACCTGTGGGCGAACGTTTTCAAGTGCAGCTTCAAAGATTTCAAGGTGCGACTTGCCTGATTTCTCAGCAGCCACGTCTAACGCACCATAAACGATTTTTTCAGCAGTAGATTTCTTGCCGTCTAACATTACTACGTTAACGAATTTAGCAAGAAGTTCCGATCCGAACTTAGGATCTGGAAGAATTTTACGTTGACCTATTACGCGTCTTCTAGGCATTTTGTATCTCCGGTATCTTCAGGTTTGCTCTTTTAGAGTCAATACCCAAAACAATTAATTTAAAAATTTAGTGCTTGGCCTTACTAACGGAGAACCATTAGCCCTTAGGGCGTTTAGCACCGTATTTAGAACGAGCTTGACGACGGTCGCTAACGCCTGCACAGTCAAGTGCACCACGTACAGTGTGGAAACGCACACCTGGTAAGTCTTTAACACGACCACCACGGATTAGGATTACACTGTGCTCTTGTAAGTTGTGGCCTTCACCACCAATGTAAGATGTTACTTCGAAACCGTTAGTTAAACGAACACGCGCTACTTTACGTAATGCAGAGTTTGGTTTCTTAGGTGTAGTTGTATATACACGAGTACATACACCACGCTTTTGCGGACAAGCTTTAAGTGCAGCTGAGTTACTTTTAGTAACTTTGCTACGACGTGGCTTACGCACTAGCTGGTTAATAGTTGCCATTTAAATAGCTCCTGAAATTAAAATTACTACTGAAAAAATAAAAAATCCGCCCTGTTTACATGCTCGTTACAAAACGTGCAGGCAAATGGGTGGCGGAATTTTAATGAGCAAAGTTTAACCTGTCAACCTTAACTCATCGTAAGGCAGAAGATAACTGCCTTACGATTTCTTAATCTATTGATTAAGTTGAGATTATTGGTTTCCAGAGATATCTGCGTTTAGTGCGTCAGTTAGTGCTTGAGTTGCCTCTTCAGCGCTTACTGTTTGCTCTTCAACGATTTCACCTTGCTTGCGACGGTTTAAACGGTCTTGGTGATACGCAAAGCCTGTACCAGCTGGGATCAGACGACCCACGATTACGTTTTCTTTCAGACCACGAAGCTCATCGCTCTTACCATTTACAGCGGCTTCAGTTAGGACACGAGTTGTCTCCTGGAACGATGCTGCAGAAATGAAAGATTCTGTTGCAAGTGACGCTTTAGTGATACCCATTAACTGGATTTCAAACTTCGCTGGGATCTTGCCTTGCTTCTCAAGTTCACGGTTCGCGATATTAACGCGTGCCACTTCAACTTGTTCACCGGCTAAGAACTCAGTGTCACCGCCGTCAAGGATGATACATTTACGTAGCATCTGACGAATGATTGTCTCAATGTGCTTGTCATTGATCTTAACGCCTTGCAAGCGGTAAACCTCTTGCACTTCGTTAACGATGTAGTTAGCTACATGAGTTACACCACGTAGGCGTAAGATGTCATGTGGTGATTCTGGACCATCGGCGATAACCTCACCTTTAGACACTTGCTCACCTTCGAACACGTTAAGTTGACGCCATTTAGGGATCATCTCTTCGTATGCGTCACCCTCAGCTGGAGTGATTACAAGACGCTTCTTACCTTTTGTTTCTTTACCGAAGCTGATAGTACCTGTGATTTCTGCAAGGATTGCAGGATCTTTCGGCTTACGTGCTTCGAATAAGTCAGCTACGCGAGGTAGACCACCCGTGATATCACGAGTCTTCGAACCTTCTTGCGGAATACGTGCAAGTACGTCACCTGGGTTTGCAGTTGCGCCGTCTGTTACTTCAATCGTTGTGAATGAAGGAAGACGTGTTTCTTGCAGACCACGCTCATCGCTTTCGATGATTAGTTTAGGTTCTTTCGCATTCGCTTTACCTAAGTCTTTAACAACCACACGTGTTAAACCAGTTAACTCGTCTGTTTGTGCTTCGGTATTTGAGTCATCAATGTCGCTGAACGAGATTTTTGACTTGTGCTCAAGAACGATTGGGTGACTATGCGGATCCCAAGTAGCAACGATATCGTTACCTTGAACTTCTGCATTATCTTGTACCGCTAACACCGCACCGTAAGGAACTTTATAACGCTCTTTCTCACGACCAAAGCTATCGATGATAGTGATCTCTGTTGAACGAGACGTGATAACAATCTTACCGTCTGTGTTTAATACATACTTCGCATTGTGTAACTTCAATGTACCGTTAGTTTTAACTTGTACACTGTTTTCAGCAGACGCTCGAGATGCCGCACCACCGATGTGGAAGGTACGCATCGTAAGCTGTGTACCCGGCTCACCGATTGATTGTGCCGCGATAACACCTACTGACTCACCTGGATTGATGATGTGGCCACGCGCAAGGTCACGACCGTAACACTTAGCACATACACCAAAGTCATTATCACAAGTGATTACTGAACGAACGCGTACTTCATCTACTGAGTGCTCTTCTAAAAGGTCACACAGTTTTTCGTCAAGCATAACGTTACGCTCAACAAGTACTTCGTTAGTATTTGGAATTAATACATCTTCAGCAACAACACGACCTAGTACACGTTCACGAAGTGCTTCTACAACGTCACCACCTTCGATAAGCGGTTTCATTGTTAAGCCATCTTCTGTGCCACAGTCGTCTTCGTTGATTACTAAGTCTTGTGCAACGTCTACTAGACGACGCGTTAAGTAACCCGAGTTTGCTGTTTTAAGTGCTGTATCGGCAAGACCTTTACGCGCACCGTGCGTTGAGATGAAGTACTGTAGTACGTTTAGACCTTCACGGAAGTTCGCCGTGATTGGTGTCTCGATGATTGAACCATCTGGACGTGCCATTAGACCACGCATACCCGCTAACTGACGGATCTGAGCGGCGCTACCACGTGCACCTGAGTCTGCCATCATAAACACTGAGTTAAATGAAGATTGCTCTTCTTCTTCGCCTTTAGCGTTGATTACAGTGTCTTTTGATAAGTTCGCCATCATCTCACGTGATAAGTTTTCATTTACACGTGACCAGATATCGATAACTTTGTTGTACTTTTCACCAGCCGTTACAAGACCTGATTGGAATTGTTGGTTGATTTCAGTTACTTCAGCTTCCGCTGATTCAATGATTTCTGCTTTAACCGGTGGGATAACTAAGTCATCGATACCGATTGAAACACCTGACTTCATTGCGTAGTGGAAACCTGTGTACATTACTTGGTCAGCAAAGATAACGGTATCTTTAAGACCTAGACGACGGTAACACTCGTTTAATAAGCCAGAAATTTGTTTCTTACCTAGGGCTTGGTTGATTAACTCAAACGGCATGCCTTTAGGTAGGATTAGTGAAAGAATTGCACGACCTACTGTTGTTTCAACAATAGATACTTGCTCAACTGCTTCACCTTCTTCATTGTTAACTGTTTCGCTAATACGTACTTTTACGCGCGCATGTAGCTCAGCATTACCACTGCGGTATGCTTTTTCAGCTTCTTTAGGATCTTTAAATACAGTACCTTCGCCTTTCGCATTGATGCGATCACGAGTCATGTAGTAAAGACCTAATACAACGTCCTGTGAAGGAACGATGATTGGCTCACCATTCGCTGGAGATAGGATGTTGTTTGTAGACATCATTAGAGCACGTGCTTCTAACTGTGCTTCAAGCGTTAACGGTACGTGTACCGCCATTTGGTCACCATCGAAGTCAGCGTTGTACGCCGCACAAACTAATGGGTGTAAATGGATCGCTTTACCTTCGATAAGCACAGGTTCGAACGCTTGGATACCCAAACGGTGAAGTGTTGGTGCACGGTTAAGTAATACTGGATGTTCACGAATTACTTCGTCTAATACATCCCATACTTCTGCCACTTCACGCTCAACCATCTTCTTAGCAGCTTTGATAGTCGTAGCCATGCCGCGACGCTCTAATTTGCCATAGATAAATGGTTTGAATAGCTCAAGTGCCATCTTCTTAGGAAGACCACACTGGTGTAGTTTAAGCGTAGGACCTACTGTGATTACAGAACGGCCAGAGTAATCTACACGTTTACCAAGTAAGTTCTGACGGAAACGACCTTGCTTACCTTTGATCATATCAGCAAGCGATTTAAGAGGACGTTTGTTAGAACCTGTAATCGCACGACCGCGACGACCGTTATCAAGTAGCGCATCTACCGCTTCTTGTAACATACGTTTTTCGTTGCGTACGATAATGTCTGGTGCTGCTAGATCTAATAGACGCTTAAGACGGTTATTACGGTTAATAACACGACGGTAAAGGTCATTCAGATCAGAAGTCGCAAAACGACCACCGTCTAGTGGTACTAATGGACGTAGATCAGGCGGAAGTACTGGAAGTACTGTCATGATCATCCACTCAGGGTTGTTACCTGATTGGTGGAAAGATTCCATTAATTTAAGACGTTTAGTGATCTTCTTACGCTTAGTTTCAGAGTTAATTGTTGGTAACTCTTCACGCATTTCAGCAATTAATTGGCCAAGATCAAGTTCACGAAGCAAGTCTAATACTGCTTCTGCACCCATCTTCGCTTCAAACTCATCACCGTGCTCTTCTAGTGCATCTAGGTACTCTTCTTCACCTAAAAGCTGACCACGCTCAAGCGTTGTCATACCAGGCTCAGTTACTACGAATGATTCGAAGTAAAGTACGCGCTCGATGTCACGAAGTGTCATGTCTAGCATTAAGCCGATACGTGACGGTAATGATTTTAAGAACCAAATGTGCGCAACTGGGCTCGCAAGCTCAATGTGACCCATACGGTCACGACGCACTTTAGTAAGCGTTACTTCAACGCCACACTTTTCACAAATAACACCACGGTGCTTAAGGCGCTTATATTTACCACATAAACACTCATAATCTTTCACTGGGCCGAAAATACGGGCACAGAATAAGCCGTCGCGCTCAGGCTTGAAAGTACGGTAGTTGATTGTCTCAGGTTTCTTTACTTCACCGTATGACCATGAACGAACCATATCTGGCGAAGCAAGACCAATGCGAATTGCATCGAATTCTTCGGTCTTATTTTGTTGCTTCAGAAACTTAAGTAAGTCTTTCACCTTAGCTCTCCTGTCGGAGGTTAATCTTGAGGGCGAACCAATCGCCCCTACATTCTATTCGGCCTAACAGGTGCGGCTTACGCCGCACCTAAATGGCTTAATTTTCTTCCAACTCGATGTTGATACCCAGTGAGCGGATTTCTTTCAACAATACGTTGAACGATTCTGGCATACCTGGTTCCATCTTATGGTTACCATCTACGATGTTCTTATACATCTTAGTACGACCGTTCACGTCATCCGATTTCACTGTTAGCATTTCTTGTAGAGTATATGCAGCACCGTAAGCTTCTAGTGCCCACACCTCCATCTCACCGAAACGCTGGCCACCGAACTGAGCTTTACCACCCAGCGGCTGCTGAGTAACAAGGCTGTAAGAACCAGTTGAACGTGCGTGCATCTTGTCATCAACCAAGTGGTTAAGTTTCAGCATGTACATGTAACCAACAGTTACTTGACGTTCGAACTGATCGCCAGTACGGCCATCATAAAGTGTAACTTGACCGCTTCTTGGATAACCACCAAGCTCTAGTAAGTCTTTGATTTCGCTTTCACGAGCACCATCAAAGGCTGGAGTTGCGATCGGTAAACCACCTTTCAAGTTATCAGCTAAGCGACGAACTTCATCATCAGAGAACGAGTCGATATCAACTTTCTGACGACAATCACCTAATTCGTAAACTTTCTTAACGAAGCTACGGATTTCGTGCAGTTCACGCTGCTCTTTCATCATTTCTTCTAAGCGCTCACCCACACCACGTGCAGCAAGACCCATGTGTGTTTCTAGGATCTGACCGATGTTCATACGTGATGGTACACCTAGCGGGTTCAGAACGATGTCTACCGTACGACCTTTGTCATCGTATGGCATATCTTCTACTGGTACGATAGTCGAGATAACACCTTTGTTACCGTGACGACCCGCCATCTTATCACCCGGTTGGATACGACGTTTAACAGCTAGGTATACTTTAACAATCTTAAGTACGCCTGGTGCTAAGTCATCACCTTGAGTGATCTTACGACGTTTGTTTTCAAACTTCTTATCGTATTCAGCTTTAAGCTCATCGTACTGGGCAGCTAGTTGCTCAAGTTCAGCTTGCTTGTCTTCTTCAGCAAGGCTTTGAGTAAGCAGCTTTTCAGCATTTAGTGATGCAATTGAATCTGCGTTCAGACCTGCGTCAACAAGTAGCTTACGAGCACGGTCTAATACACCAGCTTCTAAGATACGGAACTCTTCGTTGAAGTCTTTCTTCGCTTCGCGAAGCTGCATGTCTTCAACTTCTAACGCACGCTTATCTTTTTCAACACCATCACGGGTGAAAACTTGTACGTCGATTACAGTACCAGTTACAGAGTTTGGTACGCGTAAAGAGCTGTCTTTAACGTCTGACGCTTTCTCACCGAAGATAGCACGTAGTAGCTTTTCTTCTGGTGTTAATTGCGTTTCGCCTTTCGGAGTCACTTTACCTACTAGGATATCGCCGCCTTTAACTTCAGCACCGATATAAACAACGCCTGATTCATCAAGCTTGCCTAGTGCAGACTCACCTACGTTAGGGATATCTGCTGTGATCTCTTCAGGACCTAATTTAGTATCACGTGCGATACATTGTAGTTCTTGAATGTGGATAGTCGTTAGACGATCTTCTTGAACTACACGCTCAGATAGTAGGATTGAATCCTCGAAGTTATAACCGTTCCATGGCATGAATGCCACGCGAAGGTTTTGACCAAGTGCTAAGTCACCTAAGTCAGTCGAAGGACCATCTGCTAATACGTCACCACGAGTTACCGGCTCACCAACCATACAAGTTGGTTTTTGGTTAATACATGTATTTTGGTTTGAGCGAGTGTATTTAGTAAGGTTGTAAATATCGATGCCCGCTTCACCTGGAATACGCTCATCTTCATGTACATTTACAACGATGCGGCTTGCATCCGCATACATTACTTCACCACCACGCTTAGCAACGATAGTTACACCAGAATCTTTCGCTAGTGTAAGCTCGATACCTGTACCTACCAGTGGTTTGTCCGCGATAAGTGTTGGTACGGCTTGACGTTGCATGTTTGAACCCATCAATGCACGGTTAGCATCATCGTGTTCTAGGAACGGGATAAGTGCTGCCGCTACAGAGATCACCTGTTGTGGTGATACGTCCATATATTGCTGGTCCATTTTGCCCATAAAGGTTGATTCACCTTTGTGACGACATGGAATTAGTTCATCAACAAACTCATTGTTTTCGTTCAAGTTTGAGTTCGCCTGAGCGATAACAAACTGACCTTCTTCAATGGCTGATAAGTAATCTACTTCATCAGTAACTACACCGTTTACCACTTTACGGTAAGG
Organism: Pseudoalteromonas sp. 0303; assembly: GCF_013349995.1. Taxonomy (GTDB): domain Bacteria; phylum Pseudomonadota; class Gammaproteobacteria; order Enterobacterales; family Alteromonadaceae; genus Pseudoalteromonas. The sequence continues at coordinate 9,944 of NZ_JABVXF010000043.1, forward strand.
TGTTTCTAAGAAACCATAGTCATTCGTACGTGCGTACGTAGACAATGAGTTAATTAGACCGATGTTTGGACCCTCAGGCGTTTCGATTGGACATACACGACCATAGTGAGTTACGTGAACGTCTCGAACCTCGAAGCCAGCGCGTTCACGTGTTAAACCACCCGGGCCTAATGCAGAAATACGACGCTTGTGCGTTACTTCTGAAAGCGGGTTATTTTGGTCCATGAACTGTGATAACTGAGATGAACCAAAGAACTCTTTAACCGCAGCCGAAATAGGCTTAGCGTTAATAAGATCTTGTGGCATTACAGCGTCAAGGTCACCTAAGCTTAAACGCTCACGTACAGCACGCTCAACACGTACTAGACCAACGCGGAATTGGTTCTCAGCCATTTCGCCAACACTACGGATACGACGGTTGCCTAAGTGGTCGATATCATCAACATCGCCAACACCGTTACGAATAGCGATAAGCACTTTCATAACAGCTACGATGTCTTCTTTCGATAATGTGCCAGGGCCAGTATCTGTGTCATAACCTACACGGCTATTGAACTTCATACGACCAACTGTTGATAAATCGTAACGCTCGTCAGAGAAGAACAAGTTATCAAATAAGGCTTCAGCCGCGTCTTTCGTCGGTGGCTCGCCTGGGCGCATCATGCGATAAATTTCTACTAATGCTTCTAAACGGTTGCTTGTTGTGTCGATACGTAATGTATCTGACATGTAGGCGCCGCTGTCCACTTCGTTGATATATAGTGTATCAATCTTAGTGTGACCTGCTTTAACCAATTCAGCCATTAGCTCAAGTGATAGCTCATCATTCGCGTTTGCGATGATCTCACCAGTTGACTCATCAACATAGTTTCTAGCTACAACACGACCAATGATGTACTCATGCGGTACTTCTAATTGGTTAATACCTTTTTTCTCGATGTTCTTGATGTGACGCGCAGTAATACGACGACCCGCTTCAACAAGGACTTCACCGTCTTCGCCTTTGATATCAAAAGCGGCAGTTTCACCACGTAAGCGTGAAGGAACAAGTTCCATAAGAACTTTACCGTCAGCAACTTCAAACGCAGTTGTATCGAAGAATATCTCTAGGATTTCATCCGTTGAGTACTCAAGTGCACGTAGGATGATTGACGCCGGTAATTTACGACGACGGTCAATACGTACATAAAGGTTATCTTTTGCATCAAACTCGAAGTCTAACCATGAACCACGGTAAGGAATTACACGCGCGTTATAAAGTACTTTACCTGACGAGTGAGTTTTACCGCGGTCGTTATCAAAGAATACACCAGGGCTACGGTGTAGCTGAGAAACGATAACACGCTCTGTACCATTGATAACAAAGGTACCGGTATCAGTCATGAGCGGAATTTCGCCCATGTAAACTTCTTGCTCTTTAATGTCTTTAACTGTGCCTGGTGCTTCTTTGTCCATCACCACAAGACGCAATTTTACGCGAAGTGGAGCAGAATAAGTCACACCGCGAATTTGACATTCTTTTACATCGAATACTGGCTCACCAATACGATAACTTACGTATTGAAGCTCAGAATTTCCCGAGTAGCTTTTGATAGGAAACACAGAACGGAAAGCAGCTTCCAAACCGTGATCGCCATCAGCGTCAGGGACTAAGAATTTTTTAAACGATTCTAACTGCGTCGACAGTAAGAAAGGTATATCCAAAACTTGTGGACGTTTACCAAAATCCTTACGGATACGTTTCTTTTCAGAATAAGAGTAAGCCATGGGGTTCCTCAGCTTGCTGATCTTTGACCCGACCTGTTCTTGTAAGAACAGACTTAACTGGCATCTAAGCCAAGATGTACAACATTAAATTGTTGTTCTATTTTGCTCTGACACTTTCAACACCAAAATAGGTAACAACTTGAAAGTAAAGAGAAAATTAGATTTTATTTGCGTTACAGGATTGCATCGCTCTATAGCGCAAAAAGGCCGGTGATTAAATAATCACCAGCCCTTGCCTGATTACTCAGGCAGCGAACCTAGCAAAAGCTAGATTACTTAACCTCAACTTCAGCACCAGCTTCAGTAAGGTCTTTTGCAAGTGCTTCAGCTTCTTCTTTAGATACACCTTCTTTGATAGGTGCAGGAGCAGCTTCAACAAGTGCTTTAGCTTCTTTAAGGCCAAGACCAGTAGCACCACGTACAGCTTTGATAGCTGCAACCTTGTTAGCGCCAGCGCCAGTAAGGATTACGTCGAACTCAGTCTTTTCTTCAGCTGCTTCAGCAGCAGGACCAGCAACAACAGCAGCAGCTGCAGTTACGCCGAATTTTTCTTCCATTGCTTCAACTAGAGCAACAACGTCCATTACTGACATTTCAGCAATAGCATCAAGGATTTGGTCTTTAGTTACAGACATTACAAATTTCCTAATTATTACGGACTAAATATAGCCCAAAAAAAATATTACACCGAAAGTGAACAAAAAAACAGCTTAAAATTAAGCAGCTTGCTCTTCTTTCTGTACACGTACTGCTTCAATTGTTTTACACAATTTACCTGCAGACGCTTCTTTCATAGCGCTCATTAAGCGTGCAACAGCTTCGTCGTAAGTAGGTAGAGTTGCTAGCATAGCTGCGTCTACTACGTTACCTTCAAATGCAGCCGTCTTAACTTCGAATTTCTCGTTCTTCTTCGCGAATTCTTTGAAGATACGCGCAGCAGCACCTGGGTGCTCTGAAGAGAAAGCGATTAAGCTTGGACCTACAAGTGAGTCAGAAAGGCACTCAAAATCTGTACCTTCAACAGCACGTTTAGCTAAAGTGTTACGAACAACTTTCATCCATACACCAGCTTCACGAGCTTCTTTACGAAGGGCAGTGATAGCACCAACTGTTACACCACGAGAATCTGCAACAACTGCAGAAAGAGCACCAGTGGCTGCTTCGTTGACTTCAGCAACAATTGCTTTTTTGCCTTGAAGATTTAAAGCCATGGGTGTTACTCCTGGTTTAATGGGTTGCCGAAATTGGCTTCCCTGTTCTACTCTTCCCCATCAAAGATGGAGATGCTTTTTACGGCGAGAGCCAGAAGATTAGGAAAAATCTATCTGGGGATTCACACCGTCTACGTAGGTAAAATATTAAGGCCGAAGCCGCCTACGGTCTTGGACGGAAGCCCAATTTATCGTTTTAACCCGAAGGCATTACGAAATTATGGACTTCAACCCGAATTCTTTACTTGTTTCGAAATTAACTTTCTCAACAAAATGGCGCAAAATTATAGTTCAAATTTCGCGCCATGTAAACTCTTAATTAAGCAACAACTGTGCTTAGAGAGTTTTGGTCAACAGCAACACCTGCGCCCATTGTTGTAGAGATAGTTACTTTCTTCACGTAAGTACCTTTTGCTTGAGAAGGTTTAGCCTTCTTAAGCGCAACAATAAGAGCTTCAAGGTTTTGTTGAAGTTGCTCAGCAGTGAAATCAACCTTACCGATAGTAGTATGGATGATACCGTTCTTGTCGTTACGGTAACGAACTTGACCTGCTTTCGCGTTTTTAACTGCTTCTGCAACGTTAGGAGTTACAGTACCAGTTTTAGGGTTTGGCATTAGACCACGTGGACCTAAGATTTGACCTAGTTGACCAACAACACGCATAGCGTCTGGAGATGCAACAACAACGTCAAAGTTCATCTCGCCTTTCTTAACTTGTTCAGCAAGATCTTCCATGCCCACTAATTCAGCACCAGCTTCTTTCGCAGCATCTGCGTTAGCGCCTTGTGTGAATACAGCAACACGAACTTCACGACCAGTACCGTTAGGTAGTACAGTTGCACCACGAACGTTTTGGTCAGATTTACGAGCATCGATACCAAGGTTAACAGCAACGTCAACACTTTCTACGAATTTAGCTGTCGCTAACTCTTTTAAAAGAGCAACTGCTTCGTTGATTTCGTAATCTTTAGTTACATCCACTTTTTCGCGGATTGTACGCATACGTTTAGTTAATTTTGCCATTATCTTAGTCCTCTACGTTCAAGCCCATCGCACGCGCAGAACCTGCGATAGTGCGAACTGCAGCGTCCATATCAGCCGCTGTAAGGTCAGGTCGTTTTGTCTCAACGATTTCTTCAAGTTGAGCACGAGTTACTGTACCCACTTTTTCAGTGTTAGGACGGCCAGAACCTGATTTGATGCCTGCAGCTTTCTTAAGTAAGTAAGCAGCCGGTGGAGTTTTCATGTCGAACGTGAAAGAACGGTCACCGTAAACAGAGATCACTACAGGAACTGGAGCGCCTTTTTCGATAGATTCTGTACGTGCGTTGAACGCTTTACAGAATTCCATGATGTTTACACCGTGTTGACCTAGTGCTGGACCTACTGGAGGACTAGGGTTAGCCATACCAGCGGCAACTTGTAGCTTGATAATAGCTTCAACTTTTTTAGCCATAATAAATACCTCATTTGGTGGGTCATAGCCTTGTGCGCGCGAGGACGCGTACTCTAACGGCTTCCCAGTTTAAAAATTGGTTCTCACTTTTTAGTGATAAAACAAGTTGTAACTTGCCCTAACACAAAAAGGCCGCTGATTATAAGTTAATCAGCGGCCTTTTTCAAGCGTATTGCCAAAATATTAATCAACTTTGGCAGCTTTAATTTTTTACTTACTTGTCTTGCTCAACTTGACCAAATTCAAGGTCAACAGGTGTCGAACGACCGAAGATAAGAACAGACACTTTCACGCGGCTCTTCTCGTAATCAACTTCTTCAACAACACCGCTGAAGTCAGCAAATGGACCATCGATAACACGAACAACTTCGCCTGGCTCGAACAATGTAGCTGGCTTAGGTGCTTCAGAGTTCTCTTGAAGACGGTTTAAGATGCGGTCAGCTTCTTTTTGGCTAATTGGCGCTGGACGATCAGACGTACCACCAATGAAGCCCATAACACGTGCAGTGCTGTTCACTAAGTGCCAGCTTGCATCGTTCATGTCCATTTGAACTAGTACGTAACCTGGGAAGAATTTACGCTCAGATTTACGCTTTTGGCCAGCGCGCATCTCAACAACTTCTTCAGTTGGTACTAATACTTCACCAAAACTATCTTCCAAACCTTCGATCTTGATGTGCTCAAGAATAGTTTGTGCTACACGCTTCTCGTAACCAGAGAAAGCTTGTACTACGTACCAACGTAGTTTCTTTTCGTTCTTCTCATCCGACATGGGATTAGATCTCCAATCCAGTTAAAAAGCCTACTGCGCGGAATAAAATGCCATCTAATCCCCAAAGGATAAGCGCCATAATCACAGTTGCAACCATTACAATTAATGTCGTATGTGTTGTTTCTTGGCGAGTTGGCCACACAACTTTACGTACTTCGATACGTGCTTCTTTTGCAAACGCAAGAAAAGTACGACCTTTTTCAGTTAGTGAGGCAATGCCTAAACCAGCTGCAACAGCAACCACTACACCAATAGCACGTAATAATACAGATTGGTCTGCATACATGTGGTTACCAACGACTGCGCCTGCTAGTAGCGCAATTGCTACAATCCACTTTACTGAATCCATCGCACTTGATGGTGTTTCTACATTCGTGCTCATAATATTTTTACCTTAACTACAGACACAACAACCCTGCGCTCTGGCAGGGTTAATCCATTAAAATCTAAACTTAAAAACTGACTTGTTTAAACCGATTTTTAATTTCAGACTTAGCACACATTGTGTAAAAAGTGGCAGGGGCGGAGAGATTCGAACTCCCAACCGTCGGTTTTGGAGACCGCTGTTCTACCAATTGGAACTACGCCCCTGCAAAGTGGATGCCTATTATACTTACGCAATTCATTAACACAAGAGTAAAAGATACCCATTAGTTAAAATCTCATCAGTTCGTTTAAAAATCAATATTAACATTGATTAAAAAGCAGTTTATCATAACCCCATTAAAGGAACATAAAACAACATGGATCAGTGTGCTGCTATTAAAATCCCCTGTTAATATTGTATTGTTATGCCTCACTTTGTTGATGGCTAATCAGGCTAGTGCACGTTCTTTACACCTCAACACTTTTAATAGTCAGCAAGGCCTGAGCCAAAATTCAATCACTTGCAGCATCACCGACCAACAAGGCTTTTTATGGTTTGCTACACAAGGTGGCTTAAATCGCTTTGATGGTTATGAATTTAAGCGTTTTAAAGCTAACAGCGATCATAAAAGCATTTCAGGGAACTGGATCACCGGCTGTGTTAAAGATAGTAAAAACCAGCTATGGTTTTCGACTGCAAGCAAAGGGCTTAATAGACTCGACCCTAAAACCGGTCTGTTTGAAGTGTTTTCTACACACCATAATGAAAGCCTAAGTGAAGATAAAATTTGGTCTATGGCGTTAGCTAAAGATGATGTTCTGTGGTTAGGCCACGAACACGGTAAGTTAACCCGTTTTGATGTATCAAATAATAGTTTTACACACTTTAACTATAAATCAGCCCAGCCACTGGTTCGAGACATTGTTATTACCGATGAACTAATTTGGCTTGCCACAGATAAAGGGCTTATTTCATTTGACCCAATTACTGAGCAATTTACTCAGCATGCTCAGATCTCCGTGCCGCTCTGGCATCTCAAGTTGCTTAATGACGAAAAGCTGCTTATTGGCGCTAAAAAAGGTCTTTATATATTAAATTTAGCTACGCAAAGTAGTGAAAAAATCGAACAGTTTAATGGCGTCTGGATCACAGACAGCCTGATTGACCAACAGCAAAACCTTTGGCTTACAAGCTACGGGCAAGGTCTATACCTTTTACCTGTAGGTGCTGACTTACAAGAGCAATTCACTCAATATCGCCATGACAAACAAAACCCCAATGGCTTAAGCAGCGACTACCTGCTTTCTCTTTTTCAAGACTCGCAAGGTGTTATTTGGCTGGGCACAGATGGCTATGGTGTGCACCGCTATGATCCAAAGCAGCAACAGTTCTCTCATCAATTAAAAACCTCTCAAGCAAATTCGTTAAGCCATAACTTTGTTCGTTCAATAGTTAAAAGAGCCAATGGTGAGGTATGGGTTGGCACCCGTGATGGACTCAACCGCAAAACAACGTCTGGTTATCAGCACTTTAAAAACGCCCTACCTAATAACAATATATTTGCCCTACACGAAGATGCTAACCAGCAATTATGGATTGGTACTTACGGTGGCGGTTTAATTAAGTATCAGGACCGCCTTGATGAGTTTACAACTTTCACCATGCAAAGCCACCAGCTAGCCAGTGATCGTGTGTACGCAATTACCAGCGACAAAACAGGTGCACTTTGGCTAGGTAGTAACCAAGGCTTAACCCGCTTTGAACCAACCTCTGCCAAGGTGACTCACTATCAGCACAATGATGCGCAAAATAGCCTTGCCAACAACACCGTATTTACTTTGGCTTATGACAATGAAGAGCACACACTATGGATTGGTACCCGAGCAGGACTCAATAAACTCGATATCTCAACAGAGCAATTTAGTTTATTAGATGAGCAAGGTTCAGGCGAGACAGGGCTTAGCCACAATATGGTTACCTCTTTATTACTCAGTGAAGACAGCATTTGGGTTGGCACTATGCAAGGCTTGAATCAAGTCAACAAGCGTACCCTCACAGTGAAACACATAACTGAGCAGCAAGGATTAGCTAATGACAACGTTTTTGACATTCTTGCCGATAAACAAGGCACGCTTTGGCTTGCAACCAATGGTGGACTCACTCGCTATAACCCCATCACACAGCAGATGCAGCAGTTTTTGCCTGAAGATGGTATTCAACACCAGTCATTTATATTAGGTGCGAGCTCTCAAGCAGACGATGGCGAGTTATTTTTTGGGGGGATTAATGGCTACAATCATTTTTACCCAGAGCAACTAACCTTATCACACACTCCCCCGACTCCAGTGTTAACTGGGTTATTACTTAATAACCGAGCAATTAAAAGTAATCATTTTGATAAGCAAACCAATACCCTTGCTAGTGCAACTCTGACATTCTCGTTTGCAAAATCAGCGGGGGTTATCGGCTTTAAATTTAGTGCATTAAAAAATGGTGCGACTCCAAAATATTATCAATATGGCTACAAGCTAGCTGGTTTTGATGAACAATTTTTATATACTGATGCATCCCTTAGGCAAATTAACTATCCGCAATTGCCTGCTGGTAACTACCAGTTATTGCTAAAAGCAAAAGATCAATATGGCCAATGGAGTGACAGTACACAGCTATTAGCGCTTACTGTTGTGCCTCCTTGGTGGCAAACTAAGTTAGCCTACGGCATTTACTTTACATTTGCTTTAGCACTGACTTGGCTTGTGTTAAATGCCTTGTACAAGCGCAAACTAGCAGAGCAAGAAAAGCAAACCGAAATTGAGTTAAACAAACTAAAAGATCAGTTTTTAGATAACATTAGCCACGAACTCAAAACACCACTTAGCTTAATACTCGCTCCGGTAAGTCAGTTACAGCGAAGCAATGCAGACTCTCAAGCTCAAACGCAACTAGCCAGTATCAAACGTAACTGCCAGCGCTTACTTGAGCTCATCAATCAACTTTTACAACTGAGTCAACGCCCAAGCACGGCAATTTACACTGTCAGCCCCTATTCTATTACGCCATTTTTAACAGATTTAGTGGCGGATTTCAGACCTCTGTATGAGCAAAAAAAACTGCAATTTAGCTTTACTGACACCACCACTACAGCACTTAAGATTAACCTTGCTCCTGAACATGCCCACTCGATTTTCAGTAACCTGATAAGCAATGCACTTAAGTACACCCCTTCAGGTGGCACTGTCGATATTCACCTTAGTGAAGTGCAACAAGCGTTACAGTTTAAAATTACTGATACCGGTGTGGGTATTGCCAGTGAGCATCAGCAGTCAATTTTTCAGCGCTTTACTCGCTTAACATCGTCAGAACCAGGAAGTGGTATTGGCCTGAGCTTAGTAAAACAACTCGTTGAAAAGTATGGTGGCTCTATCAGTGTAAGCAGTAACATCGCTGAAGGTAGCTGCTTTACTGTGTCATTACCAGTGGTTGAAAGTGCTGATAAGCACATTAATAGTGCTACGCAAGTTCTTACCTCACAACAGACATTGCTGATTGTTGAAGATAATGAGGAAATGGCAGAGCTACTCCTTTCTTTATTTAATAACGAGTTTAACTGTATCTGTGCTGCTGATGGCCAGCAAGCTCTCGACCTTTGTCAGTCAGACCTGCCTGAACTCATTATCAGTGATGTGATGATGCCGAATATGGATGGCTATCAACTGCTAACAGCTCTTCGAGCAAACCCGGCCACCAGCCACATTCCGGTATTATTACTTTCAGCTAAAGCAGATACCCACAGCCGCTTAAAAGGGCTTGATTTATTAGCTGATGACTTTTTAAGTAAACCTTTTGAACCGACTCTACTAGTAAGCAGAGTAAAAGGCCTGCTTAATCTGAGACAAATTTTAAACCAACACCTAACAGCACAATTGGCAGCTCCTCTGAATAGCGATACAGCGCCAATAACAGTACAAAATAAAGATTACTCTTTTACAGAAAAACTTAAGCAAATAGTACAAGCGCATTACCAAGATGAAAGTTTTTCGGTTGAACAACTAGCCTCAGCGTTATGTTTAAGCCCCCGAGCGCTACAACTAAAAATGAAAGCCTTGTACTCACAAACGCCTTCTGATTATTTGCGTAATACTCGCTTAGAGTTTGCAAAAAAACAGCTAATCGATAGCGCGTTAGCAATTGGACAAGTCGCGGAGCAAGCAGGTTTTAGTTCACAAAGCTATTTTGCCCGAAGCTTTAAAAGCTATGTTGGCTTATCACCAAAACAGTATCGAGAAAAATATCAAAAACATGCCGAATTTCGCATCAGTGAATAAAGTTTTCGCCTGAGTGCTATTAATAAAACACTGATTTTTATAGCTTATCCATACAAACGTCAATAACAACAAAGCCCATAGTGCGGCGTTATTTACTGCATGAGATATAAGTTAAGGAAAGTCATATGCTCACCAAAACACACAAAGCAATTTCTATTACGTTACTTGCTGCGGCACTGACTGCATGCCAGAGTACTTCGACAACCACCAGCAATAACAATAGCCCTGATATAAACGAAGTTGCACAGCAGCAGTACAATGGCCCAAAAGCTCGGATCGCTGTTGCCCGCTTTACTGATAAATCAAACGATTCACGTTGGTGGCGTAAAGAAATTGGTGAAGGTATGGCCGATCAACTCACAACCGCATTAGTCAGTACAAATCGCTTTATTGTTTTAGAGCGACAAGCACTCGATGCCGTGCTATCAGAACAAGACCTTGCTGTATCAGGCCGCGTGAGTGCAGCATCAGGTGCTGCGTATGGTGAAATAGAGGGAGCCGAAATTGTTGTGGTTGCCGCAGTCACAGAGTTTGATGATGACAACTCTGGCACTCGTGTCGGCAGTGGTGGCTTTATCGGCGATGTATTTAGCTCGGTATCGGCGGGTTTTTCAAGTTCGCACATGGCAATAGATTTACGCTTAATCGACACGCGTACTTCTCGTATTCTCGCCGCTACCAGTGTTGAGGGTGGCAGTAAAGATTTTGACTTTACATCAGCAGCAACCAATTTTGGTGGCGCACTCGTTGGTGGTAACTTAAGTAGCTGGTCAAACACGCCAAAAGAAAAAGCACTGCGCGAAGTGATCGTAAAAGCCGTTGAGTTTTTAGAATCAAAAGTGCCAACAACTTATTATCGCTATAATAGTGATAACACCATTGCAGCTGGCCATACAGCCCCTGCACCACTAAAAGTAACCGCAGCTGCAGCTCCTGCTAAAGCGCCAGTTGCATCGGTTAGTGTTCCAACTCACAGAATGCCTTACTACGAAAAAACTGACTTAGCGATGTCACGACTGAACTTGGTTTGTTTGGGTTATTTGAAAAGGCAGCCTCACTACGAAGAATATGAAATAGAAGACGTAGAGTACGATCAAGCAACCGTGATTGCGCTCACTGAGTATCAGCAAGAAAAAAAGCTAAAAGTGACAGGCCTTGCTGATGAGACAACTAAGAAGTCTCTTGATGATTCAGGGTGTATTGCCAAAACGAACAAATCAAGTTTAGAAAGCTTTGGCAGTATGTTTAAATTTAACTAAGCAAACTAACAGCCAGTGCCAGCACTGGCTGTTTAAAACCTTAGTTATAAAATTTGTAATAACTCACCACGATAAAAATCACATAACAACCAAATTTGTTGAAATGGATGGTGCTTAGGCACATCAAGGTGAGTAAGTACTGACTTAAAATCATCAAGATGCCATATAGTACTGGCATTTCGAATTAATAACCAAGGCTGAGTAGACTCGTAGTGTTTCTTGGCTTTTTGTGCTAGCAAGCGATGCAAAGCACAGTGCAAACGCTCGTTACTCGGTGCTAAAGCCATTTCAGCGAGATCTCGTTGCATTGAGATAGACAGCGGCCGACCTAACACCGCCATTGCTTCCGTTTCGCTGGCATATAAATGTGCGACTTCAATATCAAGCCGTTCATCACCTTTATAACAACTCACGTCTGGTTTGCTCGGCGTGTTATGCCAAATATTACGCATACTTACGCCAAACTGCTTTTCGTAACAGCGCAAAAACAACTTTGCTGCGCCGTGCTCGAGCGCTATTTTCTCTTGTTCACTTTCACGATTCATTTAATGTTGCATACACATCTTTTAATAACCCAGAAGCGCCAAAACGAAATAGCTCAGGTTGTAAATACGCTTCACCCATAATTGACTCAGCTAGGGCTAAATACTCAGCAGCATCGATGACTGTTCTGACCCCACCTGCCGCCTTAAAACCAACCTTTTTACCACTCGCTTTTATGCTGTTCAACATGATGTCTGTTGCAGCTAGCGTTGCATTAACAGCCACTTTACCTGTACTGGTTTTAACAAAGTCAGCGCCGCCATCAATTGCCAGCTGAGTTGCTGTTGCAATGAGGTCATCGTTTAATTCGCCACTTTCGATTATGACTTTAAGCTGCGCTTGAGTGCCACATGCCTCTTTTGACGTTTTGACATACTCTAAAACTTTGCGCTCATCACCAGCAATAAGCGCTTTGTATGGGATCACTAAATCAATTTCATCAGCGCCGCGTTCAATGGCAAATAAGGTTTCATTTAGCACTTGCTCTAACGGCTCATCCCCACTAGGAAAGTTAGTAACGGTAGCCACTTTGACTTGCTGTAGTTCGCGCTCAGCGAGAGCAAGCTTTGCGTCGCTTACAAACTGGCTATACACACAGACCGCTGCAGGAATGCCTAACGTTGGCTCAATACTGGCAACCAAGTTATTAATGGTTTCTGTTGTGTCGCTGTCATTCAGAGTTGTTAAGTCCATCAGTGCCACCGCTTGGGCAGCGCTTGTTTGCATTTTAGTCATAGCTCTTATATTTGTGTTGCCATATTAGTGACCTATAGTAGCAAATTTTTATCATTCGGCTATAAATCATAACTAATCACCATAAGGCTGCTTATTTACTTGTAACTCGCCGCAATCCCTTGTTAACTAAGTCTTAAGCCAAAACAAACCACCCGGTATAACTTTTAGTTATATAAACTTGGTTTTAATTATTTTTTACTTTTTTTAGAGCACTATATTCTGCTTGCCTGCAATAAGCAGTTTCTTGATGTGTTTTAGGGGTGAGAACAAAGTGCAATATTTACCAATCTTTACCAAATTAGACGACAAACCTGTGCTGGTAGTCGGCGGTGGAGATGTCGCATTACGCAAATGCCGTGCGTTTTTAAAAGCACGTGCCAATGTGACGCTAGTCGCCCCTGAATTTTGTGATGAGCTACTTGCCCTTGCTGAGCAAAACGAAGTTAACCTGATCACTGATATATTCAAAGAGCAGTATTTAGATCACCAAATGCTGGTAATCGCCGCGACAGATATCGAAAGCGTGAACAAAGACGTGTTCGAACTTGCTAATGCGCGCAATATTTTCGTTAACGTGGTGGATGACCAACCTAAGTGCAGTTTCATTTTTCCTTCAATTGTTGACCGTGACCCGATCACAATTGCAATTTCAAGCGCAGGCACAGCACCGGTATTAGCACGACGTTTACGTGAAAAACTCGAAACCCTCATTCCGCAGCATATTGGTCCACTTGCTACATTAGTTGGTAGTTTCCGTGATAAAGTAAAACAACGCTTTAAACACTTTGCAGATCGTCGCCAGTTTTGGGAAGGCGTATTTGATTCATCTGTTGTAAGCAAAGTACAAGCGGGTAATACCGAAGCTGCAACAGCGCAGTTAGAGCAATTATTAGATGCAAAGCCAGAACCAGAAGGCGAAGTGTATGTTGTAGGTGCAGGCCCAGGTGACCCTGAGCTATTAACCTTAAAAGCACTGCAGTTAATGCAACAAGCCGATGTGGTGGTATATGACTACTTGGTTTCTGATGAAATTATGGATTTAGTACGCCGTGATGCCGACCTAGTTTGCGTAGGTAAAAGGTTAGGCGATCACAGTGTGGCGCAAGAAGATACCAATCAGATGTTGGTCGATTTTGCCAAGCAAGGCAAAAAAGTATGCCGTATTAAAGGCGGCGACCCGTTTATTTATGGTCGTGGTGGTGAAGAAGTACAAGTTCTTGCCGCGAATAAAGTGCGTTACCAAATCGTACCGGGTATTACTGCTGCTGCAGGTTGTAGCGCTTATGCAGGTATTCCACTTACTCACAGAGATCATGCGCAAGCCATTCAGTTTGTAACGGGTCACTGTAAAAAAGATGGTCAAGAATTAGATTGGCAGTCACTTGCCAAGCCAAATCAGACCTTAGCGATTTATATGGGAGTGATTAAATCACCGCATATTCAAGCACAACTATTAAAACATGGCCGCGGTGCAGATACCCCCGTTGCCATTATCGAAAACGGCACACGTAAAGAACAACGTGTGGTTACAGGGCAATTAGGTGAGCTGGCCGATTTGATTTCGCGCCATAGCATTATCTCACCCGCCTTATTAATTATTGGCGAAGTTGCATCATTGCATCATCAGCTTGCATGGTTTGGTCAAACAGAGCAAACCAGCAGCTTTGCCCAGCCAATTACTGGCGTAGCTTAATTTAACTTTTAATCATTTTAGTAGGACGACTAACAATGGCTTTAACACACCTTCAGCAATTAGAAGCTGAAAGTATCAAAATCATGCGCGAAGTTGCTGCTGAGTTTGAAAACCCGGTGATGCTTTACTCAATCGGTAAAGATTCATCAGTGTTATTACACTTAGCGCGTAAAGCATTTTATCCAGCAAAGATCCCATTTCCACTTTTACACGTTGATACCAACTGGAAGTTTAAGGAAATGATCGAGTTTCGTGACCGCCTAGCTAAAGAGTATGGCTTTGATTTAATCGTCCACAAAAACCCTGAAGGGTTAGAGATTGATATTAATCCATTTGTACACGGCTCGGCAAAGCACACTGACATCATGAAAACGCAAGGCTTAAAGCAAGCGTTAGATAAATACGGCTTTGATGCTGCGTTTGGTGGGGCACGTCGTGACGAAGAGAAGTCTCGTGCTAAAGAGCGTGTTTACTCATTCCGTGACAAACACCACAGATGGGATCCAAAAAACCAACGTCCAGAGCTTTGGAATACATATAACAGCCAAGTTAACCCGGGTGAAAGCATTCGTGTATTCCCGTTATCTAACTGGACTGAACTTGATATTTGGCAGTATATCTACCAAGAAAACATTGAAATGGTTCCACTTTACCTTGCTAAAGAACGCCCAGTCGTTGAGCGTAACGGCACGCTAATCATGGTTGATGACGAGCGTATGCCATTAGAAGAAGGCGAAGTACCACAAATGAAATCTGTCCGTTTCCGTACCCTTGGTTGTTACCCGCTGACAGGTGCTGTGGAATCAAATGCAGGAACCTTAACTGAAATTATTGAAGAAATGCTGCTTTCAACCTCTTCTGAGCGTGAAGGCCGCGTGATTGATCACGACTCTGCTGGTTCAATGGAAAAGAAAAAACGTGAGGGCTATTTCTAATGTCTAAAACAAACGACACGATTAATGAAGTAAGAGAGTTAGGTATCGACGCCTACCTTGCTCGCCAACAAGACAAAAGCCTTTTACGCATGCTGACCTGTGGTAGTGTGGATGATGGTAAATCAACGCTGATTGGCCGCCTTTTACACGACAGTCACCAAATTTATGAAGATCAACTTGCAGCCCTGCATAAAGACAATGAAAAAGTCGGTAATGCCGGTGAAGAGCTTGATTTAGCACTTCTTGTAGATGGTCTTCAAGCTGAACGTGAGCAAGGTATTACCATTGACGTTGCTTATCGTTACTTCTCAACAGCAAAACGTAAGTTCATTATTGCTGATACGCCAGGACATGAGCAGTACACGCGTAACATGGTAACCGGTGCATCAACCAGTGATGTGGCGATTATCTTAGTTGACGCTCGTTACGGCGTACAAGTACAAACTAAGCGTCATAGCTTTATCTGTGACTCACTAGGTATTAAGCAGTTTGTTGTTGCTATCAACAAGATGGATATCGTCGACTTCGATGAAACCGTATACGAAAAAATCAAAGCCGACTACCTTAAGTTTGCAGAGCAGCTAAACGTTACTAATATCAAGTTTGTGCCTATGTCAGCGCTTAAAGGTGACAACGTAGTTACACGCTCAGAGCACACACCTTACTACACTGATAAGCCACTGCTTGAGTTACTTGAAGACTCGCCAGCTGCAGAACTTGATAACGGTTTTGAAGCACGTCTTCCGGTGCAATATGTGGTACGCCCTAACCTAGACTTCCGCGGCTTCCAAGGTACTTTAACCTCTGGCAAGTTCAGCGTGGGTGATGCAGTAAAGGTTTTACCATCAAGTAAAAGCTCAAGTATCAAAGAGATTGTGACTTTCGATGGCAACTTAGATACCGCTGAAGCCGGTCAAGCAATCACTTTAACGTTAAACGACGAAATTGATATCAGTCGTGGCGATGTGATTGTACCAGCCGCTTCAAAAGCCGCTGTTACAAACCGTATTCAAGCTAAATTAGTATGGATGCATGAAGCACCGTTAGTATTAGGTAAAAGCTATAACTTTAAGTTAGGCAGCAAAAACACCTCGGCAGTGGTAAGAAAAATCGATCATACGATTGATGTAAATACCCTTGAGCATGGTCAAGCAGACTCATTACAACTGAACGAAATTGCTATTGTAACCTTAGAGCTTACAGAAACAATTTTGGCTGATGAGTACCACAACAACCATGAAACAGGTGCGTTTATCCTAATTGACCGCCTATCAAACCTAACCGTTGCGGCAGGTATGATTGAGCAATTACTTAGCACTGAAGAGCAACAAAGTAGCTTTAGCGACTTTGAAGTTGAATTTAATGCTTTAGTACGCAAGCACTTCCCTCATTGGCAAGCGCTTGATATAACTAAGCTTAAATAATCAATATTCGCCTGTTATAGGAAGTAAAAAGCATGTATCAACAGCTGGTATTAACAGGCATTATGCTGGTATTAGTGGGGTGCCTTTTTGGCACTCGACTAAAACCAGCATGGTTATTTGTCGGCGCCATTGGTATTAGTTATTTAGCAGGGCTGATAAGTCTTGAAGATATGCTTATTAACTATGCAAACCCTTCTTTAATTACCCTTATTCTACTTGTACTCGTTTCGATAGCTGTAGAAAAAACCACCTTAGTACAAAAACTTGCTCAATCTCTTTCGAAAGGCAGCCTGACAAGTTCGGTGACCAAGCTTGGTTTATCAACCGCCTTTTTATCATCATTTACCAATAATACTGCGGTAGTGGCATCACTGATTAGCTCGATAAAAGAAAGCCCGACACATTCACCGTCTAAGCTTTTATTGCCTTTATCGTACACTGCTATTTTAGGTGGCACTATCACCCTGATTGGTACTTCAACCAATTTAATTGTTAATGGCTTTGCCGTTGAAGCGGGCATGGAGCCACTTGGTTTTTTTGATTTTACTTTGATTGGTTTAGGCGCATTGAGCGTCGGCCTTATCACTATTTTAGTGATGCTTAGGTATTTACCAGATAACGGTAAAAATAACCAAGAAGTCGTCCCCTTTTACCTTGAAGGTAAAGTAGAAACCGGCTCAAAGCTAATTGGTAAAAGTGTTGAAGAAAATGGCCTTCGTGAATTAAAAGACTTGTTCTTAGCTGAAATTATTCGTGGTGATAAACGTATTTGCGCAGTTACGCCAAAACAAGTTATCAAAGAAGGTGACGTATTACTTTTTGTAGGTGATATAAAGTCTGTGCCTCTGCTTACCCGATTTGATGGCTTAAAAGTTGTTCACGACAAACATGAGAAAGATGTCGAGCACCTAGTTGAAGTCGTTGTTAGCCATTCTTCAAAATACATTGGTAAAACAATTAAAGAAGTTCGCTTTCGTGAACAATTTCATGCAGCCGTTATTGCTATTCGCCGCGGCCATGACCGTTTACAAGGCGGCTTAGGTAAAGTTCAATTGCAAGCCGGTGATTCATTGATCCTTGCGCCTGGCAAAGAGTTTTACTCGCTACCTAATTTAAAACGTGAGTTCGTTTATATATCAGGCCTTGATTTACAAACTCATTTAAAACCTAAGCAATCAAATATTGTGTTAGCAAGTTTTGCTGCCGTATTGGGGTTAAGTATTGTAGGCCTAGTACCATTAGTTAAGGGCCTACTCGTTCTTCTTATCGGTTTAATGCTAACAGGCACAATCAAGCTAAGTGAAGTAAAACGTCGTTTTCCGATTGAGTTACTCGCAGTAGTGGGGAGTGCTATTGGCCTTGCCAAACTCATGATAGGCACAGGCCTTGCCGGTGAAATTTCATCAGCCATGTTATACGTATTAGGTGATTTCGGGCCTTACGGGGCATTTATCGCAATATTTTTAATGACTGTTTTATTTACCGAACTCATTACCAATAATGCCGCTGCCGCGCTTTCATTTCCGGTAGCGTATGCACTCGCCGTTGGTTTTGATGTATCACCTTTGCCTTTTATTATGGCCGTCGCATTTGGTGCATCGGCTAGCTTCATTTCGCCATTTGGTTATCAAACTAACTTGATGGTTTACAGTGCGGGAAATTACCGCCTTAAAGATTACATTGCCATGGGCTTGCCTTTATCGATTATTTACTCGATTACAGTATTAATACTTATACCACTGGTATTCCCATTTCAATAACGAGAGTAAAGACAATGGATGAAAATATCGTTTGGCATAATTACGCTATTAGCAAATCACAGCGTAGTGAGCAAAAAAAACATAAGCCAACCATTCTATGGTTCACTGGCTTTTCAGGTTCAGGCAAAAGCACAGTTGCGAACGCACTAGAAAGCGCATTAAACCAGTTAGGCGTTCACACCTATCTACTCGATGGTGACAATGTTCGTCATGGCTTGTGCAAAGATCTTGGCTTTACTGATGAAGACCGCGTGGAAAACATTCGCCGTGTTGGTGAAACTGCAAAACTAATGGTCGATGCCGGTCTTGTGGTATTAACCGCATTTATTTCACCATTCCAAAGCGAACGCGATATGGTAAGAAACTTAGTAGAGGATGGTGAGTTTATTGAGGTATTTTTAGATACCCCGCTCGACGTGTGTGAGACCCGAGATCCTAAAGGGCTGTATAAAAAAGCGCGAGCAGGTGAAATTAAGCACTTCACTGGTATCGACTCAGACTATCAAATCCCTACATCGCCAGAAATTAAAATCGATACTAGCAAAAACACCCTAGACCAATCGGTGCAAGAGCTGGTAGCGTATTTAAAACAACAGCAAATTATAGGTTAAGTCATGAATCAAACGGAACTGCTAGAAGAAATCTTACTCCTCGCACGCCAAGCCGGTAGCGCAATAATGGGGATTTACGAAAAGGACTTTAATGTTGAGTACAAAGCTGATGAAAGCCCAGTGACCGACGCCGACCTAGCAGCTCACAAAGTGATTGTGAATGGCTTACAACATATTACCCCTGATGTACCAATTCTAAGCGAAGAAAGCGCTGATATTAGCTGGGATATTCGTCAAACTTGGCACCGCTACTGGTTAGTAGACCCAATTGATGGCACCAAAGAGTTCATTAAAAAAAATGGCGAGTTTACAGTAAACATTGCCTTGATAGAAAAAGGTAAACCGGTATTAGCGGTTGTTGATGCACCAGCATTAGGTGTGTCGTATATTGCTGCAGAAGCAATTGGTGCCTTCAAAGATAAAGGTGATGAGCGTATCGAACTTAAGGTAACTCGTAAGCCAAATAAAGGGCTTATCCGTGTTGTCGGCAGTCGTTCACACCCTTCTCCAGATTTAGCTGAATTCGTAAAACAGTTTGAAGATGTAGAAATGGTTTCAAAGGGCAGCTCGCTAAAACTTTGTCTGGTTGCCGAAGGTAGTGCAGATATATACCCACGCCTTGGCCCAACCTGTGAGTGGGATACCGGAGCTGGCCATGCGATTGCCGAAATAGCAGGTGCAACGGTTAGCAAACTCGATGGCAGCCCACTACTGTATAACAGTAAAGAAGAGTATCTGAATCCGTATTTTGTCGTATCGGCATTACAGAACTAAAAGCGTTCCGTTAAATATCGTAGCCTGGGTAGAGCGTAGCGAAACCCAGCATCTATCCTTTCATCTTAACTCTAGCCCCTTTAATACTCCTTATTTTACAATCAGTTTAACCTAGCCAATAAGCCTTTGTTCCTATAGTATTTTGCTCTCTCAAACTATTAAAGGAATAACCATGACGACTGTTGAAAAAGCAATTGAAGCCGGCTACGAGGCCCAAATTAGCGCACTATATAAAGCCCTTTCACAAGGAGTGCTTGCCGCTAATGGTGATGAAAGTGAAATCAGTGCAGCTGAGGCACGTTTTAAGAAAGGTTTAGCATTTGCCGCAGACATTAAAGCTCGCGCACTTGCAGCAGCAGAATAAATACCACAACAGGGCTTTATAAATAAGCCCTGCCACCTTCCTTTGTAAGTCTCTCCTTACAGCATAGTTATCTAAATACAACGCTAAAACATGCATTCTTAATCGCTTTTCTATATGCTGCGCGACAATTATTATTCTAATAGTGGAGTGCTAATGAACACACATCAAGATGCTATGCCGTATGATGCATCGACAACAAGTAGTAACTCAAAATGGAACCTTCATGACACCCAATGGGTGTTAAGTTTATTTGGCACCGCAGTTGGTGCAGGGATCTTATTCTTACCAATTAATATCGGTATCGGCGGATTTTGGCCTTTGATTATCATGGCATGCCTTGCCTTTCCGATGACCTACTTAGCTCACAGAGGTTTAGCCCGATTTGTTTTATCATCAAAAAAGCCTGAAGCGGATTTTACCGATGTTGTAGAAGAACACTTTGGCATTAATGCAGGGCGCTTAATATCTTTACTGTATTTTCTCTCTATCTTCCCTATCTTACTTATTTATGGTGTTGGATTAACCAATACTGTCGATAGCTTTATCGTTAATCAATTAGGTATGGAATCTCCACCACGCGTACTGTTATCTGGTGTGCTCGTTGGCGGTATGATTAGCTTAATGCTAGGTGGCGAAGCATTGATGTTACGTGCTTTTGCAATCCTTGTTTATCCGCTTGTCGCAATCTTGTTTTTCTTATCGATTTACTTGATCCCAAGCTGGCAAATGCCAGATGTATCAGTCCCTGAGTTTTCAGGCTTCATGAAAACACTTTGGTTATCAATACCTATCATCGTATTCTCATTTAGCCACGCAGCTGCGATATCAAGCTTTGTACATGTACAGCGTGCTCACTATGGCAACAATGCTAAAATGAAATCAGAAGCAATTCTAAAGCGCACCAGCTTATTATTAATTGTGTTTGTTTTACTGTTTGTATTCTCGTGTGTGCTGTCACTATCTACTGAGCAAATGGTACAAGCAAAAGCTGATAACGTGTCTATCTTGTCATTCCTTGCCAATATCACTGATAACTCGTTTATTGCGACCTTAGGGCCATTAGTTGCCTTTATTGCGATTACCTCTTCGTTCTTAGGTCACTTCTTAGGTGCCCGTGAAAGCTTCAACGGCCTTGTTAGTAAGCAAGCCCATATGAACCCTAAACTCGTCGATAAGATTGGCACTGTTATGATGTTCTCCGCTATTTGGTATTGCTCAGTGATCAACCCAAGTATTTTAGACATGATGGATCAGCTATCAGGCCCTATCATCGCCATGATCCTTTTCATCATGCCGATGATTGCCGTTTATAAAGTACCTAGCTTACACAAATACAGAAACCGCTTAAGCACACTGTTCGTATTAACAGTTGGCTCTCTAGCCGTATTTGCGCTTATCTACAGCATGATTAAGTAATCTCATCATTGCTAGATATAGAAGCCCAGCCGGGAAACCGGCTGGGCTTTTTTGTCCCTTAGATGTGAGAGTGAAGTTAGCGAGAGTAAAGTTAGCGAGGGGAAAGTTGAAAGAGTAAAGTTTGGAAGTCTGGCGTAGGTTGGCTAATGCGAAGCGAAACCCAACACAGAGCTATCAGCTTTCAGCCGTCAGCGTTCAGCCGCGCGGTGTGGGTGATTGTTGCTGCGTCTTCCTCTGGCTCTAGGCTCTAGGCTCTAGGCAAAGTGTACTTGTAGGAATGACTTTAGCCGTGAATGTGTTTGTTCTGGTCTAGATTCGGCACTGAAGTGCCTTATATGGACTCCTCCTATTGCACAATACCCTTCGTTAATTTTGTCAGACTGCGTGCTTATATGCGGGCTCATAAT
>NZ_JABVXF010000044.1 GCF_013349995.1 Pseudoalteromonas sp. 0303
GGGCTAGTTTTGACGATGAATTCAGGGCTGAGCTTATCTTTGGTTAATACTTGTTAACAAAGTATGCTCTCACCCTGATTGGGGATGTCTTTTCTAAGTCTGTATTGTCGCTTGGCGAGCGAGTGGATTTTGAAGTCAAAGATTTCGAAGCTAAAAATATATATTCGCTAGCTCCAATATCAAAGATAGCATCATTAAAAGAATTTAAGCCTCAAAATAAGTTAAAGGTAATGGGGGCATTTTTTATATTCGTTATGC
Source organism: Pseudoalteromonas sp. 0303 (assembly GCF_013349995.1). Lineage (GTDB taxonomy): Bacteria > Pseudomonadota > Gammaproteobacteria > Enterobacterales > Alteromonadaceae > Pseudoalteromonas. Next base: position 259 of record NZ_JABVXF010000044.1, read on the forward strand.
TTTTATTCCCTGTGGTCAATGAGCCTTTTTTGAGTATAGGTGCTAATGATACTGGATTAGGAAAAATAGCTAGCACATTACTTTTAATATTGGCTATAACTTTTATTTTAGGTGTCAATAAATTTATTAACATCGCACTGATTATAACATCATCAATTTTTGTATTTTTGGCATATATGGAGCTGTATTCACAAATAAAAGAGTTTGAGGCAATTGGATTAGGAAGGCTTTTCTTAAGCTCTCATAGCGCAGAATCCATCGCAGTAGAAGCCAAGAAGAGTTGGTTATACACACTAATTCCAACATTAGTTTTACTGGTGGCTACTTTTAAACAACCAAAAAAACAAAGCAATTTATTCACCAAGTTTTTATCTTTATAATCATTCTATAAACGGAGTAGTAATTTAATGGATGTTGTAAAAGCCTGTATTGGATTGGGCATAGGGGTACTTTTAAGCGGCTGTGCAGCCACTTACGAGTCAGCAGAAAAGTCATATCAAAAAGGGGAAATTAACGAAGCACGGAAAGACTGGGAGAGTCTAGCAAAGGAAGGTGATGTCAGGTCTATGTACCGACTTTACACATCAGCAAGACGAACCTCAGACAGCGATATTGAGTGGTTACAAAAAGCTGCTGATTCAAATTTAACAGAAGCACAATATGATTACGGTATGTGGCTTCATGGCAAAGAAAAATATCAAGCATCTAAAGATTACTTAGAAAAAGCCTCTGAAAACTCTTCACAAAAAGCTAAATCATTCTTATCTAATAATGAAAAAACATTTCCTCTATGGTTAAAGGTTGAAAAAGGGGATGAAAATTCCCCTGCAAAGCTTGGTGAATATTACTGGGAAAAGAAGGAATACCTTAGTGCAGTTAAATGGTACGAGCGTTGCGTAGAGGTTGATATCTATTGTTCTTTTTATCTAGGTCTAGCTCATGCCAATGGTTATGGAGTAACGCAGGATTACAAAAAGGCTATTGAGTGGTATTTATTATCTTCAGAGAAAGGGAACTTAGATTCTGCAAGAAACTTAGCTTGGCTCTATGAAGGTGGTAAAGGCACAGATGTAAATAAATCAGAAGCTTTTAAGTGGATGAAAGTAGCTGCCAAGAAAGGATGGAAATCTGCAAGTATTTCTTTAGGCAGATTTTATTTGTATGGCATTGGTACTGAAAGTGATAAAGATAAAGCGTTTGCACTACTTAATCCATATTCAGGAAATGACCTTACCGCTACTTATCATTTGGGAAGAATGTACTATTTGGGGCTAGGTGTTGATAAGGATTATAAAAAATCTTATCAGCTTTTTTCTAGCAAGGTTTTGGCTGAACATGCTGCATCAATTTATTATTTAGCATCTCATTATTATTATGGGTACGGTCAAGCTGAAGATCATCAGAAAGCTCTGGAGTTGTTTTCCAAGGCTGCTGAAAAAGGAGATGTAGATGCTCAATTTCAATTAGCGTGGATGTACTCCAAAGGAAAGGGTACATCAAAAAATGATAGGGAAGCATTTTACTGGTACACACAGGCTGCGGAAAAAGGTAATAAGTCGGCCCAGAACAACCTTGCCGTAATGTATGGTAGTGGTACGGCTACAGAAAAGAATGTATATAAAGCTTTTAGCTTATACAAAAAGTCAGCGGAGCAAGGCAATGCAACAGCGCAGGATAATTTAGCTTATTACTATGAGCGTGGTCTCGGCACTTCTAAAAGCTATCAAAATGCAGTCTATTGGTATGCTAAAGCCGCACAGCAGAGCTATCCAGAAGCGCAGTCAGCTCTTAATAACATTCTGTATCGAGTTACTAAAAAGTATATCAATGTTAGTGAGTCTAGCTTATATGCGAAACAAGACTTTGATAGCCAAATGGTTAAAAAAGTAGGTCGTGGTGATACCGTTTATATTATTTCTAACAGCCGAGGCTGGAGCCAAGTTTACTTCCCTGAAAATAACTCACTTGGCTACGTTCACAATTCACACTTACGATAATAATTAATGGATTATAAATAATGAAAAAAACAATATTTGCGCTATTTGCGTTACTAATTTCAAATGTAGCATTGGCTGATCCTACGGTCTTTGGTTTAACTATTAGCAAGACTAAAGTTGAAGAATTGAAAAACAAATATTCAGTAACTTATACAGGACAGAACAAATATAGCGGTGGTGATATGTATGAAATTGCCACAGGACAAATCGGTTTTGATGGCCTTAACAGCTTGACAGCAATCTTCAGCAAAGAAGGTTTTTTAATCGCTATTTTAACAGGTTTTCCAAAGTCTAAGTTTGATTACCTGAAATCTTCACTGTCGAACAAGTATCAGTTAGTTAGCCAGAAAATCCCGTTTGTAGGTAACAAATCAGCTAAGTACAAGGATGGCAATACTGAAATCGAATTAAATGCTCCACACATGAGTTTTGAAATGACGATGAATTATATTCATACGGACTTACTAAGAGCATTCAATAAGCAATCAGCCAGCGAAGAAAGAGCTAAAAAGAAAAAAGAAAGCTCAATGCTATAACGGCAAATCAAACGAACTATGATAAGCCGCATGGATGTGGCTTCTGCACTTCACTTGGCACTCTCCCCATTCCTACTCAACCAATCGCACACAATACCAAGCATCACTTTTAAATAATAAATTGTAATAGCTTAAACGTGACCCTTTAGTAACTAAAAATTCAAAAGGTATACCTCTGGTATTATTTGAGAGCCCACAAAAAAGCCGTAAAGGCTTGCCTAGAGCTAATTTTGATATCCAGTTTAAAAGAGTAAAAGAAACTCTGATAAAAGAGATAGAAATTGATAAGTCATTATCTGGTGAAGAAGCACAAGTACTGATTAAAAGCATAAAGCTTTTCACTCAACACAGAATTCGAGATTTAAACGATATATTGTTTAAAGCTGTAGGTAGTCGGCTGGTAGAAAACCAAGAGATGTTGAAGAGGCTTATGAAGCATTATCACCAAGCACTATTCATGATTTAAAGAATAAGAAACACAAGTATATAGCAAATGAATATCCGTTGTACAACACCACTATAGAGCGCCTAGTTGCTCGTTGGAAAGCACAGTGATAGTCTTAGAGAGTGTAAAAAAAGGTGTAAAAAAGTTCCTTTAAAATCCTGAAAGCCTTACCTTAAAAGGGCTTGAGGTAAAGGAATGGTGGCCCCTCCCAGACTTGAACTGGGGACCTAACGATTATGAGTCGTGTGCTCTAACCAACTGAGCTAAGGGGCCATTGTATTAGCGAAAGCTAAATTTTTTGATGCGTTTAACAGGTTTAACTGACTAAAGCGGGATGCAGTATAAAAAGTTTTTGTAACATTGTCACTAGCAAAACCCTTTATTTTAACAATCACTAAATCAACTGCTCAAATAGTAAACTTTTTGTTTTTACAACGACCTTAAAGCATGCCGATTAGTTTCTAGCCTCCGACATTGTTCTAGATCAAATAGCTAAATCACTAAACTCGTTAAAATAGCCGCTCAATCAATTGCGGAGTGCTGACTGTGATAAATTTACCTAGCTGGGATCAATCTCTGATCAACAAGTACAATATTTCTGGGCCTCGATATACATCTTACCCAACGGCATTGTCTTTAGCTGATGGTTATAACCAACAAGATATGATTAACGCGATTGCGGCGTCGAAAAGCCGTTCTTTATCCTTGTATATCCATATCCCTTTTTGCAGTCAGCTTTGTTATTACTGTGGTTGTAATAAGGTGATCACTCGTCATCAATCTAAAGCCGATTTATACCTAGATAATTTAGCGCTTGAAATTGCTGAGCAAGCAACGCTTTTTGCTGATTATAACGTTGAACAACTGCATTTAGGGGGTGGTACGCCAACGTTCTTATCGGCAGAGCAAATGAGCCGCTTAATGGCATTGGTTGAGCAGCATTTTAATTTTGCTGATGATGCCGAGCGCGGTATTGAGATTGACCCTCGTTCTTTAGCTGATGGCATGCTAGTTCACCTACGTCAGCTTGGCTTCAATCGTGTCTCATTTGGTATTCAAGATTTCAATGATGATGTGCAACTGGCAGTTAATCGCCCGCAAAGCGTGCAATCTGTAAAAGGTTTAATTAGTGAGGCTCGTGAACTTGGCTTTAAATCTATTAATGCCGATATGATTTACGGTTTGCCACTGCAAACACCAGAGAGCTTTAAAGAGACGATTGCACAGCTGATAGAGTTAAACCCTGATCGCGTGTCGGTATTTAACTATGCTCACTTACCAGATAGATTCGCTGCTCAACGTAAAATTAAAGACGCTGACTTACCATCTGCGGGCGATAAGCTCACTATGTTCAAAAATACCCTTGAGCAGATGTTAGCGGCGGGTTATCAGTTTATTGGTATGGACCACTTTGCCCGCAAAGATAATGAATTGGCAATTGCTCAAAACGCAGGTCAATTACATCGTAATTTCCAAGGTTACACAACGCATGGCCAATGTGACTTATTAGGTTTGGGTGTGTCATCTATTTCGCAAATAGGCAATGCCATTTTACAAAACGAAAAAGAGTTAAAGCACTATTACAAAGCCGTGCAAGAAGGCTTTGGCAGTGCAATCTGTAAAGGTGTTGCTTTAACTGATGACGATACGTTACGTGCAGCGGTTATAAAACAATTAATCTGCCAGTTTGAGCTGGATATTCCAGCCATCGAAAAGCAGTTTAATATCAATTTTGCCAGTTACTTCTGCGAGGCACTACAGGCACTCGACCCATTACTAGCTGATGGCTTGGTGTCTGTGAGCCAAGATAAGATCACAGTAACAGCTCGCGGTAATTTATTTATTCGTATTATTTGTATGTGCTTTGATGCGCACCTACAACAACAAATCAAGCAAACTCGTTTCTCACGAGTTATCTAGCCCAACAAAAAGCAGAGCCTAGGCTCTGCTTTTTATTTTGTTTAATTCAACGATACGTCAACTTAATTAAATACTACGTTTTCGCTGCCTGGAGCGGCTTTAAACTCTTCAATTATACGTGCACAATCCGCTTTAATTTCAGCGCTATGCTGCTCTTCAGCACGCCAGCGAGCTGTGTCCATTTTAAAAATCTCTTTTTTAGAGTATTTCTTACGGGCATCGTGCGTTGGCATATCTTTTACGACTTCGTACATTTTAAATATGCCAGGGTAGCGCTCACTTAGCTCAAACTCTTCAGCAAAGCTGTATTGAGAGATCAGCACCCAAATACGCAAGCAGCCTTCTGAGAACTCACATTGCTCTTCATTCATTGCACGGGCAATTAAATGAATGCTATCGGCTAGCTTTGCATTACGCTTTGCTTTTGATGCCGCAAGCTTTTGCTCATGCTCAGCTTGCTTCTTGGCGATAAACTTATTTTGCTCTTTTAATTTATACAGAAGTTGCCCTGCATAAAACGCCAGCCCTGCGATAATTGCCGCACCAATTACGATGGCAATAATCAAGGTTGTGCTCATCGCTCATCCTCATCTTCGTCATCAAACCATTCATTAGCTAAATCATCAGATAAGTACTTATCGAAGTCAGATTCACCTTCATCAAATGAATCATCTTCAAAGTCATCTTCGTACTCGTCTTCATCTTCAATGCCTAATAACTCACACAGTGCTTGGTGGCGAGCAATACGGCTATTGAAGTACTTAGCATCTTTACCTGTTAATAACTCACCGCGCTCATGACGCTCAACCAGCTTAAGTAAACACTCGTCATTCTCTAGCGCTTCTAGCTCTTGCTCTGGTGTTAGTTCAGGCTCAGCCACTTTCTTAAGCTCAACCATAGGTTTTAAGTTGCGTTTCATTTCAACTTTCGGCTCAGCCTTAGGCGCAACTAAAGAAACCGGCTTTTTACTACCAACGCGCTTATCTTTCGGTTGATTGTTTGCAGCAGTGTTTTTTGCATTTTGTGCATCAGGTGCATTTCGAGAACCAGGTTTAGCACCTTTGGTCTTTTTAACTCGCTGCTCTTTTAACGCGCGCATCTCTCTAAGCTTTTCTTTGCTTAGACGTACAGGACCATTCGATGGAATTTTACGCGACTTTTTCTTTCTACTCATATCTTGATCATCTCACTTAAGAGGTTGTGCACAACGCCTTTGTGGCATTGTAATGCTGGCATAACCAGAAGAATTCGATGTGCGGATGTGGTTGGTCAACTTGACGAACTGCGCACTTTTCATACTTTTAGTACAAACGGTGGCTATTGTAACAGGACAAATAAAAAGGCGGTAGAGAAAACATCTCTACCGCCTACTAATCTGAGCGCCAATTATCTGGACACTTCTCCCTTCGACTTTTTAGTCTTTATTATTTTTATTATTATTGTTTATCCATTTTGTTATTGTTTTAACCTTCCGTGTAGCATTCCATTTTGTTTTTATTATTAAACTTCCATGAGCTTTTATTATTCTCGGTCAATCCTGACGCTTTTTTGTTATTTCCTTTAGGACACCTAACCAGTGTCAACCCCTAAAGACCTGCCGCAGTCACTTTCCTTATTACATTGTCCATGTTGTTTTTGCTGTCTCAGCGACAGTGGTTAATTTACTCATTAATAATTTTGTTACAACTGATTTATATAATTTTTCTTACAGATAAGATATTGCAACAAGCTCAACTTATTTAATAACAAAGAGTTATGTATAAAATTGAAATAAAAATAAGATTTAGCTTACAGCTCGATATGGACAATGTCTCACAAAGGTGTGGGAGATTTCGACATGGTTTAAATACAAAAAAAGCAGCTTGCGCTGCTTTTTCACACTAATCACATATTACTGCGCAGTATTACTACTGGCAATCAGACTTTAGTGTAAGCCACCTAAGTATTTTGAAAGTACTTCGATGTCTTTGTCTGTTAGCTTTTTAGCGATGTCTTGCATCATACCGTTTAAGTCGTTATTACGCGTACCATCACGGAATTTTTCAAGTTGTGACTTGATGTATTCTGGATGTTGGAACGAAACTTTCGGGAATTTAGCTAGTGATGTACCGTTACCACGAGGACCGTGACACGCAGCACATGCTGGAATACCACGCTCTGCATCACCGGCTTTATAAAGCTGCTGACCTACTTCTACTACATCTTTAGGTGTTGTACCTTCAGACATATTTAAAGAAGAGAAGTAAGCTGCTAGGTCTTTCATGTCTTGATCGCTAAGCGGCATAGCCATACCACTCATTACTGGATCCATACGACCTTCTTTGCCGCCAGATGTCATACCTAATTTAAACTCTTGTAATTGTTTATAGATATAATCTGCGTGTTGGCCTGCAATTTTAGGGTAGATATTAACCGGTGCATTACCGTCTGGGCCGTGACAAGCCGCACACGTTGCCGATTTCTCTTTACCTGCGTTTACATCGCCATCAAATGCTGTTGCGTTGCTTGCTGACAACGTACCAAGCAATATAGTTAAAGATAGTGCTATTTTTTTCATGGTGAATTCTCTGTTTCCGACCCTGTATCATCTACAATATGGATGTTGTGATTTCTATATTCTACACGATAATAAATTCTCTGGCACGTTTTCTGCCCACATTAAGCTCATAATTTATAGGGATTTGACTTAGATTAAGTTTATACCTAGTAATTTTCCTAATTTAAAGCCAATTTAGCACGCTTAAATACGCTTTTGAATGCTGCTTTAATAGTATAAAATACGTGCCTTAAGTGGAAATTAGCCACTGTTTGTTATTTTTTATAAAAGACTAGGAGAGCCTGTGCTCAAATCTCGTATCAAATACAATACTGCGTCCTTTGTTACCAGCGCACCTGATATCTCACGCTTACCTGCTGATACGGGGATTGAAGTCGCGTTTGCTGGTCGCTCTAATGCGGGTAAATCAAGTGCTTTAAACACGTTAACAGATCAAAAGTTAGCGCGTACTTCTAAAACACCCGGTCGTACTCAGCTGATCAATACCTTTGAACTTGATGCCGATAAACGCCTTATCGACTTACCGGGCTATGGTTTTGCTAAAGTGCCTATCGAAATGAAGAAGAAATGGCAAAAGTCACTAGGTGAATACTTACAAAAACGTCAAAGCTTAAAAGGTATCGTTGTTTTGATGGATATTCGCCACCCGTTAAAAGATTTAGACCGTGACTTAATCGACTGGGCAGTGGGCAGCGAAATTCCAGTGCTGGCACTATTAACTAAAGCCGACAAGCTAAAACAGGGCGCGCGTAAAGCTCAAGTTTTACAAGTTCGTCGTGAGTTAAGTAGTTTAGATGGTGATATTACAGTACATGCCTTCTCTTCACTAAAAGGCACAGGCTTACCTGAAGTTGCTAAAAAGCTCGATGAGTGGTTCTTAGGACCCATTGAAGCGCAAGCACCTGAGTCTGAAGAACAACCAGAAGCTTAATCGCTTAGGCCAAGTAATAACGCTTGGCTAATGATTCGATATAGTAGCCCTGCTCGTCTGAGCAGGCTATTTCGGCCCACTGATAATAAACATTTCTCGATACCCTCGCAGCCAAGCCATGTGCTAATTGAAGATAAGGTACACTGACACCTTCAAATTCTCTCAGTAATAGTGGTTGCTTTGCTGAGACCAACCAAGCGCACTGTAAATTATCAACGCAACAAAGCGCACGGCCTTGCTCTGTCTCTTCAAAACGCCAATCAACAATAATAAAGGGCACATCTTCGACTGTGATGGCCATTTTCTCTACGGGTGTTTTTAAAAAATAACTATCTGCTTCTTTGCAAAGCACAGAGGCAAAGAGTTTAACCATTGCCTCGCGCTTTATTTCACTGCCGGCATAAAACCACCGCCCTTGCGCATCAATCAATATAGGCACTTGCCCACAGTTTTGTGGCTGCCATTGATCAAAAGGTTTATCGGGTGCCTGAAGAGCGGCCTCTAAGTCAGCAAGTGATTGCATTACTTTTCTTTATCTAGCGTCAAAGAAAATGTTACAGGAACAGCTGTTGCAATTGATGGTAAACCCGCAAGTTTTTGTAACTCACTAATACCTTCTGTTACTTTGAAGTCACTTGCATTAATAATCACCGGCGTAAACGATGAAACAGTAACATCGCCTTTCGGTGACATATTGGCAAGTACATCAATCGTTAGCTCTTTCTTGTTGCCATGAAAGTCTAGTTCAGCTTTCAAACCTTTAAGCACATGTTGACCTGGTTTTAGCGTTAACAACGCTTTGCTTAAATCAGCAGTTAACACTGCATTAGGGAATTTAGCTGTCTCAAATAACAACTTGGTCATGCGCTCATTACGGATAGGGATCAGAGTTTCAACCGATGTCAGGTCGATCATCAACTTAAATTGACCTTGCTCGTTAAGTGTACCCGACACCTTTTTGAAATGATGCGCTTCTGCAACTGAATTCTTTTTGATAGACACAAAGCTCACATTGCTTTGCTCATTATTAACTTGCCAGTTTGCGCTGGCTAAAGGGGTAACTAAAATACTCGATAATGAAAAGGCAGCAATTGCCAAAGATTTAAACATAACGCATTCCTTCGAAAGTAAATAAGAATCACTTTGATGGTATCACTTACGTTAATTTGTGCAATGAATTGTATGATAAGAGAAAGAAAAAGCGACTCACTCAACAAGGAGTGAGCCGTTATAGCAAACTGGGGAGAAGCTATCAATACGTTGCACCCTTTCAGATGCATCATCAACAGGATGTCCTACAGGATGAGGACGGCGCGGACTTTAGCAAATACCAAATTAAAAATAAATTGCATAACGGCAGAAACAACACAAATTGATAAACATATAACGAAACACTAAAACCTTCTTTTCTTATTTACTTAAAACTAACATTACAGCGAACCGTAATTTAGGGTATGGTGAATTAAAAGCACACTTAAATCAGGCTTTTTTAAGGCTTGTTAGTGATAAAAATTGCAGTAGAAGAGTAAAAGGTATGAAAAAAATCCCCTTAATTTTATTTGCTACCTTACTTTTTTTAATGACCCCCTACTGCCATGCCAAAAAAACAACGACACAATATCCGGTAATTTTAGTTCATGGGCTCATGGGGTTCGATAACCTACTCGGCCTCGATTACTTTTATAATGTGGCTGCAAGTCTCAACCAAGATGGTACCTTGGTGTTCACGCCAGCGGTCTCTGCTATTAATAGCTCTGAAGTAAGGGGCGAACAATTACTCACTCACGTAAAAGCAATTTTAGCACTGACAGGCGCCAATAAAGTAAACTTGATTGGTCACAGCCAAGGCGCGCAAACAGTGCGCTACGTTGCTTCAGTCAAGCCAGATTTAATTGCCTCAGTAACCAGTATTGGCGGTGCAAACAATGGCAGTGGCATTATTGATTTAATTAGACAAAAACTACCTGCAAATTCTCAAGCAGAACATACCGCGCGGTTCGTATTTGATGGGGTTGGTAAGGTCATTTCACTGCTCTCAGGCCACAGCCAATTACCGCAAGATACACTCGGTGCTTTAAGTAGCTTAAGTACACAAGGCGCTGACGTATTTAATCAAAAATACCCTGAAGGTTTACCAGAAAATAAATGCGATCAAGGTCAGTTAGTTGCCGAAAATGGGGTGTACTATTTTTCGTGGAGTGGTACAGCAGCACTCACCAATATACTTGATCCAACCGACTTGCCCATGCTGCTTGGCTCGTTACTTATTTTAGGCAAAGATGATGGCCTTGTATCGCGCTGCAGCAGCCATTTAGGTCATGTCATCAAAGATGATTATGAAATGAACCACTTAGATGAGATTAATCAATTTATTGGTTTACACAATTTTCGTGAAGTTGACCCTATTGAGCTTTATCGCGAACACGTAAAGCGGTTGCAGGAGTTGGGGTTATAAACAAGTTAGCAAGTTAGCAAGTTAGCAAGTTAGCAAGTTAGCAAGTTAGCAAGTTAGCAAGTTAGCAAGTTAGCAAGTTAGCAAGTTAGCAACCCTAGACAACTTACAATCTGTGTCAAGTAACTCACTAACTTTACTCTTTCCCCTAGCAACTCGCTAACTTTTAACCTGATAGCTGACAACTCTCACCTATTGCGACTATTAGTGAGCCTGTTGCCAGTTGTCACCGCTGTCGGCTTCAACAATCAGAGGCACATCAAGAGTCGCGGCTTCTGACATTAGCTTACAAATTTCAGCTTTATAGTCGTCCACAGATTCTTCTTTTATTTCGAACACTAATTCATCGTGCACTTGCATTAGCAGCTTCACTGAACCTTCAGCTTGCGCGTTCACCCACTGATGAACTTTTAGCATCGCTTTTTTGATGATATCAGCTGCAGTACCTTGCATTGGTGCGTTGATCGCAGCACGTTCAGCGGCTTTACGACGAGCGCCGTTACGGGCATTGATTTCCGGTAAATGTAAGCGACGACCAAAAATCGTTTCTACATACCCTTTATCAGCTGCTTTTTCTCTGGTTGTTTCCATGTACTCAAGCACGCCAGGGAAACGCTCGAAGTATTTATCAATATAATGCTGTGCTTCATGGCGGGGTACATCTAACTGACGTGATAAACCAAACGCCGACATGCCATAAATTAAGCCGAAGTTAACCGCTTTCGCTTTACGACGCATATCGCTGGTAACCTCTTCAAGGCTAACCCCAAAGACTTCTGCAGCGGTTGCGCTGTGCACATCTAAACCATTCGCAAACGCAGTGAGTAGGCCTTTATCTTGTGATAAGTGCGCCATAATACGTAATTCAATTTGGCTGTAATCGGCAGCCACAATTTTATGGCCTGGTGCAGCAATAAAGGCTTCACGAATACGACGACCCTCTTCTGAACGAATTGGAATATTCTGTAAGTTAGGATCCGTTGAACTTAAACGCCCTGTTGCTGTTACAGCTTGATGATAAGAGGTATGCACTCGCTTAGTGCGCTCATTAACCATTAGCGGAAGTTTATCTGTGTAGGTTGATTTAAGTTTAGATAAACCACGGTGCTCAATAATCACTTTTGGTAATGGATAATCATGAGCTAGTTCTTGCAATACTTCTTCTGCTGTCGAAGGTGCACCCTTAGGTGTTTTCTTGATAACAGGCAGCTCAAGTTTTTCAAACAAAATAGCTTGCAGTTGCTTAGGTGAGCCTAAGTTAAACTTTTCGCCTGCAATATCATAAGCTTCTTGCTCAAGCTCTAACAGGCGCTCGCCTAAACGTTGGCTATGAGCTGCCAGCATGTTGCTATCAATTGCAACACCAGTGCGCTCAATATCAGAAAGCACTGTGACAAGTGGTAACTCAATATCTTCGAATACTGACTTCAACTGGCTATCGGCATCAATTTTTGGCCATAACACTTGGTGAAGACGTAGCGTTATATCGGCATCTTCAGCAGCATAAGGCGCCGCTTTTTCTAGCTCAATTTGATTAAACGTTAACTGCTTTTTACCTTTACCGGCAATATCTTCAAAGCTGATATTTTTGTGGCCTAGGTATTTCAGTGCCAGTGAATCCATATCATGGCGACTACCTACACTATTAAATACATACGACTCCAACATAGTGTCGTATTTAATACCCTTTAACTCAAAGCCCGCATTCGCTAACACGCTTTTATCGTACTTAAGATTTTGCCCCACTTTCGCTTTGTTTTCGTCAGCTAAGATTGGGCCAATTTTTGCCATTACGGTTTCTAAGCTTAATTGTTCTGGCGCATCAGGGTAATCGTGAGCAACCGGAAGATAAGCCGCTTCACCGGCTTTAACCGCAAAGCTCATACCAACCAATTGCGCTTGCATATAATCAAGGCTGGTTGTTTCAGTATCAAAAGCAAACAATTCAGCGTCATTTAACTGCGCCACTAAGGTATCTAGCTGCTCTTCAGTTAAAATAGTTTCGTAGTGTGCATCAGCAACTTTTGGTAGTTCGTTAGCTTCAGTTGGCACATCTAAATGCGTATCAGCGTCTTTAGGGTTATCAAGTAGTTCAGCTAACCAACGGCGGAACTCACATTCACCATAAAGTGCAATCAATTCGTCACGATTAGACTCTTGCAGCTTAAAAGTTTCAAGATCTGACTCAACCTCAACATCACACTTAATTGTTGCTAATTCATAGCTAAGTGGCAGATGATCAAGTGCTGCAGCAAGTTTTTCACCAATCTTGCCTTTAATTTCACCTGCATGATCAATGACACCTTGCAATGATCCATATTTTTGTAACCATTTCACTGCTGTTTTTGGACCACAGCCATCAACACCTGGGATGTTATCGACCTTGTCACCCATTAAAGCAAGGTAATCAATGATCAACTCAGGACCAACGCCAAACTTCTCAACCACGGTTTCTGGATCTGAAATGCTATCTGTCATGGTATTGATCAGCGTGACATGTTCATTAACAAGCTGCGCCATATCTTTATCGCCAGTTGAGATCAGTACATGACGCTGCTGCTCTGACGCTATACGCGCAAAGGTACCAATAACATCGTCAGCCTCAACACCTTCAATACTAATCAGTGGGAAACCCATTGCTTTAATAATGTTATGCAGTGGTGCGATCTGTGTGCGTAAGTCATCCGGCATTGGCGGACGATTCGCTTTGTATTCACTGTACATGTCATTTCTGAAGGTTTTACCCTTGGCATCAAATACCACCACCATGTGCGACGGATCATATTGCTTGATCAAACTCTTAAGCATATTAACTACGCCATAGATTGCGCCTGTCGCTTCACCTTTTGAGTTAGTAAGGTGCGGTGGCGAATGGTATGCACGGAATAAATAAGAAGAACCATCTACAAGAATAAGTGGATTTTCAGGGATCTGAGCCATGGTGAAATTGGATCCTAATTGAATAACATTAAATTGTTTGTAAGCATGCCATAAGGCCATGAAGAAAACGACTGTGAATTATTAACCAATAAAGGTTTATGACTGAGCAAGCTGTGGATAACTTTGTAGATAACAGACAGAGCTAATTCTCCCGAAATGAAAAAACATTTAGGAAAATTTTATAAGCTCATGTTTTGATTTAAAAAAGATATTACGGCGTTCTTTTTTTATTATTTTTGTCCGATGTGGAAAACGGTTTTAGTAGCGATAACCTTTTGCTTATTCGATACCGAATTAACATCCCTTTTCATAACCGGAGGAGTATTCTAGCATAATGGATCAAAGATCATAGCGATCCTTTATACTTTTTTTTTCGTTAGTAATTTATAAAAAGGCATAAACAGCTATTCATCACGCTTTGCGAGTTATCAAGCGACGAAAGTTTTTTATTTTGTCGCCATGCTCGTATCCTTGTTAAACTAAAGCTAGTCGCATTAAGGAGAGTTCAAAAATGAAAAAAGTTGCTGTAATTTTAGCTGGTTGCGGTGTTTACGACGGCGCAGAAATCAATGAAGCCGTATTAACCTTATTACATATCGCAAAAGCAGGCGCGAGCTATCAATGCTTCGCACCCGATATCGAACAAATGCACACCATTAATCACCTAACCGGTGAAGAAATGACACCTAATCGTAATGTGTTAGTTGAAGCTGCGCGTATTGCCCGTGGTGAAATTAAAGCGCTGACTGAGCTAAATGTAGATGAATTCGATGCCTTGATCGTACCAGGTGGCTTTGGGGCCGCGAAAAACCTATCTGACTTTGCTGTTAAAGGCGCAGATGCCCAAGTTCAAGGTGATGTACTGACAACTGCGAAGGCCTTTGTCGATGCCAACAAAGCAGCGGGTTATATGTGTATTGCTCCTGCCATGCTGCCGCTTATTTATGGTAAAGGTGTAAAAACAACCATTGGTAACGATGCAGACACCGCTGCCGCAATCGAGCAACTTGGCGGAGCGCACCAAAGCTGTGCTGTGAATGATATTGTTGTTGATCCTCAGCATAAAGTGGTCACAACCCCAGCCTATATGTTGGCCCAAAGCATTTTAGATGCTGATGCGGGTATCGAAAAATTGGTTAACAAAGTATTAGAGCTTGCTTAAACATCAAGCTAAGAGCCAGTATTTAATGCTGGCTTTTCTTGCGCTAACGCAAAAAAATGACGGTTTTTCTCAAGAAAAAGCCTTTTAGATCATTTTATAAATTGTGGCTTAGCGTTATAATCGTTCTAATTTCCGTCAGATATCGTGATTGATCACGTTCAAATCGAAGTGAGCAAGGCAAAATGAAAAAACTATCAGCTGCATTATTACTGCTAGCAACAACGGCATATGCACAAGCGTATGACAACTCTTTGACTGAAGATGCAATTAAAAAGCGTCTAGCGCCAATTGGTTCTGTATATCTAGAAGGTGATAAAGCTGCGGTCGCTGCTGAACCTACAGGTCCTCGTTCTGGTGAACAAGTTTACCAAGCAGCATGTTTTGCTTGTCATGGCACTGGCGCACTAGGTGCACCTAAATCAGCTGATGATTGGGCTCCTCGTATTGCTAAAGGCATGGATACATTACTTAACCATGCAATCAACGGTTTCAACGCGATGCCTCCTAAAGGTACGTGTATGGACTGTTCTGATGAAGAGATCAGCGCTGCTATCGATTTCATGACTAGCAAGTAACAGTTTAAAACTAATACTAAGGGCTTAATTTTATTAAGCCCTTTTTTGTGGCTGCTTTTAGCCGCTAGACTAATGCTGTAGCCAAATACGCCCCATCATAAATTACTATTTTGTTAACACCTGTTACTTGACGATCTAATAAAAAAGTGGAACTATAAAGGACGAAATTTAAACAACAATAAGATCTGGTTCTAAATCATTGGAAGATTCAGCAACACACATTGATAAGCTAGGCCGTAAAAATGCTCGCTTAAAATCGCTTTTACAAAAGTATAAGCAATCACATCACTTGCAACATGCTCTTTTACAATTATCAGAGCAAGCAAGCACTGTTGCCGAATTAACCCTGCTCTACCCTGCTATCCACAACATTCTGCAAGACTATATCCCAAGTAAAAACTTCTTCGTTGTGTTGCATAACCCGGTTTACGATAACCTTGAGCTATCTTATTTTGCCGATGAAAAAGATGGTCTTTCAGTACCGTTAAAATATGAGCAGTACTTTAAAGAAGGCCTCACAGGTTACGTATTTAAACAAGGTAAAACCTGTTACTTTACCAAACAACAAACAGAGCAAGCGGTTGAACAAGGCTTACTTAAGTGCTTTGGTACGCCAGCTGAGCATTGGGTTGGAGTGCCCGTCTATCGCGATAAAGTCATTATTGGCGTCATGGTCGCGCAAAGCTATGACAATAAGCAAGGCTATTCTGAGCAGCAAATTGAGTTGCTCGAAGCGATGTCACTGTATTTAGCGACAGCGATTGAACGAGTTAAAAAACGTGAGCTGCTCGAATCTGAAGTTAAAATTCGCACCCGTGCACTGACACAAAGTAACCAAGCACTCAACGACGAAATTCAACAACGTAAAAATGCGCTAGAACGCCAACAGATCTTATTTAAAATATCTGAGCTGGCAACGCAAAGTAAAAACCTCGACGATGTATATCAGCATGTTCATAACATTATAAAAAATATTACCTATGCAGATAACTTATACATCGCATTGTATGACCAACAGTCACATTGGTTAAGTTTCCCTTACTGCGTCGATGAATTTAACGATAATGGTAAACCAAGGCCATTTGCTAAAGGTTACAGTGAACTAGTGCTCAGCACTGAAAAGTGCCAAGTCATAGACAGTGAAAGAGCAAAAGAGCTAATCAAGCTTGGCGTAGTAGAAAGACCCGTTAATGTACCACCAGAGCGCACCGCGACGAGTTGGTTAGGTGCTCCACTTAAAACATCACAGGGCGTTATAGGCCTCATTGTTTGCCAAGCTTATAACAATAAACATGAATTTAGTCAGGATGATTGTGAGCTAATCACCTTTGTATCGCATCAAATTGCTAATGTTATTCAAACTCATCTAGCCAACCAAGAGTTAAAGCTTAGTCACCAAAAGCTTGAGCACCGGGTCACTGAAAAAACCAAAGAACTTCGCCAAGCCAATATGCACCTGCAAATGCAAATTGAAGAGCGTAAAAAAATAGAACAACAGCTGTACCACGATGCACACCATGATTCACTAACCAGTTTACCGAATCGCAGTTTATTCTTAACTCAACTCGAAAAAACATTGCAGCACTACCAGCGCTATCCAGAGCAGCAGTTTGCAGTGCTATTTATTGACCTTGATAAATTTAAAGACATCAACGATCACCTTGGTCACCAAGCAGGCGATCAATTTTTAATTGGTGTTGCCGAGTCTTTCTCGCATTGTATTCGTGAGCATGATTTGCTTGCACGTTTAGGTGGTGATGAGTTTGTGATATTGCTCACTCACTTAACAGAGCAACAGCAAGCCCAAGATGTTGCCAAACGTATTATCGAAATTATGAGAAAACCTTTCTGTATGAAGGGTCAGTGCATTCAAAGTGGTGCAAGTATTGGTATTACCTACTCAAAACCAAGCTACAAGCACACCGATGAAATTATACGTGATGCGGATGCAGCCATGTATTACGCGAAAAATGCAGGCCGTAATCGCTTTGAATGTTTCCATCCGCTGCTTAATGCCAGCAATGTACAGCATGATGCTGACAATATGCATCACTTAGATGATTTGCCTATGCACTTTAGAAGTGCCGAAATCATTACCTTGGATGAGCAAACTCGTGCAGAGTCTTTACTCGAAGCATTTGGTGAACACCCAGTACTTGGTAGCATTTGGTGAACACCCAGTACTTGGTAGCACCAGCTTTGAAGTGCTTAAGAAGTTTGCGACCGATAGAGTTCAGCACTTTGAGGTTGAACTTAATTTACTCAAACAAGCATTCAGTTTAGTAAGTGACAGTAATCTAGAAAAAGTACTGTTCCCTTGCTCTGGTTTAGTCCTTGAACGTATTAATTTTCAAGCACTATGTAAGCTATTAAAAGCCCACGATGCAAATAGAATGTGTTTATTATTCAATGAACAAGAAATTCGTTATGCATCAGCGGTACAAATTGAAAATTTAAAAAACTTGGTCGCACAAGGATTTTCGATTGGTTTGAATGAATTTGCTAAAGATCGCTGTGAATTAAACTTACTAACAGAGTTCCAATTCGATTACTTGTTATTAAGTTCAACATTCAGTAAGCGTGTACTACAGCAAGAAAACTATCACCTACAACTGCAAGGTGTGCTGGCGATTACTAAGCTGCAAAATATCCAAGTAATCGCGAAAGGCCCGTCAATTTTTAACTACCGCACGTTACTCGATAAGCACGGATTGTCATTGTTTATTGGTAAGCAACATGCGCTGGCGCCCTTCGAACACGAAGCACCGAGCGCACAATTTATTACTTCTTAAGCATTGCTCTTAGATTAGCTACACGAGCTTGGCCTTTTTCCATGCGCTCAGCCTGTGAAGACGGTGGCTTTTTCGCTTCGAAGGCTAAATCATCTTGTGGTAACTCTTGCACAAAGCGACTAAGCTCAGTATCTGACGTTTCACCAAATTGACGACGTAACTTAGCATAAGTCATTACCAGCTCTTGCTGTGCACGCGTAATACCTACATAAGCAAGACGACGCTCTTCTTCAACGTTATCTTCATCAATACTTACTTGGTGCGGTAATAAGCCTTCTTCCATGCCAACCATGAACACATACGGATACTCCAAACCTTTTGAAGCATGCAGTGTCAGTAATTGTACCGCGTCAGATTCGTCTTCTTCTTCGTTACGCTCAAGCATATCGCGCAGGGTCAGTTTACTAACCACTTCAGCAAGGTTCAGCGGCGGGTTGTCTGCGTCACCTGTTAGCATGTCGGTGATCCAACGATAAAGCTCTGAAACGTTTTTCATACGCATTTCAGCGGCTTTTGCACTCGGTGATGACTCATAAAGGTATGCTTCGTAGTTAATTTGCCTAACTAACTCTTTCACTGCTTCAAGGGTATCGCCCCGTACCGCATTATCAGAAAGCTCAACCACCCAGCGGGCAAAACCAGCTAAAGCATTAAAACCACGGCCCTTTAATCTGTGCGCAAGCTCAGGCTCAAAACAGGCAGCAAATAAGCTGATATGCTTTTCATTAGCAAGGGTGCCGAGCTTTTCAAGTGTGACCGTACCAATCTCACGGCGTGGCGTATTTACAATACGTAAAAAGGCATTGTCGTCATCTTGGTTCACTAATAGGCGTAAATACGCCATGATATCTTTGATCTCTGAACGCGAGAAAAATGACATGCCGCCGCTGATTTTATAGGGAATGCGGTTGCTCATAAGTGCTTTTTCAAACACGCGCGCTTGGTGATTACCACGATATAAAATCGCGTAATCTTTATAGCTGGTGCGCTTCATGAATTTATGAGAAATGATCTCTGCCACCACTCGCTCTGATTCATGCTCTTCATCACGACAACCAATCACTTTGATAGGCTCACCATAGCCAAGCTCACTGAATAGCTTTTTATCAAATTCATGGGGGTTATTAGCAATCAAAATATTCGCCGCTTTTAGAATTCGCCCTGCGCTACGGTAGTTTTGTTCAAGCTTAATTAAACGTAGGCCCGGAAAATCTTTACTCAATAGAACAAGGTTTTGAGGCTTAGCACCACGCCATGAGTAAATTGATTGATCGTCATCGCCTACCACGGTAAAACGAGCTCGTTCACCCACCAATAACTTAACCAGCTGATACTGACTGGTATTAGTATCTTGATACTCATCCACCAGCAAGTAACGAAAACGCTGTTGCCAACGTTCACGGGCAGTGGCATTTTGGCCTAACAATAAAGTAGGGATCATGATCAGATCATCAAAATCAAGGGCATTATAAGCACGTAATTGATTTTGATAACGCGCATACAGCTGAGCAAACAAGGCTTTTTGCGGCTCACGGGCTTCGCGAACGGCACGCTCTGGTAGAATCAACTCGTTCTTCCAACTACCTATTTGCATCTTCAGTAGATTGAGTAAATCTTTGTCTTTTTTAAGTTCTTCTTCGGTCAGCTCAGCTAGTAACTGGTTGGTATCTTGATCATCAAACAACGAAAAACCAGGTTTAAAACCTAACGTCGTTAACTCTTTTTTGATGATCTCAAGCCCAAGGGTGTGAAACGTTGAAACCCATAAGCCTTTCGACTCTTGTTTACCCAGTGTTTGCGTTACACGCTCGCGCATTTCTTTTGCCGCTTTATTGGTAAAGGTTACCGCCGCAATATTGCGCGCTTGATACTCACACTTTTGCACCAAGTAAGCGATTTTATTAGTAATAACACGCGTTTTACCAGATCCCGCACCGGCTAATACCAGACACGGTCCACTGATATACTTTACCGCTTCATCTTGTTTTGGGTTGAGTTTCATAAGCCCCTAAAGAAATTATCCAAAGACAGGACGGGCAATTTTACCGTAATCACTACACTACGCCTAGCCAATAAGGTAAGATTGTTTTTTTACGTGACTCAAGGGACGAAGATGCTCAACCCAGCAAAACTTGAAGAAATCGCTAAGCAAATTACTGACAACATGCCGCAAGGCGTGAAAAACCTTGCCGAAACAGTTGAAGGCAAAACAAAGCAAGCTATTCAAAACAAACTTGCTGAGATGGACTTTGTAAGCCGTGATGAGTTTGATATTCAAAGCCAAGTACTTATTCGTACTCGTGAAAAACTCACTGAGCTTGAAGAGAAAGTTGCACTACTCGAGCAGCAACTTGCTAGCAAACAAGACGAACAATAAAAAAGGAGAGCGAATTAGCTCTCCTTTTTTCTAACTAGCAAGTTTTAGCTTTTTTCTGCCACGCGTTCAAATACGCGCTTAACGGCAATACCGTAGGTATCACTAGCTTCTTCAGCACAGGTCACAACCGACTCAAGATCATTTAGATGACCATTTGCTAAGCCATACACCCAACCATGAATTGTTAACTCTTGGCCTTTCGCCCAAGCATCTTGCACAATGTTAGTACGGCACACGTTACGTACTTGTTCGATAACGTTTAGTTCAATTAGGCTATTTAAACGCTCTTGCTCAGGTAATGCATTGAGTTGTTCGATGTGTTTTTCTTTTACATCACCTACGTGGCGTAGCCAGTTATCAATTAAGCCAAAACGTGCTTCGTTTAATACTGCTTGAACACCACCACAGCCGTAGTGACCAACAACCATGATGTGCTTCACTTTCAGTACTTCAACAGCGTATTGCATTACCGAAAGACAGTTATGGTCGGTATGCACAACAACATTTGCCACGTTACGGTGAACAAATAGCTCACCCGGTAATAAGTCTACGATTTCGTTTGCAGGTACACGCGAGTCAGAACAACCGATCCACAGGTACTCTGGGTTTTGCTGCATTGATAGAATTTTGAAAAACTCAGGATCATTTTCACTCGTACGCGCTGCCCAACGTCTATTATTTTCGAATAAATTTTTTAACTTTCTCATTGCGCCTCTTTACGGTATTTAATAATTAGCTTGGATCAAGATATTCCTTGGTGTCAGCTGCTTTTCGCAAAACGTACTAACTGTTACTTGATACCCTTGTTGTTGCAAATATAAAGCACGATCGAGCACGAGCCAAACTTCAATTGCCCTTCTGAACACATGTCGGACGAGTTCAACTCGCTCAGTAACCCTTTTGCGCTTTTTACCTATTTCTAAAAATTTATTGTAATCAATGCCTTCTGGTAAAGGTAATGATTTTTTCTCAGCTGCCCACAAACAAAATGAGCTAAACGAATCAGAGAAGATCGCTTTGTTCACTGATGGCACACTCACATAGTGCATTTCACCGGTTATTGATTTACGTAACGCATCAAATCCAAGACGCCATTCAACCTCTGTTTTTCTTACCTTATCAACTCGGCTCGGTGCTGTTACCGTTTCTTGCAGCGCCAGTTTTAAATCGCGATGAGTAAGCACAAGTTGACTTTGCTTGGCAGGCTCGCTCATTGCTTGATAGGCGTTATCTGTGAATAAATGATAACAGCATGGTGAAAAACTGATTTGTTGGGTTTTCGCTTTGCTTGCTTGCTGCATAAATGTTTGATGCAGACGACCACAAGCATGCAAAGCAACTGCATGCTGCTGGCTTTCAAAAAAGCCATCAGTATCATCGGTTAATACATCTGCTTGTGAAAACTGCATCGCCAATTGCTGTTGTTTAGCACTGTGTTGACCTTGGTCGCACAAGTGTTGTTGTAGCTCAATGCTATGTACACTTGGTGCTCCATTGAATGCCAACATGCGACCTAAATGCCCTTTACCTGCGCACCATTCTAGAACGGGCTGGTTTAATGGCTGCTGACTGATCGCCGCAACAAAGTCTTGTAGTTGCTCAAACTTACGGCCTTTAATGCCATTACTTATCCAAAACGGAAATTCATTACGGGCAGCACTTATCGCTGGCAACTCACATAATTCTGCCAGCTTTTCGATGTGTTCGATTTCATCAGTAAAATAACGATATAAAGCCTGCTGATCGGCATCAAGTTCACTCACTTGTTGGTCATCAAGCGCCCATAATAAGTTGGCTAATTCAGGCCAAGGAAGATCATCAAAATCAAATGCGGTACATTGCCAGTATTGGCGTGTTGAAAATAGCAGTGCATCTAAGGCAGCAAAGTGCTCGGCAAGTGTCATAACTACTTAGCGACAAGAAATAAAAAGCAGTATAACAGATTTATCTTATTTAACGTCGGTTACTACTGATCAAACGAATGTACAATGGCACACATGCAATACTTAGAATGATGGCTAGGATCAGCATCCAAGATAGCTCAAATCCTTCTGTTTGTTGTTGATCATACATAAAGCCATCAAAAGCCTGATCAAACTCATCCTGATCTAAGCCATATAAATCTGCAATCAAACGCCACTTTGCCATCGACATATTGCCAAGATTAATGCCCGGTGGTTGGATATAGCTTGCTAACACATGCGCTTCATAGGCCAGCTCTTGTACGCTTTTATGGGTGGCATAGTGCTGCTTGGTTACATCGATGCTTTCTTCTAAATGTAATAAGGCATACCGCCACCCTTTTAAGCTGGCACGATAAAAGCGCTCAACAACCTCTGGCTTTTTCGCTAAAAACTGCTCTGAGGTATATAAAATATCGCCATACACATTCAAACCAAACTTTTGCGGGCAAATGAGTCGGTGACCGACTCCTTGTAATGTCATCGTGTAAGGCTCATTGGTGACATAAACTTGCACCGCATCTAAATCACCGGCAAGCCACTCTTTAATACCGCCTTCATGGCTAGCTGCCATCAAGCTTTCTAGGCTCAATCCAGCACGCTGTAACATTACCAGCAATTCAGCATTTTCAATTGAGCCGATTTTACTTAGCTTTTTACCAGCAAAGTCTCTTGGCTGAAAAATATCTGAGTTATTTTTTACCATCCAGCAGTAAGGTGAAAACTGCAGTATGGCTCCAAGGGCAACAACCGGTGCGCCTTGCTGACGCTTTTGTAATATGCCTGAGTGGGTAATGGCGAAGTCGGCTGTACCGCTTAATACTTTAGGGAAGGTATCTGGGTGGTTTGGATCAGCAGGAATAATAGAGACATCAAGACCAGCTTCCTTATAAAAGCCTTTTTCAGCAGCCATATAATAGCCTGCAAATTGGAACTGGTGAGTCCATTTTAACTGTAAGCTAACTTTATCAGCACACTGTGCGCTCATAGAAAGTATTAAACAGATTAACCCTAGTAGGCTTTTTATACCTTGCACGCATCATCCTTGCTTGAAACCGTGCATTAACTATAGGAAAAATAGAGAAAAAATCAAGACTGCTAGTGAACAGTCTTGATTATATTAAGCTACTGATTTGCCGCTTTAACTTCGCTAAGTTCTTGACCTTGGCTAGTTAAGAACTGGGTGAAACATGGATTGCTTGTTTCATCTTGAACGTTGTATCCCAAACGGTTCAAATGCTCATTGAATACCTCATAATCACTCGGTTCAATAGCAAAGGCCGCCAGCACATTACCAATCGCTCCACCATGATTACGATAATGGAATAAAGTGATATTCCAATTACTACCAAGGGTATCTAAGAATCGTGCCAGTGCACCTGGGTATTCAGGAAACTCAAAGCGCAGTAAACGCTCATGAAGTTGAGCTGGCGCTTTACCACCCACCATATAACGAATATGCAATTTAGCCAGTTCGTTATCTGATAGATCGCAAAACGTGTAGTCGTTTTCTGTCAGTGCTGCTTTTAATTCATCAAGCTCTTGCTGCCCTTGCCTTAATGCAATACCAACAAAAATTTGCGCTTCGCCGGGACCTGCATAACGGTAATTAAACTCGGTGATAGCCCTGCCACCTAATGAGTTACAAAACTGCTTAAAGCTACCCTTTTCTTCTTTTATGGTCACGGCAAGCAGTGCTTCGTTCTTTTCACCGAGAGCCGTTCGCTCTGCAACATAACGTAAGCGGTCAAAGTTTAAGTTTGCACCCGATAAAATCGCAGCTACGTTTAAGCCTTTAACACCATTTTGTTGGCACCACTTTTTAAGGCCCGCTGTTGATAGCGCCCCTGAAGGCTCCGCTATCGCACGGGTTGAAACAAAGATATCTTGCATTGCGGCGCAAATTTCGTCGCCCGTTACAGTGACCACTTCATCACAAAACTTTTGCGCTAAACGAAATGTTTCTGTGCCAATAACTTTTACGGCTACACCATCTGCAAAGCTACCAACACGGTCAAGCTCAACGGGCTTGCCTGCTTCAAGCGCTGCTTTTAGGCAAGCACTCTCATCAGCTTCAACACCAATGACTTTGATATCAGGACGTAACGACTTAATGTACACCGCCATGCCTGCTAGCAAGCCACCACCGCCAACAGGAATAAAAACAGCATCAAGGTCATTCAATTGCTGCATTAATTCACGGGCAACGGTACCTTGGCCAACAATCACATCAGGATCATCAAACGGTGGCACAAACACCCCGTTACGCTGCTCTGTCAGCTCTAAAGCATGGGCTTTTGCCGCATCAAAATGATGGCCGTGTAATACCACTTCACCACCGAGTGAACGTACTGCATTCACTTTAATTTCTGGTGTTGTTACTGGCATCACAATCGTAGCTTTATGGCCTAAAAATGAAGCACTGAGTGCAACGCCTTGTGCATGGTTACCCGCTGAGGCTGTGATTACATCAGAACCTTTTGGCAACTTGCTTAGTTTATGAAAAGCACCACGAAGCTTAAATGAATAAACCGGTTGTTGGTCTTCACGCTTTAACCACACATGGTTGCCTAGCCGTGCACTAAGATCAGCCATTTCGCTGACCTCAGTGACTTTTGCAAGGGGCTCCATGTTCGCTTGGATAATAGCGCGAAAGTAATCGAGCTCTTGAGAAACCATAATTAACTAAGCTCCTCAAGTTTTGCTAAATCGCGAACAGCTCCTTTGTCTGCACTGGTTGCAAGTAACGCATAGGCTTTAAGTGCAGATGAAACATAACGGTCACGATCAAGTGGTTTATAAGCATCTTTACCGCGTGCTAGTTGCTTTTGTTTACGCGCTTCAAGCTCTTCATCAGACAACGCCAAAGTGATTTCACGGGTTGCGATATCAATGATTATTTTATCGCCATTTTCAACATAAGCGATTGCACCACCGCTTGCTGCTTCTGGTGAAACATGACCAATTGATAAACCCGATGTACCACCCGAGAAACGACCATCGGTGATAAGCGCACATTTTTCACCTAAGCCCACTGATTTTAAGTAACTCGTTGGATACAGCATTTCTTGCATGCCTGGGCCACCTTTTGGTCCTTCGTAGCGAATTACCACAACATCACCGGCTTTTACTTCACCGTTAAGAATGCCTTCAACCGAATCATCTTGTGATTCGTATACAACCGCAGGGCCTTCAAAGTGCAGCATTTCTTCAACTACACCAGCACTTTTAACAATACAGCCATCAAGAGCTAAGTTACCTGAAAGTACAGCTAAGCCACCATCTTGACGAAAGGCATTTTCAACACTGCGGATACAGCCGTTTTCACGGTCATTATCAAGTTCTGGCCAGCGGCACTCTTGGCTCATTGCTTTTGTCGTACGGATACCAGCAGGGCCTGCTTTATAGAATTTTTGCGCCACTTCATTATTCGGATCGGTGGCATCCCATTTAGTCACCATTTCGGCCATAGTGTGACCTGCTACGTGATCAACAGTTAAATCGACAAGGCCAGCCTTACCTAGTTCACGAATAATTGCCATCATGCCACCAGCACGATGCACATCTTCAATATGATATTTATTGGTTGCAGGCGCCACCTTACAAAGGAAAGGAGTTTTACGAGAAAGCTCATCGATGTGCGACATATCAAAATCAACACCCGCTTCTTGCGCTGCAGCTAATAAGTGTAAAACCGTATTTGATGAACCACCCATAGCAATATCAACTACCATTGCATTCATAAAAGCAGTGCGATTAGCAATAGCACGTGGTAATACTGCTGCATTATCTTTTTGATAATACTCACGGCATAAATCAACAATGCGCGCCCCCGCTTCAACGTAAAGTTGTTTACGGTCTTTATGCGTAGCTAGTGTGGTACCGTTACCCGGCAGTGCTAAACCAATCGCTTCTAATAAGCAGTTCATTGAGTTGGCAGTAAACATGCCCGAACATGAACCACAAGTAGGACACGCTGAGCGCTCTACTTTTTCAGAGTCTTCATCGCTTACTGTGGTATCAGCGCCTTTTACCATGGCATCAACTAAATCAAGTTTAATGTCGATATCAGCTAGGCGTGTTTTGCCCGCTTCCATTGGACCACCTGATACGAAAATAACCGGAATATTTAAACGCAGTGCTGCTAGCATCATCCCCGGAGTGATTTTGTCGCAGTTAGAAATACAGATCATGGCATCAGCACAGTGTGCATTAACCATGTATTCCACAGAGTCAGCAATTAAGTCACGCGATGGTAGTGAATAAAGCATGCCGCCGTGACCCATTGCGATACCATCGTCGATCGCAATAGTATTAAATTCTTTTGGTACACCACCGGCTTCGGTGATGGTTTCAGCCATTAGCTCACTAAGTTGGTTAAGGTGAACATGACCCGGTACAAACTGAGTATATGAGTTAACAACAGCGATAATTGGCTTACCGAAGTCTTTATCTGTCATCCCTGTTGCACGCCATAAAGCACGCGCCCCTGCACGTTTGCGACCTTCTGTTGTTGTTGCACTTCTTAATTTAGCCATAATTACCTCAGTTGTTGCAGTGGCATGCCACTGACTTCCTCATTCCTAATTTATTTCTCACTAAAGCATCAATCTGACTGCTCTAGTTACCTGTTGATTTTTACTAGATTGCTTGTTGTTGAAATTGGTTTTCAACATTGACGTGTTTCACATCAACCAATTTATTTAACTGTGATGTTAGTAGATAAATTGGCTTATCGCTGTCTACCGTCATAGTGACGTGAAACGCTTCATCTGCCATTTCTAAATTCATGGTTGTTAGGTCAAAGCCGCGATGACGTGCAACGCGTAAAAAGCGCTCTACAGCGACACTTTGATTCTTTAGCGCAATCGTTAGGGTGTGTTTCATTTTACTGTCTCCGTCATCATTTCATCATTGGCAGCACCCGGTGGTACAAGCGGCCATACATTTTCTTTATCATCTATGCAGGCATGCAGAATGTATGGACCTTCACTATTTACTAACGCATCAACTGCAGCATCGACTTCATCTGCTTTAGTGATGGTTTGACCTGGAATGCCAAACACCGCTGCTAACTGCACAAAATCAGGATTATCTGAAAGGTTTGTTTCAGAATAACGACCTTCAAAAAATAGCTGCTGCCATTGACGTACCATGCCTAAGCGCTGGTTATCTAGGATTAGAATTTTAACTGGCAGATTGTTACGGCGAATTGTTGCCAGTTCTTGAATGTTCATCATAATTGAGCCATCACCCGACACCGTGATCACAAAGTCATTTGGGCGCGCAACTTGGGCGCCGATAGCGGCCGGTAAACCAAAGCCCATGGTACCCGCACCACCACTACTTAAATGATTACTTGGGTGGCTAAACTTCATGTGCTGTGCCACCCACATTTGGTGCTGACCCACATCACAGCACACAACACCCGTTGATGGCATTTTTTGGCTTAGCTGGTTTAATAAATAAGGGGCAAATACTTTCTCGCCAGGATAGTCATAACGCCATGCATGTTCTTTCATCATGCTTTCGATGTGCGTTAACCACTCATCAGGCGTTACAAAACAATCAAGTTGCGGTAATGAGGTTTTTAAATCTGCGACTAATGATGCTTTTGCAGGCTTACGCTTACCAACCTCTGCCGCGTCGATATCAAGGTGTATCACTTTTGCTTTTGCGGCAAACTTGCTTAAATTGCCAGTAACACGGTCGTCAAAACGAGCACCGATACAAACCAAAACATCACACTCTTGCACTGCTAGGTTAGCCGCTTTACCACCATGCATACCTAGCATGCCAAGGTCATATTCATAATCAGGTAATACACTGCCTAGCGCTTTTAGAGTTGATACCGCAGGCATGTGAGTTTTTTCTAAAAACTGCATAAGCTCGTTTTGTGCATCCGCAGCCTGTACGCCACCACCGATATACGCCACAGGGCGCTGCGCTTCACTTAAGATTTGGTTAGCTATCGCAACTTGGTTTGCGTCTAATTTAGGTAAATGATCTTCGGCGGCTAACCAAGGGTGGAATGGTACTTGCGCCATTTGGATGTCTTTTGGGATATCAACTAATACAGGACCTGGGCGGCCGCTTTGCGCTAGGTGGATGGCTTCTTGTAGTATTTCGGCTAAATCTTCAGCCCTTTCAACCATGTAACTATGTTTAGTACATGATAACGACATACCTAACACGTCCACTTCCTGAAAGGCGTCGGAGCCTATCGCTGCGGTAGGTACTTGCCCTGTGATTGCAAGTAACGGCACTGAATCCATCATCGCATCAGCAAGAGCTGTTATTAAGTTAGTCGCACCAGGGCCTGATGTTGCAAAGCACACACCTAACTTGCCTGTGCTGCGGGCAAAACCTACAGCTGCAAAACCCGCTCCTTGTTCATGACGCGTCAAATAATGTTTGACTGGCGCACCGTACAAAGCGTCGTAAATAGGCATGATGGCACCACCTGGGTATCCAAAAACATCCTTAACGCCATGTTTGGCTAATAAATCGATTGTTAACTCTGCGCCTGTCATCGTAAATCCTCATTCCTCAGTGACATTGTGTATTTGCTGCGACTCAAACCTTAAAACGAAAAAGCCCCCCGGACTGTTAAGTGCGGGGGGCTTTTTAAATGCTTCACTTTTCTCTAAGCACTAACTAGCCCCCGCGGTAATAATAATCACCACGACGTTAATTAGAATTAGAGAAAGTTTGTTTGTAAGCATTTATCTGTAACCAAATTCTGTTCATTTGTAGCGGAAATCTAGCCATCCCGCTGTCTTTTTCTATTAGTACCGCGCTGGGGCCTGTAAGTCAAGATAAAAATCAATTCAAAAAACAGGCTAAAAAGCAAAATTAAAGGAATAAATATTCAACAATTTCACATATGGAGATTTATATTTCACTATTTATTAAAAATTGAAATTTCATACCTCGTTATTTGCCATTATATGATTGATTAATTTTTAGCAATTAGATGTGATTTTTCTGCATAAAGCCGATTTAATTTAACGCCTCAAAGAAAAATTAGTTTAGTATTGAAAAAACCACGTTATGAAAAGGAAAGTTATGAAATTCGTCCAGCGTATAAATGCCCTGTTTTTTATGGTGCTACTGCTTGGTTTTAGCCAATATACACTTGCAGAGCCGGGGTTATGGAAAGTAGAAAAAAACGGCGTTGCTTCTTATTTATTCGGTACCGTGCATGTTGGCGATAACAGCATGAAAGGCTTGCCAAGTAAGGTAACAAAAGCACTCGATAACTCAGATAAAGTCATTGTTGAGGTGGATATCAGCGCCATTTCACCAATGGAAATGCAGCGTCGCTCATTACCATTTATGATGCTGAAAAATGGCAAAACCTTACAATCAGAATTATCACCAGAAAACTATGCAAAACTGCAAAAGTACTTTGCTGATAAATCAATTGATATTGCAATGTTTAAGAATTTAGCACCATGGGCGGTGATGGTCACCATGATGCAGATGGAGTTCCAAAACGTTGGTTTTTCAGATCAATACGGCATCGACAAGCAAGTACTTGCTTACGCTCAAGAACATAAAATATCTGTTGGTGAACTAGAAACTCTTGAACGCCAAATGGAAATGTTTGAGCACTTAGCAATTATGAATGACAAGATGATCGAAGAAACATTCGAGCAACTTGCAGACGTAGATACCTACTTTTTTGGTCTTATCAAGGCTTGGAAATCGGGTGATATGAAAACACTTACGCAGTTTTACAATGAAAGCTTTGATGACTCTCAATATGGTCAACTAAGCGAGCAAGTGATGTTGATAGACCGTAACAACAATTGGGTTAATCAACTATCGACTCGCATCGGTAAAGAAAAGCTGTTCATTGCAGTGGGCGCTTTGCACTTACCAGAGCAACACGGTTTATTGAAGCAATTAACAGATAAAGGTTTTACCATTACCCGTATCTAAATGATTTCAATTATTAAAAAAGCGCCTTATGGCCAATGCCAGTCAGTTAAGCTGACTGGCATTTCTTTTTTTATGTGGGTACTTTGATGGCTTAGGCTTTATCGCTCTTG
>NZ_JABVXF010000045.1 GCF_013349995.1 Pseudoalteromonas sp. 0303
GCTCGACTTGCATGTGTTAGGCCTGCCGCCAGCGTTCAATCTGAGCCATGATCAAACTCTTCAATTAAAAGTTTTTTGTTTGAAGTAAACTTCAAACCATGCTCAATGAATTCTGATTTTGATATCTTTCGATATCGAATTGACTATATAGTCACTCAGTTACATTTGAGACTCTAAATTTGTTTGCGTTACTTAGTAAACCAAGCTTCGCTGTTAGAACTCAATCTGTACGAGTGCCCACACAGATGATTGCTTTATATTGTTAAAGAACGTTGCGACGTTGTCGCTAGGGATGCGTATAATACACCCTTAATCTTTCGAGTCAACACTTAATTTCAAACTTTCTTTCGATTATTTGAAAGTGAAGTTTCACTTAACTCTCTGCTACGTTGTTCAGCGCCTTTCGTTGCTGCCCGCCGTGTCAGTGGGGTCGCATTATAGGGAGATGGATTTTTTACGCAAGCACTTTTTTCAATAAAATTTAAAAAAACTTACTGTTCGCTCAGCTTTTGAACTAAACACCCTAAAACTGGGTGTTTTGCAGTCAATTTAGGCCTGTTTTGGTGTATTTATTTGCTTCGCTGTTACACTAGACTGATCGCATTTTAAAATTAAAAGGTGAATTTATGACTATCCGTTCTTATAAAGGGATCACTCCGACATACGATAATAGTGTTTATATTGATGAGTCATCGGTTTTAGTGGGTGATATATCGCTTGGTAAAGATTCAAGTGTATGGCCTCTTGTTGCTGCGCGAGGCGATGTTAACTATATACGTATTGGTGAACGTACGAACATTCAAGACGGCAGTGTTTTACATTTAACTCGTGCCTCTAAGTCAAACCCCGATGGCTACCCTCTTATTATTGGTGATGATGTCACTGTTGGTCATAAAGTTATGCTACACGGCTGCCAACTTGGTAATCGTATACTTGTTGGTATGGGCGCAATAGTAATGGATAACGCAGTTGTTGAAGATGATGTGATCATTGGTGGTGGTTCACTGGTACCACCTAACAAGCGTTTAGAGTCTGGTTACCTCTATGTAGGTAGCCCTGTTAAACAGGCTCGCCCTTTAACAGAGCAAGAGCGCGCCTTTTTAAAAATCTCTGCTGATAATTATGTTCAGCTTAAAGATGAATACTTAGCTGAAGGCTAAAACACTTCGGTTAATTCAATTTGTCCTGCCGAGTTATACTGCTCATCTTCGATCAGTTGCTCGGCGAGCTCTTCGTAATCGAAACGATAAGATTCAAAGTAATTAACCGCACTGCTTTGATCTGCAAAATCATACTTGCTGGTATCAATAACACACTCCACCATCAAGCCACTTACTTGTGCGAAGAATACCAACTGCTTTTCTTCAGGCTTCAATTCGAGTCTGTCTATAAATTGGATAGCTTGATTCACGCAATTTCTCCTGCTTTAAGCGCGGTAACAACGGGAATAATTTCTGGCATTTTATTGCGCCATACAAAATAAGCTTGTGCTGCTTGGCCAACTAGCATGCCACAACCATCGAGTGTTAAACATGTTGGGTTAATCGACTTAACCCAACTGATAAATGCGGTATCGTCATTGGCGTAAAACATATCGTAAGCGCACTGACACGTAGCAACATGGTCTTCAGCTATACCCGGCAGGTCTCCAGTTACACTACTTGAGGTTGAATTAATCACCACATCATAGTTGTTTGCTGGGATATCATTTAAAGCAAAGCCCTGTACATCTATTTCACCATTAAAATGACTCGCTAGTGCCTTTGCTTTTTCGGCGGTACGGTTGGCTATTGTTAAGCTTTCGATATGCTCATTCAATAATGGCTGAATGACACCTCGCGCTGCACCACCGGCGCCAATAAGAAGAACTCGCCGCCCTTTTAAGGTGACATTATTAGCTAAAAGATCTTTAACAAGTCCTACACCATCGGTGTTATCACCCAGTAGACTGCCATCTTCAAGCTGTTTAATAGTATTTACGGCTCCGGCAATTTTCGCTTGCTCTGTTAGTTCATCGACCATGGCAAACGCTTGCTCTTTAAACGGCAAAGTGACATTAGCCCCTTTACCACCAGCAGCGAAAAACTCAGCGACAGTTTTTTCAAATGCATCTGTTGGTGCTAAAATGGCGCTGTATTGTATTTGCTCGTTTAATGATGCAGCAAATTGTGCGTGTATTGCGGGTGATTTCGAATGTTTTATTGGATTTCCAAAAACCGCGTATTTGTCCATAGTGAAGCAACCTCTTCGCCCTGTAGAGCTTTATTAATATTATGATTAAACGACTTTTTTCTAAATCGAAACCAACGCCTGAAACACCTACCCCAGAAAAAACACCTTACGAAATTATTGGCGGTGAAGCAGGAGCTCGAGCAATTGCAAATCGATTTTACGACATAATGGCCACAGATGAATACGCCAAACCATTATATGATATGCACCCGCAGCCTTTAGATAGAATTCGCCAAGTCTTCTTTGAGTTTTTATCTGGCTGGCTGGGCGGTCCTGACCTATTCGTTGAAAAATATGGTCACCCAATGCTAAGAAAGCGTCACATGCCTTTCCCTATTGATCAAGACTTACGTGACCAATGGATGCATTGTATGAATAAAACGCTTGATATCGAGATTGATAACCCACTACTTCGCGAAGGGTTGAGACAGTCGTTATCGCAACTCGCCAGCCATATGATCAATCAAAACTAACTAAGCTTTGCGCTATATCAATGTACGCTTTTTCTAAATAAAGATAATAAATTTTCCTTAATTTAGAAAAAGCGTCGTCGAATGAAGTCTATCCAATTTAAAATTTATGCCTTGTTAGCACTAACAGGCGTATTGGTATTATTTGCCAGTATATTTAGTAGTGCCCAGCAACAACATGAATTAGCAAGAGATACCGTTGAAAGTAACATAAAACTGCTGGCCGATAATTACTTTGATTCTATTAATACCATGATGCTGACAGGCACTATGGCTAATCGTGAAATTCTAAGTACTAAATTAAGAAGCCACCCTAATATTGAAGACGCTCATATCATACGTAGTCCAATCGTTAATAAAATTTATGGGCCTGGAAATGCCAACCAAGTTGCGACTAACGATGCTGAGCGAAAAGCACTAACAGGCACTGAAGCACTATTTATTGATAATCAAAATAGTACGATGACTTATCTAAAACCTATGTTTGCTCGCAGTGACTATAAAGGAACAAACTGTTTAGGCTGCCATCAAGCACAAGAAGGCGATGTGTTAGGTGTAGTAAAAATTAGTTATTCGTTGGCTGATATTGAGCAAGAAGTATCGCAAAACACCTTAATGAATACGCTACTATTAGCGGCCATTTTCATTTCGGCTTTCTCACTACTAGCAGTGATGTTTAGAAAAATTTTCATCAAACGCTTAAAAGTCATTAGCCATACTATGCACTTGGCAACCACCAATAAAGATTTAAGCCTCACGGTAGATGACAGTAATAATGACGAACTTAGCTCTCTTGCCACCAGCTTTAATCACATGATTGGTGCGTTTAAAGATAATATTGCTCAAGTTTCTCATTCTTCTAAGGTATTGATCCACTCTGCCGAAAGCATTTATGCCTCAGCGGATGCAACCGAGCAAGCGATCTTAAAGCAAAAGCAAGGGACAGATTCGGTCGCTGCCGCCATCAATGAACTAGAAAGCTCATCAAGCGAAGTTAAAAACACCACCCATTTTGCATCTGAAAAGTCAGAGCACAGTAATCAACTTGCACAACAAAGCTTACATGTTGCTGAGCACACTGAGCAAAGTATTAATCAACTTGCGGCAGATGTTAGAGCAGCTGCCGAGCAAGTAAGTCAACTGCAAACCCAAACGTTAGACGTTGGTAAAGTACTCGAGGTGATCAGTAGCATTGCCGAACAAACAAACTTACTTGCACTTAATGCAGCCATTGAGGCGGCTCGTGCAGGTGAAGCTGGCCGAGGCTTTGCTGTGGTAGCCGATGAAGTACGTACTTTAGCGACCCGCACCCATGACTCAACCGACGAAATTCGCCGCACTATCGACAAGCTACAAAGTGAAGCGGCACAAACAGTTAATACCATGAATAACTCTTGCGAAGAAGCAGACGAAAGAGCTGTGCAAGTTAAGCAAGTAGCTAAAGCATTACGTGATATTTCTTCACAAATGAGTGAGATAAACCAACTTAACGTGCAAATTGCTGATGCTACTGAACAGCAAAACCTCGCGGCTGAAGAAATTAACCAAAGTGTTATCGCAATTAGTGACAATGCCGAGCACTCATTAGTCGATGCCCATGAAAACCAAAAAGTCAGTGAAGAGCTGTTGTCGTTAGCTCGTTCACTGGATGAGCAAGTAAGACGCTTTAAATTAAGCTAAATTGCGCGCTTTTCGTGCAACTGCTAGAGTTGTTATATGCATTTCATAGTAAATAAGGATGTTTAAATGAAATTTATAACAACTCTTTTAGTCTGTATTGGAATTATTGCGGCGCTATTATTTACCTATCAGCACAGCGTTAACAATACGGCTGATCAACTAAGCACTGTTAATGAATATATTTTTCATGATGATATTCAACAGATTGCTCAATCTCTTCTCAGCCAAGATAAAACATCACAAAGCGATAAGTATGAACAAAGTATTGTTGGTGGTTTTGATAAGCTTATTCAGCACCCTGAATATTTTGAGGTGAAACTTGATTTCTATGCCTGTGATATCAGTCAATGCTTAACACAGGTTAGTGCCCCCATTGATACAACACCTGGTAAGCTAAAGATATTAAAAGCAGAAGTGCTATTTAGTGTCTTGGCAGAGCTGCCAAGCAGTGAAAGTGTTGCCACCCTCGTAGAGGGTGACAACACAATGTTGGTTCGAGTGGTTTCAATACTCGATTAAAGCTGCCACTGGCGTGCAACTAAATCAGACTCTTTGCTATTTAACCAATCTTGTGGGCGTAAATAGTACTGATACAGCTTAGCTTCTGGGCTATCTGCAGCAGGTACATAGTTATACTCCCAACGTGCTAATGGTGGCATCGACATTAAAATCGACTCAGTACGTCCGCCGGTTTGTAAGCCAAATAATGTGCCGCGGTCCCAAACAAGATTAAACTCAACATAACGACCACGACGATACAGTTGGAAATCGCGTTGCTGTTCGGTTGTTGGCGTGTCTTTGCGGCGCTCAATTATAGGAAGGTAAGCATCTAAATAGCCATTTCCTACCGCCTGCATAAAGGCAAAGCTTTGTTCAAAGCCCAGCTCATTTAAATCATCAAAGAACAAGCCACCAACACCACGTGTTTCACTGCGGTGTTTTAAATAAAAGTAATCATCACACCAGTTTTTATATTTATCGTAAACCTCAGCACCGAATGGCTGACATAAATCGCTAGCCACCTGATGCCAATGTTGTACATCTTCAAAAACAGGGTAATAAGGGGTTAAATCAAAACCACCACCAAACCACCAAATTGGCTCTTCGCCTTCTTTTTCGGCAATAAAGAAACGGACATTGGCATGGCTAGTTGGAATATGTGGATTATTAGGGTGGATCACTAATGACACACCACATGCATGAAAGCTACGACCAGCGAGCTCTGGACGATGTGCTGTTGCTGATGCTGGCATCGAAGCACCAAACACATGCGAGTAGTTTACCCCACCCTGTTCAATGACATTACCACCTTGGATAACACGAGTACGGCCACCGCCGCCTTCTGCACGTTGCCAATTGTCTTCAACAAATTTTGCTTTGCCGTCAGCATTTTCAAGGCCCTGACAAATTGTATCTTGTAAGGCCATTAAATAGGTTTTAACTTGTTCGAGTAGCTCGCTTTGCATGTTTATCCTCTAAATACTTTACCGGTCGCTGCGTCTTTGATCACACTTGGTTGGCTGTTGCCACCTAACGGCTCATCAACATAAAAATCTACTGTGTCTGCAAATTCGCTTTTCGCTTGTGCGACAGTCATTACCGTTTCTTGACCGGTTAAGTTTGCACTTGTTGAAACCAACGGCTTACCAAATTGCTGACACAGGGCTTTTACCGTTGGATGATCAGTAACACGTACCGCAATAGTATCAAACTGGCCTGTTAGCCACTTTGGCGTTTCTTTTGCTGCTGGCATCACCCAAGTGATAGCACCTGGCCATTGTGAAAAGATATCAGCACGTTTATCCATCGGGATTTTGGCATCATCTACATACTTTAATAACTGGCCATAATTGTCAGCAATTAAAATTAAGCCTTTTTCTACAGGGCGTTGTTTGATGGCTAAAAGCTTTTCAACCGCAGCTTGGTTATCAGGATCGCAACCAAGACCAAAAACAGCTTCGGTTGGGTAAACAATTACACCGCCTTGCTGCAAAGCGTCAATTGCATTGGCTGGTTGTGCAACAGGATCAGACAAAGAAACTCTCCTAAATAAACAAATAACAAGTGCATTAAGATTTGACTAACTTATGCATACACGACTTCTGCGGGCATTGTAACACAACACCTGAAGCTGTTTTCTTTTCGGTCATAATTGGCCACTGGCAGGCCGGGCACTCAGTCGCCACAGGTTTGTGATTAAGGGTATATTTACAACGCGGATAGCCATCACAAGAATAAAAGGTTTTGCCAAACTTATTATTACGCGCAACCAGCTGGCCTTTTTTGCATTTAGGGCAAGCAGGTAATTGAGGGGCATCGTCAGGCTCTTCATCATGAGCAATGTAATGGCACTCAGGATAGCCGGTACACCCAATAAACATACCGTAGCGGCCATTTTTAATTACTAATGGCTTACCACACTCTGGGCAGGCACTGTCTTCGAGTACTTTTATTTGTTGGCTATCGTGATGAGCTAATGGGCGGATAAAGTCACACTTTGGGTAACTGGCACAGCCTAAGAACGGCCCTGACTTTGAGTTGCGCATAACCAATTCAGAACCGCATTTAGGGCAAACCTCATACTCTTTTTCGAGTGCATGTTTATCTGCAGAAAAAAGAGAATGGTCGATTTTACTCATAAGATTCCTGTGGGGTTGGCTAATTTTCGCCTAATATACCCAAACTCAACAAAGATACAAGCAAAGTCGAATTAATGTAATACATCGGCTGGCTCGTCAAATATTAAGTCTTCCATTTGTGCGTAAGCTTGCTCTGACCCTGGTACATTAAATAACACCATAAGCACTACCCACTTTAGATCTTCCAAAGAAATAAATGGTTTATCTAGAGCACAAAGCCTATCTATCACCATTTCGCGAGTTACGGTGTTAATTACACCTATTTGCTCGATAAACATTAAAAAGCCGCGACACTCAACACTTAACATTTGGCATTCACTATCAGTGTAAATACGCATAGCATGTTGTGGTTGGGCATTAAGGTACGGGTAGATATCGCTTTGTTGTAAGTCAGCAAGTTGCTCTAGCCAATCAAGGGCTTTGTAGATTTCAGGTTTATTGAAGCCAGCACGAACCAACTCATCGGTAAGTTCGTTCTCTTCAGTAAAGATTTCAGCTTCACTATGGATATAGTTTTCAAAAAGATACATGAGGATGTCAAACATGTTTATGTCCTCCTAGTCTTATATAACCATCTAGTACTCGTTCGATTTTATCTGCGAGCTCTAGGTCGAGTAACCGAGCTTGTACTTCGTCTACAGGTAATTGGCTGCGCTGTGTTATTTGATCAACACTTGTTACCTCATACCCTATACTTTTGAACACTGGGCAGTCGGGTTCATCTGCAATAGGCTGTTCTATACTATATAGACTGTTTTCACAGAAAAAGCTCACTTCATCAAGAATATCAGTAATATTTTCTGTCAATTTAGCGCCTTGCTTAATTAAAAAATGGCTTGCCTCTGATAGTGGGCTTTTTATCGAACCCGGCACGGCAAACACCTCTTTATTTTGCTCAAGCGCATAGCGCACTGTCACCAATGAACCACTTTTAATTTGCGCTTCGACAATCAATACACCTAATGACAACCCAGAGATAATGCGGTTTCGGCGCGGAAAATTAGCGGCATTAGCAGCCGTTCCCGGTAAGAACTCAGAAACCAACAAGCCCCGCTCAGCAACCTGTTTAATGAGTAAGCGATGGCGTTTTGGATAAGCAATATCGATACCCGTACCAAGTACGGCAATCGTATTGCCTGACCCTGCTAATGCGCCTTTATGGGCTGCACCATCAATTCCCATAGCCATACCTGATGTCACCGTCATGCCAACAGCAGAAAGTTGATGGGCAAACTCAGCAGCTATTTCAAGCCCTGTCGGTGTTGCATTACGGCTACCGACAATTGCTATTTGCGGTGACAGTAGTAGATCCGTATTACCTAAACAAAATAATAAGATAGGTGCACTGGCTATTTGTTTGAGTAAAGGCGGATAGCTGCTATCAAAATAGCTTATGACTTTGATTTTAAGTCTTGCTATTAATTCTTGGTAGTGGGCTACTAACTGCCAGTCAGTATTAACTAAGTTATCGGCTTGGCTTTGTGATAAACCCAGCTGCTGAAGCTCTAAACTAGATAGCTTAAATAGCTCATCCAGTGGCTGTCTTTGACTTAATGCAACAAGGCTTTTTATTCCAAGCCCTTTACATAAATAAAAGGCAAGCCAATGGGATAGCTTGCCTGAAACCTGTGCCATGCTCCCTCCTTAGAGCGCCCAAATTGTGAGTTAGTTTATAACTGCATAATCTCCAACTCGGATCGGGTGCTGATTCTTCACAATCAATGCGTAGCTAACGTTGTCATATACCTTAAACACCATTAACTCACCGACTTTTTCCTTTGGCATGTGCCATACATTACTGTCTTCGTCGCTTTCAATTCCTAACACATCATTTGCATCAGTCATGAATTTCTCAAGACTGTTAGAATCTTCGCGGTAACGCGGACCATTGCGGCCGTCATACACTTCTGGTGATTGACGCTGAATATCAAGTACAAAACCTGGTTTCACTTGGTCTGAACCTAAGTTTAGTACAACAATGTCCATGGTACTAAATTCACGCATTTCATTAGCTGCGGCGATAATAGTGCCATCTAAAGTAGCTTCAGGGCGTTTCATAGTGAAATAGGCTGGCAACATTTGCCCTTCCATCGCCGGCATTAAAAAGTCATGCGGTTTAATTTCTTGTTTTACCAGTTCAACTTTAACTGAGGCAGGTACGCCGTTTTCTACGTCACCGCTTCTAAATGCGCGAACAATCGCCACTAATTCCGCTTTATTCGCTAGTACTTCATTGGTATTTGGATCAACAAGATCATTGCCTTTACGGTATACGCCATAAGCTTCGTTAAGTGTTAAGTCACCTTTAACGTAAAGCGTATGGCCCATAGTATTCATTTTGGTATTAACACTGGCACCCAAAATATATGGTTTTTGTGCAATAACATCGGCGCTAATCGCTTGCTCATAACTCAAATATGGGCGCAGCAACTCCAAAGGCAACGTCGGCACTGCTTGCTTGCCTTTTGGTGTAATTCGCCCTTCTGGAGAGAGTTTTTTATAACGCGCATTTTTAACTAAACGAGGATTTCCGTCTTTATCGTAAATTAAAGTGAGCGCATCACCCGGGTATATTAAATGCGGATTCGCAATTTGCGGGTTCATTTGCCATAAATCAGGCCATTGCCAAGGTTCATCAAGATACACGCCCGAGATATCCCAAAGCGTATCGCCTTTTTTGACAACATATTGTTTTGGTGCATCTTTTTTAATTGTTAAAACATCAGCAGCTACCGGAAAAGCACAGCTAATGGCTAACAAAGCCGCAACTAGTGGGTATCTCATTTGGCTTCCTTGAGTTGTTTTTAGATTATTATCGACCAAAACCTGTTAAAGGTGAACACGAATGGCTAAAATAAGAGCATACAATACCCTAAATGAATCACAAGTGTAAAAGGTAACTATGGCTAGGTTAGAAGTTTTGAGATTTCCGGATGAGCGTTTACGTACAATCGCGAAAGAAGTACCAGAAGTAAACGATGAAGTTCGTCAAATCGTCAAAGACATGCTTGAAACTATGTATGACGAAAACGGTATCGGCTTAGCAGCGACGCAAGTAGATATCCACCAGCGAATTGTGGTGATCGACGTATCTGAAGAGCGCGACCAACCGTTAGTGTTAATCAACCCAGAAATCACCAAAAAAGATGGTTCAACTGTGAGTGAAGAAGGCTGTTTATCTGTTCCTTACTCATACGCAAAAGTTGACCGCGCAGAAACAGTTACTGTTAAAGCGCTTAATGAAAACGGTGAAGAGTTTAGCCTTGACGCTGACGAGCTATTAGCGATTTGTATTCAGCATGAGCTTGATCACCTTAAAGGCACCCTATTTATTGATTATCTATCGCCTTTAAAGCGCCAACGTATCCGTAAAAAGCTTGAAAAAGAAGCTAAGCTGGCTGCTAAATCATAAGTTAATCAATAGGAATATCTGTGACACAACCATTACGCATTATTTTTGCTGGTACGCCGGATTTCGCTGCGCGCCATTTACAAGCACTGATTGACTCAGAGCACGAAGTTGTTGGTGTATATAGCCAACCGGATCGACCAGCGGGCCGAGGTAAAAAGCTAAAAGCCAGTGAAGTTAAAGAACTGGCACTTGCTCATGATTTACCTGTATTTCAACCGCAATCACTAAAATCAGATGAAGCACTTGCAGAGCTTACCAGCCTGAACGCCGATATTATGATTGTGGTGGCGTACGGCTTACTGTTACCAAAAGCGATTTTAGATGCACCGCGCTTAGGCTGCTTAAACGTGCATGGCTCTATTTTACCGCGCTGGCGTGGTGCTGCACCGATCCAACGTGCTATTTGGGC
The DNA here is from genome assembly GCF_013349995.1 of Pseudoalteromonas sp. 0303. Taxonomy (GTDB): domain Bacteria; phylum Pseudomonadota; class Gammaproteobacteria; order Enterobacterales; family Alteromonadaceae; genus Pseudoalteromonas. Next base: position 10,843 of record NZ_JABVXF010000045.1, read on the forward strand.
TGGTGACAATGAAACCGGTGTAACAATAATGCAAATGGATGAAGGCTTAGATACCGGCGATATGCTGCATATCAGCCGTTGCCCGATTGATAGCACAGAAACCAGTAGCTCTTTATACGATAAATTAGCTGCACTGGGTCCTGATGCACTGATCAGTACAATCAATCGTCTTGCTGCAGGTGAAATCACCCCAGAAAAGCAAGATGACGCACAAGCAAATTACGCCAAGAAGCTATCAAAAGACGAAGCCAATATTGATTGGTCAATGGATGCTGCGCAAATTGAGCGTAATATCCGTGCCTTTAATCCATGGCCTGTTTGCTTTACTGAAATGGCAGGACAAACGGTAAAAATTTGGCAAGCCGAAGTTGTATCGCAAACTGCACAAGCCGGTAAAATCATTGCTGCTGATAAGCAAGGTATTACCGTTGGCTGTGGGCAAGATGCACTTAAAATCACCCTTCTTCAACCACAAGGGAAAAAACCAATGGCTGTTACTGACTTTTTAAATGGTCGCAGTGATTGGGTTGAACCTGGCTCAGTATTAGGTCAAAGCAATGAGTAATGTAAGAGCACTTGCTGCTGAAACCCTCTATAACGTGGTCGATAAAGGTGCATCGCTAAATCAAGAACTACCTTTTGCAAGCCAAGGATTATCGCCGAAAGATAAAGCCCTACTACAACAAATTTGCTACGGTGTGCTGCGCTATTTACCTAGCCTAGAAAATTATTGTCAGCAACTTTTAGATCAACCACTAAAAGGTAAGCGCCGTATTTTCCAGTTCTTGTTGTATGTGGGTATTTACCAACTTCAACACATGCGTGTACCGCCTCATGCAGCAATCAGCGAAACGGTTAATGCGCTTCAGCAAATGCGCGCACTGGGTTTAAAAGGTCTGATTAACGCTATTTTACGCAGTTTCCAACGTGAACAAGCTGAGCTTGAAGAAAAAGCAAAGCAAATTCCTGTTTGCAAATTTAACCACCCAGGTTGGTTTATCAAACAAGTAACCGCTGCTTACCCTGATAACTGGCAAGAAATCCTTGAAGCGAATCAGCTGCAAGCACCTATGTGGTTACGTGTAAACCAAGCGCAATATAGCACCCAAGAATACAGCGAGATGCTTAAAGCAAATGATATTGAGCATACCCTTAATGCTGATTTTCCTGATGGTATTAAACTAGCTAAACCATGTGATGTATACGCACTGCCAGAATTTGATACCGGTGCCTGCTCAGTTCAAGATGCTGCGGCACAATTAGCAGCACGCTTTTTAGATCCACAAAATGATGATGTCATTTTAGATGCGTGTGCAGCGCCAGGTGGTAAAACGTGCCATATCCTAGAGCTTGCTGATGCCGACGTATTAGCACTTGATAGCGACAGCGAGCGCCTAGAACGCGTTAAACAAAACTTAGTGCGTATTGGTTTAGCTGCCGATTTACAATGTGCCGATGCTTCACAACCTCACATCTGGTGGGATGAGCAGCAATTTGACCGTATTTTGCTTGATGTGCCTTGTTCAGCTACTGGCGTGATCCGTCGTCACCCTGATATTAAATGGTTACGTCGTGCATCTGATATTGAAGATCTGGCTAATTTACAAGGCGATATCTTAAATAGCATCTGGCCTCTACTTAAGCCAGGTGGTACGTTAGTTTACGCGACCTGCTCAGTATTACCGCAAGAGAACCAACAACAAGTTGCTAAGTTCCTTGCCAATAATCCAAGTGCTGAACACATACCTTTGCATGAAAACGACACGCCTACTTTACCTGGTCTGCAATTATTGCCTGGTGAAAGTGACGGTTTCTATTATGCAAAGCTAGTTAAAAAACACTAATAAGAACAAGCTATGAAAATAATCATACTCGGTGCCGGACAAGTTGGTGGCACACTGGCAGAAAACCTCGTAGGTGAGCAAAATGAGATCACCGTTGTCGATATCGACGGTAACCGTTTGCGAGAGCTACAAGATAAGTACGACTTACAAGGTGTTAATGGCCACAGTGCGCATCCCGATGTATTGCGTCGCGCAGGCGCAGAAGACGCCGATATGATTATTGCCGTAACCAGTTCAGATGAAGTGAACATGGTTGCTTGCCAAGTTGCTTATAGTATTTTTAACACACCAACCAAAATTGCCCGTATTCGCTCAGAGCAATACTTAAAGTACCGTGAAAAGCTATTTCATAATGACGACTTACCTGTTGATCACTACATTGCTCCTGAAGCGCTGGTAACTAAGTATATTCGTCGCTTAATCGACTATCCGGGTGCTTTACAGGTATTACAATTTGCCGATGGCATGTTATCGCTGGTTGCGGTGAAAGCCTATTACGGTGGTTTGCTGGTGGGTTATGCACTTTCAGCCTTGAAAGAGCACATCCCGAATGTCGAAACCCGGGTAGCGGCTATTTATCGTCAAGGTAAAGCGATTAAACCACTTGGCACAACCGTTATCGAAGCGGACGATGAAGTGTTCTTTATCGCTGCAACAAAGCATATTCGAGCAGTCATGAATGAGCTTCAAAAGCTCGAACGTTCATACAAAAAGATCATGATTGCTGGTGGTGGTAATATCGGTGCGGGCCTTGCGCGTTCACTTGAGAAAAACCACAGTGTGAAGCTGCTTGAGCGCAATAAAGATCGCGCAGCACAGCTCTCTGAAATGCTTGATAACACCGTAGTGTTCTGTGGCGATGCCTCTGATCAAGAGCTGTTATCTGAAGAACATATTGAACAAGTGGATGTGTTCATCGCAGTAACTAACGACGATGAAGCAAACATTATGTCTGCGATGCTGGCAAAGCGTATGGGCGCACAAAAAACCATGGTGCTTATTCAGCGTGGCGCTTATGTAGACCTAGTTCAAGGTGGTGAAATTGATATTGCTATTTCACCTCAGCAAGCCACTATCTCGGCGCTGTTAACACACGTTCGCCGTGGTGACATTGTTAATGTTTATTCGTTACGTAAGGGCGCAGCAGAAGCCATTGAGGCTGTCGCTCATGGTGATGAGCATACTTCTAAAGTTGTTGGCCGAGCAATTGCTGATATCAAACTACCAGCTGGAACAACCATTGGTGCAATTGTGCGTAACGATGATGTACTGATTGCCCATGACGATACGGTTATTCAGTCGGGTGACCATGTAATCATGTTCTTGATTGATAAAAAGCACATTACAGTTGTTGAAAAGCTGTTCCAAGTAAGTGCTATCTTCTTGTAAAAAAGCTTATAAACGAAAAAAGCAGCCATGACAGCTGCTTTACGACTCTTGAAGTGAAAGTACCTAACTTTTCTAAAAGATTCTATTGAATTTGAGCGAACTCTTCTTTTGAAAGTTCGCCATTACCATCACTATCTAGCTCTGGAAATAACTTTTCAAGCTGCATATTTGCAGACGCTTCTTCTTTGCTGATCACACCATCACCGTCAGTATCGAATGTTGCAAAGCTTACGCCTTGTGCAAAGGCTGCAGATGACGTTGCTAGTGCTAAAATTGCGATTGTTGTGCTTAACTGTTTCATAATAACTACCTTAAATTTGAAAAGAGTGAAATCCGTTTCTGAGATCCCTGTTTAGTGGAAATTGGTATAACTACTTATTAATTCAGTTATTCGGCTTCAGAGAACTCAGCTTCTGTAAGAACGCCGTCGCCATTCACGTCTAATATTTTAAACTGCGACATAATTTTTGCGTCAACGGCTGCTTCACTTTTGCTAACCACGCCGTTACCGTCTACGTCTAAGGTGTCAAAATCAGTTGCTGCAAAAGCTGCTGAAGAAGATGCAAGTGCGATTAAAGCAAATGTTTTGTTTACTGTTTTCATAATCATATTCCTTCAATTTTAAGAGTGTTAGCTGATCACACTTCCAGTGTTGTCCTTTGTCATGGATTCCCTTATCCATTTAGGCTGTCTTTGGCAGCTCAGAACTAATCAGCTAAATAAACTGATTTGCTTAATCACATTAAGCTTTTGAAAATTCTTGTTTCGATAACTCACCGTTACCGTCAGTGTCTAATTCACTGAATTTGCTCATTAGCTCTGCATCTACCGATGCTTCGCTTTGGCTGATAACACCATTGCCATCAACATCTAGAGTATCGAAATCACTCATCGCAAACGCTGCAGATGAAGATACAAGTGCCATAAGTGCTAGTGTTTTATTTACTGTGTTCATAATGTCATTCCTTCAAAATGTGTTGTCTTGAGTTAGAAGTCCTTTTCAGTGTGTCCTTACAATGAAATTAAGCTTTAGAGTACTCTTGTTTAGACAGCTCACCGTTGCCGTCTGTATCAAGCTCTTTAAATTGGCTCATTAACGTTTCGCTTACTGATGCTTCGCTTTTGCTGATAGCGCCATCGCCATTAACATCCAGTGTGTCAAAGTCAGCGGCAAACGCTGCTGATGAAGTTGCAAGAGCTACAAGTGCTAAAGTTTTGTGTAACGTTTTCATAATCACTATTCCTTCAATGTTGTCTCAACTGTGATAAAGGATATGTTCCTGAATCAGTTTTTCTCTGTGTTCGCTAAGACTATTTCAACTTCGATGCCAAAGTTAAAAAGAACAATAAAATCAGCGTATTAAATTAAAATATCGAGAATTAGGGGGGAAATAACGCGATTTATTTGTTGCTGTTTTGCAACAAGCTCGGTGGTTGGTTTTTTGTCACCTTTAAAATCAATAAGTTACAAAGATTAAAATGGAGACAATAGTGATTAACTCGGATTAAAAAACAGAAAAATTAGAAATTTGAAAATAAACACTATCTGAACAACAAAAATTGAAGAAAAAAATCGAAATTAATTTAATTAATAAAACATTGATTTAATTTGTTATTTAAATTTATTTATAAATTAATTTTAATATTTATAGGGTTAAATCGGGGAAAATAGCCATTTTGTTGCAAAATGGCGAATTGGTATTAGATATCCAACACAGAAAGGTCAATTAAGTGCTCTTTCATAAACGCTTTCATTTCATCTTCACTCGTATCAAGTTGTACACCGAACATAAAACCGCCTGCTCTTTTGCGCACGCTACATACTGTGCCATTAAACTCACGTTTACTAAGTGTGACTTGGCAGCTTAGCCCTTTAAAAGCGCTTAAGTCCTCCTTGCTATTAAGATCAAACTGCACGCCTGTGAGTGAAATATCTTTAATAAGCCCAGCTAGTTTTTGCTCTGCAATCACTAAGTTTGCTGGGAATAACGTAGGAATACGTGCTTCACTACGCAAGCTATAAAGTTGTACTTGCTGCGGAAAGTCGAGAAAAATTAAGCGATGTGGATGCGATGCCAAGGCGTTTATTTGCTGGCGAAAAGCAATCACTTGCCCACCACCCGCTTCGAGTACAGCGCGAATAACAACCATCACCCCATCTTTGATGAAATCACTGCTATTAGCTAAACGCTTTGCTGATGGATAGTTAAGAATGATGTACTGATCATTCATCAAACCAATAAATTCTGTTTTTACGCGTTTACTGTCGGTTGGTGTAATAATTTCAACATCCACCAAGCTACCCGCAGGGATACAGGTTAGCTTTTCAAGATTACGTTGTTTTTGAGTTTTTGGCACAGTAATGCCTCCACTTCTAAATAATCACCTTACTATGGTTAGCCTCGCCAGAAGGTTGGCGTAAATAACACTAATAAGGTGAATATTTCTAAACGACCAAATACCATCGCAATAGTAAGTAGCCATTTTGCCGTATCAGAAATCGCTCCGTAATGAGCAGCGACTTCACCTAAACCTGGGCCTAAGTTATTTAAGCAAGCAGCTGTTGCTGAGAATGCACTGATGTTATCCATGCCGGTGCCCATCAGCGCCAACATGATAATGACAAACACCAAAGCATACGCAGAGAAGAAGCCCCAAACAGCTTCTACAACTTTATCTGGAAGTGCTTTTCGGCCTAATTTAATTGAATAAATAGCCCTTGGATGCACAAGACGATTGAGCTCACGAATACCTTGTAAGTAAAGTAAGAACACTCGCACGACCTTCATACCACCACCGGTAGAGCCAGCACAGCCGCCAATAAAACTTGAGAAAATAAGTAAAATAGGTAAGAACAGTGGCCATGCTGAGAAGTTGTCTGTCGCAAAGCCCGCGGTAGTACTCATTGATACCGCTTGGAACATAGCTTGATCGAGAGTCTCGTCACCATCGGCATAAATATTATTTGAAGACAGTACAGTAAAACAGACAATGACCAATGCTAATTGAATCAATAAGAACACTTTAAATTCAGGGTCGCGTAAATAAACACGAATATTGCGTGAAGCTACCGCCGCATAATGCAGCGAGAAGTTAATGGCTGCAATCAGCAAAAACACGACACAAATAAAGTTAATTAATGGGCTATCAAACTGCCCCATTGATGCATCGTAGGTAGAGAAGCCGCCTATCGCAATCGTAGAGAACGCATGACAGATTGCATCAAACCAATCCATCCCTGCAGCCCAGTACGCAAGTGTACAGGCAATCGTCAGTGATACATAGATATACCAAAGGTGCTTTGCGGTATCGGCAATACGCGGCGTCATTTTCGAGTCTTTAACCGGACCAGGCGTTTCTGCACGGTATAGCTGCATACCACCGACCCCTAGCATGGGCAGTACCGCGACCGCGAGTACGATGATCCCCATACCACCTAACCATTGCAATTGCTGGCGATAAAAAAGCACTGATTTAGGTAGGTATTCTATGCCTGTAAGTACGGTAGCCCCTGTCGTTGTCAGCCCTGAAAAGGCCTCAAATACAGAGTCAGCTAAGGAAAGGTTAGGCTCTTGTAAGAACACTAAAGGCACCGCAGCGAAGGTGCCTAGTACCAGCCAGAACAAGACCACAATCAAGAAGCCTTCTCGGGCTTTAAGGTCACCATGCTCATGACGGTTTGGATAATAAGCCGCTAAACCAATCACAACACTAAAGATAAAAGCGAGAACGAATGGCACACCACCACCGTCTTTGTAGATCAAAGACACCAGCGCCGGAGGCACCATAGTGATACTAAATAACGCCACCAGCTGGCCGAGAATTTTTATTATGGTACGAAATTGCATCTAGGCGTATCGCTTTCTTATTAATTGTTTAGCTAATACAGTTTATTGTCTTACAGGCTTAATTGTAAGTAAACGGAATGTATTATTTTTACATTTCAAACTTTTCTGACTTTTAGGCTCACTGCACCGTGAGTCAATTCATGAACATCATGAATAGCTTGATCGGCTTGTCGACTATCTATCTCAATTTTCCAAGCAATATTCTCTGCAAACTGTTTATCGATATTAAGCACTTGATACTGGCTTTTTAATAATTGCTCTATTGCACCCTGTGCGCTGTAATCACTTTGACCTACCAGTTCAACACTCGGCACCTTGGTAATGGTTTTAAGCTCACGCATGGCATTATTTAAACTACCACCGTATGCGCGCACAAGCCCACCTGTGCCGAGTTTAATACCGCCAAAATAACGAGTTACCACTGCTGTAATTTCACCAATACCAGAGCCTGTTAATACATTAAGCATGGGTTTACCTGCTGTGCCATTGGGTTCGCCATCATCAGAAAAACCATACACATGACTACCACCAGGGTTTCCAGCTACATGAGCCCAGCAATTATGACGAGCATCACTGTATTTTTCTTGGATTTCTTTGATAAAGGCTTTTGCTGCCGCAAGATCTGGCGTATGGGCAATATGCACAATAAACGTGCTTTTTTTAATTTCTTCTTGGTAAAAAACCGGTTCAGCCGGGTATTGGTATTCAGACATAATTTGTTTATCTAAAAAAATGGGGCCTATTGGCCCCGATATTCACTAACCTTCACCATTAATCTAAGTGTAGATCACGGGTCATGTTTTCTAGGCTATCTTCATGAACGATGATGTTATCTTCAATACGGATACCGCCAAATGGCTTAAGCGCTTCAACCTTTTCCCAGTTAATGAACTGTTTGTTGTCTGTTTGCGCAAGGTCACCTAATAACGAGTCGATGAAGTATAAACCAGGTTCAATAGTAAATACTTGGTTCTTTTCGATTAAACGCGTACAGCGAAGGAACGGATGGCCTTCAGGTGGCGCCTGATGAGTACCTTTATCATCAGCCATAAAACCCCCCATATCATGAACTTGTAAACCTAAGTGATGGCCAAGACCATGCGGGAAGAAGGTTGAACTAATACCACGTTCAACAATTTCAGCGGCTGGTAATTTCACAATATTAAAGTCGCTAAGCACTTGCGCTACACGTTGGTGGCAATCTAAATGTAATTCACCATATAACAAGCCTGGCTTTAATGCTTTACCTAAAGCAATTTGATGCTCAGTCATGACCTTAATTAGATCGCTAAATTCGCCCGACTTTTTGAAGTCATAAGTACGTGTAATATCAGCAGCATAGCCGTTAAAGTTTGCACCAGCATCAATCAAGAAAGAGCGATGTGTTTGCGGCGCTTTTGGCTCAAAATGAGTGTAGTGTAAAATTGCACAGTTTTCATTGAGCGCAACGATATTGCCGTAAGGCATCTCGTTTTCGCTTTGACGGGTAGCCATAAGATAAGCTTGTTGAATATCAAACTCTGAACCACCAGCAAAAAATGTGTCACGTGCTGCTTTGTGACCATCTACCGCGATACGGTTTGCTTGGCGTAAACATTCAAGCTCATATTGTGTTTTATAAGCACGGTGAAAGTGCAAGTAGTTCATAACAGGTTCTGGGTTCATAATGCTAAAGCCCAGCGCTTGCGCTACTTCTAAATACTCACCAATGTAGGCGTAATTTGCTTTGTCATAAGGAAGCAATTTTTCGACCTGATCTGGCTGTACTAATAATTCAATATCAAAATACTCAGCCCAAAAATCACGCGGCTCATCAGGCACTTTATGCCAAAAATCCACTGGACGATAAAAAATAAGCTTAGGTTTAGAAACACCATCAACCACAATCCAACAATGAGGGTTGTCGATCACTGGTAACCACGCTTTAAATTGCGGATTCACTTTAAACGGATAATACATGTCATCTAAAAACTGACGCTTAGCCTGACCTGAGTGAATTACTAACCCTTCTAAACCTTCGCGCTCTGTAATTGTGCGAGTACGTTGTTGCAAGGTTGCAATATGTTCGGCGTATAACACCGCTAATTTATCCATAGTAAACCCATCTTTAGTAAATTTAACTTGTTAGCAGTCTATCATAGTCCTGTACCATCCCCCAACTGAGGGGATAGTACATGCAGTGAAGCTTAACCACCCATCGACATATCTAACACGGGTGCTAATACATTGCCGTCGCGACCGAGTCGAGTATGGTATACCTGTCTGTAAGCAAACACGTTTTTAACGTAGTTACGTGTTTCTGTGAAAGGAATTAATTCGATCCACAGCTCGGCAGGCATTGGCTGTTCAGGTAACCAACGTTTAATACGATGATAACCTGCATTGTATGAGGCTGTAGCCAGGATCTCATTGCCATGATTTTTCTTTTTCAAATACTGTAGATACTCAGTACCAAGTCGAATATTAGTACGTGGCTGATACAGCTGCTTACGTGTTACCGTACTCTTATTCATATACTTGGCTGTGCTTGGCAGTAGCTGCATTAAACCATGCGCGTTAGCATGAGAGCGAGCATCAGGTGCAAAAGAACTTTCTCTACGCGAAATAGCGATGCTCCAAGCAACATCAATATGGCTGCGGCTACTATAGGTGGCAAACACATCTTTAAACGCAAATGGAAAACGTAAGTCGACATAATCCCATTCATTTATTTGCGCTAAGGTGAAAATAGTACTGTCATACCAATCAAGATCAGCCGCTAAAATTGAGGCTGCGAGCTTTTCCTCTTTAGTTGATGTATCTGTTAGGTAATTCCATTCACGGCGTGCTGAGGTAAAACGCTCAAGCTCATACAAAGCACGAGCACGTTTAAAGCCGGGAGCATTGGCCACTTCTAGCTTTAACTGATTGCTAATGCTGATATCTTTATTGTTTAAACTAACTGGAATACCTAATCGTGCTGAAGCTAAAAAGCCATAATAATCACGCTCTTTTGCCACTGTTTGCCAAATAGCACGCGCGCGCTCTACTTCACCGCGCTGGTTTAAGCTATACGCTAACCAATATTGCTGACCAAGGCTGAGATTTTCTTTACCAGTAAAAAACGCCACAATGCCTGACCAATCTTGTCTTTCAAGCATATTTGCTAACTGCCACTGCATTAGCTTGCTCGTTTGACGGTCTTTAGGCACTTTATTCAGCCAAAAACGCGCTTGTTGATGACCATTAGATGCAAGCGACAACGCAAAACTATAATAAACATCTGCTTTTTGCTCGTCGGTGTAATTAAACATGGTTTCGAGCTTTTCCCATGCACGTAATGCAAGGTCATTATCTCGCCACACTAAACGCTTCACACCATAAAGGGCTATTTGCCCCTCTTTAGCCGACTTTTTCTTATAACGATAAAGCCCGGCTGCTGCACTTGGATCTTTGCGAACCGTTAAATATAAGTCAGCTAAATATTGCTCGCTTTGAGGCAATAACGTTTTTAAATAAGGAATTAAGCTCGATGTGCCGCCCTCAGCCGCTAAGCTAATACGTTGCCAAATACGATCTTGCGTTTGATAACCCTTCTTCTTCCAGAGTGAAAATAACTTATCACACTCTTTGGGTTGTGATTTTCCTACCACCCACAAATCACTAACTTGGTTCATGATGGCTTTTTCAGGTGCCCCTAAATCTAATTGAAAGCTTAAATAAGGACAGGTTAATTCGTTGTTGCTCGTTTCGCGATAGTTACGAATATAAGCCGCTTTCTTGTTGTACTTTTTTAAGTATTCAAGCCATACCTTCCGTACAGGCCACTCTAATGGCGTATTTTGGTAAACATTAAGATAGTTCTCGATTTCTGTCTGGTGTTTAAGACTCGGGTTTCGTTGCCAATACGCCATTTCAACATAAGGTTTCAGCGGGTGATCAAGCCCATTTGCCGCCTCTTTCATATCTTGATAATCACCGTAACGCGCCTTTTTTTCAGCTTTTAAAAAAGCGTCATGTTTATCGTTGGCTTCAGCTGCAAAAAAAGGAAAAATTAATGCGGCAGCTGTCCAACCAAAGAGTTGTTTTTTCATGATGACCTTTAACAAAAATTAAAGAATTAATAACAAAAAACTTCTCCTACACCTTAGCACCAAACCAGCTATATTTTAACCAATCGCGATAAAGCGCAGTAAATTTTTCGTTGCATTTTCATTTTAAAGCAAGCACACTGATTGAAATGCAAACTCATCGTACCAGTCTTAGTTAATTAACTAGGGAGAATAATAATGTTATATAAAAGCGATTCATTTGAAGTTGCTTTCATCAAGGACAACATCGCCGAGTTTAAGTTCTGTGCCGACGGTTCAGTAAACAAACTTTCGCAGCAAACCTTGCAAGATTGCGCTTTAGCATTAAAAGAATTGGCAACAAACTCAGATATCAAAGGCATGGTGTTCACCAGCGATAAAGATCATTTCATTATCGGCGCCGACATTTTCGAATTTTTACCTACATTCACTAAACCTCAAGAAGAACTTGTTGCATGGATCAAAAATGCAACTGACGTTTTTGACGCTATTGAAGATTTACCTTTCCCAACGTTAAGTGCTGTAAACGGCATGGCGCTTGGTGGTGGATGTGAGTGGGCACTTGCTACCGATTATCGCGTTGGTAGTACTGATGCTAAAATTGGCCTACCTGAAGTTAAATTAGGCATTATGCCTGGTTTTGGTGGCACTGTTCGCCTTCCGCGCCTGATTGGCGCTGATAATGCGATGACGTGGATCACCACAGGCAAAGAAAACCGTGCTGCGGATGCACTTAAAGTTGGTGCGTTTGACGCGGTAGTTAGTGCTGACAAACTTTTAGAGTCAAGCATATCAACACTTGAACAAGCAATTGCTGGCAAGCTAGATTGGCAAGCAAAACGACAAGTAAAATTACAGCCACTGAAAATGAACCGTGTTGAGCAAGGCATGAGCTTTGCGATGGCGGAAGGTATGGTAATGGGTCAGACAAAAGGTCATTACCCAGCACCCGTTATGGCAGTAAGAACAATTAAAGCAGCTGCAAATTGTGAACGCGCTGAAGCAATGGCGATTGAAAACGCTAACTTTGCTAAATTAGCAGCAACAAGCGAAGCAGCAGCACAAACAGGTATTTTCTTAGCTGACCAATACATTAAAGGTAAAGCGAAGAAGCAAGCTAAGCACAGTGAACTTGAAATTAAACAAGCCGCTGTATTAGGTGCAGGTATTATGGGCGGCGGTATTGCTTATCAGTCTGCTTATAAAGGCACACCTATTATCATGAAAGACATCAACCAAGATGCACTTGATTTAGGTATGGGCGAAGCTTCTAAGCTACTTGGTAAAAAAGTACAACGTGGCCATATGGCGATGGAAAAGATGGTTGCTACATTAGGCAAGATCAAACCGACGCTTAACGATGCAGACTTACAAAGTGCTGATATTGTTGTTGAAGCCGTGGTTGAAAACCCTAAAGTGAAGCAAGCCGTTCTTGCAGGTCTTGAAAAAGACTTACCAGCGGGCACTATCCTAACTTCAAATACCTCAACAATTCGTATTGACGAGTTAGCATCTGCACTTGAAAAACCAGAAAACTTCTGTGGTATGCACTTTTTTAATCCAGTGCCAAAAATGCCATTAGTAGAAATCATTCGCGGTGAAAAAACATCAGAAGCAACAATTAATGCGGTTGTTGATTACGCTTTAAAACTTGGTAAATCACCAATCGTTGTAAACGACTGCCCTGGTTTCTTTGTAAACCGCGTATTATTCCCTTACTTTGCAGGCTTCAGCAAACTTGTTGTTGAAGGTGCTGACTTCGCGAAAGTTGATAAAGTAATGGAAAATGTATTTGGTTGGCCTATGGGCCCTGCCTACCTTCTTGATGTTGTAGGTATCGATACGGCTTACCACTGTACTGGTGTAATGGCAGATGGTTTCCCTGAGCGTATGGCTCGTCAAGATAAAGACCCTGTTACTGTATTTGCAAACGAAAAACGTTTTGGTCAGAAAAATGGTTCTGGTTTCTACCAATATGCACCAGACCGCCGTGGTCGCCTTAAAAAGGCACAAGATGCAACAGCAACTGAGTTACTAAGTGCCATCACTGATGCACCTAAAGACTTTGATAAACAAGAAATCATTGACCGTTGTATGATCCCTATGATCAACGAAGTACTACTTTGTTTACAAGAAGGTATCGTGGCGTCTCCACAAGAAGCTGACATGGCGCTAATTTACGGCATTGGTTTCCCTCCATTTAGAGGCGGTGCATTCCGTTACTTAGATCAAACTGGTTTAGCGAACTTTGTTGCAACAGCAGATAAGTACGCTCACTTAGGTGCGATTTACCAAGTATCTGATGAAACTCGCAAGTGGGCCGAAGAAGGCCGTGTATTCTATAAGGTGGAAGGATAATTAACATGAATAATCCAGTAATCGTAGATTGTATCCGCACACCAATGGGTCGTTCTAAGAACGGCGTATTCAAAAACAAGCGTGCGGAAGATTTAAGTGCTCACTTAATGAAAGGTTTGTTAGACCGTAACCCAGCCGTTGATCCAGCATCAATTGATGATATTTACTGGGGCTGTGTACAACAGACTTTAGAGCAAGGTTTTAACATTGCTCGTAACGCAGCACTACTCGCCGGTATTCCGCACTCAGTGCCAGCTGTCACAGTTAACCGTTTATGTGGCTCATCAATGCAAGCATTACACGATGCAGCACGCGCTATTATGACTGGCGCTGGTGATACCTACATCATTGGTGGTGTTGAGCACATGGGTCACGTACCTATGACTCACGGTAATGATTTTCACCCTGGTTTATCAACGTCTGTAGCACAAGCTGCCGGCGTAATGGGTTTAACTGCAGAGTACCTTGCAACGCTGCACGGCATTAGCCGCCAGCAACAAGACGAGTTTGCTTACCGTTCACATCAACGTGCACACGCGGCAACTGTTGAAGGTCGTTTCCGTCGTGAAATCCTGCCAATGGAAGGTCATGATGCAGATGGTTCTTTAATCTTAGTTGAAGACGATGAAGTAATCCGTCCAGAAACAACTGTAGAAGGTTTATCGCAACTACGCCCTGTATTCAATCCAGCATCAGGTAGCGTAACGGCAGGTACTTCTTCTGCACTTTCTGACGGCGCGTCAGCAATGCTTGTAATGAGCGAAGAAAAAGCAAAAGAACTTGGTTTACCAATTCGTGCGCGTATTAAATCAATGGCTGTTGCAGGTTGCGATCCATCAATCATGGGTTACGGCCCTGTACCAGCATCGCAAAAAGCACTTCAACAAGCAGGTATCACTATCGACGATATCGATGTTGCTGAGCTTAACGAAGCATTCGCAGCACAATCTCTACCAGTATTAAAAGACCTAGGTCTGATGGATGTGGTAGATGAGAAAGTTAACCTAAATGGTGGTGCAATTGCACTTGGTCACCCACTTGGTTGTTCTGGTTCACGTATTAGCACAACGCTTGTTCACCTAATGGAAGACAAGAACGCTAAATACGGTCTAGCAACTATGTGTATTGGTTTAGGTCAAGGTATTGCAACTGTATTTGAGCGAGTAGAATAACGAGCTCACGCCAAACATCTTGGTGATAAAAAGGCGCACTGAATTGCTCAGTGCGCCTTTTTTATTTGCTTTGCTTTCACTTATTGAAACTGGCGGCAATAGAAAGTTAAAATAGCCGCTTATTAATTGTCTCTTTCATCCAAAAGGTCAGCCATGAGTTTTGATAATCCCGATCACCAATTAGATGCACTTGGCCTACGTTGTCCAGAACCTGTCATGATGGTGCGTGGTGCAGTACGTAAAATGAAAGATGGCGAAACCTTACTTATCATCGCCGATGACCCATCAACCACCCGCGATATCCCAAGCTTTTGTACCTTTATGGATCACACTCTCGTAGCCAAAGATGTAGAACAAGCACCGTATCGATACTTGGTGAAGAAAGGGTTATAACGAGCTCGTAGGTTGGTTAGAGCGAAGCGAAACCCAACGTTATCGCAAGATGATGGCAACAAATTAAAGTTCGTGAAATTCAACTTTTAATCGAAATTAAGCTACTCTTATCATTTAACATTCAAGGATGAATGTATGCGATACAGAAGAGTACTAGTCCCCGGTGGCACCTATTTCTTTACTCTAGCGATAGCGCAAAGAAACTCAGCACTTTTAACTTCAAACATCACTCAGCTACGCTCAGCTTATAAAAGTGTGTTTAAGTCACATCCTTTTAAAACGCTTGCCATTGTCATTCTTCCAGATCACTTACACGCTATTTGGCAACTACCCGCTGGGGATTGTGATTATGCAAAACGGTGGCGGTTAATTAAGTCTAATTTTTCTAGACAGCTAAATAATTGCGAGCATAAATCGCCTAGCCGTATTCATAAATGTGAACGAGGTATTTGGCAGAGACGGTATTTGGAGCATTATATAAAGGACGAGCAAGACCTAATGAACCATATTAATTATATTTACTTCAACCCTGTGAAACATAAATACGTGAATCAAGTCGGAGACTGGCCATTTTCGTCTTATAGGAAATTGAGTAAGTCATCTGCTTTTAATTTGTCAGTTGATGAGTTAGATATCGCACTTAATCTATATGAAGATTGATGAGAAGGCTGGCGCTTTGTTCTAACGCTAGCCTAACCAGTGTGTTGGGTTTCGCTCTGCTCTACCCAACCTACCAGCACAGAGCTTTACTTTCGAGTTACTGTCACTTTTGGTTGATTACTATTGCGGTAATCAAAGCTCACTACATACACACCTTTTGCAGCGGGTTTGAGTACGTAGGTTGGGTTGAGAGCAACGAAACCCAACGTGATTGCTGGCAAATCCAACACACCCGATAGCTAATCAGTTGCAGAGCTAGATACCCCAGCTAACCTTAAAGGAGAGTGCATGCGTTGGGTTTCGCTACGCTCTACCCAACCTACCAGCGCAGAGCTTTACTTTCGAGTTACTGTCACTTTTGGTTGATTACTATTGCGGTAATCAAAGCTTACTACATACACACCTTTTGCAGCGGGTTTAAAGCTGAAATAATTGTAGATGGTATTACAGTCTGCATTGGCGGCTTGGCCTAGCACTAATGATTGCCCTGCTGGGTCCATATCACTGTAACCACAGTTATAGCCTTCGCTAAAATCTGCATCCGCTACTTTGAATTCATAAACCTTACCAGGTGTAGAAAATTTAACGTCGGTTTGGAATATGCCTGGAGCAACTTGCTCTAATTGATACTGCGGCTCCGCATCCCACAAGGTGAAATCACCACGTAAGTACATAGTACGGTCAAGCTCTTTGCTTGGCAGAATATCGTCAATGCTTGGCATTTGCATTTGGCTAGAACAGGCAGTTAATAAGCCTGCTAATGCTAAAGTAATTACACGTTTCATTACTGTTCCTTATGCTACAAAAAAGCCAGCACTGAGCTGGCTTTTATTAATTGGCTACTGCTTACTTCTGAAGTACAGAAATATCAGCAATATCTAAAAACAGACGGCTTAGTTGGCTTAATAATGCTAAACGGTTTTGTTTAACCGCTTCGTCATCGGCCATTACCATGACGTTATCGAAGAAGTTATCAACACTCTCACGGATACCCGCAAGTTGAGATAATGCCTCTTGGTAATCGCCATTTGCATATAAAGGTGCAAGCTCAGTTGCAAACTTAGCAACGTGTGACGCTAATACTTTTTCTGCGTCATCGCTTAATAGGCTCTCATTCACATCACCTTGTGTTGTGATGTCATTCTTAGCCAAGATATTGCTTACACGTTTATTTGCTGCTGCAAGCGCTTCTGCTGCGTCTAATGTACGGAAGTGACTTACTGCTTTAACACGGCGGTCGAAATCAACTGGTTTAGTTGGGCGACGTGCTAGCACTGCTTGAATGACATCAACTTCGATACCTTCATCTTGATACCATGCGCGGAAACGACCTAACATAAACTCAAACACATCTGTTGATACGTTTAGGTTCGTTAGCTTTTCACCGAATAGCGTTTGTGATTTAGCAACAAGGTCTAAGATATCTAGCGGTAATGATTTTTCAACCATGATGCGTAATGCACCAATTGCTGCACGGCGAAGTGCAAATGGGTCTTTGTCGCCTTTTGGCGCTTGACCAATACCAAAAATACCCACCAGCGTATCAAACTTATCAGCAATAGCTACCGCACAGCTGATCACATTTGTTGGTAAGTTATCACCCGCGAAGCGAGGCATATATTGTTCGTTTTGCGCGAGTGCAACTTCTTCAGCTTCACCGTCGTGACGAGCGTAATGCATACCCATTACACCTTGTACGTCGGTAAACTCCATGACCATTTCGGTCATTAAGTCTGTTTTACTTAATAAACCTGCTCGCTTAGCCAGCTCTGCATCAGCACCTAATTGCTCAGCAATGTAACCTGCAAGTTCACTAATACGCTCAGATTTGTCTTTCAACGTACCAAGTTGCTTTTGGAATAAAACAGTATCTAGAGACTCTAAGCGACTCTCTAGCGTTTTCTTCTTATCTGTTTCGTAGAAGAACTGTGCATCCGCTAAACGAGGACGAACAACTTTTTCGTTACCAGCAATTACCACGCTTGGATCTTTACTTTCGATATTAGAAACAAATAGGAACTTGTTAAGTAAGTTGCCATCTTGGTCTAATAGCGGGAAGTACTTTTGGTCGTCCTTCATGGTATAGATAAGCGCTTCTGAAGGAACATCTAAGAATGCTTCTTCGAATGTTGCTGTCAGCGTTACTGGCCATTCAACCAAGGATGTTACTTCTTCAAGTAAGTCTTCATCCATCGCTACTTTTGCATTTACAGCGCTAGCTGCTGCTTCAATCTGTTCACGAATTTGTGCTTTACGTGCTTCGAAGTCAGCGACAACGTAAGCAGATTTCAGCACATCAAACACATCGTCAGCGTGGTTGATTGTGACTTTTTCTGGATGATGGAAACGGTGACCTTGTAATTGGTTGCCAACTTGCTTACCAAGGATTTCGCCTTCGATTAGCGTGCTACCAAACAAAATAGTTGCAGTGTGTACTGGGCGAATAAATTGTGTTTTATTTGCCCCCCAACGCATTGGTTTAGGGATAGGTAATTTTGCAAGAGCTTTGTTTACTGCATCACTCATAAGCGATGTAGTTGCTTGACCTTCAACCTGTGCTTTATGTAATAACCAAGCGCCTTTATCTGTCTCAAGTGTTTGTGCATCGCTTACATCGATACCACAACCACGAGCCCAACCCATTGCTGCTTTAGTTGGATTACCATCGGCATCAAAAGCTGCTGCAACTGCAGGACCACGCTTTTCTACAACCTTGTCACTTTGTTTTGCTTCAAGTGCACTAACACGTAAACCTAAACGACGTGGTGATGCGTACCAGTTAACACCTTGGTGATTTAATTCTAAGCTTGCAAGCTCAGTTGCTAAGTTCTCAGCAAACGACTCAGCAAGTTTACGAAGTGCTTTCGGTGGCAACTCTTCTGTGCCAATTTCTACTAATAAATTTTCTGCTGACATGCTAATTCTTAATCCTTACAAAGCGGGAAACCAAGAGCTTCACGGGCATCATAGTAACTTTGCGCACATGCTTTAGATAAAGCACGAACACGTAAGATATAACGTTGACGTTCTGTTACTGAGATAGCGTGACGAGCGTCTAATAAGTTAAACGCATGTGATGCTTTCATTACTTGCTCATAAGCTGGTAATGGTAGGCCTGCTTCAATTAGCTTTTCGCTTTCTTTTTCACAGTGATCGAACTGTGCAAATAAGAACTCAACATCCGCTTGTTCGAAGTTATAAGCTGACTGCTCTACTTCATTTTGATGGAATACATCACCGTATGTCACACGACCCATAGGACCGTCTGCCCATACTAGGTCATAGATACTATCTACGCCCTGAATATACATTGCTAAACGCTCAAGACCATAAGTGATTTCACCGGTTACTGGTGAGCACTCTAAGCCACCTACTTGCTGGAAGTAAGTGAACTGAGTTACTTCCATGCCGTTTAACCAGATCTCCCAACCCAGACCCCATGCACCTAATGTAGGCGACTCCCAGTTGTCTTCTACGAAGCGAACTTCATCAGTTAGTGTATCAATACCAACAGCAGCTAAAGAGCCTAAATAAAGCTCCTGGATGTTTTCTGGTGATGGCTTTAATACTACTTGGAATTGGTAGTAATGCTGTAAACGGTTCGGGTTTTCACCATAACGACCATCAGTTGGACGGCGGCATGGTTGAACATACGCGCTCGACATTGGCTCTGGGCCAATCGACTTTAAGAAAGTTAACGGATGAAATGTCCCTGCTCCCACTTCCATATCAAGTGGTTGAGCAATCACACAGCCTTGCTGTGCCCAATAGTCCTGTAAAGCCAGGATCAAACCTTGAAAGGTTTTAACGTCATATTTTTGCATATTTGGCTTATAGTATCTGGTGCGTTTAGTCTGAAAATTGCTCTCAGTATACCTTGTGTGCAGTAAGGTTTTAAGCAGTTTGTGCTTTTTCAGCAATAAAAAAAGGAGCCTGTAGGCCAATGCCAGTCAGTTAAGCTGACTGGCATTTCTTTTTTTATGTGGGTACTTTGATGGCTTAGGCTTTATCGCTCTTG
>NZ_JABVXF010000046.1 GCF_013349995.1 Pseudoalteromonas sp. 0303
TCAGCTATCAGCTATCAGCTATCAGCTATCAGCTATCAGCTATCAGCTATCAGCTATCAGCTATCAGCTATCAGCTAAAGATTAATCAAGGTTATTGAGCTGTCAATTTTGTTGGGTTTCGCTACGCTCTACCCAACCTACGAAGCTAGGTTCTAGGTTCTACAAGCTACTCCCCTAGCGCCTAGAGTCAAGGGCCTACGATTCATGTTGGGTTTCGCTGCGCTCTACCCAACCTACGGTGCAGAATTCACCTAAGTAGTTTAGCCTAAGACAAGGCGGAAAACCGACTTATCCCTAAGGGTTCTTAAACGTTCTGCAAGTGTAGGAGTGCTGACAAGGCGAAGTGCTTTTTTATACCAAAGAGCATACGTGTTTTGTATGTGACTTCGGTTAAAAAAGCACGACAACGTAGTCAAAGCGAACTACACGAAGCAGATTACATTTGCTCCATGACTTCGATACCTAAAAGATCCAATCCTGACTTCAGTGTCTTAGCAACCAAATTACACAGTACTAAACGGCTGTCACGAACACTTGGCTCTACGCCTTCTTTTAGAACTGGGCATGCTTCGTAGAACGTCATGTATAGGCTTGCTAGTTCGTATAGGTATCCACATAATACGTGCGGTGTCGCTTCGCTGATCATTAGATCAAGTACTTCTTCTAACTGAAGCAGTTTAAGCGCCAGCGCTTTTTCTTGTGGCTCGTTGATTGCAACGTCGGCTGTTAATGACGCTGCATCGATACCTGACTTACGGAAAATACTGCGAACACGTGTGTATGCATATTGTAGGTAAGGCGCTGTCGCACCTTCAAAGCTCAGCATAGTGTCCCAGTTGAAGATATAGTCGCTAGTACGATGCTTAGAGAGATCCGCATATTTCACTGCGCCAATACCTACTTTACGGGCAATTTCGCTACGCTCTTCGTCGCTTAAGTCTGACTCACGCTCAGCAAGCTTAGCTGCGGCACGAGTGATAGACTCTTCAAGTAAGTCAGCAAGTTTAACGGTACCGCCAGTACGAGTTTTGAATGGCTTACCATCTTCACCCATCATGGTGCCGAATGGGCAGAATTCATAACTTGTTTCATCACGTAATAAACCTGCTTTACGTGCTGTTAGCTCAACTTGATTGAAGTGTAAGCTTTGACGTGCATCTACAAAGATTAAGATGCGATCCGCACCCAGTTTATTTGAGCGGTAATCACAAGCAGCTAAGTCAGTTGTCGCATATAAGAAACCACCACCTGATTTCTGTACGATAAATACTGAAGGCTCGCCGTCTTTGTTAGCAAGCTCGTCTAAGAACACCACTTGCGCACCGTCAGACTCAACGGCAATGTTTTTGTCTTTTAATAGTGCGATGATGTTTGCAAGTTCGCTGTTGTAAGCACTTTCGGCCATGATGTCATCTTGCGTAAGTGTTACGTTTAGACGCTTATAAACTTCTTCAGAGTGCTTTACAGAAGTGGCAATGAATAACTTCCACAACTTTTCGCAGTGTGCGTCGCCGCTTTGTAATTTAACAACGTAATTACGGGCTTTGTCGGCAAACCCTTCTTCGTCATCAAAGCGTTTTTTCGCATCACGGTAGAAGGTTTCAAGATCGGCCAGCGCTACAGACTCTAAGTCTACACCTTGGTTGATTTGATCTTCTAAGTGCGCGATTAACATACCAAACTGAGTACCCCAGTCACCCATATGGTTTTGACGAACAACTTCATCACCACGGAACTCAAGAGCACGAACAACTGCATCACCAATGATGGTTGAACGTAAGTGGCCTACGTGCATTTCTTTTGCAAGGTTAGGTGATGAGTAATCAACAACCACTTTTTGCGCTGTTGCATGAGGCGCAACTGCTAGCTTTTCGTCTTCGTTTGCCGCTTTTAAGCTAGCTGATAAAAACTCAGGCTTTAAGTGAATATTGATAAAACCTGGGCCCGCGATTTCAGTTTTTTCTGCAATATCTGCAAGGTCTAGGTTATCGATAATTTTTTGTGCAAGTTCACGCGGGTTTGATTTTAATTTTTTAGCCGCGCCCATTGCGCCATTGATTTGGTAATCACCAAACTGTGGACGTGTGCTTTGTGTTACCGCTGGATTAGTGTCTTCAGGTAACCCGGCTGCAACCATAGCAGCAATTGCTTTGTCGATTAAAAGAGTACGAATATTCATTGTAATTTTTACCTTTATGGCCCGCTGTACGGGCACTTAAATTTGAAGCAGACTTAGCGTATTAGTTTTCGCGCGTATGGTTAAACTTGATATCTGGATAGCGTTCCATCGACAAGTTTAGGTTTACACGGCTTGGCGCGATATAAGTAAGGTTATCGCCACCATCAAGCGCTAAGTTGCTTTCGCACTTACGCTTAAACTCTTCAAGCTTTTTGGTATCGTCTGAGCTTACCCAACGTGCAGTGTTAACACTCACACCTTCGTAAATCGCATCAACGTTGTATTCTGCTTTTAAGCGCGCAACAACCACATCAAACTGTAGTACACCGACCGCACCTACGATAAGGTCGTTATTGATAAGCGGTCTAAATACTTGCACAGCACCTTCTTCAGATAGCTGAACTAAGCCTTTTAATAATTGCTTTTGTTTTAATGGATCTTTTAAGCGAATACGACGGAATAATTCTGGTGCGAAGTTAGGAATACCACCAAACTTCATTTTTTCACCTTGCGTGAAGGTATCACCAATTTGAATTGTACCGTGGTTATGTAAACCAATGATGTCACCTGCGTAAGCATCTTGCGCTCGCTCACGGTCACCGGCCATGAAGGTTACCGCATCAGAAATACTCACTTGCTTACCAATACGCACATGGTTCATCTTCATACCTTGGCTATATTTGCCAGATACAATACGCATAAAGGCGATACGGTCACGGTGTTTAGGGTCCATGTTCGCTTGGATTTTAAATACGAAACCAGAGAAGTTATCTTCTGTTGCCGCAACTTGGCGGTCTTCTGTTTCACGTGGTAATGGCGCAGGAGCCCACTCAGTTAAGCCATCAAGAACATGGTCAACACCAAAGTTACCAAGTGCTGTACCAAAGTAGACTGGTGATAATTCGCCAGCTAAGAACAGATCTAAATCAAATTCGTGTGATGCACCAATGACAAGCTCTAGCTCTTCACGAAGCTGCTCAGCAAGTTCGCTACCAATCGCAGTATCAAGCTCAGGGTTATCTAAACCTTTAATAACGCGCACTTCTTGAATTGTGTGGCCTTGACCTGTGCTGTACAAAATCGTTTCTTCACGGTGAATGTGGTACACACCTTTAAACTCTTTACCACAACCAATAGGCCAAGTTACCGGCGCACAGGCAATGTTTAGCTCAGTTTCAACTTCGTCTAATAACTCCATTGGATCACGAATATCACGGTCACACTTATTCATAAAAGTTACGATAGGTGTGGTACGTAAGCGTGTTACTTCCATTAATTTACGAGTACGATCCTCAACACCTTTCGCTGCGTCGATGACCATTAGACATGAGTCAACCGCAGTCAGTGTACGGTAAGTATCTTCAGAGAAGTCTTCGTGTCCTGGAGTATCAAGTAAGTTAACTAGACGCTCGTTGTAAGGAAATTGCATAACAGACGTGGTTACCGAGATACCACGTTCTTTTTCCATTTCCATCCAGTCTGATTTTGCGTGCTGGTTTGAGCCACGACCCTTTACGGTACCCGCTTTTTGAATCGCTTGTCCGAATAACAGAACTTTTTCTGTAATAGTGGTTTTACCCGCATCCGGGTGGGAGATAATAGCAAAGGTCCTTCGCTTATTGATTTCATTGAGAAAATCTTGGTTTGCCATGTATAAATTCTTTTAGTTTGTACACGGATTTGTACACACTTTTGGAAGTACTCTCTTTTCAGTTCTTCGCTTGTCAAATCCGTCGTGTTAATCGTAATTGGCCGCTATTTTCGCTGATCTTGACTTTATAAACAATCAATGGTTATCTAATCGGTTACCATTTACTCTCAGCGTGCGCCAATGCTCAGTTGTAGCTGTTTGCAATCGTTGCTTCTTCAGCTCATGAACAACTGTGGCTAAACCACAAATTCCTTCGCTACCAAAAATCGATGATAGCTTGTCGTACTACACCGATGATGGTGCAGTTGCCGTTGATCGGTATTGCCGGGTATTGCGGGTTCAAAGGTTTTAGGTACTTCTGTTCACCATCAATAACCAACTGCTTAAAGGTTGCTTCTTTCGAATCATCCAAACGCGCAACAACCAATGAACCTGAAGAGTAAGGTAACTCAGGATCAACAACGATCACTGCTCCCTCAGGTATGGATTTTTTTCCGCTTGGATTTTCCATACTGTCGCCTTTTACGCGAAGTGCGAAACAACCCTCATGTGCTTTCCCAGTGACTTCACGCCACTCCTCAGCATCTTCATGGGCAAATCCCTCCGCTATTTCAGTCCAATCACCGGCCTGAACCCAGTTAATGAGAGGAATTCTTCCCTTAATATCAGGCCCGACTTCTACATTACCGACCCCCAAGCCAATCTCGCCATCACCTGTGGCGAGCCAATGAGCATTCACGCGAAGCGCCTCCGCGATCTGCATGGTGTAACGAGACCTAGCCGATTTACCAGAGCAAATCTGGCTGATCGACTGCTGTTTAATACCAATGCGACGAGCCAACTCAGACTGAGTCACCCCAGTAAGCTGCAAGGCATGGTTTAGTCGTTCGGATAAAGTTTTCATAAGCCCGTATTCTACAAATAAAACTGTAGCCTTTCAACAATTTTAACTGTTGACTTATCTACAGTTTAAACTGTAACATTCAATCTTGTAACAGTTTTTATTGTAACAGGAGACGGTATGGAAGTGTTCAACACGACACAAAAACATCTCCGCCGTGCCATTGACTTGGTCGGCGGGCAATCAGCATTAGCACGAGCCATCAACTCAAAGCAGCAAAACGTCTGGTTTTGGTTGAATAAATCAGGACGTGTTCCCGCTGAATTCGTTTTACCCATCGAACAAGCTACGCAAGGACAGGTAACCCGATCTCAGTTAAGACCGGATATCTATCCCGAATGCCCAAACGAGCTGAAAGCCAGTAACCAGTAGAATTAAGGGCAAGTAATGGTCAGCATTTTACGTAAACACAGAAGCGAGTACCTCCATGCGTGATTATGGCAAGGTCTATACCCGCTTTTGGCTAAAGCAAAACGTTTTGTCCTGGAGTGACTCTGCGAAGTTGCTAGGACTGTATTTGCTTACATGCCCACATTGTAATTTGCTTGGCTGCTTTCGGTTGCCGATTGGTTACGTTGCTTCTGACTTGAACTGGGATGATCAACAGGTTGCCAAGGCTCTAAATGAGTTAGAACAAGATCAGTTCCTGATTCGTTGCGAGGAATCCGGTTGGACTTTGATTCGGAGCTTTCTGAAGCACAACCCAATCGAAAACCCGAACCAAGGTAAGGCAGCCTTTCGGTTGTTTAAAGATGTACCTGCCGACTTCGTTGGTATGGCATCGCTTTTGAAGTCACTTGCCGCTTTCCAAGCTCGGCTTCCAGAAGAATTTTCATCATTGTTTATGCCTGATGGCAACCCGGTAAGGGACTCTCAACGGTCGGATGACTCTGAGAGAAGCAATAAACCAACAGTTAAAACTGTTGACCACATACAGTTTGAAGACTTCTGGGATGTACAAATACGCAAAGAAAAAAAAGCGAAAGCCAAAGAAGAATGGCTACGCATGGGCCTCAATGAAGACCATGAACTCGCCTTGGAAGTGCTAACACGCTGGAAAGAGCAACGAGACAACCGATTACAGTATCAAGATCGGACTAAGACCCCTATGCCACATAACTGGCTTTTAAACCGGCAATGGGAAGACGAGTACGTTCGCATTGATGAAGTACAGCAATCATCGACGAGCCTAAAGGGCAGCAATCACCAATTGAATATTGAAGAAAGCAATCGTCGCATCGCTGAAAGCTGGGCCGGACCAGGTATTCGGGAGGTTCGTTCAAGTGCTGGAGGTTGATAAACGCGAGTTTGCTGAAGTTTGGGGAGCAGCTTGGGCCATGTATGGCAAAAGCGTATCACCACAATTGCTATCCATCGCATTTGAAGCCCTTCGTGCTTATAGCATTGAAGAAGTGCGAATCGGTCTGACTCGGCATATTCAATCACCGGATACTGGGCAATTTTTTCCAAAGCCCGCTGACGTCATCAAGCATATCGATGGCAACTCTGGCTCAAGAGCCATGGTTGCTTGGAACAAAGTTGACAAGGCTGTTCGTCAGGTTGGCGCTTGGACATCCGTGATGTTTGACGATGCGTTTATTCACCGCGTTATTTCAGACATGGGGGGATGGGTTGAACTCTGCAAGGTTGACGACAGGGAATACCCCTTTAAGCAAAAAGAGTTTTTAGCACGCTACCAGGCTTACTTGCTCCGGGGCGAAGTGGGTGAATACCCAAGGCTATTACAGGGTATTGCAGACCATCAGAACCAGCAAAAAGGATTTGATATGCAAGCGCTGGTTGCCGTGGGCGACTGGTCAAAAGCGGCACAAGTTTATACGAGAGGCATCGCCGACTTTAGCGCAGTGCCTTTAAAAAGAATAAGCCCGAAAGCCATTCAAGCGCTTCTCGGAAATGAATTAGAGGACAAAAATGAAAACGATTAAAGCAAAAACGATTGCCCTAGCGATAGCCATGTCCGCAAGCACTTCAGTCTATGCGTTTCCGGGCTATCAGTGGGAAAAAGCAGCACAAAGCGTTGGTATTGATCCAGTCATGCTCTACGCCGTTGCCTTGGCTGAGTCTGCCTCACATCGCGGTCTCAACATGACCAGTCCATGGCCATACGCAATTCGCAATGGTTCAAATGCAACTTACGCCAAATCTCAGACAGAAGCGAAGCAACTGTTAAACCAAGCACTGCAAGAGAGTGAAAAATACCAGCTCGATATTGGCCTTATGCAAATCAATTTGCATTGGCATGGGCATCGAGTGAGCTCAGCAGCTGAACTGCTAGACCCCATCACCAACCTTACTGTCGGCTCCAGTATTTTGGCCGAAGCAATCAAGTCTTCACCAAACGATTTAGAGCTTGGCATAGGCCGCTATCACAGTTGGAACGAAGAGCGTGCACGCTGGTATGGACAAAGAGTGCTTTCTATCTATCGCAATATTTTACATGAACTGGAGGTCCGTCAATGACAACCAATCAACAAGACTTCTATCAATTAAATTTGGCGTACCTACACGCAGCACGAGAATTGGCGCGAATTGATCCGCAAGAGGCCGTCTTGCGCTTTGGACTTACACGCGACGTGGTTGATGCTCTGATTAATGCTGGTGTTGACGACCTGCAACGAGTGGCGACCTCATCATTCATGCTGTTTCAACCAAGGGGTAACCAAAGCCAACTGATTGAGATGGTGAAGAGCAAAGGCACAGGTATCCCAAGAATCGCTTATTTATTATCAACCCTAAACAATAAGGGGGATGCATGATTGATAACCTGTCCAAAAGTGAGCTATTTACCCGAGCCTCGCTGCTTATTAAATACGGATTTCGAACAACCATTATCGCGCTCGATACAGGTTTGCCAATCCACATTATCAGAAGGCTCCACAAAGAAGTGACTGGCAAGTCACCTTGTCCTGGTCAATTGCCAGAATCTGATGCCATCGTCAAAAGTAGAAGAGCCTTGGTTGAAGGCTCCCTGCTGATGGCGCTTTATGTCAATATTGGTGGTGATAATGTCTACAAGCAATTAAATATCGATGCTTTGATGAAGGCTTACGATGCGTATTTGGTTGCAAGAAAAGAAGCAGATCTTCCAGCTGAGATCCCCTGGAAAAAACTGACCATCAATGAAGGTTGGGTTCTAGCTCGTGATTTAAGATCACAGCTTGCATCCTTACACCGGTGTCGATGCGGCAGTCTGTATTTGACGGTATCACAACAGCGCATTCAGCTTAAATGTCCTGTGTGTGAGATTATGGCCGAGCAAACCACTAGAGCACTTTTTGAGAACTAACATGCTGATGCATGATTTGATTGTGCACCTCCCGTGCACTTTGAGAGTACTAAGAAGATGACAAACTTACTTAAATCTTTACCAGCACGCTGCTGGGTTATATCACTGGGGCTTTTTCTAGCGACTCTGGCAGCGGCTCATTTTTTTCCATCAGAAATATTTACGGCATCTGCCAAGTTAGCGGCTTTGCCATTTCTGATTTGCACCATCGTTTTTTTCAGCTACTTGGGATTCAAAGCAACTGCTAGTCCTATCGGCCTTATAACCATCACCACTATGTTTTTAGCAATCGCATATTGGCAAGCGAGTTGGGCAATTTTATGTGTCGGTTTAGCTTTCTTAGGCTTAAGCGGACTAATCCATTTATTTCAAAGACAACTGAAAGATACCGGTCGAGAACTAAGCCTGAGCGAAAAAAAATATTGGTACTCGGTAAACGAATTTGCAGACGGTCGCTCATCAATCCTCCCCAAAAGGCCAAAAAAATAGCCAGCCCATCACAAGCTGGCTACCTTCTGTTTTTAGTTCCTTCCTGAAGCCTGGTTATAGGCCCTAATATCGATCAAGTTGTTCTGAGCATAATCTCCAGCAAGGGATGCATTTGAGATCACTGCAATCTGCTTATCCACAAATGCTTTATCTTCTTCGGACACACTGTCGGGGATGTAAGCACCGCTCTCATCTTTTTGACGATACTCATTTAGCATTTGCTCCCTTAGGCCACGCATTTCAGGCGACCAACTCGATGAATCTTCAGAGTTGAAAACGCGCCCCGCCAAACCTTCATTGAAAGCTTGAGCGAACACTTGACTTTGAATCGGGGTCAATCCCATTCTCTGCCCTTCGCTGTATGCTTCCTGTTTAAAATCATCGGCGTACTGTTCTAAGAACTCACCATATCGATTGTTAACTGCCGCACCGAATGCCCCAGCCAACATGGCTTCAGACTTCGTGCCCCAGTTTACTTCGGAGGCATACTGCGAACTCGATCCACTGTATGCATCATTAAACGCCGTCAATGGGTTTTCCAAAGAGGTTCCTGCGTCAACGGCTGCTTTTAAGCCATCCCAGGTTGATTTACTGGCCACCGTTGCGTTGTGCAAGAAACCTCGTGAGCTAGGGTCTTCAAGTGCTTGCTCCTTGTAACTCTCATAGTCTTCGCCAAAGTGATTCAAGGTATGCAGTGCTGCATCAGTATGCTTGCCACTGAAGTCACCAATAGCACTGGCGCTGTTGAAGAACATTTCAGCACCAGAAACTCCGCTATCATCAGCCATAATGCGAGATCGCCACTGAGAGCCAGCTTCACTGTTTAGTCCAGATTGATAGGTACTTGTGTCAGAAGCTACGGCCTGCTGGGCTTGTTGTTGATGCGCATTTAGTTGTCCATCAACACCAGACAAATTAGTTTGGTAAGTCGATTGAGCTGCGTTGAACTGAGTTTGAACAGTTGCAGCACCCTCGTAGCCGCCCAATACATCCGATTCGACTTGGCTTTGAGTGCTACCAAAAGTAGGTGCAGCTGATGACAAGCCTTCATTAGAGCGCGGTTGAATTGATCGTAAATCGGCTCCGGTAGCCATGGCCATAACAGTCATTGCTGCTTGATAATCATTGTCTCGTTCAGCGGGCGTCGATGAGTTGCTATAGGTTAAAGACTCCATAGCTGCGGCCACATACGCCTGATTATCATCAGGTAGCAAGCGCTGATACATTGGAAGGTTTTCACGTAATCGGTTACCTGCTTCCACATGCTGGTTCATATAGCGACCTAAATAATCCATGACTTCAGGATTATCCGCTGCTAATCGAGTTAACGTCGCACCATCCGTGTTCCTTTGTCCTGATAGACTATAGCTGGCCTGATCAAGCTCACTAAAGCGGTTTGATGCCGTGATAACGTCTTGTGCTGAACTCTGAAGTGACTGATAGTCTTGGTTAGACAACGACATTTCAACGCCAGAACGTCTTGAATCTGAAAGGTCCTTAACCATTGCATCGCGATACTCAGCACGTCGTGAATCACTCGATGCCAAGCTTTGCATCTCCCCAGTGAGCGTATTTGCGGTCGTGGATCGAGAACTGCCTTCTGACGACTCAACTTGGCCACTAAAGTTTCCACCTAAATCCAAGCCTGCTCGTAACCGTGATATTTTGGGCACTCTTGAGGATTCAGGCTTATCGACTCCAGGCAAGTTACCTTGTGGGGAGTCATTCCCCCCTGTACCAAGTAATCTTCCCAAGAACCCTTTATCTGCTACTTCTTTATCACCGGTATTTGTAATAGTTCCATCTCCACCGACCCTTAGGCCTCCCGATAACACGCCAGATACCAAGCCACGTACAGCGTCTTTTTTATCGTCTCCGAAACCATACCGTGTTTGCAGGTCATCAGTGACCTGATTAACAACGGCGCTAGATGCGGAATTAGAAGAACCAATCTGACGTCCAACCGAAGAAAGGTTGTCGTAACTTATCTTTTCACCAAAAGTTCGGCTCATGGTATTGCCAACTTGACGGCTAAAGGCTTGAGTTGCTTGAGTCATGGATTCTTTTGCAGAGCCGACCATTGAACCCACTGCGCTTCCTACAGAGAAACTGCTTAGTAGGTTTGACGCTCCGGTCATAGCAGAACCCGTAAGGGCTGAATTCTGGAAAATTGACTGTGATTGCATTACCGGGGCATTTTTCGCGACATCTGGACTTGCCATCTTTTCATCAATGGCATCACCGTTTTGAAGACGTCCAGCCAAGTGGGTTGCAGTTATTGCTGAGCCATACACGAGCATGAGCGAAATTGCCGGAACACTCGACGCCAACATGCCGCCAGTAGCTATCCAGGTTTGCAGCACTGAATCCATCTGCATCATCCCCGCAAAAGATGGTACTTCTGTACCTGCAAAGGCATCAAGAGCCGACATTTTCCCTGCAACGGTTAAATGAATATACAGGTTAATGATGGCCATGACAGGCATCCAAAGTTGAATCCAAAGCAGGATTAACAAATACTTCCCGGCCATTCGCATCCCGATTTGGCCAAGGGCAATCACAAAGGCCATCAATGGGGTGATGGCGTAAATGAAACCCTCAAAAAACGTCATCATCGGACGAACGATACTTTGGAACAGGGTCTGCTCCGCCGCCCATTGCGTATTGCGCTGCTCAATCGCTTGGTTAACCATCACGGCTGCGGTGAAAGCTTGATCATCCATATACTTGCCCGTCACGCTTTGCTCATAAATAGGCAAAAGCACCGACGCGGTCATGTACTCTTGGGTGTTAACCGAGGCCAAACCAAGGTTATTCAGCGCATTCCGGATCACGTCATCAGTATCCGTTGCTGACGAAGTCCCCAATGAGGCTGACAAAACCTGTTTAAGCCTTGGAATGAAGGTTGATTCTGTCATGAGTTTCAGTTGGCTATAGGCACCGGTGCAGTCCAGATCGCTACTGCTACCACTGAGCATGATGCGTGTGCCATATATGCGCGAATCAAACCTAATCGCAGTCATCGGGTTAGGATCACTCAGCACCTGATCTAGGTTCTTTTGGCCGATGTCGATGCCAATCAAGGTGCATTCTTTGATGTAGTTAAACCACGATTGCTCGATATCTGAGCCACCGACACGATTTGCATCACCCAACCCAGAGCGATCCATCACCTGTTTTCTCACTTTAATCAGTGACTGTAAACTGGATGCAAAGCCGTATTCCGTCATGGCGGGAGTTGAGAACGCCGTTTCAAACAATCGCGTGATTTGAAAGCCAACAGTCGAAATCGTACTACCTGCGGCAGCAACACCGATGGGCACATTATCAACCACTCGAACTTGTCCCGTGTACGCATCCTCAATGCTCACTCGGGTACTGGGCCCAAACATGGTTGCAAAGACTAGCCATGAGACTAAAACATGTTGAAAGTTAATCCCACGACCACCTTGCATTAAGGCCTGAACAGAGACCATCAATACCCCAATGAGCAAGCCAATGCGAACCATTGAAGTAAAGTCGCCTGTACCAGTGATCATCGCGACAGCGTTCAGGACCTGCTCTAAAAAAGCCGAATCCCCGATGGAATAGATTTCCCACATGACCTATTCCCCCAGCGCCGTAGATTTAACGGTGTAATAACGCTGTTTGCGAATGGTCTGAATCACCTGGTTAAAATGCGCCAGCAATTCTTGCTCTGAGCCGTATCTTCGCTGCAACGCAGCGTACTCCTCATTGATTTGGCGACGTGCACGTTCAAGGTCTTCAGTTAACAACTTCGCATAGGCATGATCTTCCACACCGGAGGTGCTTCTAGCTGCATTGAGCATGTCTTCAACCAATGCTCGCGCCATCTCAACAGCAATAAATGGTGCCGCTCGTGAAGCAAACGACCTAGCGGCCCCTTCATTTAATGCAGAAAGTGTTCGAATCATGCCGCCAATGCTCGCAGGAGCCGATGTCATAAAAGCCTTTTCGGTGGTGCTAGCAGCTCCTGTATTTCGAGCAAACTTAAAAATAATGCCGTTACTGGAACCTGTACCAAGAAGTAAATTTTCTACTTGGGTTGATAACCCCGTCAGGGTCACGTTAGTGATTGTCGGATTCAGACAGCCGTCTTGTGTCACTGTGTCACATCGGTACATAGCGACGTTACCGCCGTGAATTAGATGCTCAATAGTCACTTTATTGCCATTCAGTCTGGTCAGTTTCGGGGCTTTACCTTGGCCATCAGCGGCATTAGCTAGATCACCAACAATGATCGAACCCGTCACCGACATAACTGCTTCAAGAAAACGGTCATCCCCCGATGCAAACCAGCTTGATGCAGAGTGACGTTTCAGTGCTCGCCAAACCAAGTTGCCTTTAATCGTTTTGTTCACATCAGATGCCGCGACACTTGAAGCATTCTCATATGGGTTCTTACCATTGGATTCACTCCAACTGGTAAAAATGTCTCCAGCCCCTTTAAGTGAGCTCAACATGCTGGCTTCTGTTTGCCCCTTCTTACCAAAGGCGGCTAGGGTATCGTTCACGACTCCCTGAGCCATTTGACAGGAATTGCCGAAATACTCGTTCAACTGCTGGATTTTCTTTTGCAGAGTCTCCATGTGCTGGGAACATTTCTCACACATAGCACTGAGCGCCAATTGGAATGCGTACCCCTTGGCATTTGCCGCTACAGAACGAAGTAATTGAACAAACTGATCAGCATTAACAAATGACAAACTTCCAGCGAACATATCAATGCCGCCACAACCTGCTTGGAATGATGGAGGCACCATAGAGACGAGGTTCTCGTTCATGATTCTGTTACGGACAACAACACTTCCGCCAGATATAACGCCACGCCGCTGACTCTCGAATACACCAGGCGCAGTGGTGTTGGTCATTGAACCAAATAACTGGTTCATCTCCTGTTGCAAGCTTGCTTGGCTTATAGAAGAAAAACCAATCGCACAGGCGATTAGCGATACTTGGAATACTTTTTTCATCGTTATAACCCTCCTTGTGCACGCAGATAGCGAACAAGGAACTCAGGGTCCTGTAATATCTTCTCGTTAAGCTCTTGGGCTGACATCGCGAGTGACACGCCGGGCTGAACAGGTCTGGTTGCATAGTAAGTTTGATCGTCAATCCAACCGGCTTGATGGGCTGCTAGAATGATTCGATTATTGAGCTCATCAAGGCTCATTGCACCTTGGCCAATTGGAGTAATAACATTAGGCGGGTCTACTAAGAACACAGCTGGAACAGTCGTAACGGACAGGGATTGAGCTTGTCCTGAATCGACTTTGTAGTTTGGAAATTCTCCACCAGGTAAAGGCAAGCCATCGACAGCAATAGCAAACACCTTGAAACCGTAGTTCAAGGCCATGGACTCAATAATTGGCGCTTGAGCATGGCAGTAAGGGCAATCCGAACGATAGAAGAAGAACAAGCCAGCCCGTTTTGCTATCTCACCTAAAGCAACATCCCGTTGAGCACCAGCTTCTCGATCCATCCGATTGGCAGCATAGGTCGCCAAGGGTCTGCGACTGATTTCATCCAAAACAGGATCGCCCATGACCACCTGCTGGCTAACATCAGCAAATAGTGAGCCCTTATCCATCATAACGCGCTGAAGATACAGATAGGCTCTGACGTTCTCATTCGTAGGCTCATCAATTGCCTTGTCCATAAACGATTGCATATGCTCTCGGAACCATGCGGCACTGAAGGGCTTTAGCTCACTCTGACTGGACTCCACGACACCAGCTTCCGGCTCTATCAGCTCATCAGGCTGCTCAGGTTCAGGAATGACCTGATACCAAAACCAGCCTTCCTGACCACGCTGATAGAATTGCCCATCACTGGCATGGGCGGGCAAGATGAATAGCAAGAAAATAATGATTGGGATGGTCACCCATAGGATGAACCAAGGGAACAAGGGGGTTCTCATTGTCAGCTCCAGAAAATTTCATAGAGCTAACATGCTAATGATCCCGGTAAGAGCGATTGGCCAGATAGATGAATGAATCGTGTGTTTTTCTGACTAGCTGTTGTGACCAGTAACAACAGCTAATTTTAACGAGCCAAATTTATGATTGGACCGCTTTGAGCGAAAAGCAGAAATTTCTCTCCGCATCATAGTACTCATGCGAAAGTATGCTTTGCTTGATAGAGCGGACATTAACGCCTGAAGTTGGACGGGCTTTTAACCGCAAAATGGCATGTGTCTCAACCACAGTGTCCAGCATCCATTCGTCGAGTTGATTGTCACTCGGATCGTGCTTCTCAGTAAGGCAAGCTAACTTTTTACTACAACAATCATCTTCAAAGCGATCTGCTTCTATTGATTTCCGTAGATCACGCAATTAAGTTGGATTGACAATGTTAGGGGGCGCTAATTTGTCCTTGCTCTGTAGATTAAATATGACTATTCATATCGACATAAGCTCAATGCAACTTGACAGTTTTGTTTTTTTAGCTTACAAAGATATTTTTAATAAGTTTCTAATTTACTGGTTGGCTCAACTTGTTTTAAAAACACGGCGCGCTGGTGCGACTGTTTCATAATGAGCGAGTCCTACAGGCAAATCAGTTGCTGGATTGTTTCTGAATTTGATTTTGGTTTTCCATCTAAATTATCGGCCCTACCCTTTTTATATCAATCGGAGCCTCCTGAGCATTAAATGAAGTCACTTATCTCTGTTCCCAAATTTTCATTACGCAGTTGGTTAATGTCATTATGGCTACCGTTAGGGTTATTAGTTATTGGCTACTTTGTGGCAACATCCATGGTAGATCAGCAACAACAAACCCAAGCAAAGCGAATTAGTGATGCGGTTACTGTCAGGTTAAATCTAATTGCAGCAGGGGTTCAGGAAAAGGTCACGCTGTATCAATATGGTTTGCGCGGCACCCGTGGTGCAGTAATGTCGCTACCCCCTGAGCATTTTGATTACAACGATATGCAGACCTATACGCAAGTGCGAGACTATAAAAGGGAGTTTCCAGGGGCTCGTGGTTTTGGTTTAATCATCAAAGTTGAACCAAACTGCGGCATTTCTAGACCGGATGGCTGCCGAGCGACCAAGCTACAACTTCCAAATCAGGCAGCTTACGCCACACCAAGATAGCCTTTTTGTGATCACCTATATTGAACCTGAGCAAAACAACCGAGAGGCCGTGGGGCTTGATATTGGTTCCGAAGCAATGCGCCGCAAGGCAGCATTAGATGCGGCGTTCAATAACGATGTGAGGTTAACAGCGCCCATTACCTTAGTACAAGCAAATGAGCGAGCTCAACAGGGTTTTTTAATGTTAATGCCGGTATATAAAACAACAACCGTGCCACAAGATAGTCGGCAACGGCTTGAACATTTATTTGGCTGGAGTTACGCCCCAATCCTGATTAACGAAGTCCTTAATTCAGTTGCAGGTCTGGAAAACGATGTCTTTCTGCAAATCAGTGACATTACCGAACAAACGCCAATCGAGTTCTTCAGCCAAGAAGTGAAAGACACTTACGACGCTGCTCTACAACATAAATTAAATCTCTCTGTATTTGGCCGCCAATGGCAGCTGTCGCTTACGCCAACCAATCGCTTTATTAATGAACTGCAACTGCGCTCTGGCACCAGCTTATTTTTTGAAGTAATGGCAGTCAGTACCATCCTGGCCTTTGGCGTGTATCTACTGCAACTTATGTTAATGCGCAGAAGTCAGTTAATCCGTCATAAGCAGGAGCTGGCAAGTATTGCAGAGCAAACTTTACTAAAAGCGAATGCTGAGCTTGAACAGCAGGTCGCACTGCGAACGGCGGAGATTTCACGTGTTAATATCTTGCAGCGCAGTATTCTTAGCAGCGCGGGCTACGCCATTATCGCTACCGATGAAGAAGGCATTATTACGGCCTTTAATCCAGCAGCAGAAAAACTCTTAGGCTATCGCGCAGAGGAGGTCCTTTTCCAACAAACCCCGTCTATTTTTCATCTGCCCGCAGAAGTGGAGCACCATGCCGCTAAGCTGACCACTGAGCTCGGTAGCAACATCGCGGTCGGTTTTGAAACCTTTGTAGCGAAAGCGCGTCTGGGGCAAACGGATAATGCGCGCTGGACCTACCTGACAAAAACCGGTGAACAGGTGCAAGTAAAACTAAATGTCAGTGCACTAAAAGATGAGCAAGGTCAGCTAGCAGGCTTTCTTGGTATCGCGTTTGATTTAACTAAACAACTTAAATACGAAGCGGAACTGGCACAAGCAAAAGAACAAGCTGAGTCTGCTAATAAAGCAAAATCTGAGTTTTTGGCAAATATGAGCCACGAGATCCGCACGCCGATGAATGGAGTTCTGGGATTATTACAATTGGTAGCCAACAGCACGCTGGATCAACGCCAGGCCGACTATATAGAAAAAGCCTATAGTGCAGCTAAGTCTTTGCTTACCTTGTTAAATGATATTCTGGATTTCTCAAAAATTGAAGCCGGTAAGTTGGAGCTAGACCCGCATCCATTTAGTTTGACGGATTTGCTGCAGGATATCGGCCTTGTTTTTTCATCTAGTGCAGAGCAAAAAGGATTGGAAGTGCTATACGATGTCACAGCGGATGTGCCTGAGCATTTGTTAGGTGATAGTTTCCGTATTAAACAAGTCCTGATAAATCTGGTCGGCAATGCCATAAAATTTACTGATAAGGGTGAAATACTCATCTCAATTAGGTCTCAATCACTGCCAGAGGGCGAGATTAACTTGTCTTTCAGTATTAAAGATACTGGGATCGGTATGACGCTGGAGCAACAGAACGTTCTTTTTTCCGGTTTTCAACAAGCAGATTCCTCAATAAGTCGTCGCTATGGCGGGACAGGTTTAGGTTTAGCCATCAGTAAGCGCTTGGTGAATTTGATGGGCGGCGAAATCAGCGTAGTGAGTGAATTTGGTCGTGGAAGTACCTTTAGCTTTAACGTCGTCGTGCGTAAAGCGGAGAAGAAGGCGATTCAAAACTCGCAAACGTTTAATCGTAGTAATGAAAAGTTAAGAGTGTTGATTGTCGATGACAACGACAGTGCGCGAATAATTTTACAGGATATTGCGGTCTCGTTGGGATGGCAGGCAGAGATTGCGTCCGATGCGCAAGAGGCGTCACTATTAGTCAAGCAAGCCCACCGCGATAGTACTCGCTATGATGTCGTTTTCGTAGACTGGCGTATGCCGGGTATAGATGGCTTAACCTTTGCCCGCGAACTACGGGAATCGCATAGTAGCGATGTTTCACTGATTGTAATGATTACCGCCCATGGAAAAGAGCTACTCAATGAGCACAGTATGGATTATGAGCGTTATCTGGATGGATTTTTAATTAAACCTGTTACGAAAAATATGATGTTAAAAGCAGTGGAGAGTGTTGTTTATGGCGAGCCCGACCTACAGCTCCCAAACTTCCACCACCCGCATGAGCAGCTATTGAAGGGAATATCATTTCTGCTGGTAGAAGATAATTTAACGAACCAGCTGGTTGCCAGTGAGTTATTGCAGCAACAAGGGGCAACCATTAAAATTGCGAGTAGCGGTGAGGAAGCTTTAAAAATGCTGGAAAGTACAGCAGAGCGCTTTGATATGGTACTGATGGACATACAAATGCCGGGAATGGATGGCTATCAAACCACACGTGAGATAAGGAAGCTACCTAAACATCAGCTGCTGCCGATTATTGCTATGACAGCGCACGCCATGTCTGATGACATAACCGCTTGCTTGGCCGCAGGTATGCAAGATCACATCGCAAAACCCTTTGATCTTAGTGATTTGACGACCAAGATCCTCAATCATCATAAAGCAGGGAAAACACCTCAGGTCAAACAAGTTAATAAATTAAATCTAAATTTTGATGAGGCAGCGTTAGCGTTCTGCCAACAGCATCATATTGAGCTCGAAGCTGCTGTCCAACGCCTGGGTTATTCTCTGACGATTTATATCAATGTATTAAAGCAATTTAAGCTGGATCTTAGGCAAGCATTACAACAACTGGAGGATAAAACACTTACCCGTAGTAATGCACGATTGTTATTTCATAGCTTAAAAGGTGCCGCAGGCACACTTGGCTTCAGCAATCTAGCAACGCTTGCCACCCGTTTAGAGGATGGTCTGCGTGAGCACAGTGATGATGCTTATCAGGCGGATAACCAGGTTCTGGATAAGCTGAATTTAGCTTATAACACTGCAACAGACTTGC
Source organism: Pseudoalteromonas sp. 0303 (assembly GCF_013349995.1). Classification (GTDB taxonomy): domain Bacteria; phylum Pseudomonadota; class Gammaproteobacteria; order Enterobacterales; family Alteromonadaceae; genus Pseudoalteromonas. The sequence goes on from NZ_JABVXF010000046.1 coordinate 18,741, forward strand.
TGAATGTATTACAAGGCGAACAGCAAATAGTCACCGAAAAAGCCCCTGTTAGCTCGCCGGCACAGGCCCATCAGTTAATGACGCTAAAGCAACATCTCAATCATGCTAATATGGCAGCGTTGCCACTTTATCAGCAATTAGCGCCGTCACTTCAAGCTCAAACACCTGAACTAAATGAAAAACTCGAACAAGCTATAGTCAATTTGGCTTTCGAGCAAGCAGTTGTGATAGTTGATAAAATAATAAGTAAATTCCGGGAGTAGTTTCTATGTCAGCTGACACTTTACCAAATGTGGCTATCAGCCAATTCCCTGCAACCATTTTAGTTGTCGATGATCAACCTATTAATATTCAGATTGTCTTTCAGGTTTTAGGCAACGAGTACAATATTCTGATGGCCACAAGCGGCAAACAGGCAATAAAAGTTGCCACGACAGTCGGCCTGATCTCATTTTGTTAGATGTAGTAATGCCTGAGCAGGATGGATTAGAAACATGCAGGCAATTAAAAGCCGATAAACAACTGGCAGATATTCCGGTTATATTCGTCACTGGTTTGCATCATCAAAAGGATGAAGATGCCTGCTGGGATGCCGGTGGCGTCGATTTTATTCATAAGCCCTTTAATGCCAATACCCTACGCAACCGTGTAAAAGTGCATCTAACACTAAAAAGACAATCCGATGAACTGCGCTCTCAAGCATATCTGGATGGATTAACCGGTATTTATAATCGTCGCTATTTTGATAACGTTTTATCAATCCAACTTGCCCAACACAGACGTAATTTAAACCCTCTTGCAGTAATGATGGTGGATATTGACTACTTTAAGAAATATAACGATACGTTTGGCCACTTAGCAGGAGATGATGCTTTACGTAAAGTGGCCAGTGCCCTAAAGCATAGCATGCGAGAGGCTGACATGGTCGCCCGCTATGGAGGTGAAGAATTTGTAGTGTTGCTAGCCGATACCGATATAAATGGCGCAGTAACCGTGGCAAAAAAGATACTGCATCATGTATTGGAATTAGATATCGCACACCCCCAAACTCCCGCCACTAAACTGAGCATCAGTGTTGGCATTGCCGTCGCCGATGAAGCGAAAGGCTACGATAGTAATATTATAGAACTGGCAGACCAGCAGCTGTATTTAAGTAAACAACGTGGTCGTAATACCTATTCGGTTGTACTAGCGTGAGGTCTGGCAAACCTATTACCAAAAAATTACTATCTATGAGTGATTAATTTTAAACTCTGTTGTTACCATGATTTTTACAGCATAATATTGAAACCGGCCAAGATAATTTACACAGAATACTGGGACCATAACCCGCTGCGCTGCTCATCGCCCTTACACTAACGTTCTGCTAACGACTAATAGCGGACTTTAATACCTGCACATTGTAATATCCGCTTCTGGCACAAACGCGATCTTCACTTTGAGCGAAAAGCAGAGATTCAAAACCTCAACATAACCCAGATGCGAATGACCGCTTTACCTTAAAAGTGAGGGCTCAGTAAGGCACTAACTAATTTGGAGGAATGGCAGTATTGGCTTTGATCTGTATCAGCAACATTTGACACTTTGCTAAGCACTGTTTTTCAATTCGTAGTTTTAAGGACAATCAACCTCTATATACTTAAACAAATTCTGCCGCATGGTTTCCCGATTCATGAACGATTCATACTGAATCGCTTTGAATCCTTTGATAGACAAGGTTGTACCTTTTTGGATTTTATTGCTCATAAACTACTAAATCAAAACTCGCTTAATATACCTCACTAAGTAGCTTCTAAAAAATGCAGCTCTTCTATCCGACACGGTTTTCCGTACAAATAGCCTTGGTAGGTTTGACACCCCATACTCTGCAATAAAGCTCGCTGGGCTTCTGTTTCAACACCCTCAGCTATGACTTGCAGTTCCATTGTGTCGGCTAATGTTATAACAGCCTGAGCTATGGCTTTGTCATTACTGCTATTTATGATATCTCGTACAAATCCTTGGTCAATTTTCAACTGATTTATAGGCAATTGTTTTAAGTAGGATAAGGATGAATAGCCTGTACCAAAATCATCGATTGAGAAAGTCACGCCGTGCTGCTGCAACTCTTTCATCTTAGCTTTAACATCAGGAATGTTATTTGCGAGCAACGTTTCCGTAATTTCCAGCTTTAGCAACTGTGGATTTGCACCTGAAGTTTCCAATGCATTTAAAACAGTCTGAACAAAATTATCTTTGCTAAATTGAACTACGCTTATGTTAACCGCAATGCTTAGGTGTTGTTTTTCGGATTCTAAAGACCATTTTGCCAGAGTGGCGCAAGCTTCCTCTAGCACCCATTTGCCAATGGGCACAATCAGACCTGTTTCCTCCGCTAATGGGATAAATTGCAGTGGTGACACCATTCCTTTTTCTGGGTGTATCCAGCGTAATAGCACTTCAACACTAATACACTGCTCCAAGTGATTGACCTGTTTTTGATAGAAAAGTACAAATTGTTGGCTTTGTATTGCAGAGTATAAGTCGCTAATAATTGCTGCTCTTGAGCTTACTTCGACTTGCATTTGCGGGTCAAAAAACTGCACACCATTTCGACCAGCATATTTAGCCTTGTACATAGCCATATCAGCTTGCTTTAACAAATCGTCTTTGGGTAGATTTTCACTGTTAAAAAGTGTTACACCAATGCTTGCCGAACTATTGTAAGTTAGACCGTCAAGATTATATTCCCTTGTTAAATTACTCACGATTTTTTGTGCAAGTCTCTCAGCCTGGTTCGCTGCTAATGCTGGATCATGACTTAAATCTGATGCAATAACAACAAACTCATCGCCGCCTAAACGCGCTACGGTATCACCTTGTCTCACTGAGTTGACAAGACGCTCAGCGACCTGACACAACAGCAAATCACCTTTATTATGACCAGCACTATCATTAAGGTTTTTAAAGTTATCTAAATCAAGAAAAAATAATGCTGAGAAGTTCCTTGTACGAACGCTATGATTTATAGCTCCCGTCATTCTGTCCAACAACAGACGTCGATTAGGTAGCAATGTTAATGGGTCATAAAATGCTAACTGGTGAATTTCATTTTCACGTTGTTTACGCTCAGTGATATCCCTGACAACACCGATAAAGTTAACTTCACCAGCCATTTGAACTTCAACTACACCAAGCTCGATTGGAAACATAGAACCATCTTTGCGCAAGGCCTCAAGCTCACGAATACGCCCAGTAATGTCACTGACACCACGTTCTATATAATTTGATAAGTAGCTATCGTGATGCTCTCGATGAGGTGACCCCATCAACATGCTAATATTTTTGCCAAGCGTTTCATCTTCCGTATAGCCGAAGATTTCCTGTGCGGCTTGGTTAAATGTCAGAATTTTACCACGACCATCAATAGTAATAATGCTATCAAGCAACCCTTCAACAACAGCTTCCATCTGCCTTGACTTATCACTAAGCGCTTTTTCTGCAATTATTTGGTCATTGATATCAAAATGCGTACCCAATAACCATAGAGCTTTGCCATCATTTGATCTCGATGACACACGCCCTCTGGTATTTATCCATATCCATTCACCATTTTTGTGTTTCATACGAAGATTGGCTTCATATATAGGAATAAGACCTGCTGCGTGCTTTTCAAGAATAGTTGCACAATAAGCCAGGTCATCAGGATGCGTTAACCTCTCCCACGTGCTTCTGTTTGCAGGTAATAACTCAGAAAGAGTGTAACCCAGTAATGCGGCCCATTTATCATTGATAATCAACTCGCCTGTTTGAATATTAAAATGCCATGTGCCTATATTGTTAACGTCTATAACGGCTTTAAGTAAGTTCTCACTGTTTCGAATGAGCTCTTCATCCTGCTTCTCTTTGGAGATGTCTGTTTCAATGGCAATGTAACCGCTTAACTTACCTTCCTCATTGAACATTGGGTTACAAGCTATTCTCACCCAGTAGGAATTTTGCGCTTTTGAATAATTTACAACATTAACATTAAAGCCGTTCTGTTGAGCAAGCGCATCTCTCATTATTGCAACAATGGCAGGATCAGTGTCGGGCCCTTGTAATAACTCCCCAGGCTTTTTACCCTGCATTTCTTCAATGCTATACCCTGTAAGAAAGGAGAAGGCTTCATTAATCCATATAACTCGACCTTTGACATCAGTTATTACCACGCCATTGGTTGTCTGCCTTGCAACTTCAGAAAGGCGTCTTATTTCTGACTGCGCTTCAACTTGTGCCGTGGTATTGCGTATGACCACCAATACCTCATTATCATCAATTTTTTTGTATCGGGCTTCGAACGATTGATTTGACTTTTCAAACGTGTGGTTATGATGAATCACATCGTTGTTACAAAAGGCTTGCTTGAGGCACTCTACGAGTTGATGACCTAGCTCATTGGGTAGTATCTCATGAACGGTACGCCCCAAAATCGCTTGTTGAGGTTTAAGTAAGTCAGGATGCTCTTTGCAAACCAAAAAACGAAAGTTTCGGTCAATAACAAATACCATATCAGGCAGTGTTGCCAGTATTGAGGTTGTTCTTGCCATGCCTTTTAAAAACTGCTCTTGAAGTCGAGCGTGATCTTCTTTGGCAATTTCATACTCAACCATATCTGCAAATTCGCGCAGTTCTTGCTGTTCTTTTGCTGAAAAAACTCTAGCCTTGGAGTCAATAAGACATAGGGTACCAATAGGTTGCCCGCTAGGCTCTTTTAAGGGAGCACCTGCATAAAAACGAATATGTGGCTCATGGGTAACTAAAGGATTCGACGCGAAGCGTGCGTCTTCTGTTGCATCTGAAACAATAAAAATATCATCATGTAATATCGCATGGCCACAAAATGAGATATCACGATTTGTTTCGCAAACATCAAGCCCAACCTTTGATTTAAACCACTGCCTATCACTATCAACCAAAGATATGAGACATATTGGCACCTCAAATACGGACGCAGCTAATCTGGTAATGCGATCAAATCGCTTCTCAGCTGGCGTATCCAGCAAATTAGTTCGCTGTAATGCAAGTAAACGAGCCGCTTCATCAAAAGGGAATTCAGGTGCGTTCAAAACGTTACTCCAATAATTTGCTGCTTAATCGATTATTATCAATTGTACTGCAAGAATACACTGTTAAATGTTTTAGGCTTTCACGTGAAAGATTACCGATTAAACCGTACTACCAGTTCATGAAGCTCATCAGCAATCTTGTTCAAATAAATAATCGTCTCTGAAAGCTGCATCGAGCTGTCATTACTTAAATCGGCAAGCGTTGAAATATTTACTATTTGCCGGTTAATGTCCTCAGCAACATGAGCTTGCTCTTCCACTGCTGCAGCCATTTGGGTCGACATAGAGGCGATTTGACCTATGGATTCTGAAATACCGCTTAACATTTTGCCGCTTTCAATAACATTAGAGAGTCCCTCTTCGGCATCAATAGCACCTGCATCAGCGACGTTCACAGCATCACCTGCGCGTTGCGTTAATTCGGTGATAATACCGTAGATGTCTTTAGTCGATTCTTGAGTTCTCTGGGCAAGACTTCTTACCTCATCGGCAACCACGGCAAAGCCTCGACCTTGCTCACCTGCACGAGCGGCCTCAATAGCAGCGTTAAGGGCAAGTAAGTTGGTTTGATCTGCAATCTGTTCGATTATTTGCGCGGCACTGGCGATACGTGAGGTTTGTTCTGACACACCGCGCACAGAACTACCAATTTGCTCTACCGTTAGTTTTAGCTTTTGAATAGAGTCGCGGGTAACATTCGCCACCTTAGTGCCTTTTACTGCAAGATGGTTAGCAGTATCAGCCTGCGTAGCGGTATCACTGACATGCTTAGATACTTCGGCAATAGTAGTCGACATTTCATTCATCGCAGTAGCCACCTGAATGGTTTCTGCTTGCTGACTTTCAATGTCTTTTCTGGTTTTATCCGTTAATTCTGCGCCTTTCTCCGATTCCTTAGCGACAACAAGTGCTGCACTTTCTATGCGGGTAATGACAGTGCCTAAATGCGCTAACTGACTCAGAATAGCCACTTTTAGCTTACCTAAATCACCGGTTTCATCTGTATAACTTTTTACCGCCAGTTCATCTGAAAATGCATGGTTAAGCATGTCGTTCAGCGCATTGAGGGTTTTCTTTCTGCTTAATGATACCCAAATAGCAAAAATGACCACTGAGACTAGCAGTACACCCTCAGAAATTTCTTTGAAACCGAAGCCGAATAAACCCGCACACAGGGCTATCGATAATACTAAGAAGGCATTCTCAAGCGATATGGGTAAAGTAGAGCGACTACTTTTTCCTGCATTGATATCACGATAAGATTAGTCGCCCGCTCCACGTCCTGACTTGAGGGGCAGGAGCGAACTGATTCATAGCCTATTACTCTGCCATTCTGTGTTACAGGCGTCACATACGCATCCACCCAATAATAGTCGCCATTTTTACAGCGGTTTTTTACAAGACCCATCCATGGCTTACCGGATTTCAAATAGTGCCACATCTTTTTATATGCCTCTGGTGGCATATCCGGGTGCCTAACCATATTATGAGGCTGTCCAATCAGCTCGTGCTTTTGAAAGCCACTGACTTCAACAAAGGCATCATTACATTCAAGAATAGTTCCTTCAGTATCAGTCACTGAAATCAGTTTAGCTGTACTTCCAAATGTTTTCTCTCGATCAGTAACTGGCAGGTTTTTACGCATAAATGTTCCTTATTTGTGCAGGGCATTATAATTCAGTAGCTTAGTATGCTTTGCAATATAGTATTTTAATTATAGAAAGGGAAGCTCTAATATCAAGATTTTCAGCAGACTCAAGCGCATCCTGCACATCGATACCAAGATAACGCACTGTGCTTTCGATTTTCTTATGACCGAGTAACAGCTGAATGGCGCGTAAGTTTTTGTCTCGCTTGTACAGAATAGAAACCTTAGTTCTGCGCATGGTGTGAGTGCCATACAAACCGCTTTCTAAACCGATGGATGACACCCATTTATGGACTATGAGATCATAAGCGCGGGTGCCAAGATGAGGCACAGTATGCTTTCGTGATGGGAATAAATAGTCAGTAGCGTTTAATTTAGCGTATGCTATCCAGTCTCGTTGTTTTGTAGTGACATCGGGTTATCGACTGAGTCGCAGAAAAAATAATCAGATTTGATTTTTTCATTAATAATGCCTAGCAAACCATTACAGGCTCAGCATTGAAAGATGATACAGGTAGGGCGTTAATGACGATGACTGTGCAAATAAACGTCGTCGAACAAGCGTGATATTTTGCTTAAGTATTGACCGCTTTAAGCTGCAAAGCAGTCTTTGCTGATGATCTGGTGCAATCTCCGCTTTTGGCACATAAGTAATATTCATAAAGTGCGAATACTACATTAGCTTACTTTACTGCAAAAACCGTAACCAATGTCTTCATTGAGTCACCCGTAATCATAACAAAGTACATCTTGCTCTCCACGTGCTGCCAGAATTCGGCCTCTTGTGCATATTTTTTTGCTTTTTTAGTAGCGACGCTTTCTGGTAACTCGGCTTTAGTTAGCGCAGAACATAACAGCTTTGTGCACAAAGCCTTCCAAGGATGCTTAGGTACACCGTCTGAAAGCCTTTCCACAAACCGTTCCAGTGCATGACGAGTCACCACGACAGGTCCAATGTTCGGAACGTTGATGACCTCATCGATTTCTCTCACTGTAGCATTATCGACGCTGTATTCTTCGAAGGAATGTGAGAGCCAATCGTCCCGTTTCTCTACCGAGATCTGTGCTTCCTGGTATCGAGTAAGCAAAAACCTAGTCAGGATGTACAGTGAATGCTGAGTTGAGCGTTGTTTCTGTAACTTTTTGATGGCTCCTTTACTGACTCGGATTTGAAGCCCATTGCCGCTTCGGTTACTGCCCATCACCTCTTTCACTGACAAGAGGTGATGAATAGCATAGAGCTCAGCTGCAATTGGCTTTTGCTGCTCAGGTAGCTTGTCGTATTGCTCACCTAAATTGACCTTTAGCTCGCCACCTCTTCGAATGCCGGTCTTCCAGTAAACCGTAAACTCACCATCAATCTGCTTTGTTAACAGGGTTAATACCATCATGTTTGTTTCTCCTATTGGTTATCTATTTTTCATTCTCCATGTTTTTTCAAATATGCAAGGCGCAAAAAAAGGGGCCGAAGCCCCTTGGATCAGATATGAACTTTCGGAAAGCCGATGGCACCGTAAACATTCAGCACATCATTCCAATCCCAACTTTTCACGCCAAGTGACGTTGGTATCGGAGGGATCAACACTTGTGTCAGAATGCCTTTTTGCCAGGCTTTTTTCTTGAGTTCATTCGCTGCCTTCAGGCCGGTCTCAGAGAGATCGTGATCTGCCCAGATGTACAGCATTTTCACATTACTTGGTGGTTCAAACCTAGCCAGTAGCGTTGCATTCACAACCGACCAACATGTTTGCCCCGTTGCTCTGGTTACCGCTAGGGCCGTTTCTATACCTTCAGAAACACCTAGTACTTCACCAGGCTCACCTATAGGAATGGCACCACCAGTTATTGTTCTCTCACTTGGTATCGGCATCATCTTTTTAGGCTTTTCAACCGGCGCTTTGAATCCATCTTCACTTAGGTAGATCCGATGGAACGTGGCCGAACGCCCTTGCTGCGTAACGATTTTACCTAGCAGCGCTGGGTAGCTATCGATAAACAGACCATCTTCATCATGGTAAGGCAAGTTTGGATGAAACCTCAGCACCGAATCCCATTCAGGACGAAGCCGGGTAACAATGCCACGACGATGCAAGTAGTTCCAAACTGGTTGCGCACGAGTATCTGCAAGAGATAGCGTTTCTCCCCAGGTTTGATTCAAGCGATGGATAATCGCTTTGTCCTCGTCCTGCTTTCTAGCCTTCCAATCAACTGCGTTACTCGGTATTGGCCGAATAGACGCTTGTATTTGTCCGGGTTGAATACCAAGAACCTGGCCGATTGCTTCAATAGACTGAGCAAAGTTCCATCCATTAATCCAAGACAACAGTTCAAAGCCATCATGAAAGATCCCGCAGGTGTTACAAACGCCACCTCCGGTATATTCAGCATCTTTGAACAGCCTAAAGCCATCACGACCGCCATGAACAGGACAAGCCACATGACGGCCTTTTCGAGCAATAGCGGCATCAAGTTCAGGCACCAATGCCGCCAAGACTTGAAGCCATTGGCCATTAAGATATGGCCTTACTGTTTCAATCTGTAAAGGTAACGCCATATAACCTCCTTAAGTAAAATGCCGACTCCTACCACAGGTGGTAAAAGTCAGCTTAGGTCCTGCATTAGCCGTTCGGTTAATACAGGCGCGTTAGTCAAGCTGGATACCATGTCGTCTTAATAGCCACATGATGGAGTCACGAAGCACATCAGGATCGACAACCGCAGCCATCGCGCAAACACGAAAGCAAAATGGCGCTAATTCGTCATTTTGAATCCACGACAACACATCCTTTCGCAACCGAGTACTGACACGGCCATCCAGCAATACTCGGATCGCATCCAATAGAATGCCTTCGCGTAACTGCCAGATTTCCGTGTCAGACCAAGTGACTGGGGCATCATCAAACTCAAATAGAAATTCGAGCTGTGATGATGTGTGTTGATGGGACTGCTTTTGTGATGTAGGAGAATGGGCAATGCGCCCATTCATTAAAGATAACCGCGTTCGGCAAGCGAAACGCAGCCCTCGGATGCGACCACGACATGGTCAAGCGTTCGAATATCAACAAGTGACAAGGCGTCACGGAGTCGATGAGTGATGCGTTTATCAGCTTCACTGGGTTCAGGATCACCCGATGGATGGTTATGAACCAGTATCACTGCTGCCGCATTAAGCTCTAGCGCACGCTTTGTTACTTCCCTTGGATACACGCTCGCCGCATCTAAAGTGCCTTTGAACAGCTCTTCAAATCGAATAACGCGATGCTTTGTATCAAGAAACAGTACACCAAAGACTTCGTGCTCATACTCGTGCATCAGTGTTTGCAGGTATGAGAACGCCGACGATGGCTGTTCAATTTTTCGACCTTTAGTCAATCGACCACGGGCAAGTTTAAGCGCCATATCTAAGATATCCGCTTCAGTCACTTGGTCAGGAACGATGTAAGTACCGGCTTCTTCGCCAGCTAAGAACTTTTTGTTTTTCATAGGAGTCTCCAAAAAAAAGCGGAGACGAACCCATGCCCTGACGGGGACGGAATCGTCCCCGCAGGGTGGTAAAGTTGATGTGGTTACTGAATTAACAGTTGTTGTGTTACTTCGAATAACTCTCGCTTTAGATCTTTGACGTCATTAATCACGATGCTTTGAGGAAAGAATTTCTCAACACTGCGTGTTTGAATCCCTATTCCCAGCAGCTCAAAGCCACTTCGTCTGCACCGGTCAACAATGTCATGCGTAGCAGCCCAATCATCTGGGTCACCATCCGTTAGCACTATCATTAGCTTTCGCTTCTGTTTTTGTGCTAACAAACTGTTTGCAGCAAACCACATCGCTTGTGCCATAGGCGTACAACCTCGTGGTTTTTGGTCAAAACAGGCGGCCCGATGTCGAACCGATTGCTTGGGCAATAACGCGATAGAAACTTCCTGATGAATACCAGGAAAATAACTGACCGCAGGTACAACACCCGGTATGCCTTCCAGTGCCATGGCCAAAGCCAAAGCGGCTTCATTGGCAACATGAAAGTACTTTCGATTACCTTCGCCAATGGGTTTACCCATTGAACCCGATATATCGACCAGCAAGTGCACAGCAGCATTAGGCGCAATGCGAGGTTGCCTTTGAATAAACAATCTCGACTCACCTGCTTGTGAAGCGGCAAGACGATGGGTTGCAACTCGAAGACCGTGCCTTTTGACATGATTCCGATTGTCCTGACTGGACTGAACCATGCCCCTAAGTCGGGCTCGAATTTGAGCAGACTCCGACGCCGATAAGGTCAAAATAGCCTCATCACCCAACATTGCCTGCTCTGCTTGGGGCAAACTGAGTGGAGTGACGCCCTGATGTCCTTCAGCTTGTTCCGACAACACTTCTGCCACTTGTGCAAAGGTATCGGGTTCAAACTGAGCGGCACTGGCCTCTAAGGCTTGTCGCAAGTTGTCAGCTTGATCAGAGTTATCAGAATCACCCGTTTCAGCAGCATCCCCTGTTGCAGACGAACCTGTTTCCGGGGTTTGACTGTCACTACTGCTATTGCTGTCATTACTCGAATCTTGTCCAATGTCATTACCGCTATCAGCATCCGACTCATCCTGTGGTGGACGAGATTCTTCTTCCAACATGGCAACGATGGCATCGACAAGTTTCAGCACTTCACCTGTAGACCCCACGGCTAGCGCATTTTAATCCCAGATTCTAACAGGGTTGAGCGATAATCATCGTCTAGCCCTGCCATTTTCTTTTTTCT
>NZ_JABVXF010000047.1 GCF_013349995.1 Pseudoalteromonas sp. 0303
GCTTCGGCACTCCAGTTACCTAAAGCATCGGTAGTGACCGTCACGGTATGACTGGTGCCATTGGCATCTGTAAAGGTTACTGCAAGTGAGGTATTGGCTAAGTCTGAAGTACCAGTGACTGTCGGTGTATTGTCGTTGGTCAGCGCTGGCGCATCGATGGTCATCGTTGGTGCTGTCACATCGATAGTGCCTGTTTCTGTATCGCTACCTTCGTTACCCGCCGCATCACTCACCGTGGCTACCACGGTGTAATCACCTTCGGCCAAGGCGGTACTTGGCTCAACAGACCAACTGCCATCCGCTTGCACCGTCGCTGTCGCACTTTGTACATTACCAGCACTATCAGTGATAGTGAGCAGCACTAAGCTCCCCACTGCCGCCCCGCTGGTTTGCCCACTGATGAGCGGTGTCACATCATTGCTATCGGCCAAGGTATCAAGAGTGATGGTCGGTGCGGTGATGTCTATTTCACCAGTGGCACTGTCGGTGCCGGTATTACCTGCATCATCTGAAACTTCCGCTTCAATAGTGTAATTACCCTCGGCAAGCACTTCAGTTGCAACAATTGACCAGCTTCCGTCAGCACTTGTGATAGCAATTAAAGTTTGAATATTACCAACACTGTCGGTAACCGTTAGCCTAACCTCAGTACCTGCAGGAACGCCTGAGCTTTGCCCTGAAAAAACTGGAGTTGTGTCATTTGTCGTATTTTGAGGATCAATTAAAACGCTTGGCACTGTGGTATCAATATTACCGGTTGCCGAGGTTGTTGCTGAGTTTCCGGCAACATCACTCACAGATGCTTCGACAGTGAAGCTTCCTTCAGCGATAATAACCTCAGCATCAACAGACCATGATCCATCAGCTAATGTGGTAGTAGTTAAAGTTTGTGTATTGCCCAAGCTATCTGTTATTAATAAAGTTACCTGCGTGCCTTGCGGTACACCTGTTGTTTGACCCGTTAGAGTAGGTGTAACGTCATTTGTATCAGCAATAGCATCAATACTAATTGTAGGCGCAGATAAATCGATGATACCTAATTGAGAGTCGCTCGCTTCATTGCCTGCATTATCTACCACCTCAGCTAATACAGAATACTGTCCTTCAGCCAGCGCATTGCTAACTTCTGCTGACCATGAACCATCTTGCGAGATGACAACAGATGCTGTCTGAACGGCTCCTGCACTGTCAGTAATTGTGAGTGTTACGACACTACCAGCCGCCAAACCTGACGTCTGACCCGTAATGATCGGAGTAACATCGTTGCTATCTACTAAGGCATCAATACTGACTGTCGGCGCTGTTACATCAATTACGCCTTGAGCAGTAGCATCACTTGTAAAGCCATCAACTGTTACTGACGCATTAACAGTAAATGTGCCTTCACTTAAAGCTTGCTGTATCTCTACACTCCACTGACCATTCTGTACTGTTGTAGTAAACTGTTGGCTGTTGCTATTACTGTCTTCAACAATAATTGTTATGACGGTGCCATTAGGGGCATCTGAGGTGCCACTTAAAGTTGGCGTAATGTCATTGGTTTCGTTGATTGCATCTATTGCAATGCTAGGCGCTGCACTATTTAAAATAAAGGTACCCGTTGTCTGGGCTTGATTGCCTGCTGCATCGGTTATTGATGCTGTAACATTGATGTTGCCATCTTCTAACTCGGCTGGCACATCCCCAGACCAACTACCATCAGCATTTACGGTTGCGCTAAATTCATAGCTGTTAATACCATCTGAGACAACAACCGTAACGATACTACCCGCAGGTTCATTCGTTTGTCCGCTAATAGTAGGAGTTGTATCGTTGACCGTTCCTAAATTGTCAATCGTAATAATAGGAGCTGTGAGATCAACAACACCGTTTTGAGTGATTTGCGTTTGATTGCCAGATTCACCTTCTACACTAGCAATTACCGTGAATGCCCCTTCAGCTAACGGCGTATTAGGACTGATTGACCAGCTTCCGTCCGCAGCCACAACCGCAGAAAGCGTTTGTACCACGCCATCGCTGTCAGTAACGTTGACAGTAACAATACTGCCTGCAGTGACATCAGTTGTGCCTGTGATCAACGGCGTACTGTCATTAGTCAAAGGATCAAAATCTAACGTTAATAAAGGATTAATTCCATCGAACGTACCAACTTCAGTATCCGTGCCTATATTACCCGCATTATCAGTGATACTGGCTGTTACTGTAAATTCCCCCTGCGACACTGAACCTGTAACAGGTACCACCCAGTTTCCATTAGCATCGACAGTTGTCGTATAGGTTTGGCTATTATTTTGAGAGTCGACAACAGTAACTGTTACTGTATTACCTGCCGTCGCTCCTTGTGAGCTGCCTGAAATTAAAGGCGTACTGTCATTTATAGCACCTATGGTATCTATGCTAATAAGCGGTGCAGTAGTATCAACCACTGCTGTGATCGAATCATTTGCGGTATTACCAAATTGGTCGGTAACAGTTGCATCAATCGTAAACTCACCCTCTGCAAGTTCATCAGATACATTAATACTCCAATCTCCATTTGCATCAACTGTTGTTGTAAATGTTTGGCTTAGACCTGAAGAAGGAACAATTACCACCGTGACCACATCACCAGCTGTTGCATTTAATGTTGAACCTGAAATACTGGGTGTTGTGTCGTTTGTTTCGCCTAACGCATCAATTAAGATAGTTAAAGATGAACTATCCACTGTACCCGTTTCTGTATCAGAGGCTTGATTACCTGCTAAGTCAGATACAGTAGCGGTAACCGAGTATTGTCCATCAGCAAGGCTGACTGGTACATCTGCACTAAATACACCATTATTATTAGTGATTGCAGTAAACGTCTGGCTATTCCCATTTGCATCTGTGACAACTAAAGTGACTGGGGTCCCTACTGCAACGCCTTGCACTGTGCCCGAAATTGTAGGTGTGTTGTCAGCACTACTTCCTAAGTTATCAAGGCTTATAACTGGCGCGGTTAGATCAATGATCCCTGTCGTCGTATCTTGAGCTTGATTACCAGCAGCATCACTAACGATTGCAGTTGCTGTAAAGCTGCCTTCAGGCAAAGGGCTTATTGCATCAACACTATAACTGCCATCAGCAAGAACAAGTGCCGTTAAAGTTTGCGACTGACCATTACTGTCAACAACTTGTACTGTAACTTCGGTGCCCTCTGGCACCCCATCAACTCGCCCTGTTATGGAAGGTGTTGTGTCATTTGTATTGGCTATTGCTGTTAACGTTATGTCAGGAGCCGTCAAGTCGACAACCCCCTGAGTGTCAGCTTGAGCAGTATTTCCGGCTGCATCAGTTACGGATGCACTTACATCAAAAACCCCTTCAGCAAGATCTGCGACAACATCTAAACTCCAATTCCCATCAGCATCGGTCACCGTTGTTAATGTTTGAACTTGACCATTAATATCAGTGACAACAACGGTAACAAGTGTGCCTTGTTGAACACCAACAACATTACCACTGATATTCGGCGTAGTGTCCTGCGTATCATCAATTGGTGTGATATTAATCACAGGGGCTGTATTATCAATAACACCTGTGGCCGTCGCTTGTGCCTCATTTCCAGCAATATCAACGGCTGTTGCTGTAACAGTAAACTCACCTTCAACAAGTACTTCAGGGGCATCAACGACCCAGCTACCATCTTCTGCCACAATAGCAGTTAAGGTTTGCACTGTATTATCTGCACCAGTGATCACGACTATGATTTCACTACCGACAGTGACTCCACTTACCGTTCCTGAAATAGTTGGCGTGGTATCATTTGTTTCACCGATGGTGTCAATGCTTATAACGGGTGCAGTCAGATCAACTAAACCATTTTCATTATCACTGCCTTCATTGCCAGCCTCATCAACTGCCGATGCAACGACCGTATAAAGCCCTTCAGCAAGTGCTTCAGTAGTGATACTCCAATTTCCTTGATCATCTACCTGCGTCGCTATTACCTGTACTTGTCCTGCGCTGTCAGTAACAGTAATAGTGACCGTATCGCCACTACTAATACCAGACACAGTGCCAGTGATTACTGCATTTTGAATTGCTGAATCAGTAAGTGTATCAATCGTCACAACCGGCGCGACTGTATCAATACTTGCACCAATATTATCTGATACAGGGTCGCCATTTGGATCAAGAACAAGCACATCTACATTAATTGGACCATCAGGTAATGGGTCAAGTGGCGGGGTTACAAAAGTACCATCTGGCTGAACTACAACCGTCACAACTTGAGTATTACCATTCGCGTCAGTAACTGTCACCGTGACTGTTTGTCCTACTAGGTTTTCAGATGTACCTGATATAACTGGTTGTGGATTATTAGTAAGACCTAGTTCATTGACACTCAATGTTGCAATTAACTCATCACTAGGTACAACACCATCGGTTGTATCTCGAGGAGAGAAAGTACCTGTATTATCAGTGTTAAAGCTGTCATCAAACGTTAAACTAGATGGGTCAATACCCTCAGCGATACGTGCTAACTCTACAAACGATGTACCTCCGCCAGATGCAGCACCACCGCCTCCACCAGCAGCCGTCGCCTCTAAATTGTCTAAAATATCTCCCCCCCCTTCAAGCGCATCTAAAAAGTCACTGATATCTGTGCCTGTTTGTTGCTCTGGGGTTGGTTGATTGGGTTGATTTAAACTTACAATGGCTTCGTCGATACTATCATCGAAAAGGGTATTTTCTGAGTTATCTTGCGTCTCTTTTGCTAACAAGTCAGGGGTTATAGTTACTGATTTATTAGCAGGGATCGCCAATGACTCTCCTTGCACATCAATTAATATAGTCGAGTTGTCTGCGGTAAAAACGGTATCTCCTACCGTGATCACATCTCCAACCGTAAGGGCTTTTATAGAACCGTCCGCCTGCACTAAGCCTGCTGAACCTTGTACATCAATAACCAGTAACTGATTTGCGTCCATTTGCTTTTCCTCAAACTATGAGTAATACATTTATATAGCTTAAGCCTAGCCAGCAAATAACACTTTGCTACTGGACTTTGGTACAGGTAAACGTAAAAAACAGCACTTTTTCACCACCCGCGAATAAACAAACGATTAATAAAAAATAAAAACACGACAAAAGTATCATTTGCAGTATTTGATATTGTTGGCTAAACCTTAACTTAGAATGAATATAATTTAGTCTAAAAATGAGGATCATAATGGCTATAAACAATCAGTTCACTAGCAAAAAGCTCAGCGCCTTACTTACTTTGATGTTTGCAGCGAATGTAAGTGTATTCAGCGTTCAAGCAGAGCCAATATCTGTAATGCCTTTACATTATGTATCTGATAAAGCAATTTCATCTAATCCAGAAGTACAACAAGCTTGGCATGCATTTAAAGCATCAATCCATGGCATTGATGCTGCTCGTTCAGGCTATCTACCCACTGTCGATGTATCAGCGAGTGCTGGTTACGAGAAACGCAACTACGGCATTGAAGATGAATACAACCGTAACACTGCAGAGCTCACATTAGGGCAAATGTTATACGATGGTTTTAGAACATCGAACAATGTTAAGCGCTTTGAACGCATTCAACTGATTCGTTACTTTGAATTACTAGACCAAGCAGAAAAAACAGCGCTCGCTGCGAGTGTTGCCTATCTCGATGTACAAAAGTTCACCGAGTTAGTTGAACTTGCTGAAAATAACTTAAAAGAGCACGAGGCTGTTTATCAGCAAATAGAGCAAAGCGTTGGCGCTGGTGTTGCTAGAGCGGCAGACCTTGAACAAATTAGTGGTCGTCTATCACTTGCACAATCAAATGTAATGACAGAATATGCAAACCTACATGATGTGAGTGCTCGCTATTTACGGATTGTTGGAGAGCTGCCAACAAAAGGAACTGCCAAAGCGAAGCTAAGCGATGATGCAATTCCCATTTCTATCAACCAAGCACTTGATATAGCTTACAAAAACAGCCCTAACTTTTATGCATCTCTTTATAATATCGAAGCGCAAAAAGCGAATGCTGATTCACAACGTTCCGCATTTCACCCTAATGTAGATTTATCGGCACGCTACGGTATGCAAGATAGAGATGAGCTAGGCTTAAATGAAACTCGCTCAGAGGCCAGAGTCGGTATAGATATTCGTTATAATTTATATAGTGGCGGCTTAGATAGCGCCAACCTTGATCAAGCCTATCAAGAAATTAATGTGGCTAAGTATCAACGCGACCAAACTTGTATTGAAATTAGACAAAACCTCCAAGTTGCTTATAACAACGTGCAAGTTTTACAAAATAAGCTCCCTTCTCTTGCCAGTCATAAAGAGTCATCAAATAAGGTAAAATTTGCTTACAAAGATCAGTTCGATATTGGTCAAAGAACACTACTTGATGTACTTGACGCTGAAAACGAGTCATTCCAATCTAATCGAGCCTATATAGCAGCTCTCTATGATAGACAGTCAGCTATTTTAACTATGCTTGCTGAAATGGGTAAATTACTTGAAACGCTCAACGTTACTTCCGATAAATTCCCAGTAATTACAGAGCTAACCGATGACCCTATTGCATTAAACTCAGATAGCATTTGTCCAAAATTTGATGTAGCAGCAACAATTGGCCGACAAGCATTCTTGCAGAAAAAAAAACAGCAAGATAATGCATATATGAAAGTAACCGCTATGCCTAATTACTTAACTATGCCGGTGACGCCTGTTGAAACTCCTACAACATTTGCAGATGATGATAATGACGGAATCGCAAATGCTCAAGACGAATGTCCATCTACACCTGCATTCACGGAGGTTGATGAAAAAGGCTGTACAAAGTATCGAAGCAACACGAGTAATGTAGAAATTGGCATTCCTTTTCTTGCAGATTCAAGTGTTGTGCGTCCCCAGTATATGCAGGAAATAGCTCGGCTCGCTGACTTTTTAAAAGAACACCCCTATAAAAATGTTGAGATTCAAGGTCATGCCTCGTTAGAAGGGCCAGCCCTTTATAATAGAAAGCTCTCCGAAGAACGAGCCTCTTCGGTTGCAGAGATATTAATCCAGCAATACGGTATTGCCCCAAATAGAGTGAAGTCGCTTGGTTATGGTGTTGATCAACCAAGAATAAATGAGATTTCAGTTCGAGCTAATGCTGCAAATCGTCGCATTGAAGCAGTGATAACCGACGCCGGTAGCCGCCCAGCAGCCATGAAAGATGGCTGGTCGTAAAAGTATATGGTGAATTTAATACCAATTCGCTTAATTTAGTACCTTTGAGCACTGGTATAAGTATGGATATTATATGCAAGAAACCGATGATCAAGATCATGGTGGCAGTCTTGTTGACTGCCTAGAAACGCTATGCCGCTATCATGATCGAGAATTTTCTCGTGAAACATTATTGAGCGGCTTACCCCTTGAGAATGGCTTATTAACTCCGTCAGGTTTTTCACGTGCCGCTAAACGAATAGGCTTTAAAACTAAAATTGTTCACAAACCCCTGTATGACCTTAATACAGCTTTGTTGCCTGCGGTGTTGATCTTAAAAGGTAATAAAGCCTGTGTAATAACTAAGCTTGATATCGAAAACGACAACGCTGAAGTTATCTACCCTGAATTAAATGACTCTGCGGTCAAAATCAGTATTACAAAGCTTTCAGATAGCAGTACTGCAATGGTTATTTATGCACAGCCCGAATTCGCTTTTGACGCTCGCTCGCCTGTACTACAAAAACTAGCCAAAGATGGCTGGTTTTGGGGAGTTATCAAAGAGTGTCGAAGTTTATACAAAGATGTCGTCGTTTCAGCTATCGCATTAGGCGTATTATCAATTGCGATGCCACTTTTTGTTATGAATGTTTACGACCGTGTTGTACCTAATCATGCAGTAGAAACTCTGTGGGTACTGGCAATCGGTGTTTTAATTGCACTCACCGCTGATTTTATTTTGCGGTTAGTTCGAAGTTACTTTGTAGAACTGGCGGCAAGTCGTATTGATGTCAAAGTGTCAGCTGTGATTATGGAACGCGTACTGGGCATGAAACTAAAAAACCGTCCGGCTTCTGCTGGCTCGTTCGCAAGTAATATTCAATCATTTGAAGCAGTCCGAGGCTTCTTTAGCTCAATGACCCTCATTGCACTTGTCGATTTACCCTTCGTTTTACTTTATCTAGTTGTCATTGCAATCATTGGCGTACAGTTAAGCTTACCAATAATCGCCGGTGCTCTATTATTGCTGTTTTATGCATTAGCCGCACATCGGAAGCTTGAAAGCCTCTCAGAGCAAACAATGAAAGCAAGCTCCATGCGCAATGCGATTTTGGTTGAAAGCCTAACCAATATTGAAGATGTCAAAAGCTTTCATAGTGAATGTAAAACCCAATCCAACTGGGAGAAATCAACGATTTACATCGCCCGTGTTAATGCACAAAGCCGTTTAATTTCATCCTCTATCAGCAATGCAGGTTCATGGGTTCAGCAATGCGTTGGGGTTATAATTATGATGGTTGGCGTACATCTCATTATCTCCGGCGATCTAACTCAAGGAGGGCTAATAGCAGCCTACTTACTCTCATCACGTACGATGGCACCGATTACTCAATCTGCTGCAGTGCTAGCTCAATTTCATCATGCTGCAATTGCAATGCATTCTCTCAATGAAATTATGGATAACGAAGTTGAGCGCCCTGCCGGCAAGCACTGGCTAAGTCACCCAGTGCTTCTAGGGGACATTGAGTTTAATGATGTGCGATTTAAGTACTCTCAAGAAAGCAATGAAGCATTAAGTGGTGTTAGCTTTAAAATAAAGTCTGGTGAAAAAGTAGCAATTCTTGGTCGCAATGGCTCTGGTAAAAGTACAATTGAAAAGTTAATTCTTGGCCTGTATGAACCTACCTCTGGTAATATATTAATAGATAACAATGATATACATCAGATCGATCCTGCCGAGTTACGACATAACATTGGCTATGTACCACAAACTATTTCTTTATTTTTTGGCACCCTTAAAGACAATATTACCCTCAGTGCTTGGCATGCCAAAGACGAGCAAATTTTATCTGCGTGTCAACAAAGCCAATTATTTGAATTAATAAACTCACATCCAGATGGTTTTGACCTTCAAGTTGGTGAACAGGGTCGGCTTCTTTCCGGTGGGCAGCGCCAAGCTGTTGGGATTGCACGTGCGCTACTGAACAATCCGCCTATTTTACTGATGGATGAACCCACCTCAGCACTTGATCACAATAGCGAAAATAAAATTATTAACAATATCAAGCGCAATTGCCAAGAGAAGACCCTAATTGTAGTGACTCACAGAACTTCATTACTAGAGCTGGTAGACCGCATTATTGTACTAGATAACGGCAAAGTGGTTGCTGATGGCCCTAAAGCTCACGTGTTATCGGCTTTAAATAACCATACAGTAGGAAAAGCCTCATGAGTAATAAAAACTTACCTATTGAACAGCGCTCGTTTGAACATCTAAACAAAGTGATGGAAAAACAAAAAGCAAAACGTCCATCTATTTTTTCTAAGCTTTTTTCAGGGTGGTTATCACCTCCTAATAGTCAAGACTGGCTAGTTGACGCACAGTGGGAAAAAATGCAACAACAACCAGCAAGTGCCCGATTACTACTTTACATTATCTGTATCAGTATTATTGCGCTTTTTGTTTGGTCGGGATTTGCTTACCTTGATGAAGTAGCAAGAGGTGAAGGTCGCGTAATCCCATCTCACAAGTTGCAAATAGTGCAATCGTACGATGGCGGTATGGTCGAGCAGATATTTGTACGCGAAGGCCAAGTTGTTAATGCAGGCGATGTTTTAATAAAAATCGATCCTACACGTTTTATTTCTTCATTTAGAGAAAACCAAGCTAAGGTGCTTTCCTTGACTGCAAAAGTTGAGCGGTTAAAAGCTCTCACGCAAAAAAAACCTCTGGTATTTACTGCAA
Organism: Pseudoalteromonas sp. 0303; assembly: GCF_013349995.1. Lineage (GTDB taxonomy): Bacteria > Pseudomonadota > Gammaproteobacteria > Enterobacterales > Alteromonadaceae > Pseudoalteromonas. The sequence goes on from NZ_JABVXF010000047.1 coordinate 9,933, forward strand.
GTTTGATAGAGAAAGCACCGGACGCGGTACTGCATGAACAAGCCATTTTTGAAAGTAGCAATAAAGAACTAGAGCAACAAGTTAACATCCACAAGCGCCAATTAGAACAACGTCGGCAAGATTATGCCGAAGCAAGGGCTGCTTTACAGCAACATACGAATTCATTGAGTTTAGCTAACCGCGAATTAGCAGTAACTCGCCCTCTACTTCGTACAGGTGCGGTATCAGATATAGATATAATTCGCTTAGAGCGTCAAATTGTTGAACATACAGGTGAGATCAATCGAACAAAAGCGGCAATAAATCGTAGTCTATCAGCCATAAATGAAGCGAAGAACAAAGTCACCGAAGTTGAGCTTGCTATGATAAATCGCTGGAATAATGAGCTATCAGAAGCCTTACTTCGGCTTGATGCAATGAAAGAGTCAGAGTCTGGACTTGCTGATAAAGTTGCACAAACGGAGCTCCGTTCCCCTGTCAATGGTACGGTTCAACGTCTATTAGTCAACACAGTTGGCGGAGTACTGCAACCTGGCAGCGATGCAATTGAAATTATTCCACTCGATGATCAATTAGTTGTTGAAGCTAAAATCCTACCTAAAGACATTGCTTTTTTACGCCCAGGCCAAGCTGCAATGATTAAATTTAGCGCTTATGATTTTGCCATCTATGGTGGTTTAGAGGCTGAAGTTACTCATATCAGCGCTGATACGATTACTGATGACAGAGACAATACATTTTACTTAGTACAGCTTAAGACAAATCGTAATCACTTTGCAGACAACCTGACCATCATCCCAGGAATGACAACTCAAGTCGATATTATTACTGGTAAAAAAACGGTTCTTGAGTATTTATTCAAACCAATTTTACGTGCAACGTCTCTAGCAATGAGCGAACGCTAGCAGGCTTTTTAATGGAGTAATCATGCGTCGCAGTATTTTTATTACACAAGATGACTTGCAATCACCTCACTGGCTAAGTGCATTTCCAAATTGTGTAATTCAGACAGCCTGCCCAAATAAATTATTAGCAGACACATTAATTTGGTTACTTGCAGACTCTGATGATTGGCAAATACAGCTACAAAAATTAACCGCACAACGGCTACCAGTCATTGTGATGACAACTCAGCTGGATTTTCAACAGCTGTGTGATGCATTGCAACTTGGTGCTCGTGGATACATTGAAGCATTTGCAAATAAAACAGTCATCGAACAAGTTGCTGAAACCGTTAACGCCGGTGGAATTTGGCTTCCGGGGCAATTACTTTCCAACTTGGTTGGCGTGTTATCGGGGCAAGCAATTAACTACCCATACCAATGTGATTTAAGTTGCCTCACAAAACGAGAAAAACAGGTTGTTGATGAGGTTGTAAAAGGTGCTACCAACAAACAAGTTGCGCACGTTTTGAATATTACTGAGCGCACTGTAAAAGAGCACATGAGTTCTATTTTTCATAAATTAAAGGTGCGTGACCGAATGCAATTAATGCTTGCAGTGAAGGGTCATTAAACAGACTCTTCAATCGCCACGACACCATCAAAACCAAGTTCTTTTAAAGTGGCTTGGTCACTTGGGTTTTTAACCCCCTCTGCAACTACTTTAATGCCTAGCGAATGAGCTAATGAGCATACCCCCCGTAAAAAGCCTTGGTTTGCCTCATTAAAACTAATGTTGTGGCAGTAAACACTATCAACCTTTATCATTTCAAGACCAAGTTCTTGGATTTTTGTTAGTTTTGTAAACTCAGCTCCAACTCGTTTTAGCGCAACTTTCGCACCGATACTATGCACCTGACTACAGAAACCTCTAAATAGCTGAAAATCTTTAACAGCAGTATTTGCTCTAACCTCAAAGCAAATTCGCTTAGCAAGCTCAGGGTAAGCACATAAGCCTGTCAAAATTGACGCCACAGCCATATCATCATGTAATGTATCCGCAGAGAGCTCCATCCCTAATAAGGTATCGCCTGTTAACTCACCATATTGCTTGATCATCAATTTCATGAGACTCCAATCAAGTCGTGCGAGTAATTGCAGTTTGTGAGCCCATTGATAGTAAAACCCTATTCCGTACCTCTCTCCTTTGAGCAACAAACTCAGTGAAATTTGTTGCTGAAGAAGAACATCAGAGAACGAGGTAACAGGATATAATGCAATTTCTAGTTGGTTCTCTTTTAATGCTATTTCAATCGTGTCACGCCAAAGATCAAGGTCATCATTTCTTAGAACAGCAGCACTATCAATAACAAAGTGGGCATTACAACCTGGCTCTGAAGTCGCGACTTTTAATAAATTATCCACTCGCTTTAACAATTCCCCTCGAGTATCATTGGCGACCACCAAGCTGCAACTATGAGATACAGCAAGACCTACCTGTTCGTACTGTGCAACTAATTGCTTGTGACTCTGCAAGACATCGTCGCTCAATACTTTTAAATCACTCACATCAGAAAACAACACCAAGAAATCGACATGAGACATACGCGCGATTTGGCTTTCTCTAAAACTATCTTCATTCGATTCGAGAAATGCAACTAACGACAGTGAGAACCGGCGTAAAAAATTAACCATCTCTACTCGTCCAATTTGATCTGTTAACTCATCAAGATTAACCACCCTAAACAGAAATAATGCGCCATGCCCTTGGGTGTTTTCTAAAAACGTATCAAGTGTGGCGTTAAAGTACTCTCGATTTGCAAGCCCAGTCAGATCATCGTGTTGGCTCTTGAATCGCATCTCTTCAAGCCTTTGACGATCTTCTTTAACAATACGGCTAAAACGCGAAGAGAGTAAGTTCATTGAAGAAACTAATTTGGCAAACTCGTAAGTTCTAGGCACCTTTGATTTAATAAAGCGCTTTTCTCCTAATGCTATTGCTTGGCGCATTACATCGCTCAATGGGCTTAAAATTTTCGATAAAAAGTAAGCGCTTGCTATACAAGCTGAAATTGCCACAGCTAGAAAACTATAAAACAAATTTACCGAACTTTGCCAAAGCGCATCTTGTGTATGTTGACTATGACTTTCAACATATAAAGTACCATACTGCTGCCAACCATCACTTACTTGAGCTACGCCAGGAGCTACCTCAAGGGAGTATAAATGGCGAAACCAGCTCGGTGCATCAAGTACTAACTCGCCCTTAAATACACGTTTTACAATCGTCTCCCCATTCGGATCGATTAATTCAATACGCTGGTAGTAACCTGTATCAAACGACGCCGAAAGAAGCAGCTCGATTTCCACTGGATCCTTATTCATTTGACTCAACATTAGCGCTAATGAATTTGCATTATCTACATTTTTCATTTTAAGTTCGGCTGTAAAGTAGTCTTTTGCCGAATTAGTACTAATAAGCAAACTGCTAATAAAGCCAATTATGATCACCACTAAAATGGCAATCCATAACTCTTGCTTTAAACTAATGGTTTTTTTACGTTTAAACGCTTTAAATACGTTCACCATTTAACTCCTTCTTTACGAGTTTGCTCTAAAATATGTCGCCAACGCGATAACCTCGCTGTCGGATCCGCTACGCTTTGTGCTGAATTGTTAGCCCAAAGGCCCTTACTATTAAAACTAAAAACAGGACTAAGATCGGTTCGCTTTGCAGCAGGCAACACTTTTACGATTAAACTGTCTAAAATAAGTGGTTGTGCATTTGGTTGACTGTAATAACCTAACACCATGTGAGCTTGGGTCTTCCTAGTTCCAGGTAATTGCGCTTTAACATAAATTAATCGAAGCTTGGTGTCGCTTATACCTAAAGCGCGTAAGCTGACGTACTTAGCAATAGCGTAATCTTCGCAATCACCAAGCCCTGTTCCCATTGTTTCGAGTGGGGTTGCCCAATAATCATTTTGTTTCCATAGCTGGATATCAGTTTGATAAAGTAAACTACGCGCAAAAAAATCATTAACGACCAAAATTTGCTGTTGTTCAGGTAAATTTTGAGCATGCTGCAACATGCCTTGCCACTGCCTTGCGACAGTAACTCGAGTGGCGCCGTAGCGTTGCTGCATCTGTTGAATAAAGGTTGAAAATTCGATCACCAAGCGCTCAGCTAAAGCACCGCTAGTGACGCAAAATAGAATGACAATTGAAGAAGATAAAAAGCGGTAACGCCGAATGAAACTACAAACAAAGGCACAAGCTTTAGTTAACATAAGCTATGCCTTGAAGATATTCAGCTTGAATGTAATTATATGCGTTAGCCATTATACTTTAATGAAAAAATATTATTTTTAAAGCATAGCACTCAAGCTGAAACTATGAGAATTTAAGCACTAATAATATGTTACTTTTTTCACTTGGCGCGGTTTTACTTCGCCGATGTATAAATCGTGCACTCGCTTCATATCAAGCTGTAATTCAGTTGCGTAGGTATCCCCTACTGCATAGGTTTTAATAACCTGTGCACCTTTGATCACACCTTGTACTTGGCTTTGTAATTGATCATTATGAGCAATGCTGTTTTGCACTGTAGTGCCTGCGGAAATTCTTTGCCCGTAAACTTGCTCAGCAAGCTCGCGGTAAGCTTCAAGCTTTGAGGCTTTAATCGCAAGTAGAGTACGCTGCGATTCATTGCTACCTGGTTGAGCACTAATTGGCGCATAACCCACGGCTTTTAGCACTGGGTAGCTATCTGGCTCAATGTAAGTGTATTCTACATGTTTATCAAAAATACTACTGCAGCCGGTTAATGCTGCGCAGGCAACCAGCCCACCGAATAGAAGTGCTCGCATAATTTGCTTCCGCTTAAAACTCTTTGGCTACAAATATGCACGTTTAATGCCACTGTGGTACAGTCCTTGCTCATTTAGGTTATTCATTGGTTTTAATGCTAGGTGTCAGCATGAAAAATAAAACAATAGCCAGCTTAAAAGGCCTTGGCTTAGCCTTTACAATTTTGTTTTCTAACAATAGCTTAGCTCAGTGGTTTGAATCTACAGGCCATGCAGTTGTAAAAAATGGCGATACGAGCCAAGCCAAATCTGCCGCCATTAAAGACGCCATAACTCAGGCTTTAGTGTTTTCTGGCGCTCGAGTAAGCTCTGTACAGACACTAGTTGACGGGGTTTTGACGCAAGATCAGCTGAAAATAAGCAGCCATGGTGAAATCCAGAAAATAGAATTGATCAGCGAAGACCGCCATAACGACACCTATGCCATAACGCTTCGCCTCGATATTTTTGCTCAAGCAGAAGAATGTCCTGCAAACCAATACACAAAATTTATTGCAGTGACACAAAGCCAACTCGCCAATCGCGAGCAAGCGCGTATGGGCCAAATTTTTGACGTAAACAAAGCCATTAGTGAACACTTATATGCCAGCTTAAGTAATACGCAAATGGCAGCTAAACCGACAGCCTATTACAATATGCCGTTGCGAGTAGATCATTTTTTCACTCAGCAATACGATTACAGTAATGCGCTACTTGAAGAGATCACTAGCCGCAGTAACTCGCAATATGTATTACTGAGCCGTATTCGTGATTTATCGGTTAACCATAAGATCAACAACGATTATGCATTTTGGCAAGATGATAGTTTCAAGCGTGCATACAAAGTAGATTACGTCTTATTTGATGGCACCACTTACGAAAAGCTCTGGCAAAAAAGCTACCAAACAGAAGGTATTTGGCCGTATAAAAAGACTGAGATCATCGATGTATATAGCGACCGATTTTGGGCAACTGACTATGGCCAAGCTATTAGCGATATAAACCAAACCCTAACCTATGACTTACAAGCAGCTATGGCCTGCTTACCCACGCAAGGTAAAATACTGCATATAGAAAACGGCCGGTTAATCATCAACTTGGGTAAGGCGCATGGGCTTGAGCAAGGGCAAATTTTAAATATAGCCCATCATAATTACCTAACGGATGCACAGGGTAATAAGCTTCCGCACAAAATCACTACACTTAATCAGGTAAAAGTGACTCAGCTTTATCAGCAATCAGCGGTTGCCATGAGTATAGATAAGCAACCACTACCTAACATTCAAATTAACGATATTGTTGAATTAGCTGTTAGCGAGTAAATGAGCTTGTAGGCCTTGATGAGCATTTAGCCAACTAGCTAATTGCTCAACACCAGCTATATGTGGGTAGTGTTTACGAGTTGCAATGACAACTTGGCGTTGCTGATTAGGTGTTATAGCTAAGTACTTCACTCCTTCACGTGGTGTACATGCAAGCTTAGGAACAAAGGTTACCCCATCATCCATTGCCACCAGCGCAAGTAAGGTTTCTATACTGTTACCTTTATATTGGTTCGAGACTTCAACCCCAGCTGAAAAACAAAATTGCTCTGCTTGCTCCTTAAAGCAATGCCCTTCGTTTAACATTAATAAGTCACATTCATGTAATTGAGCTAAGGCAACTTCGATATGTTTTGCTAAAGCGTGTTGCTCAGAAACTGCAACTAAGAAGTCTTCTTTATAAAGCGGTGACACATGATAAGGCGCTAAATCAGCCACATCAGCAACAATTGCAATATCAATCTCACCATTATCAAGAGCCACCAGCGTTTGTGCTGTTTGCATTTCAATAAATGAAAACTGGGTTTCACTAAAGGCCTGCTTCATCGAAGTTAAGAGTGTTGGCAGTAAATAAGGTGCAATGGTAGGAATAATACCTACATTGATTTTACCCTTTAGTGGGTCATGTGAGCTGGCGGCTATTTCTTTAAGCACTTGGGTTTGATCTAGGATCAGTGTGATCTGCTTAAGAAGTTGTTCACCTTGCACAGTCAACGTGACCTGCTTTGTTGAACGGTCAAAAATAACAACCCCCAGCTCTTGTTCAAGCTTTTTAACTTGCCCGCTCAATGTCGGTTGGCTGACATAGCAAGCATCAGCTGCTTTTCTGAAGTGCTTATATTGCGCAACCGCTTTTACGTATTCAAAGTCTTTTAAATTCATATAACACCACCAATAGCTTTTACCTATCACATTAATACAAACAAACGATTGGAGCTATCATAAATTAAATCGCATAATGGCACTCAACAAATCAAGAGGAATCAAAACAATGTTAAACAATATCGAAGGCCAAAAAGTACCAAACGTTACATTCGCAACACGTGTAGACGAGCAGTGGAAATCAATGACCACTGACGAAATTTTTAAAGGTAAAACAGTTGTGTTATTTGCATTACCAGGTGCATTTACACCAACATGTTCATCAACTCACTTGCCACGTTATAACGAGCTTGCGGCTGTATTTAAACAAAACGGTGTTGATGACATTGTATGTATTTCTGTAAACGATACCTTCGTAATGAATGCATGGGCACAAAACCAAGAAGCGCAAAATATCACTTTATTGCCAGACGGCAACGGCGAATTTACCGACGGCATGGGTATGCTAGTCGATAAAAACGACTTAGGTTTTGGTAAGCGCAGTTGGCGTTATTCTATGCTGGTAAAAGACGGCGTTATCGAAAAAATGTTTATCGAGCCACAAAAGCCTGGCGACCCGTTTGAAGTATCTGATGCAGATACCATGCTTGAGTACATTAACCCAGCACAGGTAAAACCAGAATCAGTGAGTATTATTACCAAGCCTAATTGCCCGTTCTGTACAAAAGCTAAAGCGTTACTAGAGGCGAAAGGTTATGTGTACGAAGAAATTGTATTAGGTCAACACGCTTCATTAACTAGTTTAAAAGCGATTTCTGGTCGTGAGACAGTGCCGCAAGTATTCATAGGCGGTGAGCACATTGGTGGCTCTGACGATTTAGAAAAACACTTTGCATAATTTTCAAGTTGGGGCTGCTAATTGCAGCCCTTTATTATTTTAAAACCACAACACATTGATTAAATTATAAATTATATAACTGGTCTGCTCTCGCCATCACCCGTATTTATATTCAAAATACCAACATATTAGTTACCAATTTGTTACATAAAGCAAAGAATGAATCTAAAATGTCTGCAGCTACATTTACTTAAACCGTAACGAAATTAAGATGATTTAATTGGAATATACAATGAAAAAACTAACACAAGGATTGCTCCTTTCCTTGCTATGTTTCGGTGGCCAAGCTCATGCTGCGTCAACTGGTACTATCGATTTACTCACCCACCCTGTTGGCATTATCTGCCTTGTTATTTTTATCTTTGCTTATGTGCTCGTCATACTCGAAGAAAAAATTCACTTACGCAAATCAAAACCCGTATTGGTTGCAGCCGGGATTATTTGGACCCTTATTGCTTGGCAGTACAGTGCACAAAACTTATCTGATCTTAGCACCGACGCATTTCGTCACGCCTTGTTAGAATTTTCGGAGTTAATGCTATTTTTGCTCGTTGCGATGACCTACATCAACGCCCTAGAAGAGCGTCGTTTATTTGATGGCCTAAGAAGCTGGCTGGTTGCTAGAGGCTTTAGCTACAAACAATTATTTTGGATAAGCGGTGTACTGGCATTTTGTATTTCACCTGTAGCCGATAACTTAACTACTGCCCTACTTTTATGTGCAGTGGTAATGAAGGTAGCAGCAAATGATAACCGCTTCATTGCTATGTCGTGCGTCAATATTGTAATAGCCGCAAATGCCGGTGGCGCATTCAGCCCGTTTGGTGACATCACGACACTGATGGTTTGGCAAGCCGATGTTGTTGCCTTTACCGAGTTTTTTGTTTTATTCCTACCAGCTTTAGTCAGCTATATTATTCCTGCATTTGTTATGTCTTTATTTATCAATAACCGTCACCCGGATACGGCCGATGAAGATATTGAACTTAAACGCGGTGCGCTTCGCATATTGTGCTTATTCTTACTGACAATACTCACCGCCGTGGTGCTAAAAACCGCCTTTGGTTTACCACCGGTTGTGGGCATGATGATGGGTCTTGGCTATTTACAGTTTTTTGGTTACTTCTTACGCGTGACACTCCCCGGCTCTCTTGCCAGAAAACGCGCCATGGCAGAGCGTGAAGGCGACAAAGAGCGCTTATCTCGCTTAGGTAATGTTGTTCCTTTTGATGTATTTAGCCGTGTATCGAGAGCCGAGTGGGACACGCTCTTGTTCTTCTATGGCATCGTTATTTGTGTTGGCGGCTTAGGGTTTATCGGCTACTTAGCGCTGCTTTCTGACTTACTTTATAACAACTGGTCTGCTACCGGTGCGAACATTATTCTTGGTTTAATGTCAGCGGTAGTCGATAACATTCCAGTGATGTTTGCAGTATTACAAATGATGCCTGATATGTCGCACGGTCAATGGCTGCTTATTACGCTAACAGCAGGAATTGGTGGCAGCCTGTTATCAATTGGCTCTGCGGCAGGAGTTGCACTAATGGGGCAAGCGCGAGGAATATACACCTTTAATAGCCACTTAAAATGGTCGCCAGTCATTTTACTAGGTTACTTTGCTGGAGTATTAACTCATTTATACCTCAATACTGCCTACTTTGGCTAAACCTATGTAATGTCAAAGTTAAAACCCTAATCGTTTTTAGGGTTTTAACTTTAAACACTCCAAAATGAGCATTTTATAAACAGCAGTGTCGTAATAAGCTGTATTTTTGTCGTAAAAAGTCAAGATTAAGGCAGGCGCTTTACTTTAGTCTAATAATTCACAAATAAGGTGAATTGAGGACACACATATGAGCCAAATGAATTCTGTTGCCATGCAAAATGGCAAGCTGCATGTAAAACAAATTGATATTCCTACACCTGGACCCGGCCAAGTACTGGTAAAAAGCCTTGCTTGCGGTATTTGCGGTTCTGATATTCATATAACCCGCCACACCAGCGATGTATTCGATATCTATAAAAACCTTGGCATCATGGCTAAAGATGCAGGCGATGACCAAGAAGTATTATTAGGCCATGAGTACGCGGCAGAAATCGTTAGCTACGGCCCAAATACTAAAGGCGAATTAGCTAAAGGCACCCGCGTAACCTCAGTGCCAATTTTACTTTCTGCTGGCGGCGCTGGCGTAGGTGTAACCCCAGGGCTATATGGTGCCTACTCTGAATACTTTATTGTTGATGAAGCCTTGCTATTACCTATTCCTGATGCTGTTCCATCAGAAGCGGCAGCCATTACAGAACCACTCGCTGTTGGCCTGCACGCAGTGAACCGCGCACAAATGCATAATGATGATGTTGCCATTGTGGTTGGCTGTGGCCCAATTGGCCTTGCTGCGATTGCCGCGTTAAAGCTTCAAGGCGTAAAACACATCATTGCCTCTGATCCACAAGAGAGCAAAAAACAAATTGCCCTTGAATTTGGCGCCACAGAATATGTTAACCCTATGGCGGATGATGAAGTTGCTACAGCCGCAGCACTTGCGGGTAACAACAAGGTCGTTATTTTTGAATGTGCCGGTGTAAGCCGCTTATTGAACGACTACATTTTACGTGCACCAGCAAAAGCAAAAATCATTGTAACAGGTGTACATACCGCGCCACTAAACATTAACTTTGCCTATGCCACAGTGAAAGAGTTAGACCTTATTTTCTCTTATTACTACCAGCCAGAAGAGTTTGCACAATCACTTGAGAACATCGCGTCAGGCAAAATTGCATGGCAAAAAATGCGTACTGGTAAAGTCGGCATAGACGGCGTACAAGGTGCATTTGATACCTTATTTAAACCAAACGACCATATCAAAATCATCATTGAACCATGGCGCACAGGCGAGCTTGAAAAAGTAACGGGTTAATTTAATTTGGGGGTTGCTGAAGTAACTTGGTAGCCCCTACAGGTGTGGATTTACGCCTATTTATGCGGGTTTGGGACAGTTTAATTAGTTAATTTAGTTAAGTTTTACACTTTTTTACACCTTAATCTAATGTAAAAAATGGTGTAAAAATGCAACATACAACTTTCTCATTCACAGAAAAAAGAGTGCAAACCTTGTCTCTGAGTCTAGAACTAAGGTCTATAAGGAGCTGCGAATAAGTGGTTGAGCTTGTAGATTGGTAAAGCAATGTCTTGATTGGAAAGTTACTGGCGTCCCCGGCAGGATTCGAACCTGCGACCTATCCCTTAGGAGGGGATCGCGCTATCCAGCTGTGCCACGGGGACTGTGATTCCAGTGAGTTTAAAATATCAATTTTTCTTTATTTTTACTATACCTAGATGCACGAACGAGTATTATTTATTCAACTTCACATTAAATAATTTACTATCTGCAAGGGGTAGCTAAAGTCCTGCCTGGCTTGTAAGCGCCTCCTCAACTAAATACAGTAGATAAAGCCATAAAGTCTCAGGATAGCTCCCTAAAATAAGGCCGAATATACATCGAATTACACTTTGAATTTTCTTGCCTTACAGGCAGAGTCCATATACCTAACTAACTTCTTTCCTCTTGCTAACTCGCTAACTTATTTGTTTTATCTGATAGCTGACGGCTGAAAGCTCCTGTGTGTTGGGTTTCACTTCACTCTACCCAACACACATGCTTTCAACCTATCGCCCCCTACTTAAACCATCCCTGAAGGCGCTCCATTAATAGATAATTAACTGGCACTAATAGCAAGGTAATAAGCGTTGCGAAGATAATGCCAAAGCCAAGGCTTACAGCCATTGGAATAAGGAATTGTGCTTGCGTTGCTTTTTCAAATAACAGCGGCATTAAACCAATAAAGGTGGTCAAACTGGTTAGCATAACAGGGCGAAAACGTGCTGCCCCTGCAAGCTTAACGGTTTCCAGTAAATCACCGCCCTCTTCACGCTTCTTATTGATAAAATCAACCAGTACTAGAGAGTCATTCACTACCACGCCTATCAAGGCTAACATGCCAAGTAAGCTCATAATGGTTAACTCCATACCCATTACCCAGTGGCCCATTACCGCACCTATCATGCCAAACGGAATAACACTCATCACGATCAATGGCTGGGTATACGACTTAAACGGTATCGCTAATAACGCATAAATAATAAAAAATACAAACACCAGGCCCCAAGCGAGTGAACCAAATGACTCTCGCTGCTCTTTGGCTTCACCTTCTAGTGTGTAATCAACACCTGGGTATTGCACCATTAGCTCATCTAAGTAGGTTTTTAAGTCTGCTTGCAGTACCGTCATATTGGTATTTGATTTTTCAACATCGGCTGTTACGTTCAATGTGCGATAGCGGTCAATACGATAAATAGACGATGGGCTTTGCCCCGGTACTAAGGTCGCCACATGCGAAAGCGGCACAGTACCACCAGCAGGTGTTTTAATAAGTATATCTTTTAAGTCTGCAACCGAGCGACGCTCTTCAATCGGTAAGCGTACCATTACGCGCACATCGTCGCGCCCACGTTGAATGCGCTGTACCTGCGCACCAAAGAACGAATTACGCACTTGCTGCGATACATCAACACGATTTAATCCAAGCGCTAACCCCTGCTCTGTCAGCTCAATTTGCAACTCTTCTTTACCATCTGACATGCTATCTGCAATTTCGTACACTGTTGGATAGGTCGATAAACGTACTTTAACTTTTTCAGCAACAGCTTCGAGAGTGTCGATTGAGCTACCGCTTAGCTGTACATCAATCGGGCTAGATGTTCGGCCAAACTCAGCACGGAAAGTTACACTCTCTGCACCCGGTATAATACCGATAAGATCACGCCATTCGCTGGCAAGCTCCCGTGAGCCTATATCTGATTCACGCTTTTCTGCTGGCATAATCTCAAATCTAACACTACCGGTATTTGACGAACCACCACGGCCACCTGTGGTTGCCAAAATATTTAGAATTACACTTTGACCTTCTTCATCGCGGTATTTATCTTGTAATTCTTTTGCCTTGTCTGACATTTTAATGACGTATTTATTGGTCACTTCAAACGGTGTTCCGGCAGGGAAAGTTACGGATGCACGTACAGTTTCACTTGGAATACGTGGGAAAAAGGTAAATTTAGTCCAACCACTTGTGATCAAGGTAACAATAATTACAAAAATCCCAACAAATAAGCTAACCGTAGCCATTTTATTCTTTAAAGCTAGATTCAATAATGGTTGGTAATACTTCATTATTGCGTGTTCAAAGCCATCGGCAAAACGCTGTTGAAGGCGCTCTAGTTTCGATGGTTCGCCCTTTTCATGGCGTAACTTTAAGTATTTTAAGTGTGCTGGTAATACAAACTTAGACTCAATCAAAGAGAACAGTAAAACAGGAATAACTACTACTGGAATTTGTGCAAATATAGCGCCTCGAGCACCTTCAATAAAAGCGAGAGGTAAAAATGCCGCAACAGTCGTGAGAACACCAAATGTTACCGGAGTTGCCACCTCTTGCGTTCCACGAATAGCGGCTTGCTCACCACTCTCTGCAGTTTTTAGGTGGGTGTAGACGTTTTCACCGGTCACAATGGCATCGTCAACAACAATACCTAGCACCAAAATAAAACCAAATAAGCTGATTACATTAAGTGTGATACCAAATATTGGCATCATTAAAAACGCGCCCATGAACGACACAGGAATGCCAATAAATACCCAAAATGCTATGGCAGGACGCAAGAATAAGGTGAGTAGCGCAAGGACTAAAATCCCGCCCTGAATTGCGTTACTAGTAAGCGTTGCTATTCGGCTTTTTACAACTTCTGAGTCATCATCCCAATAACTTAATTCAAACCCTTCTGGTAGTTGGCTTTGATGCTCAGTAATATAGTTTTTTACCTCATCAGCAACTTCAATCGCACTTTGCGGGCCAATACGATACACATCAATAAATGCAGCTTGCTTACCATTAAATCGAGTACGCACTGGGGTTTCTTCAAAATCATCGCTAATACGAGCAATGTCACCTAAACGAATAATAGTGCCATCAGCTTGGTTTTTTACCACTATGTTAGCAAATTCGTCTTTGCGATAAGCTTGACCTTTTGAACGAATGAGTACATCTCCCCCTTCGGTTTTTAAGTTACCAGCTGAAACATCTGTACTTGAATTGCTAATTGCTGAAGAAATGTCCGATAAGCGTAAATCATATTGGCGTAAAGTGTCTTGGCTTACTTCAATGGCAATTTCGTAATCACGCACTCCGCTTAACTCAACTTGAGTTACACTTGGCAAACGTAGAAGCTCATCGCGTACAGTCTCGGCATATTCAAGCGTTTCTTTTTCACCATAGATACTTGAAACAGTCACGGCGATTACTTCGCGCTTCCACTCAGCAAGCGAAACAATTGGTTTTTCAGCATCGACCGGAAAGGTGTTAATTGCATCAACCCGACTTTTAATATCAGCTAACAGCTCTCTTGGATCATACCCAGTCTCAACTTCAATACTTACCGAAGAAGAGCCTTCAGAAGAGCGGCTAGTGATACGCTTAACTCCCTCAAGATCTTGAACTGCTTCTTCTATACGAATCGATACCCCTTTTTCAACATCTTCAGGAGTTGATCCTCGAAGTGATACACTGACACTAATTCGGTCAGACTCAAACGATGGAAACACCTCAAGTGGTATTTGCGTCGAAACGCTAAATAAACCCGCTAATAATATGCTGATCAGCAATAAGTTTGCTGCAACATGATTCTTTGTAAACCAAGCAATCATTATTGCGCTCCTTGCTCTTTAGGCGGCTGTTGATTGTTTGGGCGCTTAGCTTTTGCTCTTGTCGCTTGATACTCTTCGCTACCCATAACGGTAACTTGTGTACCAGAACTCACTTGACCAAGCGGTGTAATCACCAAGTTATCGCCTGCAGTCAAACCATCAGCGACAACGGCTTGGTTAGCGTTTTGCCAAGCCAGTGAGATATTTTTACGACGCAGTACACCTTGCTCTTCAACATAAACGTACGTGCCTTGGTAAATTGCGCTGTTTGGGATAACAATGGCATTCTCTATCGCCTTACCGGTAATTTGCGCTTTGATATACTGACCAATTTTGATTGGGTATTGATTCGCTGACGTTGCTTGGTAAGGATCGTTAATTTGTGCAACCACGTAAAGCTGCTGTGCACTTTCATCTATAGCCCCTTCGGTGCGTATAACTTGACCTTGCCAATACTGTTTGCCAACGAGATCTGAGCTGAATTTAACGAGTGAACCGGCGCTATTTTTAGCGCCATCACGAAACTGCTCTGGTAAGTTAATGAACGGCAAATCTTTATTTTTGATTGGTAAGCGAATTTCAACGCTATCAATCGCATAAATGCTAGCAAGTTCCATGTTATTACTCACCACTTGCCCTAAGTCTACGCTGCGACTTAAAACTCGCCCCGCGTATGGAGCAGTGATCTTTGTACGCTCTAAATCAAGCTTCGCTTTTTCAAGTGTCGCTTGCGCAGACAACACACTGGCTTCGGCTGCTGCTAATTGTGGTTTACGAAGTACCAGGCTACTTGCTTGTTCACCCTTGCCTAAGCGCTCCCAATCAGTAATTGCTTGACGACCACGAGCTTGCTCTTCAAGTAAGCTTTGCTCAGCGGTTAATAACGTCGCTTGTGCTGATTTTACTTCGGCGCGGTGATCTCTATCATCTAGTTGCAACAACACATCGCCTTTTTCGAAAAAGCCACCTTCACGAAATTGCTCACTAATTTCGATAATTTGCCCTGAAGCCTGCGCGACTAGCATACTTTGCGTACGTGGCTTTACGGTGCCAAAACTATCAATCATTACTTGATAAGTTTCTGGTGTTAGAGTTTTAACAGCCACATTTACTTTCGCTTTCGGTGGTGAAGAAAAACGATTTGCTTGCGGCGGGTTACCTTTAATAAACATGACGAGTAATACCGTCACTACAATGACAATAACTGGAATTAATATTTTACGTGTCTTAGTATTCATGATTATTGCTCTGCTACTTCGCTATTTGCTTCACTAAAGTCACCGCCAAGGGCAATGTGTAAGTTGATTCTATTTTTAATAAGTTGGTTTTTCAGTTCGATAACAGAGCTTTGCGCGTTAAAAGAGCGATCTTGCGCATCAAGCACTGTAGTGTATGTTACTAAACCACTTTGATATTGCTCAAAAGACAAACGCTCTGCGGCAATTGCATTTTCTTTTGCTTCTAAGGTTTTTTCATAACGCACTTTCAAGGCTTGCTCTTGACTGATTGCAGTTTCAACTTCATTAAATGCATCATAGAGTGTGGCAAGGTAAGCTTGCTCCTGACGTTTAACGCTAAGCCTTGCCTGCTCTTCATTGGCTTTTAAGCGACCACCTTCAAAAAGCGGCATTGAAATACTACCTATCAGTGACCAAGCTAAGCTTGAAGGCGAAAATAAATCACTCACTCTATCTGTGCTATCACTGATAGATGCTGAAAGATTTAAGCTCGGAAAACGTTGTTTGTGCGCGTAAGCAAGTCCCGCATCGGTACTTAACAACTGATACCAGCTTGCCATTAACGCTGGCTTGCGGGTGATAAGCTCTGAAGGTAAACCCAAAGGAATTGTGTTCTCAAGTAGTGGCAAATCGGCACTAACCGATAATGCCCCAGCAGGATATTGGCCTGTTAAACGCTCTAAATCACGAATTGATTTAGTTAACGTTGCTTGCTGTGCAGCAATATTCGAGCGCTCAGTATTTAGCTCATTACGAGCAAGGTAAACGTCAAGTGCTTCATTTAAACCTTGGCGATAACCTGACTCAATAATATCTAAATTTTTCTCAGCGTTTTGCTCACGCTGCTTATATAGCTCAAGTAACTTGTGGTTCGTAATAACATCAAACCAACCCGCTACTACATCAGCAACTAATTGTTGTTTGCTTTGCGCAAATGTGGCTTTTTCAGCTAGGTATTCAAGATTTGCTTGTCGTTCTGAGGCCGACAATTTGCCCCATAAATCAACTTCGTAGCTTAATTCTAATGATGCTGAGCTGGCGTTATTATAACTAACAGGGCGGTTATCTTTACTACGGCTCGCACGTGTTGATAAATCAAGGCTTGGCCATAAATCAGCCCCAGCAGCAATAAGCTGCTGTTCTTTAATCGCGACATCATAACCCGCTTGTAAAATCGCTTGGTTATGGGCTAATGCTTGCTCAACTAAAGTAAAAACTTGAGGGTCGTGTAATTGCTGCAACCAGTTATCTTCAACAGCAAGAATTTTGTTGTCCGTAGGTAATTGCTGCCATGTACTTGGTAAGGCCTCAAGCTCAGCGACTCGTTCATTGTGAGTCGGCTGGCTAGCACATGCACTTAGCAAAATTACACTTAAAGCCAATAAACTCGGCTTATATTGCCAATTCATTCTAAAAACCTGAAAAACATCTATTTATGAGTGTAATTCAAGCACCACGTTAAGTTTTGCTCAACAGACTTTACATAACATTACACAGCCTGACATTTGGGGACGATGAACGGTAGGAAAATGGAGGTAAGTTGCAAACTATCAGCTATCGAAAATCTTCCATGTAGTTTTTCTTTTATACAAGAACTTATTATTCTTATTCGCGCGAAATAAATTTCACGCCTACGGATGAGCATATCAATTTAACTATGCGTAGGCACAATCTAATCTAACTTCTAACCACTGATATCTAATAACTCTGGTTTTTCGGCGTTAAAACGCCTTATATGGACTCCTCCTATTGCACAATACCCTTCGTTAATTTTGTCAGACTGCGTGCTTATATGCGGGCTCATAAT
>NZ_JABVXF010000048.1 GCF_013349995.1 Pseudoalteromonas sp. 0303
GCCAAGGTCGCCGAGAATGAAGATACGGTAATGATGTATATAAAAGGGCAGCCTTACATCCAATTAGATGGTGGAGAATGGACCAAGTACCCGACTAATTAAGTTATTTGTCCAAAATTGTTTACAATAGACTACCCAGCTGCAGGGAGTTAGCGTATTATTCTCATACTATAGGTTCCCGTTTTTTGAGGATGTAATGCGTTTAGATATCCACTGTGCTGACCGAATTGGTATCGCACAAGAGATTCTCAATATCTTGGTTAGTTACCAAGTTGATTTAAAAGGCATCGAGGTAGATTCGGTTAATTGTCGAATGTACGTGAGCTTTCCGCCTATTGAGTTTGAACAATTCCAAAAAATTATGCCATCTATCCGTTTGATAGATGGCGTGAAAGACGTTCGTACAACTGCATTTTTACCTTCTGAGCGAGAGCATAATGAGTTAAATACATTACTACGTGCATTGCCAGACGGGGTGATATCTATTGACGCTAAAGGCTGGGTGCGTTTATGTAATGATGCCGCGTGTCGCGACTTGCAATTATCTGAGAGCGAAGTGATTGGCGCTAACATTAATAATTTGCTTAAAGGCTTTAATTTTACGCGTTGGTTAGAAGGCAAAGAAGTACTTGGTCAAACAACCCGAGTTGAAGTAGCTGGCGAAGACTTTATTGCCGATATTCTACCTATTTCAGTACCCCAAGGTGTTGAAGGGGATGTGTTAGCCGGTGCAGTTATTAATATCAAATCACAAAGTCGACTAGGTCAACAAGTCAGTGCGTTTCGTCGTTATGGCCAAGAAAGTTTTGCAACCATACATAATTTTAGTACTGCAATGCGTCGTGTGGTCCGTGAAGCACGTAAAATGGCACAGCTTGAAGCGCCAATTCTTATTACTGGTGAAACCGGCACAGGTAAAGAGTTACTTGCTCGTGCTTGTCATTACGCATCAAACCGCTCAGTAAAACCGTTTATCGCTTTGTCGTGTGCTTCGTTGCCTGATGATGTCGCTGAGTCTGAACTATTTGGTTACGCAGGCTATGAAGAAAATGCGGCACCAAAACGCGGCGTTTTAGAGCAAGCTGATGGTGGCACAGTGTTTTTAGATGAAGTTGGTGAAATGTCGACTCAGCTACAAACTAAGCTACTACGTTTTTTACAAGACGGTACCTTCCGAAAAGTCGGTGATGAAAACGAAGTAAAAGTAAATGTGCGTATCGTTGCTGCAACACAAAAAGACTTACCCGCAATGGTGCAAGAGGGGACATTTAGAGAAGATCTCTATTACCGAATTAATGTTTTGACCTTAGAAATTGCGCCATTACGAGATAGAAAAGCTGATATTGGCCCGTTAGCAGAGCACTTTATTCAAAAGTATGCCCAGCAAAATGGTCATTCTGTGCCAGTGATGTCTGAAGATTGTTTGCGCTTTTTACAAGATTATCCATGGCCGGGCAACGTGCGCCAATTAGAAAATGCAATTTATCGTGCGGTATCTTTGTTAGATGATAACGAGTTGCGTATTGAGCACCTTCAGTTACCAACGTTTACCCATGATTTAGGTTATCTCGAGTCCGACTTTGAAGGAACCTTAGACCAAGCGGTAAAACGTTTTGAGGCGACTTTACTTCGTAAGCTTTATCCTGCTTATCCAAGCTCTCGTCAGCTCGCTAAGCGATTAGGTTTGAGCCACACGGCAGTAGCAAATAAGCTTCGAGATTACGGTATTAACCGTAAGACAGTGAAGGTTTAATTATATAGCTTAATTAAGCAAAAAAGGCTTAGGTAAAACCTAAGCCTTTTTCTTTTCGATTAAAAATTATTGTTTGGTACCCATATCTTTGGTGACACCATCGATAGCGATATTTTTAATACCCTCATCGTCGAACTTGATCACAATACTGATGTTATTACGGGCAAAAAAGTAATCGCGGTTATCTAGACTAATAATGTAATCACCTTTTACAGAATCGCTAAATTTACGCTTTTCGAGTTTCAAGGTGTGATCAGCAATTTGCCAGTTGAAGCCTTCAATAAAGCCATTATTGAATTCTTGTACCCATACTTGTTCCTCGTCTTTACTGAGCGTTATTGCCACAGAATATGATTCTGGTAGAGACATATCATAGCTTTTATCACCAATAGTGAACTTTTCAGCACCTTGTTGCCAAGCAAAACCAAATTTAAAGGCTTTCTCAACACCTGTTGGATACTTCAACGAGCCTTCACCAGGAAAGTTGAAGTCAGCAAATGCCGAGTTGGTGAATAAGCTTGCAGTGAACAAAGTTACCAAACTAAATAATTTCATTAGGTTATTCTTTTTTTATACTAATATATGCACAGATTAGAGCAGAATATTCGCCTTAGCAATATGCTGTGATACACTTTGTGTATTATCAACTGGTTAGACCTTTGCCGTGAACCTTTATTTTCGACTAATACTACTGTTTTTTAAAATTAAACGTAATCGTGATTATCAACAATTGTTAGACACGATTGATATTGAATTCAAAGCATTACCAACCGATTGCGATATTAACTTCCATCTGACTAATTCTCGCTACTTAGCAATGATGGACCTCGCCCGTACTTGGATGACTGAGCGAGTAGGCTTGTTAAAGCACATAATGAAGCGCCGCTGGTTCCCAATCGTTAATGCAACTGCAATTACCTATATTCGCGATATAAAGCCAATGCAAAAGTACACAGTTAGCACTCGCTTGGTTGGCTGGGATCATAAATACTTTTACATTGAGCAAAAATTTCATTCAGAAAGAGGTTTGCATGCAATTGCTTATGTGCGTGGTGTATTTAAACGCAAAAAAGGTGTAGTCAGCGTTGAAGAGATGCTTGAAGTTGCGGGCTTTAGCGGAGTTGCACCTATTTTGCCAGCAGAAGTGATGCACTGGAAAGAAATGTTAGAGCAAAAGAAGCTCACTAATAAGTGATACCTAAGATTAGCTAAAAAAATGCCAGCTAAGCTGGCATTTTATGGCTTTAAACACAGTTTACTCTGCTGCGCAAACTGCTTCACTAACAAACGTTAAGTCGTTTACGTGTTCTGGACCATCCATTACGAATGTCGCTTCAGCGGTGTTTTGATCTAAGGTGTAGATTTTTGCATTCTCGCCGCTTTCTCTACCTGAAATATAAATTGTACCGTCATCAGCAATCGCAATACCTGACGCCCAATTAACACCGTGCTCACCGATTTGAGTTAACTCAAGGCTGCCTTCATCTAATGTGTAAAGTGCTTTACCAGTTAATACGTAAAGTACATTGT
Source organism: Pseudoalteromonas sp. 0303 (assembly GCF_013349995.1). Lineage (GTDB taxonomy): Bacteria > Pseudomonadota > Gammaproteobacteria > Enterobacterales > Alteromonadaceae > Pseudoalteromonas. The sequence continues at coordinate 3,284 of NZ_JABVXF010000048.1, forward strand.
AGTCACTTGAATAAGCGATGTCGCCGTCTGCAAATGTATCGCCTTCATACGATAGTTTACCTAATACCGTTTTTTCACCTGTAGTTAGGTCAAAATCATACATGTATGTTTTGCTAGTCGCACGTAAAGACAGACCATCCGCAGTCACTGTTGAGCGATAAATTGGGAATGATGTCGCATCTGCAACTTCAGCTTGCGTATCAGTGGCTAAATCTAAGCTATAGATTTTTGATGCTTTGCTGCTGCTATCAAGTTGCTCCATGAAGTACAGCATACCGTCTTTGCTAGCAATATTTGATGCTGTATTGTTAAGACCTGCAACTACAGTTACAGCGCTTGATTCTGGGTTAAAGTGATACACATAGCCTTCAGTCTCAGAACCAAAGTTATTAATACCATATAAACCGGTTACAACTGCACATGGTGCCGGAATTTCAGTCACTACGATGTTATCGATGAATGCACCTACTGAATCAGATGTCCCTGCGCCTGCAAAGCTTAACACTGAGCTTGCACTATCAGCTTCAACTGTAAAGCTGTATTTAGTCCAGCCTTGAGTGCTGCTATTTACAACAGCTAATGATTCACCATTCCATAAAACTTCTGCTTTATTCGTTTGTTCATTACCAACTACACGCGCTGAGTAATAAAAGCTTAATTCGTACTGATTACCAGCTGTCGTCGCAATTGCTTGCGAAATGCTGTAGTTGGCTGTTGAATCAAGTTCAATGTGCTTTTCACCATCTTGTGCAGGAATAATTCCAAGTTTATTGGTTTGAATTTCAAATTTAGCGTTAGTACTACGAGTCCAACCAGGTATTACATCAAATAACTGCCATTGACCATTGTGATCGGTCACTGTATCTGTATTTTCAAATGATCCGTTTTCTACTAAATTTGTGCCAGCCATTGCAATACCCGATGCAATAGCTAAAGGTAAAATTGCTAGTTTAGTAACCAAGCTTTTCATGACACTCTCCGTTATTTGGTTAACATAAAATTAATATTGAATAGTATAATTTTACTGCTTTAAATGGCTTTTGTTCAATTAAGGAACAAGCCGAATTTGCGGTGATTTTACATTTATTCGTTTAACTTTATGATTTATAAAAGCTTGTTTTTTGATCGGAAATTTCTGATTTTTCAAGATTTTTTTATAGCTCAAAAAAAACAAACCCGTAAGTATTGGGGTTTGGTTTTTGGTCTAATCCTAAAGTTAGTCTTGATTTGACTTGTTCGCGAACCATCCAGACTTTTGATTGCGACTAAGTTTACCGAGTAGCTTAATCGCTTTTTCTAAAGTGATACGCTGATCTGCAATATCACGATAAATTTGGTTTGCGCGCTTTTTCCGTTTTACTGCAGCACCGGCATCTAAAAATGATTCAATTAGTTGATTGAAGTATTTCACAAGTAAGGCTTGTTGTTGCTCCTGCTTTTGGTTTGATTCATCTTCTTCAAGTTTTTCTAACAGGCTAGATATTTCAGCCTGGCAAAACTCATTTTGCGCAAGGTGAGTTTTCTTTAAAGTTGCTAAATGTTGTTTCATATAGTCTATTTCAATGAGATTGAACGAAACAATCATATTTAAGTTTGTAAGTGCGGTACGAAACTCTTTAGCTGAACACTGTTCAGTAAATAAGTGGCGTATGGTTTGATGTATTTTCTGCCACTGTTGCCATGCGTACACGTAGTTTAAACCTGCACCTTTTATGTTTTGCATGCCTACAATAACCTGATGTGTATTTGGCAGAGCTAAATCGGCGGTTGAAATAGTAAGTTCATCGGCAGATAAATTGCTGTTTTCATGGACTGTTATTTTAGACTTAGTAATAGTTAATAGGCACTCTTTTATTTCATTTGCATTTTCAGCTATGTTTTCTTGTAAAGCAGCAAGCGCATTTCGTTGAAAGTGGTGGCGGAAATAACTCAAAATAACACCTACTTGTGAGTCTAAAATATCTCCGAGAATTTCTTTTACGCAGGCTTTATTGAGTGTCCCTTCACTCAGCGACATTAATTTATCTGCATTGGTTTGCCCATATGCATTGACAAAGCGGGCATGGAGCTGCTCTGCAGTAAATAAGTTCAGTTGTACCAATAGGCTTTCAAGTTCTTCAATATCATTATTTTCAATGAGCTTGTCAATTCGCTCTGTTAATGCATTAATAAAATAACTATAAAAGCCATCTACATTAGTACCTATTACTACAATTCGGTCAAACCTTAAGTCATGGCTCAAAATATTAGCGAATACTTTCGAGCGAGCGACACGATCATTACGGTTATTAATTAATGCAATGACTTGTGTCTTAGGGCAATCATTGAGCTCATAAAGGCTGAGTCTGCGCCAATTCTCAAGCGTTGCTAAGCGCTCATTTGCCGACATACTATTTACAAAAGACTGCTCTATAGAACCTATTGGTGCCCGAGGAAACTGTTGTAATACGCCGATATCAGGAATAATTTGCGCAGAGGTTTCTTTAAATACATAATCTTTGCTGAGGCCAATGTGTTTGGCCATTTTACAAACTAAAGCAATATTTGCAGGGTGCTCTTGATATGGATAAAGGGCTCGAATATCTTCGGTAATTTGTAGGCCGTCAGCCCAATGAACCTGAATTAAATTTGAATTCTTTTGCTTCGCATTCGCCTCAAGTATAGGGGCCATGTTTTGCTCGCTGGTGAATACTAAGCTGTTTTCATCAATAAAATGGCTTGTTTCATTAGCAACATCGATACCTGTTGGTCCTAAAATGTCTTCATGATCCGGGTAGGCGTTAGTGATAGTTGAAAAGCTATCTTGCATCCAGTTGCGCAAAATTCTGACATAACGCGGAGTTAACCCCATGCATTCCCATAAAAAAACATCCGCATTTACATTTTTGGCAAAGTGTAAAACGTCACTTTGTTCCCAAATGCTGGCTTTATCAAAGGGTCTAAATAGAGGGATTTCGAACTGTTCACCACTGGCTCTGGCATAGATCATGGTCGCTTCACAGCCTGTGGTTTTACTAACAACTTTTAACGTGAGGCTACTAAAAAGTGCAGCTTTTAAACGCTCAGTTCCTGACTTTCCTCGCGTTCCCCAACCACCAATTGAAACCGGAATATGTGCTCTGTCAGACTTTATTTGACGACTAATTTTCAAATGCCTTGCCCAAAAGTAGGCAATAAAGCTGAGCACAAAGAATATAAGCTGGCCTATGCTATTTTGGTAAATTGAATAAGCATACTCTTTAAAGCTTGACCATAGATTAAACAGAAATGGTGTAATTGCGAGTTTGTTATATAAACTACTGATACTTGTTTCTACTGGGAAGTTTGTATCAAGTACGCTACCATACGGTTGAAAATCAAGTGTAAACCCTTTACTTTTTAGTATCTCTAAAAACTGTTTTTGTTCAACTTCTGAGCCATTTCTCAGTTCGTTTAATTTTTCATAGTTAAACGATATCCAGCTATAGCAGTAAAGCCTTGCAAATAGGCTATTCGGTGGGGTCACTATGAGAATACCATCCGGTGTATAGGTTTTTGCTGGCGTTTTTAGGTTGTCTTGAGAAAGGCTGCTCAAAAGAAAGTCGAGTAATGGCAAGTGTTCACGAGCACTAAATTGCTGTTCATCAAAGCGTGGTTCGCCAGGGACTTCTGTTTGACTAATTTCAGCCACTGTACTACTAGGAATATGCATAAATGCACTTGGTTTTCTTGCATGCAAGTGGTTAAAACTCTGGCGTTTATCAGTACTCGGCGTTTTGAATTCATGCCAAAGTCGCCAAAAACGAAAGCCTCGCTTGTAGCCATATTGTACTTGCCATGACTTCTTGTGCGCACTGACATTGTAGGCTTCATAATTTTGCGCTTGATTACTTAATAACCTGCCAAGTAACTGCTCATTCCAATCAGCTAAATCTAGACTTTTGTGGGCACTCAGGTCAACTTCAAGTTGTGCTACTTGCTGCTGGTGCATAAAGCTTACAAGTTGCTCTCGTACACGGCTGATAATGCGGCGAATAGCGAGGCTTGGCTCATCTTCTAGACGCTGATTTAAAAATTCCACAAATGATTTAAATAAACTATTAGCTTGCTGCTCTGTATGGCAATCCACTTGCAGATTAAACATAATGCGAGGACTTAACTCGAGTAATAAGCGTTTTTCAGCAAAGCTAGCCGTTACTATTAATTGCTGTTGCCAAACTTTGAATCCTTGCTGATGCTCACTGAAACGTGGATCGGCTAATTGCTTAATCAGAGTTAACCTAACAGCTTGTTGAGTCTCATTTTGTAAGCCTTCTAAAATAAGCTGTTGCGAGCATGGCCATGGCAACACAGCACACTGCTCATAGACACTTTGCCTTACTCTTGGGTAGCGATGTTTGGCGAGTAAAAATAATAGTTTAATGTTAACCTCACTGAGGTTAAGCTGTTTGCTAAGGATGCCAGCAAAGGCACTGAGTAAAAATAACTGCCTTCGGTCAATTTGCTCATTTTCAGGTAGCTCTAAATCAATATGAGATCGCATATAGTAGCGTGTGAATGTTGGCCTTAAATTAATTAAAATTTCTAAGATATCGACTTTTGCAGCATGCGGGGTTGTTATTTTTTCAAGAGACTGTAGTAAGTTTTCTACTAATTCGGCATTAAACTCAGGATCATCTACATGTTCACTTATTAGCTGCACTTGATTTGCCAAAGCGCGAAAAATTGAGTTGCGAATGGCTTCATTGTCAGTTTTTTCTAATAACGACAAGAAGAAGCTTTCTAAATTTAGAGTCAGCCATGATTGCGTAATTTCGTCAGCGTGACTACGTAAATAGCGATTCGCTAAATCCCCAAGTTTACCAATTAAAAATTTCAGTGATTGTTCAAGCTCAGAGGTTTTATCTTGATAGCGATTAATCATCGCACCTTCATCAAACCAGCGCTGAAAAGCCTCTTGATCTTTTTTTAGCTGCAGTCGGTCTGCCCCTAAAATGTATGCGTAATCAAGAATGTGAAACTCACGTTCTGCTTTTAACTCTGCATGGCTCAAACGCTCTACAAAACGGCGATGGTCGGTATCAAGTTTAAGCAACTGATTCTGCAAGGTTTCAATCTTGTGAGTAAGGAAAGCAATCGCTTGTAATAAAAGCCAGTCATCTTCATCGTCGTCGTCAGGTTGATTTTTTATCAGCTCCCATTGGCTTAATTCATCAACAAGTTCATGATACTTCTGACGGTATAAGTCTAGCCAAAAACTAGCTATATCAGCAAATAGCAAGGTTTCTAGGCGTTGTTTAAGTTGTTTACTGCTCATAATCACTGTGCTCTAGCAAATGGTTAAGTTGAAGTGCAGGGAAAATAATTTCATCATGAGCAAAAGGTGCAAATCCGGTGTGCTGGTTATTACCTGATGAAAACTCGAGACTAATATTATGATTGTTCCAGACCCAGTCTTGCTGCCAGCTTAGTTTCAGCCAGCCATTTGTAAAACTGCCTAAATTGACTTGTTTTTGCCACGCAAAGCGAGTGATGTATTGCCATGTGGCTGTAGCTCTATGCTCATCAGCAAAGCGATAGTAGCTATCTAGACCAACTTGAAAAATGTGGCCACGATAATATTGGTTCCAACTTGAATTGAAACGTAAGTAGTCTAGGCTTATCCAGTCATCGTTAGAACCAGAGGAAACACCAAAATTAAGGTAGTTATCAACCCAAGGTTGATAACGGTACTGGTAATAACTCAACCAGCCAGATGCATGATTTTCACGGTAGAAGTTGAAAATGCTCGAGTTTAGTTGCTCATCTGCTAAGTAATCATCAAGGTCTGCGCTGCTATAGTGAATGTAAGGCGTTACTTGCCATTGGTGACGGTGCACAGTATCGCGCTGCCAAGACTGACCAATACTGATACTTGCATCTAATGCATACTGTAAGTCAAAACTATCATGGCTTGGCTGCCAACGTGAGTTGATTTGCGTGTCGATATACCATGGGCTGTTTTCATCTTGCCAAGAATGGTAACCATTTAGGGCAAAAATATCAGCCTGGCTATCGCTCATAGAGTAATAGCCCTCTAATTGATACCAGTGATTATCATCATTGAGGCGTAAGCGGGCACCTATATCTATTTCTTCACGGGCTGGTATATCTTCGGCACTTTGGAAAATTGTTTGTTGATCGTAGCGAATAAATCCCTGCCAATTTAATTCGTCACTATGTAGGTTTATCTGCTCATTGATAATAGAGGGCTTTTCTGGCGCTTGATAAGTGACCAGTTCAGGCAACAGGGTTTTTGCCTGTGAGTAAGGCGAAATTTTATTGCTTTGCTCACTTAGCTGCCAGCTATACAAACGAACGTATTGTAATTTATCTGCAGTCACTTCAACCTTACCCGCAGGGTGGAAGAAACGCCTTTCTGTTCGCTTAAATTCATTCATCTGTTCTAACTTAATGAGTCTGTCAGCAGATAATTTGGCCATTAAAGGCGTATCAGGTGTCACTGTGTAAAAGAGTAACGTTGTCGGCAGCTCTAGGTGTTGCCAGCGACCTATAACATATTGTTCAGCTTCAATTGTTAGGTGCTGCGATAGATACGGGTTCAGCCACCTGACAGAAATGATGTTGTTATCCAATTCACGTTTGTTAAATGTGAAAGGAATGCTTTGCTGCTCTGTGACTGACCAGATCTTTTGATCATTTGCTAATTGTAATGACAGGTTAGCAACATTTGCACGAGCCAATTCAGCAGTAGAAAAGTTAAATTTAAAGCGAATTTGTTGCCCTTCAGTTTGTGCTAAATCAATGTTTAATGTGTGAAATGGGCGCAGCAGTATGCCTTTATTGGAGCCTGCCTGTGTATTAAGCAATGTAAAACGATCTGCAAAGCTACTTTGTGCTGTACTTTGCATGTCAAATAATCGCGTACCAGCAAAGTCGAGCAAACTATCTAATGGCTGCCATTGACCATAACTTTCTATTCTGTTTTGTAAAAAGGTCGACTTAGAATCAGCACCTAAGGTTTCTAAGCGCTGAAGAAGTTGTGTGTATTGGTTATTGGTAAGGCGCTTTTTACTAAGTAAATAAAGCCCATTTAATAAAAGTTCGGCTTGTGTAGCGTCTGCAGAGTAGATAAGCGACATAATATCATTTGATGGGGATTTATTTGCGGCGTCAGACACATAATCGAACTGACTAAATAAAGAGTCTGGAATGAAGCTTACATCAAGATAACTCGTATGGTCAGCTGTTATTTTTAGCGCTTCACCAGCTTTAAGGCGAATTACTAGTGTGGCTGCAATTGAGGCAGCTTGTTGGTTTTTAACAAACAAAGTAGTTGCGGGTATATCACTAAAAATAGGCATGAGTTTATGCTGATATTGACTCTCAGCCATAAGCCAAGCGGTTTGGTACTCACCGTTCTGCTTGGCTGCTGTGCGAGCCTTAATAACTAAATTAATAGGTGTTTGGGCTGTAAAGTGCCATGGCATTGTTTGTGTGATGACAGTATTTTGAGATTTCCCCTGGCTGTTAATAAAGGTTTCTTGCATACCTGCTTTTACTAAATAACGCGCTTCATCAATCAAGGGAGGGGCACTGAGAGTTTGATAGTTAAGCGCTTTAAAGCTTTCAGACACTTTAGTTGGCACAGTTGATGAGTGAGCCAGCCACGCAGCCAAACGATGTTTTTGCTGTTTTACCGCTAAATTAATCAAAACTGGCGGGCACTCATTTATGCTTGTTAAGTTACCTGCACACAGTGCAAATAGTTTAATATCTTGACGTTCTGTTTGATAACTATCAATCAAGGCTTTTGCTGCAAATTGCTTCAGCTCTAATTGCTGTGTACTTTTGTATAGGCCTTCTAAATAACTATTGGCTAAGTGGAACTGTTGCTGTTTACGTAAAATTGCGACTCTAAGTTGCCAAGCTTGTATGGCAATCGTTGTATTCGCATTTTGGGTCAGAGGTTTTAAAAATGCTAAGGCATCGAGAGGGGCGCTATTAGCTAAGTCTTTCGCTGTTAATAATGATTGTTCGGCATTAAATGCAGAGACGTTTTTACGTGCTGGCGCGTAGGGCTCGATGGCCGCTAAATAATCAGCATGTTGTTTGTGTAGGTCATCTGCAATCAGTTTTGATATCGCAGGGCTTATATTCTTAGTATTAACTGCTTGTTGATATATCACTTCGTCGCTGGGCAGATCCGCAAGCGTTCTTGCATAGAGCGCAAACTCAACTTTATTTGATTGACTACTTAAGCTTTGAATTGTTAATGACTGACTGCTCAGTGGCACAGAGATAAATAATGTTTGAAAGTCATTTGTTGCTTTTAGGTTTACTAACCAACTATTTTCACCTGCAGATAGTTTCAATTGGCTGTCTTTAGTGCTCCTTGCAATTAAAGTTAACCAAGGTGTTGCACGTTTTTCACTGGATAAATCAAATAGCTGTGCAGATTGGCTTAAAGTGGCTATAAGGCGGAGCTGTTGATTTATACGTGGATAAAACTGATCGTCTACTAAGCGTTGCTCAGCGAGTTCAGTAACCATACTATTTTGAGACTCAACTGCGTTCAAAGTGCGATAACTACCCTTAAGCTGAGATTGCCCAGTCATCATAGATAGCAAGTTGGTACGGCGTTTTAGGGCAAGTGAGTTATTTGCTTTAAATACATCATCACTAAACACTTGCAATGAGTGGTCGCGATAAACCGCTGTAATGGCATCATCAGCGACTTGATACCAGTAGGGTAACAGTAATTTTTCTTGTTCTTTTTCTGCAGCATTATCGTCATAAATTGCGCGGTGACTTTGCTCCAGTTTGATAAATGTATCGGTTTTACTTTTTATCGTTAAGTATTGTCCGGCAGCGATAGCTAGGTACTCAGTATTTTCAAGGCCTAACGACTTTTCTTTATATTCTAATGCTTGGCTATTAATGGTATTGATTTTAGCAACCAATTGTTTATCGACATACGCATAAACAACACCTTTTTCATCAGGCTGTTGCATATTTTGGCGAACAGATAATTTAAGCTTTTTTGCTGCCGGGAAAAACAAGGTGACTTCGTCATCTTTGCTTAGTTGATAATAACGTTCAGTGCCATTGCGGTTTTTAGTTACAACTGAAGGCTTTGCAAGCGACAAAGCTCGTCTAAAGCTATCTACATCTTGTGGTATATGACCAATCATAGCGCTGAATGTGGCACGCTCATCTAGGTGATTTTGGATGGCGACAATTCGGTTATGGCCCAAAGCGGGGAGTTGGCATCGCTTCGTATCGCATAATAAATCGCGATGCACTTGTAGGCGTTGTTGTATGTATTGCGTATTCCCCGCACTAATAATGAATTTATTAAGAAGCTCAGGGTCAATGTCTAGCCAATGTCCTTTAGGAAGCCAAAGATAGCGATGTTGCTTGGCGCTAATGCTCATATCTTGGCTGGTGGTATAGGGCGCGAGCTTTGGCGAAGTTTGCAGCCAAATTGCGGGCTCAAGAACACCTCTATTTGTATCAACAGCGTATGCAGGCTGCATTGAAAGTAGCAGTAAAATAATTGCAATTATGAAATAAGGCATTGGTTAAACAACTTAAATAGCTGGTTATTAGAAACTAATCGCTCACGCAACTGGCGACTTAACTCGATATGGAAAAACTGACTGTTCTTAGGAGCCAGCGATGCAAGAATATTACTGGTGCCTCCAAGTTCTTTAACATCAAGGCCATAAACCATAGCTGTAATATCTAGCTGCTCATTTAAACAGGCTGTGATTGCAATCGTCCGCTTGCTAGGTATTGCATGACCATTACTTATAATTGCATCAGCTTTTTTACCCTCTGGAGTCTTCCTTTTTTCTTTTGCGTAACCATGGATCTGATAAATCGAAAATGACTCAACATGTTCAGAGTATGCAAGAATAAAGGCATTACTCGCGCTTGATTTATACTTACCAAAGTCAATAAGTTCTCCATGCTCATCACGGTCGTTGCGGTGTTTAGTGTTGCTTAAAAATACTTGGCAGTGTGCATATAGTCCCTTTGCAATAGTATGTGTGTGTTTGTCATAAAAGCGATGTGGTGCATAAGCAATGCACTTTTCACCTTGCTGTTTATAATGAATTTCACCACCGGAATTTAAAGCTTCATTTGCAAATAGAGCACCTTGGTTGGCATTAAAGTGTGTGGGAGTCTGTTGCGGATCAACAAGCCATAACTTTAAGCTCAAGGTAAGCTCATTTAAACTAGGTGTTGCGTGGCACGTAGATACAAAGAGCCAAACTATAATCATCATTATTTTAGTTTTCATGGTTCCACCACCTTACTTTTTGCTCCTGCAAAGGATATTCCTCAAGTATAGAAACCCACACCGTGTCAGTTGTTTGCAGTGTTAGGGAATGTAACTCAGCAATGTCATTAGTGATTGTTTGAGTAACGCTAGGATAGCTTGTTAACTGACTATTTTTGGGGTGAATTAAAAAAGCATCGAGTAATGCCGATTGATGTAGCATAAAGCGTTGTTTAGCGATGCTGTATTCACTGGTCAGCCCTGCTTTGTAGTCGGCATTTTGCGTAAGCGATAACTCCACAGGTTCGCTGCTATTTGCATGAAACACTTTAAATACTAAGCTCATAGGGCGCTGTTGCTTTGTGAAATCAAGTGTCAAAGGGGTATTTTTATCAAGCAGGTAAATACGTTGCTTTATCCATGGGCGATCTCCATACCAATTTTGGTAAATAGTTTTCGCCTGTGACTGTAATTGCTGTAATGCCTCGACCGATAGCTCAGACAACGCGACTTCTTTGCTGCTTTTGTTAGTTAAGCGATAAACTAAACTATTGTCCTCAGAATCGTCATAAGGAGAATAGTTATTTTTGTTATATAAGCCAAAGTTAAACACCTGCGGTGCTAACTCAGGCATAAAATAGCGATCAGGACTTAGCACTAAAGCGACATTTGATAATGGCAGCTTTGCAAAGAGCTCTTTAGATTGATAAAAAGTTGTCACTAAATCCGGCTCTTTCGGCGGAGTAAAAGTACGGATATTAGTAAAATGTGCTAGCTGCGTTAACTCATAATGATTTGCAGCTCTTTGTTCATACCAAGCGGCAATATCGTAAAAACCATTGATTGGCTCGGGTAGATATTGATGAGAAATTGTTCGTTGATAATTGAAATCTGCTAACCGAGATTTTAATCGAACGTAGACATCTTTTTCAGCGCTAATTTTCAGATGATGAGCATTATCTGGGGTACGTAAATAGTAACTATTGAGCATACCGACACGCTGTCTTTGAGTTGTATCGGTGATCAATCGGTCGAAGTCTGACACTTCACCTTTTAAAGTCACGGTGTAATCTTCTATTGCTAGGTTACGTTCATCATAAATAACCACGTTAAGCTGACTACTTTGCAATGCACGAACGTCAATATTGAGATTACTATTTGGCTCTATATCAAAATCTACACTGGCAAATTCATTCACCAAATAGCTGCCTGCATAACTCGTTAAAATTGGTGTGCTTGACGCTGTTCGCCAATTTGTCAGTAATGGCTCTTCACTACAAATGGTGACTAGGCCTGCATCAATAAGCTCTGTCTTATAGCTATTTTTGCTATCGGTTGGAGATACACTGATTGGTATTGGCGCCTTGAACTGATGCTTATCATACCAAGTTAGCGATGGTAATAGCTGCTCTGAGTTGACGGTGAAAATAAGGCTGTCAGTCACATCAAGTTTAATACTGGCACAGAGGCCAAGTTCAGTGTAATAAGCGCCTAAGTCATGCTGCTGCATGCTAAAGTCATAAGTAGTGACATTGTAAGGTAGCGTTTCATACAAAATGTCAGATTTAAAGTCGATACCAGGGATCCCTTGAGGTGCAATTTTTTGCCACCAAAATGCCATCGCATTACTAATTTCAGCGCTGGTTAGCGTGTTTTCACCCATAGTTAAATAGTCAGTGGCACGTCTTCGCCTTTCTAGAGGGCGTTTAAGCCAACTGTTGAGCGGGTCGATATTTTGTTCAGGGGTTTTTGCATGAACACGGACAACCACGCCTTGTAGTGATTTTTCTTCTGGGATCAGCGTTAAATCAAGGCTTTTGGCATTTGGATAATGAGTGATTGGCAAATAAAAAGACTGCCCAGAAGCAACGTTTAGTGATTGTTTATTCTCTATTATTTGTTTGATCTGTTGTTCTTCACTATTGTTAACTAGCTTTGAAGCGTGATGGTAAATTTTATCCAATATCACATCACCCTTATCATCATAAAGGACATATTTAATTGCGTAATTAACCGGTAATTCGAGAAACACTGATTGGTCAAACACGGCATTAGAGAGAATGCGTAATGAATGAGTTCGCTGATTAGAAAATGTAAATCGCAGTGGCTTTTCGCTACTTAACCACTGTACATTAGATCGCGTTTCGGTATTGCTACGTGCATCCACGGGCTCTGCTGAGTCTAGCCACACTAAAAAGCTGCGCCCTGCAAAAAATATAGCTAAAAGTAATGTCAAAATAAGTAATAGGGCGAATAAGCGTTTAATTAAATACACGCTGACCTCCTCCCATTAGCAGGTTAAATGCTTTTACATCAATTAGTTGATTGTTTGTCGGGTTATAGATAGCAAGGATGTTATTGTTCTGCTTTATCATTAGTGCGAATTTATCAAGGTGTTCCAGCTTGATGGTTTGTAAACTACAAGCGGGGATTTGGAAGCAAAAATCTCGCAATGATGTGAGACGCTGATTAGCGACATAGTTATTTACAAGGGTTTGTAGCTGTTGGTTCTTGTTAACATCCAACGGTTGCCAGTTAAATGGTGATAGAGTGGCAAGGTTTATTACCTTAACCTTAGAGTTACTCGAAATGGCTAATAAACGCTGTAATACACTACTTTGATCCATCGAAAACTGTTGTTTAAAGTCTGAAGCGAGCCACAAGGTTGCCAGCTCACTATTGGCATTAAACTGCTGGTAACCGGATTGCGGAGAGCTACCAATCTCGAGACCGCGAGTGGCTTGTTGCCCCATGACTGTTTGATAATTGACACCTAACGCATTGAATTCATTATCAATTTGCTTCATTAATGGAATCGCAGTATCGCTTATTTGTGTTGTTGAGAATGCGATTGCATTTGGACGTATCCATGAAGGTGCGCTATGGCTGCGAATTTGAATGTTCAAGCTAGGCTGGTTTTGTGTAAATCGTAAGAAGCTTTGGTGAATAATATTGAATAAAGAATCAACATTATCTGCAGCTAATACATTTGCTTGTGGATGTGCATAAGGGTGCGCTCCTGCAACGAGTAGGTTAGCAGCGTTCGACTTAGCAAATAACTCACTGGCAAAGCTTAACGTATTACTTTCAAATAAAGGTCTAGGGACACTTAAGGTAATTGCTTCGTGCTCGGTCAAATTAAATAGGAATATGCCTTGGCCTTGTTGTAATGCAGCAGGAGTATCTAGCGGGCTCAGCAGTAAATAACGGCCACTGTTGTTTTTCACAAGCCTTAATTGATAGCTCAAAAGCTGTGCGGTGCCATTAATTTGTTTTAGCTGATTTAGCATATCTTCAGTCAGCGCATCATTACCAATGCGAGCAATCAGCTTGTAAAGTGGCGTTAAGACTTCAAACTCCCAAAGTGCGACCTGACTATTAGAAAGTGGTTGATAGTCAAAACTGCCTTTTTTGCTTATGTGAGTCGAATAAATATCAACTATTTGATTAATTTCTTCATTTAATTCATTCAACTGTAGATTACTGTAATTGAAATTATCACTGTATATACTGGCTAAAATATTGGTGTAATTATCACCATCTAAAAACATTTCGAACATTGAACCAGAAAAGCTTGAAGAAGGTAGGCTGCTACTCGTTGCCGTGCCAAAATAGGTTGTTTCACTGCCGACAAAATCATGGAGCTCGCGTTGACTTACTGAGCTTGGTAATTGGTTATAGATCCAATATTGGCTGTTTGCATGTGTTGTTTTGTCTGAAAACAAAGTAGCAGTATGGCGGTTGGCCTCTCGAATTTGCAATATCTCTGTACTTTCTAATGCAGAGATAAACGCCTGATAAAATGGGCTTTGTTGATTTTCTTTCGCTAAGGTCTTTTGAGGCGTTTTACTTGTACCAAATACCAAAGCTTTACTTTGTAGCTGTTCGAAAATCAGGGCCGCAGAATCACTGGCTAAACTTTCAGTAATTGGAAATGGCACGGTGACTAATAAAGGGGTTTTAGGTTGTTTGTTTAAAACAAACAGTCCGCGTTGCCTATCTTCAATTGTATCAATCAGATAAATATAGTTTTCATCACCTTGCAGTAAAAAGCCAATGCTAGAAAATAAAGCTGAGAGCTCAGCGATATCTTGCTGTTTAATGATTGCCTTATTAAGCTGATAAACAGCATATTTAAATTCAGCAACGGCTTGATTTGCTTTATAACTACTTACACTAACTTTATTACTACGACTGGTATAAAGGTAACTTTTATACTGGCTAACTTGCTGATTAAGCGTAATAACATGCTGAATTTCAGTTTCGGGTTTAAGGTTCGGTTTAGATAGTATCGAAGGAATTAGCATAACAATAAAGCCAACGATAATGGCCAGTACACCACCCACTATTGAAGTTTGGAGTGTTGCTCTAACGACAAGACCTAACGCGTTTTTTTGATAAATCTTTAAAGCGAGTAAAGTCGCTAACATATAGCCAAACGCGAAAGTATCGGTCACTTTTATGGCAGGGAAATACCAGACCACTATGTAGTTAAGAATCAGTTTATAAATAAAGCCGATAGTGAAGAACAGCATCAATAATCTGGCACCTTCAATATTGGCGTGTCTAAGCCTAGTAAAGTGAATAAGTGACCCGCCAACGGCCAAAATAATGGCTGTTTCAGCAAATGAAGTTAGTAATTTACTCGGTTGAGTAAGTTGAAGGGCAAGAAGTGCTGGTAGCATGATACCGTTAAACTCCCAGCCGTACTTAATATTCGCCCGAGAGGCAAGAAAAGCGGTAATAACTAGGATGATATAGGCTTTGGGAGCCGCAATAATTGATGCTGCTACTGCTTCGTACATAATACCCAAGTTAGCAATACTAAAGTTTGTGAAAGGCATGAGCACAAAACGTACGAGAATAAAGGTAATAAGTAACTGAATAAAGGTTACTTTTAAGCCATATTTAAAGCCTCCGTTCCACATTACATTAGCTGTTAAAGCGATAATGATAAGACCAAGAGAGTAGAGCTGTGAAGCATAATCAAAGGTGATATCCCAGCGACTTAATTGGTTTGCAATTAACGGCCAAAACAAGGTATCCATACATACTCTAACTAGGATACTTATCAATATGATGGCAAAAAAACGATCACGACCAAACATTTGGCTATAGCCAAATTTTTCCATCATATAATGTGCGCTGAAACGCATTAAGGCATATACAACAATAGCTTCAATGATAATAACTGCCGCAGAGGTTGGACTAATTATTAACAAAGGAACGATATAACCGGGTACTACAAGGCCTGTTAATGGAAAGCCGAAGCGCAAGTTAAGTAAGCATACAACTGCAGTGCCTACCCAAACTGTTGTAATAACAGATTGACCAAGGCCACTACCTGCAGGGAAGAGTGCTAACACAAAATCCATTAACCTTGCCCCTCATTACGAGCTACATGATTATCGATAAATTCAAATAATATACCTGATACTTGAAAAGGCTCACCGGATGCCGCTTGTGAGCTGTCAGTGTGTAGGGCTTTAATATTTAAGGTATAGTCTTGTTCGCCAAACTTAGCTGGTAAGGCTACTTCTGCTTTGTTTAGAGTGATATAACGCAATTTCCCTTTAGCAATTTCAGCGTCTAAATCACAGCTCTTGCAAAGTAGGTCTAGTGCCGTCATTTCAAAAATCGCAAGTTGGTGCTGCTTGGCAAATTGTTCAAGGGATGCGTTTGTTTGAATTACTTGACCAAACAAATTAAATAAAACAGTGGCAGAGCGGGTATGATTAAATACCATTTCTAAGGTTGTTAGCTTTTGCTCCATTTCATTAATAGATTGTTTAACCTGCTCACTAATCGGCTCATGTAGCTTTAAGGTTAGTAATTGATTTAATAAGCTATTGTTACTCGCTTGAGTCGTTTTAAATATATGATAATGGAAAAGCAATTCAGCAACTTGAGCTGCGAATTTATTGACGTTTTTTTCAAACGCTTGCTGATTGAAGTATTTGTTAGGGATAACAGATAGTGCCCAAAAGCCGCGGACGTCACCGGCATAAACCAAGGGCGCCATAAATTCGATTTCACCTTCTTTAATATGTGTAAAGAAGGGGCGGGTAATTTGTACAACCCCTAATGATTTTAACGCTTTGCTGTAAGGAGTGCGCTTGTAATCACGGCGCATCTCTTGAATATCATCTAAATTACAATTAATCGCACGAATTTCAACAACACGATGATCGTCTTCTTTTCGAGCAAGGAATATTGATTTTTCTAAGTCTAGCTGCTGGCTAATTAATTGAATGATTGGATCCCACGGCGAGGCTTGCTCAATAAAGCTTTGTGGGATAAAACGGCCCATCATTTTTTGCTGAATATTGTTCACAACAGTGTTCAGCTCGTTATCTTCAGACATCTTTCGAACGACAATTACCCAAAATAAGGTGATAAATGTCAATACTATGTATTGTCCGATTGGGATGAAAAGTTGATTAAATTCTATGAAAAAATAGCCCAATAAGCACCATAGCAGCACACTATTTAAGGCAATAATAAAAGAATATATGAGCGACAGTTTTTGAAAGCTAAAAAGCAGTACAAAAACAAGCGCAAGCTCAATAAAAATAGTCAGTAAGCTATTTAGTTGTTTTACAGTCGTTTGTTTATCAATACTGTCAGCGAGATAGGCCATCAGTAATAAAGGATCATTTAAGCCGTCGACTTTTGGGGCGTGAATAAAGACATTAAAAGCGGCAGCTTTTTGACCAATGATAATAATCTTATTTTCAAGTTGCTCACTCATTACGTCAACATTTAGCACCCGTTCAGCACTAAATTTTGGCAGCGCAGTGACAGCTAAATCAAAGTCAATAAGTTGTACGTGTTCTGCATCATAATTAAATATCTGCTGCCAAATACTTTTGCATTCAAGCTCATTTGATTGAGGAATGCGCATTTGGTAAGTAGCCCAATTATCAATTTGTGGTACGCAATATTCTCCCTCAGCGTATGGGTAGTAGACATTGTCTAGTTTTGGTGCGACTAACGATTCATTAGCCAGCACTACAATCGCACGAGGCTGATATTCAAACAATTTTTCAACGAGTTGCTGGTGGTTGTCTGTTAAGCGGTCGCTGGTAATAAGTACAACATTAGTTTGTTGAGTGTGACTTAGTGACTCTAAATTTTGATAGAAAAAAGCATTGCTCGCCTGAAAGAGGTTGAACATATTACTTAACAAGACCACGCAAAATAAGCTTAAAGTAAGCCAAAATGCGCGCAAGTTTTTTAAACGCAACAATTGTTGAACAGCAGACACATCTCCTCCTTAATCAAGTAATGTGAACGTAATTTTTACACTCGTATCATCACTTGCTGAGATTTTTAAAAAGTCAAAACCGTGCATTTTCTCGGTTTGCCATAGTCCATTATCTAAGCTGATAGCATCTTGCCAGCTAATTAGTGCAACATTATCTAAGCGAGAGATTGCTTCACCTGTACTTGGTGCATAATGTCTAAATTGCAGTTTCACACCTCTTGGTGGAAGTTCTTTTGGTCCTAAAGTGAACTCATCTGACGGTAAACTAAAGTCATGACTAAATGCATGCCATGCTTGGTCACCGCCTTCACTTACATCTATTTTATGTTGTGAAAAAGTAAGATCGTCTATTTCGGTTGTATAACTTAATAGAGCATCAATTTTTCCACCATTTTCTGATTGTAAATAACCATAAAATGAGAAGTCTTTACTCAGAAGTGGATCGCCATTTTCATCTGTTAGTTCCATCACTCGCATTGTATGTCTAAACGGTATTATCGATGGCGTATTATCGAACTCGTCACGACTTGAGCAAAGTGCTTGAATGCCAGCATAAGGTTGGTCTGTACATGGAAAAACGCTGTCACTGGTGTGATCCCAGCGGCTTACTTCAAACGCCTCGCTGTCGTTATCCCAATCTTCAAAATCACCAAACACCATTATGTCGCGGCCAAAGACCATACTACTGAGTTCGCCTCTGGTTACTTCGATCTCTGATACGAATGCGGCTGATGAAGGGGCGTATTGTCGCAAGTCAATAATGTCACTATTACTATTTACCTCAATAGTGACGTCTGTCGTGCTCTTTGTTGCCTGATTTTGACTAAAATAGACTTCACCATAATTATCACGAGGAATTAAAGTGATATTGTCATCAGAAAACTCAGCAAGGCGTCTTAATAAGTAGTGAGTTAAAAAACCGGTTGTAAAGCGTGGTTTATAATCTTCAACAAAAATAGGATAAGCAAAAGCCCGGTTGACGGTTTGCGTTTCTGTGTTTAAATCGATCATCACAGCAACACCGAGTAAGGTATCAAGGCGAGGTTGGTCAAATACGAAATTACCAAGACCGAGTACAGCAGGAATATCGTTATAGACAGCAAAGCCTTGCGCTACATGGGGGTGGTGAGCAATAAGGAGATCTGTATTTTGCTTTGATAATGCTTCAAACCGGCTGCCAATATAGCTTGAAGGAGAATAGGTGTATTCATCACCTCCATGCATTTGGGCAATGATAAATTGTGAAGAATCCTGCTCTTCTAGTGAAGATTTAACTGTATCCGAGTTGGTTAAATTTGCAGCCCCGCCTTTTTCAGTATCAGCAATGTAGCTGTATTCGTGTTCTGTCCCTGTGATTGAAGTGGCGGCAAAAAGCACGAGCGTTACATCTTCAAGTGTTTTACTCACAGTGGTCATTGCTTGGGTTTCATCAAGTCCTGCACCGCTATGTAGTAAGCCAGCATTGCTTACTTCAATAAGGGTATCTTCTAAGCCGGATTGCAAGTAATCGTAGATATGGTTATTGCCAAGACCAACATAATCTATGCCTATCTCGGTTAGCCCTTGCAGTGAGTCTGGTAGACTAAAAAAGCTGAACTCTTTGGTTGGATGGACGGTTGCTGGATTAGTCGTCACTGGCGATTCTAGGTTAACTGATGCAAAGTCAGCATTTTCAAATAGGGCTGCGACATCAGCAGTAATTGCAATGCTGTCTGCCCCGGCTGTATCTGGATGGATCAAGGCATCAGTTACATCGGGAATAGACGTGCCCATGGTTTTTAAATTGGGATCTAAATAACGACGGCCAAACATGGTATCTCCAGCAAATAAGAGACTTTTACTGCTCGATGCTTTAGTTTGGAGTTGAACTGTAGTTGTCGATGAGTCTGGTTGATTAACGACAATACTTGCACGCGGAAAATATCCCGATTGCTCAACCATAATCGCATGATTGCCATAAGCAAGGTTACTAACACTTATAGTACCATCGCTATCAGACTGATAGCTTTGCCCTGCCAATGTAACACTGATATTGCTTAGAGGTGTTTGATTTTCATCGGTAATCGTAAAAGAAATATTTGCACTACCAGCAAGCAGCTTTTCGCGATCGCTGATTGCGACCTGCGTTTGCTCATCTGGTTTATCTTCGTTCGGGTCTTTTACTTTACATGCAGTTAAATTAAGACACGTAAGCAGAATTAAAGAATTAAAAAATATTTTCAACTAACGCCCCTCGTTATCACACAATTTACATTCTATACGTCAAAATTATTATGGTTATTTTATAATTGCTGGCTAATAGGGACAACAATTGACCAGCTCTGAAAATTCAGATATTGCATGCTCTTGGGCATAGTTTCGATGATATTTTGTACTGCTGACTTAATAAATAATAATAAAGGTATAGCTTAAGTTTTAAGTGTAGTTCAAATTTATTGGTTGGCAGAATTTGTCTTAAAATTTAGACAAATAGCAATTTGGTATTAGGAAATGAATGGAAATAAAAAAGGCCAATAAATGGCCTTTTTGTGCGTATGGGCTTTCACAAAATGAAAGTTAGAATTTGTATTTAACACCGAACATAGCAACAACAGGGTCGATTTCTACCGTTGAAGTTAATGCTTTTGCGCCGTCAGCATAAACTGTTGCGTCTGTATCTATGTCGATTAGTGAAACCATGCCATGTAGGCCCCAGTTTTCACTCATCATGTAGTTAAAACCAGCTTGAGCTGCAAAGCCAAATGAATCATCTAGTTTCACTTCTACATCGTCAGTACCTAATGTTGCTTTTAAAGCCGCAGAAGGTTTCTCATCAAAGAAGGTTGTATAGTTAATACCTACACCCACAAAAGGACGGAACTTATAAGTTGAGTCTAAGAAGTGGTACTGGGCGATTAGTGATGGTGGTAATTGCTTAATATCGGCAATTTTATTGCCCGCTAAGCCACCAGTTCCTTGAACATCATGGCTAAATGGTGTCGCTGCAACTAATTCAAGAACCCAGTTGTCATTAAAAGAGTAATCAATCGTAATACCTAATTGGGTATTGTCATCGCCACGAAGTCCTAACGTTGGTGCTTCATTGATTTTTGAGCTGTCGTTATCAGGGTTTACATTAATTGCACCTACGTTCACGCTTAAGTTTGCGTTTGCAACAGGAGAGAGTGCTAATAGTGAAGTAAGTAATGCAATGCTTAATTTAGTTTTCATGTTGTTCTCCGCGAACTACTTGTCTTATTTGGTTGAGGCTATTATTACTAACTTGAAGCGGACAAAACCTGTTCTAGATCAAAGTTTCAAAAATGTTTGAACTAAGTGAAGCCATTTATTGATTTAGATTAAGTTTTTAAACAGGTACAGCAAAAAAAATATTGACTCTTATTGACTCTATATTCAGTTGCGGTTGGTAAACTAACAGTGTTATTTGCTTATTAGGTGTTTTTCATGGCTGATCCGCAGCACTTATTTCTTCATGGCTCGATTTCAAAAGCGTTACTTAAATTAGGTATCCCGATCATCTTAATCAATATTTTGCAGTCTGCTTATCAGTTGACCGATGCATTTTGGGTAGGGCGCTTAGGGGCAGAACAAGTGGCTGCCGTTTCTGTCAGTATGCCCGTTACCTTTTTGGTGATTGCTATTGGCTCTGGTTTGGCAATGGCGGGCGCTATTTTATCCGCTCAGTACATGGGAGCTGGTCAGCAAGATAAGGTAAACCATGTTGCTGCCCAAACCATGTTGATGGTGACAATTACCGCAACCATACTTGGCTTAATAGGCTATGTGCTTTCTCCTTACTTTTTGACTTTATTAGGTGTTGAAGATCAAGTGTATGGTAATGCACTTAAATTTATGCACGTATCTTTTATTGGCGTTGTGTTTGTGTTTATTTATGCCATGTTTCAAGCCTTAATGCGTGGCATAGGGCAAACCAAGGTGCCGCTTTATATTGTAAGCGGTACTGTGTTACTCAATTTTGTGCTCGACCCTTTACTGATTTTTGGTTTTGGTGACTTCTCTGGTTTTGGCGTAATGGGGGCTGCATTAGCCACACTAATCACGCAAAGCTTAGCGGCTGCAATAGGGGTATGGGTGTTTTTGCGAGGCCGTCACGGCATCCAACTTAAACTCTCTAGTTTTAAACCAGACTGGCAATATATGAAACAATCCTTCTTTTTAGGCGCTCCTGGCTCGGTTGAACTTTCTGCGAGAGCCTTTGGTTTAATCATTATGTCGTTTTTGGTGGCAAGCTTTGGTACACACACCATTGCTTCTTATGGTGTTGGCTCTAATGTTTTGCAAATGGTGATGATCCCTGCAATGGGTCTTTCAATGGCTGTTTCGACCTTGGTTGGTCAAAACATGGGGGCAAGAAATCCACAGCGTGCAGCACAAATAACACGTTTAGCCTCGCTTTGGGGGTTACTAGGTCTGACATTAGTGGGCGTTGTTGCTTATTTGTTTGCGGAAAACTTTGTGGCTTTTTTCATTCCTGATGATGAATCTGTGATTGCTGGTGGTGCAGATTTCATTCGCGTCATGTGCTTAACTTGGGGCGGAATAGGCGTGCAGCTTTGCGTAGTCGCTGCATTTAGGGCTTCAGGAAACATGCTCAATGCGATGGTTGTGTCATTGTTTTCGCAATGTGTTATTCAATTTCCTGCCGCGTATATTTTGTCTAAGCATACTTCACTGGGACCGCAGGGCATATGGTATTCGTTTGCTATTACTAATGTACTTGTGGCGATTATTACTTATCTCTGGTTCGCAGCAGGTCGTTGGCAACGAACACAATTAACGAAAGAAGATAAAGACATCGCCAAGGTGACCCAAGAAACCCTTATTGAAGAAGGAAATCATTAATTTAAGTTTCACACTGCGGTCATAAACTCTCGTTGTAATAACCCAAGCTTTCTAACTGACTAGGGTTATTATGAGTTTTATATCAAATGCAGGGTTAGCAACGCGCACAGTAGTGCAGTCTGACGTGGTAGAAACATTACAAACCTTGCTCCGATTTAAATCGGTCACACCTGCTCAAGCTGGTGCAATTGATTGGCTTGAAGATAGCCTAAGCCAGCTCGGCTTTGATTGCGAAGTATTTAGCTTTAATCATGTAACTAACTTAATTGCTAAAATCACTTTTGCTGAAGGCCCTATCGTTGCTTTTTCTGGCCATATTGATGTAGTACCAGCTGCAGAAGGGGATTGGCGAGTTGATCCTTTTAGTGGCGAGATAGTCGATGGCAATGTCTATGGTCGTGGCGCAGCAGATATGAAAGGCGGCGTTGCTGCTATGCTTTGTGCAACAAAACGCTTTTTAGCGCAAAATAGCAATAAACGCGGCACATTTTACTGGTTAATTACCTCTGATGAAGAGGGCGAGGCTGAATACGGTTCTTTACTGATTGCTGAGCGTCTAGCCAAACAAGGTGTTGTGCTCGATGGTTGCCTAGTAGGCGAGCCGACGAGTCATTTGCAGGTTGGTGATACCATTAAAAATGGTAGGCGCGGTGCGTTGTCGGCTCGATTATCTATTCAAGGTAAAGCAGGGCATGTTGCTTATCCAGAAAACACCATAAACGCAGCGCATTTAAGTGCAGAGGTTGTGAAGCGCCTAATGGCAATTAGCTGGCACAAAGATGAAGCCGGCTCGGCAACAACACTACAAGTAACCGGAATTAATATTGCCAATGTGGTAGATAATCTTGTTCCTGCTCAGTGTGAGCTCACGTTTAACGTGCGTTATAGTCATGGCTACAAAAGTAAAGACGTGAAAGAAGAAATTCAGTTTGCATTGGCAGATCTAGCATCTCAGCTAACGCTTGTTTGGGAGCGTCCGTGCGAATCATTTTATACCTTACATCAAGCTAGCAATTGCTTGTTGCAGCAGCTTGAACAAGCCGTGCATGAAATCACTGGCAGCTTCCCTATGCTTAGTACCAGTGGTGGCACATCAGATGGCCGCTTTTTTGCTAATGAGCACACGCAAGTGATTGAATGTGGCGTGCGAAACCATACCATTCATCAAGTTAATGAGCATGTTCCTATCGCAGATTTAAAAACTATTGAGCAAATATATTTAGCTGCACTTAGAAATATCTTTAATTAAAAAGAAAAAAGCCGGCGAGCGTGCCCAATGCCAGTCAGTTAAGCTGACTGGCATTTCTTTTTTTATGTGGGTACTTTGATGGCTTAGGCTTTATCGCTCTTG
>NZ_JABVXF010000049.1 GCF_013349995.1 Pseudoalteromonas sp. 0303
TTGTTAAAGAACGTTGCGACGTTGTCGCTAGGGATGCGTATAATACATCCTTAATTTTTCGAGTCAACACTTAATTTCAAACTTTCTTTCGATTATTTGAAACTGAAGTATTACTTAACTCTCTGCTACGTTGTTCAGCGCCTTTCGTTGCTGCCCGCCGTGTCAGTGGGGTCGCATTATAGGGAGATCCAAAAACAGATCAACACTTTTTTTCGATCTTTTTTCTGTTCGCTCAAAAAGCGAACTAAATTTACCGAAAACAGCAAAAACGGTCGCTATTATGGCTGTTTTTTAAGCCAATATTCATAATTTAATGCAAATTTCATTGCTATGTTCATTTAACTCGTTAAGATAGCAAGTTCACAATGTTAAATTAATGTTTATTTCTTGTTTATTGGTAGATCAAAATGAAATTACCCGATCAAAAATCTTTTCTTTTCTCCGTTATTCTTGCTGTTTTAGGTTTTGTGGTTGTTAAGTTCGCACTTGCAAGCTTAGCTTTAGACCCAGCATTGCTATTTGGTGCAGGCTTATTAATTGGTGCTTTAGTTATTGCAGCACTTTCATCAGCGTCAAGTGAGGAGGCCGAAGTAAAAACAAAAACACTTTATGTTGGCAACCTACCTTATCGTGCTAATGAAGGTGTTGTTCGTGCTTTATTCGAAGAACAAGGCAAAGTTTTCAATGTACGTTTATTAAAAGATAAAAATACAGGTAAACGTCGTGGCTTTGGTTTTGTTGAAATGGCTGAAGCTGATGCAGATAAAGCAATCAATCAATTAAATGATAGCGAATTCCAACAACGTACTTTAAAAGTGCGTGAAGCAAAACAAAAACAAGAGAACGAAGCTAACAGCTTTCGTGAGGGATCTGATCAGTCAGCGTAATAAGCTCAACGCTTAATTGCGAATGACCAATAGGAGCCGTTGCATAATAGTGCAGCGGCTTTTTTTTATCTGTAGTAAGAGTAAAGCCTCGTAGAGCAATTAAACTTTCAACGCGCTTAGCAATCGCTTTGCCTGAGTCAATAAGGAAGATCTGTTGTTTATAGTAGTCACTAATCGCGCTGGCTAGTAATGGAAAGTGTGTACAGCCAAGTACCAATACATCTATATCTTCTGCTATCGCTAAATCACTCAATACTTTCTCAAGCTTTGCTTTATTGAGTCTCTGTGTATGAAATAGTGTTTCAGCAATTTCTACCAGCTCAGTTGAGCCATATAAGCTGACTTGTGTCTCTTGGCTATGAGTACTAATTAAGTTTGCAGTATAGCGACTCTTGATGGTTGATGGTGTTGCCAGTAAACCAATATGTTTGCTGTTACTTATAGCGCAAGCGGGTTTTATCGCAGGTACTACCCCGACAACTTCTATATTTGTGTGCTGGCGAATAGTTTCTAAGGCAGAGGTAGAGGCGGTATTACACGCAATAACTAGGATATCAACGTGTAAGTTTGCTGTTTCGATAAACTGTAGTAGCGCAAAAAGGCGGGCTATGATCGTTTGCTGACTTTGCGCGCCATAAGGCAATAAAGCATTGTCCATAAAATAACTATAATCAGCATTTGGGATCAATGCTTGGATCTGTTCAAGTACGGTTGTTCCACCTATACCAGAATCAAACACCATTATATGAACTGACAAACTGCTTACCTCGGATCATCAAAGGTCAGCAGTTTGCCATGCAGCTTTATAAAAAGAAAGAAAGGACTAAGCCTCTTCTTCTGTTGCCGAGCGAAGCTTATTCATTTGCTCAAACATTGCTTTGGTGTAATCCACCAGCTTACTGACTTCTTCTTTATCTTGGTTTAACCACTGTAAGATGCCAGCCAGTTCATTTTGCAAACCTATGTCACCCGCTTTATTAAACGCCTGTTTCAAGTCGTCATTAAATGGCGCTATTTTCTCAGCAACTTCTTTTTCAGGGGCTGGTTTATATTCTTCATACCCTTTGATAGCTGCTACTGTTTTGGTTTGTTTCAGATCCATCGTAAAGCCAACGAGTTGCTCGTTACCTAAGTTAAGCTCTTTAGCTTGTTCAAAGGCATCTTCTAATGAACCAGAGAAGAATGTTTCGCTAACGCTTTGTAAGTCTTTCATCAATTCATTGATAGCTTGCTGCTCTTGCTCATTTAAATCACCATTGACCGACATCGAGAATGATAAATCACGTGATTGCGAAGACTCACTGACAAAGGCTTCGTTGTCACCATTTTTGCTATAGCTGCTTGCAGACTTGCTTTCGTATGCATCAGCAAAGCTAATACTTACTTCGTCACCTTCAGCGGTGGTGAAAGTGTACTCTGCGTTATTACTTAAGCTGATGTATTGAGCTTGGCTTACTGAAACCGCATTAGGTTTAGGATTGAACAAATCTTCTTCTAATTCATCAATACCTTTAAAGATACCTTCTTTAGACTTTTCGATACCCTCTTCGATGTCATCGTTAAGAATACCTGACTCTTTAAGCTCATCGTACGCATCGTCGATGCCCATTTGCACACCTTTACGTGCATCACCTAGCATGCCTTTGAGTTTTTCATCATCAGCACCATCAGCTTTTGCTTTACGAAGTGCACCGCCAACAAAGTCGAGTACGTTTTTCACGATCTCTTCAAAGTCGAACAAGGGTTTATCTTTTTTCTCTTCGGCTTTAGGTAAACCTAGTGCCTCAGCAAGTTTATCATCAAGAACTTTTGCCGCGAGCTCTCTGCCGCGTTGCTGATAACTATCTTGACGATTTTGAATGGTAGGCTGCTGCAGTGCCTGTTTACCATTGTATTTATTCACATTTGTATTAGGCATATAGCCTAGGTTGCCAATTTTCATGATCCGACTCCATGTTATGGTTAACTCATTATCGGCCAAAAACCACAAAACTTAAGTTTTTTGTATAAAAAAACGACACTAAAATAAATAACAAAACTAGACAAATCCTCAGCGCTCCCTACAATAGCGCCGTTATAAAGCTAAGAGATAAAAGGTAATCAGCCATGGCGGTTATAAAAATTGATACAACTCAATACGATGCACAATTGAGTGAGAAAGAGCAGCGCATCACCTCACAGTTTCGACGTTTTGGGGTCGAAAAATTAGAAGTGTTCGGCTCTGATCCTATTCATTACCGCCAACGTGCAGAGTTTCGTGTTTGGCATGAAGGTGAAGACCTGTTTCACATCATGTTTGATCAACAAACCAAAGAAAAGATCCGCGTAGATGAGTTTGACCCTGCAGCACCTTTAGTGGGTGAAGTGATGCAAGCAATGATCGAAAACTTAAAAGACAATGAAGTTCTGCGCCGTAAGCTGTTTCAAATCGATTACCTTTCAAGTTTAAGTGGCGAGATCCTTGTTAGCTTGTTGTATCACAAACAACTAGATGAGCAGTGGCTACAAGCAATTCAAGAGCTTAAAGCAAAACTGAGCACACAGTTTAAGATTGATTTTATTGGCCGTGCTCGTAAGCAAAAAGAAGTGATTGGTAATGACTATGTTATCGAGCGTTTAAACGTAAACGGTAAAGAGCTTATTTATCAACAAGTCGAAAATAGCTTTACGCAACCGAATGCTAAAGTAAACATCAAGATGCTAGAGTGGGCACAAGCCCTTTGCCAACCTCTCAGTAATGACTTACTGGAGTTATATTGTGGGAATGGTAACTTTTCGATTGCTCTTGCAGGCTCATTCGACCGCGTATTAGCCACTGAGATTTCAAAATCATCGGTTTACTCAGCGCAATACAATATCGCACAGAACAAGGTTGAGAACTTAGATATCATTCGTATGTCGAGTGAAGAGTTCACCCAAGCAATGAAAGGCGAACGTACTTTCTCTCGTTTAGATGGCATAGACCTGAAAAGCTATAACTGCCAAACAATCTTAGTGGATCCTCCACGTGCTGGCATGGACACACTAACTTGTGACCTAGTTGCGAACTACGACAATATTATTTATATCTCGTGTAACCCAGATACCTTAGAACGTGACCTTGATCACTTATGCAAAACCCATGAAGTAAAACGTTTTGCGATTTTTGATCAATTCCCTTACACCCACCACATCGAATCAGGTGTGTTTTTACAACGTAAATAAAATCAATCTGCCAGCGCAGCAAATAGCGCTGGCAACTGCTGCTCACTGTATACAGCTATATTATTGTCGGTTAACAGCTTTGCAGTTAATCCCATCCCTGAAATTTTCTTTCCTGAATGACTACCATCGTAAATAGTATTGCGACCACATGATGGACTTGATTCTTTTAACAGCGCATAGCGAATGCCCTGCTTTTTGCAAAGCTTAAGTGCTTGTTCTGCGCCATAAGCAAACTGCACTGTGACATCTTGCGCATCTTTGGTAAGTACTCTACCCGCTTTGATTTCGGCAGGCGGCCTTGGTGTAGGTAAGCCACCAGCTACTTCGGGGCAAAATGCAACGAGCCTTCCTTGCTGTTTAAGGGCTTCTAAACCAGGATGGAGTAAATTTTGCGATTGCCCGTCATAACGAACAGGATTTCCTAACAAACAGCTTGAAACTAATAGTTTTTGCATTTGCTTTACCAACAAAAAAGCTCCGCGAACGGAGCTTTGAATTAAATTCAACTAACTAAGCTTATTTATCAGCTAGGTAGTTAATTAAGTCTGCCATGCTCTTCGCATCGCTAATACCTGAATCCGCACCTAGGATTACACGGTATTTACCATTAACAATAAAAGTTGGAACGCCTTTTAAAGCACCTTTTTGTTGGTAATATTCTTGATCGCGTTTCATCTTAGACGCCATAGTACGTACAGAGAAGCTGTTGTAGTACTTATCAAAATCTTCAGCCGATACACCTTGTGAAACAAAGATGTCTTTCATATCCGCTAGTTCGTTAATACGAGCACGCTTACCGTGAATATGATTAAACACAGCGGCTACTAACGCGTCTTTCTGTGGTAACACATTAGCCGTCGCATAACCTTGCGCTAAGATAGTCTGAATCTCTGGGTCACGAGGACCTGAAAAATCAACATGACTCTTTTTGAATTTAACGCCATCTTTAAGAAGTGTTTTAAGCTCTTTCACTACTGGCTCGAAGTTATTACAGTGTGGGCAATAGAATGAGAAGAACTCTTTTACTTCAGGCTTTTTAGAAGCGCGTGCATCAATCGTTTCATAATGCTTACCTTCTTCATATTGAGCAGCTGAGGCATTTGCCGCTAAACCTAGCGTGGCAGCCATTAATACAGCTTTTACTAACTTGATCATTACTTCTTACTCCAAAATTATTGTTTTAATAAAAATTCGACTAACTCATCAAGCATCTGCTGGCTCTTGATGGTGTTTAAATTGATTTTATATTTATCATTGACGATAAAAGTTGGTACACCAGTAAGGGCGCCCATATCTGAATATTTTTGCTGCTTATCTTGCATCGCTTTTTCAGCACTAATCACTGGCATGCTTGCAATTTCAGCGTCAAACACATCGTTGCTAATACCATTGGTCGCAAGTAATGCTTTCACGTCTTTTATATCTTTTAGTAAAGCGCGCTGTCTGTGGATGCTATTAAAGATTTGATCAGCAACTTGCTCACCTTTGCCATGTTGCTTAGCAATTAAGTAGGCATAGCTTAAGTTACTTTGCGTCTGCTTAGATACACCACCTAAAAAGTTAACATGGCTTTTTACAAATTCAGTCCCTTCAGGAAGACTTGCCGTTAATGCTTTTGCGACCGGTTCAAACTGAAAACAGTGTGGACAATAAAACGAAAAGAACTCGGTTACTTGGGGTGTTGCACTTTTCTCAACTTTTAATACTTCGTATTGATTGCCTGCTTCGAAATCAGCAGCAAGGGCCGCAAAAGGTAAACATAAAATGAGTAGACTTAACTTTAATTTTTTAAACATTGTTTTCTCGTCTTTCTTAACTTTAAAAATTTATGGTAATAATTTTAATGGTGCTTCCTGTAGCGCTGCAAGCTGTTCTTTTAGCGCTAGTATTTGCTGCTCCCAGTATTTGTCTTCAGCAAACCATGAAAAGTTCCGTGGGAACGCAGGATCATCCCATCTTTTTGCCAACCACCCCATGTAATGCACCATACGCATTGCTCTAAGTGGTTCAATCAACTTTAATTGGCTGTGATCAAAGTCGCAAAATTCTTCATAAGCAGCCACTAAGGTGTCTAACTGTAACAGTTGGTTGTTACGATCGCCACTGAGCATCATCCAAAGATCTTGAATAGCAGGCCCTTGTCGGCTGTCATCTAAATCAACAAACATTAACGCGTCACCAGACCACAATATATTACCGGCATGGCAATCGCCATGCAGGCGGATGGTTTCAACATTTTTATACTGCTCTGTGGTTTCTTTAATCACCAAATCTAAAATAGTATAAAAGGCATTCTCTAATGCCATTGGCACCAAGTTACTTGCTTGTAACTGAACTTTAGCTGTCTGAAGGTATTCTTCGCAACTGATCACAGGCCTATGTTCAAATGGCCTTGCCTTAGCTACTTGGTGCATTCGCCCAATTAAGCGGCCAAGTACATCGAGTTGATCTAAATTATCAACTTCAAAAATGCGCCCGCCCACACTTGGGAATAACGTAAACAAATAACCATTATGCTCAAATAAGCTTTGCCCTTCGATAATAACAGGCGCAACAACCGGCACTTCGGCCTCGGCAAGCTCAAATGCAAACGCATGCTCTTCTAAGATTTGCGCCTTACTCCAACGCTCTGGTCGGTAAAACTTAACAACATAACGATGGCCATCTTCTGCTTTAAATTGATAAACACGGTTCTCGTAGCTGTTTAAGGCCAGCAGACCTGATTCAGCATAAACACCGATACTTTCAACTGCATCTAAAATTGAATCGGGTGTAAGGTCTACAAAACTAAATTTACTCATAATGCCTCATCATATAAAAAAAGCGGGAAAATCCCGCTTTTTATTCATTTGCTCAGTGTACTTAATTATCGCGCCTTAAAGAAGTTACTCGGCTGCGAAATCTGCACATCTGGCTCACCATCGACAGAAAGTACGAACTCAAACTTCGTCATGGGCTTTTTCAAATCATAAGGATCAACAACTAATGACAGAGGCACATTATAAGATTCGCCAGAAGGTACTGTGAATGTTTGTTTGCCGATGTATTCAAAGTTCTCGAGTCCTTCAACACGAATGTTAAAGGTTTGCTCATGCTGTGCTTTGTTAATTACTTTTAGTGTATAGGTGTTTTCAACTAAACCATTAAAGTCAACACGATATAGCTGGTTACGGTCACGAATAATATCGAGTTCCATCGGTTTGCGCATCGCAATATTTGCTACTAGCGCCCCTGTTAGCACTACTAAGATAACTAAATAGCCAATTAACTTAGGGCGCAGTGCATGTGTTTTGTTGTCTGGCGTTTCTAAGTTACGTTCTGTAGTGTAAGAAATGAGTCCGCGTGGGTAATTCATTTTATCCATCACCCCATCACACGCATCGATACATGCACCACAGTTAATGCACTCATATTGTAGGCCGTTACGAATATCGATCCCCGTTGGGCACACCTGTACACATAAGTTACAGTCGATACAATCACCTAAGCCGAGCTCTTTTGGATCTTGCTTACGTGAACGTGGACCACGGCTTTCACCACGTGCTTCATCATAGCTCACAGTAAAAGTATCTTTATCGAACATAGCTGACTGAAAGCGAGAATAAGGGCAAATGTGTAAGCACATAATCTCGCGCATCCAACCGGCATTACCATAGGTACACACTGCAAATACAGCTAAGCAAATATACGAATAGGCTGTTGCATCAAGGGTAAACAGATCAGGCAGTAGCTGACGGATAGGCGTAAAGTAACCGACAAAGGTAAATGCAGTATAAAGCGAGAATAACCACCAGCTGCCGTGTTTAGCACTTTTGCGCCAAAATTTATCAAAGTCCATTGGCCGTTGATCTAGCTTCTTACGCTGATTTGCACTACCTTCAAACTTTTCTTCAAACCAAATAAAAATGAAGGTCCAAACGGTTTGCGGACAGGTGTAACCACACCAGACCCGACCATAAAAGGTCGTCACCAAGAACAACGCAAACGCTGCCAACATTAAAATGAAAGCAAGGATAGTCAGATCTTGTGGCCAGAGGGTTAAACCAAAAATGTTAAATTTTTGCCCCACCAAATCAAACAACACAGCTTGTTGGCCATGGAAGTTAATCCAAGGTAGTAGCATAAATGCAAGCATGCCGACAAAACCAATTCGTTGCCTTAACAGTTGGTGTAAACCCGTTACAGCTCGGACATAAATACGGTTACGTGGATTAAATCTATCATCGAGGGAAGCGTTTTCCGGTTTCTGGATTTTTACTTCCGTTGGGATATTTTTAACCTTAATCTGTTTATCCATTAAAATTCCTCAACGCCACTAGGAAATAATACTCAAACATATGTTTGCAGTAAGAGATTCTCTGTGCCAATAAGCAAATCAGAATACATCTCATTACGTTCAAAGATTTCTGAAACTTTAAATCTATAGAGCATTATACTCAATCTATAGAAAATTTCAGGGATTGATCGAAAATACGACGTTTTAATTATTTAATCTTATCTGCTTGCTTTTAAAACGACCATTTTATTAAACTTGCACTTAGACCATATTTATTTAGATCAAAGATTATTGTGCTATGAAAAAATTTCTTATTTTAGTGCTTATTATTTTAGCACTTTTCACGATTGATCATCCTTTGATCAAAGAGCCAAGAGAAAGGTTACTAGGGGATGGCGTGTCATTGCTTTCTGATGCTAGTAAAATTAACCGTAGCCCTGCGGCGAATATGGCTAAAACTAATATTAAGTCACAGCTGAATTTATCTAATTCAGAACACGAATATATTGAAGAGACATTTACTTCAGACGATAAACTGCAAGTTTTTCACTTACGCTACTGCCGTGAAAAAGATATTAACTTATATTTTTATGGCGAACGCCTAAGTCGGGTATGTAGTATTGTCTCAAACGCACTTGAAGAAAGGCTAAACAAGTAATGGATTTTTCTGCTTTAAACAAAAAAACCAGCGACTCGTTTGCCAAACAACGCAATATGCTAAAAAAGCTGGGCAAAGGGCAAACCTTGTACTGCGAAGTATGTAAAGGCGCCCTTACCTTAGATTTGAAGACTGATCAGCCAGGTAAAGGCGTTGTAAGCTGTGCCAAAGGTTGCACAGACATCCTATTAGAGCTGGGTTAGTTCCAGCCCTCATCATTATATAGTTGGCTATTTACAGCAACGACCTCAATGAGCTCAGCAAAGCCAGCAGCAAATTCATTCATCACTTCATACTGCTGCTGACATAGTTGCCCTTCAGATAAACCATTATCAGTTGCAAGGGCTGCGATATCGCTACTTTCAAGCGTAAAGAAAGCTAAGCTTTGCAGTGCACTAGCCAACGCTTCTTTAAGCTCATCTGCTAACTGTGGTGCAGTTAATAGCTTATTAACGTAGCCTTGCGCACCATGCATAAAACCTTGGCTCCAATGCTGACATTCTTGAATGTCTAAGTATTGCTGCCCTTGAGAGCTCAACTGTAGGCTCACAGGTAGTGTAAAACCCGTTTCGAATACTTGTTCGCTGATTTGTTGATACGAGGCCATAAATGCAAACAGCACTTGCTCATCCATTTGCCCATCAGAGCCAGGTGCAACCTCTTCTAACCACTGGTGAACATCAAGCGGCTCAGGAGCACAGATCACCGCAAATAAGTAGCCTTGCGTTTGTGCCAAGCTAAGTGCGTCTTGATGCTGCGCTAAAAACTGACTTAAAAGCTCACTTTGCTGCTTTGAAAACTCAGGTAATTGCATACTGTTCAATTAATCCAATTTAAAAGTTAAGCGGATAACGGCCTTCGTTATCAGGACGACCAAGAAACTTAGCTGCATCATGCACTTCTTTTGGTAAGCTTGCTTCAGGTTTAATATAACCAGCAACTTTAAAATCAAGATTCGCTTTTAATACTGCATCAGCTTCAAGCCCTAAACGGTTCTCTGGGTCAACAAGTACTGCTACATCTCCCGATTTACAGCTTAAACGGCCGCTCAGAGGGCCAATGCTAAACCAGTTATTCATTCCTTTCACATCAATGTTCGGGCTAGCGATTTCGCCGCTTAGGCTTTCACAGTATGGCTCGCCTGAGCTGTACTCATCTAAATCTACAATCACACGACCTTGCGCACTAACCGGCAAAGGAAGTTGTAAACGCTCCATGGCACGTTCAACCGTTAAGCGTAAAGTAGTCTTTTTCACAGTGATGGCTTGGTTAAAGAGGCCATATGTAAAGTCACCATGGCCTGAAATATCCGCTTTATCACGAGGATCACCAAAGCGTACCGTACCCACTAATTTACCTGTGAACAGTGACCAGCCCGATAACTGCCAACGCACATTATTTAATTGCTCACCATCAAAACGTACTTGCATAATGCGACCGTCCCATAGCGTGCCACTGGCTTTACCTAATTGTAATTGCTTTGGTAAATGCGGCTTAGCTAAATCAAGTGCAACGGCAGCGGGTGTTTTTACCAGCGTAAACACCAAAAAACACATCACAAACACTGTGATTAATAAAATAACTCTTTTCATCGTTTACTTCTCTAGTACCAAACGACTTACACGCACAAAGCCTGATTTGTCATCTTTACTTAAATCTAAATTCTCAATTAGCACGCCATGTGAATTAACCAGTTCATCCAACCATTCAACAAGGTTATTAAACTCAACAGAGTCAATGGTTAAACGAAGTGAGTTGTCATTTGGCTGCATTTTGCTAATGATAATTTGATAACGATTGCGGGTGCTATTAACGATTTGGCTTAAGCTACGGCTGCTCGTATTACGTGCGTTACCACTCGCTTTAAGTTTAACAATACTTTCATCAACCCATGCTAGCAGCTCTTGTTGTTTTATTGTGTCTTGCTCTGCTTTTTCGATAGCCGTGTTAAGTGGACGAAAGACTCCCATAACCAGCATAAAAATAACAAACACACCACCTGCAACCATTACAAGTTGCTGCTCTTGTTCTTTTAACGAGCGCCAATAATTGATTATTTGGTTTTTCATGCCGCACCTCGTAACTTAATTTCACCAACGACAAAATCACCATCATTATTTAGCGAGCCTTGATCTACGGTTAAGCCACGCTGTTCTAAAATTGCTTTTACTTTACTAAATGACTGGAAATCTTTGCCGCGCGCACGAATACGTAATTCGTTACGACCTTGATCATAGCGAAGCGTTTCTGGTGTGAAGTCTTTTACTTCACTAAAAATAGAGACAAGATCGTTAGTCAAATCTAAGAAGCCAGCTGTACTGCCACTTTCTATCAATGCAAGTTCGCTGCGAATTTGGCTACGAATAAGCTGGGGACGCACTTTTTTATTTGGAAAAGCACGCTGATAATTAGCAACTACTTCGGCTTTCATTGCTTCAAGCTGATTATTTA
Organism: Pseudoalteromonas sp. 0303; assembly: GCF_013349995.1. Taxonomy (GTDB): domain Bacteria; phylum Pseudomonadota; class Gammaproteobacteria; order Enterobacterales; family Alteromonadaceae; genus Pseudoalteromonas. Next base: position 11,477 of record NZ_JABVXF010000049.1, read on the forward strand.
ACTTATAAAGCTCAAGCGACTTAACACCGACACTGCAAACTAGTGCAACACCTGCTGCAATAGCTGCTTTTTGCCAATAGCCCCACCAAATCGCTGATTTCTTCTTAAGCTGATAAACACCTTGGCGAAGGTTGAATTTCACCTCAGGTAACTGCTTAGCAAATAAGGCTAAAGGTAAATCGTATTGCTGCGTTTGAGCACTAAGGTTAACCGTATCAGGAAAAGCCGTTGCAGGGCTAAAGTGTGCAACATCAGGGTTACCTAATGCTGTTAAATAGCCAGCAAGCCAACTTGTCTCTACAGCGGCAATATGCCAGTTACCCTGCTTACATAGCCACTGACCATTAAGCTCAATAGCGCATAACTGAGTGTTGTCATCGACATCAGGTAACAATAAAGCATCCGGCAGTATTTTATATACTTCGATGCCATGCTCATTGAACTCAGCCAGCCATTGCTCAAACCATTCACGATCGGTCATCGCGATATTAATCGCGTGCTTCTCATCAATAAGTGTTGGCTCTGCAATCGCTATAAATAAGTCATCAACATCACAGGCTATTTCTTCTTCTAGCATGTAAGGAAGTGCTTGCTCTAACTTGCGGCTCCACTTGGTTGGCAATGCGACCGTTTTTAGTTGTACTTGATCACTTGGTAGTAGTACAACCACTTCCCGTGATTGTGCTCTCTCTGTTAGCTCACCAAGTTGTGTTGCATTGGCAATTTCGCCGCTAGCAATTATTTCTTGTTCTGTTGGTGAGTAAATTAGCCAGTTAAGGCTGTCTTTTAATGTTTGACCCGTACGGATCAACAATATCTCTGTCACTGTACGCCTCCAAATTTTCGCGCCAGTATCGTTACTGTACCATTAGTGGCATGGAGTAAGGTGGTCATCGAAAAACGCAGTTCTGCAAATTCAGCCTGCGTTTGTAGTTTAAAATATTCACTGTTGATACTGAATAGGTCTTCAACGGCTTTCACATTTTGTGCGCCTTGTTGATTAACCTCTTCAAAAAATGCTTCTAAATCATCATATCCCTCTTGAGGACGTGATGATAATACCGCTTCAGCGCCTGAAAGACTTAAGCCATCAATAAGCGAGCTTAATATAATGGCACTTTCTACAGGTAGTGTATTAACGTTTATTTGTAATAACTCACTACCTGGAATAACACACACAAATGGTAAAAGTTTCTCCATAACGAGTGGGTTAAAGCCTTTTACTAAACGAAGTTCTGACGTCGAAGCAAAATAGCTATTTGCCGTCATATATGGGTATTGTCGAGATAAGTACTCATCTTCTTCTGCACCTGAACGATAGGTAATGCTATCAGCGTCTAACCAATCAAACACGCTATCGGCCATGGCTTCTTCAGACTCATCGGTTGGCAAGTCTTCAATATTTTCTAATAATGCCAACAATGCCTTATGTGCTGGGTTCGTTTTATTATTTGGATCCGTTTGTTGATCTGGCTTTACATGCAATGCATTTAAATTCAAACATGCTTGTAAGTCTGTAATTGTGCCACTTAAGGTACCATTATCAACCGGGTAAGGGACTCCACCTTGCTGTGCCCAGACTTGCTCTAAATGCGTTTTATCAGGATCATCTTTTTTAGTTTGTTTTAGTGCTTTAATTGCCAGCTCTTCAGCTGCAAAGGCATACCATTTAGCCTGTTGATGGTTTTGAATATTGCTGCTGCGCTGCACTTGCACCATTAAATTAGCACTCATCTCAACAGCTAACATAGCCGCTAGCGCCACAATAAATAGCACGATAACAAGTGCAGCACCTTTAGAACGTTTAGTAGCAATCATGGCTTGCCACCCGTTCCGTTATTATTACCATTATTTGCTTGGGCAGTGACTTTGCCTTCACCTGGCACTAAAAATACGCGACGAATTGGTTCCTGTTCTATTTTTTGTATAGTGACTGCCACCGCTTTTGGCAGTGCTTTAATTTGCCACTGTTCTTGCCACTCGTCTTTGTCATCTAAAAATTCAAATTTAAGATCTTCAATGTCTTCTAAAATGACTTGTGAACGCGGCTCCATGTTATCTAGTTGATCAACATACACCCGATACACTCGCTCAAGCTTGTCATCGATAACGCGGTAACCAACCGCTTGCAGTTCAGAGCGCGGCAGTAAGTTAATTGGGTTAACCCAACCATCACGAACAAAGCCAATACCATCGTATTGGCTATCAAGAATATAACGACCAGCTAACACATACGTGTCTTGAAAATCACCAGCTTCGTTACGCACCTGACGCTTAGTCATTTGGCTAAAATCTTGGTCCATTAAACGAAATAAGGTTTGAAAGCCATTTAACTCAGCAATCGTCTCGTCTGAAGCTTCTTTTGCTTTGGTTGTCGAATCCAGTATTTGATGGGTCGATAACACCACAAAGGCTAAGATGCCCATGGCGACAATCACTTCAAGTAAGGTAAAACCGCGTTGCTTCACTACTTATCACCTTTATTCAAATAAGTAGAAAGCTCATACACTGGGTATTCAAGCTTTTCATCGGCGAACACGTTAATGGTGACCTTTACAAAGGTTTTATCAGCAGTAGGAACCACGTCCTGACGCCAATACCATTCAAAACCAGCGAGCGTTTCAGTCCCTTTAACGCCATTTTTGCCTGTCCATTTATCGCCTTTGGCGCGTTGCTCAACCATTACGTTCTCAGCAACCCAAGAAGCATAAGTTTGCTCTTCAATCGACGAAAGATGATTAATGTGTTCGCCAGTTGCCTGCATTGCGGCAATACCGGCCATTGCACAAATAGCCAGTGCAACCATCACTTCAAGTAAGGTAAAACCTGCTGACTTATTCATTATTCAGGCTCCATACGAAACTTTACCGGGGCCATAAATTCGCCTTCGATAAAATATTGCGGTTCACGCTCTTCTTTAAGCTCGTAAACCAATTGAAACGCACTGACTTCGCCAGAAGATAAAATAAGTACCTGCGGTATTTTGAGCTTTTGTAGCTCAAGTAGGCTGTCTTCGTCACCACCGCTCATTAATTCACGCCAGTTTGACTGCTCTAATAAGTTATCTTGTGCCCAGGCTAAATCATCAAGGTTAAGAGTGAGCTTAAAGCGTTCATCAACCTTAATTGGGGCAAACAATTTTTCACGGTCAAACGTAACCCACTTATCACCGTCAAAAACTAAAAATTCAAATGTATCTTGGTCAAGATGAAAACCTAGCTCAACCTGATTTAAAATCGCAAACTCAGACGCCATATTAATCGTGGTATGTAATCTGAGCGCTTGTTTTTCGAGTTCTTCTTCAGCACCACCATCAAAACTGTAGGCAACCATCTTGGTGACAAAACCAATCACCACGAGCACCATTAATATTTCGATGAGGCTAAACCCTTTCGCGTGCTTAGCACGGCCAGCCAAACGCAAACGACCAAGGCTTACCATAATAGTAAGCCTTGATGTGTATAAGCTTTGTTCAGTTGGCTGAATTTAGGCATTATTACTTTTCTTCATCCCAGTTACCGATGTCATCATCAGTACCTGCTTCACCATCAGGACCCATTGAGAAGATATCAATTTTACCAACTTCTCCTGGGCTGATTAGCTGGTAAGGGTTACCCCATGGATCTTCTGGTAATTTCTCAAGGAAACCGCCATCAGGAAAACGCTTTGGAATTGGCTCAATGCTTGTTTTATTTACTAGCGCTTCTAAGCCTTGCTCTGTGGTTGGATACGCTTTGTTTTTAAGCTTGTATAAGCTTAACGCATCTTCAATTTGTTGAATATCTAAGTGCGCTTTATCGATTGCAGCTTCTTCTTGCTGACCCATGATATTTGGCGCCACAATTGACATGATCATACCGATGATAACCAGTACTACCATGACTTCTAGTAATGAGAAACCTGACTGTTTGTTCACAAAAATACCTCTAACTTTCTTCAAAAATTTATTATAGAGCGGCAGTGTTAGCTGCTAATTGCTCTAGTGTTCCCTAATTTAAAGACCTACAGCCTTATTCATTGCCATAATCGGCTGTAGTATTGCCATAACAATAAACAATACAATTACCGCCATTGAAGCAATCATCGCGGGCTCTAATAGTTTCAGAGACACGTTTACCATGCTCTCAAACTCACGATCTTGGTTATTTGCAGCACGCTCAAGCATTTGCTCAAGTTCACCTGATTTTTCACCACTGGCTATCATGTGCAGCATCATAGGTGGGAAAAGCTTGGTTTGCTGAAGTGAAGCACGAAGACTCGCCCCTTCACTCACACGTGTTGCAGCATCTTGCACTGACTTTTTCATTTTTTCGTTAGCCAGTACACCGCCTGAGATACGCATCCCTTCAAGTAGTGGCACTGAGCTTGACGATAAAATACTTAAAGTTCGAGCAAAACGCGCCGTATTAACACCGCGTGCTACCTTACCAATGCCCGGTAAATGCAGCACTTTTTCGTCATACCAGTAACGAATATGCGGCTGCTTAAGCGCTTGCTTAATGGCCACAGCTAACACAGTTATAATGACTAAACTAATAAACCAGTAGTTTTGCACAAAATTACTGGCAGCCATTACCCATTCGGTAGTCCAGGGTAATACTTGTTTTGATTTTTCGAAGGTCTTCAGGATTTTTGGTACCACAGTACCTAACAATACAGAGACAATCGCAATAGCAAATACCACCAGAATGGTTGGATAAACCATCGCCTGTGTGATTTGACTACGCATATGCTGACGTTGTTCCGTGTAATCAGCTAAACGATTTAAAACTTGGTCTAGGTGACCTGATTTTTCACCGGCTGCCACCATGGCACGATACAAATCATCAAAAACATGCGGAAACTCACTCATGCCATCTGCTAAGGTATAACCTTCAACAACCTTTGAACGTACAGCCATTAGCATACGTTTTAAACGCGGCTTTTCACACTGCTCAGCCACCGCCATGACAGCCCCTTCAACAGGTAATGCTGACTGGATTAAGGTTGCGAGCTGACGAGTGATTAATGCTAAATCTGAAGTCGAAATTTTTGGTTTAAAGAAGCTACCAAATAAAGAGCTCTTTGCCCCAGTAGTTTGCTTTTCGCCTTCTGCAGCAGCAACAACTTCTAAAGGCATTAAACCTTGATCGCGCAAAGTTTGGCGGATTTGCTTTACCGTATCGGCTTCAAGAATGCCTTTTTTCTCTTTACCTCTGCCATCAAGGGCACGGTATTCAAATGCTGCCATGATTAACCTTCCTCACGTGTTACACGCAAGACTTCTTCTAAGGTAGTGCGACCTGCAAGTACGCGATTACAGCCATCTTGGCGAATACTTGGGCTATGTTTCCGAATGTACTTCTCAACACTTTGTTCGCCTTTACCGCTGTGGATCATTTCACGAATTGTTTCATCAACAACCAGCAACTCATGAATACCCGTACGACCGCGATAACCATTAAAGTTACACTCTTCACAACCAACTGCACGATAAATTGTTGGCGGTTCAGCAGGATTGACACCTAATAACTGGCACTCGCGCTCATCAGCAATGTGACCTTCTTTACAGCTATTACATAAAGTACGTACAAGACGTTGTGACAATACACCGAGTAACGATGATGACAGTAAGAAAGGCTCTACACCCATATCTTCCATACGCGTGATAGCACCAGCAGCTGTATTAGTATGCAGTGTCGACATAACCAAGTGACCGGTTAATGACGCTTGCACACCAATTTGTGCTGTTTCAAGATCACGGATCTCACCGACCATTACAACGTCAGGGTCTTGACGAAGGATGGCACGTAAACCTCGGGCAAAGGTCATATCTACCTTGGTATTTACCTGAGTTTGACCAATACCTGGTATCTCGTACTCGATTGGATCTTCAACAGTAAGAATATTGCGGTCTCGTGAGTTGATTTGGCTCATGCCCGCATACAAGGTGGTACTTTTACCAGAACCCGTAGGACCGGTTACTAAGATAATACCGTGTGGCTTACTGATTAAATCAGCAAACAATTCACGGTTACGCTCAGTCATACCTAAATCTTCTAGATTCAGGCGCGCGTTGTTTTTATCAAGTAGACGTAGCACAACACGCTCACCAAAGCTTGATGGCATCGTCGATACACGCACATCAACGGCACGACCAGCAATACGTAAACTAATACGACCATCTTGCGGTATACGTTTTTCAGCAATATCTAGTTTTGCCATAACCTTAATACGCGACACTAACAGTGAAGCGAGTTTACGGTTCGGCTTTAATACTTCTTTTAATACACCATCAACCCTAAAGCGAATTACTAGCTCTTGCTCAAAGGTTTCGATATGAATATCTGAAGCACCTTCTTTAATTGCTTCGCTCAGCATCGCGTTGATCAGCTTAATGATTGGCGCATCGTCATCACCAGCTAGTAGATCTTCAGTTTGCGGTAATTCATCTGCAAGCGAGAATAAATCAACCTCGTTGCCGATATCTTCCATCATTTGCTGCGTTTCAGAACTATCACGCTGATAAGAAGCCTCAAGCAACAGCTCAAATTTGTCATCAGGTAATTGTTCTAGCGAAAAACCATGACCCGCAATACGGCGTACTTCAAGTAAAGCATCAACATCTAACTCACCGCGATAATACACAGTCCAGTTATCCTGATCTTTACTCAATAATACGCCTGTACGACGCGCGTACGAGAATGGCAAACGCTTGGTTGGCAAGCTAACAAGATCATCGCTTGTTAGTAGCTCATCATGACTTGCCGGCACTTCTGACGCTAGCTCATCATTGATTTCTGTAATTGCATTAGTCATCGTTGCGCTCATTCGCGTTTTGTTGTTTTAGGTACTCTTCGTACGTTGGCGGTAATATCAAGGCATCATTCCATTCAGGAAGAATTGGTGCATCCGTCAACGGCATTAAATCAATACCATCTTCTTTTTGCTTGTGCTGTTCGCCACGAATAAAGTTATATTTCGAGTGGCTCAATTTATTCATGCTGATGCCATCGCGTACAATGGTAGGACGAATAAATACAATTAGATTACGTTTACGCTTACTCGTGCTGGTTGAGCGGAATAAATGACCAAGTACCGGAATATCACCTAATAATGGTACTTTAGAAACACTTTCTTGCACGTCTTCATCAATCAAGCCGCCAAGTACAACCATGCCGCCATCATCAGCCATAACCGTAGTTTTAATAGCACGTTTGTTTACTGAAATATCAACCGCAGTCGCACCACTTACACTTGAAACCTCTTGTTCAATCGTTAATTGAACTGCTGAGCCATCATTGATTTGTGGTGTTACTTTCAGTTTCACACCCACTTCTTGACGTTCAACTGTTTGGAATGGGTTAGCGTTATTTGAGCCTGTTTGCGAACCTGTGATAATAGGTACTTCTTGACCAACAATCATTGATGCTTCTTCGTTATCCATGGTCGTTACAGACGGCGTAGCAAGAATATTAGAGTTAGTGTCCGTTGAAACAGCTTGGATAATTGCACCCCAGTCATTTTTAACAATACCCATTGCTAGACCATTAATACCACCAAGTAGTGAAGCAAGTGCTGTTAAGTCACCTTCTTGTGTTTCAGAGGTACTTGTCACAGTGCCTGTTTCAGTACCGACTACCGTGCCTTCAATCGTTTTATCACGCGCTTGTTCAGCAGCAACAGCTAACGAACCAACAGGTACTGTGGTGCCATTGTTGAACTGCATCATGCCGCCTTGCTCTGAAATCCACTGTAAGCCTAAGTTGATACCATCGGCTTCTAACACCTCAACGATAATAGCTTCAACTAAAACCTGAGCACGACGAACATCAAGACGTTCAATAACTTGCTCAAGCGAACGCATGGTGTCAGGCTGTGCAGTGATTACGAGTGAGTTTGAATCTGGGTGTGCTTCAATGCTTGTTTCGTTTTGATTACGTGAGCGAGTTTTTGTTGCACCGCCTTGCGCGTCTTCTGCTAATGTCTTGCTTACGCCCTGCAATACTTTTACAAGGTCTTCTGCTTTGGCGTAATTAAGATAGATAACCTTAGTATTACCTTGGTTTTCTAGCTCACCATCTAAACGGCTAATCAATTCAACAGCACGTGTACGCGCTTGTGCTTCACCACTGACAATCACACTGTTAGTACGACCATCAGCAACAACTTTAGGGATTAAAAACTCAGGAACACTCCCTTTGCCACCATCTTTGTAAATATTCTCAACAACCGACACTACATCGTCAGCGGTAGCAAATTTAAGTTTTACGATATCAACACGCTTATCACCGGCTTGGTCAACCGAACGAATGATTTCAACTAAACGGTTAACTGACGCGGCATGACCGGTCAACATCATCACGTTTGCTGCATTGAAGTTAGCAACGTGGCCGCCATCTTTTTGATCACTAAATTGACGAACTAGAGGGCCAAGCTCTTGTACGCTTACATTTTTAACACGTACAACACGTGTCACCATCATATCGCCACTGGCTTGGTTATCTTCAGTGATCAGCGGTACGTTCGACTTTTTAGCGTCAGAACTTTTTTCAATTTTGATAATACCGTTATCCATCTCTACAGCTGAATAACCATAAACCTCAAGTACATTTAAAAAGAACTGGTAATAAAGCTTCTCGTCCATTAGCTCGTAACTGCGCACATTGACTTTGCCGCGCACATTCGGGTCAATAATGACAGTTTTATTTAGATTTTTACCAACGATATTAATAAATTCATTAATATCAGTGCCTTTAAAATTAGCCGCATACTCAACAGCAGATACTGAAAGCGATAATCCTGTTAATAAAAAAAGCGCTGCATATTTAGCTAACCCTTTTTTGATTTTTGTGAGGTGTAGCGCGTGAACCATTCTATAAAAACTCCAAAGCTAGTTATTGCAGGCTAAATTGCACATCAATTTGCTCACCATCGCGTTCGATAGTGATACTTGCGTCAGTACTATTTCGTAATTCGTTTATTGCTGACATTGCCTGTTTTAAATCATTTAATTGATAGCCATTAATCGCAATAGCTAAATCATTATTCATTAGTCCCATCTGCTTGAATAGAGCAGGATCTTTACCTGGGCTTAAGCGATAACCCACTAACTCGCCATCAACCATCGCTTGAGAGACGCGAATGTAGTCAAATAGTTTACCGGGATCGTCTAATACTTCTTCACGCGTTTCGATAAGCGCTTCTTTTACATCTTCATCTTCAGTCGCATTTATTTCATTATTTTCGACAAGCTGAGGGCCTGCGGTTAATTCTGACTCTTTGCGCTCCGCCAATACAGGCATAGAGACTTTTTTAGTAAAGTCGAGGCCATCCAGCATTAAGGTTTCAAAGCGGCCGCTTACATCTAAAATTACTCGGTCAGGTAATACTTGAGCAAGCTTGGCACGAGTGCCTTTAATTGCATCATCGACAACATAGGTTTCTTGCTTACCTTGAGATTCAATAATAGCAAGACCCGCTTGATCATTTTGGCTGACCGCAACAATACCAGTTAGGTTAATACTTAGACGTGTTTCAGGGGCGTTGTTAATGACTTGATTTTGTTTCGCGGCAGGTTTCTTAGTTTCGACAACAACTTTGCCGAATAGATTTTGTTCAATAATTTGGCGAGAGCTGACTGTCTCAACTCGTTTAGCCACGCTGTTAACACCGGTTACTGGCAGTGCTCTTGTATCGGGTTCTGGCCACACAAGCCAAAACAGCTTAGATGACAAAAAAGCAATGTAAACAACAACTAACAGCACTACAAATGCACTTAGCTTGGCATGAGGTAAGCCGTTTAAAAACTGTTTAACTTGTTGTAAGTGTTGATCCATAAACTCTATTTCTTATTTTAATTTACTGCTTGATAGCTGGCCTATAGTACCTTTTCATTTTTCATTCAACAAGCGCACGTATATTAAACTTTGTAAACAAGGTAATTTCGACAAACAGGGGCTGCAAGGAATAACTATGACTATTTCTTTGTGATTAAGTTTCATGGTAAATTTTGCCTATATATAAGCAGCTTTAAAAGAGCACAATTGTGTCAAAAGGTAACACTCAAAAGTCGCAAGACAAACAAGACGAATTAAGCGTGCGCCTTGATAAATGGTTATGGGCTGCCCGCTTTTATAAAACCCGCTCAATAGCACGAGACATGGTGCAAGGCGGCAAAGTACATTATAATGGACAACGTACCAAGCCCAGCAAAATTGTCGAAGTAGGTGCAGTGGTAAAACTGCTACAAGGGGTCGACGAAAAGGTTGTGACAATCGAAAAGATCCTTGAAAAACGTCAAGGTGCCCCCATTGCACAAACCTTATATCAAGAAACTCAAGCTAGTATTGAGAAACGCGAAGCAAATGCTATCGCCCGTAAGAACAACAGCTTCTTTGCTCCACACCCTGATCGTAAACCAGATAAGAAGCAAAGACGTGAACTGTTAAAAATGAAATCAAGTTAGGTAATGCAACTCATGCAACAAGATTTACTTCATCGTTATATATTTGATCAGCTCGATGTACGTGGCGAACTCGTACAAATTGAAAACACTTATCAAGAGATGATCGCAAACCATAATTACCCAGCACCTGTGCAAACCTTATTAGGTGAACTACTTGTTGCTACCTGCTTATTAACAGCTACTTTAAAGTTTGAAGGCGAAATTGCCGTTCAACTACAAGGCGACGGCCCTGTTAAATATGCGGTAATTAATGGTGACGATAAACAAAACATGCGAGGCATCGCACGTCTACAAGGTGAAGTAACCGGTAGCTCAATAAAAGACTTAATTGGTAATGGCTATATGGTTATTACAATTACGCCAACTAAAGGTGAGCGATACCAAGGTATTGTACCGTTAGAGCACGATAGCTTAGATAAATGCCTTGAAAACTATTTTGAGCAATCGGAACAGTTAAAAACACGTCTTTGGTTTGCGACTGAAGTAACAGCAGACACAGCCAAAGCTGCAGGCTTATTCTTGCAAGTATTACCTGTAAATAAAGATAAATCAGTTGAAGACTTCACTCATCTTGAAGCAATCAGTAACACGATTAAAGATGAAGAATTACTAGGTTTAGATGCCAACACTGTGCTGACTCGACTTTACCATGAAGATAATCCTCAGTTATTCGAACCACAGTCTATTAGCTTCCGTTGTGGCTGTAGCAGAGACAAAACAATTGCTGCACTAGTAAATGTAGGTCAAGACGAATTACTTGCCGACGTGCAAGCAAATGGTGAAGTAAAAATTAGTTGTCATTATTGCTTAAAAGATTACATCTTTAACGAGCAAGATATTAAAGCCATATTTAATTAATACACCATAATAAATATTATTATATTAAAAGCCGCCATCAGTGCGGCTTTTTTATTAAAAAAAATATCAAAACTAATGATACCGGTGTCATGAAAAAGCGCCATTTTATGACACCGGTATCATTGAAATTATTCATGTTTTTTGCCAAATATATGCCTTTTTAAGCCCTTCAGACACTCGAATATCCCTAATCCTTCTGTTACTATTATTTTAGCAAAAGGGAAAACTAAGAACCCCAGAGCTATCCCGTTCAATCTCTCACAATTTAGGTATAAACATGACTGCAAACGCTACTAGTTTTGTTGATCTTACAGCAGCTGAACTTGTCGAACACGCTATTCGTCGTGGCGAAGGGACTCTAGCCGCTAATGGTGCTTTTGTTGCTAAAACCGGTGTACGCACTGGCCGCTCTCCAAAAGATCGTTTTATTGTTCAAGAGCCAAGCACTGAAAACGAAATCCAATGGGGCAACGTAAACCGCCCATTCGATGCAGACAAGTTTGATGCGTTATGGGCCCGTGTAGAAGAACACGTGAAAAGCAACGACCACTTCATCTCTCACCTAGAAGTTGGCGCTGATCCTGAGCACTATTTACCAGTTGTAGTTACAACAGAAACTGCATGGCATCATATTTTTGCCAAAAACATGTTTATCGAACCTCAAACATACAATACTGCTGACTTCCCTGAGTGGCAGGTAATGAATGTACCTTCATTTGTATGTGACCCAGAGCGTGATGGCACTAACAGTGACGGCACTGTAATCATCAACTTCGCACAACGTAAAGTACTACTAGCTGGTATGCGCTACGCAGGCGAAATGAAGAAATCAATGTTCTCTGTACAAAACTTCCTACTTCCTGCAAAAGGTGTATTACCAATGCACTGCTCTGCAAACGTAGGTGAAGCAGGCGACACTGCGTTATTCTTCGGTCTATCTGGTACAGGTAAAACAACATTATCTGCAGATCCTACTCGTTTCCTTATTGGTGATGACGAGCACGGTTGGGCACCTGGTAGCGTATTTAATATCGAAGGTGGTTGTTACGCTAAATGTATCGATCTTTCACAAAAGAACGAACCAGTTATTTGGAATGCAATTCGCTTCGGTACAATCTTAGAAAACGTGGTACTTGACGAAAATCGTGTACCAGATTTCCATGATACAAGCCTGACACAAAATAGCCGCGCAGCTTACCCGCTTGAGCACGTTGAAAAACGTAAAGTAGAAAACCGTGCTGGCGAGCCAAAAGCCGTTGTGTTCTTAACATGTGACGTAAGTGGTGTATTGCCACCAGTTTCAGTACTAACTGAAGAAGCTGCTGCATACCACTTCTTAAGTGGTTACACTGCGAAAGTAGGTTCAACTGAAATCGGTTCAACAAGCGACATCGAGTCTACGTTCTCAACATGTTTCGGTGCTCCGTTCTTCCCACGTCCTGCTGGCGTTTATGCAGAACTTCTAATGAAGCGTGTACGTGAATTCGGCGCTAAAGTATACCTAGTTAACACAGGTTGGACAGGTGGCCCTTACGGTACTGGTCAACGCTTCGATATCCCGACTACACGTGCTGTAGTTGATGCAATCGTATCAGGTAAACTGGCAGATGTTGAAACTCAACACATCGACGTTCTAAACCTAGATGTACCAGTTGCAGTTCCAGGTGTAGACAGCCAACTTCTTAACCCAATCAACACATGGGAAGATAAAGAGAAGTACGCAGAATACGCAAACAAGCTAGCTTCTGACTTCACTGAAAACTTCGCTAAATACGATGTTTCAGAAGCAATCAAATCAGCAGGTCCAAAAGCTTAATATCAAGCTTACCCTCAGATTAAAAAACGCCAGCTATATGCTGGCGTTTTTGTTTTTGGGGGATGAGTTAATGAGTTACAAGTTGCGAGAGTAAAGTTAGCGAGGGGAAAGTTTTAGGGTCTGGGGTAGGTTGGGTAGAGCGAAGTGAAACCAAACACATCACAGAGCTATCAGCTTTCAGCCGTCAGCGATAAGCCGCGCGGTGCGGGTGTTTGTTGCTGCGTCTCCCTCTGCCGAAGGCTATAGGCAAAGTGTACTTGTAGGAATGGCTTCAGCCGTGAATGTGTTTGTTTTGGTCTAGATTCGGCACTGAAGTGCCTTATACAGACTCCTCCTATTGCACAATACCCTTCGTTAATTTTGTCAGACTGCGTGCTTATATGCGGGCTCATAATGAGGAGCTACCTCGGCCCTTTGATGTATTCGC
>NZ_JABVXF010000004.1 GCF_013349995.1 Pseudoalteromonas sp. 0303
CTACTCCATTATTACACTACTCCATTATTACACTACTCCATTATTCCACTACTCCATTATTCCACTACTCCATTATTACACTACTCCATTATTACACTACTCCATTATTCCACTACTCCATTATTCCACTACTCCATTATTCCACTACTCCATTATTCCACTACTCCATTATTCCACCACTCCATTACTCTACCACTCCATTATTCTACTACCCAATTATTCTACTACCCAATTATTATACTACCCCATTATCCTACCACCTTATTATTCTACCACCTTATTATTCTACTACCCTATCATTCTACTACCCTATTATTCTACTACCCTATTATTCTACTACCCTATTATTCTACTACCCTATTATTCTACTACCCTATTATTCTACTACCCTATTATTCTACTACCCTATTATTCTAAGACAATCCAGCTTTTCATTTGCCGAGGCTATGTCCTCAGCATATTTTTGAAACTATGCAACGAACTTTTCATCCGTAGTAATTGAGATTAGCTAATAGGGGTGACTGAATATCCGCTATACCTATATCTATTTACAATGTATTCATCGTTGTAGTGAGCTTCCCCTGAAGAGTTTGAAGTCCGATACAAATCGGTAAGCTAGGTGTCTATGAATTCAGGGGAAGATCATAATAAGAATTTTAAGAGCAGAAGATAGGCATTAATTAAGCTCGCAACAGTAAGTAAATAGCACCAGTTCATACTGCTATCCCAGCGCTAGGGTTCTCTAGCAAACTAAAAAATTAAATCATAATGAAACTGACTTTTGACCAAAGCCAGTACTTTGCTGTGTCTGAAAAGCTACTCTTAGCATTAAACTGACTAAATGGGCTAACGCTAACTAATTAGCTACTAGTATCATCTTTAATTTCACAGATGTTAACTACATTCCTGAAAACGGTGGTTTTCACCCTGTCGAGATAAGGCTGATTAAGCAAAGGGGTTTTGGCATTTTGATTACATCACTAACTTTAGCTACCAAGGTATTGGATACCCTAAATTGGTGAAAGAAATCGATGTATGTTTTCAATCAGCCGAGGTTACTCATTTGCATTTAGGCTTGCTGGCCAAATAGAGTGGAGATGAACTAGTCGAGCTGTTTCTAACCAACTTAATTGATTATGTCGAGCTGGTCGTGTTCACGGTTGAAATAGCGTTTAGCTAGAGTAAAAGTAACGGGGAAAGACCAGAAGACACGGAAGGTTTTCTGGTTATTACTCCATTTAGGGCTACAAGCCTTACCTAGTAAGGGATTTAGTTTTTACTTTCATATTGACGCGGCGGATTCAAAATCCAGCTTACAAAAATTCAAGTTAATAGAAGTGAGCTGTGGCAAAAAATCGTCACAGTTTGGGTTAATTTTATAAAAAAATGGATGTGACTAAGAAAAAACACATTGCAGAAAAGAAAAGATCCTTTTAAAATCAACGGGTTAAAAATTGGTGCCAGTAGGAGGGCTTTTACTTGCTTCAGTGCCACGCCCCGCGTGGCGCTCAAGTCCGCAAACTACTTTTCAGGCATAAAAAAACCCCAGCAAAACTGCTGGGGTCATAAAAGTGGTACCAGTAGGCGGACTTGAACCGCCACGCCCGAAGGCAACGGATTTTGAATCCGTCATGTCTACCAATTCCATCATACTGGCTTCATTTTTCTTTCACCTTCTAAACACGAGAAGATAAAGAAAAACCACTTTAGAGCAAAAGCTTTTTTAACTGCTTTTGTCTCTATGCCAAGCATTATACAAAGAATGGGTAAGGCAGCAAGCGTTTTGTGCGGCGTCACTGATCAATCGCACAATAATTAAACAAGTTGTTAACTTTAGAGTTTTGGCATCATTCGCGAAACAATCGCCTGACAATCGATATCATGACTCAGGCAGCCGTACTGACTAAACCCTGCGCTACTTAAACGACTTTTTACAAACGCATCGGCAATAAGTGGCTCACCAAATTGTAATAGCGTTGCTGCTTGCCAAAGCAACGCGAGCTTTTCAATTATGCGCCGAGCATGCATTTCGAGGTTTGCGGTATCTGTGAGCACCTCTTTAAGTTCATCGAGCTTTATCGCAAAATCGGGGTGCAAACTGCGCGCTTTTTCAAGCTCATTAATAAGCACCTCAAGTGATTCTGGTTCACGGCTAAACACGCGTAGAAGGTCGAGGCATTGCACATTACCAGAACCTTCCCAGATAGAGTTTACCGGCGCTTCTTTATAAAGTCGGCTGGTAATGTTGTCTTGTACATAACCCACACCACCAATACATTCCATAGCCTCATAAGTGTGCTGCACTGCCCGCTTACAGATCCAATATTTACCGATTGCTGTGGCGCTGCGTATTAATGCCACTTCATTACTATCATCTTGATTATCAAGGGCATGAGCAATACGCATTGAAATGGCAAGTGCAGCCTCAGCTTCGATAGCTAAATCAGCCAATACATTGAGCATGAGCGGCTGTTGATGCAAGTTTTTACCAAATACACTGCGCCCAGCTGTATGCCATATCGCTTCTTTTACTGCTTGTAACATCAGCGAGCTTGAACCCAACATGCAGTCATAACGAGTTAAAGCGACCATTTGAATAATAGTGGCAATGCCTCGCCCCGGCTCACCGAGTAACCAGCCATGCGCGCCTCTGAATTCAATTTCAGAACTCGCATTTGATTGATTACCTAATTTACTTTTTAAGCGCTGAATATACATGGCATTTTTCTCGCCAGTTTCGAGCCAGCGCGGCACTAAAAAGCAAGATAACTGCTTGTCATCGGTATTAGCAAGTACCAAAAAGGCGTCGCTCATAGGCGCTGAGCAAAACCATTTGTGGCCGGTTAAAGCATATAATTGCCCTGCACCACTTTCATTGATGGCGTCTGCTTTAGTGGTATTAGCCCGAACATCAGAGCCGCCCTGTTTTTCGGTCATCGCCATACCTATGGTGACACCTTTTTTCTCTGTCCAAGGCTTATTGTCAGAATCGTAATGATTTGCCAGTATTTTAGGTAGCCACATAGCCGCTACATTTTCTTGACTCGCAATGGCAGGCACACTAGCAAACGTCATGGTTAATGGGCAACCAGAGCCCGGATCAGCATGATTGTGTAGCACCGCCATTACCGCTCTTACAACATGGCTACCGGCTTTCTTTTGCTGCCAAGGCAAAGCGCAGTGCCCTTGCTCTATAGCATGCTGCATTAGCTGATGGTAACTTGGATGATAATCAACTTGGTCTATGCGTTCGCCAAAGCGGCTGTGAGTTGTTAATTCGGGTAAGTGTTTGTTTGCTAAGAACCCAGCTTGCAGTAATACACCTCCCACTTGCTCCCCAAACGCCGTTAAATGCGCAGTTCCCCATTGCCCAGCAAAACGATTTTGCCAGTATTGAAGTACCCTGTCGGCCTCATAGGCGTTGTAGTTTTCAAGTGGTTTGGGTTGATTAAATACTTGGTGAGTTTCGCTTTGAGAAACGGCCATAACTGTGTGCTCATTTTTATTATTTTCTCAACTATAGCAGGTCAGACCTGTTTGTCGACTTGCTAAACGGCCGTTAAGTATTTCTTGTTTGCGAAGGACTTTGCTAAACTACTGCGCAATTTAATTGGACGAGATTGTTTATGTCAGCTGAGTTTCCACGTGCCGGTTTCTGGCGCCGCTTTGCCTCTTTAATCTACGATACCTTGGTTATCATTGCTTTTGCGATGCTGACAACCGTACTGTATTTATTAGCTGTTCAAGGGCTAATTTCTTTAGACTTACTAAGTATTGGTGACGCTGAAGATGTATCTGCTTTCATTCAAAACTCGCCACTACTGTATGGCATTCGTAGTGCATTATTGGTAGTAGTGAGTGTTAGTTTCTTTAGCTATTTTTGGGCTAAGAGCGGCCAAACTATTGGTATGCGTGCATGGCGTTTGAAGGTGCAAACTCTCGATGGTCATTTAATTAGCTGGCATCAAGGTGCACTTAGAGCCATTACTGCACTATTAGGTTTAGGTAACTTAGTGGTGTTGGTCGATTTTAAAAATAAGCGTGCCTTACAAGATTACATCGCAAAAACAGAAGTGATCACCCTCACCAAAGAAGAAAATAAACGTATTTATCGCTCACTTGATTAAGTGATTAAGCAACACAGCAAGCACAAAAAAGCGTGGCTCAAACCACGCTTTTTTTGTGCTTTTTAAACGAGCATTACACTCGTTTATTCAATAGATAAGTTGCAAACCCTATAAACAGTAGGCTTGGTAACACAGCACCAACCACAGCTGGAATTTGGTAAACCATCACCACAGGACCAAATATCTCATTGGTTAAGTGGAAAGTAATACCGGTTATAACACCCATGATGATACGTGCGCCCATGGTTACTGTGCGAAGCGGGCCGAATATAAACGATAAAGCAACTAACAACATAACGGCGATAGATACAGGCTGCATGATCTTACGCCATAGTGCTAGCTCATAAGTGCTGGTGTCTTGCTCATTTTGCTGCAAATAACCTAAATATGACCAAAGCCCAGTAAACGACAGCGCTTCGGGCTTAACCGACACCACTCCTAATTTTTCGGCGGTCAGCTGCGAGTCGTAAAACTCTTCTTTATGCTGCTCAGTACTGATCTGCTCTGGCGTGATCATTACTTTATTTACATCACGAAGTAACCAACCATCTTTACGGTTTATTGCCTCTTCTGCCTTGGTAATTTGAGTAAGTTGTAACGATTTATCAAAGTGATACATATGCACGCCACGTAAAGTGCCTTGCTGATCGACATCTTCAATATTAATGAAGTTGCTACCATCTTTCGCCCACACACCTTGCTTAGCATTAAATACATCACCACCATAAATCGCTTGGTTACGTATTTCTTTTGCTTTGAGCTGTGCTTCTGGGGCACCCCATTCACCTAGCGCCATCATACAAATCGCCATAAACATCGCGGTTTTCATGACTGATGCAATAATTTGCAGGCGTGACATACCCGCCGCTTGCATAACGACCAGCTCACTGTTTGATGCCAACGCACCTAAACCTGTTAAGCCACCAATCAAGGCTGCCATTGGGAAAAAGATAACTAAATCACCCGGCATGCTATACAGGGTGTAAATCAACGCAGTTGCAATATCATAGCTACCACGGCCAACTGATTTTAACTGCTCAATAAACTTAATGAGGGTACTAATACCTACCAGAACCATTAAAGCAAAACCGGTGGTTTGAATTATGCTGCGACCTAAATACCAGTCGAGTGTTTTCATCATGCGCTTAACTCCCGCTTAGTCACAACTGCCTTTAACCATGCGCCGAGCGGACGACCTTTTATAATCAAGAAACCACCAATAAACAAGGCTGATAAATGGATCCACCATAAGCCAATTGAAGGCGGAATTTTACCATCTTCAACAGCAAACTTAGCTGCATTCAATAAAATGAAGTACCCTAAATACAAACTGATTGCAGGCACCAATTTAGCGAATTTACCTTGGCGCGGATTCACCACACTCAAAGGTACTGCGAGTAAAGTTAATAATGGAATTGAAAGCGGAATAGCTAAACGCCACTGCCACTGTGCAATAGCTTCAGAGGTTTTCATTTTGAATAAATCAAACGTTGGTATAGCTTCTAACTTACGACTCTGGTGCTCTATTTCTTGATCTTGAATTTGCACACTGTAACCATCGAACTCTGTTAGGTTTAACGCAGCAGACTCGCCATCTGTTTCATAGCGCTTACCATCATTAAGAACAAGTTGCTGCTCACCGTTATCTTGCTCAATCACCACACCACGCTCTGCATATACTAAACGGGCTAAGTCACCTTTTTCACGATCTGGTAGCTGTGCAACAAATACCTTGTGTAGCTCTTTACCGCTATTTTCGATGTTGTGAATGAAGACTACGGCTTTCTCATTACCCGTTTGCTGAAAACGCCCTGCACGTAATGCCGATAAGCCTGCATCAGCTTTGGCTTGCTCTTTTAATTGATATTCTTGCTCACTGGCCCACGGCGCAACATAAAGAGTAAGCGCACCGGCTAAAATAGCCATCGCAGTACTTGAGATAAGCGTGACACGAACCACATACCACTCACTGACACCACAGGCTTTGAAAACAGTCATTTCGCTGTCTGCATAAATGCGACTGTAGGCCAAAATAATCCCTAAGAAGATACTCAAAGGCAGAATAAGGGAAGCAAGTTGAGGAAGTTTTAGTGCAATCATCGAAAGCACAAGTTTAGCTGGAAGACCCCCTTCTGAGGCGTCTCCTAAAATAACAACAAACTTTTGAGACACAAAAATAGTCATCAAAGTTAAAAATACGGCGACCTGCGACTTGAAGACTTCAGTGGTCAAATAACGAAAAATTAGCAATGCTCGCCCCTGTTAAACATCGAGTTTCACTGGAATAGTAAGGAATTTTGAGTAAACTAGTTATTTTACTCACTTTATTATATGCCATCAAAGTTAAATATCATACCTAGCAAGAACATATAATCTTGCATAAATGGTGCAGATGGCGTCTATTATGTGATATTGATATTCACATTAAGATAAAGTTCAAAAACACATAAATAGAGTCATAGTTTATGTACTAAGATTAGTGCTATTAAACTAAAAAATGTAAGAAAGGACTCGAAAAAGAATTTCTTACCCTTATAAACTAAGGTTATACGACTCAATATCAGGAGTAACAATGGAATTTAGCGTAAAAAGTGGTAGTCCAGAAAAGCAACGTAGCGCATGTATTGTAGTAGGCGTTTATGAGCCACGTCGTTTATCCCCCATTGGTGAACAATTAGATAAAATCAGTGACGGTTATATCTCAAACTTACTACGCCGTGGTGACCTTGAAGGTAAACCAGGACAAGTATTGCTATTGCATCATGTACCTAACGTACTGAGCGAGCGTGTACTACTAGTAGGTTGTGGTAAAGAGCGTGAGCTTGATGACAAACAATATAAACAAATCATCTCAAAAACGATAAACACGCTAAACGAAACAGGTTCAATGGAAGCGGTATGCTTTTTAACTGAGCAACACGTTAAAAGCCGTGACACTTATTGGAAAGTACGCCAAGCAGTTGAAACAACTCAAGACTGCTTGTATACCTTCAATCAACTGAAAAGCAAAAAGAGCGACCCACGTCGCCCACTACGTAAAATTGTTTTCAACGTGCCAACGCGTCGCGAGTTGACTATTGGCGAAAGTGCAATTGAGCATGGCTTAGCCATCGCTGCTGGTAGCAAGTTATGTAAAGACGTTGCTAACATGCCGCCAAATATCTGTAACCCAGCTTATTTAGGTGAGCAAGCACAAGAAATTGCTGATAATTTCGATAATGTAAGCGTTGATATCATTGGCGAAGAAAAAATGGCAGAGCTGGGCATGAATTCATACCTAGCGGTTGGCCGTGGTAGTGCTAATGAATCGGTTATGTCGGTGATCAACTATCAAGGTGGCGACAAAGACCAAGCGCCAATCGTGTTAGTGGGTAAAGGCTTAACCTTTGACTCAGGTGGTATTTCGATCAAACCAGGCGAAGCCATGGATGAAATGAAATACGACATGGGTGGTGCAGCAGGTGTTATTGGTACTATGCGCGCTTTAGTGCAAATGCAATTACCGATTAACGTTGTCGGTGTTTTAGCAGGTTGTGAAAACATGCCAGGCTCAAACGCTTATCGCCCGGGTGATATCTTAACAACTATGTCGGGGCAAACAGTTGAAGTGTTAAATACCGACGCTGAAGGCCGTTTAGTACTGTGTGATGCACTCACTTATGTTGAGCGCTTTGAACCTGATACCGTTGTCGATGTAGCAACACTGACAGGTGCGTGTATTATCGCGCTGGGTTCACATGCTACAGGTTTACTATCAAACCACAACCCACTTGCCCATGACCTACTAAAAGCGTCTGAGCAAAGTGGCGACCGCGCATGGCAGTTACCTTTATGGGATGACTATCAAGAGCAACTTGAAAGCCCATTCGCTGATTTCACCAACTTAGGTGGCCGTGCTGCAGGTACGATTACAGCGGCATGCTTCTTATCTAAATTCACCAAAAAATACAATTGGGCGCATTTAGATATCGCAGGTACAGCATGGCGCAGCGGCGGTAAAAACAAAGGCGCAACCGGTCGTCCGGTGCCTATGTTGACTCAGTATTTACTGAACCGCGCAGGCGTGAGTGAAGCAAGTCACGATTAAGCCTTACCGTAAGCTTAAAACTAACCCTAAATAAGGCGCCAAATGGCGCCTTATTAATTGAAGCAATTCGCGTTCTATGTCAAAATCCCTGCTTTGATCTGTGTATCTGTGGGGACGAAAGTCACTATGAATATGAACGCACAATTTTACGTTCTAAAACAAGATGATAGTGCCCACCAAACGGCTGGCGCTGTTTTCGATCTGGCAGCTAAAATTGCTGCGGATCAGTATCGTCTAGGTCATCGCGTATTTATTTACGCTGATAACACCGACACGGCCCACACAATCGACGACATCATTTGGTCATTTGAACCAGATAGTTTTGTACCACATAACTTACAAGGTGAAGGCCCTAAAGGTGGCGCTCCGGTTGAAATTGGTATGACTCCACCTGTCGGCAACAGAAAAATATTAATCAACTTAGCTGAACACCTACCGGATTTTATTCGCCGTTTTCAGCAGGTTTATGATTTCGTACCCGTTGAGCCAAATGCTAAGCAAGCCGCCCGTGAGCGGTTTAAAAAGCTTCGCCAACTGGGCGCCCATATTGCAACGCAAGAAATTGACATTTAAGCATTTATTTAAGGTTCTGTGTAATGGATAAAACCTATAATCCGCAAGATATTGAACAGTCTTTATACCAAGGCTGGGAAGAAAATGGCTACTTTAAACCGTCTGGCCAAGGTGACGCATACTCAATTATGATCCCGCCACCAAACGTCACGGGTAGCTTACACATGGGCCACGCGTTCCAAGATACCATCATGGATACGCTAACGCGTTTAAAGCGTATGCAAGGCAACAACACTTTATGGCAAGTAGGTACTGACCACGCAGGTATCGCAACGCAAATGCTTGTTGAGCGTAAGCTTGCTGCTGAAGAAGGTAAAACACGTCACGACCTAGGCCGTGAAGCATTTATCGATAAAATCTGGGAGTGGAAAAACCACTCTGGTGGCACGATCACTAAACAATTACGTCGTTTAGGCGCTTCTGTAGATTGGGACCGTGAGCGTTTCACTATGGACGAAGGCCTTTCTGAAGCGGTTAAAGAAGTATTCGTACGTCTTCACAAAGAAGATTTAATCTACCGTGGTAAGCGCCTAGTTAACTGGGATCCTAAGCTACACACTGCGATTTCTGATCTTGAAGTTGAAAACAAAGACAAACAAGGTCACATGTGGAACCTACGTTACCCACTTGCTGATGGCGTAAAAACCAAAGATGGTAAAGACTACATCATTGTTGCGACAACACGTCCTGAAACAATGCTAGGTGATTCAGGTGTTGCTGTTAACCCTGATGATGAGCGTTACCAAGATCTGATCGGTAAAGAAATTTTACTGCCTATCGTAAACCGTCGTATTCCAATTGTTGCCGATGAACATGCAGACATGGAAAAAGGCACAGGTTGTGTGAAAATCACGCCTGCCCACGATTTTAACGATAACGAAGTAGGTAAACGTCACCAACTACCAATGATCAACATCTTTAATAAAGATGCAGCGGTATTAAGCGAAGGCGAAAGCTACACATTCGACGGTAAAGAGCTTGAATTAGATGCGCCAATCCCTGAGCGCCTACACGGCCTTGACCGCTTTGATGCACGTAAAGCGATTGTGAGCGAATTTGAAGAACTTGGCCTATTAGAAAAAATTGAAGATCACAGCCTAACTGTACCTTTCGGTGACCGTTCTGGCGTAGTGATTGAGCCTCTTCTTACTGATCAGTGGTACGTTCGCGTAGCACCACTTGCTGAGCCTGCAAAAGAAGCAGTTAAAAATGGCGACATTAAATTTGTTCCTCAACAATACGAGAACATGTACTTCTCGTGGATGAACGACGTACAAGACTGGTGTATTTCACGTCAGCTTTGGTGGGGTCACCGCATCCCTGCTTGGTACGACAACGAAGGTAACGTATACGTTGGTCGTGACGAAGCTGAAGTACGCCGCGATAACAACCTTGCTGATGATGTTGCACTTAAGCAAGACGAAGACGTTTTAGATACCTGGTTCTCGTCTGCGCTTTGGACTTTCTCAACGCAAGGCTGGCCGGCAAACACAGACGATTTAAAAACGTTCCACCCGTCTGACGTATTGGTAACAGGTTTCGACATCATCTTCTTCTGGGTTGCACGTATGATCATGATGACCATGCACTTCATCAAAGATGAAGACGGCAAGCCACAAGTACCATTTAAAACCGTTTACGTAACTGGCCTTATCCGCGATGAAAACGGCGATAAGATGTCTAAATCGAAAGGTAACGTACTTGATCCTATCGACATGATTGACGGTATCGATCTTGAAAGCCTAGTTGAAAAGCGCACTGGTAATATGATGCAGCCACAACTAGCGAAGAAGATTGAGAAGAACACTCGTAAAACATTCGAAAACGGTATCGAAGCACACGGTACAGACGCACTGCGTTTCACCCTTGCTGCAATGGCTTCAACGGGTCGTGATATCAACTGGGATATGAACCGTCTTGAAGGTTACCGTAACTTCTGTAACAAACTATGGAACGCAAGTCGTTACGTATTGATGAACACAGAAGAGCAAGACTGTGGTTTCGCTACAGATGCTGAAAAACAGTACTCACTCGCTGATCGTTGGGTTTTAGGCCAGTTTGAAGCAACTGTTAAAACCTATACTGAGCATCTAGAAAACTACCGTTTTGACCTAGCTGCAAACACCATTTATGAGTTCACTTGGAACCAATTCTGTGACTGGTACCTAGAACTTACTAAACCAGTATTGTTTAAAGGTAACGAAGCACAGCAACGTGGCACTCGTCATACCTTAATCACGGTATTAGAAAGCCTACTTCGCTTAATGCACCCGTTAATGCCATACATCACAGAAACGATTTGGCAACGTGTTGCACCACTTGCAGGTATCGAAACTGCGGGCACTAGCATCATGGTTCAAGGTTTCCCTGTATACAATGAAGCAAATGTTGATAGCCAAGCGATGGACGACCTTGAGTGGGTTAAGCAATTCATTCTTGCTATTCGTAACATCCGTGGTGAAATGGATATCAGCCCAAGCAAACCATTATCGGTATTGCTTGCTAATGCGTCTGACGAAGACAAGCGTCGCTTAACGGATAACGAAGCATTCTTAGCGTCTCTTGCTAAGCTTGAAGAGTTCACGTTACTAGATAACAAAGACGATGCACCAGCATGTGCAACATCGTATGTTGGTAACCTTGAGATCATGATCCCAATGGCTGGCCTAATCGATGTTGAAGCTGAACTAGCTCGTATCGCGAAGCAACTTGAAAAAGCAGAGAAAGGCTTAGCTCAAGTTAATAACAAATTAGCTAACGAGAAGTTCGTAAATAACGCGCCAGAAGCTGTACTTGCTAAAGAGCATGCTAAGCTGGCTGAGTTTACAGATGCGAAAGACAAACTATTAGCGCAAAAAGCGAAAATCGAAAGTCTATAACAGCATATATAAAGCGCGATTTATTCGCGCTTACAAAAAAGCCGCGCTATAACATTGTTATAGCGCGGCTTTTTAATGCTCTGTAGCAGCGACTTTACGTCGCGTCACAATTAAAATTTGTAGTTGTACTGAGCACCAATTAGAACTGCGTGACCTTTAGATTCATATTCCCATGAAACATCTTGGCCTAAAGAAGCAGCTAGGCTGTCTTTTTCAGAGAAGTTTTGTGTTTTACCACGAAGGATACTTACACCTAAGTCAACATTTGAGTTTTCGCTGAATGCGTAGTTACCACCAAACGAGAACCAGAAACGATCTGTATCAGGGATAGAGATTGAAAGGTGTGATTGGTCTGCTGGTGACTCATCGTATGCAATACCTGCACGAAGTAAAAGTGCATCGCTGTACTGGTAGTCAGTACCGATAGAGTAACGCATTGAATCTGAGAAGTTCTCTTCTTTAGAGAATACAACCGTTTCAAGGCTTGGTGTATAAGCTTCTAATTTTTGGAAGCTGTCCCAACCAGTCCATAAGATGCTGTAGTGTACGCCTAGCTTCTTATCAAGTTGATGTGAACCAGAAAATTCAGCAATTGCTGGTAAAGTCAGTTTTAACTCACCCGGTACTGTAGTACCCGCAAAACCGCCAACTGCAGCTGGAAGTTGGTTTGAGTACTCGCCCTCAAAGTCGATATCTGTTTCACTGCGGTAGTTAAAACCAAAACGGTTGTTTTCATCTAACTGATACATCGCACCAATGTTCCAACCAAAGCCGTAGTCGTCACCTTCAAGGTGAGCGATTTGCGTGCTCGCTGGTATGCCAAATGGGTTAGTACCTGCATTACGAATCACTTTCGCATCAGCATAAACATAGTTTAAACCAAGACCTAAGCTGAACTGTTCGTTGATTTTATATGAAGCGCTAGCATTCATGTTAACTGTTACGATTTCAGTTTCACCAGCAATAGAGCCTGCCGCGTAGTCATCTTTAAACTCAGTTGAAAGACCGAAGTTTGAAAAAGCACCAAAGCCTAAAGACACTTTATCGTTTAAAGGCATTGTGAAGTAACCTGCAGGGATAAATGCAGATGGTGCGATGCTATCGTCATCGATAGAGCTTTCATCTAAGCCGTATGCAGCACTTTCGCCTTTTAAGCTTACATCTGGAATTACAGCGATACCTGCTACTGAGATTTGCTTGTCTTTGAATAAAGACATAAGTGCAGGGTTACGAGCAACAACTGATGCGTCATCTGCAACAGCTGCTTCACCAGCGTATGCACGACCTAAACCTGAAACGTTTTGCTCTGCTAATTGGAAAGCTGCAGCAAAGCTGTCAGCAGAAACAACAGCAAGTGATGCTGCAATTAGTGTTTTAGTGAACTTCATAAATCTGTGTCCTCTTGCAAACTTGTGCGAAAGCTAATCCAACAATGAGGGCAACCTATTAGTTAAGCATAAAAGATTAGCGCTGGATGTTGGTATTAGATGTTTTATTCTAATGATTACAAACTTTCGAACATTACCTTAATTAAGATCAAAAAGCTGTAATTTTTCGTTAGAAATAGGTAAAAAACCCGCATTTTAACAACAAGATAACAACCTATTAAAACTCATCAGAGCTCTGATAACAAAAACAATAAACAGTAGTAATTATCATTTGCATTGACATCAGTTTATTGTCCCATTAGACTAAAAATAAAGGTTTTACTGTTGAGTTTGAGTATGGAAATCGCATTGATTATTGCGGCTCTGATGTTATGCGGTGTGAGTGTTCATTATTTTTGTAAAGCAAACTATTGCGCGTGCACTAAAGCAGGTGATTGCGATAACCCAGTTAATCACTATTGGCTAGGCGCCATGCTGAGTGCTGTTTTATCACTACTACTATGTTGCGTGGCCTTACATGTAGAAAAAGGCACATTGCTGTGGTTGGTATTAATGACGAGTTGTTTTAGTGGTGCATTTATATCAGCAAAACGCTGTGCCAAAAAACGCTGTGTTAAGTCTAAACAAGCAGATGCTCTTTTAACAAACGAGCCAAATTAAGCTGATAATCTAGAGGCTTAATACTAGCAATAATTTTTAGTTCTTTTTCTACACTTAAATCGACATCTTTGGCAGTAATATGATGCTTATGCTTGGCATTATAGAAGATCTTTATTTTCGGCTTAATTGGGTTTTCGTGGTTACCTTCCATCACTAACGCCAAGCGCTCATTATTCAACTTCACAATCGTTCCAACAGGGTGCACCCCTAGGCATTTAATAAAGCGTTGCACCAACTCAGAGTCAAACAATTGCTTATTGGCAAGTAAATAACGCAGCGCTGAGATTGGCTCTTCTCCCATTTGATGCGGCCTGTCTGCTGTCATAGCATCATAAACATCAACGATTGCCATCATACGGGCTGCACGGCTCAGCTTTTCAGCTGCAATACCGCGAGGGTAACCTGTACCATCTAAACGCTCATGGTGATTCACTATCATATCGAGCATTAACGGCGTAATGCCCTTTTCACCTTTCACTAAACCTAAACTCTGCGCCACATGCTTTTTAACAACTTGCATTTCGTTGTCGTTCAAAGCGCTTGGTTTTGACAATACACCTTGTGGCATTTTCGCCTGACCAATATCGTGCATCAATGCACCCATTGCCAGCTCTTTAATTGTCTTTTCTTTGTAACCTAGGTACTTAGCAAACACACTCACCAAAATAGCGGTGTTGATCATGTGCCGCCAGTTATAAATATGTTTATCTTTAAGGCGAGTTAAGATAGTTAAGGCATTGTGATTACGAAATACCGAGCTGACTATATCAACGGCGATATCATCAAGCACAGCTACATTCATCTTTAAACCCGATGTGATATCTGAGTAGAAACCTTGCAATTTTCGGCTGTGCTGCTCGTAATGCACGCTGGCTTTTAGAAACTCTTGTTGAACCGTGATCCCTTGCGGTGCTTCGTTAGCTGCAGGTTTTTGTTCAACCTTAGGTTTAGCCGGTTCAGGCTTTGGTTGGTATTTTTTAGGGAGTGCAACATCGCTTTGTGTAAAGTCGATGAGTAGCTCTTCAACCCCTTCAGAGATCAGGCGCTGAATAATCGTTTTATCACGCACTAAACCACGTGTTTTGATCTTAATACTATTTACATGCTCTTGTTGCTTACTGACACTGTCAACAAACATCCCTGGTACAAGTTCGGCAATGGGTAAGGTAATAAGCATATGTGAGCTTAGCGCATAAAAACATCGAGTTTTTTATTATCGCTAATTGATTACAAATGTCTATAGATTGGGTAGCGAATACGAAATAGGTATTAGTTAGAAAGGGGAAAGTTAGAAAGAGTAAAGTTAGAAAGTAGCAACTCGCTAACTTTATCCCTGATAGCTGACAGCTCTGTAGCTGTTTATTCCTGAAAGTAAGTACCCCAGCCGTCGTATTCTACGTCGGTTTGCTGAGCAAGCGCTTCTAGCTTGTCTACATCCTCCATAATCGCTTCTACTTCAAGTTCACACTCAACAACCACGTCAAAGCTCCACACTTTCTCGCCGTCTTCTAGCTCAAGTTCTGCAGGTTCTTCAACATCGTAACCCAGTTTAAAAGCGGCTAAAGCGGCTTGCTCTAACTTTTCAAAATTTTCGCTAACAAAGTGGTGCTCCACTTCATAAAGTACTTCAGGATCTGAGCCATCTTCAAGTAATGAAGTAACGATGTCTTCAGTAATTTCGCGCCAATTTTCCATTATTTGTTTCTCACTTGAGCATCTAATTCAGTTATTTTAGCAGCCATAATCTGATGAACATGTGAAGCATGGTCACGAGCAGATACGTCTTTATCAAGATAAATCGGCGCTAACATTTCGAGGTAAATTGTACCATTATCCCAGCGATTTAGCTTAATAGTTTTGTGTGTTGTACTCATACAAACTGGCACAACAGGCACATCAGCACTCATTGCTGTGTGGAAAGCACCTGTTTTGAAGGGTAATAAACCACGACCATAGCTTCGCGTGCCCTCAGGAAACATCCAAACCGATAAGCCTTTTTGTTTTATTTTCTCAGCTGATTTAGAGATTGTGCCTGCTGCTTTTGAACGGTTAGCGCGGTCAATCAAGATATTTCCCGATAACCAATACAGCTGACCAAAAAACGGGATCCATTTGAGGCTTTTTTTACCTAGGCTTACGCAGTTCTCCGGCACCATGGCAGGTAAAGTGAATAGGTCATAGTTATTTTGATGATTTGCTACATAGACAGCAGGGCCAATATTTTTTGGAGTCTCGTGATATTTAAGCTCTAGTTTGACACCTAAAATTTTAGCTACCTTGCAAAACCAACCCGCAATAATATGCACGTTATTAGTATGAAACGGCTTAACGATGCATAAAAGCAGCCCAAAAACACAGCTTAAAACAATGAATAACGCCATGAAAATTATGCGAAAAATAGCTAACAAACGAATTCTCCTCGTACTAATCAGCGCGCATTATAACGTGAAAAACACCATTTCCATAGCTTTAAGCGCACATGTGTACGCTTAAAATTTCATAACGTTTTAACAATAAAAAGGCCTGCAATTGCAGGCCTCTGGTTTTTACTCTGTTACTTCGCTTGGCGACTCATCACTATCATCTGTTTGAGTCACTTCGACTACAGCTTCGTCAACACGCTGTAAGCCTCTGGGTAACTTATTACCTCGTCTACCGCGTTCACCATGATAATGCTCAAGATCTGCCGGTTTCAGTGTTAGTTTTCGTTTCCCTGCATGCAGGGTTACGCTACTGCCCTCAGGCACCACAGCCAGTACTTTTACAAACTCTTCACGGGCTTGTACTTTCGCACTTGGGATAGAAATAATCTTATTTCCTTTACCTTTGCTTAGCTTAGGTAAATCACGCAGTGGGAATAACAACATGCGGCCTTCGTTAGAAATTGCCATACAGTAATCTGTTGCTACGTCAGTTACTCTAATTGGCGCGAGTAATTCACCGCCTTTAGGGACACTAACCAGCGCTTTACCGTTTTTGTTCTTACTCACCAGATCTTTAAAGTCGCTTATAAAGCCATAACCTGCATCTGAAGCCATTAACAACACTTGGTTGTCTTCTGCCATCACCACATGCTCAAAGTTGGCTCCTGCGCTTAAGTTAAAGCGCCCTGTCATTGGCTCACCTTGGCTTCGAGCTGAAGGTAAACTGTGTGCATCAGTAGCAAAAGCACGACCACTTGAGTCTAAGAACACTGCTGGTTGGTTACTCTTACCGCGCGCTGAGGCTTTATAGCTGTCGCCTGACTTATAACTTAGCCCTTCAACATCTAAATCATGGCCTTTACCAACACGTGCCCAACCTTTTTCAGATAACACAACGGTCACTGACTCTGAAGGAATAAGGTCTTTTTCACTTAGCGCTTTAGCTTCAACACGTTCAACAACTGGTGAGCGACGATCATCGCCATACATTTCAGCCGCTTCTTGAATTTCTTTTTTCATCAAGGTCGACATACGACGCTCTGAACCAAGCGTTTGCTCTAGCTTGTCACGCTCAAGGGCAAGCTCATCCTGCTCACCTTTAATCTTGAACTCTTCAAGTTTTGCTAAATGACGTAGTTTTAACTCTAAAATCGCTTCCGCTTGAATATCAGTTAAACCAAAACGCTCCATTAATACAGGCTTTGGTTTATCTTCAGTACGGATAATTTCGATAACTTCATCAATATTTAAAAAGGCCGTTAATAAACCTTCTAAAATATGTAAGCGAGCTAATACTTTATCTAAACGGTGCTGTAAGCGGCGGCGAACTGTTTCACGGCGGAACGTTAACCACTCAGTTAAGATACTACGTAAATCTTTAACTTGCGGACGACCATCAAGTCCAAGCATGTTTAAGTTTACGCGGTAGTTCTTTTCTAAATCTGTGGTTGCAAATAGGTGTGCCATTAATGGCTCAGCTTTAATGCGGTTTGAACGCGGTACAATCACGATACGAGTTGGATTTTCGTGATCAGATTCGTCACGTAAATCAGCAACCATTGGCAACTTTTTAGCATTCATCTGCGCTGCAATTTGCTCAAGTACTTTTGCACCTGAACACTGATGAGGCAGCGCGGTGATCACTATATCACCTTGCTCTTCAGTGTAAATTGCACGCATCTTTATAGAACCACGTCCGGTTTGATAAATCTTACGAATATCGTCTTTCGGTGTAATGATCTCAGCTTCTGTTGGGTAGTCAGGCGCATGCACTAACTCAAGCAACTCTTCGATTTCTGTCTTTGGTTTATCAAGTAATAGACAACAGGCACTGGCAACTTCACGCACATTGTGTGGTGGAATATCGGTTGCCATACCTACCGCAATCCCCGTTACACCATTAAGTAAGATGTGCGGTAAGCGCGCAGGTAACACCATTGGCTCATCAAGTGTACCGTCAAAGTTTGCGGTCCAATCGACCGTGCCTTGACCCAGTTCTTTTAATAGAACTTCTGAGAACTTAGATAAACGCGCTTCGGTGTAACGCATTGCTGCAAATGATTTAGGATCATCAGCAGCACCCCAGTTACCTTGACCGTCCACCAGCGGGTAGCGGTAAGAAAACGGCTGCGCCATTAACACCATCGCTTCGTAACAAGCACTATCGCCATGGGGGTGGTATTTACCTAGTACATCACCCACGGTACGGGCTGATTTTTTATATTTTGCTTGCGCCGATAGCCCCAGCTCGCTCATTGCATAGATGATACGACGCTGTACAGGCTTAAGACCATCACCTACATGAGGTAAAGCACGGTCCATGATGACGTACATTGAGTAGTTTAAGTAGGCGTCTTCAGTAAAGCGCCCCATTGTTTGTTGTTCTACGCCTTGCATCAGCAAGGTATCTGTATCACTCATTAACGCTTACCTATTTTTTCTTAGCACTAACGCGATAGATCACATTAGCAAAGTCGTCTGAGATCAATAAGCTGCCATCTGCAAGCTCTGCAAATGCAACCGGGCGACCAAATGTTTCTTCGTTTTGCATAAAGCCTGTGATGAACGGGGTGTACTTAGTAATACGACCTTGTTCAACGTTTGCTAGCATCACTTTATAGCCTGATTTTTTACTACGGTTCCACGAACCATGCTCAGCAACAAAAAGCTGCTCTTTGTATTTAGCAGGAAACTGCTTACCGTTATAAAAATGAATACCTAGAGGAGCAACATGAGCACCAAGTGCAAGGGCTGGCGATTTGTAGTCAGCAATACTTTTACCTTTGCCAAACTCAGGATCTAAAATCGCACCAGCGTGAACATAAGGGAAACCATAATGCGCGCCCTCTTCACCTTCACCAACACGGTTAATTTCACAAGGTGGCATGTCATCGCCCATCATGTCACGGCCGTTATCACTAAACCAAAATGCATTCGTTGTAGGGTGATAATCAAAACCAACTGAGTTACGAACACCTTTGGCGATGGTTTTAATTTCTTTTGTATCAACATCTAACGAGAAGATGCGGCCGTATTTGTCGTCTTCCGCACAAATGTTACATGGCACACCCACTGGCACAATTAGCTCACCGGTTGGCGCAAAACTAATAAACTTCCAACCATGGTGACGATCAGTCGGAAACTTGTCGTATACCACGTCGAATTTAGGATCTTTTAGGTTTTTGTCTACGTCTTTAAAACGAATGATACGTGACACTTCAGCCACATATAAATCACCATCTTTAATCGCTAAACCTGATGGCATTTCAAGGCCAGTAGCAATGACAATCTTTTTATCTGCAACACCGTCACTGTTATGATCAATCAGTGCATAAACATTACCTGCTTTACGCGAACCTGCGTAAACAATGCCTCTTTTTGATACCGCGATTTGACGCGCGTTTTCAACATCATCGGCAAACAGGCTTATAGCAAAGCCATCAGCAACTGTTAACTTATCAAGAATATCTTTTGCCATTACAGGCGCTGATAACAAGCTCAGCGATAATAATGAGGTCAGTAGTTTTTTCATTTTTGTCTTGCCCTTTAATTCTTTGCTAGCAACTAGGTTGCTACACCTATTATTAAACTTCTGCGCGGTTACCGTGATCTTCTAACCACTGACGACGGTCTGACGAACGCTTTTTCGCAAGTAGCATGTCCATCATCTCCATGGTTTGCTCTTCTTCATCCAAAGTAAGCTGTACTAAACGACGCGTATTAGGATCCATGGTGGTTTCGCGCAGTTGTAATGGGTTCATTTCACCTAACCCTTTGAAACGCTGTACATTGACTTTACCGCGTTTTTTCTCAGCTTCAATACGCGCTAAAATACCGTTCTTTTCGTCTTCATCAAGGGCGTAGTAAACCTCTTTACCAATGTCGATACGAAATAGCGGCGGCATAGCTACATACACATGGCCTTGTTTGATAAGCGATGGAAAGTGGCGAACAAACAGCGCACAAAGCAAGGTAGCAATGTGCAATCCATCCGAGTCAGCATCGGCCAAAATACAAATTTTGTTATAACGCAGACCAGATAAATCACTTGAATCAGGGTCAATCCCCAAAGCGACAGAAATATCATGCACCTCTTGCGATGCTAAAATCTGCCCAGACTCAACTTCCCAGGTATTTAAGATTTTACCGCGCAGCGGCATAATTGCTTGGAACTCACGGTCGCGCGCTTGTTTTGCTGAGCCACCCGCTGAGTCACCCTCTACTAAAAACAGTTCAGTACGGTCATTATCTTGGGCGCTACAGTCAGTTAATTTACCCGGTAATGCAGGGCCTGAGGTAACACGCTTACGCACAACTTTTTTAGCAGCACGTAAACGGCGCTGCGCATTTGAGATACATAACTCAGCTAATAATTCTGCCGTTTCTGTATGCTCGTTTAACCATAAACTAAATGAGTCTTTCACTACACCAGATACAAATGCAGCACATGAGCGAGATGAAAGCTTCTCTTTTGTTTGGCCAGCAAATTGTGGGTCTTGCATTTTAACCGATAATACGTAGCTACAGCGCTCCCAAATATCATCTGGTGTTAGCTTTACACCACGTGGTAATAAGTTTCTGAATTCGCAGAATTCACGCATTGCTTCAAGCAAGCCTTGTCGTAAACCATTAACATGCGTACCGCCTTGCGCGGTAGGAATTAAGTTTACATAACTTTCAGCGATTGATTCACCGCCTTCAGGTAGCCAAACAACCGCCCAGTCAGCGCCTTCTGTTGAACTTGAAAAGTCACCAATAAACGGCTCTTTTGGTAATACTTCAAAACCTTTAACAGCTTCAACTAGATAATCTTTTAAGCCAGTTTCGTAATACCATTCTTGGCTTTCTTTGGTTTGCTTGTTGGTAAACTTAATGCGCAGGCCTGGGCATAATACCGCTTTGGCTTTTAATAAGTGATTAAGCTTAGTGATAGAAAAGTTAGCTGAGTCAAAATAGCTCGCATCAGGCCAAAAACGCACGGTTGTACCTGTGTTACGTTTACCTACAGTGCCAATGACGTTTAAGTCTTCAACCTTGTCACCGTTTTCAAAGGCCATACGAAATTGCTGCGCATCACGGCGCACAGTGACTTCAACACGAGTCGATAGCGCATTTACAACCGAAATACCTACACCGTGTAAACCACCAGAAAACTGATAGTTTTTATTAGAGAACTTACCACCGGCGTGCAGCTTGGTAAAAATAAGTTCCACCCCTGGAATACCTTCCTCAGGGTGAATATCAATTGGCATACCACGGCCATCATCGATAACCTCAAGGGAGTTATCTTCATGAAGGATGACATCTATTTTAGTGGCATGACCTGCCATTGCTTCATCGACACTGTTATCGATAACTTCTTGACCTAAATGATTAGGTCGAACCGTGTCGGTATACATACCTGGGCGGCGTTTTACGGGCTCTAATCCGTTTAAGACTTCAATTGCTTCGGCGTTATAATTTTGCTGACTCATAGTTTTTATATCTTTTATGCGCTTAGCTATGTTTTACGTGATTTTAAGAAAATCTACAATACTTGCAAAGGTTTGTTCGAAGCCGATAAAACTATGATCGCCTCCAAATTCAACGTGTTGCTTACACTGAGAATAATATTTAACCGCCTGCTGAAACGGCAGTACTTCATCGCCCGTTTGCTGTAGCAAATAAATCAATGAAGGGGTGTCTAATTGCGGCAAATATAAGCTGCGCAATGCATCCATGTGACGAGTATCAAGTTCATAATGACTATCTTGATACGGGTTATAGTTTTCCCCTAAATAGTTATCGAGTAACTCAAATGGGCGAACCGCAGGGTTAATGACCACCGCAGGTATCGAATAACGTTGCGACAAATAGGTCGCATAAAAACCGCCTAATGAACTACCTAGTAATACAGTATCATCATTTAGCAGTTGTTCTAATTGTAAAATTGCATGTAATGGCTCATGAGTTAATCGCGGCACCTGATAATCGACATCAAATTGCGCCATGTGCTCACCAAAACGAACGGCTTTGTAAGATTGCTCAGAGCTATTAAAGCCATGAATATAAATTACTCGTTTAGCCATACTACATCCGTACTTAACAGTAAGTATTGTTGCTCATCAATTATTAAGTCGATGATTCGAAATGCGGGGCCTAAATCCTCTTGCTGCCACGCCATAGTGTGTTTGGTAAATTGGATTGAGCTGGCTGGAGTCGCATACACACTAAGGTCACGGTAGGTTTGCCTGTACTCATGATGCACATGACCATGGAACACACCCACACACTGCTCAGTATTAACGCAGGTATTTAAAAACTGCGGGCCATTTTCTAGCATATGTTTATCTAGATAGGCTTGAATAGGCAGCGGGTTATGATGACAAAACACCACGCTAGGTACCTGCCCTATTGCTTGGCTTAATTCATCTAAATGCGCTTGTGTTACCCAACCTGCTGGCGTCGGGCCTTTTGAGTTTGCCAACAGCAACTGCCCACCTAAAAAGGTAATTCGCTTATTGTTTAAAATTTGCGGGCTTGTAAGCTTTTCATATTCACCGAGTTCATCATGATTACCCGGCAACCAAAACACCGGACAACTCAGCGCTGAGTCTGCTATTAACTTAGCAAAAAGCTGGTAAGACTCCGTGCTGTGATCTTGTGTTAAATCACCACCAAATACCACACAATCCACATCGAGCTCAGCAATAGCCTGTAAACAACGCCCAAAATACGCTGCCGTATTTACGTTAAAGTATTCACTCGTTGTGTCTTTTGATAAGTGGCAATCAGTGATATGGGCAACTTTCAGTGCTGTTTTATCAAAATGGTAGGCGTTACTAAACCAAGCCATTATTTACATCCCAATTTAAAACTGCTCGGCCGTTTTCAACACAAGCCACCAGCCAGTCATATAAGAAGGCGTTAAGCTGATATTTTTCATCTTTTTGATGCATATTCGGATT
Organism: Pseudoalteromonas sp. 0303; assembly: GCF_013349995.1. GTDB lineage: Bacteria > Pseudomonadota > Gammaproteobacteria > Enterobacterales > Alteromonadaceae > Pseudoalteromonas. The sequence goes on from NZ_JABVXF010000004.1 coordinate 23,085, forward strand.
CGGGTAAGCATAGGAAGGCTTGATGCGCTGATGAAAATCATGATGCACAATTTCAGCGACTTTCGCATCATGATACATACGTACCGTTAAATACAAAGGCTTAACCGAAGGTAAATGACCGGCTTCTTGTTTGATAGAAATATCTGTGGTGTATTTTGCTGTATCGTCAACTTTAACCGCAAAAGTGCTGTGCCCTAGTTGTACCTTTCGCTCCTGACCTATTCGGCGCTCATTGGGTAATAGCTTTAGCGCACGCACGTAATTATGCTCACACAAAGTTAAGTACTTAGGTAAGCTTTGAATATAACGCTGCTGGGCACTGACGTACGACAAAATAATCCCCTATGAGTTTTTCCAATCAGACAGTATACGTTGCTTATTCAGTGCTAACCACTGTAATGAGATAACTGTCGCTGCATTATCTATTTCGCCCTGTTCTAGGCGCAGCATAGCTTCATCGTATGACATTACATGGGTTTTGATATCTTCATCTTCATTATCAAGGCCAAAAATACCGCCTTGATACCCTGCTAAGTCAGTGCGCGCTAAATATAAATACAAACGCTCCGTGGTGCCGCCGGGACTTGAAAGATATGACATCATAAATTCTAGCTCGTTAAGCTCAATACCCGCTTCTTCGAACGCTTCGCGCTTCGCTACATCTTCATAATCAGTACTGCCATCTGCCATGCCTGCAATACACTCAAGTAACCAAGGTGACTGCTTTGATGCGAGCGCACCAATTCTGATTTGTTCGATTAACAAAACTTGGTCAGTCGCCGGGTCATAAGGAAGTACAGCTACAGCATGGCCGCGCTCTAAAATTTCGCGTTTAACTTCTACTGATTTACCACCAGCAAACAATGCATGATGAAAGCGGTAAGTATTAATTTTAAAGAAACCATCATAAACACGCTCAATCGGCTTTAACTCTATGTCATCATGATTAAATTGTGAGATTGCTGATATTTTCATTCACTATTTCCTTTGCGTTTTAAGTAAATGTTACGGCCAATTATATTCTGTTACACTTGGACATGCAGATTTACGTAATTTTTTTTTGGTTATTCATTAAAAAAGAGTACCATGGTGATAGTACAAAATTGTCTAAGGACTGAACGAACAATGAAAAAAACACTACTCGCTGCGCTGATCGGTTTTTCAAGCGCACTGACTGCAACAGCTAGTTATGCTGAAGACTTACTACAAGTTTACGAGATTGCGACAGCAAACGATCCTACCGTACTTAAAGCAAAAGCCCAAGCAGATGCACAAGCCTATGAGAGCGATCGCGCGTTAAGTGCACTATTACCACAAATTGGTCTAAGTCTTGGTTACCAATCAACCAAATCAGATCTTTATGAAGGTAATGATGCAACAGGTTATACAGGATATGACTACGAGCCTGATGAATTTAGCCGTGGTATTAGCTTAAGCCAAACACTGTTTGATTTAGGTGCATGGAATTCACTGGGTATTGCAGATAAACAAGCATTACAAGCAAACGCTCAGTATGATTTTGCTCGCCAAGACTTAATCGTTCGTGTAGCTGAGGGTTACTTCAATGTACTAAGTGCAATCGATAACCTTGAGTTTGTTCAAGCAGAAAAACGTGCCATCGAGCGCCAATTACAACAAACTAAAGAGCGTTATGCGGTAGGTTTAACTGCAATCACTGACGTACACGAAGCGCAAGCTCAGTACGATAACTCTGTTGCACAAGAAATCGTTGCTAAGAACAGTGTTGAAACAGCCCGTGAGCAACTTCGCGAAATCACTGGTAAATACCACGCGAAATTAGACATGTTGAATACTGAAACGTTTTCAACAGTTGCACCTAAAAAGCAGTCAACTGACTACATTGAAATTGCAAAAGACCAAAACTTAAATCTGCAAGTTTCAAAAGTAACGGTTGATATTGCTAAAGATCAAATCGATTTAGCAAAAGCTGGTCACTATCCGAAGCTAACATTAAGCGCTTCATACGGAGACAGCCTAACTGATCTAAACAGCAACTCACACCAACCACGCGAAGATAGTACAAGTATTGGTGTTAACTTCAGCCTACCTATTTACTCAGGTGGTGCAACAACAGCAGCGACAGATCAAGCACGCGCTTTCTATGTTGCGGCAAGTGAAGATTTAGAAGCAAGCTTACGTGCAGTAACTCGCTCGGTTATCACATCGTACAACCAAGTAGTGTCTGACATTGCTACTTATAAAGCGCTACAACAAGCTGTTGTTTCTGCTGAAAGTGCACTTAAAGCAACTGAAGCAGGCTTTGAAGTTGGTACACGTACAATCGTAGACGTACTGATCAGCACACAAAATCTTTATAATGCAAAAAGTAATTTAGCAAACGTTCGTTACCGCTATGTTGTTTCAACACTTCGCTTGAAACAAGCAGCTGGTACACTAACTAGCGAAGACCTTGTTGCAATTAACCAAGGTTTAAAAGAAATCTAAGCATTTCTTCTATAAAGTCCTTATCGTAAAGCCAGCCTCGTGCTGGCTTTTTTGTATTTTTATAGACATACAGTTAAACTAGCTTTTTTATTTTTAGAGATTTTTTTGTGGTTAGTTCTTCTCCTTTTAAAGCGTCTTTTTTAGGCCCTCGTTACTGGTTAACTTGGATTGGCGTGTTCTTTTTATATCTTATCTCTTGGTTACCACACAAATTACAACTTGCACTAGGTAAACTACTGGGCCGTTTAGTGCATCGCTTTATGAAACGCCGTCGCCATATCGCTGAGGTCAACATTCGTTTGTGCTTTCCTGATATGCCAGAACATGAACAGCGCGAATTAGTTCGTAAAAATATGGAAAACACCGGTATTGCCATGATGGAAACTGGCATGGCTTGGTGGTGGCCCGAGTGGCGTGTAAAAAAAGTATATGGCTCCATTAAGGGCCTAGAATACTTTGAGCAAATCCAGCAATCAGGAAAAGGGGTATTGTTACTTGTACCGCATATTCTTCATTTAGAAATGGCAAGCCGTGTCATGGGTTTAAAACACCAAGGCATTGGTTTCTATCGCCCTCATAATAATCCTTTGATGGAATACTTTACGACTAATGGCCGCTTACGCTCAAACGAATACTTAATTGGCAAGCGAGATGTAAAGGGTTTACTAAAAGCGCTTAAAAATAAAAAAGTGTGCTATTACCTTCCTGATCAAGATTATGGCCGTAATCGCTGTGAGTTTGCGCCTTTTTATGCAGTAAAAGAGACAGCAACAACAACTGGGACTTTGCTTTTCGCTGATAGCAAAAACTGCGAAACTGTCAGCCTAACCAGCCGACGTGATGAACAAGGTCGATACCATTTAGAAGTACTGCCTATTTTGCACGATTTCCCAAGTGGCGATGATCTAAAAGATGTAACACGTGTCAATCAACGAATGGAACAAGCCATAGATAATGCCCCAGAGCAATACATGTGGTTACATCGACGTTTTAAAACGCGCCCAGATAAGAACGCACCTTCTTATTACAAGTAGAGTGACATTTTGCTGTTTATATGGTTTTATTAAGCTAATTAACAACAAGAGTATTAGAAATGTGGTTTTGGGTTAAGCATTTATCATTAGCACTTATTTTAATTGCTGCTGCTATTTACTTTCTATTTGGTAGTGGTCCAGTTCTTGATATTAAAAATACACAAAATGCTGCCGCACAAGGTTTGTCTAGGTTTTATTCAGCTCTTCGAAACCAAGTAAATGACAAAAACAATGAGCGAGATAAGTATGTTTTAAAACTCCCCACTCCTGAAACGAGCTTAGACATGGCTTTATTTGAGCGAGAAAAAGTTGTTGAGCCGACTTCCCCGAACTGGACTGGTGATATTGTGCCACGACGATTTGAAAACGGTACAACATTAAAAGATGTCTTATCTGATTATGCTCGCAATGAAGACATCGTACTATATTGGTATTTAAGTAAGGATTATGTAGTAAAAGACCACTTTCGCGTTGATAGTAACTTTGTGTCTGCACTTTACCAAGTTGGCCGCGCCATCAACGATGATTTCGAAAATGAGGTTTACACTTATTTTTGCTTTAAGCAAAGAGCCGCGGTTATCACTGAGCTGCCCTCTGCTTATGTGCGCGAAAACTGTCGTCGCTTAAAAAGCTAAAACACCTGTTGCCACGCCTGACTTACTATGTCAATGTGCTGAGTTAACTCAGCACGTGGCGCACACCGCCCCTGCTGATTCAAACTCATCACATGATAACGTGAACGATAAGCAATATATGCAGCCACTAATTCTTGCTGCATTTGCTCAGTAATACAGCCTAAACGTGCAGCATCAGCTAAAATGCGCACATTATCAGACCATGTTGTTAGCTCAGAGTGTTGCATAGCATTATTTAGCACCAGATACTGAGTGATAAACTCGATATCTGTAATACCGCCCCTATCTTGCTTTAAATCAAACAGATCATCATTACCTTTAGCAAGGTGAGCGCGCATTTTTTCACGCATCTCAACGACATCGGTCTTTAGCTTCTCATTATCGCGGGCTTGGCACAAAACGTCTTTGCGGATTTGTGTAAAGCGCTCTTTCAACGAATCTTGCCCATAAATCATGCGTGAACGAACTAAAGCTTGATGCTCCCAGGTCCATGCTTGAGTTTGCTGATAGTGGTAATAACTTTCTAAATTAATAGCTAGTAAGCCCGATGCCCCTTCAGGACGTAAGCGAGTATCAAGCTCATACAATATGCCTGATGCAGTTCGCGTGTTGAATAGGTGCATTAATCGCTGTGCAAGCTTTAAGTAAAACTGACGCGAATCAATCGACTTATCACCATCGGTATAACTGCTGCCATCGTGGTTATGCACAAATACAAGATCTAAGTCTGAATCGTAGCCAACTTCAAAGCCGCCAGTTTTACCGTACGCAATAACCGCAAAGCCCTTTTCTTGATCTGAGGTATTCGCTGGCCGACCAAAGCGCTCAACACATGCATGCCATGCAATATTGACCGCTTGCTCTACAATAGCCTCAGCAAGCGCAGTAAGATGATCACTTACCTTCATCACACTCAGTACACCGGTTGCATCGGCTGCAGCAATGCGTAACTGATGCGTTTGTTTAAACTGACGAAGTGCTTCCATTTGCAGCTCTAAGTCGCCATGCTCAATACGTAAGAAATACTGTCTAATTTCATCTTTGTAAGCAGATAAAGGGGTTGGTTTATAGAGCACCTGCGGATCTATCAGCTCATCAAGTAAAATTGGGTAACGAGAGATATGCTCGCCAATCCATTTACTATGGCAGCAAAGTGCTACCAGTTGATTTAAGGCACCTGGGTTTTCGTATAACAGCTCTAGGTAAGCAGTTCGTGAGATGATCTTGTTCAGCACTTGGCAGATCATGGTAAAAGCATCGCTACTGGCTTTTGTAACTGTTAGCTGTTTAAGTAAAAGGGGCATTAATTTATCGAGGATATCACGACCTCGACTGCCAATTTTCGCCTTAGTTAAGCGCGCTTTAAAATCTTCAAGCGCCGCTTGCCAGTCAAGGTTCGGTTCACACATCAGGCTTACATCGGTCATTTCCCAAGCGCTAATGTACTCACTTTCACACGGATCCGCCGTTTCACTTTCAAAACCAATCACTTGTTCGAATTCACCATGTACTTGAGACATAGTCTGCTCAATGCTAGTTAAACACTGATTAAAGTCATCTTTGTTGAGCAAATAGCATAAACGTTGCTGGTTTAACTCGTCATCAGGTAGGGTTTGCGTTTGCTTATCATCGAAAATCTGTAAGTACTGCTCAATTTGACGTAAGTCTAAATAGTTTTGTGTTAGTAACTCAGCTTCTTTATCCGACATCACTTGGTTGTTAACCAGCTCTTTTAAAGCAACCAGCAATGACTGAGTTTGTAGGTTAGCTTCACGGCCGCCTCGAACCATTTGCAGTGCTTGCACTACAAACTCTACTTCTCGAATACCCCCTGCACCTAATTTAATATTGTTTGTAAGGCGCTTTCGGCGTACCTCTTGGGCAATCATTTGCTTCATCTTGCGCAGCGATTCAATCACCGAAAAATCTATATAGCGGCGGTATACAAACGGGCGTAGCAATTCATAAAACTCATCCCAATACCGATTTTCAGTGCCAATTAGTCGCCCTTTTAGCATGGCGTAACGTTCCCACTCACGTCCTTGCTCTTGGTAATAATCTTCCATTGCATGAAAACTCATTACCAAAGGTCCACTTTCACCAAATGGGCGCAGGCGCATATCGACTCGAAATACTTGGCCATTTACCGTGGTTTGGTTAAGCGCCATAATTAGCTTTTGCGCCACTTTGGTATAAAACACTTGGGCTTCTACTGAGCGACGACCGCCTTGCGTTGCAGCATCGCGAGGATAAGAAAAAATTAAATCTATGTCTGATGAGTAGTTAAGCTCTCCCCCACCAAGTTTGCCCATACCTAAAACTAACATTGGCATTGCATTACCGTCATCATCAAGCGGCATACCACTGACTTTTGCGACCTGCGCAAACGCCCACTGATTAGCACTATCGATAAGCTGGTTTGCAAGGGCCGAGATATAAGCGATGCTATCGGCAATTGGGTTTGCACAGCACAAATCAAGAAAAGCCACTTTCAACCAGTACTTTTCTCGATACAAACGTAGCTTTGCCATCGCAGCATTGTCGTCAAGCTCATTGATTTCAGTACTACTTAACGGAGCTTCAACTGCGCGATTAGCAAGCTCTTTGTCATCAAGTAACCAGTCTTTTAAATCAGGCTGAGATTGTAAGCAGTTCCACGCAAAATCACTTAAAGACAACAAGTTAATAATTTTTTGTTGTTCTTTTTGCCCCTCATATAAGCTTGCGAAGCGGGTTTGGCCTAACTGATGAAGTGACTCGGGAAGCGCGTGTAAATTACTCATTAAATACTCTCTTTTAACTTGCCAATAACCGTACTAGAATGATTATCAAAGAATTATTTAGCAGGGACCTGCATGTCATATTTATCACTATCTAACACTAGTTTAGTCGCGATTGCTATTAGTTTCGCTGTAATTTGCGTCACTATAGTACTGCTGCGTATTCTAACGCAAATCAAAGCAAAACAAGCGCTTAAAGAAGAGCTTGCGCAACATGATAACTTTGCCATGGGGATCAGCTTTGCCAGCGAAATTATGGTCGTTATAGCCACCATCGCTTATATATTTGATGAAATTAGCTTAAGTGCAGCCCAATCTAACCCGCTAAAGGTACTTTTACTCATTGTGCTGTTATTTGCCTTTATAAAAATAGGTCATTTAATTCATCGTAAATGGATTTTGCATCACTTTAATGAAGAAGCAGCCATTCTAAAGCAAAATGTCTGCGCCGCTTTAGTTGATTCAGGCATGTTAATCGCAAACTGCATTATCGCTCTTGGCCTTTATAACTGGTGCCATACCCAAGGTTACAGCAGCTTATTGATCGCCACTGTGAGTTTTTTTGTGCTGCAAGGTATGTTTGCCCTTGATAGTAAAATTCGTGAATATCGCTTTGCAAAAGCCAACCAAGGTGCATCACTACAAAGTAACTTTAATCTTGAAAATACCTCTATTGGCATTCGCTACGCGGGTAAGTCTATCGGCCTTGCACTTGCGGGCTATGCTGGTCTTGCCAGTGCATCATTTATTAGTGGTAAGATGGTAGAAAATTTATTCACTCTAGTATCTCATTGCGGTGCAATGTGGGTATTGTTATATATTTTGAGCTACATTATTAAATATATCTCTCTACCTAATATCGACACATCGTTAGAAGTAGATCACCAAGATAACATTGGCATAGCCTGTATAGAGTTTGCCGTTTTCGGTGCAATAGGCTATTTACTAATAAGTATGTTTTCAATTTGATACGGAAGTATTTGAATCGTGAGGCATCATGCCCTTTAAAGTTAATAATTATTTATTAGTTGATATAGATGATGAGTTTAGCCGCGCATTTGCTCAGCACTACTTTGCAAATGCCGAAAATTCGACTCTAGTTGTGGCTGGCGCTAATAGCCGCCATATGGTTAAACTCATGTTTGATCAACTCGTTAAGGATTATTGCTATTGCGATTTTAGTAATGAAATTAGTGTCTCAGAACTCGCCAGCTATTTACATGAACACCACGATATTCAAGGTGTACTGATTAATCACACCGACTATCAGCTGGCGAATGATGCACAAAAATTTATTTATAACTCACTTCATAAAATACGTTACTTAGTGCAACAAGATGGACATAGCTTTAGTTTTAAACCTTGCCCAGATGCTGCTCACATTAACCACCTTTCTTGCCAATCTGAGATTGCCGAAACCACTGCAGATGTTTTAAGTGCCAAAGACGAATTTAAATAACAAATAAATAATTGCACCTAAGCCGCTGTATACTTACCATATTGCTAAATTTATTGATAAGTGACAGCCATGCGAGTTCCACATATTTACCAACCTTCAGCGATTTCTTTAAACACCCCAGTAGCACTTGATGATGATGCAGCAGGTCATGTTAGCCGTGTATTGCGTATGCAAGTCGGTGATAAGGTTTCGATTTTTAATGGTGAAGGAGGTGAATACCTCAGTGAAATTATTGAAGTCAGCAAAAAAAATGTGGTCGTTGAGCCACAAGAATTTGTTGATCATGATGTTGAATCGCCTTTAAAAATTCACTTGGGTCAAGGCATTTCTCGTGGCGATAAAATGGATTTCACTATTCAAAAATCTGTTGAACTGGGTATCACAGAAATCACCCCAATTTTTAGCCAACGTTGTGGCGTAAAACTAAGTGGCGATCGCCTTGCTAAAAAACATCAACAATGGCAAAAAATTGCAATTGCCGCCGCAGAACAATCAGGCCGTAACTTTGTGCCTGTTGTACACCCTCCTATTGATATTAAAGAGTGGCTAGAACAAATAAGTGATGCGATTAAACTTACTTTGCACCCGCGTGCTGAGCACAGTATTAAAACTATTCAAGTACCAAACGAAGGAGTGCGCTTTTTAGTCGGCCCAGAAGGTGGATTTACCGATGCAGAAATTGACATTGCTAAACAGCAAAACTTTGTTGATATTCGCTTAGGCCCACGTGTTCTGCGAACAGAAACAGCCGCTCTGACGGTATTGAGCGCATTACAATTACAGTTTGGCGATTTAGCGAATTGAAAACCGTAAAAATACCCATATATCAAAGTAACAAAACATAGTATGGCATACGATTCTAAGGCAAAAATATGGCAATTAAGCTAGGCATAATCTCTGATCCAATTAGTGGCTTTAATATTAAAAAAGACACTGGCTTTGCAATGATGATGGAAGCGCAACAGCGCGGTTACGAAATTTACTACATGGAGATGGATGACCTTTCTCTACGTCAAGGTCAAGGCTTTGCAACAGCCGCCAAAGCCCGTGTGTTTGATGATGTAAATCACTGGTATGAATTAGAAGAAAAAGCCACCATTGCTTTAGCAGATTTAGACGTTATTTTAATGCGTAAAGATCCGCCTTTTGATACTGAGTACATCTACGCTACCTATATTTTAGAGCGTGCTGAGCAAGCTGGCACGCTTATAATCAATAAGCCGCAAAGCTTACGCGATGCTAACGAAAAGCTATTCACAGCTTGGTTTAGCGAACATACGCCAGATACTTTAGTAACACGTAGCCAAGCAGACATTCGTGCATTTTTAGCTGAGCATAAAGATATTATTTTAAAACCGCTAGATGGTATGGGTGGTGCATCTATCTTTAGAGTTAAAGAAGATGATGCCAATATTGGTGTGATCTGCGAAACGCTAACCGAACATGGTAGTCGTTTTGCAATGGCACAAAACTATATTCCTGAAATCAAGCAAGGCGATAAACGCGTACTTGTGGTTGATGGTGAAGTAATGCCGTATTGCCTAGCTCGTATCCCACAAAATGGCGAAACGCGCGGTAACTTGGCAGCAGGTGGTAGAGGTGAAGCACGCCCGATTAGCGATTCAGACCGTAAAATTGCAGAGGCTGTAGCACCTACGCTGAAAGAAAAAGGCCTTATTTTTGTTGGTCTAGATATCATTGGCGATCGTTTAACTGAAATCAATGTCACTGCGCCAACGTGTGTAAAAGAGATTGAAGCCGCTTATGACATTTCAATCACTGGTCACTTATTTGATGCCATTGAAAGAAAACTGAGCCATACTTAATTTAAACAACAAAAGGGGCGACCTATGCAGTCATTAGAGAATCATTTCTTAATCGCGATGCCGAGCATGCAAGACCCTTTTTTTAAGCGTGCAGTCACTTACATTTGTGAGCACAATCAAGATGGTGCGATGGGCTTGGTAATTAACCAGCCTATCAATATCACCGTGGGCGAGCTACTCGATAAAATCGAAATTGATAACGACAAAAGCAAGCAAGCTGCAGGTTTAGCTGTGTACGCAGGCGGACCGGTAAAAACCGATCGCGGTTTTGTTTTGCATTCACCAAAACCTGGTTATGCAGCGAGTCAAAAACTTAGTAGTGATATTATGATCACTACTTCAAAAGATGTGCTAGCAAGCCTAACCACGAGTGAGGCTCCTGAACAGTTTATTATCACTTTGGGTTATGCGGGTTGGGATCAAGGACAGCTAGAGCAAGAACTGTTAGAAAATTCATGGTTAATTATCAAAGCAGATCCAGAGATCATCTTTAACACCCCAGTTGAAAAACGCTGGGAAAAAGCAGTTTCTATGCTGGGTTTTGATATCGGGCAATTAAGCTCTGAAGCTGGCCACGCTTAACATTTATAAACTTTAAAACTATGACAAAACGAACGTTTAAGCCACTCGGTGAACGCACCGTAATGGGTTTTGACTTTGGCACCAAAAGTATTGGTATTGCCATTGGTCAAGAACTCACTGGAACAGCATCAAGCTTACAAGCTGTAAAAGCGAAAGATGGTATTCCTGATTGGCAACTTATAAAAAAACAGGTGGATGAGTGGCAACCAGATTTAATGGTGGTTGGTTTACCGCTTAATATGGACGGCACCAATCAAGAAGTTACCTTTAAAGCTAAGAAGTTCGCAAATCGCTTACACAACCACTTTGCTATACCGGTTGAAACGCAGGACGAACGACTAACAACGGCAGATGCCAAAGCGCGTTTGTTCGAACAAGGTGGCTACCGAAACCTTGGTAAAGGTAATATTGATAATATGTCTGCGGTGATCATCTTAGAAAGCTTTTTTGAGCAGTTTTATGGCGACTAAAGCGCCTTGTTAATCACCGTATAATCGTTTAAATCAGGAATAAAGCCTGCCTCTCGGTAGGCTTTTTCAATTGCGCCTGTTTTACGAAGCTGCGCAAGCCCCTTTTGAATTGCAACAAAAGCCGCTTTGCCATCTGGGTGACTCTTCGAAAGAATAAAATGACGGCTATCATTGAGCTGGAGCACAAGATTTGGCACAGCAACCAATTCAATATTTTCTAAGGTATAGCGATTATTGAGGCTAGGCATTAAGGGCATCATCATAAAATCAACCCACTGCATCGATACAGTACGAACTTGCCCAAGCCACTCATCTTCTCTGAGCAACTCTTTTAAGGGCAGAGCAGATAACGTTTGCCAATCGGTTTGCCAGCGTGGCGTTGACACTGCTGTTAATTGTTTAAAGTCAGCAAGCTGTTTTACTTGCTGCACTTTCTTATTGTTCGGTGAAGTGAATATACCTGCAAAATACTCACCATCTCTAATCACAGGATCAGAGATATATACCGACTCAACTAGCTGCTTTGCATCAACAGACCACACACTATCGAAGCTTAATAGTAGCTGGCCATCTTCTAACAGCTTGGTATTGCGATAATTAACCTTGCCTTTGTGATAACGAAATGGCTTGGTAAAACCGCCTAAACTCAATGCTTGTTGAGCTATGATCATATCGACCACATCACGGCGTATGTAGGCACCACTGAAGTCTTTAACTTCAAGAGGTTTGCGACCATTCAAAAAGCGACTGTAATCGTCATACACATCATCGCGAATAAAAATAACCACGCTTTTACTATCATTGCCATATACCTGAAAGGTACTCAATAATAAAAATAGCCAGCCGATTAAATTTACTCGCAATTTCATTTACGCGTCACTCTTGCCATCAAGGCCATCAATAGTCACGCCTTGTAAGAAGCCCGCACCACTTTGCTCATTGTTTTGCAGCTTTATCATTAAGCGCAAGTCATTTGGCGAGTCAGCATGATGTAGCGCATCAGCGTAGTTAATACGGCGCTGTTTATAAAGCTCAAATAACGCTTGGTCAAAGGTCTGCATGCCCATTTCTTTCGATTTAGCCATGGTTTCTTTGATAGAGCCAATATCGCCTTTTTTAATAAGCTCTGCCACCATCGGTGAATTAAGCAAAATTTCGATAGCAGCAACACGCCCTTCCCCATCGGCAGTTGGCACCAACTGCTGCGCAACAATGGCACGAAGGTTAAGTGCTAAGTCGTACTTTAACTTATCGTGCTTTTCTTTTGGTACTAAGTGCATGATACGGTCAATGGCTTGGTTGGCATTATTCGCATGCAGTGTTGCTACACACAAGTGACCTGTTTCAGCGAAGCTGAGTGCGTATTCCATGGTTTCTTGTGAACGGATCTCACCAATTAAGATCACATCAGGTGCTTGACGTAACGAGCTTTTTAGCGCCGATTCAAAGCTTTCAGTATCTAAACCAACTTCACGTTGGGTGATGATACTTTTACGATGTTCGTGAACAAATTCGATAGGGTCTTCAATAGTAAGAATATGACCACGTTGATTGCGGTTACGATAACCTAAAAGCGCTGCTAATGATGTTGATTTACCTGTACCTGTACCACCCACAAACAGTACTAAACCACGTTTTGCCATGATCACATCGGTTAATGTTGATGGTAAACCTAGTTCGTTCACATCTGGGATTTGCGTCACGATACGACGAATAACCATACCCGCTCTATCACGCTGCCAAAAAGCAGAAACACGGAAACGACCTTCATCGGTTGCAATTGCAAAGTTACACTCTTTAGTGTCATGAAACTCTTTGCGTTGTTTATCATTCATAGCCGACTCAACTAACGCAAGAGAAGCATCATCCGAAAGCCTTTCGTCGGTAAGGTGTACTAGCTCACCGTTGATTTTTGCACTGACCGGCAGTTGGCTAGAAACAAACAAGTCAGACGCTTTTTTATCTATCATAACTTGTAAAAAATGATTTAAAGGTAAAGACATTTTAAATAGCTCCGTTAACCACCAAACTGGGTTTTATCTTGTGCTTTAGCTCGCGCATCATTGGTTGTAATAATGCCGTAGTTAACTAAGTTTGCTAAACATTGATCCATGGTCTGCATACCATGCGATGCACCGGTTTGAATTGATGAATACATTTGTGCAATTTTATCTTCACGGATCAGATTTCGGATTGCAGGAATACCTATCATGATCTCGTGAGCTGCAACTCGGCCACCGCCCACTTTTTTAAGTAAAGTTTGCGAGATTACGGCACGTAATGATTCTGACAACATTGAACGTACCATGTCTTTTTCTTCACCTGGGAATACGTCAATGATACGGTCGATAGTTTTTGGTGCTGATGTGGTATGCAAGGTACCAAACACCAAGTGACCTGTTTCTGCCGCAGTCATCGCTAAGCGAATTGTTTCAAGGTCACGCAGCTCACCCACTAAGATAACGTCAGGGTCTTCACGTAGTGCACTTCTAAGCGCATTAGAGAAGCTATGCGTATCACGGTGTACTTCACGCTGGTTAATAAGGCTCAGCTTATTCTCGTGTACGAATTCGATTGGATCTTCGATAGTTAAAATATGGTGATGCTTATTTTGGTTAATATAATCAACCATCGCCGCTAATGTGGTTGATTTACCAGAACCCGTTGGCCCAGTGACTAGCACCAAACCACGTGGATTATCGGAAATAGTTTTAAAAATATCAGGCGCACCTAAATCATCCAGCGTTAAAACATCACTTGGGATAGTACGAAACACCGCCGCAGGGCCACGGTTTGAATTAAATGCGTTAACACGAAAACGCGCAAGGTTTGGTACTTCGAAAGAAAAATCCACTTCGAGATTTTGTTCGTAGTCCTTACGCTGATTATCGTTCATAATATCGTATACCAGACTATTTACATCTTTTTGTTCTAATGCTGGAATATTAATACGACGCACATCACCATCAACACGTATCATAGGTGATACGCCTGATGACAAGTGTAAATCCGAGGCTTTGTGTTGCACACTAAAGGCCAATAATTCGGTAATATCCATTATGACTCCACAACCAACTGATAATTATATGGTTACAATAGCAGAACGACTTACATCCGCCTACGCAAGAATTGCTCAAGCTGCAAAAAATAATCACCGCGATGAGCAATCAATCAGCCTATTGGCTGTTTCAAAAACAAAACCTGCCGACGATATTATTGCTGCCTATGAGCATGGTCAACGCCAGTTTGGCGAATCATACGTTCAAGAAGCGGTAACAAAAGTTACAGCACTGGCAGATTATAAAGACATTGTTTGGCACTTTATCGGCCCTATTCAATCAAATAAAAGTGCCCAAGTAGCCACGCATTTTGATTGGGTGCAAAGCGTTGACCGCACTAAAATTGCAAAACGTCTTAACGAGCAACGACCAGCCGACAAAGCCCCGCTCAATGTATTAATTCAAGTTAATATTAGTTTAGAAGAGGCTAAGTCAGGCTGCCACCCAGACGAGCTAATGGCATTGGCCGAATTCGTCAATCAATGTCCTAATTTATGCCTGCGCGGTGTGATGGCGATTCCTGCCAAAACCGACGATGCCCAGCTACAATTACAATATTTTGAGCAATTAAGCGCTTGCTTTGATAAACTAAAGGCCCAATATCCCCAAGTAGACACCTTGTCGATGGGTATGAGTAACGATGTTGAAGCGGCGATTGCAGCAGGTTCAACCATGGTACGCATTGGCACGGATATATTTGGCCAACGAAATTAAAAGGTGATAACAGACATATGTCAGACAAAAAAATCGCATTTATAGGCACGGGTAACATGAGCTACGCCATCATTGGCGGCATGGTAAAGAACGGTTTTGCAGCAAAAAACATCATTGCAACCAATCGCAACCAAGAAAAATTAGCTAAGGTTGCTGCTGATTTCGGGGTGCAAACTACCGCGGATAACAACGCGGCACTTCGCGATGCAGATGTGATTGTCTTATCTGTTAAACCACAAATGATGGGCGATCTTTGCCAATCATTCCAAGATTCAGGCGTTGATTTTAGCGACAAGCTATTTATTTCAGTAGCAGCAGGCCTTACCGTAAACCGTTTACGTGAAATGTTAGGTCAAGATGTGAAAATGGTGCGTTGTATGCCAAATACACCATCATTACTAGGTCGTGGTGTTTCTGGTCTATATGGCGCTGGCGAAACTGCTGAAGAGCACGAGTTTGTACAACAAGTTTTTGAGTGTACAGGCATTGTTGTTTGGGTTGAGCAAGAGTCACAAATCAACGACATCATTGCTGTTACAGGCTCATCACCTGCTTACTTCTTCTTATTTATGGAAGCTATTGAAGAAAAAGCTAAAGCACTTGGCTTTAGTGATGAAGATGCGCGCCGTTTAGTACAACAAACCGCACTGGGTGCTGCCGAAATGGCTCTTTCGCAACCAGACATCAGCATTTCTCAGCTACGTGCAAACGTAACCTCTAAAGGGGGGACGACTCACGAAGCTGTTGAGCATCTTAAATCACAAGGTTTAGTCGGCACAGTTGCAGATGCAATGGATGCCTGTATTGCTCGCGCTGAAGCGATGGAAAAAGAACTTTAAGCTTACTTTTTGAAGGTAAAACTATGCAAGCCATGCACTTTTTAGTTGGGATTATTTTTGATCTCTTTTTAATGGTGGTCCTTTTACGCTTTTGGTTACAAGCGGCAAAAGCTGACTTTTACAACCCTATGAGCCAGTTTGTGGTGAAAGCCACTTCGTTCGCAGTGAACCCACTTCGTAAAATCATCCCAGGAGTGGGTGGCTTTGATATTGCCTCGTTAGTGCTTGCTTATTTAGTTGCTGTAGCAAAACTCAGTGTTATTTTTCTGATGTTTTATAACGCTTGGGCGCCAGGTCCGGTATTTATTCAAGCGTTAATTACGGTAGTTAAAGAAGGCCTAAACTTACTATTTTGGGTATTAATTATTCGTGCTTTACTAAGTTGGGTAAGCCAAGGCTACAACCCAATTGAGGCTGTATTCCACCAGCTAACTGAGCCGATGTTACGTCCCATTCGTAAGGTTATCCCACCACTAGGTGGTCTAGACCTATCAATCTTAGTGTTGATTATTGGTCTACAGTTTTTACAGTTTTTAGTAATGGATTTAATTGGCTAAGCGTTTAACGTTAAGCAGTAAGGGGCCGAAAGGCCTCTTTTGTTAAGTGAGATATACCATGAAGCAATTTATTTATTTTTCTTTGATTGTATTGAGTTTATTTACAACCTTTGCCAAAGCTGATGAACAAGCAGGCGCCCAGTACAAGGTTCTTGGCCCTTGGGAAGTTCATTACATTGCATTTCCATCAACTTTTATTCAGCCAAACATTGCTAAAAACTATGATTTAGAGCGTAGCCCTAGCAAAGGGATTATTAATATTTCGGTATTAAAAAACAGCGATAAAACTGCGCAGACTGCAACTTTAACTGGCACTGCACGTAACCTACTTGGTAATAAAAAACAGCTTACATTTAAAGAAGTTGTGGAAGGCGATGCGATTTATTACCTCGCGCAAATCGATTACAGCAACGAAGAAATTTACCGTTTTGATATCGAAATTAATCAAAATGGCAAAGTACAAACGCTGAAGTTTCAGCAAAAATTTTACGTAGATTAATAGACCTATGAACAACACCTTGGTTTTAGCCACGGGTAACCCTGGCAAAGTAAAAGAGCTGGCAAGTATGCTCAGCTCACTTAATATTAACGTGGTTCCACAAAGCGATTTTCAAGTGCCAGACGTGCCAGAAACAGGCACCACATTTGTTGAAAACGCCATTATTAAAGCGCGCCATGCAGCAAAGATCACAGGCATGCCTGCGATTGCTGATGACTCTGGCCTTGAAGTAGACGGTCTAAATGGTGCACCAGGTGTGTACTCTGCACGTTTTGCCGGAGCGGGTGCCAGCGATCAAGATAATATCGACAAGCTACTAAAAGAGCTTGCTGATAACCCAGTTCGCAGTGCGCGTTTTTGGTGTGTGTTAGTATTAATGCGCCATGCTGACGACCCTACACCACTTATTTGTAGTGCTAGCTGGGAAGGCGAAATCACTCATAGCCAAGATGGTCAAGGTGGTTTTGGTTATGATCCTGTTTTTTACGTACCGTCTGAGCAATGCACTAGCGCTCAATTAACTAAAGAGCAAAAAAATGCCCTTAGCCATCGCGGCCAAGCTTTAAAACAACTACTTGCGCAATTGCAGCAAAAAGGCGGCCTGTGAGTTTACCGCCTTTAAGTTTATATGTGCACGTGCCTTGGTGCGTGCAAAAGTGCCCATACTGTGACTTTAATAGCCATGGCCAAAAAGGCACAATCCCCGAAAAAGAATACGTTCAACATCTTATTGATGATCTCAAGGCTGATTTGCATTTAGTGCAAGGGCGTAAAATCCACAGCATTTTTATTGGCGGCGGCACGCCAAGCTTATTAACCGGTGACGCATATACTCGCCTACTTGGTGAAGTCGACAGATTAATTGGCCTAACTGATGACTGTGAAATTACCCTAGAGGCAAACCCAGGTACCGTCGAAACAGGTCGCTTTAAAGAATATGTTGCCGCTGGCATCAATCGTATTTCGATTGGTGTGCAAAGCATGCAAAATGATAAGCTAAAAGCCCTTGGCCGTATTCATGGTGCTGATGAAGCAAGTTATGCGGCTAAACAGGCGCATCAAGCGGGGCTAAACAGCTTTAACCTTGATTTAATGCATGGCTTACCAGGGCAATCTGTTGCAGACGCCTTGGATGACCTTGAAAAAATCATCGCCCTAAATCCACCTCATATCTCGTGGTATCAACTAACCATTGAGGCGAATACTCAGTTTGCTTCTAAACCACCGACCTTACCTCATGACGACACCCTTTGGGATATTCAAGAACAAGGTCAAGCGTTACTCGCAGCAGCAGGTTATGAGCAATACGAGATCTCAGGCTACGCGAAGCCCGGTTACCAATGCCGTCATAACTTGAATTATTGGCGATTTGGCGATTATCTCGGTATCGGCTGCGGTGCCCATGGTAAAATTACTGATGAAAATAAAGTCATCACCCGTACGGTGAAAGTAAAACACCCTCGAGGTTATATGGATCTTGCCAAACCGTATTTATACGAACAATGGCAAGTAGCAGAAGACGACTTAGCTTTTGAATTCTTTATGAATCGTTTTCGTTTAGTCGAACCCTGCCCCAAAGCTGATTTACCTTTGCTTACAAGTTTGTCACTGCAAAGTCAGGAACAAGCCTTGACTGATGCAATTGCAAAAGGCTTACTAATTGATGATAAAGATAACTGGCAGGTAAGCCAAAAAGGCCACCGCTTTTTAAATGACCTGCTAGAATTATTCGTTTAAGAATTATAATTAAATTTCTAACAACTACAAAGGAACGATAATGCGTAAACTGACCTTCATCGCTGCGGCGGTAAGTGTTGCATTACTTGGCGGCTGCCAACAAATGCAAGAGCAACCGAAGCCTGCACCAAGTGTACAAAGCCAACCTGTACAAAGTGAAATCGATAAAGCTAATGCCTTCTTCGAAGATACTTTTAACCGTGATGTAATGAAAAGCCCTATCTATCAAACATACATGGGCATCAAAAAAGATTACGACAAATGGGACGATGGCAGCGAAGAGCGCGTTTTAGAAGACTTTGAACAAACTAAAGCTGACCTAGTTGCGCTTAACGCAATTAACCGCGACCTATTAGATGACGCAACAAAAGTAAGCTACGACCTTAAAAAGCAAGATTTAGAAAACGAAATTGCTGATTTCAAATGGCGTCATTACAACTACCCTGTGAACCAAATGTTTGGTGTTCACTCGATGATCCCTGCGTTTTTAATCAATCAACATCAAATTGCCGATGTATCTGATGCTAAAGCGTATATCTCACGTTTAAATGGTGTTACAACGGTTATTGAACAGCTAATCAAAGACCTTGAAGTACGTGCAGATAAAGGCATTATCGCGCCTAAGTTTGTTTTCCCACACGTGATTGATTCAAGCAATAATATCTTACGCGGCGCACCATTTCATGACGGTGAAGACTCAACGTTACTAGCTGACTTTAAACGTAAAGTTAATGCGTTAGAGATTGCCGATAGCGAAAAATCAGCACTTATCAGCGATGCTGAAAAAGCCCTAAAAGCAGCAGTAAAGCCTTCTTACACTAAGCTAATTAACTTCTTAGCTCAGTTAGAAAAACGCGCTGATGACCGCGATGGTGCTTGGAAATTCCCTGACGGTGAAGCGTTCTACAATAATGCTTTAGCACGTACCACAACGACTGATTTAACAGCAAAAGAAATCCACACAATCGGTTTAGCTGAAGTCGCGCGTATTCACGACGAAATGCGTGAGATTAAGGACAAAGTAGGCTTTAAAGGTGACCTTAAAGCATTCATGGAATTCATGAAAACTGATAAGCAGTTCTACTACCCTAACACAGCTGAAGGTAAGCAACGTTACCTTGATGAGGCAACAGCACTTATCGATAACATGAAATCTCGTCTAGACGAGCTATTCATTGTTAAGCCAAAAGCTGACCTTAAAGTTAAAGCTGTTGAAGCATTCCGCGAAAAAGCAGCAGGTAAAGCGTTCTACCAACAACCTGCACCAGATGGCTCACGCCCAGGCATTTATTACGCAAACCTTTACGACATGGAAGCAATGCCAACATACCAAATGGAAGCACTTGCGTACCACGAAGGTATTCCGGGTCACCACATGCAAATTGCTATCGCGCAAGAGCTTGAAGATGTACCTAAGTTCCGTAAGTTTGGCGGCTACACAGCGTATGTTGAAGGCTGGGGTTTATACTCAGAGCTAGTACCAAAAGAAATGGGCTTATACGAAGACCCATATTCAGATTTTGGTCGTCTTGCGATGGAATTATGGCGTGCATGTCGCCTAGTAGTAGATACAGGTATCCACGCTATGAAGTGGACACGTCAAGAAGGTATCGACTACTACGTAAATAACACACCAAATGCGACGTCTGATGGCGTTAAAATGGTTGAACGTCACATTGTAATGCCTTCACAAGCAACGGCATACAAAGTGGGCATGCTGAAAATTTTAGAGCTTCGTGAAGCGGCTAAAGAAAAACTAGGCGATAAATTCGATATTCGTGAATTCCACGATGTAGTACTTAAAAATGGTGCAGTACCATTAAATGTACTAGAGAAGTTTGTTGACCAATGGGTTGCTAAGAAACAAGCAGCATAATCAATAAAGACTTGAAAAAGGCCGCTAAGCGGCCTTTTTTATTTATTTAAACAACTAGTTGAGCTATAAATGTATAAATAATAAAAAACGAGTATCTCCATGCAAAGCGCGATTGAGCAATTGAACAGCCGGCTTCAACATCATCAGTTAAAAGAACTCATTGCCGATTACCAAAGTTTATCGGGAGTTTTGCAAGCGGCACAATTACAGCACATTTATCAATTAGCTTGCAGTAGTGAAGTTAAATACTTGTTTTTACAAAATGTGGCAGCGCATTTACTCGAAGCAAGCCCGCTGCCAAGTGAAGCTGTAGCCTTAATTGATGATATCGATAAACTGAGCTTTTTCACGCCTGGTCTTAAGTTTCAAAATGCTTTTTGTGTAACAGACAATCAGGGCAATACCTTACTACATCATTTATTTACGCAATGTCAGGCTTATAACCTACCCTTTAATTACTTGCGTTCGTTAATGTTATTTGAAAGCAACGAAAGCTTAGGCAAAGCGTTAAAAACATTAAATAAACAGCAGCTCACTCCTATTGGTTGCTTTATAGCGCAAAATAGTACGACCCAAATGCTAGCCAAACATGAGTTCTCTGCGTTATTAGCTATGATGGAAGTCGACCAAAGCCATAGCCCTAGCGCAGTCAGCGCCTTAATACATACCCTTAAGCAATTTTATGGTGCCAATCAACCAACGAGTAGCGACAGTAAAGTTCTACTGTGCGCGGCCTATTTGCAAGTGCCAACAGCGCAGTTACTAAACGCGCTCAATCAAGTTAAAAGGAAACCCGCTTATTAACTTGTACGTATTACTTGGCGCAACCAGTGTCACGGTTTTAATGGCAGTACTGTTAAAAGATCAGTTTGGCTTATTGGGGGTGGCTGTGGCATTTAGTGGCGGCTTTATGCTTGGTGCGCTTTGCCGCATGGTGATTGTATGCACACGCATGCGGCTGCCTTTATCTGTGGTATTGGGTTTAGTCAGATAGATAATATTCAACACTGGTAACAACACGCACTTTTTTCAGCTGAGGTGTGTTTGAATCTCTATCAGAAATTGAAAACTGCCCCTGACGCGCTGTTTTAATTTTACCTAATTTAGACTGTGAATCTTTGGCAAATTTCATTGCCACTTCACGGGCTTTTTCGGTTGCTTCTTGAATCATATTTGGCTTAATTTCATTTAAGCCATTAAATAAATATTGAATACGCGTTTCGTAATTGTCTTGTACTATCGCAATGCCTTGCTTGGCTAATTGGCTTACTGCGCCTAACGCATGTTGCACTTTTTCGATGTCATTTGAATAAACAATAACATTATTACGGGCAATATAACGAAACTGCTGATTCTCGCCGCCATACTCACGGGCTTGTTTATCAATAATTGACTGACTACCAAGGCTGATTTCTTCATCACTAAAACCATGTAGCTTTAAAAAGGCGACGACTGCATCGCTTTTCTCTTCAACCCGCCCCACTAATTTTTCAAGGTTGTTATCGGCATCAGAAAACTGTAACGGCCAAATTACGGTGTCGGCTGGCACTTCCATTTCGGCTAACCCTTTAACATGAACAGTGCGCTCCATGCCTTTCACATCAAGGGCTGCACTTTTCAAAATAAAACCTAATCCAAGCAAACCAACCGCCAATGCACACGCTGCAATAACGATATTAAATGGTTGCGCTTTATTCATGCTTTTCTCCTTGATGTAGGTCACTGTTTTTGACTCGAAAAGTAGTTATAAACAGGTTATCTTATGAGTATAACTTTTAATACTTTAGAAGCGTGTCGGTTCTAGTTTGGGTGTATTAAACTTAACAGACCCTGAAGTTTTAACAAACAGCGCAAGCGAAGGAAACAGCATGAGCGTTAAACGTATTAGCCAATTTTTTAACCCTAAATCAGTCGCGGTCATTGGCGCCTCAAATTCCCCTAACCGAGCGGGCTTTGTGGTTATGCGCAACCTTTTACAAGGGGGTTTTAAAGGCCCAATCATGCCTGTTAGCTTAAATCACAGCGCTGTACACGGCGTATTAGCCTACCCGAGCATTGCTGCTCTACCTAAAGTGCCTGATCTTGCGGTTATTTGTACTAATAAAAACACCTTAATCAACATCATTAATGAGCTTGGAGAGCTTGGCTGTAAACATGCGGTAGTGATTGCTGCGGGTTTAAACGCCGACCAAAAGCTCGCACTGAAAGAAGCAGCTGCTGAGGCTAATGTGTCTTTACTTGGGCCTAATTGCTTGGGCTTGCTGATTCCTCACATTGGCTTAAATGCTAGTTTTTCGCATACAGTTGCAAGCCCAGGAAAGCTCGCTTTTGTGTCGCAATCGGCCGCGGTTTGCTCAACGATTCTTGATTGGGCGAAGAACAAAGAGATTGGCTTTTCATATTTTGTGTCTGTAGGTGATTGCCTTGATATCGACTTTGATGAGTTACTCGACTTTTTAGGCCGAGATGCAAAAACCAAGGCTATTTTGTTGTATATCGATAATATAGAGGATATTCGCAGCTTTATTTCCGCAGCGCGAGCCGCTGCGTTTAGTAAACCTGTTATTGCCATTAAAACCGGTAAAACCAGTGCCGGTGCCCTTGCAGCAGAAATACACACTGGTGGCAAACAAAGCTCAGATGCAGTCTATGATGCGCTGTTTCAGCGAGCGGGTATGCTAAGGGTAAATGACTTACGAGAGCTTTTTGCAGCAACACAAACGCTGGCAATGCACCCCAAACTACTTAAAGTCGAGCAACTGACTATTCTAACCAATGGCGGCGGCCCAGGTGTCATGGCTGTGGATACGCTCTTGCAAAGCTCAGGAAAGTTGGCAGAGCTTAGCGACGAGACCAGAGCTGCGCTTAATAAAGTGATTCCGCAATCAGAAATGACCTCGAATCCGGTGGATATTTTTGGTGACTCAGCGCCAAGACGCTATCAACAAGCCTTAGAAATCTTGCTGCAAGCCAAAGAAGTTAAAAACCTGCTGATCATTCATACCCCTTCTGCGCTTGCACCGAGTGAAGATTATGCAGAGATCATTGTTGAAACCTTAGAGAAAATCCCGAAGATGGCTCGCCCTTATGTTATGACAAACTTTATGGGTGAAGATGCCGCGTATGCCGCGCGTAAGGTCTGCGCTAATAATGCCATTCCGACCTACCGTACACCTGAAGGTGCGGTTGGTGCGTTTATGCACTTGGTAAGTTATCGTCGTAACCAAAAACATTTAACGCAAACGCCAGAATCGAACACCGATGATGCAAAAATAAATAAAGACGCAGCACGCACTGTAGTGAATGAGTTTTTAGCCGAAGAGCAAAGCTATCTATCAACCCATGAAGCAAGCCAAATTCTCACTCATTATGGTATTGATTGTATTCAAACTGAGGTTGCTTACACGCCAACAGAAGCCAAAGAGCAAGCCATTGAACTGGGTTTTCCGGTAGCGTTAAAACTAATTAGCCCAAGTATTCCTTCAAAATCAGAAGTCGGTGGTGTGGTCCTTAATTTAAATGATGCGCAAGAAGTTGAACAAACAGCCTTTGCCATGCTGCTACGAATCAAAAACACCTACCCTGATGCGCATATAGAAGGTTTTTCACTGCAAAAGATGGCGCCGCGAGCAGGAGCTAATGAGCTGCGCATCGCTATAAAAACAGAGCCTAACTTTGGCCCAGTGATCTTACTGGGTGAAGCAGGCACCGGACTTGAATTCGCTCAAGCTGCAGTGGCATTACCGCCACTGAATATGAACTTGGCAAAATACCTGATTGCTGCGGCGCACGATAAAGGCGTACTTAAAGACCGCGTACTACCAGAAAAAGTCGATAAATACCGTTTATGTGCCCTACTCACCCGCATCTCGCAGCTGGTTATCGACCAACCTGATATTACTAGTGTTGAGCTAAACCCTATTTTAGCCAGCAACGGGCAGTTTTTGGTACTTGATGCAACCATTGGCCTTAGCCGTTATAAAGCAAAAGCGAACCGTAAACGCTTGTGTATTCGCCCCTACCCGATTGAATTGGTGAAAGAAGTAACCCTTAAAAACAATACCCAAGCACAGCTAAGACCTATCAAACCGGAAGATGAGCAAGCACACTTAGAGTTTGATCAATCATTGAGTAAAGAAGACAGATATAAACGCTTCTTCGGTGAATTACCGCAATTTAACCATGATCAGCTCGCGAAAATGACGCAAATTGATTATGACCGAGAAATGGCGTTTATTGTCAGCCAAGAGCAAAATGGTTCAGCCTGTACATTAGGGGTGTCTCGTGTACTTATGGATCCAGACAAACTCGATGCTGAGTTTGCAATTGTGGTGCGCTCTGATTGCCAAGGTTTAGGACTTGGCACAATATTAATGAATGCGGCGATTGAGCATTGCAAGAACCAAGGCGTAAAACAAATTGCTGGTATTACCTTGCCAGAAAACACCGGCATGATTGAACTGGCACGAAAACTCGGGTTTAAGATCACCCGCGACTTTGAAGAAGGCAGCATTAATATGGTGCTAAAACTTAACTAAAACTGGATCATTATTTTGCATCGTTTAAGAAATTACACTGCACGAGTTTTTGAAGGTAACGGTAAATATCGACGTATAGGACGCGCTCTCGACGTGTTTTTAATGTCGTTGATCATGATTAATGTGGTGGCGATTGTGCTGGAGTCAGTCGGCCCTTTAGCAAAGCAATATCATCACGAATTTTTAATGATTGAGCTGATTTCTGTCGGTATCTTTACCTTAGAATATGTGCTCAGGCTTTGGTCTTGTGTAGATAAAAGCGTGCATAAAGAAAGCCCGTTAACAAATTCAAAAATTCGCATTAAGTATTTCTTTTCGCCCATGGCGCTGATTGATCTCATCGCGATTTTACCCACCATTCTGATGGTCTTTGTGAGTGTTGATTTACGCTTCTTACGAGTGCTTAGATTAATGCGTATCTTTAAGCTGACGCGCTATTCAAGGGCGATGCAGCTACTATTAAA
This sequence comes from Pseudoalteromonas sp. 0303, assembly GCF_013349995.1. Taxonomy (GTDB): domain Bacteria; phylum Pseudomonadota; class Gammaproteobacteria; order Enterobacterales; family Alteromonadaceae; genus Pseudoalteromonas. The sequence goes on from NZ_JABVXF010000004.1 coordinate 48,620, forward strand.
CTCATTCAAAGAAGAAAGCAGCTCACTGCTTGCGGCTTTTTTTATAATGGCCGTAGTGCTGATCATTGCTTCATGCGGTATTTACTTAATTGAACACGATGTACAGCCAGATAAATTTGGCTCTATCCCTGCTGCAATGTGGTGGGCAATGGTGACATTAACAACCGTTGGTTATGGCGATGTCGTGCCTGTGACTCCCCTTGGTCGTTTATTTGGTGGTGCTATTACACTGGTAAGTATGGGCATGGTGGCTATTCCAACTGGTTTGTTAGCCTCAAGCTTTTCTGAGCAGTTACGTAAACGCAGACAGGTGTTTACCGATGCAGTGCATGAAGCCGTTGAAGATGGGCACTTATCGCCTGTTGAAGAAGAGCACTTAGAAAACTTACGGTATAAACTGGGTTTAAGTCAGCAAGAGGCGAATAAAGCGATTCATAACGAGCTTAAAAACCGCAATCGCAATCTGTATTGCCGCCACTGTGGTAAACGCCAAGATTAACGAAAAGGGTAAAGTTTTAGCTTTACCCTAAAATTCATCATCCCACTGGGTATCTAAAAGCGCTTTCACCTCATCACCTGCCACAGGTTTGCTAAACAGGTAACCTTGGAAATACTCACAGCCTAAAGAGCGTAAAAACTGCAATTGCGTGCGGTTTTCAACCCCTTCTGCTACACACTCTTTACCCAAGCTTTTTGCCAGAGTAAGCGTTGAGTTGATAATCGCTTCATCACCTTTATCAATTCCAATATCATTAACAAAACTTTTGTCTATTTTAAGCACATCAACCGGAAAACGTTTCAAATAGGTCAGTGACGCATAACCCGTTCCAAAGTCATCCATATAAATACGACAGCCTAGGGCTTTGAGTTTTTCCATACTTTGCTGCGCTTTATCTGAGTCATGCATCATCACTGATTCGGTGATCTCAAACACTAACGCGCTCGCAGGAACTTTAATTGCGTTTATTGATTGATGTATTTTCTCAACCAGATTTTCGCTTTCAAAATCAAGAGCTGATAGATTAATAGAAATATATAAATCAGGATGCGTGGTACGCCATTGGCGCAGCTCAATCAATGCTCTTGATAGAGTCTGCAGCATAATTTTGGTGATTAGCCCGGAGCTTTCTGCTGCATTTGCAAAGTCTTCTGGTTTATATTCATCATTACTCGGCCAACGTAACAACACTTCAAGCCCCGCCACTTGGCGAGTCTCAGCGCTCACGATTGGCTGATAAAAATTACAAAACTCATGTTCTTGGTAAGCTTTACTTAGCTGTGATTCAAGGTGCAAAGTACGCTGCACTTGTAAATTCATTTCTTGCTTATAGAACTGATAACAGCCTTCGACATGACTTTTCGCGTGGTACAGTGCCACATTGGAGGCTTTTAATAAGGCTTTGGTGTCCTTTGCATCATCAGGATAAACAGCAACACCAACACTCAGGTTCACCTTTACAGCTTGCTGGCTCAATTCAATATGAGTATCGACACAATCCATCACTTTTGCACATAACAGCAGTAACTCATCAAGCTGTTTAAAATCTTCGGCAAGGATCACAAACTCGTCACCATCGAAACGTGCCACGCTATCTTGTGGACGCAACACCTGTTTTAAACGCTTAGCAACACGCTTAATTAATTCATCAGACTCTTCACGCCCAAGCGAATCATTAAAGTGCTTAAAGCGCTTAATATTAACGTTTAATAACGCCACTTTTGTTTGATGGTAATCCGCTTGCTCAATAGCGTGAACGACTCGGTCGTTAAACAAGGTTTTATTTGGCAGCCCCGTCAAAGCATCGTAGTTGGCCAGTAGATGCAGCTCGTTTTCAGCCAGCTTTTGCGCGCTAATATCAGTAACTATAATCACATAGCTATCAAGTTGGCGATTATTGCCTGCAACCGCACTTATTTTTATTAATACTTGGCGCTTTTCACCGCCAGCAACTTCAACAACATCTTCGGCTGAAAAGTGCTCACCCGATTCAAGCTTTTGCATAATGCGTAAGTAATGGATACGAGTTGATATAGGCATACCAAGTGTGAGCGAACGGCTAGAGCGAGGCTCTGCAGGAAAACCAAAGGCATCTTGGAATGACTTATTGGTAGCGCGAATACGCAGATTTTTATCTAAGATAAACACCCAGTCGCGAGTTTGTTCAAATGCTGCACCAAACAAGCGGGCATTTTCTTCAAATACCAGCTCTCGGGTCATATTTGTGTAGGTACCAGCTACTTTTTCAGGGGCGCTGTCTTGCCACTCAACCACTTTGCCAAAGTCTTTATACCAGCGCCAATTACCATCAGCATGGCGCAGCCTGTAGGTGCAATTGAAGTAGCCTTTTTGTGTAGATAAAAACTCTAACCACTCTAACCGGAAAGTTTGTTTATCATGGGGGTGAATCTTTGCTAAATAATCATCTAAATTAACGCTGTCAGTTTCATAGCCTAACTCATTTTTAAGACGCGGCTGATAAATAATCGGGCTTTGCGAAGACCAATCCCAAACCCCTGAATGACTGCCTTCGAGAGCAAGTTTTAAGCGTGCTTCACTCTCTTTACTTTCTTTATGGGCGGCTAGCAATATTTGTTGCATACGGTTACGTCTAAACACCCATGCAGCAACAAACAGAGCAACCAAAATTACATACAAAACAATAAAGTGAGGTGCACGCCAAGGTGGGTATTTCACTTCGATATTTAAAATTGCCGGCGGCGTTAACTCTCCGGTTAATGGATCTTTTGCCCATACCTTAAGGTGGTATTTTCCTGCACTGAGTTTTGGGAAGAGCACTCGGTTGTTATTGCGGGTATAAGTTTTTTGACCATCACCTAGCTGGTATTCATAAATGATACGTTCTTGATAGTTAAATGCCATCGCCGAAAAGGCAACTTCGAGGCCTATATCATCATGCTCAAGGACGACACTATCGATTGGCTGCTTTAGTTCAGCGGGTAAATCACGAGACATCAAATCAAGGTTGGTAATATTTACGTGATCAATTAAAGCTTGCTGATAGTGGTTATCCATAGGGTAAAAATAGGTAAAGCCTTTTAGCGTACCATAGACAATTTGCCCTGACTCAAGCTTAGTAAATGCACCACTATTAAACTCGGTTGAGAATAACCCTTCTGAGCCAGTAAATTGCTGAAAATGTAAATTATCTGGGTTCAGTCGCCAAAGTCCTTTGTGGCTACTCATCCAGATCATACCGGCTTCATCAAGCACCATGTCGTATAACAAAGTACCTAACTTATTCTTTTCAAGGTCGATGGTATAAATATGTTCGTAGGTGCTGGCGTCTAAGCCGATTAAGCCAAAGTTTGAAAGCGATAACCACAACACATTGTTGTTATCTATGATGTAAGACATCACATTCACAGCAACATTTTCATGCTGTTCTGGTACTTTATATATCGTCGAGAGCTCGTATGTATCAGGGTCAACTTGATACAGAATACCTGCATTATAAAATAACGGCGCTTTTGGGTTTGACGACAACGCAGGTAAAAATCCGTAGGCTAAAAACGGCTCAAACTCATCAAACTTGCCGCCTAGTCGGGTCACTTTTTGGCTATCGATATTATAAACAAACATGCCGTAATCAGGGTGAACATAGTAAAGATCCCCCGATGGCATCAACAATATGCCATGCACCCAATCGTTAATTAAAACTTGGTTCTCGGGGTTTGCGGCTTTGACTGGGGTGGCCTGCCCGGTTTTCGGATCAAAGCTTAATATACCGCGATTAGTATGCAGCCATAACTTATCTTTGTACGGCATGATTTGGTAAATACTGAATTCAGTAGTTATAAGGTCAACCTGATAATCTTTTAAAAACACTTCACTTTCGTAGGTTTCTAAATCAACCGCTGTTAAACCATTATGGGTGGCAAGCCAGAGACGATTTTGAAACTCAGTGATACTCCAAATTGAATGATGCGATAGCCCATCGCCTGTTAATGAGTTGGCTGTTACATTGATAAAATTGTAATTGTCGTATGACTGATAGAATGCACCATCATTTTTGGTTGCCAGCCACATTCCACCAGAGCGGTCTTTCACAATATCAATAATGCTGGTGTCAGCTAGTGTGTAACCACTTTCCTTTAGGCGCATATTCTTAGCTAACTCACCCGTTTCAGGGTTATATTCAAATAACCCTTTATCAGTGCCAAGCGTAATCGAGTTAGCCTCAGGAATAATCTTCCAAATATTTAATTCACTAATGAGTGTTTTATTTTTAAAGGCGATGTCTGGGGTATCAAACATGGCTTTTAAATTGCTAATATCAACCTGATAAAGCCCTCTAACAGCCCCCACTAGCAATGTTTGTTCATTGATAATAGCGAATGATTTCACATAATTTTGATAAATATGACTTGGCTCATTTTGCAAATGCTCAAGTTTACGGACTTTTCCTGATGCCAGCTCATAGACATAAGCACCATTACTGGTGCCCATAAAAATATAACCTTGGTACGCGAAAAGCTCTCGAATAACACTGCTTTTAACTCGCTCAGGAATTTCAAAAATAGAGGTGATTTTTTTCGTTTCTAAGTCTAGTTTGGCAAAATCCCAGCCTCGCCCTAGCCAAAGTGTTTTGTCATCAACAGCTACCATGCTAAACACCGACTCAATAAAAATTTGCTCTTCAGTGGTTGGTTTAGCAATAAACTGCTGATAAGTATCGGAAGTGGGATCATAGCGGAATAAACCCGCTTGTAGTGAAGCTATCCAGATATAGCCTTGTGGATCTTGGTAAATACGGTCAATAATGGCATCTTCAAGCTCACCATTAGGGCCTTTGATATGAACCACCTGATAACCATCGTAGCGATTGAGGCCACCTTCAGTCGATAACCACAAGTAGCCACTGTTATCGATAAGCATAGTGTTTACATAACTTTGCGATAAGCCTTCACTGGTTGATAAACGTTTTACCTGAGAGATAGCGGGATGGCTAAACAAGCCACAGGTCAAAATAAAAAATAACGCTATACTGGAGAAGAACTTAGTCATTGACGTTCCAAATTGCTAACTTGGCACTGTGTCACGCGTAAAGTGCATCGCAACTACGTTTCGATGCGCATATACCTCAAACAACGATTGCAAAGAATTGGGTAATGTTAATGCATAGTTAAACCCATTTTGTAGATAAAAATCAATCAGATTTTGGTACACGAAGGTAAAAACTGTCCCTTTTTGTGCGGCGGTGACAGCCGCAAGTAATTGTGAGGCAATTTTTTGACCCCGCCATACTTCATCAACATAAAGGGTAGACAAAAATAACAGCCCAGCTTGGTTTTGAACTCGGCAAGCGGCAATTATTTCTGTTTCTTTGTAAGCAACCCATACTTGGTCAGCTTTGGTCGCTCTGCCGCGAGCCTTGTGTTTATCATAAAATTTGTTTACTAACGGCGTTTTAATTGGCTCAAGTAAACAAAATCTAAACACAGCCATGGTTAGCTCATTAACGAAAGGTAATGCTCAAATTGCTGCTTAAGAAAAGCTTGCTCAGACATAGGGCGATTATTTATTGCAGTGTAAACACCTTCGCGAGTGTTCTTACCGCGCTTTATTTGATAAGCCCAAAAAGACGCTTCGTAATCCAATTGAATTTGATATTTTTGCTCTCGTGGCAATTTACATAAATTGAAACTCATACTTTCTCAGCAATAAATTTTTGATTTTGCAAGTATAACAAAATTAACAGGCTTTAATCCCTTTTATTAGCTTAAAAAGCCCACGGATAAGCTTGATTTTGGAAACACATATCAGTAAATTAACGAGCAATTTATGTACGCAAGGAACGCACGTTGTCGAAGTATCTGAGTCACAGATTTGCCTTATTTTTGCTGTTTTTTTGCTTCTCAAGTAGTGCCAGCACTAATTTACTGATCTTTAATCGCCCCGCCGATACACCACAAGCTCGCTATGTTATTGATTTAATGAAAATGGCATACAAAGAAATTGGCTATGAGATCCATATTATCGACTTTAATCATCAAAATGCCTTGGTTGCCGCGAATCAAGGAGTACTCGATGGGCAACTAGGCCGCATTGCCAATGTTAAAGATGATTACCCTAATTTATTGAAAGTAGACTATCCGCTTTTTGATTTTAATCTAGTGCTACTGAAAAACTGCCGACAATGCCAATATGAAGATCTTAAATCGTTAGCAATTCAGTCAAGCTACCCGGCAGCCCAGAGTTATATCGATAACCATCCATTTGATGGTGATGTGATCAAGGTCAGAAATGTCACTGCGCAGCTTAACTTACTCACGCAAAAACGTGTTGAAGGAACAATATTACTAGAATTTTTACTGTCGACTAAGCACCCGGGGTTTGATCAAACAGCCTTTCATAAACAGGTTTTAATGCCGATGCAGAGCTTTCACTTTGTGCATAAACGGCATAAAGCGATTATTCCGCAACTAACTAAAGTACTTAAAAAGCTTGATGAAAACGGCACGGTGCAATTTTTAAAATCGAAATACAACCTCAGTAAATTTTAAAAATCAAAACCGCCTTGCTCAGGATTTTTTTGTTGCAGCTCTGCCTGCTGTTTTTTCTGAAGGAAACGTTTATAGCGCTGTTGGCATAAGCTAATGACTTTACGTTTTTCTGCATTGGTAAACTTATTCCAATAAAAACGCTCATCACGACTACGGTAGCAACCTTTACAATAGCCTCGATTATTAACTTGGCATATTCCTTTGCAAGGGCTTGGAATTTCAAATATTTCAATCTGTTGCATCACAAATGCCGGTTAATAAGTAATATTAAAAGTATAGCCTGAAAATTAACCATAAAAAAAGCCACTTTAAAAAGTGGCTTCTTAAACTATCTGTTTCGCTTACTCAGATTCGCTTGTGGCAAGTTCTGCTTTACGATGAAAAGGTTTAGCATACATAGCTAATACCAAAGGTTTTAGCTCCTCTGGCACTTTTGCAAGTCGCTCGTTAAATGCAGCAGCATCTTTTTCGTCAATCACAGCTTGCGTACAACCACCCGCTATGTAGTTACCAGGGTGTAAGAAAAACGAATCAACAATTTGCTGATCAATGGTTTTTGCCAGCTCTTCAGGTGATTCGCAGCCCGATTCAATTGGTTCGCCAAACGCTAAATGTACATGCCCTTTAGCTGTACTAAAGCCTTCAACAATACTAGCAATATCTTCACCTTGCTGTTTCACATACTGACCATGTTGCTGTTTATGATAAAGCTCTTTCGCTTTAGCAATCGCGCATGGCTCGTATTGATAAGAGATAGACACTGGCACAATTTTTAATTCGCGTACGTATTCAGCAAACTCTTTTTTCTGCTTACGACCTTGTAATTGCAACATTTTAAGTAAGGCAGGATCTGTTTGATCAAAACCGTCTTTTGCTCGGCCTTCTTTTTGCGCTATCCAAATTGAGTGGCCTTCAGCAAGTGAGTCATAGATATAAGCAGACAGCTGCGACAGCGCTTTTAACATCTCTTTCGGAGCTTTCGCTGAGCGCTTTACAATAAAGCTTTTGTTTAAACGCATTAACTCAGTGATATAAGGAATTTGCAGTAAGTTATCACCAATTGCGATGCGAACTGTCGGCATGTTGTGCTTGAACAAGCCCCAATTCACCAACGCAGGATCAAGCACGATATCGCGGTGATTAGAGATAAATAAGTAAGCTTGTTTTGGGTCTAGTTTATCGATGCCCGAAAACGTCACTTCTGAAGTCGTACGGGTGATTAGTTTATTTAAATAATCAGCCACTTCATGCTGAACTTGCTCAACCGATGCGGTGTTGCCCCACTTTTTACGCAGCTGACTGCGCACTAATGGGCGAGTAATAAATGGGAAGTTCGATAAAAAGCGCGGTAGGTTATACTTAGCGATTACATCTACAAAGGCATTATCAGCAATCAAACGCGCTACTGAATCAGCTACTTCATCATCATTGTAAGGTCTTATGTCGGCGTATTTATCCACACTTTCACTCATTAAAAACTACTTAAGTTAAAAAACGGCACGCAGAGCGTGCCGTTAAAAATAATTGGCGGATTATAACTCAGGCAATTTTAAATGCGAACCGAGACGCGATAGTTAACCAAATTAAATGCCAATTAATATAGAAAATATATATTTATAACAAACAATTAAGCAATGCTCTTACCAGTTTGCGACGCCTTTTTTAATACCATTTTTAGCAGTAATCTAAGCATTAAAATTGCCAACACAATACCTGCCCCAAGGCTTAACCAATGTGGTAGAACTTCATGCTCTTCGCCCATCATCGGCGCCACCACAAAACCATATTGCGCCACTAAATAATCGGTTAAAAAGCCAAATGCCAGCGCCGTGCCAATCACTCCTATTAAGTAGGCAAATACCGCACGCTTGCCAAGCTCTTTTCCAACCACACCAAGCGTTGCAATGTTGGTTGCCGGCCCTGCCAACATAAACACCAACACCGCCCCCGGAGACACACCACTGAGTAATAAGCCTGCCGCGATAGGTGTCGATGCAGTAGCACAAATATACATAGGAATACTGATTAAAATAACCACCAGCATCGCCAGAATGCCATTACCCCATTGGCTTAAATAAGATTCTGGTACATAAGTTTGAACTAGAGCAGCAAAAAATAAACCGATCATTAGCCAAATCATGGTGTCTTCAAGCAGCTTGTTACAACTAAAGCTCACTGCACGTTTCAGTTTGCTAAAACGGCTTTCAACGGCTTTAGTTGACTGCTCAGTGCTGCAACAGCTTGTTGTTTTAACAGACTCAGGTTCTTTAGGCGTTTGCTTACTGCAACAACTTTGTTCGGGCTTAGGAGGCGCTTCTTTACTGCAACAGCTTGATGTGGTCATAGGCTCAGGCTGTTTACTGCTACAACAAGAATCTTTTTTCGTGCTTTCTTGATCTGATTCTGAACTTTGCACTTGATGAAGTTCACTGTCTTTCCCTACTAATACTCCCGCCACAATGGCACTACACACGGCGGCAATTGGACGTATTACCGCCATAAATGGGCCAAGCAACACATAAGAAACCGAAACCGAATCAACCCCAGTTTCAGGGGTTGAAACTAAAAATGCTGTGGTAGCACTTTTTGACGCTCCTGCCCTTCTTAAACCAATGGCCGCAGGGATCACACCACATGAGCACAAGGGCATTGGGGCACCAATAAAGGCTGCTTTAACTGTGGTCCATAACCCTTCTTTGCCTAAATGCCGGTTAAGAAAGTTAGCAGGCAAATACACATTGAGAAGACCCGCTATGAATAAGCCCAACATTAACCAAGGCGCTGAAAGTAAAAACAGATGCCAAAAATTATTGAGTAAGTCCATCGATATCCTCCAGCGTCGTTAGTATTGAACAGTTTTCAGCAGGCTCTTCTCCGCCACAGCATTTATCTGCTAATAATGATAGTGAGTCATAGAAGCGAGTAAGCTCTGCAATTCGTTGTGCAACGAGATCACGTTTTTGTATCGTCATCTCTTTAACTTCATGACAAGAATGCTGATCTTTATGAAACTTAATTTGCAGTAGCTCTTTGATCTCAGCCAGACTAAAGCCAACATTCTTTGCTCTGAGAATAAACGCCATTTGCTTATAGTCATTCTCAGAATAAAAACGATATCCCACGTCTGAACGCGAACTAGGCGTTAACAAACCATGCTTTTCGTAGTACCGTAGCGTATCTGTTGAGACACCCAACTGACGGGCAAACTCACCTATTTTCATCACCGTCTCCATTGTGAAGCGTTTATTTATTATGCTCACTATAAACCTTGGAGTACACCCCAAGGTCAAGCAATAAATTAAAAAAAGGAAAGCACATGAATATTACTGTCCTTGATGCAGCGACATTAGCCAACACTTCGTTAGATGCCTTAGCGCAATTAGGTAAATTAACCTGTTACGATTTAACCGCTCAAGAACAGGTTGTTGAGCGCTGCCAAGATGCCGATATCGTTATCAGTAATAAAGTGGTGATTGATCATAACGCCATGAGCAAATTACCTAATTTAAAATTAATATGCGTTGCAGCGACAGGGACTAACAATATTGATTTGGTAGCAGCCAAAGAGCATAACATCGCAGTGACAAATGTAGCGGGCTATTCAACACCGAGTGTGGTGCAGCATACCTTTACTCTTATCACTAATTTACTGGGCAATACTCACAGATACATTAATGATTGCCAGCAAGGCTTATGGCAGCAAAGCCCTATGTTTTGCCGTTTAGATTACAGCTTTAATGAAATTGCCGGTAAAACACTGGCTATTGTTGGCTATGGTTCACTGGGTAAAGCCGTTGCCGATGTAGCACGCGCCTTTGGTGCCAATGTCATCATTAGTGAACGAAAAGGCCAAACGCCTCGTGAAGGTCGTGTTAGTTTCAATGATGCCCTAACCACGGCCGATATTATTAGTGTTCACTGCCCGCTAACTGATGAAACACGCAACCAAATCGCTGCGGCAGAATTAAGCATGATGAAACCGTCAGCTATCATTATTAATACTGCTCGCGGTGGGATCATCAATGAAGCCGATTTAGCTGATGCATTAGCTAATAATATTATTGCCGGAGCCGGTGTTGATGTACTCAGTAAAGAACCTGCAGAGCAAGAAAACCCGCTGGCACTATACAAAGGTGCAAACTTATTACTTACTCCACATATCGCATGGGCCAGCCAAGAATCTATCGTGCGCCTAGTTAACGAAATTGCATTAAATATCCAGGCATTTAATCAAGGCGAAGCACGTAACAGGTTGGTCTAAACCGCAACTTATTAGTCAATAGAGCTAAGTAGTTAGCAATTTATTACTTAGCCCATTGAGTAAAAACAACATAAACAATTGATTTTGTTGTAATTTATAAGTTTGGCAAGCAGTTTGCTATTAAGTGAATAACTATAAAACAATTTCTTCGGGATAAAATAACATGAAAAAAGCACTTCTAATTGCCGCGCTAACTGCACCATTTTTAACTGGTTGTGTCATTGCTGTTTCTGACGGCGAAGCCGATACACATTGGGCGGGAAGCTCATCTAGCTGGCAGCAACAGCATAAAAATAACCGTGAAGTGATTTCTAATCTTGCATTAGATACGAGCTACCAAACTGTATTAAACAAACTAAATACACCTAACTTTACCGAGTTATTAAAGCAAGGTGATGATGTTTACCAAGTATTATTCTATGCAACGCATAGTATTCACTCTGATGGCAAGATGACTAAAGACGAGTGTACGCCACTCGTATTTAAAAATGATAAGTTAATTGGCGTGGGTGATACGATTTATAAATCACTTAGCAATGGTTAATAAATAATTTGAAACGAGTGAGTAGGCTTTGCCTACTCATGTTCATTTACTGCAATCATTCTCGATACTATCTGATCTCGTCCGGCGTCTTTAGCCTGATAAAGACCTAAATCAGCTTCTTCAAGTAAGGCTTGTTCTGCATAAACCTGACCATTTTCTGTGGTCGCAATACCAATACTAATTGTGACATGGTCGGCATTTAGCGACGCTTTGTGAGGGATGTTTAACTCATTCACCGCATTGCGCAATTTATTTGCAAACGAGATAGCCTCTTTCACTGAAGTATTGGGTAACACTGCAGCAAACTCTTCACCACCATAACGAGCAACAAAGTCACTGCCTCGTTCACACGCCCCAACTAAGGCATGAGCAATTTGTTTTAAGCAATCATCACCTGCTCGGTGACCATAGCAATCGTTGTAACGTTTAAAGTGATCAACATCCATCAGTAACACCGATAACGGGGTTTGATCTCGACGGCAACGACGCCACTCTCGCGCTAAATTTTCATCCAGATAACGTCGGTTTGGGATCTCGGTTAGGCCATCAATTGAGGCGAGCATTTCGAGTAAGTCATTTTTTTGTTTGATCAGCAGCTGATTGCGCACTCGAGCACGCACAATAGCAGCACTAAATGGTTTAGTGATGTAGTCCATCGCACCTAATTCAAGGCCCTTCGCTTCATCATCATGACTTGTATTGGCTGAAATGAACATTACAGGCAACATACTGGTGATTGCGCTTTCTTTTAGCTTAGTAAGCACTTCGTAGCCGTCAATGCCGGGCATTACAATATCCAAGATCAACAAATCAACAGTTTGCGTTTTTAAAAACGTTAGTGCTTTTTCGCCACTCTCAACACAAAAAACATCATAGTCTTGCTGCAATGTTTTCTCTAATACCAAGCGGTTTAACTGATCGTCATCAACAATCAGTACCTTGGCTCTTTTCAACATCAGTAGATCCTTGTTCGATGATAAATGCGATGACCTGTTTTATTTGCCACTGCAACTCATCATTTAATTGTTCGGGCAGTTCGCCATCTGCTTTAAGCCTAGCTTCACATTGATGAGCGCACGCTGACAATCGCTTAAAACCGAGATTTCCGGCTGACCCTTTTACATTATGAACCACACGGACCAACTCATCGGTAGTTTTTAATGTAGAGATTTGTAATAACTGCTCTGCTGCCATAGTCGCAAACTTCGACAACATAGTTAATACTAACATAGTATTGTTTGCAAACTGAGACAGTATAAAATCTTGATCAAAAAAGACTTCTTTTGTGTTATCAAGTTCACTCATTGCTAAAAACAACTTACTAGCAACAATCGGTTTAGTTAAATGCTTATTCATACCCGCCGCGATTGAATGCTCAATATCTTCGCTTTCACTGTGTGCAGTGAGTGCGTAAATCGGCATTTGCTCTTTGGTGAATGACTGACGAATAATACGCGTTGCCTGACAACCATCCATTTCTGGCATCTGAATATCCATAAAAATGAGATCGGGCCTTAAGCTATTTGCCAGCTCAATGCCTTTTTCACCACTATGTGCACACACAACGGTGACATCAATTTGCTCTAAAATGCTTTTAATAATGCTTAAATTAAGCGGGTTATCATCCACAGCCAGCACTAACATGCCAGATAAATCAGTACTAGAAGGCAATGAAACCAGCTCTTTTTTCACAGGCTCCGCGGCTTTATCTAGCTGTAAGCAAAAGCAAAACTCACTGCCTTTACCTTTTTCGCTTTCCAGCTTAATTTCGCCTCCCATTAGCGCAACTTCGTACTTAACAATCGCTAAGCCTAAACCAACCCCCTGATGAGAGCGCGTTAATGATTCATCACCTTGAGTAAATGCATCAAATAAGCGGCTTTGATCTGCCTTGCTAATACCAATACCGGTGTCTTTAACAGTAAAGCAAATGAGTTGCTGCTCAGCTGACTCTTCCACCAGCATTAAGTTTAATGTCACTGTGCCTTGTTCGGTGAATTTGGCAGCGTTGGTCAGTAAATTAGCCAATACTTGCTGTAAGCAAATCTGATCACCCATCAAGTTATCGCTAATGCTTTTATCGCATTCGACTTTAAACTCGATATCTTTATTTGCGCATAAAGGGGCTGTTATTCCCTGACAGTAGTCGATTAAGTCAGGCAGACTAAAAGGGGCTTTATTAAGTTGTACTTGCGAGCTTTCAGCGCGGGCAAAATCGAGCATACGATTCAATAAAGTAAGCAAGCTATTGGCTGCTGATTTTGCTTGTTCGGCATGATTACGCTGCGGCTGTGTTAAGCCTTGTAAAGCGATGACATCAATTAAGCCTAGTACAGCATTGAGTGGTGTGCGTATTTCATGACTAAGGTTTGCAATGAAGCGGCTCTTAGCTAATGTGGCCCGCTCTGCGTCATCTTTTGCTTTTACTAAATCCGTCACATCCTGTACATGAACAACATAGTAATCAGGTGTTTGCTCAGCATTCCAAACTAATGACACACTAATTTGTAGCCAGCGCTGTAGTTCTTGCTGCTCAAGACTAAAGTGATAAACTTTTTTCTTCTCATGCAACAGCTCTGTCAGGGTATTTTTTAACGTCTGATAAGACGCCTCAGCAAATAAGTCTATTAATTTGAGCTCATTGGCGTTTTCAATTGCAAAGATTTTACGTGCCGCTTTATTTGCTTGCAGCACCTGATCGTCAAGCGATACCAAAAGCACCCCATTTGCAGCATACTCCATGGCGCTACGTAATTTTGCTTCGGAGCTTTGTAATGCATTGAGCGCATTATGCTGCTCGGTAATATCACGACCAATCGCCATGGTGCCGAGAAATTGCTGATGCTCGTTATAAAATGGCACGATGCTAAACAGATAACTGTTATCTTCTGTGGTCAATCTTTTTTGATAAGCTTGGCGGTCTTTGAGTACTTGCTTTTCAAGCTCGTTTAACTCGCCATTATCATCGCTAATATCACATAATTGCTGCCCTACTAGCTTTTCTTGTGGCAAACCAATATAGCGCTCATACGCCTTATTACAGCCTAAAAACGAGCCATCAATATTCTTAAAATAAATGAGATCCGGTACGTTATTGAGCATGGTATTTAATAACGCTAAGTGACGCTCTTTCGCATCAATACTACGGCGTAATTGTTTTGACTTTACCTGTACTTGCGAATCAAGCGCTTTATTTGCCTCTTGTAACGACTGAACGAGCTCTTCATTACGGCTAAACACCTTTTTCACACGGCTGAACCAAGGCTGCCAATCAACAGGAATACGATAATGAACTAACGCTTGTTTGCCTTCATCATGCTGCTCAAGATAATTCATTAAGTGTGTCATTGGTTTTACAAAAATACGCTGACTTAACCAAAAAACAGCGCTGAACATCATCACTAAAAACACACTCAAAAATGCGAATTCTAAAAAAATGTCGTAGCCTACCGGTTCACTCAGGGCTTGCTTTGATTCATAGAAACGAGTGTAAATAGGTAAGTTGGTTGCTTCTTGCACTAAATGACTGTGGTTATTCTTGCTCATATCTACAGCGACATTCGGCCAATGCTCGCTAGCACTAATGGCAGTATTAAGTGCTGTTTTTGAGCTGGCAATAACTTGGTTATCTTGGTTGATAAAAATATACTCACCATAGTTAGGCGCTATTTTTTTTAACCAGTTAGAAATTGCTTTAAGGTTATAAATCAACACGATGTAATCACGACTATTGGCAGCTCGTTGCTTGCCAATAGCAAAGTAGGCATGACCATTAATCGTCAATACAGAGCTCGAAGCAAGTTTGTTGCTATTTATTGATAAAGGTCGAAATTTGTTATCTAACACGCTGGTCAGAAATTCACTTTTTGCTGTGCTACGGCGCTTAATATATACAAAGCCTTGCTCATTAACATAAGCAACCGCCTCTAAAGATTGAATAAGCGACAGCGTGGTATTAAAAGACGGGCCGAGGGCAATAACTCGTCGCCATTGATTAATTGCATAAGCGGTTGAGGCAAACTTTCCTTGCCCGACAACCTCCCCCACTCCATCACCAACACTTTGATAATAATAGTGATCAAACTGGTTCACATTGCGTGCCCAACTAGGATCAAAATCATAAGAAAGTGGCTGCTCGTAAAGCTTGAACATGGTGTCTATAAGGGCATCTGCGGCACTCATAGCATGGCTAAGCTGAGCTGATATATTATCAAAACCGTTTTGCCTGCTTTCTATCGCCCGCTCAAGTTTTAAATTATATAGGTGTAAACACAAAAAAAACGCCACCAGCAGTGGCACAATAAGTGCCACTGCCAAAGAGCGATAGTAATGCTTTAACGGTAAAAAATTCACTGGCTTATAAGTACCTTACCTCGATAACAGCTAGGTTAACGAGGCATAGGAATACTGGCAAGTTATAAATTTTCTTCAGCAAAGCTGGCTAAGCGGCTACGTACCACACCGTTTAAGTTAACAGTGGCACTGCCCTGAAAATCTTTAAAACGTTCAACAATATAAGTTAAGCCTGAGGTAACTGGCGTGAGGTAATTACTATCAATTTGCGCTAGGTTACCTGAGCAAATGAGTTTAGTGCCTTCGCCGCAGCGAGTAATAATGGTCTTCAGTTGTGAAGCAGTTAAGTTTTGACTTTCATCCAAAATAACAACCGCGTTTTGAATACTACGACCACGCATAAAGTTTACCGATTTAAACTGTACGTTGGCTTTTTCCATAATGTAATTACGGCTTGAAATTGGATTCTCATCTCCTTTATGCAGCACTTCTAACGTATCGGTAATAGCAGCTAACCAAGGCGCCATTTTCTCTTCTTCAGTACCCGGTAAAAAGCCTATCGATTCAGCAATTTCTGGGGTATTACGAGTGACAATCACTTTATCGTAAATGCCTTTTTCAATAATCATTTCGAGGGCACTGGCAAGAGCGAGTAAGGTTTTACCACAGCCTGCCGGGCCAGTTAAAATCACCAATTCAATACTTGGGTCAAGTAACGCATCAAGTGCCATCCCTTGATAAACATTTTTTGGCTTAACGCCCCAAGCGGTATGGCTCATCAAGCGCTCAACACTGATATCCTTTAAAGTAATTTGTTTATCATCGTAGCTTGTTACTCGAGCCGCAAAGTGGTCGCTTTCATCTAAAATATATTCATTACAGAACACATCGCTAATCGTGCTCTTTGCCACATGATGATAGGTATCTCGGCCTTGCTGCTCTGTTTCGCATTCTCCAACCTGTTGCCAAAAATCACCTTCAATTTTTTTATAGCCGCTAGTAAGCAAAGCAATGTCGTCAATTAATTGGTCTGTTCTGTAGTCTTCAACAAATTTAAGGCCTGCCCCTTTCGCTTTGAGGCGCATATTTATGTCTTTAGTGACAAGCACCACCTTGCTATCGCTGTGTTGCTTCTGTAAATGAACAGCACAATTGATGATGCGGTGGTCGTTTTCGTTGCCAGGTAAACCCGAAATACTGTCTGCAAATAAATGGTCATTAACGATAATTAAGCGGCCACGAGATTCTGTTTTAGCCTTTTTGTTACTAGGGAGCGCGACACCCTGCAACATTTGCTCTGGCGAAGCGTCCTTTAGCACTTCATCTAAACCACGAATAGCAACACGGGCGTCACGGCTAACGTCATGTTTCCTATCTTTAATGTGGTCGAGCTCTTCTAATACTGTCATGGGGATAACAACATCATGTTCTTGGAAAGATAAATAAGCGAGGGGTTCGTGGAGTAATACATTGGTATCGAGCACATACATTTTACTATCAAGGTTCGAAGCTTTTTCCATAGCACTTTCCTTACGTTTTATGATTTTTATGCTATACCCAATAAACTAAACAAGCGGCGGATGAAGCTATGGTTTATTCGTCAGGTATATACTCAGTTTAGTCTATTTACGACAAAAGTCCTTTTTATGACAAACAAATATACAATTATTTAACCGGTTAAAATACATACAATTTTTACCGTTAATAATGGCTTAAAAAGGTTGACTAAATTTAATTGTGCGCGGCGAGTTTACTGCCTTGAAGTAGCATGGCGTTACAGGTAACATAGCCGCCTTTTTTCTTCATAGACGAGACATACATGAATTTTTCCTTAGGTCAGCGTTGGATCAGTGATACTGAGTCAGATTTAGGATTAGGCACCGTTGTTGCCCTTGAAGGCCGTCAGGTCAGCATTTTATTTCCAGCCAGTGGAGAAAACAGAGTTTATTCTTTAACAGAAGCACCTGTTACTCGTGTCGCATTTAATCCAGGTGATATTATTCGCAGCGTTGAAGAGTGGGAATTAGAAGTCGAGTCTGTTGAAGAGCAAGGCGAGTTACTATGCTATCACGGCATTCGCGTCGATAATGGTGAAAAAGCGCAGTTAAAAGAAACCTTTTTAGATCACTTTATCAAATTCAATAAACCACAAGACCGCTTATTTGCAGGCCAAGTGGACCGTTTTGACCGCTACACGCTGCGCTACCAAACTTGGCAGCACCAGTTTGAGCGCCAGCAATCTCCTTTAAAAGGTTTAATTGGTCAGCGTGCAAACCTTATTCCGCATCAGCTTTACATTGCACAAGAAGTGGGTAAACGTTTTGCACCACGCGTATTACTTTCTGATGAAGTGGGTTTAGGTAAAACCATTGAAGCAGGTATGATTTTACATCAACAAATCATCAGTGGCCGTGCTAGCCGCGTACTGATTGTTGTGCCTGAAAACTTACAGCATCAGTGGTTAGTAGAAATGCTACGTCGCTTTAACTTACGTTTTTCAATCTTTGATGAAGAACGTTGTGATGAAGCATTCGCAGACTCTCCAAACGTATTCGAAACAGAACAGTTAGTACTTACTAGCCTTGAGTTCTTAAGCAAGAAAAAACGCTGGTTTGAGCAAGCAACCCTAGCTGATTGGGATTTATTGGTTGTTGATGAAGCGCACCATTTAAGTATCAATAATGGTAAGCCAAGCACTGAATACCAACGCATGGCAGAGTTAAGCCAAGACATTCCGGGCCTTATCTTATTAACTGCAACGCCAGATCAACTTGGTCACCGCAGTCACTTTGCCCGCTTACAATTACTCGACCCTGATCGTTTCTACGACTACGATGCGTTTGTTGAAGAAGAAAGTAACTACAAAGAGGTTGCTGAAGCTGCTAATCAATTACTGGGTGAAAAAGGCCTTGATGATGCATCTCGTGCTACATTAAAAGAGCTATTAAAAGAAACCGACATCACTGACCTTTTAGCGAAAGCGGAGCAAGGTGATGAAACGGCGCGCAACGAAATTTTATCAATGCTGCTGGACCGCCATGGTACGGGTCGTATTTTATTTAGAAATAGCCGCAGCGGTATTGATGGTTACCCAAGCCGTAAGCTTCATGCATACCCTATGGCAATGCCAAAACAATATAAAACGGCGATGTCGGTACTGGGTAACATGGGCGGCATTCAAAATGCTGAACTAACGGCACTTCGCGCTCTATTCCCTGAAAAGATCTTCCAAGAGTTTGAAGGTGAAAATGCTAGCTGGGGCGCATTTGACCCACGTGTTGATTGGTTAATCGAAACCTTAAAAACCCTTAAACACGAAAAAGTACTGCTTATCTGTGCTAAAGCCGAAACCGCACTTAGCCTAGAACAGATTTTACGTGAGCGTGAAGCAATTAAAGCCTCTGTTTTCCATGAAGGCATGTCGATTGTTGAACGTGACCGTGCAGCGGCTTACTTTGCCGACGAGTACGACAGCGCGCAAATTCTACTTTGTTCTGAAATTGGTTCTGAAGGTCGTAACTTCCAATTCTCGCATCACCTAGTATTGTTTGATTTACCACTTAATCCAGACTTACTTGAGCAACGTATAGGTCGTCTTGACCGTATTGGTCAAACTCAAGACGTAAACATTCATGTGCCGTATTTTGAAAACACCGCACAAGAAGTGTTATTACGTTGGTACAACGAAGGCTTAGATGCGTTTGAAACAACATCGACAACAGGGCAAATGCTGTATAAAGAGTATGGCGAAGAATTGCTTGAGTTTATTGGTGCACACAATTGCGACGAAGAAGAGCTAGACCCACTACTAGAACAAGTTGCAGGTCAAAATGCTAAGCTTCGTAAGCAAATGGAAAGTGGCCGTGACCGCTTACTAGAGCTGCATTCAAGTGGCCAAGGCCGAGCAGAAAGCCTTGTAGCTGATATCGAAGAGTTAGACGATCAATTCACGCTACCAAGTTACATGATCAATGTGTTCGACACCTTTGGGGTAAGCCAAGAAGATAAAGGTGAAAATACCATTATCTTAAAACCAACTGAGCACATGCTAAATCCATCTTTCCCATGTTTGAAAGATGATGGCATCACAGTAACGTTTGATCGCAGCACCTCGCTTTCGCAAGAAGACGCGCATTTCATCAGTTGGGACCACCCAATGGTGCAAGGCAGCTTAGACATGATTTGTGATGATGACTTTGGTACTGCCTCTGTGGCGTTACTGAAAAACAAAAAGCTTCCTGCTGGTACCTTCTTTGTTGAGCTTATTTTCATTGCGGAGGCGATGGCGCCTAAAGCTCTTCAGGTTGGCCGCTTCTTGCCACCAACGCCTATTCGTATCTTATTAGATAAGGGCAGTAACAATCTGGCTGATAATGTTGCTTTTGATGCTTTCAATCAGCAGTTGTCTGCGGTTGGTCGCCAAACGGCAAGTAAATTAGCCAGCGCGCTACAAAGTGCCATTCACCCAATGATCACTAGTGCGCAAGGCATGGCACAAACCAAGCTTGAAACACTACGCGCTGAATCGCTAGAGAAAATGCAAACTGCACTCGGTGAAGAGCAGGCTCGTTTAACAGCTCTTAAGCAGATCAACCCGAATATTCGTGATGAAGAACTGAGCTTCTTTGATAAGCAACGTAGTGAACTCACTACTTACATCGAAAAAGCCCAAGTTAAACTGGATGCAATTCGTTTAATTGTCGTTTCGCACTAACGTTAAATAGCTAAACTCAAACTACAAACGCGATGTGCTTTCACATCGCGTTTTTTATTACCCTCACATTGACCTTACCGAAACAAGGTGTACACTGTACACAACATAGATTAAATGGAATTAATGCTATGACACATGCAATTGAATTTATAGAAACCTCCATCTTCACTAGGCAAATAAAGCAAATTGCCACTGACGATGAGTTACGAAGTTTGCAAGTTGAACTAATAGCCAACCCTCTGAAAGGAGAGCTAATAAAAGAAACTGGCGGGCTTAGAAAAGTACGAATGGCAACGGGTCACAAAGGTAAAAGCGGTAGTACCCGAGTTATTTATTTTGTTGCTCATTTAGAACGTATTTACTTTGTTTTGGCATACCATAAAGCAACTAAAACTACTCTTAGTAAGTCTGAAAAGGCACAGCTTAAAGAGTTAGTTATTAAACTAAAAGGTGAATAATCATGAGCTTATTTGATGAGTTGAAAGCTTCTTTACAAGAAGCTGTTGATATTGAAAAACAAAAAGTCGCTCCTGCACGTAGTACTCAATTCGATATCGCCGATGTAAAAGCTATACGTATGAAACTGAACGTTTCTCAAGCTGAATTTGCTAAGGCACTTGGGACCAGTGCAGACACCATAAAAAGTTGGGAAACTAAACGTAGAAATCCAACTGGTTTAGCGGCAAAAGTGCTGGCTACAATTCAAGATAACCCTAACATCTATTTTGAAATTGCGGCTCATTAGCTAACAGCAAAGCCATGACGAATGTTTATACAAAAAACACCACTAGGGTAATAATTGAGGCCACTGCCGCTAGCTTGCAAAATAACTTAGCTAAGCTTTTGCTTCTTTGTATTAAATCGTCTTTGTAAGCTTGCTTCAAATATACTGCTTGTAGGTCTGAAAAACCTTTACAGTGCGGGCATTCAGGCTCAAGGTCATTAACTTCTAAGCCACAACGTGTACAAGGTTTACTGCGAATTAAACCAAGGCGAAACATTCACTTGTCCTTTTATTTAAACTCCATAGCTGAATTTACTGTATCTCAGCTGCTACTCGAAAACCAGCACTGGCATTGTGTATGCGCTCATACTCCTTTAAAATAGCGCCCTTGCATATCATCGAGGCTGGCTGTGTTACTCAATTATAATCCCCCAATGACACCTTATTTAAGTATTGTTTATCAAGACGATGACTTGCTTATTGTGAATAAACCAAGTGGTTTACTTACTGTGCCGGGAAAAGATCCAAAACACGCCGACTGCCTTATTGCTCGCATTAACCGCGTTTTTCCAACGGCAAAAATTGTTCATCGCCTTGATATGGCTACCTCTGGCATTATTTGTTTAGCTATGCACAAAGAAGCGCATCGTAATTTAAGCATTCAGTTTCAAGATAGGAAAACTGCAAAACGCTACATTGCTCGTGTATTTGGTAAGCTTGAGCAAGAAACTGGATCGGTAGATTTGCCACTTATTTGTGATTGGCCGAACCGACCAAAGCAAATGGTTGATCACGATAATGGCAAACCGTCATTAACCCACTTTAAAGTGCTTGAGTATGAACAGAATGCAACTCGTGTTGAGCTGATCCCAATTACTGGGCGCTCTCACCAACTACGTGTGCACATGCTGTCATTGGGTCACCCTATTTTAGGCGATAAGCTGTATGCTCACCCCGAGGCATTCGCCATGGCTCCTCGCTTACAACTGCATGCCGAAATGCTTACCTTAGCTCATCCAGCCAACGGTGAAACATTGATTTTTGAAGCAGCACCTGAGTTTTAAGACAATTCGCTAAATATTTAATAAATACTGCCGATAGTTAATTTAATCACTGATTTAATTAAAGACTCAGGTAATATCGGCATGAATTTGAAACCCGCACATCGCTTACTTTACGCAGCCTGTTTTGCGTTCATGGGCATTGTGAATGCTGCCGATTTTATTAAACCCACCCCTTGGTCAAGTTTGGTCACTAACGATATTCAACGCTTTTTACCAAGCGATGAAGTACGCACTCTGCTTGCCGGGGAAGATGAGTTCATTAGCTTATATCGCCAATCGATGGCAGCCAGTCAACGCGGAATTGTGCTCATTATTCCTGATTGGCAGCACCTACCCACTAATAATGCTGGTATTAACTTTTTGCGCAAGCAGTTAAACGAAATTGGCTATGCAACCCTTGCCATGACCATGCCTGACATTGATTGGCACCCTGTCGATATGACAACGCCCGAGCCACCTGAAAGCTCTGAACCTGAGTCAACACAAACTGTTGAACAAAGCGATGAGCAAGCAGCTTCTGCTCCACCAGCCGAAACGCAACAAGCGCCGCATTTTGTTACGGGTGAGCCCAATATCAGTGAAGCCGTGCTTGATGATTACAAATTAAAGCTAATTGCCAGATTCAATGCCTTGTATAACAGTGCAATGGATGAAGGCGGCAATATTATTGTGGTGGCACAAGGTGCCAGTGCGGGGCTATTGATTGAGCATTATGCTAGCTTTCCAAATAACGAACTAAACGCTTTTATTAGCCTAGGTAGTTATTTACCTAACAGTGTTCGTAACCAGCATCTCAATGCGACGCTTTCAACTATCAGCCCACCGTTACTGGATATTTTTTACAGCGAGGGTAACCCTGACACCCTGCAAAGTGTTAAAGACAGAAAACGCTGGGTAAGAAAACACGCTAAATATGACTACCGACAAAGAGAGTTATTTGGTGTGCCTTCAGAGCCTGAGCAGCACCAGCGGCTGCTTAAAGAGGTAGACGGCTTTTTACGCCGCCTTTTTTAAATACTCATAAGCCGCTTGAATATCTTGGCTTTTCTTTACCGCAACTTCCATCATATGTTTTGGTAAACCTTGCGATACCAGCTTATCGGGGTGATGCTGAGCCATGAGCTTTCGATAGGCTACTTTAATATCTCTCGCAGAAGCATCACTGTTTAAGCCTAAAAGAGCCAACGCTTGGGCGCGATTCATACCATTATTCGGTGGCACACTGTGCCCTCTTTGTTCACTATGACTGCTGCGATTTTGCTGGCTTTGTTGACGTTGTTGTTCATAAAAACGCTGTTGTTGCTGACGAAATGCAAATTCGGCTTGGTAGCGTTTTAATAAAAATGCGAACTGAGTACGTGAAATACCTAACTGCTTGCTCACCTCTTGCAATAGCTGCTTTTCTTGCTCTGCAAGGTGGCCATCAGAAAAGGCCATTTGAATTTGTATTTCGAGAAACAGTTGCAATAAATCATGGCGTCGAGCAAAGCGCTCTTTAAAGTCATGAACGGTTTCTTTTAATGAAAAATCGCTTTCTTTACCACTACGAAAGGCATCTTGTGCTTCTCTGCGCTCATCACCCGATAAGCCCATTTCGTCCATAAACAAACTTGCAGCACGAATATGCGTTTCACTAACGCGACCATTCGATTTGGCGATATGCCCCATCACTGCAAAACAGCTAGAAAAGAAAAGTGCTTGGCGCTCGTTAATATCATCGCCTTTAAACAAACCAGAAAAACCACCTGCTTTATCAAAGTCTTGTTTTAAGCTGCGATCGAACATATGGCCTAGGTATAGGCCCAGTAAGGCTCCTATAAATTTGCCAAACATAAAGCCAAAACAAAAACCGAGTACTTTTCCCCACATAATTTGGCAAACCTCTGTTGTTATTACAAAGCGAAACGTTGATTGATTTCGTCGAGTCTGGCAGGTGTGCCAATGTCATCCCATTGCCCCAAATAAAGCTCAGTCGAAACTTGATGTTCACTGAGCTTTTCTCGCAAAATGGGCCCAAGTGGACGAATACCTGCGCTGAGACCTTTAAAGAAATCAGCATGATAGCGACTTATACCGGAAAAAGTATACTTTTGACTATCTGGGCTTAGGTGACTCAGTGCAAAATCACCATCAGGGTTATGCGCAGGGTTTTCTACAAGGACAATATGCGCCTCCCCTGCTTGCAGATGAAGCTGCATCAACGAAGTCACATCATAATCAGTAAACACATCACCATTGATGACAATAAATTGCTCACCCAATAACGGCAATGCTTGAATGATGCCCCCGGCGGTTTCAAGCCCCCCAGCCTGCTCTTGGCTGTAAGTGATCGATACACCAAACTGCGAACCATTACCGAAATACTCTGTTATTTTGTCACCTTGCCAGGCAAGGTTAATGACAATATCGGTAATGCCTGCTTGGCGTAAGTTATTAATATGATGCTCTAATAATGGCTTGCCGTTAATCTTTAGCATCGGCTTTGGCATCGTTTCTGTTAGCGGCATCATGCGTTTACCACGCCCCGCCGCTAGGATCATTGCTTTCATTTGGACTCTTTCGTTAAACGCTGCTTAGTCTGTGGAATAATAGTCTGCTCTATCCACTGGCCAAGGGCTGTTAACTCTGGGTATTCTTTACTGACATTACTAATGTATGTAAGGGTTGGCAGTACATTATTCAAATAGCCAGACTTACCGTCACGTAATTTTAAGCGGCAAAATATGCCCGCAGCTTTTAAATGACGCTGCACGCCGGTTAAGTCAAACCAACGTTTAAACATCGCAAACGAAGTGTCTTGCAATAGCTGCTGCTCGCTAAATTCGTCATAAGCGTAATGTAAAAGGTAATCTAGCTCTTGCTCTGGTAACTTGAAATAGCAATCCCTTAATAACGACACAAGGTCATAACACACTGGCCCTTGTACCGCATCTTGATAATCGATAATTGCCCATTGCTGCCCCGTGCGCATAATATTGCGGCTATGAAAGTCTCGGTGCACCGTAACAATTGGTTGTTCAAGGGCATTGTTAACTAATAACTCACAAGCCTGTTGCCACATTTGCTGCTCATCAGCAGAAAGTTGCTCACCAATAAAGTTATCGACTAACCAATCTCTAAAAATGCTCAGTTCAAATTGTAAAAACTCGCCATCAAATACTTTCATATATTGGGCTGGCGGGATTTGCGCCCATTGTGCACTTAACTTTATTAGATGTTTGTAGTGTAAAGTGCGGTCTTCGTCGCCCAGTAAATCAGCTAAATGAGTATTGCCTAAATCACTCAACAAGAAGAAGCCTTGTTTTTCATCAGCCTGAAGAATTTTTGGTAATTTAAAGCCATGCTGAGAAAACACTTTATTGAGTTCTATATAAGGCGTGTTATCTAATTTATCTGGATCTGAGTCCATGACAATATAGCTTTGATCACTTGTGTTTACGCGGAAATAACGGCGAAAACTCGCATCCCCTGTGATGGCGGCTAATTGATATTCATCCTCTTTAAAATGAGGATTTAAAAACTGCTGTAAACTTTTATAACGATTCATTTAGTAAGATATCTATTTTTCACTAAGTCAATTACTGTATTTGCCATTGTTTTCCTTTATTATGTCTAGCTTATATCCAACCAAAGAGCATTAAGGTCATTAAATGAGCAAAACCTGGGGCATAATGATGCTAAGCGTACTTAGCGCACCATCGTTCGCCGAAACTGAACTGACACACAATTTTTGTGGCACTTCAATGCAAACCAGAGCTTGGCAACCGCTCCCTGGCCTTGAACTTAATATGATCGATATCAAATCCGATGATATTGAACTATTGGGTACCCAAAGCGCAGAATTTACCGGTAATGTAGATATTAACACCCTAACGATGAATTTGTCCGCACAAAGTGCACTGATTGACAAACAACGTGGGTTACTTAATGCAACCGGCCCTATCGTTTATCGCGATAAAGTAAGCCAAATTAATAGTTCTGGGCTCAATGCGGATTTAAATAATTCTGAATTAAGCTTGCTTGGTGCTGATTATAAGCTCACCGACCAACTTGGTCATGGTGGCGCAGAAAAACTAACAGTCAACGAGTCTGGCCTAAACCTGATGAACGCAAGCTTTACTACCTGCCCGGGCGAAACACCGGTGTGGGCAATTGAAGCTGACGAAATTGACTTATCTAGTGAAGATGGCTGGGGCGAAACTCACAATACCGTATTACGGGTATTTGATACGCCGGTGCTGTATGTTCCTTATTTTACGTTTCCGTTAGATGACCGTCGTAAATCAGGTTTATTAACACCTAACTTCTCAAGTTCAGGCCGCTACGGTATTGAAACCATCACTCCGTATTACTGGAATATTGCTCCAAATTACGACGCCACCATTACGCCTCGCTATATGTCTAAGCGCGGTTTACAAATGATTGGTGAGTTTCGTTATTTAACAGAGCAAAACAACGGTCTCATTGCCGTTGAGTACCTAGATAAAGATGATGAAGAGCCAAATGTTGACTCGCGTTATCTATTCCATTGGCAACAACAAAGTTACTTTGGTGAAAACTGGCGCGGTAATATCGATATTACTAACGTTAGTGATGATAATTACTTAACCGATTTAAATTCTGGCTACGCGACTCGCACAGATACTCAGTTATACCGTACAGGTTCACTCACCCACTTAGGTGACACTTGGCGCACTAATATTAAGCTACAGAGTTTTGAAGTACTTGGTGATCACCGCGAATCATATGCGGCACTGCCACAAATTAGTTTTTCGCAAACTGATGCGTATGATTTTTATGGCGTTGATTTAACCCTTGATGGTGAGCTTAGTTATTTCACGAATGATGACGCAGTTATTGATGAAGCAAGCCGTGTTCACATAGAACCTAAAGCAAGCTTTGGTTATCAAGAATACGCATGGTCATTTTTATCTGAGTTCAGCGTATTACATACTGAATATAACCAGCATGGCGATTTAGCAGGGACCGACTACGACGAAAAAGTCACCCGTACCCTGCCAAAAGTGCGTTTATACAGCCAATTAAATTTTGAGCGTGATACCGCATTTTTCTTTAAAGATGGTATTCAAACTCTTGAGCCACAAATTCAGTACTTGTATACGCCAAATAAAGACCAATCAAATATTGGCCTTTACGATACGGCAAAATTACAAGATGACTTTTTTGGTTTATTTAGAGACCGTCGTTTCTCAAGTATCGACCGTATTGCCACTGCGAATCAATTTACGTTAGGTG
This sequence comes from Pseudoalteromonas sp. 0303, assembly GCF_013349995.1. Taxonomy (GTDB): domain Bacteria; phylum Pseudomonadota; class Gammaproteobacteria; order Enterobacterales; family Alteromonadaceae; genus Pseudoalteromonas. The sequence continues at coordinate 76,001 of NZ_JABVXF010000004.1, forward strand.
CGACTACTCGCTTATTTAGCAATGAAAACGAAGAAGTATTTAATTTCAGCGCAGGCCAAATCTTCTATTTAAGTGATGATGCAAAGCCTACATCACAAGGTATTAATGTTGATACTAACTACAATGCCTTGTTCGCAGCGCAAACCATGTTACATTGGCACCGTCGCTGGTATCTATCAGGTGGTATTCAATACGACACTGATGGTAAAGAAATTATTCAATCAAATATCACCTTAGATTATAAAGGTGACGATAAACAGCTCGTGCAATTGAACCATCGCTATGCAAATGATGTCTCAGGCAATACAATCGAGCAAGTTGGTCTATTTACCAGCATTCCGCTATCGCAAGATTGGCAGTTTGTTGGCAGCTATCACCGCGATTTAGAAAGTGGTCGTAGTATTGAGGTTTTCAGCGGTCTTCAGTATGAATCGTGCTGTTGGGCGTTTCAAATCACAGGCCGTCGTCAAATCGAAACAGATTTGAACCAGGCGATTGGTCAAGAGCAAGCAACCTTTGATACCAGTATTGGCTTCAATATCGTATTAAAAGGGCTTGGAAGTAAAAGCCGTTATGATGCACAAAAATTATTACAACAAGGTATTTTTGGCTATCGTAGACCGTATTTTCTTAATAACTAGTACCGCAGTACTATTAGCAAGAGTATTAGAAAAAGTATGAATTTAAAAAAATTATTTGCATCTGCATTATTAACAGTTGGCCTTTGCCAAAGCGTTTTCGCAAAACCTGTCGAAATTGACAAAGTCGTTGGTGTAGTTAACCAAGGTGTTATTTTACAAAGTGAAGTAGACACCATTATCAATCGCGTAAAAACTCAAGCGCAAGAGCAAGGTCAGCAATTACCTTCTGATGATACGCTTCGCATTCAAGCAATCGAGCGTTTAGTAAACCAAACTCTGATGATGCAACTTGCTGAGCGCATGGGTTTAGAAATCTCTGACTCTCAGTTAGACCAAACACTTGAAAATATGGCTCGTGAGCAAGGCGGTACAATCGCTGATTTACGTCGCACTATCGAGGCTGCAGGCGAGAGCTACCCAGCATACCGTGAAGAAATTCGTAAAGAAATCACCACGCAACAAGTAATGCGTGCGAACGTTGACCGCCGTATTTACATTAGCCCACAAGAAATCGATAACCTTCTTAAAATCATGGAAACTCAAGGCAAGAATGCCGAAGAGTATGATATTGGTCATATCTTGATTGATATCCCAAGTGATGCAACAGCTGATGAAATCACCAGTGCTAAAACGCGTGCAGATAAAGTTATCGAGTTTTTAAAAGAAGGCAAAGAGTTCAAGCGTATCGCTATTTCATCTTCTAGCGGTTCAAAAGCCCTTGAAGGTGGTCAGCTAGGTTGGATGAGCATCAACGAAATGCCATCACTTTTTGCTGAAGCAGTAAAAGGCCACAAAAAAGACGATATCGTTGGCCCGCTTCGTTCAGGTGCTGGTTTCCACATTATTAAAGTGCAAGATGTTCGTGGTCGCCAAGTTGTTGAAACAACAGAGGTTCGTTCACGTCACATCTTAATTAAGCCTTCTATCATCTTAAGCGAAGAAAAAGCGCGTGACATGCTAAAAGGTTTTGCTAAAGAGCTACGTGAAGGTAAAGCTGACTTTGGTGAACTTGCTAAAGAATACTCTGAAGACCCGGGTTCTGCATTAAAAGGGGGTGAGTACGATTGGACTGATCCAAGCACCTATGTACCAGAATTTAAAAATACCCTGCTTTCTCTAGATAAAAATGAAATCAGTGAGCCATTCAGAACACAGTTTGGTTGGCACATTGTACAGCTACTTGATAAGCGTGTAGCTGATAAAACAGAGCAAGCTAAGCGTAACCGCGCTCACCAACTACTGTTTAATCGTAAATTTAAAGAAGAAAGTTTCAACTGGCAGCAAGAAATGCGTGAACAAGCGCACGTTGATATTTTCCCAACAGAATAAAAATTATGACCATTAGAATTGCAATTACCCCAGGTGAGCCAGCCGGTATTGGCCCTGATTTACTTATCAAGTTAGCCCAGCACCAGTGGGATGCCCAACTGGTGGTGATTGCTGATGGCGCGCTGTTAAAACAGCGCGCTAAGTTGCTTGGTTTAGATATCAATTTAATTGACTTCGATGATAGCCAAGCACCAAGCATTGCCCCTGCAGGCAGCGTTTACTTACACCAAGTAGATTTAGGCTCTGATGTTGAAGTGGGCGTACTTAATGACGCCAATGGTCAATATGTGCTGGATACACTGCGCATTGCCAGTGAAAAAAATATGGATGGTACCTTTGCCGCTGTTGTTACAGGCCCTGTGCATAAGGGGATTATCAACAAAGCAGGTATCTCATTCAGCGGTCACACTGAGTATTTTGCACAGCAATCGAATACTGCCGATGTCGTGATGTTGTTAGCTACAGAAGGCTTACGCGTGGCGCTTGTTACAACGCATATACCGCTTGCTTATGTATCGCGCGCAATCACCGTTGAACGTTTAAGTAAAGTTGCCACTATTTTAAACCATGACTTACAAACTAAGTTTGGTATTGAAAATCCGCGTATCCTTGTATGTGGTCTAAACCCACATGCTGGCGAAGATGGTCATTTAGGCACTGAAGAAATTGATACCATAGCGCCAACGTTAGAGCTGTTAAACAATCAAGGTATGAACTTAATTGGACCATTGCCTGCTGACACCTTGTTCCAAGATAAATACCTTTCGCAAGCAGATGCCGTGCTTGCAATGTATCACGATCAGGGATTACCTGTGCTAAAATACAAAGGTTTCGGCAATTCGGTCAACATCACCCTTGGCCTGCCATTTATTCGCACCTCAGTAGATCACGGTACGGCTCTCGATTTAGCCGGCACAGGTACTGCTGATGTAGGTAGTTTTGAATTAGCGATCCGCGAAGCAATTAAGCTCGCCCATGAAAAAGCACAGAATCAATGACAGATAAAGTACATTTAGGACACCGCGCTCGTAAGCGTTTTGGTCAAAACTTTTTAAACGATGACATGATCATCGACAAAATCGTCACGGCTATCGATCCTAAACCTGAAGACAATTTAGTAGAAATCGGCCCGGGTCTTGGTGCAATCACTGAGCCAGTCGCTGATTTAAGTGGCCACCTAACGGTTGTTGAGCTAGATAAAGACTTAGCAGAACGTTTAACGAGCCACCCATTCTTAGGGCCAAAGTTAACAGTGCATCAAGGCGATGCAATGAAATTCGATTTTAGCTCTTTGATCAAGTCTGACGAAAAGTTAAAGATTTTTGGTAACTTACCATACAACGTTTCGACTCCGCTGCTATTCCATTTATTTGAGTTCGCAGATAACGTAGAGCACATGCACTTTATGCTGCAAAAAGAAGTGGTCAAACGTATGGTCGCAGGCCCGGGCAGTAAAGCATTTGGTCGCTTAAGTGTAATGACGCAATATTACTGTCACGCAATGCCAGTGATTGATGTGCCGCCAGAGTGCTTTAAACCAGCACCTAAAGTAGATTCAGCGGTTATTCGCTTGATCCCTAAAAAGCCTGAGCAACGTTCAGCTAAAAGCACTAAGCTATTAAACACGGTATGTTTAGAAGCCTTTAATCAACGCCGTAAGACTCTGCGTAATAGTTTATCTAACTTACTGACAGCTGAAGAACTAACAAGCATAGGCATTGATATCACTCTGCGTGCTGAAAGCCTGTCTTTACAACAATTTATTGATATAGCTAATTGGATTTATGACAACAAGCAGTAATTTAGGTTCTCCAATTAAGGTGTCGGTTGAAACCTTCTATGTAGAAGGCCAATCAGAGCCTGAACAAGATAAATACGTTTTTGCTTACTCAATCACCATTAAAAACCACAGTTTATGTAGTGCTAAGCTATTGAGTCGTTACTGGTTAATTACCGATGCCAACGGCAAAGAAGTGGAAGTACAAGGTGAAGGGGTTGTGGGTGAAACGCCTACCATTGCCCCAGGTGAAAGCTATAAATACACCAGTGGTGCAGTGCTTGATACCCCTGTTGGGACGATGCAAGGCCATTACACCATGCGTAACGAATTTGGTACTGAGTTCGAAGCGCCAATCGAGGTGTTCCGTTTAGCCCGCCCAAACATTTTGCACTAGGTAATAATGGCTGACTACGCAATTGGTGACTTACAAGGTTGTTACAGTGAATTTGATGCGTTACTAAAACGTGTCAATTTCAACCCAAGCCAAGATCACCTTTACTTAGTTGGCGATATTGTTGCTCGAGGTCCAGATTCACTCGCTTGCCTCGAGCGCCTTCATACTATGCAAGGCAGTGTAACTATTACTCTTGGTAATCATGATTTACACCTAATTGCTTGTCATTATCTAAATAAACCAGCAAATCCAAAAGATAAGCTTGCAGATGTTTTTGACAGCCCAAAGCTCCCTGAATATATTCACTTTTTGCAACAACAGCCATTAGCTATTTGGCTTGAACGCTATGACATGCTGATAAGCCATGCTGGCTTAAACCCAAATTGGTCAATAAAAAAAGCATTAAAACGCGCTCGCTTTGCCGAAAGTTGCTACCAAGGTAATGATGCCCATCATTACTTTGCCAATATGTATGACCCCCACCCATTAGAATGGCAATCAACGCTACCTAACGAGGCTAAATTTCGTTATATCGTTAATTACTTCACGCGCATGCGCTTCGTTAATTCGCTTGGTGAACTCGATTTCAGCAACAAAACCAGTATTAGTGAAGATAGTTCAATAATCCCTTGGTTTGAGCATCCGAGTATAAGTAAGCTCAAGCAACAGATCACATTTGGTCATTGGGCTGCTTTAGAAGGTAAAGTTAAAGCCGAAAATATTCATGCCCTCGACACTGGCTGTGTATGGGGAGGCGCGATGACCCTCATGGAACTCAGTCAAAAAGACTGTTTTGTCGAAAAATCCCACTCTTTTATCTAAATAAACTGAAAAATAGCTGAACATCTGTTAGATTTATAACAATTAAAGTTAATTTAATTTAAAGCTAATTAAATTTAAATACTTAACTAATTGGCAACCTTGCCGATAAGTGATGATTAGTACTATTTTCTGGAATTACATATGAACTTGACCGTTAGACAGCGTATTTGGGGTGGCTTTATTGTTATTACGTTACTCCTGCTATTTATTGGTGGTAACTCGTTGATCAGAATTACCAACATTGATCAATCGACACAGCGAGTTAATCAGCTGTCATTACCGGCTCTCGATAAAAGTTATGAATTGCAGGTTGAATTCATCCTGATGAGTAAATCAGCGCAAGCTAGCTTTTACACCACATCACAAGATGAATTAGCAACTATTCGCAAGAACTTTACCGAGCAGAAAAAGCGTTACGATAGCTCTTATCAAGACCTACAACAAATAGTGAGTAACGACCCTAAATTAAAACAAAGCAGTCAAGAAGTTGAGCAAACCTATAAGCGCTTTGCCAAATCTGTCGATAATCTTTTTAAAGATAAACAAACGCAACTTGAGCTTAACAATACGCTGCGCACCCAGCTTGAAGATATTGAGATCAGCGCAGAAGATGCTAACTCTGTTGTGCTTGATATCATTGATATTGATGGTCTTGAAGAGAACCATTCACGTGCCTACCAAGCTGCTAACAACATGGAAAACAACTTCCAGTCGGTAGTGACTAACAGTACCGATATGTTAACGGTTAAAACTCTTAACACGTTAGATATCGTGAAAAACGAACAAGTTTATTACTTAGAAGAAGTTGAGCGCAGCCTAGGTCTTATTCGCCCTGCTATCATTGAAAGTAATGCTGATTTATACAACGACCTAAACAGTTATGTTGAAAACCTTGTAAATAACGTACGTGGCAACAACAGCCTATCAGCAAATAAAAAGCGTTTAATTGATGCAATTGCACAAACTCAAGCTGAGCTAGCCAATGCAGAAAAATCAACCACTGAGGCCCTAAAACAACTTAAAGAGCTTGTTGACCAAGCAACGGTACTTGCCTTTGACTTACAGCAAGATGTAAGTGGTAACGTATCTACGGCAACCATCTGGACTTGGATTGCCATGGTTATCGCCACTTTAATTGCTATTGCTGTTGCAGCAATTACTGTTAGCCGTATTACTAAACCACTTTCTGAAGTAAACCGTATTCTTGATATTGTTGCTAGCGGCGACATGACTCAACGCTTAGATGACTCAGCTAAAGACGAGTTCGGTGAACTATCACGTAGTTGTAATACGCTAATCGAAAGTTTACGTACACTTATTCAAGGCATTATCTCTCGCTCAACCCAGCTTGCTGCGGCCTCTGAAGAAACTTCAGCAATCACTGAAGAATCAAGCCAAGCTATTCGTAACCAACAAGCACAAGTTGAACAAGCTGCTACAGCAACCACGGAAATGAGCAGTACATCACAAGCGGTAAGCAGCAGTGCTCAACAGGCACTTAGCGAAATCAAGAACGCTGATAAAGAAGCTGACCGTGTTAAAGGCATTTCTTCACAAAACAAAGCGACTATTGAACAACTTGCCCGTGAAGTTGATGATGCTTCACAAGTTATCAATAAGTTACACAAAGATAGCGCATCAATTGGTGGCATCTTAGATGTTATTCGTGGCATTGCAGAGCAAACAAACCTACTTGCACTTAATGCAGCCATTGAAGCAGCCCGTGCCGGTGAACAAGGTCGAGGCTTCGCCGTAGTTGCTGACGAAGTGCGCTCTCTAGCGAGCAAAACACAAGAGTCGACTCAAGAGATTCAAGCTATGATTGAATCGCTTCAGGTTGGCGCTGAGGCTGCTGTATCGGCAATGTCGAAAGGTAAGCAACAAGCTGAGTCGTGTGTTGAGCAATCAGACCTTGCAAATACCGCCCTTGATTCAATCACTGCAGCCGTTGCGCAAGCTCACAACGTAAGTGAAGAGATCTCAACAGCTGCTCATGAGCAACAGCAAGTTTCACAAGAGATTAGCGAGCGCTTAGAGTCGATTGTAGCAATTGCTGAACAAACAGCTGAAGGCGCAAACCAAACCAATATTTCAAGTTCAGAAGTTGCTAAATTAGCGGAAGAACTACGTTTATCGGTCGATGCGTTTAAAGTTTAAGAAGCTGTAAACGAGCTACGAGTTAACAAAAATAGAAGCCGTGTTTGTGAAAGCAGACACGGCTTAATACTATTGGGTCTTAGGCTATAACCCTTTAATAGCTCACTTACATTTTATCATTACTAATAACTTCTTTAGCGTACTTATACTCAACTCACCCATTTGTTCGTTATTACTTAGCGCATAAATAGCCCCTTCAACGGCACTCTCGTCGATGTCTTGCCTGGACTCTACTACATTTGCCCAAAGTTCTAATTCATCGATATCTATTTCGCCGTCTATAACACGCTGTAAAACCTGGCAGAAAACATCTTGTGTCAGAGTATAGACACCACCTTGCGTGTCTGGAGTACTGGTAATTACTGAGATTGCCTCAAATCGGTTATCACCAAAGCGGGCAAACTCATCTAATGCGTCTAATTTATCCATTTGCTATGCTTACCTTTTCAATCTCAAAGCATCTTTTTACTTAATGACAACCCTTACTTGCTCACAATGCAAAGCAACGCTTAACTGCCAAGCCGACAATATTAATGCCTGTTGGTGTAATGAGCTGCCCAACATTTTACCACTCGATGAGGCAGCAACAGAGTGTTTATGCCGAGACTGTACTATAAAAAAGATAAATTCATTTTTATCTAAACTTTACCAACAGCCTCTTGAACAGCAGCTTGCCTTTGCTAAGCCTTATTTTACTCAAGGTAATTTAATAGAAAATCTCGATTACACCATGCAAAACAACTACATGGTATTTAGCCGCTGGTTCTTTTTAAAACGCGGCCATTGCTGTAGTAATGGCTGTACTCATTGCCCTTATTCCGATAGCTAACCTCTTACAGAGTATTTATTCAATTATTTTGCATTTAATTGCAAACAACGCATGGACGATAAGAATAAAAATACATTATAATTGGATATAAATTCACTAAATCATCAATTTTTAAGCTTAAATCACTAGTAATGTCTATTTTTTAAGCATAAATTTACTGTAACTAAGTCGGAATCAATCATGAACACTTTTAAGCCTGCTCTACTTGCAAGTGCAATTTCTGCAGTTTTAATCAATAGCAATATGGCGTTTGCTGCAGAAGATGCTATCGAAGTTGATAAATCAATTGAAACTATTCAAATTACTGCAACACGACGTGCAGGCTCTGTGCAAGATGCACCGCTTAATATCACAGCGCTCAATGGCGATGTAATTAGCGACCAAAACATTGGCGATCTAGAAGATGTTGCTCGCTGGGTCCCTGGCTTAACAATTTCTGATCAAGGTGGTCGTGAAGGTTCTCCGATTATCGTGCGTGGTTTGAATACAAATACTTCTGACCGTATTTCTGATAGTGGCACAGTGGCAACCTATGTTGGTGAAATTCCACTTAGCATCGACTTACGTTTAACTGACGTTGACCGTGTTGAAGTGCTAATTGGCCCACAAGGTACACTGTATGGTGCAGGTACTTTAGGTGGTGCAATTCGTTACTTACTAAAACAACCAGAGCTTGATATCACTGAAGGTAAGGTTACAGGCGATGTATTTAGCATTAACGAAAGTGACGGCACAGGTGGTGAGTTTGGTGTGGTATTCAACACCCCGCTAATTGAAGAAAAATTAGCGCTTCGTGCTAGCTTAAATTATTACGATAACCCTGGTTACATTGACTACACCCACGTGGTTCAAGAACCGGGTGTATCAAACCCAAATCCTGATTTTTCAGACAGCAGCGATGTAAATGCCAACTTAAAAAGCGTAAGCGATGTTAACGATGAGCAAATCACCACTGCACGTTTATCACTTCGTTGGCTTGCAACCGAAGATATTGATGCAACGCTAAACTACTTCTATCAAAAGCAAGAAAATGGCGGTAACTCAACATCGCAATACGGCTCACTTGCTGATAGTAGTGCACTACAAGGTGTCCCAGGAAAGTACGAAAACGTAGCTCGTGTGCTTGAGCCTGGTGAAGAAGAAAACGATTTATTAAGTTTAGAAGTAAAAGCAGATCTTGGTTTTGCTGAGCTGGTATCTGCATCTGGTTGGTCTAGCTATGAGCAGTCTGGTCAACGCGATCAAACTGATCTACTTTACGATATTTGGTCAGGTTATGCCGACTTCCCTTCTTTTGTTGGCTACACGCACGATACCTCAGATCGCGATACCTTTACGCAAGAACTTCGTTTAGTTTCAAATAGTAATAGTGCTTTTAGCTGGATTGTAGGCGGCTTCTACAACAAAGTAGAAAGTTATTCTGATGATCGTGAGTACACGCCGGGTCTGACTGAGTACTGGGGTGGTGGTATTCCAAATGTTGAACAAGACCTTGAGTACATTCTAATTTCAGATAGCGAAACCACTGAAAAAGCACTTTTTGGTGAAATCGGCTACAGCATCACAGATCAGTTTGATGTAACTTTAGGTGCTCGTTTTTACGAATACGATGTATCAACAACATCAGGCTCTGCTACACCGCTTTATTCTGGTGATTTTGATTCACTAGATAACCTTGTTATGGAAAATGTGAGCGCTAGCGATAACGGTAACTTATTTAAGTTTAATGCTAACTATACATTCGATAATGGTGTACTTGCTTACTTTACTGTGAGTGAAGGTTTCCGTATTGGTGGTGGTAACGGTATTGCTCCTTGCCCTGATGTATTACCTGAGCAACAAATTGTTTGTGCCCTGCCAAACGAAGAAGATTACAAACCAGATACAACAGTCAACTACGAGCTAGGCTTTAAGTCATCATGGTTACGTAACCGCCTACATTTTAATGCGGCGCTATTTAATGTTGATTGGAAAGATGCACAAGTGGGTAGCAGCACCGTAAATGGTCAAGAGCTAATTACCTCAAATGCAGGCTCTGCTAATTCTAAAGGTGTTGAGCTTTCTACTCGCGCAATGATTGGTGATAATTGGGCTGCATATGCGACATACGCGTATGCAAAGGCTGAATTGACCGAAGATGCGCCTTACTTATTTGGTGTGTTAGGTGATGACTTAGCACAGTACCAAAGCTACTATGATGGTGCCAAAGGCGACCGTTTACCGGGCGCTCCTGAGCATCAATTCTCGTTTGGTCTTCGTTACGAGCAAGATGTCTTAGGTGATAAGTTATTAAGCGTAAACTACGGTATCACAGCGCAAAGCGATGTAATCACCAAAGTAGGCTTAAAAGCAGACGGCGAAGTATTACCTGGTTATGCACTAAGTAACTTATCTGCCAAAATTACTGGTGATATGTGGTCTGCAACGCTTTACGTAGACAACTTATTCGATAAGTACGCATTCACTTCTGTACGTCGTGATAAGTCTTGGGCTGGTATGTCGCAATATGCTGAGCTTAACAAAGAACTACCTGAGCTACAGCGTGTTTATGGTCACTACACCACAGCGCCTCGTACTATCGGTATGAAGTTTAGCTACAACTTTGAGCTGTAATTAAACATACCCATAAAAGCCTTGCCACCTTCAGGCAGGGCTTTTTAATACCTGAAAATAATTAATTGGTATACTATGCGCTTATGCTAAATGATACCCAACAAGCGCTTCGCGCTCATATCCAACAGTTGTTAAACAACAAACAACTAACCGATGCACATCACTTACTTGTGCAGCGCCTAAAACAAAATCCTGAAGACCATGTTTGTTACTTTTTGCTTAGCGAAGTCAACACCGCAGCTGGCGATATCACCAAAGCGATTAAGCTCCTTGAAAAAGCCCTAAGCCTAGCCCCTTTTGCAGTTTATCATTTAGCACTTGCCAGGTTATACGTACTGTTAGGCAAAGTAAGTAATGCAGCTGTACATTATCAAAGCGCATTACAAACAGCTGGTTTTAGTGGCGCAGACTTTGATACATTAGCCAACATTGCGACCCGTTTAGGGCATTATGACGATGCCCTTAGCTTTCAACAAGCAGCCTACCAGCGCAATAAAGATAACCCACAAATTAGCTATAATTTGGCGGTATGTTATAAAATTCACGGACTGTTCGATGAAGCTAAAAGCTTATTGCAGCAACTTACCATAAAACAGCCTAGCTTTTATCAAGCCCACTATTCGCAGGCTGAACTCAATACGAAAGTAGATGCCAAGCAGCATATACAAAAACTACAAACCTTGGCGGATAAAGAAAAAAGCATTGTTGAACAACAAGTGTATTTTCATAGTCTTGCTCTTAATTATGAGCACCTTAATGACTACAAAAATGCATTTAAATACTTTGCACTAAGTAAGCAAGTGATAGCCGGTAAACTTAACTACCAAGCAAGCCAACACCACCACTTTTGTCAAAAGCTCATTACTCAAAGCAAACAACAAGCACCTGCAAGGACTGACTCTGAGTTCTCACCCGTTTTTGTTGTTGGCATGCCCCGTTCTGGCACAACCTTAGTTGAAAAAATCCTTAATCAAAGTACACAGCTACGAGGCATTGGAGAATTAAACGATATTGCGCAGCTCATACAACACGCCACGCAATCAGCGCGTATGATTGATAGCGAAATGCTCGATAAGGCATATGAATCTGAAGCAATAAAAACAGCACTGGCTAGCTATCAACAAAGAGTCCAGCTGCTAAGTAATGACCAAAGAAGTTGTGATAAACAGCCATTTAACTTTTACTATATTGATTTTATTTTAGCGGCTTTTCCTAATGCGAAAATCGTTTGTATGCAGCGGGGCTGGCAAGATTGCAGCATCGCCAATTTTAGGCAGATGTATAACCCGCAAAGTGTGTTTCATCACTACAGCTTTGCACTTGAAGATATTGCCTCGTTCCATCAAGATTACTCGGCATTAGTCAGTCATTTTGCTAGCAAGTATCCTGAAAACGTTTTTTTACAAAGCTATGAGCAATTAGTAACAGAGCCTACCCAACAAACGCAAAAGCTCTATGCGTTTTGTGATTTAAGCTGGCAGGAAAACTGCCTGACTTTTTATAAAAGTAATGCAGCATCAGCCACGGCGAGTAAAAAGCAAATTCGCCAGCCACTGAATAAAAACAGTATAGGCAGCTGGCAAAATTACGCTGATTTTATTGATGCGGGCCTGTTTCAATAGGTAGGTCGTGACAAGCGCCCCACTCACTCCATGAGCCATCGTAAACACGTAAGTTAGCGTAACCGCATTCATCGGCACACAATGCAATTGCACAAGCGGTTACACCTGAACCACAGCTAAACTGCAACTGGGTGTGATGCGGCGCTATGTGTTGTTCAAATAATGCCTGCAATTCGCTAAGGGGTTTAAGCTCACCGTTATTTAGCAATGTTGCTAGAGATAAACTGCGACTATTTGGAATATGACCACTGCGCATACCTTCGCGCGGCTCTTCGTGTTCACCGGTAAAGCGCTCATAAGGACGAGCATCGAGTGTTAGTGTGCTGTGTTCATCAAGTGAGTTAAGTACTTGCTCAGCACTTATAAAGTAATTAGCGCGTGGGCTGGCAACAAAGTTGCCTTGATCAGTAGCAGCTGAATAGCTTGCTTGTGTAGCAAAGCCAAGTGCCTGCCACTTAGCTAAACCGCCACTTAAAACTTTTACGTTATCAAAGCCCATGGCTTTAAACATCCACCACGCTCTCGCTGAACTGAATAAGCCTTGGTCTTCATAAATCACAACCAGAGAGTCTTGGTTAACCCCAGCAAGCTGCATATGTTCTGTGAACTGCTCGCTACTGCACATCATACTTGGTACAGGATTACTGTTATCTGCTAGCGCCTTCTTGAAATCAAAACGCTGTGCATTAGGAAGCATAGCCTCAGGTGCATACTCACCCGGTAAACCAGGGCGCACCATTCCTGCATCGAAGATAACCAAGTTATCTTGGTTTAAATGCTCGTTAAGCCACTCTGGCGAGACGATGTTCTTCATTAGCTTTTACTGATCTTATCAAGCACTTCACGCAGTTTTGTGCTTGATGTGTGAGATGTGTAAGAAAAGTAGCAAATCTCAACATTAAGTTTTGCAAAATCTGCTTCAATTTTGTTCCACTTTTCAGTTCCTTTCCAATCATCTCCCACAAACATTTTATCAAATTTCAAATTGTTCCAAGCTTCTTCTTTGTCGTAATTAACCTGCGGAACAACTTCATCCACAAATTTAACTGCTTCAACAATTTCCATTCGCTCTTGAAAAGGGATGACGGGCTCTTTATTTTTTACATTACGACAAAGTTCATCGGTAGTTACACCAACAATTAAGTAATCACATTCTAATTTTGCTCGTTTTAAAATGTTTAAATGACCTATATGAAATAAATCAAAAACACCTGTCGTGTAACCTATCTTCTTCATTAATTTTTCCAGTGTGTACTCTTAATAACTTAATTGTTTTCGACTAAGTAATTGACGATTCGTTCACTTGCTTTACCATCAAGTTTACCTGCTAGCTTTTCAGCTAATTCAAGCCTTGTCTCAGCCAAAGACTCAGGGTTTTCAAGTTGCTCGATAACAAGTTTGTGTAAGTCTTTGTAATTTTTTGCATGTACCGCAATATTGGCATATTCACCGTAGTCTTGATCCATACGACGTTTAAAACGATAAGAGAAAACACCTCTGTAGCTCCAACGCAACTTCAAGAAATCGCACCAAATTACAGGTTTATTAAGTAAAGCAAATTCAAAAAGAGCGGAAGATGCATCACTTATAAGTAAGTCAGCCTGATCTAAAAATGGTAATAGTGAATAGTCCTCAACCCGAGCAAGATAAACATTATCGTAGTTTGACCAATGCTCTAATAAATCACGTTGCTTTTGATAGCGGCTTTTACATATTGAGAAATAGTGAGGTTTGATCAGAATGTTAAAGTCAGAAAATTGCTCTGGCCAGTTTTTTGGAAAGCGCTCGATACTACTTGGGTAGAATGTAGGAGCATAGAGAATAGTCTTTTTACTTTTATCAAATTTCGTTAAATCTAAAGCACCATCAAGAGGCACTTGATTAAAAATATCGTCAAGTTTACAAAAACCCACATCAACAAAACAATCATCTGGGTACATATTTTGTAAACGCTTAAGGCGATATTGCCCCTCAACAAACCTGACCGTCATGGCTTGTGATGATTTGGTGTAATAACTAGATTTAGGCCCAATGCCATGCCCTAACTGAGCGCTTTTAGACACTTTGTGTAAACGGTCTAAAAACTCGAATGAGTTTGCAAAAAACACCCAATCTGCTTGCTCATTTTCGTAATATTCAATAGCTTGGTTTTGATCATCAACCCAAATATGCTCAAGTTCATTGTCATCTATGATTTCTTGGGTTGTTTGTTCATGGCTATTTCGATAAAAAACAAACCGACCAGTTATTCCCTTAGTAAGTAGTTTTTTGTAGACCGGAATATATTGCGGCAGGTAGTAGAGGCTTTGAGTATCGAAAATTATATTCATTAAGGCTAAACAATCTTTATTATTATTTTTGAAAAAGGTAACTAGCAAGGAATCTTAAAAAGTACGAAGTATACATGGATTATACTATTGTTTCAGCTTTCAAAAGCAATAGACATGCTACTTTAGAAAGCATATTTATGGTTTAGAATAAAATTGTAGCATAATGTATGTAACTTATACGAAACGGCAATTCAACAACACTAAGAAAGTTAGTGTTATGATATTACTTCCAACAATTACAGTATATTTGAAATCGATAAACCTTTATGCAAAAAAAAATTATTGATGCTAAATCTATCAAAGGGAACATTTTAGTTATTCTGCCAAAGTTCATAGGCGATGCTATAAACTGTTCTCCAGCCATAGAGTTACTTAAGTCGCTTTATCCTCAAAAGCAAATTTTTGTAATTGCTCGGCCTCATTTAGTGCCTATTTTCGAAAGAGATAAATCACTCGTGATTATTTCCGACGACCGATTTAGCTCAACCCAACCTATATCACTACTTGGGTTTGCTAATTCCCTGAAAAAAAAGGATATTGAACTGGCATTTATACTGAGAAACTCTCTTTCAGAAGCCCTTCTTTGCTTTTTTGCAAAAATTAAATTCCGTATTGGCTACGCCCAAAATGGCCGAAGCCCCTTTTTGACCCATTCTCCGAAATTAAATAAGAATCATCATTACATTTTTCGTTATTGTTTTTTAGTAAACCATGCTCACGGAAATCTATTGCAGGAAATCCCTAACACAAAGATAAATATAAAGAAAAGTACTTTTATCGATACTGACATTAAGACTCTAAACATTGGGTTATATTTTGGAGGAAACAATAAGAAAAGTCGCCACTACCCTAATGATTTAGCGACCACAGCGATAAAAAAAATAGCTGAAAATAATAGCAATATCCATTTCATTTTGATCGGTGACCCGAGCGAAAAAAAAGACTCAGAACTTCTAATTGAAGAACTCAATAATCCTAAGATTAAAATCAGTAACTTGGCAGGGGAAACATCGATAGGTGAAATGCTGGATGTAATTGGCTCATTAAATTTATTAGTTACGATTGATTCAGGTCCTATGCATATAGCTGCAGCTGCTGGTATCCCATTTGTGGCTATTGTAGGTTTAGGCACTTCACCTTGGAGCACAGTTGCACCGAAGCAAAAAAATTACATCCCATTAGTTGCAAATGGCTACCAATTGGATGAAAAAGCTATAATTAGAGATATAACCCCTGATGATATAAGCTCTGCTGTGAGTAAACTAACTAAATATAAATTACCTCAGGGCGAAGTGATGCTAAGCGGCTAAGGATTTGATTTTTTTAACATTTGCAGAACTTATTGCTCATCCATAGCATTAATCAAAAGCTCTACCACACGGTTAAAGTCTTTTCAGAAGTGTTCATTCCTGTGTGGATATCAACCATTGACGGGTTAAAACACTGCGGTAGATGCTTCAAGTAACTATTACTTATAGTTTAGATATTACTTAAAAACATTTCAGCGACATTTATATCTTCACGTAACTTTGAACATTGAAGGGATTTATCGACCACCAAGAGCTCGCTAAACTGACTAAGCTAGTTAATAAAACGGGCTTACGCATAATACATTTGCTGCGCAGCACAGAACTACAAAAGAACATACCGTGCGAGCACAGTGCGCAAAAAACGTCATAATTGAACCCCCTTAGCCTAGTTTGCTAATAAGTATAGATTAATCTTAGCTTAAGTTAATGAGAGAGGGTATGAAAAGCAAGAAAAAAGCCAAGCAGTTTTAGTAGAAAACCAACTTGGCTTTAATAATATTGACTTAGAGCATATCTAAGTTAAAAAAATAGCAATTAATTGTGCTTAATTAAGCCGTATTCTTTATCTAAAATAGCGATTACTTCACTACGAGGGTCGCTTGGAATAGTAATTTCTTGACCAATGATTTTACTCGCAATGCCAACGTAAGTATCAGACACTTCAAGCATCACTGATTCTGGCAAGGTGTAGTCTTTAGCAAGCTGCTCACGCTCGTCCATGCGGTCTTTATTTAATAACACATCGCTGTCTGGCACGTTATTAATTAATAACTGGCGGAAACCCTCTTTTGAGTTTTCAATGATTTTACCGTCACGGTAAGCTGGGCCATCCCAGATACGTGATGAATCAGGCGTGCCTACTTCATCAATGTAGATAAGCTTATCTGAACCATCAATGTCTTCAACATAACCAAATTCAAATTTAGTATCGACAAAGATTTGGTCAAGCTGTGCAAGTTCATCACTGATCAGCTTAAAGCCTTCAACAAGTAATTGCTCATATTTAGCGACATCGTCTTCAGACTTGAAGTTAAAAACAGATAGGTTATTGGTGATGTTTTCACGGGTAATGTTCACATCATCTACTTCAGGAATGTCAGTAACACCTGTGATAATGCCTTTCGTTGATGGCGTAATTAACACTTCATCTAGCTTTTGGTTCGCAGCTAGTCCCTCTGGTAAATCAATACCACAGAAATTGCGCGTGCCTTTCGCATAATCACGCCACATACTGCCAGTAATATATTGGCGAGCAATGGCTTCAACTTTTACAGTACTTGCTTTACGCACAATCCATACATAAGGGTGTGGAATATCAACAATATGGTTACCTGCAAGGCCTGCTTTATCAAATAACTTAAACCAATGAGATGCCACAGAGTTTAGCGCGATGCCCTTACCAGGAACACCATTTAAACCGTTTTCACCTTGCCAAATACAATCAAACGCAGAAATACGGTCAGAAATAACCATAATAGCTAGCTCAGTTCCTTTTGGAACTTGATAACCTTTGTCATTAATTAAACGAGCGCTGTCTTCATCAGTTAACCAATAAACTGAACGCACTTTACCACTGTGTACCGCACCTTTGGTACGAATCGGTAAATCATCGTTTACGTCTAAAACTTTATAGCTAGTCATGCTATCTCCGATAGTATTTGGCATGCTCTTGTGAGCACATGTATGGGATTGGGGTTATGGCCGCCTATAATAATCTAGACGCCTTGAAAGCTCAATCATTGCACTATCATCAGCAGCCTGCGGATGTAATAAAAACCATAAAAATTTAAACTTTCAGTAATTTTGCTGTCATAAACATTATTTCGCTATACTAGTGCCCTCGAAATAGGAGGTTTTCTTGGATTACTTAGCAGCTACCGCAGAAAAAAGATATTTAATGTTTATTTCGCAGAACTATTCGTACGCGATCTTACGCCCATTGCAACGGGAGATTTTAGCTCGTGGTGGTGAAGTTAAATGGTTTTTCTATGGTGATGAAGTTAATCAGAACTTCCTTCGTTCAGATGAATCGTGTTTAGAAACTATAGATGATGTAATCCAGTGGCAACCAGACATTTCATACATTCCCGGGAATGTAATTCCAAACTTTATCCCAGGAAAAAAAGTAGCTGTTTTTCACGGCTTTAATTCTGGAAAACTAAATCGAAAAGGATACGAAGATCATTTTAACATCCGAGGCTGCTTTGACCTGTATTGTACCCAAGGCCCTAATACAACTTCTAAGTTTGAGGAACTAGCTAAAAAGCATGGTTTCTTTTTAACTAAAGAAACAGGTTGGCCTACTCTAGATCCATTATTTTCAAAAATAGAAAACAATCCATACGTAGATGAAGGCGATAAAAGGCAAACTCTTTTAATTTGTTCAACTTTTTCTAGAAACCTTTCTCTTGCACCTAAATTATACGAACAAATAAAAGCGTATAGTGAGCAAGGTAAATGGCGAATTTTGGTGCAATTCCACCCGAAAATGCCAAGCGAGCTTGTTGATAAATACAAGGCTCTACAAAACGACAATCTAATCTTTGTCGAGACTGATAACGTATTACCACTATTACAAGCTGCTGATGTCATGCTGTGTGATACCTCATCTATTTTGCTTATGTTTATCTTACAAAGAAAACCCGTCGTGACTTTCTGCAACCAAGCACCCGGCGAGCACCTTATTGATGTCACAGATGTCGATAAACTAACTGAAGCGATTGATTATGCCTTCACACAGCCTGCTGAATTAATGGCGAAAATTGAGCACTTCTGCCAGCAACTGCATCCATATCAAGACGGCTTATCGAGTCAACGTGTACTTGCTGCTAGCAATGAATTACTATTGAGCAATCCTGCACTTAAGCCGAAACCACGTAATTTTATTCGTAATTTTAAAATGCGTAGAAAATTAAATTACTGGCGATGGTAACAATTCATAGGTCGTTATGATCACGCTTGAAAATGTGCTTTTTAAATGGCACGCAAAACAACCCGAGCCGACGATCAATATTACTAAGCTAGATATTGATCAAGGCGAACATGTTTTTCTTCACGGTCCGAGTGGTTGTGGTAAATCAACGTTATTATCATTGCTTGCTGGCGTCACAGTGCCAACACAGGGCAATATCGAGCTGCTTGGTAAAGCGATTAACCAACTTAGTAATAGTAAACGTGACCGTTTTCGTGCCGACCATATTGGCTATATTTTTCAAAACTTTAATTTACTACCCTATTTATCGCCCATTGAAAACGTGACTTTGGGTTGCCAATTTTCAAAGCAAAGGCAAAAAAACGCATTAAAAAATAGTGCAACAATAGCCGCTGAAGCAAGCCGCTTACTGAGCGCTTTAGGGCTAAATGATAATTTGCAACATCAAGCCGTTGCACAGCTGAGTATTGGCCAGCAACAAAGAGTTGCCGCTGCGCGAGCCTTTATTGGCAGCCCTGAAATTATTATTGCAGATGAACCTACCTCAGCACTCGACACACAAAATCGCCAAGCATTCGTAAAATTGTTATTTGAGCAGGCAAGCGCAGCAAATAGCACGCTAATCTTTGTTAGCCATGATGAAACATTACAAACGCTATTTACCCGCAGTATCAGCCTTGTTGAGTTACAAGGAGGCACAGATGCTACTCATTAAACTCGCCACAAAAAGTTTATTAAACCGAAAGGCCAGCGCCCTACTCACCCTATTTACCATTGCTATCAGCGTAATGTTATTGATGTCGATTGAGCGGGTTCGAGTTGATGCTAAAAGTAGCTTTAGCAATACAATTTCTGGCACTGATTTAATTGTCGGTGCGCGTACCGGTGATATCCAGTTGCTGCTGTCTTCGGTATTTCGAATTGGCCATGCTAACAATGGTGTGAGTTGGAAAAGTTACCAATACATCACTGAGCAACGGGGTGTAAAATGGGCTATTCCTATGTCACTTGGCGACAGCCATAAAGGCTTAGCTGTACTTGGTACAAATAAAGACTATTTTGAACACTATCGCTTTGCTAAAAAGCAGTCGTTGAGCTTTTCACAAGGCCATGAATTTAATCACTTATTTGAGGTTGTTTTAGGTGCAGAGGTTGCCAGCAGCTTAGGCTATCAGCTAGGCGATGAAGTGGTGATTGCGCACGGCATGGGCAATACCAGTTTTCATAATCATGACGATAACCCATTTAAAGTGGTCGGTATTTTAAATCCAACGGGCACGCCTGTTGATAAAACCCTGCATATTCCACTTGCAGCAATTGAAGCGATTCATGGTGGTCATGCTCATCAGCATGAAGCCGTTCAGGCTGATGCAAATGACCACGACCACGACCACGACCACGACCACGACCACGACCACGACCACGACCACGACCAGCATGATGATGTTGATTTAATTGGCACACCAAAACAAATAACCGCTTTTTTACTTGGTTTCGATTCACCACTTTATACCTTACAAGTACGTCGTAATATCAACCAATACAAAGATGAGGCACTGCTTGCCATCATGCCGGGGGTTACTTTGCGTGAACTATGGGAAATGCTCTCTATCGTTGAAAAAATCTTGCTATTATTTTCTATCGTCGTGGTGCTGATCAGTTTGCTTGGCATGTTAACGAGCCTGCTTTCAAGCTTAAATCAACGCCGCAGAGAACTTGCTATTTTGCGCTCTGTTGGCGCAAGACCTTGGCATATTTTCACCTTGATCAGTGTCGAATCATTACTCATTACAGGGCTTGGCTGCATTGTTGGTATCGCATTATTCTATGCTTTAATGCTACTCGGCGCAGATTACTTGCAAAGCCATGCCGGAATAAGCCTAAATATAGCCTTATTGTCATCCTATGAACTCATGCTTTTAGCTGCGATAATGGTTGCAGGCTTTATTGTAGGGTTAATTCCCGCAACTCGCGCGTATTTCTACTCTCTTGCTGATGGTATGAGTATTAAAATTTAAGGAATGTTATGCCGTTTTTTCGAAAATTCGTCGCTTCAGTCGCATTAGTTGTGTGTGCTGGAGCTAATGCTGGCGCACCTAAAGAAATCTTCTGGGAAGATTTAATTCCAAAAGGTCATGTGCAAATCGATACCCAAGCGCAAGCAAACCATGAAGGCTCTGAACAAAACTGGGTGCAACCAGACCTTGATGCTCCCGTGGTAAAAGAACTTAATGGTCAATCAGTAAGTTTGCCTGGTTTTGTTGTTCCGCTTGAAGGCGACAGCGAAGTGATCACCGAGTTCTTATTGGTGCCTTATTTTGGTGCTTGTATTCACGTACCACCACCGCCGCCAAACCAAATTGTGCATGTCACGATTAAAGACGGCGTACCAATCGAAAGCCTCTACGATGCGATTGTCGTGACTGGCGTTATCAGCACCGAAACCTGGTCTGGTGAAATTGCTCAAGTCGGCTATAAAATGAAAGCCGTTGGTGTAGCACCATTTGAGTTATAAGTTTTTAAAGAGCATGCTTTTGCATGCTCTTTTAATTAATCTACCACCTTTTCTTTTTCTAGTTCCTGTTCGCTTAATTCATACCATCCGCCACCAAGGGCTTTATAAAGCGTTGCTAGGCTTTGCAGACGATCATTCTTTGCCTGCGATAACGCTATTTCTGCCGAAAATAGCTGGCGCTGTGCATCCATTAAATCAAGAGAGCTGGCAACACCATTGCTATACCTAAGACGTGCTAAGCGGTAGTAATCTTGACTACTGAGCACCAAGCTTCTTTGCGCATCATAGCTTTGCTCTGCCGACTGATAGTTCGAAAGCTGATTGCTTACTTCTTGCAGTGCCACCAGCACTGTTTTTTGGTATTGAATACTTGCCTGATAAGCTCGTTGTTCCGCCACCGTTAAATTTGCCTGATTGCGTCCCATATTAAATATTGGCATTAACAGCTCTGAGCCCAGCAACCAAACCTGCGAATTACTGGCGAGCAAATCACTAAAATCAGTGCTTTCACTGCCATATTCGGCATACAACTTAAGTTTTGGGAATAACGCCGCTTTTGCGACCCCAATTTCAGCCATGGCCGCTTGCCATTGATACATTGCTTGCTGCACATCTGGTCTACGCTTTAACAGTTCACTAGGTAGTCCTGTGGGTAATTGCTTAGGAAGAGTTTGCACAGATAACTCATTCCCCCCTTGCACATCAGCATTGGCATCACCAATCAAAAACTTTAACTGATTAATAATCCGCCTTTCACTGTGCTGTAAAGGCGG
This sequence comes from Pseudoalteromonas sp. 0303, assembly GCF_013349995.1. GTDB lineage: Bacteria > Pseudomonadota > Gammaproteobacteria > Enterobacterales > Alteromonadaceae > Pseudoalteromonas. The sequence goes on from NZ_JABVXF010000004.1 coordinate 98,048, forward strand.
GATCTTCACTTTCGCTGACTCTAATTCAACCTCGGCTTGGCGCTGTTCTAACCCTGAAATAATACCGCCTTTTTTACGAATACGCGCAATTTCAAGCTCCTTCTCGCGAAGCTTAATCGTACTCAGGCTAATTTTTAATTGCTCTTCAACTTCTTTAAGGGCAAAAAACTGCTGCGCAACATCAGCAATCAAGGCGAGCTGCAACGCGTTTCTTACTTGCTCTTGGCTATAATAATTTGCCAGTGCGGCTTCGCTTGCACGTCGGTTACTACCAAATAAATCTAGCTCCCAACTTAAGTAACCTTTTAAATCAAAGGTATTTTCGGGGCTACTATTGAGTTCTTCTTCTCGCTCTGAAGTAAGCCCTACATTCACATCAGGCCATAAAGCGGCATCGGTAATTCGATACCGAGCTCGCGCTTCAATAATTTTCGATTGCGCAATTAACATATCTTGGTTATTAAGAAGCGCTTGGCTAATCAGCTTTTGCAAATGAGGGTCGCTATATATTTGCTTCCATCCCGCTAAAGCCTGCGACTGTGGCGTAGCTGTTGCACCCATAAAATTAGCAACTTCACTATGCTCAGGTGCTTCAAAATCAGGCCCTACAGCACAGCCTTGAATGCAAGCGAAACAAAGCAATGGTAACAATTTATGCATCGACTTGCTCCTCTACTACTTTAGAGGCCGGTATTTGCTGTTTTTTTACAAACCGTGCAGCGGTAATAAAGAACAGCGGCACTAATATTATGCCGATAGAGCTTGCCAGTAACATCCCCCCTAAAATAGGCATAGATACCGACTGCCGACCAACCGCTCCGGGGCCAGAAGCAAGTACCAACGGCAATACACCAAGCACAAAAGAGGCTGCAGTCATTAATATAGGCCGAAAGCGAGAACGGGCGGCTTCTATTGCAGCATCAGCAGCGTCCATCCCCTCCTGATAAAGCTGATTTGCCACCTCAACAATCAATATAGAATTCTTTGCCGCAAGGCCAATCAAGGCAATAAAGGCGACTTGGAAGAATAAATTGTTTTCATGCCCCGTCACTAAGGTTAATACAGAGGCTCCCAACATGGCTATCGGGCTTATTAGTAGTACAGCAAACGGCAAGCTCCAACTTTCATAGAGCGCCGCTAAAAATAAAAATACAAACACAATAGCAAGGCTGATAGCGATACTTAGCTGACCCGATGAGCGAATTTCTTGATAAGTTAATCCCGTCCATTCATAGCCAAGGTTAGGCGGTAGTTTTGCCATTTCTTCTTTAATTACGTTAATTACATCTCCCGATGCATAGCCCTCAGCTGGCGACACATTCACCATGGCACTGGTAAACATATTAAAGCGATTTATTGCAGACGGACCGGTTGTTAAATTTAACTTAGCAAGCACATTTGATGGCACCATAGCGCCATTTTTTGAACGCACATAAAATTCGTTGAGGTTTTCAGGGCGTGCCCTAAATTCATCTTCAGCCTGAACTTTAACCCGATAAACGCGGCCAAATAAATTAAAGTCATTAATTGTTGATGAGCCAGTAAGCACTTTCATTGTGCTGTAAACATCGGCAATCGGCACCTCTAGCGCCATGGCTTTTTCTCTATCTAACTCTAAAAACAGCTGAGGTACTGAGCCACGCAGTGAGCTACTTGCTTTAGCAACTTCAGGGCGGTTATTTAAATTTGCCAGCAGTACCTCGAGCGATTCAACCAGACCCGTTAAGTTGCCTCCTGTTTTTTCTTGCAGCGCAAACTCAACACCAGAGCCCGAACCAAGCCCCGCCACAGCCGATGGCTGAAACACATTAAATTCAGCATCGGGAATGGCGTACAGCTGCTTACGAATATCATTCATCACACTTGTGACCGTAAAACCTTGCTCTGCACGCACTTGCCAAGGCTTTAAAATCACCTCCATTTGACCATGTGATTGCGCACTACCAGCACGGCGGTTTTCACCCGCTAGCGTGAATGAATAAGCTACCCCAGCATGGCTCATAACAAATTGGTTAGCTTTACTTATCACCTCGTTGGTACGTGAGACCGTTGCCGCATCTGGCAAGGTAATATCAACAAAAAAGCGTCCTTGATCTTCTTGCGGCATAAAGCTACTTGGTAATTGGCTGAACACAAAGTAACAGCCACCAAGCATTATAAAAAAGCCAATATAACTACGTTTTGCTTTTTCAGAGCATGCCTTTACAAGCCAGGTGTATTTTTTGCCAACACCTTCAAGCCAATTATTAAATTTAACAAAAATCTTATTGTTTGATGGGAGGCTAGGTTTTAAGAAAATCGCACATAAAGCAGGGCTCAAGGTTAACGCAACTAGGGTCGAAATGAGTACCGCAACGGTAATTGAAATCGCAAATTCTCGGTACATAATGCCCGTAATACCTGCTAAAAATGACACCGGCACAAACACCGCTGCCAGTACTAAAGAGGTTGCCACTATGGCGCCAGAAAGCTCTGTCATCGCTTGCTTAGTAGCAGCAACTACCTCCATATTTTGCTCATTGATCAGTCGCTCAACACTTTCGACTACGACAATCGCATCATCAACGACGATGCCGATTGCCAATACCATAGCCAATAAACTGACATTGTTTATGGTAAATCCAAATGCAGCCAAGGCGATAAAGGTACCCACTATTGACACCGGCACAGCTAAAGCGGGTATTAAAGTTGTTCGCCAGTTTTGCAAAAATAAATACACCACTAAAATCACTAAGATCAGCGCCTGAATAAGGGTATTGATCACCTCATAAATCGACAGCTTGATAAACTCAGAGGCATCATAAAATAACTGCCATTTCACTCCCTTTGGAAAAGCCTCGCTCAGGCGCTCCATCTCAGCCTTAACACGCTCGGTTACCGCTAATGCATTAGAGCCTGGTAACATATAAACCTGCAAAATAGTGGGGGCTGTTCATTTAGTTTTGAATTTAAAGTATACGCAGAGGAAGCTAGCTCAACCCTTGCGACATCTCGTAAACGGATCATCGAGCCATCACTGTTCACTCGCAGCATAATGTTATTAAACTCATCCACCTTATTAAGCCTTCCTTGCGCTCGTACTGGAAAGTTAAGCTTAATTGCATCGCTCATTGGCTGAGCCCCGATCTCCCCAGCAGCGGCCTCTTTATTTTGTGCTTTGATTGCTGCGGTCACATCATTCACGGTTAATTCGTAACCCGCTAAAATATCGGGCTTTAACCAGACCCGCATAGCATAAGAACGCGAGCCGGTGTTACGCACTTTTCCACCCCCCGGAACACGCTTTAAAGCCGCCTCAACATTGATGCTAGCGTAGTTACTCAAATAGATTTCGTCATAGCGAGGGTCATCAGAGGTCAGTGCCAGTTTCAACAACTCAACGGAACTTTCATTAGAGACATTCACCCCTTCAGTTTGCACATCAACAGGTAAATTACTGCCTGCTTGGCTTGCGGTGTTTTGCACATCAACAAGGGCGAGATCTGGGTCGGTGCCAACATCAAAGGTGAGTGTGATCCCAACACTGCCAGAGTTAGTTGCCTTTGACTCCATATACAACATATTCGGTGTGCCATTTAATTCTTGCTCAAGAGGAATGGCTACCGACTCCGATGCGGTCTCAGCCGTTGCGCCAGGGAATGAAGCAGACACTTTAACCGACGGCGGAGCAATATCAGGGTATTGATCAATGGGTAGGGTAAAGAGCGAGACCAAGCCTGTGAGTAAAATAACTAACGAAATAACGATAGCAAACACTGGACGCTTGATAAAAAAATGCGAAAACATAGTTAAGCTCCCTGCTGATTTTTTTCATCATCTTGTTTGCTTGGTTTATCTGGCGCCAGTGGAATAGTGCCCGTGTTTGGCGTTAATCGGCGTTTTTCAAACTCGGCTAACGAAATCGCTTTTACTTGCTGACCATGACGAATGCGATGCAAACCTTTCACCACCACTTGCTCACCGGCACTCAAGCCTCCGCTAGCAACAATTCCTTGTTCACCGTAATGCTCAACAACAATAAAGCGCCGCTCTATCTCACCTGAATCAAGTACCACCATTACATAAATACCACCCTGTTCCACTTGGGTGGCTTCTTCAGGGACGACAATGGCATCTTTCAACTCAGATAATTTAATCCGTGCTTTTGTATATTGCCCAGGTAATAGCTCACTATTAGGGTTAGGCAGCTTTGCTCTTACTTTAAAGGTGCCCGTTTTCGGGCTAATTTTAGGGTCGGTGAAACTCACATCACCCCAATATCGATACTCACTGCCATCAGGCAAAGAAATACGTACGAAGCCTTCTAGCGCCTTGCCTTGTTGTTCGGCTTGTAGCTGCTCCATCATGCTGGTCATACGCCGCTTGGCATTCAAATAATCAAGTGCCGACATATTAAAATTAACGAAAATAGGGTCTATTTGCTGAATGGTAGTAAGGAGTGAAATACCGTTACTGCCGACCAAAGCACCGAGATCGGCTTCAGAGCTACCAACCATGCCGCTAATTGGCGCCGTAATACGGGTATATTCTAAATCGAGCTTGGTTTCTTCAAGTTCTGCTTGGGTTGCTGATAATGACGCTTGCGCTTGCTCTTGAATAGAAATTGCATTGTCGTAGTCGAGCTGACTTGCTGCGTCTTGCTCATAGAGGGGTTTTAAACGAGTAACATCGCGCTTTGCTTTTGCCAACGCAGCTTGGTCTTTTTGTAGTGCGGCTTTAACGCGATTAAGCTTAGCTCGGTAGGGTCTATCATCAATGGTGTAGAGTAAATCACCTTCGTTTACCCAACTACCTTCAACAAATTCAACACTTTGTACAAAGCCGGTGATCCGTGCGCGTACTTCAACATCAAGTGATGCGTCTGTACGCGCCACGTAATTCCCATACAGCGGCACATCAAACTGCTTAACCTCAGCGGTAACCACTTCTTCAACGATAACTTGAGGTTTCTCTTTAGAACAACCCAGCAGTGCCGCTAAGCACACGCACCCTATGACGTATTTGTTTAATAGCATACAACCTTCTCATTCCTTAAGCCTGTCTCTATCTTGCTATCTGTTGCAATACTACATAGATGAGGGATTCTTTGTTATTTTTGACAATTAGAGCAGTACACAGTGCTTCTTTGCCCTAATCTAATTTCTTTTAATGGCTCTTTACACGTTACACATGGCTCACCTTTGCGACCATAAACTAGTAATTGCTGGGCAAAATAACCGGGCTTACCATCACTTTGAGCAAAATCTTTTAATGTTGTGCCGCCTTGCGTGATAGCCGCAGCAAGTGTTTCTTTAATAATAGGCACTAATTGCTGATAACGCTTTAAAGACACCTTGCCGGCTTCTCGTTTCGGGTGAATTCCGGCCTTAAATAACGACTCATTGGCATAGATATTACCTACACCAACGACCACAGCGTTATCCATAATAAACTGTTTTATCGGTACTTTTTTATTTCTAGACTGTTCGTAGACACGCTTTGCAGCGAAATCATCGGTAAGTGGCTCCGGCCCAAGCTTGGTTAGCAAGGTATGACATTCGCCTGGAGCTTGCCATAAGCAGGCACCAAAGCGACGCGCGTCGTTGAGTCTTAGCGCTTTACCTGAGGCTAAAATAAATTCGATATGGTCGTGCTTTTTTAATGGCTCATCTGCGCTCACAACTCGTAAGTTGCCCGACATTCCTAAGTGCAAAATAACACTACCCAGCTCACAACCGAGTAATAAATATTTTGCTCTACGCTCCACTGAAGTAACTTTAAGTCCTTGTAATTGATATACATCATCAGGCACAGGCCAACGCATACTGGCGTTATGAATATTTACTTTGGTCACTGTTTGGTTAAGCACATGCGGCGTTATTCCCAAACGGCTAACTTCAACTTCTGGTAATTCAGGCATCTGTGACTCTCTTAAAACGGGTATAACGGAAATAACTTAGCAGCATCAGCTTGTTCAAGCTCAAATACTCGTTGTAACCGCTTATCTAATAAATAGTATTGCTGATCTATGTTGTACAACTGATACACCGCTGGCAACTGCTCCCCGGCTAGCCACACGGAGGCAACATAATCAGCCGATGTCTGTGAAATTTTACTCACAGGGAGACTGGCAATAGTGAGTTGTTGATGCTGCCAAAGTTCAACAAGTTGTTCGAGCTGCTGCTCATCGCCTTGCCATATGGTTTCTTGCAGTGATTGGCTACGCCAAGAGGTGCCGATACGCTCTATTTTTAATTCTGGAAATGCCATTGCTAAAATGAAGCTTTGCTCTGGGAGTAGTGCTTGTACTCCTTCTTCAACGGGCTGTGTATTGAGCTTTTTATGTAGGCCATTGAAGAAAAAAATCATCAATAGCATCGAAATAATCACCACATTATTCCATGCTTTTCGGCTCAAGCGCATCAGTATCTTCCTCAGTTTTCAATATCTTAAAGTGTAACCAAAAAGGACATTAATTGGCAGTTGTAATTGATCAACAAAATTTCATGTCTGTTATGTATCAATCTGTCGATACTTTGCTAAAATATCCGCCAAATTTAAAGGAGTTCCGTCAATGTCAATGTATGTAGTGGGTCATAAGATCCCTGATTCAGATTCAATTTGCGGTGCAATTGCGCTTGCTTACTTAAAAAACCAGATCAATGAACCTGCGATCCCGACGCGTTTAGGTGAAGTATCACCTGAAACACAATTTATCCTAGATAAATTCGGTTTCGAAGCACCTGAGCTAAAACTTAGCTACGCAGGCGAAGACGTTTATATCGTTGACCACACAGAAAAAACACAAGCACCTGATGACATCGATGAAGCACGTGTTGTAGGTGTTGTTGATCACCACAAACTAGGCGACTTAACATCATCAACACCACTTGAGTGTTGGATCCGCCCAGTGGGTTGTTCAAACACTATCATCAAAATGATGTATGACTTCTACAACGTAGAGATTCCAAAAGATATCGCAGGCATCATGTTATGCGCTATCTTAAGCGACACTGTAATCTTTAAATCACCAACGTGTACAACAGCTGATATCAAATGTGTTGAAGCACTTGCTGAAATCGCTGGCATCGAAGATTTCAAAGAACTTGGCATGGAAATGTTCAAGGTTAAATCAGCAGTTGAAGGCACGCCTGCACGCGATTTAGTAATGCGTGATTTCAAAGACTTCAACATGAACGGTAAGCTAGTAGGTATTGGCCAGCTAGAAGTTATCGACCTTGCTGTATTTGATGAGATCAAAGCAGATCTTGAAGCTGACATCGCAAAGCTTAAAGAGGAAGGCGGTCGCCACTCAGTATTACTCCTGTTAACTGATATCATGAAAGAAGGCTCAGAAATGCTAATTGCGTCTGATGACGTATCAGTAATCGAAGCTGCCTATGATGTTAAGTCAGAAGACGGTCGCGTATGGTTAGATGGCGTATTAAGCCGTAAGAAGCAAGTAGTACCACCACTACAAGACGCTTTTGCAAAGATCTAATCTTATTAAAAAGACCGCATAAACATTATGCGGTCTCTAAGATCAAATTAATTCAATGTTATTAAAAGGATTTATATACATTGACTACCTTTATTATTGATGACAAATCAGGCGCATGTGATTCTATGTGGTCTGATGAATATGGATTTAAAGTAACCGTTCCGTTAAACAAGTACCTTTTCATCCCAACTTTAGAGCCTTTTGAAAATACGCAAGCTCTGAAAATAGGTGCACCTAAATTACTGTTTTATTGCGGCTCTTATGAACAAATAGTTCTTCATCAAGCATTTTCACTTAACCTTCTAAATACAGATCAATATTCTATTTATGCGAGTAATGCAGTAAAACTTGGGTTCGATAGTTTTGGTTTTATTGAAGTATTGCTCAATAACTGGGAACCTATAGCTTATTCAAATATTGAAAATAGCTTAGGCGTATTATTTGGCGGAACAGGTGGGAATATAGCAAATCTGCATTATAAAGATAATTACAGTACAGTCCTTGCTGTAGAAGAAGCTATAAAACTGGACGCACACTCAGATAGCCCCATATCTCACTATCATCACACCATTGGCGGCGAAGATTTTTTTGAAAATTTAGATTATACTGGCAATAAAGTCGTTCAAAATATATACTATTTAGCAAGCGAGTTAATTATTTCTATGCAAACGGGTGAGCGAGGTGGAAATATGAAAGATATTCAATATTCTGGCTGTACTACTTCAGCACAGCAAGAAGCCCCAGCTATTAATATAAACAATGTTGTGGGCTCTGCAAAAGTTGCTCAGAGGAAAATTTTAAAGCGAAGAAGAAAACCTTCAACTTTAAAGTTCAGAGATGATATGAACATTACTCCTGAAAAAGTTCAGTTTAAAATGATAGATGTATAAAAGCCGATGTAACATCGGCTTTTTTATGTCTGAAATTTTCGCGGCAGTTAGATTTGCGTTGCATTACGCTGGCGTAACACTTCAAATAAACAAATACCGGTCGCAACTGACACATTTAAACTAGATACCGAACCAGCCATTGGGATTTTAACTAATAAATCACAATGCTCACGAGTAAGGCGGCGCATACCATCCCCTTCAGCACCCATAACAACAGCCATTGGCCCTGTTAGATTTGCATCAAATAACTCTGTATCTGTTTCACCGGCAGTGCCGACAACCCAAACGCCAGCATCTTTAATTTCACGTAACGTACGCGCAAGATTGGTTACTTGCACCAATGGCACTGTTTCTGCCGCACCGCATGCTACTTTACGCGCTGTGCCGTTCAGTTTTGCAGACTTATCTTTAGGAACGATGATCGCGTGCACGCCCGCAGCATCTGCACTACGTAAACAGGCACCTAAGTTATGCGGATCTGTTATACCATCAAGCACCAATAAGAAAGGCGTTTCTTCACGGGCTATGATCTCATCTAGATCTTTTTCGTTATACATGCGCGCCGCTTTCACATTAGCGATAATGCCTTGGTGCTGCTCACCATTTGCTTTATTATCAAGCACTTTACGCTGCATAAATTGTACAGAAATACCGAATTTACGTGCTTGTTCAATAACCGGGTTTAAACGTTTATCTTCACGCCCTTTTAAAGCGTATATTTCTAAAAAGCGCTCAGGCTCTTTTGCTAATATTGCTTCAACTGAGTGAAAACCAAAAATTAATTCATTACTCACGTATTATTTGCTCCTCGGCCATTACGTTTACGGGCATTCTTACCCGGTCTTTTTGCCTTTTTGGTGGCTTTTTTCTTACTCTTCTTTTTGCCGGCTTTTACAGCATCAGCTTGTTTACTATTAGGCTTTTTGCGCCCTTTAGAAGGTGAAGACTTGCCACGTTTTTCATTCTCTTTGTCGCCTGATTTTGCCTCAAAGCTGCCTGACTGCGGTTTTTTACCAGGAATTTTACCTGCTTTAAGCTGGGCTCGAACACTTGGTTTTGCAGGGGCACTACGGCCACGACGACGCGCATAACGGTCTTGTTGCGCCTCACCTGCTAACACTAAGTTTATACGTCGCTCATCAAGACTGACAGATGACACCTGAACCGTTAATTTATCGCCTAGACGATAAACGGTGTGAGTTTGTTCACCAATCAAGCAATGCTTAGCACCATCGTAATGGAAGTACTCATTGCCCAGGTTAGTTACATGGATCATGCCGTCGATTTGTAAATCGTCTAAGCGTACAAATAAACCAAAGTTAGTTACCGATGAGATCACCCCACCAAATTCGTCACCAACATGGTCTTGCATAAATTCACATTTAAGCCAATCTGCCACTTCGCGAGTCGCATCATCAGCACGGCGTTCAGTGGTTGAACACTGCTCACCTAAAATATCAACTTCGTCATCAGTGTAGGCATACTCACCCGATGTTTGCTGACCTTGCGCTTTAAGTACCGCTTTAATTGCACGGTGCACCACTAAATCAGGGTAACGACGAATAGGCGACGTAAAGTGGGCATAGGCTGGTAAAGCTAAACCAAAGTGGCCAATGTTATCTGGCTGATAAACCGCTTGCTTCATTGAACGGAGCAACATGGTTTGAATAAGCTCAGCTTCTGGGCGGTCGCCTAATTTAGCTAACACTTGCGTTATTTCTTTTGGTGTTGGCTCATCAGAAATCGCGGTTTCGATACCAAGCTCTGATAAAAAGTTTCTGAAGAAACCAAGCTTTTCAGCATCAGGCTCATCATGCACACGATAAAGCGCACTCGCCTCGTGCTTTTCTAATAATCGGGCTGCCGATACGTTCGCTAAAATCATGCACTCTTCGATAAGTTTGTGTGCATCATTGCGAACCACTGGCACGATTGATTCAATCTTACGATGTGCATTAAACACAAAGCGCGTTTCTAAGGTTTCAAACTCAATCGCACCACGCTCTTGGCGAGCAGCTTTAAGTGCCATGTACATTTGCTGTAAGTCAGTTAAGTGTGGCACCATCTTGGCGTACTCTTCACGCAGCTTTTCATCGCCTTGTAAAATCGCATTCACTTTCGTGTAGGTAAAACGAGCGTGTGAATTCATCACCGCTTCGTAAAATTTATACCCAGACAACTTACCCGCTTCTGACACCGTCATCTCAGCAACCATACATAAACGGTCAACTTCTGGGTTCAATGAGCACAAGCCATTCGATAGCACTTTTGGCAGCATCGGAATAACTTGCTCAGGGAAGTATACTGAGTTACCACGTTCAATCGCTTCTTTATTCAGAGGCGTGTTCATTCCTACGTAGTGCGACACATCGGCAATGGCCACCCATAAACGCCAACCACCTGATGGTTTGCGCTCACAATAAACGGCATCGTCAAAGTCACGGGCATCTTCACCGTCGATTGTCACCAGCGGTAAGTCACGTAAATCAACGCGACCTTGCTTTGCTTGTTCATCAACAAACTCACCTAAATGAGCAACTTGCTTTTCAACCGCTTCTGGCCAAACGTGGGGAATATCGTGATTGCGTAGTGCAACTTCAATTTCCATACCCGGTGCTAAATGCTCACCCAGTACCTCAGTGACTTTACCTACCGCATTCATATGTCGGCTTGGGTTTTGGGTAATTTGCACCTGCACCATTTGGTTGTGGCGCGCGCCATTTTCACTACCCGGTAGTATCATAATATCTTGCGTTATGCGTGGGTCTTCAGCCACAACAACTGCAATACCATGCTCAACAAAATAGCGGCCAACAATCGGGGCTCGCTCATTGGTCAGAACCTTGATGATGCGTGCATCGCATTTGCCACTTGAGCCTTTGCGGTTGCCTTTAGCAAGCACAATGTCACCGTGCAACACCATATTCATTTGGTGCTTTGCGATAAACCAATCTTTACTCTCACCTTCAACTTCTAAAAAGCCGAATCCGTCACGATGACCAATGACCTTGCCTTTAACCAGGCCTGATTCATCAATCAATGCGTAGCATTTAAACTTATTGAAATACAGTTGACCATCGCGTTCCATAGCACGTAAACGACGTTTGAACGCAATTTGACGCTCTGTATCATTCACATGTAATTCGTCACAAAGTTGTGTGAAATTTGCTGGTTTGGCGCGAGATTCTAAGTGAGTAAGTATAAACTCACGGCTAGGGACGGGGTTTTCGTACTTTTCTTGTTCTCGACTGAGATTTGGATCCTGTTTTGACATTCACTATCTTGTTAGTTGGTTATGTTGTTATTTTAACCCATAACCTAACAATGAGACAGGCAAAAGCTATGAAACTTTTAAGAAATTGATTAATTCTGCCAAAAATGAAGCTTTGATATTCTTTGCAACAAACACTCTGTGTTAATATTTTCGGAAAATAACAACAAGCTAACATAATTATATGGATATTAACTTAACCCACCACCTTGCAACGATGGCCTACAACAGCGCCTATATTGGTCTGTTCATTGCGATCATAGCCGTTGCAAAACTGTCGTATAACTTAGCAACCCCTTATAACACCACCAGCCAATTAACAGATAATGCCAACAGTGCCTTGGGTTTATCTATTGGCGGCTACTTAGGGGCAATTACCATTATTTATGGCTTTGTTTTAGCTGGGCCTAGCCAAGGTTTGCTAAGCGATTTGATGAATGTATCACTGTACAGTGTATTAGGTATGGTGCTGCTAACCTGCTCACGTATTTTAAATGACAAATTACTGCTACGTTTGTTCTGTAACCAAGAGCAATTAATTAACCAACAAAATGAGGCTGTTGGCTTAGTACAAGCAGCAAACTATATGGCCGCAGCACTGATCATTGGTGGCGCATTAACCGGTGAAGGCAGCTGGTTATCAGCCATAGTGTTTTATTTTTTAGGGCAACTAATGCTGATCATTTTTGCCAAAGGCTATGATCACCTAACTGCTTTTAATCTTCACGAACAGCTCGAAAAAGGCAACAAAGCCGTTGCACTTAGCTTTTCAGGCACTATGTTGGCGTTAGCTATTATCTTGTGTCATGCGCTCATTGGTGGCTTTCATACTTGGCAACAAAGCTTAAGCTTATTCTTTATTGACGCATTATTTGGCTTTTTAATTTTACCAATTGTGCGTTACCTCGTTGATAAAATTATCTTTAGCAAAATTTCACTCGACCAAGCAATGCACGACAAAAACACCGCCGTTGCGGTTATTGAAAGCAGCATTGCAATCTGTGTTGCTGTTATCATCACTATCGCTATTTAAGCTTATTTATGGAGTAATGGATGAACATCTATAAGCTTTTTATTATTGCCGCTATCACATTTGTTGTTTGCTTAGTGATACGTGCAGATCTACAAGCGCCACTTATTAGTGGCCAATATGGCAACTTTAAAGACTACGACGGACAAGACAAACCTTACCTATTTACTGTGCCAGAAGGTGGCCAAATGATGCGCTTAGAAATTAAAGGCAGACTGCCTTTAAACTCATGGAAAGCCATTGATATCGAAATTTTTGACCCTGATGGTAACTACTTATTTAGTTACTCTGATGAACTTTGGGCCGAAACCGGACACGATTCAGATGGAAAATGGACTGAGTACCGAGATTATACTCATCACGATGTCCACTTCCCTAAGAAGGGGCAATATAGCGCCTACGTCAGTAGTACGTTTGGCCCAAATAAGCGTGCCGAACATTTTAGTTATACGTTTCGTATTATCCCAATCAAAGGTAACAGTAATTTTATGCTACCGCTGTTATGGATTTCTGGTTTCATCGGCGGTGTAGCGCTATTTGTAATGCTGCATCGTTTAGAAGCTGAGCGTGAAGGCTCTGATATTACTTATAAACCAATCAATAAGTTAAACCCTGAGGCTATAAAAGCAATGGAATCGCGCATCTCTGTTTGGCCTATTGTGTTACTGTTTTTAGCACCCGTGCTCTTCTTTTCCTTCTTGGCATATAGCAAAGGTGACAAAGAGCAAGATTGGCAAGTTTACTCCTATCACCACCTCACGATAAGCGTTGATAAACAATTGCGTGAACAAAGTATTGGCAGTGCAGGTTTCCGTTCACGAGGCGGCCCAGGTGGAAAATAAATCAATTCGCGAAAGCCACATTTTACTGTTTAGTATTTTTGTTGCTGGCCTTTGCTCAATTATCTATGAGCTACTGATCGCAACCACTGGTGCCTACTTTTTGGGTGATAGCATCACCCAATTTTCCCTAACAATTGGCGTTTATATGGCAGCAATGGGAGTTGGCTCTTATTTTTCGCGTTTTGTGCCTGATAAGCCATTGCTGGTGTATTTTATTGGTTTTGAGCTTGCGCTTGCACTACTTGGCGGTTTGAGTGTGCCATTGCTGTATTTCTGTTATGCGTTTGGCTTACCACTGCAAGCCATTAGTATTTTACTCACCACGCTAATAGGGATTTTGATTGGCTTAGAAATTCCGCTATTAAGTCGCCTAATGGAAAAACATTATGCGCTAAAAGCAAACCTCGCCAATGTGTTATCTATTGACTACTTTGGCGCCCTACTTGCGACTTTACTGTTTCCTTTTCTATTTTTACCTTGGCTTGGGGTTTTTAAAACAGCCTTAAGCTTTGGCTTAATGAATCTAAGTATTGCGCTGTTATTGTTGTGGTACTTTATCGACCATATCAGCCCAAATCGTCGAAAAGTGCTTAGATTCACTTTAGTTTTAGTCAGCTCAGTATTAGTGCTTTGTTTATTTGCTAGTAAACAGCTCACCCATCTTTGGCAAAGCCAAATCTACGATGACCGTGTAGTACACTCAGAGCAAACGCCCTATCAGCAAATCGTACTGACTCGTCATAAAGATGATATTCGGCTTTATTTAAACGGTGGCTTACAGTTTTCATCGATTGATGAGTATCGCTATCACGAAGCGCTTATTCATCCCGCTATGGTGCGCCATGGTAATGCCAAACGTATTCTAATTTTAGGCGGTGGCGATGGCTTAGCAGCTAGAGAGCTTTTGAAATACCCGCAAATAGAATCTATTACCCTAGTCGATTTAGACCCAGCAGTAGCTAAGCTTGCGCAAACTAATCACAACCTGACAACACTTAACAAGCACTCACTCAGTGACCCTAAAGTGACGGTTATTCATCAAGATGCTTATGTGTTTATTGAGCAAAACGAACAGCTGTTCGATATTATTTTTATTGATTTACCTGATCCAAAAGCAATCAATTTAGCACGGCTTTACAGTCAGCAGTTTTATCAACTAGTAAAAACACGACTACCAAATAACGGTATTGTAGTGACCCAGGCCACCAGCCCATTTTTTGCGAAACACGCATTTTGGTCTATCAATAACACACTCAGTGCAGCGGGCTTTGCGCACACCTTGCCTTATCATTTGAATGTGCCCTCTTTTGGCGAATGGGGCTTTGTTATGGCTTGCAACTTGATGTGCAGTAACCAACAAGTATTACCAGTTAAAACCCGCTTTTACCGCCCAGAAAATGACGCACAATTGTTTATTTTCACCCCAGATATTAGCGCTAACAATGAAAAAGTATCGACCCTTGATGAGCCTAATGTGCTGCACTATTACTTGCAGGGGTGGAAATATTGGAACTAAACGAATGGATTAGCCCATTTGGGGAGTTTACAAAGTAAAGGATTACCGTTACAAAGAGAGTTAATAACAACAATAACAAGGTTTGTAATGCAGGCGCACAAACAGAGCCTTATATACTTACATATTGCAGTACTCCTATTTGGTGGTACTGCATTATTCGCAAAGCTAGTCAGCTTAAGTGCATTAGATATTACCGTTTACCGAACAGCAATTGCAGGCTGTGCCTTACTGATCTTACTTACAATTCAACACAAAGCGATTAAGCTTCACTCGCGTCGCGACTACCTTATAGCCTTGTTACTTGGTATCACTGTTGGAATACATTGGCTCACCTACTTCGCAGGTATGCAACTAGCAGGTATTGCAGTCGGTATGATTGCCTTTTTTACTTACCCTGTTATCACGGTATTTTTAGAGCCTCTATTTCATGGCAGTAAACCACAGCTCAAAGATATTTTTAGCGCCTTAGTGGTGATGCTTGGTATTTATTTACTTATTCCTGATGCCAGCTTAGGCAATGATGTCACACTCGGTATTGCTATTGGCATTTTGTCAGCGTTCTTTTTTGCGTTTCGAAATATCGTTCACAAACGTTACTTTAGCCAATATGGCGGCCCACAAACCATGCTTTATCAAACTTGGATCGCCTGCATTATGCTGTGCGCCTTTGTCGAAGTACCGCCATTACAAGTTGATACAATAAATTGGCTGCTATTAATTACCGTAGGGGTTATTTTTACAGCAGCACCGCATTCACTGTTTGCAGCAAGCCTAAAAAACTTATCAGCTTCAACCGCTGGTTTGATATCGTGTTTGCAGCCTTTATACGGTACGTTTTTCGCTTTTTTAATTTTGCATGAGCAACCTTCAATTAGCACTCTTATTGGTGGCGCACTGGTGATTAGCGCCGCTTTTTATGAAACATGGTCAGTGACTCGTAGGTATAAGCAATGATGAAAGTATTCGCTCACAGAGGTGCCAGTGGTACCTACCCAGAAAATACTCAAAGCGCCATTATCGCAGCTGTTGATTTAGCAGTAGATGGCATCGAAATTGATGTGCAAAGCTGCCTTGATGATTACATGATTATTCACGATACTTGGCTTGATCGCACAACCTCGGGTCGCGGTAAGGTAAATGCCTGCTCAAAAGAGCAAATTCAACAATACGATGCTGGCAATGGCGAGTGCGTGCCCACTTTACAGCAGGCAATCGATTGGGTTGCTGATAAAACCTTGCTTAATTTAGAGCTTAAACATACTTTTTCGTTAGATAAATTTGTAGAGCTTATTGAGTCAAACGTTAGCGCTGGGAAAATTTCTCGTGATAACCTGTTAGTCTCTTCATTCGATCATCACCAACTGATGTGGCTAAAGCAAAAATTGCCGTGGGTAAAGATAGGTGCACTCACCGCTTCTATTCCAATTAATTACAGCGAGTTTGCTCAAAAACTCCATGCCTATAGCATTCATGTAGATAAAAACTTTATAAACCATGAGTTTGTTGCTGACGCAAAACAACGCGGCCTTCAAGTTTATGCTTACACGGTCGATAAAGTGGAAGATATCGAATTAATGCTAGAGTATGGCGTAGATGGTATTTTTACTAATTTTCCGTGTCATACACAAATGACACTGCAGTCACTGTAACTCAACAAAACTAAGCTATACTGTTGAATTATGTGACATTGAACAATAAAAAATTACGCCAAAATGAATCAACACAACACCTTAATGAGTAGCTATATGCGCATTTACAATTTTATCGAACAAACTTTCTTTTACACCCTCACACGTAAGATTGTCGGTAATTTAGGTTTTGTGTTTGCGTTTCAAGCCATTACTTTGATCTGGCTTTATAGCAGCCTGTCAGAACAGCAAGCTGGCATGGGACTATTTTGGTTAATGACCTTTGTTATCATCGCGAGCTTTATTTTTACTATTTTCTATATGCGCTTTTTAATTGTGCGCCCAGTGCAAGCAATGCGCGATACACTTGAGCAAATCAACCGCCATGATGCCGATTTATCTGCCAAGTTACCACATTTTACCTACGATGAATTTCGTGATTTAAGTGAGCAGTACAATACCTTTACAGTTCATTTAGCAAACCTATTAGCAACTACTTATCAAAGTGCACAAGCCAGTGCTGATAGCAGCTCAAAGATGACTCATTCGATGCAGCAAACCGCAGAAATGAGCCATCAGCAAATAAAATTCAGTCAAACCATTACTGATTCAAGTAACCAAATTACTTCAAGCCTTGAGAATATCTCAGCAAATACTGACAGCGTGCACCATGTTAATAGTGAACATTTAAACTTTGTTAAGCACTCAGCCACTGAGTTATCGGCATTAGTTAAAAAGGTCGCGATGATTAGCCAAATTTTGGGTAACTTCTCAGCAACGGTGTCTGGCCTTAAAGAAAACAGCGAGAACATTCGTGCCATTTTAAAAATGGTCGAAGAGTTTTCTGATCAAACCAATTTACTTGCCCTAAATGCTGCAATTGAAGCGGCACGTGCCGGTGAAGCAGGCCGAGGTTTTGCGGTGGTTGCCGATGAAGTTAGATCGCTATCGGTTAAAGTTAACGACGCAACTCGCCAGATCAGTGATTTTATTAATCAAATGAATAGCCTTGTTAGCGAAACCAATAAAGAGTCTGAGCAACTAATTAGCCACTCGAGTGAAGCGGAAACAGCAATTAGCAACACCTCAACAGGTTTTAGCAATATGCTTGGCGAATTTGAGCAAAACCAACAACAACTACAACAGATTGTCAGCGCGGTGCATTTACTAGAGCAAACCCAAATCCAAACCCATCAAACGGTTGAGCAAATAGTTGCTTTGGGTGAGCAAGCTAAGCAGCAAATTGATGAATCACTCGCTGATTGCCAACAGTCGCATAAACTGAGCCAACAAACCCAAGAGCAGTTAAAACGCTTTGTGTAAAAATTGACTTAATTCAATTAGTTACAGTACTGTATAAGAAAACATCAAAAGGGAATTTAAATGAAAAATGTTTTCTTTGCAGTGCTCACGCTATGCACGCTTTTTATTACTTATAAAGTCGTTAATCTGCTCGAGGATAACACTACACACAATGTTACGGCTGTAGAAACAGCAGAAGAAACCGCATCCCTTGCTATTAAGTCATCAACACTTCAAACAAAAATAAACCCGCAATTATCTCAAGAGACTGACTCACTAAGTTCTGATGATGCTTTTACCGACACAGACAGCTCCATAGGTGCACTAAGCTCATTGGATGAACTCGTAGCAGACAAAGAAAACGGTCAAAAAGTGCTTAATACTGAGCCATTAAATGAAATGGGATTTGCACAAATTCAAAATTATGTTTCTGAGTTAGCGAATGGCTTAACTGATGCCAACAAAGCGCAAGTTAGAGAACTGGTTTACGATGAAACAATAAAATACCAAGAAAAACACGCAGACATTACTGTGTATGATATGCAGTGCTCAAATCAACTATGCGGCATTATTCTGCAAAGCGATAATACAGATACTATTAGCCAGAGCCTAGATGATTTAATTAGCAACAATACTGTGAGGCAAAACAGTAAAGGTGGATTATCGCGTGTTTATACTGAAAACAATGTCGAGTACGGCTTACTAATTGCTGTTATTACTGACGATGGAATTACCCTACAATAAGTGATTATTGTTCAGAGCCTACCTCAAACTATGTTAAAGTAGCCGCTTCTTGGCTACTTTTTTATTGACCGTGACAACACCCGCTATTGATTATGAACAACTCGCACTGCAAATAAAGCAATGGGGTAAAGACCTTGGCTTTGCAGAAGTCGGGATCACTGATATTGACCTAACGAAGCATGAAGCGCAGCTACAGCGCTGGTTAGATTTAGGCTATCACGGTGAGATGGAATACATGGCAGCCCATGGTATGAAGCGAGCGCGCCCAGCAGAGCTGGTACCTGGCACGCAGCGAGTCATCTCAGTAAAAATGAACTACCTGCCGCCTGATGCAAGTTTTGCTAAAAACCTTAAACAAACCGACAAAGCGTACATTAGTCGCTATGCATTGGGTCGTGACTATCATAAGTTAATTCGCAACCGTCTGAAAAAGTTAGGCCAAAAAATAGAGCAGCAAGTTGGCCAACTCGGCTTTCGTCCCTTTGTTGACTCAGCCCCAGTACTTGAAAGGCAACTAGCCGAAAAGGCAGGCTTGGGCTGGCGTGGAAAACATAGTTTATTAATCAATAAAGAAGCAGGCTCTTGGTTTTTCTTAGGTGAGCTGTTTGTTGATATACCGCTACCAATTGATGAAGAAAATAGCTTTGAAGGCTGTGGGAAATGCGTTGCCTGTATGACGCTGTGCCCAACCGGTGCGATTGTCGAGCCTTATGTAGTCGATGCCCGTAAATGTATCTCTTATCTTACTATTGAACTGCAAGGCGCTATTCCTGAAGAGTATCGCCCACTGTTAGGGAATCGTATTTATGGCTGTGATGACTGCCAATTAGTTTGCCCATGGAATCGCTATGGTCAGCTTACCGATGAAGCTGACTTTCATCCAAGAAAGCAACTTAAAGACCAAGACTTACTGACTTTATTTGCATGGGATGAAACTACCTTTCTTAAAAATACCGAAGGCAGCCCTATACGCCGCATTGGTCACGAACGTTGGTTAAGAAACCTCGCTGTCGGATTAGGTAACGCTGATTACAACGAGCAAATAATCGAGGCTTTAGAGCAAAGGTTAACAACCGCTACACCTTTGGTCGCTGAACATATCGAGTGGGCGCTTGAGCAGCAAAAAAATAAGCGCCAGTTAAAGCTTCGTAAAACGGCGCGCTTAATTCGCATTGTTGAAAAAGGCCTACCCAGAGATGCTTAATGACTAGTTAAAGCTTTGCCCTATCGCGTTAATAATAGCGATAAGTCATTTTCAATTTCTTTAAAGGCCGCTTTAACCCCTTTTACAGACTCCTCTCGAGCCACTGAGTTTTGAATGGTTTCGTCGACCTTTTGATATATAAACACCTCTTGGTCTTCATCTAAACCCATGGTTGGTATGCGCCTTTCTAAATCTTCTTGAAGCTGCTTAAAAATCGCTTCGTTATTGATACGGTTTTCATTTAAAAGCTCAATCAAACCAGTAAATTTACTATGCACTTTACTTACAGCATCATTTAACTGTTGCTGCTGCTGAAGAAGCTCTTTTTTAGTCAGAATCGCTTTAAGCTGCTGCTCTGTGACACTGACTAAAAAACAAATATGATCTCTGATTCGGCCATGTTTATCAGGGTCTTGCTCAGGCATGTTTAAGATAAGCAAACTAATCATTTCATAGTTAACTAAAATCCGGTTCGAGAACTCATGCAAACGACCTTTATTTTTGAGCATTTCAAATAGTTCAATAACTATGGGTGAACACATGCCAGATACAGAAAAGTGTTCAACGCCTGTCGCTAAGCGAAACTCAACATTGCTTTGTAAATCAAATGAGCTTAGGCAGTTAAGTAGAGCCTTGCCCAGCTCTTGCTCATCTTCAATAGCACCAATATGCTCAATATAATTAACAATTTGACCCATTTCACTGCTGTTTGCCATGGCGTTAAACGCCGTTGAAGTCGCATCTTCAACCTGTTGCTCTAACGACTCTTTTTCAATGAGTACTTGATTCAAATGTTGTAATTTAAGTCTCAGTTCTTCATGGCTAAATGGCTTAACAATGTAGTCTTCTGCACCGACAGAGTAGCCTTCCATGCGCTCTTCAACCGTGCCCCTTGCTGAGACAAACATCACTATAATTTTTTGTGTGATTGGGTTTTCTTTGAGTTTGCGGCATACATCGTAACCACTCATTTGTGGCATGCTCACATCGAGTAAAATCACCTGAGGATCAAACTCTTCAACTACTTCTAAACATTCTGGGCCGCTATTAACCATTTTCAGCTCAAAATCGAGATCTTCTAAGATCTCTTCAATAATTTCTAAATTAAATGGTTCATCATCAACCGCTAAAATACGTTTCAAGGCCATGATTATCTTTTCCGTTTTATTAATTCATCGATATAGACTGTTGTTCATTTGCCAAGTGTTGTGGCAAGTCTATTTCTAAGGGAAGTCGTACCAGAATAGTTACGCCTCCGTATTCATTATTACTTGCTGAAATAGTGCCTTGATGTAAGACTACAAATTCACGACAAATAGCTAAGCCAAGCCCGGTGCCTCCCGCACCGCTATTTGTTTTACTACTTTGCTCAAACTTAGCAAAAATTTTTTCAAGTTCCTCTTCAGGGATCCCTATTCCGCGGTCAATTACAGCGATTTCGGCCATCTGTTCATTCACCGCTAAGCTTATATCAATGTCGCTATTCGGCTCACTAAACTTCAGTGCATTACCTAGCAAGTTACGCATAATTTGATTAATTTGTTCTTCGTCGCACTCAAGTACAATACCTTGCTCAAAGCCTATTGGTCGAATAGCAATACTTTTTTCAAGGGCTGTGCCCGACACATCATCAATGCTGGTTTTTATAATATTGCTTAAATTATGCTTTTGCGGATTGAACGGGAATTTCCCGACATCGAGTTTTGAGAGATCGAGCAAGTTATTTAGCAGCGATAGCAATCGTTCACCACTTTGCTCAATTCTAGATAGATACTTATTTAACTTATCTTTACTTAAATCGTCATTAGCAACTTTATCAAGCCCAAAACGAGCAAAGCTTAAAATAGAATGCATTGGCGTTCTGAGCTCATGAGACATATTCGCTAAGAATTCAGATTTACTATGACTTGCGGCTTCAGCCACATTTTTAGCATGCTCTAACTGTGCCGTACGGGCTTTGACCTCTTCTTCAAGCAAATCTTTAGCTTCAACGAGTAAATCTTCTTTTTCTTTGAGGTGCGTGACATTTTTAAAGATTACCGCTAACGCAATTTCGCCGTGGTGGTCGATTTCATTAAACGAGCCAACTAAAGGCACCTCACTGCCGTTTTTCTTGAGTAGTCGTAAGTCACAACTAAATTGCCGGTTCTTATTTAAAGTCGCAATCTTATCTTTGATACGCTCAGTTGAAGCAACATCAAAAAACTCAAAAACCGAACAATTCTCAAACTCTTTCAGCGGTTTTTCGAAAAGCTGCTCGCAGGCGTCGTTAGTTTCTATAACCTTACCACCACGTTCAAATAGAATGATGGCATCGGGTGTGTGTTTAAAAATAACTCGAAGTAGACTATCTTTTTCTATGAGTGCATCAACTGTATTTTGTAAACGCTCTACTAACTCAGTGTTGTGGCGCCTTAAAAGCTCTGTTTGCCACAATTTATGTACTGATTGCAGCAGGCTGTTGTCATCAACTGGCTTAATGAGCACATCTTCTACCCCTTGACGAATAGCTTCCACCATAGAGACTTGATCAGGTTTAGAGGTATAAAGTAAACATCGACTATTTGGTTGGCGTGTTTTGAGCTTATTAAAGAGCTCAAGCCCAGTGCCATCTTCAAAACTAAAGTCACTAATAAGCAAGTCAAAGTTTGTACTTTCAATATGCTCAAGTGCCAAATAAGTGCTGGTTGCTGTATAGGTTTTAATATGAGCCCCTTTTAGATTTTGAGCTATTTTCTCTAATCGATGTGGGCAGTGATCAACTAAAAGTACAGTTGGTAGCTTAAGAATACTATCGCTGTCGAGTTCAAGTACCCCTTCTAATAAAGAGCTGATCTCTTTATTTGCAAAGAAGGGGTAAATCACCACAGCATTAGGTAATAGGCGGTTTACTTCACTAAAATGTTCTAGTAAATCACTACGCTGTGCTTTGGGCGCTAAAAGCATGAAGTGCTCTTGTGCGAACACTGCCATTAGCGTTTTAATAACAGTGGTTGGCACACCATGAGAAGCTGCCACAAGATCAAAGTCTTGCTCTAAAACAGCATCATCAACCATCGCAAAATGTAATAGCTCAACACTACAGCCTATCAGCTCTAACAGCACTTTGACCCGCATTGCTAAAACACTATTGCTATCAACAATTAATATTCTTCGCACAGTAGACTAGACTCGCTTAACAATAAGTACATACATTAGCGTAGTCTAAAATCACAATGGGTCACAATTTGTACCGCATTTTTTTATTAGCTTTTTAGCTAATTAACTGTCTAAACGCTTACCTAAGATAGTGAGGCTATAGGCTTTATTATCCATGATCGCAATTTCAGGAAGCTCTCCCCAGACCTTGTAATCAAAACGATTAAACAGTTTTATACTTGGTAGGTTATGACTAAAGATAAAAGCTAATAACACCTTGATATCAAGTGTTTTTGCATGCTGTTCTGAAAATGTAAGCAATTGTTTACCTAGCCCTTTCCCTTGAGCTTGCTGGGTGATGTAAATGCTAATTTCAACGGTACCATCATAGGCAGGTCGGCCATAAAATGACTTATAACTCAGCCAAGCAAGCACTTTACCTTGTTGCTCAAAAACAAAGATAGGCCTTTTCTCTGTATGGCTATCAAACCAAGCTTGTTTGTCTGCAACCGACACCTCTTCAGTATCTGCGGTTACCATACGGCCAGGGATGGTCTCGTTATAAATAGCGACTATGTCAGTTAAGTCGTTTTGTGTTGCTTTGCGAATCGTCATAATAGCTGAAATTAAATGATCACTTTGCTGCATATTAGCGTATATTCATCACAAATAACTAGCGGGAAATAACTATGTATAAATATGCTTTGTTACTTGCAGCAGGTCTAATAACAACCAACCTTGCAGCACAAACCACAGAGGCGACACCTACTGCTAAAGCAAGCAGCCAATGTGATGACTTTACCAATGTTACAATGAGAAAGTTACGCTCAAAAGAGTCAATTAACTTCTGCGAATTCAAAGACAAACCACTGCTCATTGTAAATACCGCTAGTAATTGTGGTTTTACCGGCCAGTTTGAAGGCTTAGAGGCTATTCATAAAGAATATAAAGACCAAGGCTTAGTGGTACTAGGGTTTCCATCAGATGACTTTTTCCAAGAAGAAGACGATGAAAAAGACACTGCAAAAGTATGTTTCATCAATTATGGCGTAACCTTTAATATGCTGGCTACCAGTGCCGTTCGCGGTAGCGATGCAAACCCGATATTCAAACACCTAAACGAAGCAACTAGCTCACCTAACTGGAACTTTTACAAATATTTAGTGTCTGCTGACCGTAAGACAGTGCAGCGCTTTAATAGTAAAACTAAGCCACAATCGCAAACTTTACGCGATGCAATTGAAGCTGAGCTAACTGCAAAATAAATTTAATTTTTCGTTCGGTAAATATTGAACTAAACTAGTAATTTAATACTAAAACACACATTAGGAGATGTTATGGCAGTAGCCAGTGCAAGACACATTCTCGTAGACAGTGAAGCTCACTGTTTAGATTTAAAACAGCAAATTGAGCAAGGAGCTGACTTTGCAGAGCTTGCTCGTGCTCATTCTAATTGCCCATCAGGTCAAGATGGTGGTGCATTAGGTGAGTTTGGCCCTGGCATGATGGTTCCAGAGTTCGACAAAGTCGTATTCTCTGCACCAATTAACCAAGTACAAGGCCCAGTGCAAACCCAGTTTGGTTATCATCTTCTAGAAGTAACAAGCCGTACTGACTAATTGACAAATTGATTTCAGAAAGCCGCTTCACAGCGGCTTTTTTTTGCGAAGGATCTCAAAATGAAACTTTTAGGCTCTACTACCTCACCTTTTGTGCGCCGTATTCGAATTTGGGCGGCACTTAATAACCTACCTATTGATTTTGTTAATTTGGATATTTTCTCTGAGCAAGACAGACAAACCATGATTGCTCATAACCCTGCCAGAAAAATTCCTGTATTAATCGACCATGATTTTACCTTATGTGATTCCAACTCAATTATTCGCTATCTACTAGAGAAAGCTGATCAGCCGTTACTTAGCTGGCAGCAAGAGAACTACTTAACCATTATCAATGCCTGCAATGATTCACTGGTAGAAATTTTACTTTGTCAGCGTTCAGGGTTTGATACCAACAGCGACAAACTATTTTTTAATTTACAGAATGAACGAATTGTTGAAACATTAGCCTATTTAAATACTCATTTATTGGAGCCAGTATTTAAAAGCTGTGAATACCTCAACATCAGTTTATACTGCTTGCTAGATTGGATCCGCTTCCGCGAATTAACTGATTTTAGCCAACTAGAAAACTTAGTTGGTTTTTATCATAAATTCGCCGATAAAGCGGCGGTACAACAAACAGATCCACGAATATAAAGATAAGGGTTACGCAAATGAGCGATATCGAAATTGAATCAGAATTAGTTAGCTTTGTAGAAAAAGTTCGTTTGAACGAATCTATGTGGGCACTGGGTGCCGAAGATGGTGGTTTTGTTGTCTGTGAATCAAACCAATTTAGCGACACAGATGTGCTATTACTTTGGGGTACTGAAGATGCTGCAAAAGCACAATGTAAAGATGAGTGGCAAGACTATACCCCTGTTGAAATTGGCCTAGACGAATTTCTTGATGAGTGGGTTGAAGACCTTAACGAAGATGATGCGCTTGTTGGTTTAAACTGGAACGATGATCAAGTATGCGTTGAAATCGAACCGGTTGGTTTAGCTAAAGCTCTTTGCGATTAATCGCAATCCTTAAGCTTATAACGACACGGCCGTATTTATGGCAGTGTCGTTAAGCTGGAAACTTGATACTTATATTGATTTTAACAATAGAACCACTATTACTTGCAATCAATGCCTTGCCTAAATCGCTTTTAATTCCAACTGAAACTCGCATCTTGAGGTGGTTTGGGTATATCAGTTATACTCTTCGACACATCTTTATTATCAAGGTATTAGGTTGAAGTCCCATCTTGGTCGTAGGCCCTTTTCGGCCATGGAATTACATACCCTGTATAATGGTTACATTTATGGTGATCAGCGTTTAGCACGTGAACAAGCTAAGCATTGGCACTTTTGGCTGCCTTTATTTGCCTATTACACCGGTGCCTACAGCGATGAAATTGGCCATTTAACCCTTGATAATATTGTCACCCTTGATGGAATTCGCTGCTTTGATTTTCATACACATGGCAAGATAAAACCCCGCTATGTGCCTATCCACAATGCATTACTCGATGCAGGACTTGACCAATACTTAGGCTATTTAAATGAACAAAATCAGCAACGACTGATGTTTGATTTACCCGCTAAATCTGGTCGCTACAGCGAAAAAGTACGTATTTGGTTTTCGGGTGAAGGTGAACGCGCTGGTTATTTACAAAAGTGCGCTATTCCTACTGTTGATCAGCAAGGTATGAAAACCGCGATAAGCAGTTTACGGCTCAACTTTGAACAACAAGTGCGAATTCATGCACTGCAAGCCAACTGCAAAGATGCCTTTAACTACTTGCTTGGTTTTAAAGATTTCAACGAGCAACGCTTTGCTGATATGCAGTTATTAAATACCGTGCTGCAAAACATACGACAAATAAACCCGCAACTGCATTGGCAGCGTTTCATTGACCGCCATAATTAACTGACAAACTTTGTTACTAACTATTTATTACTGTTCAAATTAAAACCTGATAGCATGGTGATTCGCCCCTCATAGCAGGTGCCTTTCTAACAACAAAAAATCAGGGATACTTATGTTCTTAAAAAGCCTATTAACGGTGAGTGTTGCACTTGCTGTTAGCTCTGCCCATGCCAATGAATATGTTATCGAAAAGCTTGCCAAGCCTAGCTCACAACAAGTAGAACTTACGCTTGATCCTGCCAAAGACAATTTTTCTGGTCATACCGAAATTGCTTTAGAGGTTCTAAAAGCAACGAATTATATCGAATTAAACGGTATTGATTATGCAGTTAGCATGGCGAAAATTTTAGGTGCAGAAAACTGTGACCTAAGTGCTGAAATGCTAAAAACAGGCAAAGTTAAATTCGCTTGTGAAGAAAAAATTCAGCCAGGTAAATACACTTTAAAAGTTGATTTTACCGCACCTTATAACCGTCAAAGTGTTGGTTTATATAAAACTTTAGATCAAGGCACACCTTATCTTTTCACGCAATTTGAAATGAGCGATGCGCGTCGTGCATTCCCGGTTTTTGACGAGCCAAGTTATAAAATTCCATTTCAGCTAACTATCACAGCGCCAACATCACAAAAAGTGTATGCCAATACACCGGTTTTAAAAACCAAAGTTGATGGCGATATGACAACGCACTTTTTCGACAAAACGCCACCGATTCCTTCGTACTTAGTCGCTATGGCTGTGGGCCCGTTTGAAGAGCTTGAAATTAAAGGCATGCCAATCCCTGGCCGTGTACTGACTCCTCAAGGTAAAATTCACCTTGCTGATTACGCAAAAGAAAATATGCCGCGTGTGTTAAAAGCCCTAGAAGATTATTTTGGCATTCCTTACGTATATAAAAAGCTAGACTCAGTGGCAGTGCCAGAGTTTCCATTTGGCGCAATGGAAAACGCAGGCCTAGTGACTTATCGTGAAGACATTTTACTAGTAGACCTAGCAACAGCAACGCGCAGCAAAAAAGAGCGTAATGTATCAATCATTGCCCATGAGTTAGCGCACCAGTGGTACGGTAACCTAGTGACTATGAAGTGGTGGAATGATTTATGGTTAAACGAAGCATTCGCAAGCTGGATGGCAGCGAAAATCACTGCACAAATCAACCCAGAATTTGAGTCGCACTTAGACTTACCACAAAACCATGTGATGGCACTAGATGCGCGTCTAAGTACTAAACCTATTCGTAAACCAATCAAGACTGAAGCTGATATCATGGATGGCCTTGGCCTTGCTTACAGTAAAGGGAGTGCGGTTTTATCTATGGTTGAAAACTGGATTGGCGAAGAGGCATTCCAGCAAGGTATTCGTGCTTACTTGAAGAAATTCTCGTATAAAAATGCAGAAGCTGCTGATCTATGGCAAGCACTAGGCGAAGCGTCTAATAAAGATGTGGCAAGTGTTCTTAAATCGTTTATCGAACAGTCATCTTTCCCACTTATTAAAGTAACGCAAGATGGCAAGAAAATTAATATTAGCCAAAGCCGCTTTGTAAATGCTGGCGTTGATGCACCTGCACAACTGTGGAATGTTCCGGTTGCAATTAAGTATGGTGCGGGCGACAAAGTTAAAACCGCAAGTGTACTGCTGAATAAAGAAACACAGCAACTAACTCTCGACTTTGAACCTGAGTGGATCTACCCAGATCAAGGTGCCATGGGTTATTACCGCTGGGTATTAGATGATGCTCAGTTTAATGCCCTGTTAGAGAACGCTGCTGACAAGCTAACGGTACGTGAGCGCTTAGCGCTACTTTCTGCGGTTGATTCATTACTTGATGCAGGTGTTATCTCTGCGGCTCACTTAATGCAAACTTTAGAAGCCTTTGTGAGTGATGCTCACCCATTAGTAGCAAACACAGCGTTAGGTTACCTTACTTCTCAAAAACGCGTATTCGAAGACGACAGCAACCTTGACTTATGGCCTAAGTTTATCCGTAACAGCATTGCACCAGCTGCTAAACAATATGGTTTAACAGCAAAAGCAGGTGAAGATGCAGCGGTATCGCAATTGCGTGCGCAAGTTATTGCCCGTTTAGGTTTTGATGGCCAAGATCAAAAAGTCATTGATACTGCAAAAGCACAAGCGGCACTGTACTTAAACAACCCTGAAAATGTTGACCCATATTTAGCCTCAACTTACTTAAACCTTGCGGCTTACCATGGCGATGCGAAGTTACTTAAAAAGTACAAGCAAACCTTTAAAACGACCAAAGATCCACAAGTGCGTACTAAGATGCTGGCAGCGATGGGTTACTTTGGTAAACCTGAGTTACAAAAAGCGGTTCTAGAGTACAGCTTAACAGATAACGTAACAGCCTCTGATATGCGTACGTTATTAGGTGGTTTAGGCTATGGTAAAGAACGTGAAGCACTGTTTATTGAGTGGATTTACAACAATTACGATGCCATCACTAAGAACTTACCGCCGTTCTTTGTACCAAACTTACCGTTCTTCACGACAGCAAGCTGTGATGCGAAAAGCCTAGAGAAAACCAAAACCTTCTTCAACGATAAAATCACTGAAGTACCAGGTTATGCACGTTCTCTTAGTAAGCTTGAAGAAAGCATTAATGATTGTATTGCACTGAAAAACCGTGAGTTAAGCTCGGTGAATAGCTTCCTTAAGCGCTAATTAAAGCAAATGCAAAAAGGGCCACAATGTGGCCCTTTTTTATTGCGCTAAAATAGCAGTTAACTTAGTTATAAATTGCTCTGCAGCTTCAGGTGAGGTGACTTTAAATGCAATACCATAATGAATGGGTTGTGCACTTTTATGAATGCGAGTTGGAAAACGGGTCATTTCACTACTGTGAAAGTAGTCTTTGATACGCGTAATGCCCTCTATTGACTCAAAATCAGCACTGAATACTTCAAATATAGGTCTAATAACAATTTTAGCCTGGCCACTTTGCTCATGAACATAAAATGCCTCTTTTGAGCTAGCTGGCATAAATTCGTTAATATTTTTAATCTTAAAATTACTGCGGCAGCCCGCTTTAACCAGCTGTACACTCACTTGCTCGGCAGAAAAAGACAAAGGCGTTCCTTACATATAACGTGGATAGTTTAGCCACAGTACAGCAATCAGGCAAAAACCGTTACTCATTTATTACATACAAATGCCAGTTTGCTCTGTTTGTAATTTAACCGTGAGATTGAACCATCACAAAAGCGTCTTAAATCAAGCCACTGTGATACCACTTCAGGCTCTGTAAGGCTGCGCTTATGAACTCGATTATTAACCGCATAAGCCACAGTGTCTTTGTCAATTAAAGCAAAGTCTTGCACCGACTCAGGTAATCTAAATAAATCACTAACTTCCTCAGTTTGCGGCGCAAAGCGTGCAACCCAATGTTGGTTGTTTTTGTTATAACTAAATAAATAACTGTTTGTGTGCTTATCAAAAATTAAAGTACGGCCAATATCACCGGCAATGACACGCGGTTTAGCAGCTGCAACACGAGTGTATTGCAATGTATGCGGCTCACCTAAGATAAACATGATCAGGTCTTCATCAGCGCCCCAAGCGTGGTAGCCAACCGGCTCAATCCATTCAAAAACTCGGCTAGCAACAGATTCTTCTGCTAATGGATACTGCCATAACTTTTGCTTGCCATCTGCTTCGACCACGATTGCCGACAAGGCTTGCTGATTTGGCATCAGCGTAGGCGAGTATTCACTGACAGGCGTGTTGGTGATATTCACGCTGCTCTTAGATGTAAAGTCATAAAACGCAATATCGGTTTGTGACTGGCCATTTTCGTCAACAACCTCATGGGTATAGTAAAGCCCTGTATCAACTAAAAATGGTTGATTATTATAAGCTTTATCATCTGTTACTCGCGACACCTGCATGCCATATGGGGTGTCTAACTCGGCAAGTAATATTTCGCTTTTAGGCATCGCTGCATGTACGTGACTGGTAAAAAATGTCCCTGCTGCGACGAAAAGTAAAGACGAAATCAATTTCATGTTGTTCTCTCGTTTTAATTTTTATCAGCCCATGATAGCGTTAATTAATCCGCCAGTCACTTGACCTTACCATGCTCGACCTTTATAACTAGGACGTGTTCGTTTTTTATCAGTTTCTACTGATTGATTTTATGCACGATAATACCAATCGAGCTAAGTAACTGACCATTTAACACGCTAGAATGGTTAACAATTCAAGCCGACTGGTATCAACAATAACGAGAATAATTATGTCAGCTAAACACCCTATCATCGCTATTACCGGTTCATCTGGGGCGGGGACTACTACAACCACCAATGCGATTAAGCACATTTTTAGAAGCTTAAGCATTGATGCAGCCTTCATCGAAGGCGATAGCTTTCATCGTTATACACGTCCAGAAATGGATAAAAAAGTCCGTGAAGCACAACAAGAAGGCAAGCATATTAGCTACTTTGGCCGAGAAGCTAACGATTTTGGCGCCCTTGAGGAGCTTTTTTATCAATATGGCGAAACCGGGCAAGGTAAAATCAGACGCTACTTACATACTTTCGACGAAGCGGTCCCTTATAACCAATTACCGGGCACCTTTACCCCTTGGCAAGACTTAGAATCAAATACAGATATCTTATTCTATGAAGGTCTACATGGTGGTGCTGTCGATGAGAATCATGATGTTGCTAAGCATGTCGATTTATTGATTGGTATGGTGCCTATTATCAACCTTGAGTGGATCCAAAAGCTCATTCGCGATACCTCGGAACGAGGCCACTCTCGTGAAGCGGTAATGGGCTCTATTGTGCGCTCGATGGACGATTACATAAATCATATTACTCCGCAGTTTTCGCGTACTCATATTAACTTCCAGCGAGTGCCAACGGTTGATACCTCAAACCCATTCAGCGCAAAAGATATTCCTTCTTTAGACGAAAGCTTTGTTGTTATTCGCTTTCGTGGCATAGATGACGTCGATTTTCCGTACTATTTGAGCATGATTGAAGGCAGCTTTATGTCTCGTATCAATACCCTTGTGGTACCTGGAGGCAAAATGGGTTTAGCTATGGAGCTTGTGTTAACCCCATTGATCAAAGATATTATTTTGAAAAAACGCGCCCTTGAAAATTTAGCCCCGGTTGACTTGCCGATTTAACTCACTCGGGTACACTGCTGACTCTGGTGAAAACAATGGAGTCGTCGGCTTGAAACAAACTTTACGTGTTATTGTTGGTTCAAAGAACCCCGTTAAAATTAACGCGGCTAAACATGTCTTTAGTCTTTATTTCCCAAATCATACCATTGAATGTAAAGGTGAAGATGCACCTTCTGGTGTGCCTGATCAGCCGCTAGGCGAAGATGAAACCCGTATCGGCGCTGAAAATCGTGTTAAGTATTGCCAAGATCACTTTGACGCCGACTTTTATGCAGCAATGGAAGGCGGCGCAGAACAATTTAGTTATGGCGCTGCAACCTTTGCCTTTGTAGTGATTGCAAACAAGCAGCAATTTAGCGTTGGTCGCAGTAGTAACCTACCGTTACCGCAACCTTTTTACGATGCCTTGCTAGCTGGTAAAGAACTAGGTGATGTCATGGATGAGGCATTCAATACCGTTAATATCAAACAACAAGGTGGTGCTATTGGCTTATTAACCAATCATCTTGCCACGCGCGAAAGTACTTATGTACAAGCGCTGACATTGGCCATGGCGCCATTTTCACACCCTACCCTATTCAACCAGTAATTAGGATAACCATGAAGTATAGCCACGTATTATTCGATGCAGATGAAACGCTATTTAGTTTTAATGCATTCGAAGGTTTAAAAGTGATGTTTGCACATTACGGCGTAGAATTTACTGAGTCAGATTATCATCATTACCAAGCAACCAATAAGCCGCTTTGGGTTGCTTATCAAAAGCATGAAATTACCGCCAGTGAGCTACAGATAACTCGCTTTACAGAATGGGCTAATAGACTCGATGTGCCAGCAAAAGAGCTTAACGATGGCTTCTTGGATGCTATGGCCTCTCTTTGTGTGCCATTACCTGGTGCAGTTGACTTGCTTACAAAGTTAAAACCACACGCCAAGCTAGGTATTATTACCAATGGGTTTGATAAGTTACAACAAAAACGCCTAGAGCACACCGGTTTACAGGATATGTTCGATTGGCTGGTTATTTCAGAGTTAGTCGGTAAAGCAAAACCTGCCCCAGAGATTTTTCAACATACATTTCAATTGATGGGGAATCCGCCAAAAGAGCAGATTTTAATGGTAGGTGATACCGCTGCCAGTGATATTTTAGGTGGTCACAATGTGGGTATCGACACGTGTTGGTTACAACACCCGGGAGTTGAGCTACCAGAGGATATTAAACCAACTTATCAAATCAATCAGTTGGTCGAGCTTGAAGCTATTCTAGGGTTATAAATCTTGATAATAGTTTGGCAAAAAAAATGACGCTTAAAGCGTCATTTTTTATAACTGTAATATGCTTGCGATTAAGCTGTCGCTACTTCTAGGCCTGGTGCTGGCATAGTCACTGGGGTATCGAATGTTGCCCATTCCCATGCTGACTCAGTCGCCATAATTTTACGAAGTAGTTTATTGTTTAAATCATGGCCTGATTTATAAGCCGTGATTTTACCTAGAATGTTGTGGCCTGTCATAAACATATCGCCCACACAGTCTAAGATCTTGTGTTTAACAAACTCATCGCTGTAACGTAAGCCGTTTGGATTTAGTACTTTAAACTCATCCAATACAACTGCGTTATCCATGCTACCACCTAATGCTAGGTTGTTAGCGTGCATATACTCGATATCTTTCATAAAGCCGAAAGTACGTGCGCGGCTGATTTCTTCAGTGAAGCTTTGTGCCGTGATATCTAAACCGATACGTTGGCGGCTTTCATTGATTGCTGGGTGATCAAACGCAATTTCAAAATCGATGTGGAAACCATCGTATGGTTCGATCTCAGCCCATTTATCGCCTTCTTCAATGCGTACTTTTTCTTTAATACGAATAAAGCGCTTAGCTGCATTTACTTCTTTAATGCCGCCTTTTTGTAACAAATAGATGAATGGTAATGCACTACCATCCATAATTGGTACTTCTGAGCTGTCTAATTCAACAATTAGATTATCAATACCCATTGCCGCTACCGCCGCAATAAGGTGCTCAGTCGTTGATAAGCGAACGCCATCTTTGTTTGTTAAACAGGTACATAATTGCGTATCACCAACGGCTTCTGGTGTTGTTTCAAAATCAACAACCGGATCAAGGTCTACGCGACGAAATACTATCCCAGTATTTGCGCTCGCAGGTCGGAGAGTAATAGTGACCTTCTCACCTTTATGAAGTCCAATTCCTATGGCTTTGACTACTTCTGCAATCGTACGCTGTTTAATCATAGGTTCGCTCACTTATAGTTACAGTTAGACGGCGAATTGTATCATAAATACATCCAGCTGCCAATTTGTTTATTTATCGAACAAAATAACCAGTAAAAGTCTATTTAGTCAGCTTGCTTTCTAAGAAAAGCAGGGATATCGAAATAATCTCCCCCTTCTGACTTATCAGATTTTTTGCTGCTCTCAGTGCTGCTAGATACTGAGCTGCTCGTTGTACTTTGTTGTACTGGCTCTTGCTTTTCAGACGCAGATGATATGCTTACATCATCGCTGCTACCTTGACTTGCAAAGCTTGGTACATACATGCTGCTAGTTGTTTGGTTCATTGAGCTTTGTACATCAGAACCTGATGCTTTCTTAAAGCCATTATCAACAATACCAAACTGTGGACGACGATCACCACCTAAACCTGTTGCAACAACCGTTACACGTAACTCGTCGCTCATTTCAGGGTCAATTACCGCACCCACAACCACTGTTGCGTTTTCTGACGCAAGTGCTTTAACGTGGTTACCAACAATTTCAAATTCTTCAATCGCAATATCCATACCTGCAGTGATATTAACTAGGATACCTTTAGCACCTGTTAAATCGACATCTTCAAGTAGTGGGCTTGAGATAGCCGCTTCTGCTGCTTCTTGCGCACGGTCAGGACCAGACGCAGATGCTGTGCCCATCATCGCAGTACCCATCGCTGACATAACAGTACGTACGTCGGCGAAATCCACGTTGATTAGACCTGAACGTGTGATTAGCTCTGCAATACCTTGTACCGCACCAAATAACACGTCATTCGCTTTTGCGAAGGCATCTAATAGTGTAGTGCCTTTGCCTAAAACTTTAAGCAATTTATTGTTCGGAATTGTAATAAGTGAGTCTACAGTTTCTGACAATTCATTAATGCCTTGTTCAGCAGCTGCAGCACGCTTTTTACCTTCAAAGTCAAACGGGCGCGTTACAACAGCAACCGTTAAAATGCCTAACTCTTTAGCAATTTTAGCAACCACTGGCGCAGCACCTGTACCAGTACCACCGCCCATACCAGCTGCGATGAACACCATGTCAGCGCCTTCAAGGCTGGCACGGATAGTCTCAGCATCTTCTTCAGCAGAGTTACGACCCACTTCAGGATTAGCACCCGCACCTAGACCAGAGGTGATTTGTGTACCTAGCTGTACAGTTACATCTGCTGATGAATTACGTAATGCTTGTGCATCCGTATTCGCAGCAATGAAACGTACGCCTTCAATTTGTTGTTTTACCATGTGCTCAACAGCGTTACCGCCGCCACCGCCCACGCCAATTACTTTAATGACAGCTTCTTCGCTGTGCTGTTCCATCATATCAAACATGTTTACTCTCCGACTTGAGTCTTAAAACTCACCTTGGAACCACTTAGTAATACGGTTCCACCAATTATTATCACCTTCAGCTTTCGACTTTTGTGCATTCATCGATTGCATTGTACGGCCGTATTGTAACAAACCAACCGCGGTCGCGTACGAAGGATCATCTACATAATCTGTCAAACCAACAATCCCGATTGGTTTGCCAATTCTGACTGGCATTTGGAAAATGTCTTCTGCCACTTCCATTGCACCCGTCATTTTTGCTGTTCCGCCAGTAATGACGAGACCTGCAGCAATTTGGTCTTCAAAACCTGAGCGGCGTATTTCTTCCATCGCCAACTCGAATAATTCTCTAAAACGTGGCTCAACAACCTCAGCTAAAGTATGGCGCGACATAATACGTGCAGGTCGGCCACCAACACTCGGTACTTCAATTGTGTCTTCGTTGCTTGCCATTTGGCTACTCGCACACGCATATTGTACTTTGAGTGACTCAGCATGTGATATAGGTGTTCTAAATATTTTTGCAATATCACCAGTCACTTGGTTACCCGCCACTGGAATAACCGCTGAATGACGAAGCGCACCATTAATATAAATGGTGATATCCATGGTGCCCCCACCGATATCTAACACGGCTACACCGAGCTCTTTTTCGTCATCTGTGAGTACTGAATAACATGATGCCAGTGCAGTAAAGATCAACTGATCCACTTCAAGGCCACAACGCTCAACACATTTCTCGATATTCTTTGCCATATCGTTTGAGCAAGTAATGATGTGCGCGCGAGCTTCCATACGCACCCCGCTCATGCCAAGTGGGTTTTTAATCCCTTCTTGCATATCGATGCTGTATTCTTGTGGCAATGCATGGAGCATTTTTCGTTCTGCCGAAATAGGCACTGAACGAGCTATGTGAATGACATTTTCAATATCTTCGTCAGTCACTTCCGTGTTGTTAATTGCCACGACACCGCTTTCATTTTGGCACTGGATATGTTTACCAGAAATACCTAAATAAACAGAGCTAATACGACAATCAGCCATCAACTCTGCTTCATCTATAGCTCGACGAATCGATTCAGAAACAAGGTTAAGGTCGTTAACGCCGCCTTTATCCATACCATGCGATACTTGGCTGCCAACACCCACAATGCTTAGTTTGTTATCTGCGGTGATTTCACCAACGGTGGCCACAACTTTCGATGTGCCAACGTCTAATCCAATCACTAGGTTTCTTTCTGCTGACTTGGTCATGCCTTACTCTTATTTTCTAATTGTTCTTCTTGCACTGGCTTCCAGCTCACTGCAAGACCGGTATCATACCGTAAATCAACAACATCGATTTGTGCATCTGCACGTTGTTCCATGCGCGGATACACGTCAATAAAACGCTGTACACGCTTTGCTTTTTCTTTGCGGCCTAAGTTCAGGCGAATGCCGTTATCAAGCCATAACTGCCACGAAAAGCGCTCAGAAAGCGCTAAACTGGTCAGCTCTAAGTTATTCACTTTGAGCATTTCTTGAAATTGACTAAAAGCAGTCCACGCCTCGATTTCAC
This sequence comes from Pseudoalteromonas sp. 0303, assembly GCF_013349995.1. Classification (GTDB taxonomy): domain Bacteria; phylum Pseudomonadota; class Gammaproteobacteria; order Enterobacterales; family Alteromonadaceae; genus Pseudoalteromonas. The sequence goes on from NZ_JABVXF010000004.1 coordinate 134,935, forward strand.
TGCCTTCTGGACCATATAGCTGTGGCAAGCTTGTAGGTAATTTATCACTACTTGCTTGGAAAACTTCGCCAGCTTGGTTTAACAGTAAATCACTGTTCCAATGCGCTACAGCTTGATGCTCAACAACATATACTTGCAAGGTATCTGGCCATTGCTTTCTGACCGATGCCGTTGCCACCCAAGGCAAGCCTTGTACTAAGCGTTGCACATGTTTTACGTCTAATTCAAAAAAACTCGATAAGTCGGCTTTTTTTATTGCACCAATAATTGCTTTCTCATCAGTATATTGGGGTTGCCCAAGTACTGATAGGTGCTTTATTTGTGCGTCTTTGTTCTCTACCAACCAATCTGAGACGCCTGTAGTGATTTTTACTAATGCAAAAATCACTACTAGAAAAAAGCTCACACCAAAAATCAACGACCAATTTAGCTGCTGTTTTAATTGTTGTGCTTTTTCTAAAAAAGGATGCATATTAAAGGGTTTGCTCCAAAATGCGAACAACTAATTGCTCAAAGCTTGCACCATTAGCTTTTGCTGCCATTGGTACTAAAGACTTTTCTGTCATGCCTGGTACCGTATTTACTTCTAATAAGTAAAAGTTACCTTGCTGATCACGCATCGCATCAACACGACCCCAACCACTTGCACCGACTAAATCAAACGCTTTTAATGCCATATCTTGCAACAATTCAGTTTCTTGCACAGATATATCTGCAGGGCAATGATACTGAGTTGTATTCGATTGATACTTAGCTTGATAGTCATAAAAACCATTTGGCGTCGTCATCTCAATGACAGGCTGAACATCTTGCCCTAGCACAGCAACAGTAAATTCACGGCCAGTGATCCATTGCTCAACAAGCACTTGGCTATCAAACTTAAATGCAGCATTAAGCGCAGCATCGAGTTGCTCCGCACTGTTTGCTTCTGCCATTCCAATGCTTGAACCTTCATGTGACGGTTTCACCATCACTTTACCAAATTCATTAATAATCGCTTGGCTATCAAACTCATGGCGGCTATCAACAACAGCATAAGGTGCTGTGCTCAGCCCCATTGCTTTAAATAAATGCTTACAACGTACTTTATCCATCGCAAGCGCAGAACCTAAAACATCACTGCCTGTATATGGAATACCCATAAACTCAAGTGCACCTTGAATAGTGCCATCTTCACCACCACGACCATGAAGGGCAATGAATACACGTTCAATGTTTAATTCTTTTAATTGCCATAACGGCTGATCTTTCGGATCAAAAGCAATGGCATCAACGCCAGCACTTTGCAAAGCATTCAATACAGCTTGGCCTGATTTAAGAGATACTTCTCTTTCGGCAGATGTGCCGCCGAAAAGTACCGCTACTTTGCCAAATTTGTCACTTAACTGGCTCATACGTTTACCTGCTTTAGTTGTTCAATAGACAACTCGGTTGCTGCTAACTTTTTCACTAACTGGCCTATGTTACCAGCGCCTTGTGTTAAAACTAAGTCATTATCTTGCAGTGTATTTGCTAGGACACCGGCAAGCTCAGAGCTACTAGCAACATGCAGCGGCTCTTTACCACGTTGGCGTAAACTACGACATAAACTCTTGCTGTCAGCTCCCACGATTGGCTCTTCGCCCGCTGAATACACATCTAGCAGTAATAACTGATCAACATCAGCCAGTACTTTGACAAAGTCTTCGTATAAATCACGGGTTCGACTATAGCGATGCGGCTGATAAATCATCACTAAACGTTTATCTGGCCAACCTTCACGAACCGCCGCAATCGTCGCCGCAACTTCTGATGGGTGATGACCATAATCATCAACTAACATCACATTGCCGCGCTCATTTTCAAAGCTTCCGTAATGCTGAAAACGACGGCCCACCCCTTCAAATTTTGTTAACGCTTCTAAAATTGCATGGTTAGCGATGTTTTGATCTTTAGCGACCGCAATCGCTGCAGTCGCGTTAAGCGCATTGTGCTTACCCGGCATATTAAGCGTAACTGCTAGGCTTTCACCTTGCTTATTCACAACATTAAATGAACAAGTATTTGCTGTTTGGCTAAAATCAACCATACGGTAATCAGCTTCAGCCGACTCACCATAGGTAATAACAGGACGCCCAAAGCGAGGGATCAGCTCTGCCGCAACCTCAGAATCAATACACACTACAGCTAAACCATAAAACGGTAAGTTATGAATGAAATCAACATACGTGTCTTTCATTTTTTCTAAGCTACCGCCGTACGTATCCATGTGATCTTCTTCAATATTCGTGATCACCGATACCATAGGCTGTAAATGTAAGAATGACGCATCGCTCTCATCAGCTTCTGCAATTAAAAAGTCACTTTTACCAACCTTGGCATTACTCCCAGCACTGTTTAGCAAGCCACCAATAATAAAGGTTGGATCAAGGCCTGCTTGTGCATAAATGCTCGCGATTAAACTCGTGGTTGTTGTTTTACCATGAGTGCCTGCCACTGCAATACCGTGGCGAAAACGCATTAATTCAGCCAACATTTCTGCGCGGCGAACAATTGGAATACGCGCCGCTTTTGCTGCTTTAATCTCAGGGTTTTGCTCGTTAATCGCACTTGATACCACCACCACGCTGGCATCTTTTACATTGTTCTCATCATGACCAATAAATACTTCTGCACCCACTTTAATTAAGCGCTCAGTCATCGCACTGTGCGCAATGTCTGAACCTGTGATGCGGTAGCCTTCAAAAGCAAGTACTTCGGCAATACCACCCATGCCTGCGCCACCAATACCCACAAAGTGGATAGTGTCGATACGACGCATCGCAGGACGAGTGTTGTTTTCTTTCATCGTGCTTTCTTTCACTACTAATCTCTTCTATCTGCTAGTTGCTCACAGCGTTTTGCAACATTGGCTGTGGCATCTAAAATAGCAAGCTGTTTTGCTTTACTTGCCATTGTTGAAATTTTTTCTGGTGCATTTACGTAAGGCGTTAATAACTCAACAACTGCCGCTTGGTTAAACTCACTTTGCTGCATAATCAACGCTGCTTGCTCAGTCACTAAATACTTTGCATTGGCAGTTTGATGGTCATCTACAGCATGCGGAAAAGGCACAAATAAGGCCATTCTTCCTGCTGCCGCAATCTCACTCACCGTTAACGCACCAGCACGGCAAATTACCAAATCGGCCCATTGATATGCACTATCCATATCATCAATAAATTCAGCGACTTTACTATTTTCAGTTAACCCTAACTGTTGATAGCTGGCAGTCACATTCGGTTCATTATTTTTACCCGTTTGGTGCCATATATTAAGCGTTGTTAGCGCTGAAAGTTCACTGAATACAGCAGGTAAAGTCTCATTTAGTACCTGTGCACCAAGTGAACCGCCTACCACCAGCACATTAATTGGTGTCGTTGTTTGCTTAGCAGTGACATTAGCGACACTTGCTCTGACTGGGTTACCCACTACTTCACATTGTTCTTTTGCAAAAGCCGATGGAAAAGCTGCCAGCACTTTGTTGGCAAACTTCGCTAGCCAGCGGTTACTCATGCCTGCAACAGCATTTTGCTCATGAATAACCAAAGGAATTCCTAAGCTCTTTGCTGCAATGCCAGTAGGTCCGGTCACATAGCCCCCCATAGCAAGAACAACATCAGGCTTTTGAGCTTTTAAAATTTTACGTGCTTGAAAAATCGCATTCATCACCATAAAAGGTGCTTTAATCAGGCGTTTAATTCCATTTCCGCGTACACCTTTCACATTGATAAAATCAATCTCAATGTTGTGCTTAGGTACTACCGTTGCTTCCATTCTATCAGGCGTGCCAATCCAGCTAACTTGCCAGCCTTGCTGTTTTAAAAAGTCAGCAACTGCAATACCTGGAAAAATATGGCCACCGGTACCACCTGCAACAACAAGTAATTTTTTACTCATCGCTTACCTCCACGTGAGGTTGCCTGCTTAGTCGCCATCTTTGTTTCAAAATCTATTCGCAAAAGTACACCTGTTGCTATGGTCATAATTAATAAGCTAGAACCACCGTACGAAATAAACGGTAGTGTTAAGCCTTTGGTTGGCAAAATACCTGCACTTGCACCAACATTTACCATGGTTTGAAACGCAAACCAGATACCAATAGCAAAGGCAAAATAGCCTTCGTACTCTTTGCCACATTGCAGCGCTTTTTGGCCAATTAACAAGGCTCTGAATACGAATACAGCAAGCACAATCAAAATACTAAATACGCCAAAAAAGCCGAGCTCTTCACCAATCACTGCAAATATAAAGTCATTATGTGCTTCGGGCAGGTATTGCAGTTTTTGTACGCTATTGCCTAAGCCTTGACCAAACCAACCACCTTGGCTGTACGCCATTAGCGATTGTACTAACTGATAACCTTTACCGAATGGATCTTCCCACGGTTCTAAAAAGCCTGTAACACGAGCCATACGATATGGTTCAGCGATAATTAGCACCACCACTGCAGCAATACCCGTTAAGATAAGGCCAAAAAACTGCCATAACTTAGCACCCGCTAAAAATAACAAACCAACTGTCGTCACAAACAATACAACCACTGTACCTAAGTCTGGCTGCATCAAAATCAAAAACGCATACACACCAAATACAGCTAATGGCTTAAAGAAACCTTTTAAGTTCTCTTGTACTTCTTCACGTTTACGCACTAAGTAACCAGCAATGTAGCTAAAGAAATACAATTTGGCGGCCTCAGCAACTTGAAAGCCCACTGGGCCAATAGGTATCCAACGCTTTGCACCGTTCACTTCACGGCCAACAATCAGCACCAAAACCAGCAAACCTAAACCCAGCAACAATAAATAGGCGTTACTGCGCTTCCACCAATCCATAGGCACGTTAGTGGCAATCCAAAATAAGAAAAAGCCCATAATTAAGAACATGCCATGGCGAATGATAATGTGATACGGATTATCAAATAATCGCTCTGCTGTTGGCATAGAGGCACTGGTTACCATCACAAAGCCAACGCCAATCAACATCAACATGCAATACAATAACGGCACATCATAAAGTTGCGGCGATTGTTTTGGTGTTAATGCTTCACGGATGTCAGCAAATGCAATCATACTGCCTCCGCCAATACGCACTGCGCAAAGTCATCACCACGTTGCATATAATTGTTATACATATCAATGCTGGCACATGCAGGTGCTAATAAAACGATATCGCCACTGCTGCTTAACTGTTTTGCTAGTTGCACAGCTTCATGCATGTTGGTGGTTAGGTGACCTTTTTCAGTCAGAGCCACTAACGCTTTAGCATCTTTACCAAAACAAACAAGCGCTTTTACTTTGTTGTTTAAGTATGGCTTTAAGGCATCTAAATCAGCCCCTTTTGCATCACCACCGGCAATCACAACTAGTTGCTTAGCTTGATCAGCTAAGCTTTCAATCGCAGCGATAGTTGCACCTACATTGGTCGCTTTTGAATCGTTAAAGTATTTTACTTCATTAATTTCAGCAACAAACTGACAACGGTGTGCAAGCCCAGTAAAAGCACTAAACGCTTGCTGGTAATGCTCTTTAGCAATATCAAACGGGCTCAGTAATGCCATCACCGCTAAGGCGTTTTGTTGATTGTGTGAGCCAACAACATTTAAGCAGCTTGCTGGTAATACTGGCTTACCGTGTGCTGCAAAGTATTGCTCACCTTGATGTTCAACCAAGGCAAAATCTGCATTAGCGAGCGCAAAGCTCACTTGGGGCTGCTTTGCAGTATGCGTTGCCACATCAATGGCATTAACTACCGCAAGCTCAGAGCCGTTATAAATACTTTGCTTAGAGTCAATGTATGCTTGGTAGCTTGGATAACGATCGAGGTGATCTTCACTCACATTCAATACACAGGCACTTTTTGCTTTTAAGCTGTGTGTAGTATCAAGTTGAAAACTCGACAGCTCAAGTACATACACATCATAGTCTTGCGATAGTAAATCAAGTACCGCAGTACCAATGTTGCCACCGAGGCCAACTTTATAACCAGCCGCTTTAAGTACTTCAAACGCCAATGTAACTACAGTCGACTTACCATTTGAACCAGTCACCGCAACAATTGGTTTATCGGTTAATCGGGCAAAAAGCTCAACGTCACCAATCACTTCAACACCAGCATCAATCGCTTTTGCTACTGCAGGTGTCGCGAGGCTTAGACCTGGGCTGATGATAATAATGTCATTGCTGGCTAAGTCTGCCTGCTCTAAATCACCAAAGTGAATCGTTAACTCACTGGCATGCTCATTTAGCCAATCAGCACCCGGCGGCGCTGTGCGGCTATCAACAACAATTGGCTTAATATTCTGAGACAATAAAAAACGCACAATGCCCAGACCGGTTACACCGAGTCCGAGCACTGAAATTTGTTTGTTTTTAATCTCGTTAATAACTGTCATTTACCTGATCTTTAATGTCGCAAGGCCAGCAAGTACTAGCACGATTGAAATAATCCAAAAGCGCACAATTACGCGCGGCTCAGGCCAACCCTTTAATTCATAATGGTGGTGAATAGGCGCCATTCTAAAAATACGTTGACCACGTAATTTGTAAGAGCCCACTTGTAAAATCACCGACAATGCTTCCATTACGAACACACCACCCATGATAATAAGTACCAGTTCCTGACGAACCAGCACCGCAATAATACCCAAAGCACCACCGAGTGCTAATGAGCCTACATCACCCATAAATACCTGTGCTGGGTAGGTGTTAAACCATAAGAAACCAAGTCCAGCTCCCACAATTGCTGTACACACAACCACAAGCTCACTGGCGAGTGGCAAATGCGGAATATGTAGGTAGCTTGAGAAATTAACGTTACCTGTTAAATAAGCAATAATGGCAAGCGCTGCCGCCACTAAAATGGTTGGCACAATCGCTAAACCATCAAGGCCATCTGTTAGGTTTACCGCGTTCGACGTACCTACAATTACAAAGTAAGTCATCACGATATAAAACAATCCTAGCTGTGGTAACACGTCTTTGAAAAACGGCACAACTAATGAGGTTTCGCTGCCTTGCTGTGAGGTAAAATAAAGTGCACTGGCAACCACTAACGCAATCACTGATTGCCAAAAGTATTTCCACTTAGCGATTAAGCCTTTAGGGTCTTTGCGGATCACTTTACGGTAGTCATCAATAAAACCAACTACACCTAACGAGCCCACAACAAATAAGGTTGCCCAAACATATTTATTTGAAAGGTCTGCCCACAGTAATGTGCTGGTAAAAATCGCTCCTAAAATCAAAATACCGCCCATAGTTGGCGTGCCTTTTTTAGATAGGTGTGACTCTGGACCATCGTGACGAACCACCTGACCAATCTGCATTTTTTGTAATGCACGAATTAGTTTAGGGCCAAAATAAAGTGAGATAAGTAGTGCTGTTAAAATACCTAAAATCGCGCGCAGCGTTAGGTAAGAAAAAACATTAAAACCACTGTAATACTGTGTTAAATACTCGGCCAGCCAAACTAACATGACGATACTCCATTGTTGCCATTTTGCTGGCTATTTACTAAATCTGTGACCACAAGCTCCATACGAGAACTGCGCGAACCTTTTACAACAACTGTGGTTTTTTGCGTCGATTGAGCAAGTTCATTTTGTAATTGTTGTAATAATTGTTCACGGCTTGAGAAGTGGCGGTTTGGCTTTTCAAATACATCACTGGCTGATTTACTTAGTACACCTAGGCTATAAAGTTCATCAATGCCTTTTTGCTGTGCATATTCACCGACTTGTTGATGATAAAAACGCGCTTCTTCACCAAGCTCGCCCATATCACCTAACGCAAAAATACGACGCCCCGGCATATCACTTAATAAATCAATTGCCGCTTTAACGGATTGCACATTCGCGTTGTAGGTATCATCAATAACCGTCAATGTGTCTGACACTTTAAGGACGTTTACACGACCTTTAACTTCACCCATGGTTGCCAGCGCTGATGCAACACTTTCGAGGCTTACACCCAGCTCAGTGGTTAACGCGGTGGCTATTAATGCATTTGCAATATTATGTTTGCCCGGTAATGCCAGTGTGACAGGTACTTTTTTATCTTTATTACAAAGCACAAAAGAAGCACGGGCTTGCTCATCAAGCACCACACCTTCTGCCCAATAATCTAATTGTTGGCTAGTAGAAAAACGTTTTACGTTGCGATCAGTTAATTTATCAAGCCAAAAATCGGCATAATCACTGTCGCAATTAACTACGGCAACACCATCAGGCTTTAAGCCGTCATAGATTTCGCCTTTGGCCGTTGCTACACCTTGTAGTGAGCCAAAGCCTTCTAAGTGAGAAGCTGCAACATTACATACCACAGCAACATCAGGTTTCGTCATTGCTACTGTGTATGCAATTTCACCAATGTGGTTTGCACCTAATTCAATCACCGCATATTGGTGTTGTGGTTCAAGGCGTAATAACGTTAGGGGTACACCAATGTCATTATTAAAGTTGCCTTTTGTTGCCAGTACTTCACCATGGCCAGATAAAATCGCCGCGCACATTTCTTTAACGGTCGTTTTACCCACGCTACCTGTGATAGCAATTGTTTTTGGTGCAACCTGTGCCATCACAGCTGCGCCAATTTGGCCAAGCGCAATACGTGTGTCACTGACCACAAACTGCACAATATCGACATTAACAGGACGCGCTACAATGGCAGCTATCGCGCCTTTTTCTTTTGCTTGCGTAACAAATTTATGACCATCAAAATTAGGCCCTTGTAGCGCTAAAAACACTTCACCATCGCACAAAGTACGGGTGTCTGTGTTAATATTTTTTACCGTTTGATTACCACCTTGGTAATCGGTTGCTAGAACTTTAGCTAGCCAATCAAAATCCATAGGGATCATAACTGCGCCCCTTGCGATTTTTCATTTAATTGTTGTTGTACATATTGACGATCGCAGAAGTCGATTCGTTGGTCGCCAATAATTTGATAATCTTCGTGGCCTTTGCCCGCAATTAGAATGACATCATCAGCCTCCGCTTGCGCAATGGCATAACTAATAGCCAGCGCGCGGTCTGCTTCACAATGTGCACGTTCAGGCTGCTCAAGCCCCGCAACCACATCAGCAATAATTGTGTCGGGGTCTTCACTTCTTGGGTTATCGCTGGTGACAATAATATGGTCTGCATTACCTTCAGCAGCTTTTGCCATCATCGGGCGCTTGCCTTTATCACGGTCACCACCACAGCCAAACACACAGCTGACGCCACCTGGAACATGTTTTTGCAATGCTTGTAATGCCAGAGCTAACGCGTCAGGTGTATGAGCATAGTCAACAATACAAGTCGGTTGACCTGGCGCACTAAATGCCTGCATGCGCCCAGCAACAGGCTGCAATGATTTACACCCTTCAACGAGTAAATCAAGTGGGTAACCCATACCTAATAAAGTGGCCATTGCAGCAGCTAAATTATATAAGTTGAATTCGCCAAACAGTGTGCAATTAACTTCAGCCTGCCCCCAACTGGTATCGAACTTCGCCGATATACCGGTATTATCATATGTTACATCGCTGAAATACACAAAGCGTGCATTTTCAGGTGTTAGGTTTTTATGGCCGTAACAAATTAGGTTATTGAAGTCGTATTTTTCTAACCACGCTTCAACTTGAGCATCATCTTGATTAAGCACCACAAGCTCAGGCATATGGTCACGCATTAACATCAACTTTGCATTGCCGTAAGCATCCATAGTGCCATGATAATCTAAGTGGTCACGAGACAGGTTGGTAAATACTGCCGCTTTAAATTTACACTGTTCTACACGTTGCTGTACTAAGCCATGAGAAGAGACTTCCATTGCCACAACATCATGCTGCTCTGCTACAAGTTCAGATAAAATACGCTGTAAATCAACGCTCGATGGTGTGGTGTTTGCAAGCTCAGTCAGGTTATCTGGGTGCCCATAACCGAGCGTACCAATCACAGCCGAACGTTTATGACAATGCTGTGCTAAATGCGCGATCATCGCTGTGGTCGTTGACTTGCCATTGGTGCCTGTCACACCCACTAAATCCAACTGTTTTGATGGTTGCTGGTAAAAAGCAGCTGCAAGTGCAGGCAGCTTTTTCGCTAAATCGGTTACTAAATAAAGTGGTTCAAACTCACTTTCGAACTCACATAAACGGTCAGCAATAACTGCCACCGCACCATTTTCAATGGCTTTTTCAATAAACTGTCCACCATCAAGCTGATGACCTTTTATAGCGACAAACACATCGCCAGCTTTTACATCTCGACTATCAAGACGTAGTTGATTGACCACTAAACTATTGGCCTCAACATCAATATGATTAAGAATCGGTTTTAAATCACGCATCGTTATCTTTGCCTTCTACGTACGCAACCGCATCTTTGTCCGGTGCTACGTTTAGAATTCTTAAGGCATTGGAGACAATCTCTGCAAATGCAGGACCTGCCGTCGCACCGCCGTAATAAACATCTCCACCCGGTTCATTAATCAATACAACTACCGCCAAGCGTGGGTTGCTTGCAGGTGCGATACCAGCAAAATAACCAACGTATTCGTCACCGTAACCACCTACCGCGGCTTTTTTAGAGGTACCTGTTTTACCTGCAGCACGATAACCATCAACGTGAACTTTTTGTGCAGTTCCACCTTTCTCAAACACGCTTTCCATCATGTGAACAACAGCTTCAACATCTTTTTGTTGAAAAACGCGTTCGCCTTCAGGTACCGACTCTTGCTTCAGCACAGTTAATGGGCGCATAACACCGCCAGAACCTAACATGGCATAAAATCGCGCCATTTGTGCGGTGCTAACAGCGAGATTATAGCCAAATGATAGTGCAGCAATTTCATGATCTGACCAGCGGCGATTTGGGTAAAATAAACCACTGCTTTCACCAACCATGCCCGTGCCACTATCACTACCAAAACCAACTTTTTCATAAAGACTTACAAAGTAGTCTTTTGGTAGCTCTTGGCTCACTTTTGTAACACCCATATTACTGGAATACTTTAAGATCTCTCTTAACGTCATCTCACCATGGTTACGAGTATCTTGCACAAGGCTTCCGCCTACTCGCATCCAGCCTGGGTATGTATCAACAATAGAATCCGGTTGAATTGTGCCGTAGTCTAAACCAGCTAAAATGGCTAGCGGCTTAACAGTTGAGCCAGGCTCAAATAAATCAGTAATTGCACGGTTACGACGCTTATGTGGTGCGGCATCATTAAGGTTGTTTGGGTTAAACGATGGGCTATTTACCATGGCTAACACTTCACCGGTTTTAACATCCACAACCATAGCTGAACCTGAGGTCGCTTTGTACGATAGCACCGCTGATTTCACCGCTTTATATGCAATTGCTTGAATACGTTGGTCGATACTTAAATGAATATTCTCTGGCTCTACACGTTCTCTTTCATCAAGTACTTCTACTTCACGACCTTGAGCATCTTTTCGGATAGTACGTTGCCCTTCTACACCGGTTAACGATTTCTCATATAGCTTTTCAATGCCTTCAATACCATGACCATCAATATTAGTGAAGCCAATAACATGAGCAGTTACTTCACCTGCTGGGTAATAACGTTTTGATTCATCGAGCAAATGGATGCCTGGTAAGCGAAGATCACCAATGTAGTTAGCTACAGCAGGAGTAACCTGACGTTTTAAATAAACAAACCGACGCTTTGGGTTGTCACGAAGGCGAGAGTTAATTTTACTAGGGTCGATACGCAGCACATCGGCAAGCTCACGCCAACGAATATCGTTATTGTAGTAAGTGGCAATACGTTTATTTAATTCAGCGGTGTTTTCAGCAAGCGCTTGTTGATCCTCGCCGTTTTTACGGGCCTGACGTAGTACCTTGCTGATCAGTGATTTATGTAGCGCTTTAGGATCGGCATACACACTCACCACAGGCACACTGACTGCCAACTCTTTACCATTGCGATCGAAGATCATGCCACGCTGTACATGTTGTTTTTCAACTCGCACAGTACGTTTATCACTTTCTGAGCGCGCTTTGTCTGGCTCAATCACTTGTAAAAATGCGGCTCGCGCAACCAGCGACATGAATACTAAGAACACCACCGAGCACACCAGCGAAAAACGCCATGTGATTAAGGTGTTCGTTGGCTTTTTCCCTCTGCTTCTCATTGCAGTACCACCACCTGTTCATCTTTACTAGTTGGTCGTTTCATTTCTAATTGCATGGTTGCCACTTCTTCAATGCGCGCATGCTGAGAATAAAACTCTTCTTCTACAAGCAAGTAACGCCACTCAAGATCGAGTTCATCACGCTCTTGCAATAATTTATCTTGTTCTATCAATTGTTGACGCGCTAGATGCGTCACTTGAACCACACTCAAGCTTGAAGCCAGAATCACAACCAACAAGGCCAAGGTCAGCTTATTAGCTCCTAGGCCTTTAAAAATCTCTACAAATAAATTAGGTTGGCGATGTGTCGCTTTGGCTTTCATTACAACCTCTGAGCAACCCTTAACACCGAACTACGTGAACGCGGATTTGCTTCTATTTCCGCCTTACTCGGCTTAATGGCTTTACCCACTGCCTTTAACGTCAGGTTTTTATTTATTTGTGCGTCAGTCAAAGGCAGACCTCTGGGTATCGCCTCTCCCTTACTCTGTTTTTTTATAAACTGCTTAACAATGCGATCTTCTAACGAGTGGAACGAAATAACGACTAGGCGCCCACCTGGTTTTAAAACGTCAACAGCGGCTTGCAATGCAGTTTGAATTTCTTCAAGTTCACTGTTGATATAAATACGGATCGCTTGGAATGTACGTGTAGCCGGGTGTTTGTGTTTATCTTTCACTGGCACCGCTTCATCGACCAAGTCAGCAAGCTGCTTAGTGCTTGTGATTGCAGTGTGCTCACGTGTTTCAATTATTTTATGAGCGATACGGCGACCAAACTTTTCTTCGCCGTAGGTTTTAATCACATGGGTAATATCTTCAAGTTCAGCTTCAGCTAGCCATTGTGCAGCACTGCGACCACAGGTTGGGTCCATGCGCATATCAAGCGGGCCATCTTTCATAAAGCTAAAACCGCGTTCAGCATCATCAAGCTGTGGCGAAGAAACACCGATATCTAACAAAATACCGTCAACTTTACCGATTAAATCGTTATCTTCAGCAACTGTTTTAAGGTTTGAAAAACGAGTGTGGGCAATCGAAAAACGTGCATCATCTGCGAATTTCTCGGCAGCTTTAATAGCTTGTGGATCTTGGTCAATTGCTTGTAAGCGACCTTCCTCACCTAAACGCGCAAGAATTTGTCCAGAGTGCCCACCGCGACCAAATGTGCCATCCATGTAAATGCCTTCGGGTTTAATATCCAAAGCATCTATGGTTTCGTCCATCAGTACAGAGACATGTTCAAATTGCGCTGTCATTAGCTATTTTTTGCCTTTTTATTATTGTGGTTAGAGTGAGAAATTATCGAACTCAGGATTCGCCTCAAAATCGCCTAGGCGTTCAATTTCAGTATCTTGGCGCATTTGTTCATGCCAACGATCTTCATCCCAAATTTCAAACTTGTTCATCAAGCCAACCAACATGATTTTTTTTCCAAGTTCTGCATGTGCGCGTAACGACGGCGCCAGCAAAATTCGGCCATTTTTATCTAGTTGATACTCTGTAGCGTTACCGAGCAGCATACGTTGCATACGGCGAGCGCGTGGATTCATGTTCGAAATCTTTAATAATCGTTCTTCAATTTCGAGCCATTCTGCTAGCGGGTATAACCACAAACAAGGTTCATTTAAGGCCACAGTGCAGATAACCGTTCCCTGATCTTCAGACAAGATCGCATCTCGGTACTTAGTCGGTACCGCAAAGCGTCCTTTATCATCCAAACTCAGAGAGCTCGCACCCCGAAACATAACTTGCCTTAAAAATAGGTTGTTAATCGTTAATGATTATTTCCGATCCAGTTTGATCCACTAAAAACCACTTTTTACCACAGTGCTCCAGTTTAGGGCTTGACAAGCCATTTTGTCAAGTAAGCAGATCATCATAAGCGCCTTGTGAAGCCAGAAAAAATAAGGCCTCAAGCAAAGCCTATGAATTACGTGGGAAAAAGTGGAAAACATCGAAAAAAAATATTTTTTCAATTTTCTTGGCGATGTATTAGGGAAAATGGTTAATGAATAACCAATGAATAATTACAAAATTATCGAATGTTGTAATTTTTACTTAATCACCCTGCAAGAGTTACGGGAAACCTCTAATTATCGCCATTTAAATATATCTAACACATTGAAATTTAATGATTTCACCATTTGGTATGAAGGTTGCGATAGGTTAGCTACCAATTAAATGGCAATTTTTAAGGAATGATTATGACTACCGCAACTTCAAAATCGAACTCAAGCACACAAACTAATAGCAGTGCAAACTCGAACGCGGCTCAAGTAGAGGCGCCATTCACAGAAAAAGCAACTGAAGCAGCACATCACGCTGTTGATGCACTTTCAACTCGTGCAGCAAGTGCTGAACATAGTGTTCGCCAAGGCGCATCGAGCTCTGCTCAAACGCTTTCTGAAAAGCAAGCTGTAGCACGCGCTAAAATTAATGAGTACAGTGGTAAAACTCGTAAGCTTGCATCAGAAAACCCACTTGCAACAGCAGGTATTGCCTTTGCTGCAGGCATGTTAGTAACTGCTCTTATTCGTCGTAAGTAATTGTTATGCAGTCTTCTCAATCTACAGATGAGAAAACGCAAGATGCCACTGAACAGCCGTTAAACGCTGATCAGTGGCAAGATCATCTTGCTAAATTATCTGATTACGGCAAACAGCTATACATTGACTACCGCAAACAAACTGGAACTTGCAAACAACTTGCAGCTGCTGAGTGGCGCTTATCAACACGCTCACTCGCCTTAACGATAATCTTACTCGTCTGTTTTGCAGGCGGCTTGGTGCTACTTTGGGCTGGTCTACTTGCTACTGTCGGTATCGCAATATTTAGCTTTAGCCAATCATTGTGGTTAGCCGCTATTTCACTGATTGCATTACAACTGCTATGCCTTGCATGGCTTTGGAAAAATATTGGTTATGTAAGTAGTAAGATAGGCTTTGATCACACGCTAAAAAGCGTTCGTCAATTATTTAATATTAATAAGGATAAATGATGTTAATTGATTATTTTATTAATAAACCACAGCACAGAGTGACTGAACTAAGCCAACAAATGGATCTACAAGATGAGCTTAAACGTCAACACCATCAAGCATTCAAATACCGTTTAAAACGCTTTGCAGTAAGTAAAGTAGGTATTGCCAGTGCCTTCACTGCGGGAATGGGCTACGAAGCACTTAATAACTCAGACCACAAAGACGGTAAATTGAAACAAGTCAGCCGCTTCAGCTGGTTACTGCGTTTGTTGTGATCTTTATCATGTAATGTTTGCTTTTTACTTCTCTTTGCCAGCTGTTTTCATTACCTTAAACACAAACGAGCAATTTGTGAGAATGTAAGGTGAAAAAAAGGATTGTATTAACAGGCGGCCCTGGCGGTGGTAAAACAACAGCCATCGATTTATTAAGACGTGAGTTTTCAAAACAAATTGTCGTGGTGCCAGAGTCTGCGACCATGCTGTTCAGCGGTGGTATAGAACGTGGTGATGCACCTCACCTTATAAAAGCTCACCAACAAGCTATCTTCAGCTTACAAAAACACCTTGAACATATTCAGCGAACCATGCACCCAGAACGATTAATGCTTTGCGATCGTGGTAGTTTAGATGGGCTTGCCTATTGGCCCGGTGAGCAAGATGAGTTTTTTCAGTGTTTAAACACCAGCCTAGAAATCGAACTTAACCAGTATGATGCAGTGATCTTTTTTGAAACAGCTGCTAAGTCTGGGCAAAGTATTCATTCTAATAACCCTGTAAGAAACGAATCTGATCAGCAAGCTATTTTGCTTGATGACAAACTACAAGCTGTTTGGTCACAGCACCCTAATTTTAATTTAGTGAAAAGTTCAGAGTCATTTATTCAAAAGGTGATGTTTGGCATCGACACTATCCGCAAGGTCATGGATAGTTATAACTAACAGCTTAATAAGTCATTAAACTGTTAGTTATCAGAGTCTATTAACCACGATTATGTGGTCGAGCGTAGTCTATATCAGGCCCTTTTGGCACAACTTGAGTTGGGTTGATCATGGTGTGGCTAAAATAGTAATGACGTTTTATATGATAAAAATCAACGGTCTTACTTACACCTTCAATTTGATATAACTCACGTAAATAGTTGCTGATCGCCGGATAGCTCTCAATAGTACGCAAATTACATTTAAAGTGGCCCACATAAACACTGTCGAAGCGAATTAAAGTGGTAAATAAACGCCAGTCGGCCTCTGTCAGTGTCTCACCCACTAAATAACGATTAGCTGTTAAGCGTTGCTCAATCTTATCTAGAGCGGCAAAGAGATCATCAAAGGCTTCCGTGTAAGCTTCTTGCGTTGTCGCAAAGCCTGCACGATACACCCCATTATTAATGTTGTGATAAACAAACTCATTAACTTCATCAATTTCAGAACGTAACAATTGCGGATAAAAGTCGCGTTCATTACCTGTTAGGGCATTAAACGCGCAATTAAACATTCTGATAATTTCAGCAGATTCGTTGCTAACAATACGCTGCGTTTTTTTATCCCAAAGCACGGGAACCGTAACACGACCTGAATAATCGGCTTTGTTACGCGTATAAATCTGATGCATAAATTCGCTATCGAAAAGTGCATCACCGGTGCTGTGATTGTCTTTATCAAAGGTCCAGCCATGCTCTAGCATGTCAGGACTTACAACCGACACACTGATATAATCTTCAAGGCCTTTTAAATGGCGGAAAATCAAAGTGCGATGAGCCCAAGGGCAAGCTAAAGAGACATAAAGATGGTAACGATCTTTCTCAGCTTTAAAGCCCGCATCACCACTTTGCCCTGCACTGCCATCTTCGGTAACCCAGTTACGTAACTGGGCTGCCTCACGTTTGAACTCACCTTGATTGTTATCGGTGTCGTACCATTTATCTTGCCATTGACCATTTACTAGTAATCCCACAATAACCTCCTATAGTGTGCCAAATTTACCTAGCTGATAGTCACGCACTGCTTGCTGTAACTCAGCTTGGGTTGTCATTACAAACGGGCCCATATGAGCGATTGGTTGCTTAAGTGGCTCACCGGCTAGAATTAACGCCCCTGCACCAGTTTGCGAGTTAAACTCAATGTTGCTGCCAGGCTCTAAAATCAATAAGCTGCCGGCTTTAACTGGGCCGCCCTGTTCAGTATGAATTTCTCCAGTATGGATATAAATCATCACCTTAGTTTGCGCTAATGGAGCATGGTAAAACTGCGTACCAGCCGGTAAAGTTACATCGGCAAGCATGCCATCAGCGGCAAGGTCTTGTAGGCTAGAGTCCTGCTTTTCACCGGCAAACTGCCAGCTTCCTGCCAACGCTTTAAGCTCAACACCTTGCTCATTTTGAGTCATTGGTGCTGGCGCTTCAGTGGTATCTTGATAACGTGGTGCTCTTAGCTTCTCAGCACTTGGCATATTGAGCCAAATCTGAAAGCCGTGCATGCCTTCTTTGGCATCTGCTAATGGCATTTCACTGTGGATCACACCAAAACCGGTACTCATCCACTGCACATCACCAGCGCGAATCGCTTTTTTGTTACCCATTTGATCTTGGTGCTCAAAGCCACCTTTAATAATATAAGTAAAGGTTTCAATACCACGGTGAGGATGCGCAGGAAAGCCGCCCATAAAATCACTGTGATCATCTGACTTAAGCTCATCGATCATTAAAAAAGGGTCTAAATACTTGCCATCAAAGCCAGGAATACGACTGATGTTTACGCCGTCACCATCTTGTGTGGCATGGCTATTTAATTGTTGAATCACTTTCATAACTTTACTCCCGTAAATTGTATGAAATGATTGTAGGCGCTAATTTAACTAACAACCATGAGTAAAATTAGCGCTAATCATTCTATTTTTAAGAATGCTCATTTTGTTGTCTGGTTAATCTATCAGCCACTGTAGCACCCCGCTCTCCAACTTCTTTCTCTGGCCCTATGGTGCTATCGACTAAAGTTTGTTGTTCAGCACTAGCATTAATGGCCGCACCAAAAATGATGATGTATGCGCTGATATAAAGCCACATCAACATGATCACCACGCCACCTAACGAACCATAAGTTTCGTTATAACTCGCAAATTGCGATACATAATATGAAAAACCGATTGATGCGATGATCCACATTAACGTGGCAAGTATTGAACCTGGGGTGATCCAGCGCCACTTAGCGGGCGTTCTATGCGGTGCATAGCGATATAAAAATGCTAACGCGCAATTAAAAATAATGGCTAATAGCGGCCAAGTAACAAGCTTAATCATTAAATCAATGAGCTCTGTTAGACCAACTAAATTTAGCACTATCGGTAAAATACCAATGATCAATAACGCCACCAGCGCAACCACAATAGCACCTAGCGAAAATAAAAAACGCACCACTAAAGCCATAAAAAACTGGCGCTTGTTACGCTGATGGTAGGTAATATTACAGGCAGTGATGAGTGCTTGGCAGCCTTTACTACTACTCCAAACTGTTAATAACAAGGTCCCTATGGCGCTGACACTTAATACCTTTTGTGATTGCTGAGTGATGCCACTTACTTGCAGCAAAATAATGTCGCGGCTACTTGCAGGTAAAATGGCAATCACTTTATCAAGCTGCTCATAAATATCGGTTGGCGAAGCAAAATAAGCATACACAGAGACTATGGCCGCCAGCGCAGGGAAAATCGCCAACAAGGCATAAAACGCCACACCTGCCGCCACGAAAGATAAATTGTCTTGTGATAGGTTGTGATAAACCCGCTTACTGATATCCCACCAACCGCGAATTGGGATCTCCATCGGTGAGCGAGCGTGGTAACCACGATTGTCCTTACTCATAAACGACCTAAAAAATTGCTTTAATCACTCTCAAGCTGCAAACAACTTGCCAGTAATAATGGCGTCTGAATTGCATTAAGCTATGCTTATAAAAACAGTATAAGGGTCCATGGAGCGGTGCGATGAATTATTATTTACTTATTAAAAATCAATTGGCTAGTTTGTTTACACCGACAGTTTCAGTAACATCGCAAGCAATCCCTGCGAGCTTATCTTGGCAAGACTTAAACTCTCAAATTACGCAGTTTTTACATACTACATGGCAAATGTTACCTGCACTGACACTCGGTATTGTAGCCATCATTGTTTGCTACTTATTAGCCCGCCCTTTATCGTATTTATTAATCAAACCGCTTGGTTTTGTCAGTGAAAGTAAACTTTTGCATGTGGTGACTAGGCGCTTTTTTAGCATCATTATCATCTTGTTTGGCGTGTACTTATTTTTGCGTCTTGCAGGGCTTACCAGTTTTGCCGTGGCGATTATGAGTGGGACTGGCTTAGTCGGGCTTATTTTAGGTTTTGCTTTTCGCGATATCGCCGAAAACTTTATTTCAAGTATGCTGCTTAGTGTGCAGCGCCCTTTTCGTATTGACGATGTTATCGAAGTTGATAGTCGTTTAGGGGTAGTTAAAAAAGTTACGGCTCGCGCCACCACCTTGGTGGATTTTGATGGTAATCACATTCAAATTCCCAATGCGACCGTCTATAAAAACGTCATTAAAAACCTCACTGCAAATCCTAAAATGCGAGGTCACTTTAACGTTGGCATTGGCTACGATAATGACATTCGCTACGCCCAACAATTAGCAATGAAGGTGGTTAATCAAAACCCTGCTGTTATTAGTGATCCACCAAGCCAAGTGTTAATTGATTCATTAGGCTCAGCGACTTTAAATCTAACCATTTATTTTTGGGTTAATAGCCGCGAGCACAGCACCGTCAAAGTAGCCTCACAATTAATGCGAGAATTGGTCAATACCTATTTAGCAGAGCAAATCAGCATGCCTGATGATGCTCGCGAGCGAATTATTTTAAATAGCGAGAACGATACCGAGCAGCTAAACAATAATGTAAGCGCAGAGCCAAAAACGGCAAAATCACTCGACGACCATAGCCTTGATGACGTTAGCAGTGATGCCGATGATATTCGCGAACAAGCCGATCAATCTCGCGATCCTGAGCAAGGTAGCAATATAATTTAAAGTACTTAAGAGCTAGGTTTCATCATTGGGTTTATCTTGCATAGCGCGTTTAAACCCTTTGACTGACGTCCCTAAATCGCCACCTATTCGGGATAAATTTTTTTTGTGCCAAATAACAGCACCACAATTGCAGCAATAATGGCTAATTGCCAAACACTAATTCCTGCCATAACAACCTCTTTTTAAAATAAAAAAGACGGCAAAAGCCACCTATTCTCAATTCTATTTAACTAGAGAGTTAAACAGTAATCACTTCGATACCTAAGCTCGTTAATGATTCAACGAACTCTGCTGGCATATTTTTGTCGGTGACCAGAACATCGATTGATTTAAGCGGCAATACATTATACAAAGCACGCTTACCAAATTTACTTGAATCAGTAACTGCAATGACTTTATCTGCGCGGGTGCACATGGTGCGATTCAGCATTGCCTCGGGCTCATAATGAGTGGTGATCCCTGCTTCTGAGTCGATACCATCAACCCCTAAAATAACCTTTTTAAAGTTATATTTACTAAGTGCTTGCTCGACTTCATTAGAGTAGAAAGACATTGATTTCTTTCGCAATTGCCCACCCAGCATAAACACACTCGCATCTTCAATATCAGCCAGTACATGGGCAATATTAAGGCCGTTTGTCATCACTGTGAGGCCCTGCTTATTGGTTAATGCTTTGGCTACTTCTTCTGTGGTGGTGCCAGAATCAATAATTAAAGAGTCGCCATCATCAACCAAACTTGCCACAGCTTTCGCTAATAACACTTTCACAGCGTAGTTTTCGTTATGCTTATCTTTTACCGAAAGCTCTTTTGCCAATTTATCGCAGGCAATTGCCCCACCACGAGAACGGACAACTAAGCCTCGTTTACCGAGCTCGTTAAGATCATGGCGAATGGTAACCTCCGAAATATCAAAGGTCTTTGCAAGATCTTTAACATTTACTTTGCCATTTTCCTCAGTCATCAGGACGATTTTTTGTCTTCTTTCTATTGTGGTTAGCATAGCTGGCCTGTTGTTTTAATAGCTGCTTTCAAGTTTGTAGTTCAATATTACACAATTTACAGTTTTAAAGCCAAATTTAGTTTCGAAATAAAATAAAACTTTCAAAACTTACGAACTTTGTTTTATGATTATTTCACAACAAACTTCTTTGGTGACAAAAATGACAACACAAAGCTCACTGTTAGAGCAAACAGAACACACCAATCGCACGCAATTACTACCTATGATGATCATAGGTGGCTTGTTTTTCTTATTTGGTTTTATAACCTGGCTTAACGGCTCCTTGATCCCATTTTTACAAATGGTCTGCGATCTCAACCATATTGAAGCTTACATGGTGACACTGGTGTTTTATGTCGCCTATACCGTGATGGCACTGCCAAGCGCCAAGATTTTGCAAATCTTCAGTTATAAACATGGAATGTCGTTTGGTTTAGGTACCATGGCATTTGGTGCACTGTTGTTTATTCCTGCGGCACAAATTCAAGCGTATTGGTTATTTTTGGTTGCCTTATTTACGTTAGGTAGCGGCCTCACCTTATTACAAACCGCTGCGAATCCTTACATCGTGCTAATAGGCTCTAAAGACACGGCAGCCGTGCGCATTAGCATTATGGGTATTCTCAATAAGAGTGCTGGTGTGGTGGCTCCATTGCTCTTCTCAGCGATTGTATTTAGCGACATTGCCAACTTTAGCCCAGAAGCTCTGGCCCAATTAAACAGCATTCAAAAGCAATTACAGTTACAAGAACTGGCTAACCGTTTAATTACTCCTTACTTTGTAATGGCAATCGCATTAGCTATATTAGCGGCGTTAATCATGCTGGCTCCGCTACCAGATATTGAGCAACCAAAAACCAGCAACAACAGCGAGAGTAAATCAGTACTGCAATTTCCACACTTAGTTTTAGGCGTGATAGCCCTTTTCTTTTACATAGGTGCAGAAGTCATTGCTGGCGACACCATTGGCCTTTACGGCAAAGAGCAGGGGGTATTGCAGTTCGCAGAACTCACCTCTTACACCATGGGCTTTATGGTGCTGGGTTATGTTTTAGGTATCGTGTTAATTCCTCGCTTTTTTAGTCAGCAACAGGCGCTGATATTTTCTGCGTTAAGTGGTTGTGTGTTTTCACTTGGTATCATTTTGATAGAACCGCAACAAACTGCGATTGCAAACGTAGTGCTCTTTTGGCTTGCTGATAATAGTTTTCCAGATACCGTGTTATTTGTCGCATTACTTGGTTTATCGAATGCGCTGGTATGGCCGACCATTTGGCCTATGGCCCTTGCAAATCTTGGCGATAAAACCCAAACCGGCGCGGCATTACTGATTATGGGGATTTCAGGTGGCGCGCTATTGCCTTTGGTATACGGTGTATTTGCAGAATATACGGGCAATGCACAACAAGCTTACTATCTGTTGATCCCTTGCTATGCGTTTATTCTTTATTACGCACTGATTGGTCACAAACTAACAAGTTGGCGTAAGTAAAGACATGGGCAGGCTTAGTTGTTTTACTATTTAACTAGCCTGCAATTTTTCTGATGTGAAATAGCCCAGTAGCAAAAATTCACGCACGGTAAAAATACACTTATATATTAAGTACTCGTCACGCTTATCAGGGCTCACTTCTGAAAGAGGTAAGGCTTGCTGCGCTATTATGCGCTGTTGCTGCTGCAAAGAGATAGTAAATAAACCTGTGAGTTTATCTGCTAATTGCGACGATGAAAGAGCACCTTCTGCAATCAGCTCTGCGCCTTTTAAGCATGCCGCACGTTCAGTCACAGTTAGTGTATTTGCTAGCATTAAATCTGTGAAAGCGACTAAATTAAAATACAGTTGCTCATTTGGCTCTAGCTCTAAAATAACCGCCTGCATGTGCGAAACCACATCTCGATGCGCCACTGCTTTAAGCACCTCAAAATGATTGTCATCCACTTTATCAAATAGCTGAGTCGCAGCCACTGGCGTAATAGCCGCACCGAATAATGCTGCTAAACATTTAATGGCATTTCGCCTTTGTAGATCAGCCATTGAACACCCCGTTTTGATAATGCCGTACAGCGTGATCGGCGGCTCTTGCCGTAAATGCCATATAGGTTAACGAAGGGTTCTGATAACCCGACGAGCACATAAACGAGCCGTCAGTGACATAGACGTTACGCACACTATGAATTTGGTTGTAACGATTAAGCACAGAGGTTGCAGCATCATGCCCCATGCGCGCAGTTCCCATTTCGTGGATGGCTTGCCCCGGCGCTGAGCCTTTATCGTACGCTTGCACATTTTGATAACCAGCTTTGCTGAGCATCTCGACGGCTTGCGCTTTCATATCCTCGCGCATGCGCTGCTCGTTTTCAGCAAATTGACAATCAAAATTAACTAAAGGTAATCCCCATTGATCTTTTAATACCGGATCTAAGCTCATTTTATTACGATGATAAGGCAGGCATTCACCAAAGCCAATTAATGCAACTTGCCAAGGCCCAGGTTTGGCAAGCTCTTCTCGAAAAGCCTTACCAAAGCTAAGTTCTTTAAAACCCCGTCGCCAATCTTTGCGTGTTGCGTATCCTTGATAGCCATAGCCGCGAATAAAGCTATGCTGCTCGTTATCATCAAGGTTTCGAAAACGCGGAATATGAAAGCCAACGGGCCTGTCGCCATCATTAAAGTCATCAGCAAAACCTTTTGGCTCACCCGTTGCGCCAACCCTAAAATGGTGGTCCATAAGGTTATGACCAAGCTCTCCACTATCGTTCCCTAAGCCATTAGGAAAACGTGCAGAGGTTGAATTTAATAACAAGGCTGTTGTGGCTACCGTTGATGCACAGCAAAAAATGATGTTCGCTCGCTCGATACGCTCTTTTTTAGATTCAGCATCAATTACTTTCACACCTGTGGCTTGCCCGCTTTCTGGATTGTAAATAATCTCTTTGGCAATGGAGTGAGTCTGAATAGAGAGTCGCCCTGTACGCATCGCTGCAGGTAAGGTCGAGGCTAAACTACTAAAATAACTACCGGTTGGACAACCTCGCATACAGCGGTTGCGCTTGCTGCATGGAGCACGACCTTGCTCAGGCTTTGCCTTAGTTAAATGCGCAACTCGCCCGATGGTGAGGTGCCGATTAGTGTAGTGAGTTAATAAACTTTGTTTAAGCTGCTGCTCTACGGCATTAAGCGCAAAAGGAGGTAAGTAAGGTCCATCTGGTAGCTGAGGTAAGTTCAGCGCTTCGCCAATAACCCCGATGTAGGCTTCGACTTTATCGTACCAAGGCGCTATATCTTTGTAGCGCACAGGCCAATCTACGCCGAGACCATCTTGTTTGTTGGCTGCAAAATCTATATCACTGAGGCGCAAGCATTGCCGCCCCCAAGTTAATGAACGCCCACCAAGGTGATACCCTCGGATCCAATCAAAACGCTGTGATTCTTGATAAGGGTGCTGCAAATCATTCACAAACCAGTGTTTTATTGATTGCTTGGTGGCATAGCCAGTGCGTGCTTGTTTAGCTTGATTCTGTTTTTCTAGTAGGCTGGGCCTGTCGCGAAATGGCAGTTGCCAATCATCTTTAAAGGCAGTGATATAGTCTGTACCGTGCACAACCTGCCTGCCACGTTCCAGTAACAGTACATTGAGCCCTTTTTCGGTTAGTTCTTTAGCAGCCCAGCCGCCAGTAATGCCACTGCCAATAACAATGGCATCGAATACTTTTGCCTGCATTCTCACTTAACTTTTAAAAGATTTGCTTACCCGCACAGATCGTTGCTTGAACAGAAAAGTCTTTATCGAGCAGGGCAAAATTAGCCTGTTTACCTACCGCAATACTGCCTATTTGCTCCGCTTTATTTAAAAACTCAGCGGGTACTAAACTAGCCATGTTAGTTGCTTCGACTAGGCTTGCGTCGGTTAGGTTATAAAAACGTTCAACGCCAACTTCCATGGTTAATGTACTGCCCGCTAAAGAGCCGCTCTCAGTTCGCGCAACACCTTGCTCAACCACAATAGGAAGCTCACCTAAACGGTAGCGACCATCTTGTAAGCCTCCGGCGCTCACGCAATCTGTGATCAGAGCAATTTTATCTGCCCCTTTTAAACGGTAAACCATGTTCATGATGCTCGGGTGCAAATGAATACCATCAGGAATAAGCTCAACCATGGCATCGTTGTCCATCAATAGTGCACCAGTACAGCCGGGATCACGATGATGAATACCGCGCATACCATTAAAAATATGCACACCACCGCAGGCACCATGAGCAAGAGCTAGTGTTGTTTGCTCAAAATTAGCATCTGTATGACCCAGCATCACACGCACACCTTTATCGGTGATATAGCGGATCATATCGGGCGATTTAAGTAGTTCTGGCGCTAACGCAAATGAGCTTAAGCAACCTTCACATGCGGCATAAATTTCATCAAATCGCTGTTTAGTAAGCTCTAAAAAAAATGACTCGTTATGCGCGCCTTTATGTGCTTCGGCAAAGAATAAACCTTCGTTATAAGCCCCTAGCAACTGCGCCCCAGCCAAGCCTTTTTGATAGGCACTCGCCATATTTTTATAAGCTTGAATTGATACGTCCCAGTCTGCGGTCACCGTTGTGCCAACAAACCCCGTTACGCCGTGCTTTGCTAAAGAGCGAGAAATAGTCTCTAGTGATTCTGGGGTGCCGTCCATAATATCGCAGCCTTCACGGCCATGAATATGTAAATCGATAAAGCCCGGAAATAAACTGTGCTCACCTAAATCTATTACCTCGATCTCGGGCGCTATTTGCGTAGTAATGGCACTAATTTTACCTTGCTCGACCAAGACCACGTGATCGAGTAAAACCGCATCAGCTGTCACCACTTTTGCGGCTTTTAAGTAATAGCGATTAAGATGCGTTGGAATTAGCATGGACACTTCCTATTATTGCAGCGCCTCTTACGCCACTAGAGTCACCAAATTTTGCGCGCTTCACGTCGGGCACGGCAAAACCTGAAAATAAATGAGTTTGAATCGCGTCAGGGAGCTTATCTACAATTGCATCAATGAGCGACAACCCGCCCCCAAGCACGATAACTTCTGGATGCAAACTTTTACTAATAGCAGCAAAGGTTTCGCCAAGAATATCTAAGTAACAGGCGAGCACCTTTAAGGCTTGCTCATCACCATGTTTGATATCGTTTGCCCATTCAATCGCTGATTTAGGGGATTGCGTAATATGCTGATACAGTGATTGTACACCTGGCCCTGCAATATAACTTTCGACACAGCCATTTAAACCACAGCCACATTTTAAAACCGGCAGCTGGTATTTTTGCTGCAAATACGCAGACAGCGGTAAATGACCGTACTCCCCAGACATACCCAAACCTTGGTTAAACAAGGTTCCATCAATACACATACCACCCGCAGCACCAGTACCAACAATAGCACCAAACACCCGACTATAACCTTCACCAGCTCCGCCATTTGCTTCTGATAAGGCAAAACACCGAGTGTCATTTAATATCGCAACAGGGCGTTTTAATAATGTTTGTAGGTCGTCGGCAATCACCTTACCTGTGGCACAAGGCACATTTGCAGATAACACTTTGCCAGCCTCATTAATGATACCTGGCATACCGATCCCCACAGCCCCCTGACTATGTGTTAATTCATCGGCCTTTAGCACCTGCTGATATATTGCCTGCAAAAATAGCTGATAATCATCTGTGGGCGTTGCAATACGCCAACTCTGCTGTTGCTCTAAATTATTATTAAAAATGGCGGTTTCTATTTTTGTTCCACCAATATCGAGTCCATAAACAGCCATACTCTACCTAACACTTTCTAACAAGAAGTTAACGGGTAAA
The DNA here is from genome assembly GCF_013349995.1 of Pseudoalteromonas sp. 0303. GTDB lineage: Bacteria > Pseudomonadota > Gammaproteobacteria > Enterobacterales > Alteromonadaceae > Pseudoalteromonas. The sequence continues at coordinate 161,979 of NZ_JABVXF010000004.1, forward strand.
TAGTTACCCCTTGTACAACACGGTTAACTTCGCCCGTTGGGCAAGGATTGTCAGGTGTTAAACCGAGTGAGATTGATTTATAAAATGCAAAAATCTGACAATAGACAATATAATACAGACCTTGCCACACATCATCCAGCGGTTGCTGCTTTGTACCTATCGATAATTTTTCTATTTGCAGGCATTGTTGCTCTCTGACCAATTCATTATATAAATCAGTATCATATAAACTGCTATATAAATTCCCTGATGACATCAATAGTACGGCAGTTTTATTATTAATAATGGTTTTCGGGCCATGCCTAAAACCCAAAGGCGTTTCAGAATAACTAATTAATTCACCATTTGTTAACTCTAAACACTTTAATGCAGCTTCTTTCGCGTAGCCAAGTAAAGAGCCGGCTCCTAAAAACACTAAGCGCTCAACCTTACTTTGTGCAAAACGCTTAATGTCATCAATTTTCGTATCGAGTAGCTGATTAGTATGTGTCACAACTTTTTCTAATTGAACGTTATCAGGAGTAAAAATACACAGTGTTGAAATCAGCATAGAGGTGAAACTACTGGTCATAGCAAAGCTTTCGTCTAAGGTTTCTTTTGGCATAAGTACACTAAAACTATTTTTTTTAGTTGCCGCCCTTTTAGCTAACTCACCATTTTCATTACAGGTAATAACTAAGTGATAGCACTTTTCAACGACTTGTTCTGCAATATCAACCGCCGCGACACTTTCAGGGCTATTACCTGAACGCGCATAAGAAATTAGTAAAGTAGGTGTGCTCTTTTGTAAAAACCCATATGGGTTAGAGACAATATCAGTGGTGCTGACAGCACATACATCCAAATCGGTTTTCGCAGTTAAATGAGGTGTTAAAGCCTCGCCCACATAAGCTGATGTACCAGCGCCTGTTAAAACTACTTTTAAGTTATTAAGTGCTAAAATCGGCGCTAAAAAATCATTAATCTCAGCTCGCTTGTTATCAACCACTGTTGCCGTATTACACCATGATTTGGGTTGTTGTGTGATTTCTCTTGCTGTCCAATATGCGTTTTGCTGCTTAAGCTCGGTTTCGTTTAAGGATAAAAACTGTGTCATAATAAATTCTCTCTCAACACCACTTATTGATTACAAGCAAGCGAATAGCTATTCGTCACTTCCATTATTTTGTTAAGTACTAACTCACGCGGTGATGAGTTAATTTGGCCATTAATTAATGCTTTGTATTGCATTGGCATAAATTGGCTAAGCAAAGTCTGTGGAATAATTTGCCCTTCTAAGTTGGCAAATAAGATTTCTACCGTTTGTTTTATTTCATCTTCAGGCCAGTAATAACGAATACGATCGCTATAACTATAAGCTCTAAATAGCTTAGCTTCAGCACCTTGTGTTGGGTAAAATTTATTCCAGTAATGTGGCTTTTCTAGCATAATGCGCTCACACACATCACGTAAATTAGAACGCTGACTAGCTTCGACTAATTGATCTTCAATATAAGATAATGCAAACAACCCTTCGCGTAGTGCATAAGTAAGCTGTGGGCCCACTTTTAATATGGCAAAGTGATCTTGTACCAACTCGTGATAGCAATGATCTGGCTGATAGTCGGTAGAGTGAGCTTCATAAACAAGATTATCGACAGTGGTGATAAACTCTTTCAGTTTTTGCGCTTCATTACGTTGGTAATCAAAAACTTGATGGTTATCAAATTCAACTCCCGGCTGCACAACAACAGCAATAACACGTGACCACACATCGCTTATGTTTAAGTTCGCAAATGCAGCCTGATGTAATTCGATTGTTTGCTGTACCCCCTCAACATGGGATACCTCAATAATTTCATGCTCTTGTGTTGCGCCACCCGGAGGAGGAACCTCAGTGCCCACTACATACAGAATATCGTTATCTTCTGCTGCCAACTCTGCGGCTTGGCACATCAATGCTGCACGCTTGGCAATTTCGGCATCAGCTAAACGTTCTCCATCGTCAGCGCATGGCATACTGGCATCTAAATGAATTTTCTTAAAACCCGCACTTGCATAGGCTTTTACTAGCTCAACAGCTTTTACCATCGCGACCTCTGCAGGCTCATTTACCCAACACACTGGGCCTAAATGATCACCACCTAAAATAATGCGCTGGGTATCTAACCCTACTTTTTCCGCTATTGCATGAACAAACTCAACGAAGTCATGGGGCTTCATTCCTGTGTAACCACCAAACTGATTAACTTGATTCGCTGTAGCTTCTATTAAAATTTCGGTGTCATCATTTAGAGCTTGCAACATTGCTGCTTCAATAACGAGCGGGTGTGCACAACACACAGAATAAATACCCTGCGCTTGCCCTACTCGATTGTTATTTATAATCGTTTTTAATGCATTCATGGTTTTCTCCAAGCAGCTTACGCTAATGGTTAGATACGTGATTTGAAATTACATTAGCACAGCGCGAAACGCCGCGCAACAAAACGAAAGACAACGAAAGACCAAAGGTAAGTTTAAAACATGCTAAACACGGTATTCCATAAGAGTAAAAATGATAAAATCCAAAATTACGAAAGAGTTTGAAAGCATTTAATTGTAATTAACTTTGAGTTGCGATATAACAGAAACAACTGAAACCCACTATTAAAATAATCTCAGTGATTTAGGTATCGTTATGACAATAGATAGACGTAGTTTTTTAAAATCTGCCGCAGCCATTACCGCCGCGACAGTCGTGACAGGCTGTGCGAAAAGCCAAAAAGGTGATAATCAAAGCACACCACTTGCAGCACAAGGTAAAAGCGTAATGGGCTTAGCTGTACCAGCAATGGATGTGGTACGTGTTGGTTTTATTGGGGTTGGTCAACGTGGTAGCGGCCATGTAAAACATCTTTGCCATATTGAAGGTGTTGAAATTAAAGCTATTTGTGACACTGATCAGCTGATGCTAGATAAGTCTGTTAATTATGTTGTTGAAAAAGGCTTACCTAAACCAACTGCTTATACGGGTTCTGATAAAGCCTATTTAGACATGCTTGCTCGTGATGACATCGACATTGTGATCATTTCAACACCTTGGCGTTGGCATACACCAATGAGCGTCGCGACCATGGAAAGTGGTAAGCATGCCTTTGTTGAAGTACCTGCAGCAACCACGATGGAAGAGTGTTGGCAACTAGTAAACACTGCTGAGCGCACGCAAAAGAACTGCATGATGATGGAAAACGTTAACTACGGCCGTGACGAGTTAATGGTTTTAAACATGGTTCGTAAAGGCATATTTGGTGAGTTACTGCATGGTGAAGCTGCTTATATTCATGACCTGCGTTGGCAAATGAAAGAAATTGACCGCAGCACTGGTTCTTGGCGTACTTACTGGCATACCAAAGTAAACGGTAACTTATACCCAACCCATGGTTTAGGCCCTGTTTCTCAGTATATGAACATCAACCGTGGTGACCGCTTTGATTTTGTTACCTCAGTCAGCTCACCTGCACTTGGCCGCGCAGCATACGCAGAGCGTGAATTCCCTGCAGGTCACGAACGTCGTTCACTAAAATTTACCGCTGGCGACATGAACACCAGCATTATTAAAACAGTGAAAGGTCGTAGCATTATGGTTCAGCACGACACCACAAGCCCTCGCCCGTACAGCCGCCATAACCTAATTCAAGGTACTAATGGTACATTTGCTGGTTTCCCTAATCGCATTGCTCTTGAAGATGTGCCACCAGCCATCGCGAAAATTAACCAACAGCAATATGAAGCAGAACTCGCTGCATGGGAGAAAGCGGGTTCGCAGGGTCGTAAGCCACATATGCAAAACTTCCATAGCTGGGATCAAGATATGGAAAAGTGGCGTGCTGAGTTTGATCACCCACTGTGGAAACGCATGGGTGAAGAAGCGGTCAAGAACGGCGGCCACGGCGGTATGGATTTCATTATGCTTTGGCGCATGATCTACTGCTTACGCAATAATGAGCCACTCGATCAAGATGTATACGATGCCGCAGCATGGTCATCAATCTTCCCACAAAGTATGGCATCGGTTGCTGATAGAAGTAACAGCAAAACAATTCCAGATTTTACCCGTGGCGCTTGGCAAACTGGTAAGCCACTAGGGATTGTGTCTTAGCACTTTCTTTCCTTGGAACATTAAAAAGCCCGCCCTTTGCCCTGCGGGCTTTTTTATTTTTATACCAATTCGCTTAATTAAGTAGTCTATTTTGAGGCAATAAAACCTCGTTGATAACAAGGCAAAAATTTCGTTATTTAGTTGTTCTAAATGAGAAATTTTTAACGCAGGTAGCGACAGGTTTAATCCCTCAAAATGATTAAGTATTATTGCGGATTGGTATTAATCCTTCTTGCTAGCGCGTAAATCTAGCGCTGGCGCTCTATCGCCTATCTGAGGATAATACTTTACGTCCCCTTTACGCTGTTTAAACTCTGCTTTCGCTTTTTCAATTAAACTCGGATTTTGGTATAACTTTACTGCGCTCAAAGCAAGGGTTTCAGCGGCAAGAATCATCCCTTTGTGGCCAATCGAAGTACCACCAGAAGCAACTGCCTGCCAACTATGAAATGCTGTTCCTGGTACCCAGGTTGAAGCAATCAGGCCTGCCGTTGGTACATTCCAACTCACATCACCAACATCTGATGAGTAAGTGCCTGCATGCACCTCATCGCTTAAAGGCATAATTTGCTTTTCAAGACCTATAATTGACTCTGCTTGCTTGCCTAAAGTAGGACGGATCTGCTCTGCAAACGCCTGTTCTTTTTTAGAGTATTCAATACCACCAAACTCACTCATGCTTTCGTGCATAACATGGGCTAACGTCATATTAGGTAAAATATCCCATACTCCCGACACGACTTCCCATTCTGCTTTGGTGCCCGTACCGAGCGCAGCTGCTTTTGCGGTGTTTTCTAATCGCTGCCAAAGCTCTGCGAGATCTGCGGCTCTCGGCGTACGAAGGTAGTAATAAACCTCTGCAAACTCAGGCACAACATTAGGTGCACCACCACCATTAGTAATCACATAATGAATACGCGTATCAGAAGGCACATGCTCACGCATCATATTAACCATGTAGTTCATTGCCTCGACACCATCGAGTGCTGAGCGGCCTCTTTCTGGCATCACGGCGGCATGCGCAGCAATCCCTTTAAAACGGAATTTTGCCCCTTTGTTTGCTAATGACGATGTCGCATCTGCATTGTTTTGTGATCCGGCATGCCAATGTAGAGCAATATCAACATCATCAAACAAACCATCACGAACCATATACACTTTACCTGCTCCACCTTCCTCAGCAGGGGTACCATAAACTCTTACTTGCCCTTGCGTACCGGTTTCTTCAAGCCAGCGCTTGATTGCCATTGCAGCTGTTACAGAGCCACCAGCAAATAAGTGATGACCACAAGCATGGCCCGCTTGCTTGCCTGCAATTGGGGAGTGAGCGGGTTGCGCGTCTTGCGATAGCCCAGGCAAGGCATCCATTTCAGCCAAAATACCAATCACAGGGCCTGAATCACCATAACTTGCCACGAAAGCTGTTGGCATACCTGCAACGCCTGATTGAATGTCAAAACCAGCGTCTTGAAGAGTTTGCTGCATTAACTCGCTACTTTTATGCTCTTGAAATCCAACTTCAGCCCAGTTCCATAAATTATCGGCAATATTAATCGCGGGCTTTTTAAGATCATCAAAATAACCACTAACACGCTGTTGCTCATTACTTGCCTGCACAGAGTGAGAAACTAAAACACCAACAGCGAATAGGCTTAATGCTAATTTTTTCATCGGATTTCCTATTTATTATTATATGACTTAGCGAGACAGTAACTTCATCCTAAGCGCTATTTCAGACAGCTACAATCTTGTACCTTAAATAATTAACCTATTTAGAAATAAAATAGTGGATCAGATAAGCCAGTGGCGTACTCATCAATAAGGTTAATAAGGTCCGCTGATACCAGATAATCAAAATATGCTTTACAGTAATCGGGATCTGAGTTGATAAAATGCACGGTATCGACGCTGAGAAAAATAAAATCGAAGATATAGATATTTGTGCCACAACAAACCGAGTTACAAAGTCGCTGTTTGTCACTAAGAGCGAAGGTAAGAACATTTCAGCAAGCCCTGTAGCGGCAGCTTTCGAGACAAGTTCAGGATCTGGGGTTTGAATTAACCATGCAAATGGATAAAACAGCATTCCTAACAACTCAAAAACAGGGGTGAACTTCGCTAATAACAAGCCAATCAAGCCAACTGACATAATTGAAGGCAAGATCCCCATTACCATCAACATGCCTTCTTTAAAGTTTCTGAACATACTCGCCAATAAAGGCTCTGCACTTTTCGCAATCTCTAAGCCTTCACTTACAGCTTGCGTAATTCTCGACGCCTCAGTTTGCTTTTCATCAGTCATTAATTTGTTGTCGTCTAAATTTGCTAGCGGAGGTAATCGTACTGTAATGGCGGTGACTAAAAAGGTGAGTAATAAGGTACTCCAAAAAAACTGATTCCAAATATCCATTAGGTTAAGCGTTTTAGCGACTATCACCATAAATGTAGCTGATACCGTTGAAAAGCCGGTGGCAATAATGGCTGCTTCTTTTGCAGAGTAATGACCTGAGTTGTAGACACGATTGGTGATCAGTAAACCTATCGAGTAACTGCCAACAAAAGAAGCGACGGCATCAATGGCTGATTTACCGGGCGTTTTAAATAACGGCTTCATTATTGGCTGCAGCAACACACCGAAAAATTCCAATAAGCCATACCCCAATAAAAATGCCAAAAAAATGGCCCCCAATGGCACAATCAGTGAAATAGGCACCACCAGTTTAGAGAATAAAAAAGGCAGCATATCTTTTTCAAATAATAGACTTGGCCCTATGCTAAAAAAGCTCATCAGAGCGGTCACAACACCTAACAGTTTTAAAATGGATAATACTTTTTGTGTTGTATTCGCCTGCCAGCCACCACTGATAAAAGGATAGATCCCCCCTGCAAGGATCATCAATAGAGCGTATATCTCCACTTGATGTGGAAAGACATCTCGACCAAAGCCGACCATGTGATCAAGTAATATTGTTGATTTACCGCCAATCGAAAAAGGAACAAAGAAAAACACGATGCCTATCAGACTAAAAATAATCAGCTTTAAAATAGCTGCTGAGTTAGCCTGTGAAGTTTCGTTTTGTGTTGATGACATAAAAATCGCCTTGCTTTTATTATTCTAGTTGAAGGTCTATCTGATCAATTTAACTGAAAACGACTCTGTACCAAAAACATTCAAACTTTTTGAGCATTTAAGACGTAGTTAGAGAAACATCGCCAACCAAAAAGGTTGATAATACAAAAAAGCCCGCAACATCGGCGGGCTTTTTAATTAGACTTTAACCTTACTGAGCATGTGCTGCAGCACGGAAAATCGTGTTAGTTAACAGTACATTCATGCCCTCAAGGTAAGCACGGTAGGTTGGTGACTGTGTAAAGCCTATCACCATGCCTTTGCCTTGCGGTTGATGAACAAGCAATGGCTTATACGCAAGCTGTGCTTTATTTTGCTGCCATAGATAACCACTTGCTAGCACATCATCTTTACCTGTAAACCAGGCTAAGTTTTTACCTGAGTTCAGTTTTATTGGCGTGTAAATATCATTACCGTAAGCTACCGCAACAAGGTCTTTATCAACCCCAGCGGTTAACCAATGCTCTTGGTCTACTTCAACATTTGCAAGTACACCAGCTACATAGTCTGGCGATGTATGTGGCTCAATGCTCGCTGCTTTTAAATCATCGCGAGAAGTGAATAACTGCCCTGCCACTTTACTACTTTTATCATCATTGCTACTTGCTTTATCTTCTCGGTAAGCTTGCTCGCGTTTAACATCTAACAAACCGTAATCAGCATTTGTGGTAAAGCGGTTAGCATTACCTAGGGCAATCAACACGCCACCCGCTTCAACCCAGCTTTTTAAATTAGCCGCCCCCGATTTACCGAGTGCTTGCTCGTAATTACCTTCTGGTAAAATAAGCACTTGGTAATCACTTAAATCAGCCCAAGCAAGCATGGGTGTGCGAATAGCGGTTACCGGATAACCAAGCTGTCTTTCGATAACAAAACGAGTGTTACCGGCGCTTAGCTCACGAGTGGCTGCATCCCATGCAATCGCCACTTTAGGTGCCACCATAGGCACTGTTTTGTTACTACCAAAGCTTGGGCCTTCAATCACCCAGCTTGAATCAACACCATCAACAATTGCACCAGTTTGCTCGGCAATTTGGCTAATTTTAGTCAGTAAGTCTTTATCGTTTAGACGTTTTTCGATTACTAAGCTACCCGCTGGGTAGTTAGTTTTATCACCTAATACAAATGCTTGATCAGCACTTTTCAGTTTAATGCCAGCTTGCAGTGCTGCTGTTAAAAAGCGTGCTGCGGCCGTATCACCCCAAGCAACAATATAAGCCACAGAGGCTTCTGGATTATTCACTTTACCAAGCAATGTGTCGTCGGCCTGAACCGCTTTGCTATCTGCGCTAACAGCGCGACCACAACTATCGCTATCAACATTAAACATCATCGGCAGCGACCAACCTGTGACATCGTAAATTTCATCACCTAGGTTACGAGCACGACGTCTTTCTTGCTCTTTTACAAATGCTTCAGCCATATCTACTTGGTCTGTAAATGTGGTACGCACAAATACCCCGCGTGGCTGTGCGGTATCAATAAAATAGCTACCCGCTTTATACTTAACGCCACAGGCTTTGAAGTCTTCAGTTGCTTGTTTAACTTTAACACCATGCTCAGCCATTAAGGTTGCGAGTCTATGAGCGCCTTCACGGTTACTTTGATTAGGTAAGATATAAACACGCTCTTTGCTATCTTTACCCGAATCAATTGCATCAACTTGATATTGATAAAAGTCACCTAGTAGTTTTTCACGTTGGTTGGCAGCCCCTTCGGCGGTCGAAATTGATGCCACAAATTGACGCTTTACAGTATTAAAATAGGAGAGTAGTTCACCGGTATTTTTCTCAAACACGTGGCCACGTGCAGAGCCTACTTCGTAAGTTGATGCTGATGCACCATAAAAAACAGGCCAGCTATCACCGTAGCCTGGGTAAAAGGCATCAAAGATTTCACGGGTAAAGTAATCAAAGCCAAATTCATCAAAATACTTCGCATGATTTTGCCCAATCGCATCCATGTTGGCGATTTGGGTTTTCGTCATATGCGGATTAAATGGCTGAGCAGCCGGTGCAAAGTAGTAAGATTGGTCGCCGCCCATTTCATGAATATCAACCACCACTTGTGGTTTATATTTATTGATTGAAGCCACTCTGCCTTTACTTTCAGGCTGAGTAAGCGCTAACCAATCACGGTTCATATCAAACAAATAATGATTTGTTCGGCCTCTTGGCCATGGCTCATTATGCTCTGCACTTAACCTATCTGCACTGTGTTCAAGACCTACGGTCGCATAATAACGAGTAACAAAGCGCTCACGACCATCAGGATTTTGTAGTGGGTCGATAAACACCACTGTGTTATCTAAAATTTTGCTGTTAACGGCATCATTCGGGGCTGCTAATAAGTGATATGCAGTAAATAATGCAGCATCGGTTGAGCTAATTTCATTACCGTGCACGGCATACTGAAGCCACACAGACGTAGGTAAATTTTTAATTAGCGACTTAGCTTCTTTTTCAGAGGTAATACGCGGATCAGCCAAAGCTTGGGTGTTATTGGCGAGAGTTTCTAATGAGCGAATATGCTCCGTAGTGCCAACCACCGCATAAACCAGTTCACGACCTTCCCAGCTGTTTGCGTACTTAAACACTTTAATACGATCAGGCGCTGCTTGCTCTAAAGCGCTTAAATAACGACGCATATCGTTGTAATTGGTGATACGCTCACCTACATCGTATCCGAGTACTTGTTTAAATGTTGGTATTTGCTGATTATAAGCCGTGCCCGGCCACATTGCTTCGGTATTCGCTGCACTGGCATTAAAGCTTGCCGTTATTGCCACAACACTCACTGAAATGGCTTTTATTATTTGTTTGGCGCTCATTATTTTTCCCAAGTAAAAGTATCTGCTTTGTACATTACAAAAGTATTGAAAATAAACAAATTAAAAACGTTAGATTGGCAAAAATTAAAGACATAAAAAAACCGCAGCGATTGCTGCGGTTATTATTAACATAGCGGAGCTATTTAACTAGGGTCATTTCATCAAGTAGGTAACCTGCGTTATCAACTTCTTCCATTAACCAAAGCATGTATCGAATATCAACGTGAATAGCACGGGTAATTTTGGCGTTAAAGTACCAATCTTTGGTGATTGATTCATAAGTCGAGTCAAAATTAAGACCCACCAATTCACCTTTACCATTCATGACTGGTGAACCTGAATTACCACCTGTGGTATCAGCGCTACTTAAAAAGTTGACTGGTACTGAGTTAACTTCAAGAGGTTTAGCCGCTTGTGGCTCACAACCAAAGCTAAATAAACTACAGCTTACGCCAGGCAAACCTAAGTCACCGCGGTAGTACGCGCCAAACGCTTGCTTTTTGTAAGCTTCAAGTACTTTATCGGTAACAACAAATGGTTTTTCACCTGTGTGTTTAGCCACTAAACCACGTAGTGATGTAAAAGGTGTTTTATACACAGCATCTGCTGCTGGGTAACCATCAACTTGTGCATAGCTTACGCGTAGTGTGCCATTTGCATCTGGGTAAACTGGCTTACCTTTAGCATTATTGAAAGCGATCACGGCTTGCATATACTGCGGGCGAATTTCTGCTAAGCGACCCGCCATTTCTTTTTTATCAGCTTCTTGTGCCATGTTGGTATCGTATAGAGCAACAGCTAACTTTATGAATGGGTCGTTTGATGCTTCAAACTCTGCGACAGATTTACCAATCCAGTTAACACGTGCTTCTACATCTGTAAGCTCTGTATTAGCATAAAAAGAAGCAATAATCGCATCAAGCTCAGCTTGTGTTGTGGTATCTGTAATACCTAAGCCGTCGTTTAATGCCGTAACTTGCGCTGCTTTATCTTGCGCTAAATAGTTACCTAAGTAGCTTAACCATAAGGCTTTATCGACTTCAGGCGTAAACTGTTTTTGTAAACGCTCTAAACGCGCTTTAAGCATAGGAAGATCGCGCTCTTGATAACCCATTTCGCGCTCTGCATTAGGCTTTTCGCTTTCTTTAGCTAAGCGGTATAAACGAATTGCCGTACTTAATAAGTCTGCGCGTTTTGCGTAATCAAAGTAAAAATGGCTTTGTTGCTGTGCGTGCGCTTCTACTAATAATGACTTTAATGCGTGATATGAATCTGCGTAAGCTTTACGCTCAGCACTTTGTGCAAACCAAGCTAAGTATTCTTGTTCTTGCGCAGCTTTAATACCCGGAATATCCGTTACTTTAAAGCCATCTTGTAAGCCTTCCAGTTTCTTTAAACGGTTGTTAGTACTTTTTACACGAGAGGCATATTTAACTTGTGCTTGCTCATCGCCTTCGCTCTGCTTGGCAATTACGTCTAGAGTCATGTTGTAAGTATTAAGCAATGTCGGGTAATACCAACTCGCTGAATAATTTACTTCATCTGCTAGTTTATAGCGGCTAGTGCGACCAGGGTAACCTGCCACCAGCACGCCATCACCTAAGCTTACGCCGCTCGCATTCACTTTTAAGAACGACTTTGGCTCATAAGGTACGTTATCTTCGCTGTAATCTGCAGGCTTACCATCTTTACCAACATAACCACGTACAAAAGTAAAATCGGCCGTGTGACGTGGGTATTCAAAGTTATCGATGTCACCACCAAAGTTACCCAGCGCTTCTGCCGGAGCATACACTAAGCGCACATCTTTGATCATCAGTTGTTTGATCATGAAGTACTCTAGCCCATGGTGGAAATCACGTACCGTACAACGATAGTTAGGATCTGACTCACACTCGCTGATCAAGGCTTTACGGTTTGCTTGAATCGCTTCATAACGCGCTTTGCCATGTAGTTCTGCGGGTAAGTTACCCAATACGCGATCAGTGACATCATCCACTTGTTCGGTTACATACAAACGCTCTTGCGGGCCTGCTGGTAATTCTTTTGACAAGTCAGCTGCTAAAAAGCCTTTTTCAATTAAGTTATTTTCTGGTGTGCTGTTATTTTGAATCGCGCCATAAGCACAGTGATGATTAGTTACCGCTAAGCCTTTTGGTGACACAAATGACGCAGAGCAATAGCCTAAACCAACCACTGCATTGAGTGGATATTGGTTAAGATCTGCCACTTGTGAAGCCGGTAACTCAATACCAACGCGGTCAAACTCGCTTTGTAATTGTTTTAATTGATGCGGTTGCCACTGCCCTTCATCAGCGTGTGCGCTACCTACAGCGACAACACCCATAAGTGCTAATGAAGTAGTAATAATATTTTTTTTAATCATGTTAATCCCAGTCAGTGCAAAGCACTATTCCATTGTTGCCTTAAAAAATCGCGCTAAGACTACCATAACCTTGATTGAGTAAAGGGATATTGCGATTAAATACGATTGGAGAGTAAAAATAGAGGAGTGAAAAAGCTCCTACCGTTAGCAGGAGCATTATTCGATTCATTTATTAAGCATTGGCTTTTAAAAAGTCATAAAGTTCATCTTTTAGCACGGCGCGTTGATGCTTCTTTTCATGCATGTCCGCATCTTCTATTGGAGAGTCTTGCAACTCAAGAGAGCGAATTTCTTTATCCATATCATCGTAACGTTGCATGGTTTTCTTGAAGTGAGCATCGTGTTTCGCGAGGCTATGGATTAATTCATTAAACTCTGGGAATTCATTCAATAACGAGTGTTTTTCGCCTAGCATGGGCAACTCCTTTAGCTAGAATTTAAGTTCAATTTCACTGTACCACTGCAACATACAGAGTCAACGCAGTAACCTTGTCCGAGATCAATAATCACAACGATTCAGAAAATATAGCGTTTAAACTAGAAATGTTCCTAAGCTTTACTAAACACTCGTTAGAACTGTGAAAAAATAAGCCTGTGGAACTTACCACAGGCTTGTAGAAGATTAATATTTAAATTGGTTTACTAGCTTTTTGAGTTGCTCACCTAAATTAGCAAGGCTTTGACTGACTTGCATACTTTCTTCAGAGGCATCCATTGTTTGCTGGGAAATCTGCACTATAGAGTTAATATTTCGATTAATATCCTCCATTGTTGCTGTTTGCTGCTCTGCGGCTGTGGCAATTTGTGTATTCATATCATTTATCGTATCCATCGAAGAGAATACAACATCCAGTGATTGCCCAGCCTCTTCTGAATTAGCCACTGATGAATCACCAAACTCCTTGCTTTGTGTCATTGCATCAACAGCGCCTCTCGAGCCTTTTTGTAAGCGCTCTATCATATTATTGATTTCTGCCGTACTTGTTTGGGTTCGGGCAGCAAGCGAACGCACTTCATCAGCAACCACCGCAAACCCGCGGCCTTGCTCACCGGCTCGTGCAGCCTCAATGGCTGCGTTTAATGCCAATAAATTTGTCTGTTCAGCAATTCCGCCAATAACATCGAGAACTTTACTGATTTCAACAACATCTGTTGCTAAAGAGCCAATCACCTCTGATGATTTATCGACTTCATTTGCTAATTGTTGAACAGATTGAATTGATAACTGCACCACATTTTGTGCAGCTTTAGTTTCATTACTCGCTTCATCGGTTGACTGAGCAGCATTTGCAGCACTACGCGCAACTTCTTGCGCAGTCACCGTAATTTCGTTCATTGCTGTTGCAACAGAGTCAGTTTCTGTGCCTTGTTGTACTATTGCCTCTTTTGAACGGATACTGATATCTCGTTGCCTGTCTGTTGAATTGACAATCTCATCAGTCGCGGCCGAAATTTCTTTTACAAGCATTTGCACCTTATAAACAAACTGGTTAAATGCTCCTGCTAACTGCCCGAGTTCATCTTTCGATGATGCATCAACTCGTTGAGTTAAATCCCCTTCTCCTTCAGCGATACTCTCCATACTATTTAATAAAGTATCTATTGGCGCTAACACGGTTTTATAGGAAATAAATAACACTAACGCGCCAATCACAATAGCGATGGCTGTTAAAGACAGAATACCAAAAAAAGCTTGATTAAGAACTTCTGCCGCTTTTTCATCTGCGTTGTCTGAGAACGCATCAGCCTCTTCGGCTATTTCTTCAAAATAAGCATCAGCGTTATCAACATCAACCTCCAACTCCTCTGTTAATTGATCTGCAAGCGCTTCTGCTGATAACTGATCTGCAAGCGCTTCTGCTGATAACTGATCTCTATACGAGTCAAACAAAGCATCTTCATTATTTGCGCCAGTTACCCAATTATTAAATGAAGCAATCAACACTTTTGCATCTTCTTTATCCTCTTCTGACTCGGCTAAATCTGTAAGCACAACAAAGTATTCATCAGCTTGTTTAGCAAGGGCTTCAAACTCTTTTTGAATATTAGGAAGGTTAGTTGGGTCTTCCTCAGCTAAATACTCACCCGAGGTATCCTGCATTTCAATAACCAAACGCTGCAACTTTAATGCAGCTTCAACAACGGGGTAATCACTTTCAAATAAAGAACCAAGTACATCATTAACGGCACTTGCAGAGGCGCCTCTGGCGACAAGCGCATCACCTTCATCTTCGGCTTTTTGCATCTCTTCTTCGTTTTCAATTGCAAACTCATCAAGCATGGTGATCAGCTCTGCACCTGCACTATCAAACTCATCGAGTAGCTTCCCCGAGATGATTTCTTTTTCAAGTTCAATTAATTTTTGTCCAGACATTTGTAGCGCATGAGAAAAAAACTCATCTTGCTCGGTAGATGCTTTTTTTATTAACGCTATTCGCTCAGGTTTGCTGATTAAAGTGAGTAGTTCTTGCTCGGTGTCATCAAATAGCTTTGCTAGCTCTTTAACCTCAGCAGTTCGCGCTTTTAATTCAGGGATTTCTTCACTTGCTAAGATCTCGTTAGCGACTTTTGCTGACTCCCACAGATTTGCAATCAAATCATCCGTAGTTTCCATCACTGGCACAACTTCATCACTCAGTTGATTGAGCTGATTTTCAAGCTGATTAACATAAAAGAGAGATAACGCCCCGAAATCAAAATTAGGGCGCCCATTAAAGTCAGGCCCGCAGTAAGGCGACCTCGAATAGTACCAAGAATGGACTGCATCACTCTCTCCTCAAATTAGATTCACTTATCTGTATGTTCTCTATCTAAATTTAATAATAGGATAGAACGAAAATTTCGCAGCTTGGTAATCACAAAATATTAACAACATTTAGAAGTTAACTTGAGTTTAGAAATCTGACTGTATTATTCGTTATGAATAAGGTTAGTAGAGCAGATTTTAAGCCGCTGTTTTGTATGCGCGGAGTGGTTTTTCTTAATTACGTAAAAATATAGAAAGAAAAAGCCCCGCATCGTTGCGAGGCTTTTTTGTGATTTAGTAAGTCAACCAACTCATTAACAGCTTCTATCAAACTAATTTAAAACAAATTTTTCAATATCTTAAGTTTAAATTTTCACAGACTGGCCAATAATAACGGCATCATTTATCACAAAAGGCTCTGGCATATATATTGATTCCCTTGCTTGAACATCATCTAGTCTATCAAGCAAATCAAATGATGTTTCGAATACCTTTAATGATAACTCTGTATTTTTAGGAACAACGAGCTCTACACTTACTTTTTCATGAGAGTGAGTTAATACATACTTAAAGAAAAAGCCTTTTTTAATCTCTTTTACTGCACCTGGTTCGCTACTGAAAGCTTGGCTATTAAATGCTTGGCCATTAACCGACAACTTACTTATAGGCATTTCATTATTACTGGCAAGTTGAAGAATATTAACCTCTCGCTGCGGGCTAATTAATAACTCTAATATTCGTGATTTATCGGTAAGTTCATCCTTTATAACTTCAACTTTAGCTGCCTTAATGTCGAGTTTGTCCGCTGCTTGGTAATAGCGCACCTTTGTTCGCCTGCTTTGTGGATAGATCGATTCATCCCAAGTAGTTGCTGATGGCTCTTTATCGAAAAACTGGTTTGTAAATTCATCCAAGGTACGATTGTAGCTGATCATAAAGGCACTATCGGTATCTTGATCATAGACATAATTCACGCTATTTGGCTTTTTTCGTTCCTCTGTATAATCAGACTGAGCGACCGATATAACTAAAAAGAGTAAAGATAACATACTAAAAACAATGGCTAGTCTATTCCCTTTAGGGTAGTTGCAAAAAACCGGTACCAGTAAAATAAGCGTCATGCTGGTTAGTAGGGTACCTATCACACTCATCTTTAGTCCCAACCCAATAACAAGTAGAGGAATCAAAGGAGCTAAAAGCATAACCGAAGGTATTACTAATAAAGTTGCTAACATGAGCTGCTTAGGTCGTTCAATCTGACTAAAAATATTTAATCCAAAGCAGGCTAGAGCTAAATAGAGTGGCAGAATAAAAAATCCTGCGCCAGGTAGCATAAGAGCAATCATTACATTCACGCATAGCCAAAGCACTATAGGGGCAACGAACAGGTTACTACTCGACAGTTTTTTACTAAACAGTTGATAAATGAAAAGTGTTGTAGCGCAGGTGGAAGTGACAAAACAGGCTAAAATCCAATGGCCGTTATAAGTAAAGCCGTGAGGAATATCGGCATACTGAGGAAAAAGCAACAATAGTAATTGCCAACCAAAATATCCTATAGAACCTGCGAGGGCCAATGATGTGAAAAGAGGCACAAAGCCAAGAGTCACTTGCTTAATCGTTAGCGAATTTTGTTTAAATCCGTAATAGCTGAGCAATACAAATAGCACTATTGCAAATAACACCATAGGCGTAACCCATGAATTAGGGTATATCACCATATTTACGCCAGGGAAGTTGAAATAAACCATGTCTTGTTCAGATTTCAACTGACTAAGATCTGCATACGCAAAGTAGTTAAGTGATGCCATCAAGTAGTCAGCTTGATGATTTAGGCTCTCCCTATCGATTCTTTCCCAAGAGTCTTGAACAGTATGATAATCGAAGTGATCATCGATAAACGCAAAGTTTAAACCATCAATATCCGCTTGTTTTCTAAATACCGTTAAATCAGTCGAGTTGGGTAACAACTTATACAAGGCATACATCAAAGAATTAGCGACGGGTATGTTAATATCAGCTTCTCTAAACGCTTGGATAAGCCTTTTATTACCGCCATTGGTTTCTATCAGCATATAGCTCGGTCCACCAGACCCTCTGGCTTCAAAATTAAGCACCAAGCCGATATCTTTCGCCCAAGGATGAAAATTAACAAAGGCACCAGCCCCCAATAAGCCTTGCTCTTCTGCATCTGTCAAAACGATGATTATATCGTTAGTTGGTTGTTTTCCATTGGCAAGAAAGGTACGAACAGCTTCGAGTATAGTTACCACACCACTCCCTGCGTCACTGGCACCTAAAGATGAGTGAGTACCAGAGTCATAATGTGATACAAGTGCGAGAGCTTTCCCCTCACTAGTACCCTTAATTTTAGTAATAATATTATTAGTATATGCAGCAACAGTTCTGCGACCGTGGGTCGATAGGTGCTTGAAAGTTTCAACCTCTAAGCCAAGTGCTTCTAATTCATCCACTAAGTATTTACGCACTTTAGTATGAGCAGGTGCCCCGACATAATGTGCCTCGGCACTGATAACTTTAAGATGCTTCAATGCATTTTGCTGGGAGAACTCTTTTTCATTGCCACTTTGGTAATTGTCCGCCGAAGGCAATTGTGCAGAGAACGCCGCAAAAATAGCCAGCACTATCATTAGCACAGAAAACAACCAGGTAAAATTTTTAGAAGAAGTCAGATTACTATTCATTAATTATCACACTTTTATTTTAACTACAGCTCAGTTATCTTATAAGGGCGAAGCAAAATACTCGACCGTTTCAATCGGCAAGCACCAAATAAATTCACTTTAGAAACAAAGTGTTGAACCACCCCGACAAATTCAGACCATAGTAACTATTTATAAACGACACAAAATGAGCATTAATCAAACAGGCATTAGAATACATAAGTGTGCTGAACTACTATGAAGCTAATAACCATAATTTTATGTCTAGCTATTGGCGTTGGCTGCTTTATGATTGCAAGAGCAATAGTGAGTACGCACCAAAATAGTAAAGCTAAAGTCATGTTTACGATGATGATGCTAGGCTTTATTAGCCTGCTACTGGAGCTTGCTTTATTCGAAGAAAATATAAGGGAGTGGAAAGTATACGTTCTCTCTTTTTCTGGGCCTTTGTCTGCCTCTATTCCGATATTTTTTTATTTATTTTTTAAATCATCCGTTAGGCTTAACAGTGAATTCAATAAGAATGACTTAAAGCATTTATTGTTACCATTGATTTACCTTGCACTTATGCTGCCTTATAACGTACTTGATTATCAGGAAAAAATAGAATTTTTAGATAATACGAACAGATCCTGGCTACTTTCAATGACGCCAATGCGCTTTACTCGTTTTGGGATTATCGCGACTATTGGAGTTTTCTACTTCCAATTAATCTGGCGGGAGCTACACACCAAACTAAATCAAAAGAAAACTGATGTGCTTAGGGAAATTACCAAGTTAAAAACTGCACTTATTAGTATGTGTGTGTGCATTTCCCTCGTATTTGTTTTTTTCCTTATCAGGCTGCCAGGTGAATTCACTTGGGCTTTATCTATAGTCACCATTGCCATGCTTATTCTGGCAAGTATCATCTATGAATATCTGCCCGTTCTGGGACATCCTTGGTCACAAGCTTCTACAAGCAAATCATATAAAGAACCCCTCAACGTCAATGACTTTCAATCAACGGAACAAAGTTCGAAATTCAATAAGGCATACCGTTCTTCAGTAACAAATAAAAAGGCATCTGAGGTTATTTGTGACTTAACAGCCCTGCTAGAAACCGGAATTTACAAAGATGCAAGTATTTCATTAAAGCTACTTGCGTCACAGCTTAACCTAAGTACGCACCACTTATCACAAATAATTAATCAGCAAACTCAAGGGAACTATTATGAGTTAGTAAACATGTTTCGAATAACTGAAGCCAAACGCCTTTTAAGTGAAACTGACATGGCAATAATCGATATTGCATATGAAGTAGGTTTTAATAGTAAATCTTCATTTTATACTGAATTTAAGAAACATTCTGACCAAACACCTGGACAATATAAAAAATTAGTTCGCTCCCAAAAAGCAAACGAAGACTCCCTTAATAAAAGCGACTAATCAAACAGTTTAGCTCAAAAACTAAATCAGCCCTCTTTATTATTAGAAGTAAATGGTTTGAAGTAATTTCGATGATTTCATAGATATCAGCCGTAAGTTTATTAACAACGACTGCTCATAACTCCTCACCTTGGACCTTTACTGTGAATCAGCCTCTGTTTCAAATGGCAAAGCATGTAGATAGCAAAAAGCCCGTAGCATTCACTACGGGCTTTAATATGATTTGGTGAGTCAGCCAATAAGCCGGGTTCTGTCGTGGATAATCATTCGTCTAGGCCATAAATTGCTCTATGGCTCAAGCAACCTACCCGGTTCCAACGTGGGCCACGCCATAAGGAACCCTATTTGGTCTTGCTCCGGGTGGAGTTTACCTTGCAACCAACTGTTACCAGTGGCCCGGTGCGCTCTTACCGCACCCTTTCACCCTTACCAACCGAAGTTGGCGGTCTCCTCTCTGCTGCACTTGTCGTAGGCTCGCGCCCCCCAGCCGTTAGCTGGCACCCTGCCCTGTGGAGCCCGGACTTTCCTCCCCCTGCGCATTTTCGTTGCAGGCAGCGATTATCTCGGCTGACTCGGCGCGCAGTATACCTGAGCGCGCTCGTCTATGCAGTAAAGAATTAGTCTTTTTCTTCAATAATTGCTTTATAAAGTGCGTTTTTCTTCAAACCAAAATACTCAGCCACAACACCACAGGCTTTTTTCAGTGGCATTTCAGATTCAAGTAAACCGAGCATACGGCGCGCATCTTCTGGAATATCGTCACTTTGCTTTGCTTTACCCGGTAACATCAATACGATTTCGCCGCGCTGCTTTGTTGGATCATCCGTTAAGAACTGTTTTAGCTCGGCAACTGTGCCATTGAAAAAGGTTTCGAAGGTTTTGGTAAGTTCTTTGGCAAACACTACTGGCTGCTCTGCACCGAGAGCTGCTTCTAAATCATCAAGGCTCGCCATTATACGGTGGGTACTTTCATACATGATGCTAGTAATACCTGAGTTTACCGCGTCAATGAAAAAGGTCTGCCTTGCTTTACTCTTTGCTGGTGTAAAACCAATAAACTGAAAACGATCTGTTGGTAAACCAGAACAGCACACAGCGGTAATTGCAGCACATGCTCCTGGTACTGGCGTAACATGCGCGCCTTGTTCACGGCATAAATTGACCACCGCATAACCTGGGTCGCTAATAAGTGGCGTGCCGGCATCAGATACCAACGCAATGTTCATTCCTTGCTCTAACCAATCTACAATTTGTTGCGCTTTTTGTTTCTCGTTATGGTCATGTAAAGCAAAGGTTTTTGCTTTGATATTAAAATGGCTTAACAACTTTCCTGTGTGACGAGTATCTTCAGCGGCTATTAAGTCAACCTCAGATAGGGTTTGGATGGCACGCTGGCTGATGTCATCAAAGTTACCAATAGGCGTGGCAACAATGTAAAGAGTGCCGATTTTATCTGAATTGTCCTCATTTAACATTGAGGTCTCCTGCGTCAGTCAGTAATATAAGCAAATCGCGTTAACGTATCGGGAAATCATTGTGCGACTTAAACTTGTTAGTCTATTAATTGTATTGTCAGGGTTATCGGCTTGTAGCACAACCGAAAAACCTCGAAATAGTGCAGAAAATCAATCGAGCCAATCGAGTATTGCGCTATCGCAGCTAACCGACGCACAATCTATGTACCAAGTGGCACTAAACCGTCAAGGTGCCGATAAAATCCAGCTTTTATACACCGCGCGTGATGCGGCTATCAGCGAAGAGCGCTGGGCACTGCTAGAAAAAATCTGTCTTGAGCTAGAAGCAACCCCAAGTGTCGACCAAATTCAAAACAAACTTTACATTGCCCTTGCGCAAGAGCAGCAAGGTAAGAGTGATTTAGCTCTGGTGCAATTACAACAGCTTGAGCCACAATTAAGCCAGCCTGAACATCTAGCATGGCATCAATATTTAACAGGTCGCGTTTATGCATCGCAAGGTATGCCAAAACAAGCGATGACTTACTACTTTAAGGCATCAACACTTAGCAGCGAAAATAACTTTACCGTTGCGAATTTAAACAAAGATTTATGGCAAAGCCTAACCCAACTTTCATCGTATGCACTTGAGCGCTTTAATCGTGGCTCTGTGGTGCAACAAGGTTGGGTTAACTTAGCGCTTTATCATCAAGTATATTTAGGTGCGCCTGTAGAACTTCACCAAGCAATGAATAACTGGTTGCGCCGCTACCCAGGTCACCCTGCTGCTGAAGTACTACCAAAAAAAGTGACTGAGCTGGTACAAATTGAACCTTTAAATGTAAATCGCCTCGCAGTATTACTTCCACAATCAGGTGCTAATGAGCGATTAGGTGATGCCTTAAAAGCCGGTGTGCTTGCTGCCTTAGATGGACAGTCATTAGAGCAAACCTTATTTATTGATGAGTCATTATCAGCTGCAGAGATCTCACTTAAGCTCAGCGAGTTTAATGCTGATTTTGTTATTGGACCACTACTAAAAAGCAATATCGAAAAGCTAACCAGCGCACAAACACTGGTTGATTACCCAGTAATGCATTTAAACACCTTTGATGGTGAGCGAATTTCACAGCAGCACTTTTTCTTTGCACTAAGCCCTGAGCATGAAGTTCAGCAAGCATTAGAGCGATTTTTAACAGCGGGCTATCAAAAGCCGATGCTTCTAGCACCAGATAACAGTAACGGCCAGCGCTTAGTTGAATACTTCAATAAACAATGGCAACGCTACAGCGAAGTTAAACCGCAAATCGGGCTTTACTCTGGTAAAGACGATATGCCGAAAACGATCACAGGCTTACTTGAAGTAGACCAAAGTAAAGAGCGGATTAAAGTCGTCAAGTCATTATTTAAGCAAGAAGTTGAAAGTGAAACTCGCTCGCGCAGCGATATTGACGTGATTTATATTTTGGGTGATGCCACCGAAACTCGCTTAATCAAGCCATATTTAGACGTGAACGTGAGTACCTTCGCAGATAGAATTCCACTATATGCCAGCTCAAAAAGCCACAGTAAACAAATTGATAGAACCGATAAAGGCGACTTAGATGGCCTTTATTTTACGGAACTACCTTGGATGCTTGACGGTCAAATCTCACAACACAATTTACGCCAACAGTACGAAAGCTTATGGCCTGAGAATGCCGATATAAGCCAGCGCTTATTTGCTATGGCATTCGATGCAGCCAGTATGCTTGGTGATGTAAAGCAATTGAGCATGGTACAGGGCAAACGCTTTAGTGGTATTAGTGGTCAATTGAGCATTGCCAGTAATGGTTACGTTACTCGCTCTTTAGATTGGGCACAGTACAAGAATAAACAAATTATTGCGGTTGATTTAGCGACTGAACAACCAATCCCGCTATTTATGCAATCTGCTATTGGGATCAATGCTGCTGAATAACCTGTTTTAAAACGTAGTATTAGCTCAAGGATGAAGCTATGTCGTGGTTTAAGCAATTGTGGCAAAATAGCCGCGAGAAAGGCCTGTATTACGAACATCAGGCAGAGCAGTATTTAATACAACATGGCTTAAAAGCCATTGAGCGCAATTACTTATGCAAGTACGGCGAGCTCGATTTAATAATGCGTGACGGGCAAACACTGGTATTTGTAGAAGTAAAATTTAGAAAAAACGCCCTGCGTGGTGGTGCAAACTATGCGCTCAGCAAACAAAAGCAGCAACGATTACGGCGCACGATTAGCCATTATCTTGCCGAGAAAAAGATCTCAAACCAGGCTATGCGGATAGATTATGTCGCTATAACAGGTGAGCTTAACAGCACCCTAAACTGGTTTAAAAATGTTTACTAACGCCGTTTGGCGTCGGCTTAATTTGGTAGGTTATGCAAGAAACGATAAAAAAAATCTTTACCGAAAATATTCAAGTTCAAATAGCGGCAGGTGAAGTACTGCCAAGCGCACTTGAATCGGCAGCGTTCACCATTGCACAAAGTCTTATTAACGGCAATAAACTGCTGTGTTGTGGCACTCCTAGCTGCCACATGTTGGCACAGCATATGGCTGGGCTGTTAATTAACTTTTATGAAACCGAGCGCCCATGCCTACCCGCAGTTGCGCTTGCACAAGATCAAGTTAACTTAGGCTCAGCCGCAAATAATGATGAGCACGAAACCTTTGCACGACAAATTCGTGCATTTGCACAGCAAGGCGACCTTTTATTAGCAATTGCAGTCAATGGTAATGAAAAGCAGATTATCTCAGCTGTTGAAGCGGCACTGACCCGTGATATGAAAGTGATTGTGCTTGTTGGTGATGACGGCGGTGAGTTAGTTGGCTTACTTGGCCCAAATGATGTTGAAATTCGTGTTCCATCCAAACGCCCAAGCCGTATTGTTGAGTCACACTTAGTGAATTTACACTGCCTCAGTGAGCTTATCGATTTAACCTTATTCCCACAGGAAGAAAATTAATGTTTAAACAGTCTTTACTAGTATTTGGTACCGTTTTATTGCTGCAAGGCTGTGCAGCTGCCGTTGTCGCCGGTACTGCAGGCGCTGTAACTGCTGCGAATGATCGCCGCACGATTGGTTCACAAATCGACGATAACAATATCGAAATCAAAAGTTCTATTGCTATCAGCGAAAATGAGCGTCTTCACAAATATGCTAACGTTAATGTCATCAGCGTTAATGGTATTGTGCTTATGATTGGTCAAGTTGCTAACGCAGAAATGAAAGACGAAGCACAACGCGCTATTGAAGGCGTTGATGGCATTCGTAAAATCCACAACCAAATTCGCATTGGTTCAAATATTGGTATGAGTACGCAAACGCACGACTCTTGGTTAACTTCTAAAGTGAAAACGCAATTGCTCACCACAGAAAGCATCAGCAGCAATAACATCAAAGTAGTAACTGAGAATGGCGAAGTCTTTTTAATGGGCTTAGTGAGCGATTCTGAAGCGAATTTGGCGGTTGATGTAGCACGTAACGTATCAGGCGTTGAACGTGTTATTAAAGTGTTTGAATATCTGTAACGCTAAACAGTGAATTAATAATAAAAAACCCGCTTAATAGCGGGTTTTCTTTTGTCTGACTAAGGTTACTTAATCACTCGTAAGTGAGCACCTTTTTTCTTCTCTGGTTTAGCAGGTGGTTCATCATCTGGCGTAATATCGTCAGGTGTTTCAACACTTTCTAATACCGGAGCAAAATCGTCTTCGTCCTCGATGAATTCTTCTGCAGTAAATACAGTCCCTTCACCATTCTCACGTGCATAAATTGCGAGCACAGCACCCATAGGTACGTACACTTGCATTGGTTGACCACCAAAGCGCGCATTAAAGCTCAGCTGTTGGTTGTCCATTGCAAATTGCGTTACCGCTGATGGGCTAATGTTCAAAACGATCTGGCCGTCTTGCACAAACTGTGTTGGTACTTGTACAGCAGGAAAATCAGCGTTAACCACTAAGTGTGGTGTGCACTGATTATCAACAATCCAATCAAAGAAAGCGCGTAGTAAATAAGGACGATTAGGCGTCATTATAAACGGATCTCACGCTCAGCTTCAGTTAGTGAAGCTTGAAATGATTCACGCTCAAATAAACGCAACATGTATTCTTTAAGCTCTTTCGCGCCTGCACCATTAAGCTCAATGCCAAGCTCAGGTAAACGCCAAAGTAGCGGTGCTAAGTAACAATCAACTAAGCTGAACTCTTCACTCATGAAGTAAGGTGCCTCTGAGAAGATTGGTGCAATTGCAAGTAACGCTTCTGTAAGCTCTTTACGTGCTTGAGCAGCTTCGCTGCTACCGCTAGTGATTTTGTTAGCTAGGCTATACCAATCCGTGTCGATACGATGCATCATCAGACGACTACGGCCACGCATAACCGGATAAACTGGCATTAGTGGAGGATGAGGGAAACGTTCATCAAGGTATTCCATGATGATGTTTGCCTGATATAAACCAAGCTCACGATCGATCAGTGTTGGTACTGTACCGTAAGGGTTAATCTCATGAAGTGCTTCTGGCAGGTTATCCTTTTCAGCCAGGTGAATGTCAACACTTACACCTTTTTCAGCAAGTACGATACGTACTTGATGGCTATACATACAGTTAGCACCAGAAAACAGGGTCATTACAGGGCGCTTATTGGCAGCTACGGCCATGCCTACCTCCATTATATTACAAAAACAGCAATAGGGGCTTAAGCCCCTATCACAAAACTACCTTTCAAAATGCCCAGGATTAGTGAACATCTCTCCAGTATTCTTTCTTCAGCATGAATGCCAAGATAAATAGAATCACTAGGAAACCAATTACCTTTAGACCTAACGCTTCTGACTCTAAACGTGACGGCTCGCCAACGTAAGCTAAGAAGTTAGTTAAGTCACGAGCAGCACGATCGTACTCGTCAACACTCATTTCACCAGAACCATCTGTTTCAACGCCAACAACTTTAGTCACAGTGTGACCATGTTCTTCCACTTCTTCAGTGATTGGTGTTGGTAAACCTTGTAGTTCTTGAAGAACGTGTGGCATACCTACCGATGGGAAAACAACGTTGTTTACGCCAAACGGACGAGACTCGTCTTTATAGAATGACTTCAGATAAGTGTAGATCCAGTCAGTACCACGAACTCGCGCAACAAGCGTAAGATCCGGTGGCGCTGCGCCAAACCATTTAGCTGCGTCATCTTTATCAATCGCATTTTTGATGTGGCTACCTACTTTTGAGCCATCAAAAATTAATTGCTCTTGACCAATCTCAGTAGGAATACCAATATCGCGGAACGTACGCTCATAACGTTGATACTGCATTTGGTGACAACCAAGACAGTAGTTCATGAACAATTTAGCACCGCGCTGTAAAGATGCGTTATCTTTAAGGTCAATGTTCGCATCCATTAAAGGAACCGAAGGACCTGCTGCCATTGTCAACGATGGCAACAATGCGAATAAACCGATAATTAGCTTTTTCATCATTTCGTCAACCTCGTTGGTAATGGCTTAGTTTTCTCATTCTTGCTGTAAACAAATAACAATACGAAGAACATGAAGTATGTCACAGTCGTGATTTGTGATAACAGCGTTTTGAAATCAGTTTGTGGTGTAGCACCAACCCAACCCAAGATAACGAAAGTTACCACGAATTGTGCGATGTTTAACTTGTGTAAACCACAACGATAACGAATAGAGCGAACCGAACCACGGTCAATCCAAGGTAGTAACGCAAGCACTACGATAGATGCCCCCATCGCCACAACACCCATTAACTTGTTAGGGATTGCACGTAGGATTGCGTAGAATGGCGTAAAGTACCAAACTGGGAAAATATGCTCTGGTGTTTTCAGCGGGTTAGCTGCTTCGAAGTTTGGCGCTTCTAGGAAGAAACCATTCATCGCAGGCATAAAGAATACAACCCAACAGAATAAGATTAAGAAACCAACCACACCCACAATATCTTTTACTGTGTAGTAAGGGTGGAACGGGATTGCATCAACAATGTCTTTCTTGTTGGTGTAATACTCGTGGAATTTGAATTTAGGTTTATCTTCTTCAGCTACAGTGCCTTTCTTACGCTTAATTTCAACACCATCTGGGTTGTTTGAACCCACTTCGTGTAGTGCAACAATGTGTAAGAATACTAAGATAACGATTACTAAAGGTAATGCAATTACGTGTAGTGCAAAGAAGCGGTTAAGCGTAGCACCAGAAATTACGTAGTCACCACGGATCCAAAGCGTTAAATCATCACCAATAACCGGAATTGCACCGAATAGTGAAATGATTACCTGTGCACCCCAGAAAGACATTTGTCCCCACGGTAGTAAGTAACCCATGAAAGCTTCAGCCATAAGCGCTAAGAAGATGAACATACCGAATAACCACAGTAATTCACGTGGTTTTTGGTAAGAACCGTAGATCATGCCACGGAACATGTGCAGGTATACAACGATAAAGAACGCTGATGCACCTGTTGAGTGAAGGTAACGAAGTAACCAACCGTATTCAACATCACGCATGATGTATTCTACCGATGCGAAAGCACCTTCAGCAGACGGTACGAAGTTCATTGTTAACCAAATACCAGTTACGATTTGGTTAACAAGTACTAACATGGCTAAAGAGCCAAAGAAGTACCAGAAGTTAAAGTTTTTTGGTGCTGGATACTGTGCAATATGCATGTTCCAAACACGTGTCATTGGAATACGATCGTCGATCCAACCAATAATTTTACCAAACATTACGCCACTCCTTTTTCTTCACCGACTAGAATAGTCGTGTCATCAAGGAAGGTATACGGAGGAATTTCTAGATTTAATGGTGCAGGTACAGATTGGAATACACGACCAGCCATATCAAATTTAGAACCGTGACACGGACAGAAGAAACCGTCGTCTGTGCCCTCTACTTTCTCACCAAAGCCACCTTGTAGGAAGCTAGGAGAACAACCTAAGTGCGTACAAATACCAACAGCAACGAAAATTTCAGGACGTTGCGAACGATATTCATTGGTTGATGATTCAGGTTGTTGAGGCTCTTCAGACGCAGGATCACGAAGTTGACCTTCATGTTCTTTCATCTGTTCAAGCATTCTTGGTGTACGATTAATAACCCAAACAGGTTTTCCTCGCCACTCAACACGTATTAATTGTCCTGGCTCAAGCTTGCTGATATCTACTTCTACAGGCGCACCCGCAGATTTAGCTCGCTCACTTGGATTCCAAGACGCAATAAAAGGAACAGCAGCCCCAGCCGCACCAACACCACCAACAACAGAGGTAGCTATGGTTAAAAAGCGACGTCGGCCATTGTCTACAGGCGCATTGCTCATCCACTTATCTCCACTATGATTCCCAACACTTGCCATATTGAGAACATCAGTTACAGCAGGTTAATTTTTAGAAATTTCAAAATAGACGCGATCATAATTAAAACCCTTGATTAAAACAAGGTTATTCACAGTCTCATGCTCGAATAAACCCTATTTAATGAATTATTAATTTAGGTTAGCTCGAGTATGAAGCCGCTGGTTATGATAACGCATATAAAAAAACAATATACTGACCAAGATCAACCTCACTAAGAGGAAACAGAATTCTGCATTAGCTGTTGTTGAACTCACTCACATTACTTGCCCCCCAATTGTAGCAAAAAATTTCATCAATTAACTGATGGATTTAAGCTAATTTTGCTAAATCTTGAAGTTTTTTTACTGTTATACGTACTAATTATTATCAGTGGTCAAATATCGAACGAAAAAAGGTAGGGTTTTGCGCTTCAGCTATCAGCTATCAGCTATCAGCTATCAGCTATCAGCTATCAGCTATCAGCTATCAGCTATCAGCTATCAGCTA